>NZ_LT607750.1:632500-1832500 GCF_900090235.1 Micromonospora echinaurantiaca | reverse complement strand
CCGGGCGACGCGAGCCGTGGCCGCCGGTCCGGGGGTCGCCGAGCGCGGGCGGGCCGCCGGGGCGGCGCTGGGCGCGGATCCCGCGACCGCCGTGGCGGAGATCGCCGTACGGGTGCTCGCGCTCGTCGAGACGCAGGACGGCGACGCGCTCGTCACGACGATCGCGGGTGGCATGCGGCTCGCCGACTACCTGCCCACCCGGACGTTCGAGCTGGCCGTGCACACCGCCGACCTCGCCACCGCGCTCGGGGTACCGGTGGACGTCCCGGCGACCGCCGCGGCGCAGGCGCTGCGGGTGGTCGCCGACCTCGCCGTCGGCGACGGCGTGGCCGGGCCAATGCTGCTCGCCGCCACCGGCCGGGCGGGCCTACCGGCGGGTTTCTCAGTGCTCTGAGCCAGGGGCCCCGGCGGGCCCGGTCGCCGGGGTTACTTCACCTTGCGGGTCGACCGGGCCACGACACTGTCGTACTCGGGGTGCTTGCCCAGCCATCCGCTGAGGAACGGGCAGATCGGCACCACTGTCCGGCCCTTGGCCCGGGCGTCCTCCATCACCGCGCGGGCCAGGGTCGATCCGACCCCCTGGCCCTCGAACGCCGCCTCGACCTCGGTGTGCGTGTAGGCGATGATGGCGCCGGTCAACTGGTAGGTGACCACGCCGGCCAGCGCCCCGGCCTCGTCCCGGGCCTCGAAACGCTCCCGCTCCGGCACGTCTGTCACGGTGAACTGCATGTCGCCATCCAACCACGGCCGCCCCGGGCGGGCGTTCGACGTGGTGGCCGTCGGCAGGCGCCCCGGCCCGGCTCGGCCCGGCTCGACGCTTTCCGCCGTGGCCTCGCGGTCGATCCCCTCGGAAGCCGTCCGCCCGCGGTCGACCGACTCGCACGCCGCCAGCCCGCGGTCGACCGACTCGCACGCCGTCCGCCGACCCGGTCGGGCCGCCGGGGACGCGCCCCGACGGCCCGACCGTGGGTCAGTGGATGATGACCGGCGTCTTCGCCTCGTCGCCCTGGCCCCCGTCGAGCAGCTGCGACGGCTCCCGCCGGCGCGGCAGGAACGCGACCGCGCCGAAGGTGAGCAGCACCAGCGCGAACGCGACGGCGAAGGTGGTGGCGAAGGAACTGGCGGCGAAGTCGAGACCACGCTCGATCAGCGACGGGTCGACCGGGAACTGCTGGGCCAGCTCCGGCTGCTGCTGGACGCCGATGGCGAGGCCCGCCTCGGTCAGCGGCTCGCCGTCCGGGCCGGTGGCGCCCGGGATCACCCGGGAGCCGTTCAGCTCGTTGGTGAGGATCACCGACATCACCGCGGCGCCAACCGACCCGCCGATCTGCTGCAGGATGTTGACCAGGGTGGAACCGCGGGCCACCTCGCTGGCGTGCAGGGTCTTCAACGCCGAGGTCATGATCGGCATCATCGTGCCGCCCATGCCCAGGCCCATCACGAACAGCGACCCGCAGAGCAGCCAGTACGAGGTGTGCGGGTCGACCTGGGTGAAGGTGAAGAACCCGGCGGCGATGAGCGCGAGCGCGAACGGCACCGTCCGCCCGACGGGCACCCGGTCGGCCAGCGTGCCGGCGATCGGCATCGTCACCATCGCGCCGATGCCCTGCGGCGCCATCAGCAGGCCGGCGGCCAGGGTCGACTCGCCGCGGATCTGCAGGAAGTAGCTCGGGAACAGCAGGCCGGCGCCCATGAACGCGATGATGAACACGAACAGCGCCACCGTCGCGACGGTCAGGTTGCGGTTGGTGAACAGCCGCAGGTCGAGCAGCGGGTGCTTGGGCTTGAACGAGTAGCGCACGAACGCGATGACGAGCGCACCGCCGACCAGCATGGGCGCCCACACCTCGGTGTCGGCGAAGGTGCCGGCCTCGGGCAGCGTGGAGACGCCGTAGAGGAACAGCGCGAGACCCGGCGAGAGCATCAGCATGCCGACGAAGTCGAACGACTCGGACGGCTCGGGGGCGTCCTTCGGCAGCGCCAGCTGGGCGTAGATCAGGCCGATGACGCCGATCGGCAGGTTGATCAGGAAAATCCAGTGCCAGCTCGCCGTGTCGATGAGCCAGCCGCCGAGGATCGGGCCGCCGATCGGGCCGAGCAGCATCGGGATGCCGAGGACGGCCATCAGCCGGCCGATCCGGTGCGGTCCGGCCGCCCGGGTCATGATCGTCATGCCCAGCGGCATCAGCATGCCGCCACCGAGGCCCTGGAGCACGCGGTAGCCGATCAGCTCGCCGATCGTGTCGGCGGTGGCGCACAGCCCCGACCCGATCGTGAACAGCGCCAACGCGATCATGTAGAGCCGCTTGGTGCCGAAGCGGTCGGCGGCCCAGCCGCTGAGCGGGATCACCGTGGCCAGGGCGAGGGTGTAGGCGGTCATCGTCCAGGCGACCTCGGCGTAGGTCGCGTCGAACTCGCGCTGGAAGGTCGGCAGGGCGACGCTGACGACCGTCACGTCGAGGATCGACATGATCGCGCCGAGCACGACCACGCCGGCCACCTTGAGAACCGCGGCGTCGAGCTTGTCCGCGGTCGCGATGGGTTGCTGTGTCACGAAGTCTCCTGAATCCCCGTTGAGGGCCGGCGGCGGCCGGCCGGGCGCCGGGCCGGGTGCGGCGCGGGCCGTGTGGAGCGAGGTCCGGCAGGCAGACTAACGAGCGGCACCGACAAACGGCTTCCGAGTTTCCGGCGGTCGAGGCCGACGTCACTCCTTCCCCGCCCCACCGAACGGACCAGGGCGGGGCGAGCACCAGCCGGCCCGCGTGGCCCGTCGACGCCGCCGACCCGCCTGGTCGGACGGCTGAGCAGCGAGGCGACGCCGACCCACGACGATCGCTCGGTCGGGCGCGGCGCCGCCGGCCGGCCGGTGACCAAGGTCACGGCCCCGGTGAACGCCGCCGCGACCGGGACCGGCGCGATCTCACGCGATCGCCGCCACCGCGGCGGCGGACCGCGCGCGGCGTCAGCGCACCGAGGCGTACGCGAGCGGCAGCGGGGTGGGCTGGCCGCTCCAGCTACCGGTCAGCGCGGTGCCGCCCGGCGCGGTGCCGCCGCCGAGGCGGCGGAGGACGGCGAGTTCGACGGTGTCGGTGACGATGACGGTCGGGTCGCCGGCAACGACGTCCCGGACCGTCCCGACGGCGGGCACCGCGGCCGGTCGGGCGCCGCTCGTGCCGATCACCATGCTCGGCTCGCGCGGCTCCCGGCGGCCGTCGACCTCGAAGTACTCCTCGGCCTGGCCGGTGCTGGCGAGGACGGCGTCGGCCAGCGCCGCGGCGTAGACCGGGTCGCCGGCCGCGTCGTACACCCAGCGCGGGCCGAGCACCGAGTGCTCGGTGGTGCCGACGAGCCAGCGCTCGGCGCCGTCCAGCGGCGCCCCGCGGTAGGTGAGCGGCACCTGGTGGACCGGGCCGTTCCCCGCCCGCACCAGCATCGTCTCGATGCCGACCGCACCGGCCGGGTCGTCGAACCGGTAGCCGGCGACCCGTTCCAGGTCCGCGCCGGCGTCCCCCTGGAACCAGTCGCGGCCCGGCAGCCATGCCGCCAGCAGTTCCAACTTCGAGGGACGCAGTGTCGCCCGGTGCAGCAACGCCATGCGCAAGATCGTAGCCCTCGGCGGGGGTGTTGGTCGCGGCGCTGTCTCGCCGGTCCGGGGCCTAGTCCGTCGTCGGATCCGCCGTGGCGTCCGCCGCCGGCTCCGGTGCGGGGTCCGGCGTCGGCGGCAGGATGACCACGTGCAGGTTGCGCGGGCCGTGCACGCCCTCCACCCGGTCGAGTTCGATGTCGCTGGTGGCGGAGGGTCCGCTGATCCAGGTCAATGGCCGGCGCGGGTCGAGCCGGCCGACGGCGTCCGGCAGCCCGGCCACCACCTGGTCGGCGCGCAGCACGCAGACGTGCACGTCGGGCAGGAGCGTGATGATCCGCCGGCCCTGGTCGGGCGCGCCGTCGAGGACGATCGTGCCGGTCTCGGCGATGGCCAGGGCCGCCGCGGTGACCACCCCGTCGACGGCGGAGAGCAGCTCGGTGCCGAGCCGGTCGTCGGTCACCGCCTCGACCGTGGCGGGCAGCCACCGCCGGGGCAGCCCGGGTGGGACCACCACCCGCCGGCCGTCGAGGATGCCGAGGATGTCGTCGACGACCCGCGCCACCTCGCCGTCGGCGCACCGGTGCACGGTGGCCCGGTAGTCGGTCAGCCGGCGCGCCAGCAGGTCGACGTGGGCGGGCCGGCCGGCCGGCCGGTACTCCCGGGGCACCTCGGCGGGGCCGGCGGGTTCGGGGCCGAGGGCGGCGCGGAGCCGGCCGAGGACCAGATCGCGCGAGCTCATCGCCGCGCCCACCAGTCCCGGAACGACCGCGCGGGCGGTTCCGGCAGGTCCCGGCCGATGGTCCAGCCGGACAGCGGTGGGGGTAGCCCGCGACCGCGGCGGCCGGCCAGGCGGGTGAGCCGCGCGGCGCGCTGCGCGGCCGCGTACAGCGCCGGGTGGTCCATCGCGTACGCGGCGGCGGCCATCGCCACCGACTCGGCGGTCGGCCGGCGCTGGGCGGCGACGTGTTCGGCGCGCAGGTGGACCAGCAGCTCCGGAATGTTGATCTTCACCGGGCAGGCGTCGTAGCAGGCGCCGCAGAGCGACGACGCGTACGGCAGGGAGGCGTTGTCCTCGACGCCGGTGAGCTGGGGCGACAGCACCGCCCCGATCGGCCCGGGGTAGACCGACCCGTAGGCGTGCCCGCCGGTGCGCTGGTAGACCGGGCAGACGTTGAGGCAGGCCGAGCAGCGGATGCAGTGCAGCGCCTGCCGGCCCACCTCGTCGGCGAGCACCGCGCTGCGGCCGTTGTCGAGCAGCACGAGGTGGAACGCCCGCGGACCGTCGCCGGGAGTGATGCCGGTCCACATCGAGGTGTACGGGTTCATCCGCTCCCCGGTCGACGCCCGGGGCAGCAGTTGCAGGAAGACCTCCAGGTCCCGCCAGGTGGGGACGACCTTCTCGATGCCCATCACGGTGATCAGGGTCTCCGGCAGGGTGAGGCACATCCGCCCGTTGCCCTCGGACTCCACCACCGCGAGGGTGCCGGTCTCGGCGACGGCGAAGTTGGCGCCGGAGACGGCGACCGGGGTGGTCAGGAAGGTCTGGCGCAGGTAGCGGCGGGCCGCGGCGGCGAGCGCCGCCGGCTCGTCGGTCAGCGCCGGGTCGACGCCGGGCATCGCGCGCAGGAAGATCTCCCGGATCTCGGCCCGGTTGCGGTGGATGGCCGGCACCAGGATGTGGCTCGGCCGGTCCTCCCCCAGCTGCACGATCAACTCCGCGAGGTCGGTCTCCACCGCGGTGATGCCGGCGGCGGCGAGCGCCTCGTTCAGCCCGATCTCCTGGGTGGCCATCGACTTGACCTTGATGATCCGGTCGCTGCCGGTCGCCGCCACCAGGTCGGTGACGATGCGGTTGGCCTCCACCGCGTCGGCCGCCCAGTGCACCGTCCCGCCGGCGGCGGTGACCGCGGCCTCCAGCTGTTCGAGCAGCTCGGGCAGGCGGGCCAGCACGTCGGCCTTGATCGCCGAGCCGGCCGCGCGCAGCTGCTCCCAGTCGGGCAGCTCGCCGATGGCCGCCCCGGACTTGGCGCGGATCGTGGTGGTGGCATGCCCGAGGTTGCGGCGCAGTTGCGCGTCGGCGAGCGCCCGCCGGGCCGCGGCCGGGAACGGCTCGTCGCCGCGCAGGTGCCCGACGCCCCGCGGGGCGGTCGCCGGCATGCCGAGGAAGGTACGGCTCACGCCCGCACCCCCGTCCGCGTCGGGTCGCCGGCGGCGCCGGCCGCCTCGGTCGCGGCGAGGATCTCCGCCAGGTGCACCGTGCGCACCCCGGCCCGCAGCCGGGACAGCCCGCCGCCGATGTGCATCAGGCACGAGGAGTCGCCGGCGGTGCAGACCTCGGCCCCGGTGGCGAGGACGTGGCGCAGCTTGTCCGCGAGCATCGCGGTCGAGGTGTCGGCGTTCTTCACCGCGAAGGTGCCGCCGAAGCCGCAGCACTGCTCCGCCTGCGGCAACTCCACCAGCTCCAGCCCCCGCACCTGCCGCAGCAGCCGCAGCGGCCGGTCCCCCACCCGAAGCATGCGCAGCGAGTGACACGTCGGGTGGTACGTCACCCGGTGCGGGTAGTACGCGCCCACGTCGGTCACCCCGAGCACGTCGACCAGGAACTCCGACAGCTCGTGGGTACGCCGCGCCACCGACTCCGCCCGGCCGGCCAGCCGCTCGTCGCCCGCTCGCCGGGCCACCATGCTGTGCTGGTGCCGCACCGATCCCACGCACGAGCCCGACGGTGCCACCACCACGTCGTACGGGTCGAAGGTGCGCACGTGGCGCCGCACCAGTGGCAGCGCGTCGGCCAGGTAGCCGGTGTTGACGTGCATCTGCCCGCAGCAGGTCTGCTCCGGCGGGAAGACCACCTCGTGGCCGAGCCGTTCCAGCAGCCGCACGGTCGCCGTGGCCGCGGCGGGGAACAGCGTGTCAGCCAGGCACGTCACCATCAGCGCGACCCGCATCGTCACCCGCCCATCACGCCCCGGACGGTCCCAGCCCGCCCGTACGCACGGCTCACGGCGCGTCGGAACACCCGTCGGGGTCGGATCCGGCGAGCCGCCACCGCGATCATTCGATCAGATCGCCACCCCGCCCGCAACGCCGCCGGGGACCGTCCGTGACGTGCCGTCGAAGGGCGACGGGGACTCGCACCGGGGTTTGTCACACAACTGTCGTGCAACCGCGTGATCGCCTCCACGATCCTGGCCGACGGTGGTGGGCGAGCAGGAGGCGGTCCGAGCCGGCCCGCGCCCCGGCCGGTCCGGTCGGGTGCCGGGCCCGGTCAGCCGCCACCGACCAGTCCACCCGCCGACGCCACCGGAGGATCGATGGTGCTGCCCTGGCCGATTCCCGACGACCCTTCGTTCCACGCCAGTGAACCGGCGGAGCAGACCGAGGACCTGCGGCTCGCCGCCCTCGTGGCGCAGCGGCTGAGTATCGACTGGACCACCCGTCGGCAGCAGATCGTGGTGACCGTGCAGAACCGGGTGGTGATCCTCAGCGGGACCGTGGCCGATCCCGACATCCGTCAGGTCGCCGGCGAGCTGGCCTGGGACGTGCCCGGCGTCTTCGACGTGTGCAACACGCTCCGGATCTCCATCCGGCGCGGCGGCCGAGCCGCAGGCCCGTGAGGGTAGTGGCCTCCGTCGGCTGATCCCATCGAAGCCTATCTCTAGCGCTGGCCCTCCGGGGATGGTAGGAATCTGCCAGAACAGCCATTGCGCGCGAAGGATTTTCCCGCAGAGAGGCTCCGATGAGAACTAGCAGGATCATGGCCAGCCTCACCGCCGCCGTCGTCGGCCTGACGGTGGCGGCCACACCGACCTGGGCGACCCCCACCGACGACCGGACCGTCACCTACCGGGGCTACCGGGTTCCGGTACCCGCCGACTGGCAGGTCGTCGACCTGTCCACCGATCCCCACGCGTGCGTCCGGTTCGACCGGCCCACTGTCTATCTCGGCCATCCGGGCGCCGAGCCCTGGTGCCCCGACGGACCGGCCGGGCGTACGGCGGGACTGCTCGTCGAGCCGATCGACACCGTCACCGCCGAACACCTCACCGCCGAGACCGCCGTCGCGCCCGCCGGCAGGGCGACCGTGGCTCCCCTGGTGTCCCGCGACGGAACCGTCCGGATCGCGGTGCCCGACGCCGGCGTACTCGTCACCGCCTTCCACACGCCGGAGACCGAACCGGCGGTCCGCCGGATCCTGGCCGCCGCCCGCCTCGGCCTGGACGCCACGCCGGTGTCCCTCGACGCCGTCCGCGCCGCCGCGCGGCCCGCCACGGTGACGCCGTTGGCGGCAGCTGGCCCGCAGCCCGGCACCTACCTCGGCAAGGGCTTCGACACCTGCACCGCCCCGGCACAGTCGACGATGAACACCTGGCGCAACGCCTCGCCCTACCGCGCCGTCGGCATCTACATCAGCGGTTCCAGCCGCTCCTGCGCCCAGCCCAACCTGACCGCCACCTGGGTGACCAACCAGACCAACGCCGGCTGGCACCTCATCCCCATCGAACTCGACAAGCAGGCGCCGTGCGGCACCCGTACGCCGAAGATGTCGTACGACCCGGCCACGGCCCGCTCCGAGGGGGCGAGCCGGGCGACGAGCGCGGTGAACGCGGCCCAGGCGTTGGGCATCCCCGCCGGCAGCGTGATCTACAACGACATCGAGCACTACCCGTCGAGCGAGTCGTGCAAGGCCGCGGTGCTGTCGTACCTCTCCGGCTGGACGGAGCGGCTTCACACGCTCGGATACCTCTCGGGCATGTACTCCAGCGGCTCCTCCGGCGTCCGCGACCTCTGCGGCGCCTACCACGACACCCGGTACACCCGGGTCGACCACCTCTTCTTCGGATGGTGGAACGGCGTGGCGGACACCGACGCCGGCGACTACTGCCCGGACGGGTACTACGCCAACCACCAGCGCATCCACCAGTACACCGGGGACAGCTACGAGACCTGGGGCGGCGTACGGATCTACATCGACCGGGACTACCTCGACGTGTCGACCGGCACCACCGAGCCGCCGCAGGACTTCAGCGTCACGGTCGACAACACCACCGCGGGCCGGTTCATCGCGAGCGCGAACTGGGGCACGTCGACGTACTCCGGCCAGCGGTTCGGCACCGACTACCGGTTCGCCGCGCCGACCCCGGCCAGCGACGTCGCCTGGTACCGGGCGAACCTGCCGGAGACCGGCAGCTACCAGGTCTCGGTCTGGTATCCGGCCGACGCCGGCTACAACGACTCCACCCCGTACATCGTGTCCACCACCAGCGGTAACCAGACGGTCCGGGTGAACCAGCGGCAGGGCGGCGGCCAGTGGGTGTCGCTCGGCGTGTTCACGTTGGCCGCCGGCGACGGTGACAAGGTAGGCGTGAGCCGGTGGACCAGCGGCACCGGCTACGTCATCGCCGACGCGGTCCGGATCACCCGGGTCTGACCGGCGAGCCGACGGCCACGCCCGACCGCCGGCGGGTTCCCGGACCCGCCGGCGGATCGGCGCGGGGCACCCGCCGGCGACCCGCGGCGCCGGCCCGGCCGCCTCGTGGCGGGGCCGGCCGGCACTACACCTGATACAGGAGGAGCAGGCCGAACGCGGCGACGAACGCGGCGCAGCCGGTGACGGCGACGAGGCGGAGTCGGGTCGCCAGGTCGGCGTCCCAGCCCTCGACGGCCCCGGAGGCACGCCGCAGCAGCGGGGTGGCGGCGCGCCCGGCGCCGAAACCCACCCCGGCGAGCACGGCGACCAGCAGCCGCTGACCACCGAGCAGGACCGCGGCCGCGAGCACGTACGGGGCGGTGGCCGAGACGTAGGTCCGCACCCCGGTGCCGAGTTCGAAGCCGAACCGCAGCGCTCCCCGCCGCGGGTTGCGGCGCAGCACGTCCTGCGGCACCTGGCGGGCGTTCTGCGGCAACGGGATGGTGACCACCCGGGTCTCCCGGAGCAGGCCCAGCAGCGCCACCGCCACGATGGCCGCGTACCGCCAGGGCGGCGGCAGCGGGCTCGACAGCCCGGAGAGCAGCCCGAGGACCACCCCGCTGAGCAGTCCGCCGCCGAGCAGCCCCAGCACGAACAGGGCGAGCAGCACGCCCTGTGGATTCCGATCCCGCCGCCCGGGCGAGCCCAGCGCGTACGCGCTGTTGCGGGTTCAGACCGAGCCGGAGAGCGTGTAGCCGGCCAGCCCGCCGAGCACCGCCCAGGTGAGCACGTGCCCGTACGCGGCGGCGACGGTCGCGCCGGCGGCCAGCAGCGGCACCGGCACCAGCGGGTCGGTGGCCCAGCGCCGCAGCGCGGGCACCGGGCGTACAGGTGGCGGACCGGTCACACGGCCCCGCCGGTCAGCGTGCGCCAGGTGCTCTCGCCGACGATGCCGTCGATGGTGAGCCCGTTCTGCCGCTGGAAGTCGCGCACCGCGGCGTCGGTCGCCGATCCGAAGACTCCGTCGACGGTCAGCCCGTGCGCGTGTTTGTTCAGTTGCCGCTGCACGGCGCGGACCACGTCGCCGCTGTACGGGTAGTGCACGACGATCACTGAGCCGGGCCGGCCGCCGGCGCCGACCGTCTTGCGTACCGTGATCCCCCGGCTGGACACGGTGAACACCAGCAACGGCCAGGTCCGGGCGTCGACCACGCCGCTCGCCGTGAGGCCGTTGGCCGTCTGGAACTGCTTGACCCTGCTCTCGGTGCCGCTGCCGAACACCCCGTCCACGGTGGTGGCGTAGCCCCGCGCCTTGAGCAGGTACTGCACCGCGTAGACGTTCGGGCCGGACTGGCCGCGGCGGGTGCTGGGCCAGGCGACCGTGGTGAGGCACCCGCAGTCGGTGTTCCACCGGCAGATCGACCTGACCCAGCCCGAACTGGTCTTGCGGTACCCGTCGTGGCAGCGGCGCTCCACCGAACAGGCGCAGGCGCCACAGGCGCCCTGGTAGCGCCACAGCCAGCCGTCGTACGTGCCGGCGTAACACTGGTTGGGCCGCAGTTTCCAGGTCGTGCCGTCGTTGCGGTGGAAGCCCGCGTACGTCCCGCTGGTGTTGCACGCCGCGGCGAAGATCGGGCTCGGCCCGCAGCCGGGGGAACAGTTCTGGTCGGCGGCGTACGACGGGCAACTGCCGTAGATGTCGTAGCCGTCGGCGTAGGCGCGCCGGGCGGCCGGGAACACGCTGAGCGCGGCCATCCCCGCCGCCGTGCCGGCCTGCAGCAGCGTACGGCGGGACAGCGCCCAGGACGTGCCGAGGCGGCCCCTGGGCCGGCTCGCCGCCGGACGTCGCCGGGGCGCGGCGCCGGTGCCCGGGTCCGTGCCGCGCAGCGCGGGCACGGCGTCGAGGGTGATCACCGCGCACCTCCCCGCTGGATCTGGTGGACGGCCGGCCCGGGGGCGCCGCCGGGCGGCTGGTCGACCTGGTCGACCTGGTCGAGCAGGTGCCGCAGGGCCGACCGGGAGCCGACCGGCTCGGATCGCCGGACGCGTCCGGTCGCGTCGACCACGACCGCGAACGGGGTGGCGATCGCGTCGTACCGGTCGAACAGCTCCGCCTGCTCGCCGAGGACGGTGACCGGCACGTCGGCCGCGCCGGCCGGGGCGGCGTTGCGGTAGAGCACCCGGAGCGCGACGTCGCCGCGCGGTGCCCGTTCGGCGACCTCGTCGAGCAGGTGTTCGCAGGTGGCGCAGCCGCTGTCCAGGAAGAGCAGGACCAGGGTGGCCGGCGAGGGCGGCGCCAGGTCGCGGAACCCGGGCGCCGGTGCACCGGGGCGCAGGCCGACCGACCCGGGACGGCCGGCGGTGCCGCTGGTCAGCGCGTGCACCTGCCGGACCAGGCCGGACACCACGAGGGCCAGCAGCAGGATCGCGATCCAGCTCAGGATCAGCGCGCTGGTCTGGAAACTCATCCGGGTACGCCTCCTCGTCCCACCCGAGCGGGCGGCTGAACCGGGGTCGGGTCATGCATGGCGGCGGGCAGGTGCGCCAGCAGCGCGGTGAACGTGGTCGCGGCGAGCAGCACGGTCAGCAGCACCGTGTCGGGGCGCCCCAGCGGCACCACCGCGCCGGAGAGCAGCGACCCGGTCAGGGCCAGGCCGGCGAGGACCGCCGCGCGCGCCACCACCCAGCCGGTCAGCGGCTGCTCCACCCGGGAGCAACCACAGGGGACGGTCCGCCCGGTCGACCGTACGTACCAGCCATAGCCCGCGTACGAGGCGAGGAGCGCGGCGGCGCCGGCCAGCACCAGGCCGAGCAACGGGCCGCCGTCGTCACGGAGCAGGGCGACGACCCCGGCCACGCCGAGCAGGCCCTCGGCCGCGATGACCGCCGCCGCGACGACGGACGGCGCGGGAACCACCCGCTGGGCGGCCAGCGCCGCCGACAGCGCCGCCGGCTTCGAGAGGTGCTCACCGGCGGCGAGCAGCAGGGTGAGCAGCACGGTGTACGCCCCGACGCCGGCGACCAGGGCTGACACGGCGCCTCACCCGCCCAACTGCACGCGTAACCGGCTGACCAGGTCCGGTACCCGGTCGACCACGGTGTCGGCGAGGGGCAGCACGGTCACCCAGGTGTCCGTGGCGGCGAGCACGAAGTAGGGCCGGCCGTCCGACAGGGTGTCCCGGAAGAGTTCGCCCGCGCGGGTGGACAGCCCCCGCCACGACGGCAGCTGTCGCGCCCGCTCCGCGGTGAGCGGTGTCATGTCCAGCAGGCCGAGCCCGGGTACCTGCTTGAGCACGGTTGCCGGCGCCGCGTACCGGCTGCCCGCCCTGGCCTGCGGGCGCACCGCCAGCCCGTCGTCGTACTCGGTGATCCGCAGGGTGCGCAGCACCGCGAGCAGGCTGGCGGTGGAACCGCCGTACAGCTGGGTGAGGAAGCAGTACCGGCGCCCGCGCCAGGCCGCCACCAACCGCTCCTCGTCGAGCCGGATCTGTGGATCGTGCGACCGCACCCGCGCGGTCAGCAGGGTGCCGCCCTGATAGGCGAGCTCCTCGTCGAAGTCGGTGACGCCGAGCTCGGCGGCCAGGTCGTCGGCGAGGCCGACCGGGCCGGCGGTCAGCTCGTGCAGCCGGCCGGCAACGGTCATCTCGACCACCGAGGTGAACGGCGCGCTGAGGTCGAGTGGGCCGGTGAGCAGGAATCGCCGGCCGTCCATCGCGCGGTGTGTGACAGAGGCGTCCGCGGCTGCCACGCCCACCACCTCCCCCGTGGGTACGGCACGTGGTGGCCTCAGAGTATCCGCGCCCATCGACGCCGCCACAAGACCGACCCGCCGGCGATCCGTCGCCCCGGACCGGGAGCGGCAGTGTCGGAGGCGTCCCGGCCGGGCCGGTGGGCGCGAGCGGGTCACCTTGCCCGGTCGCGGCTGGACGGTCGGGCTGGCCCGGGCGGCGCTGGAGCCGGCCGGCGGGTCCGGCGGCCGGCCGGATACCGTGCGGTCGGCGCGGGTCCGCCCCCGCGCCGGGTGCGTCGAGAGGGAGGTCGGATGCGGCTGCACGTGGGGTGCGCGATGTGGACGCACAGGTCCTGGCCGGGGCGGTTCCTGCCGCACCCGCTGCCGGCCCACGAGCGGCTGCGCGCCTACGCCGGATGGTGCACGGCGGTCGAGGGGAACACCACCTTCTACGCGACCCCGGCCCGGGAGACGGTGGCGTCGTGGGCGCGACAGACCGACCCCGACTTCCGGTTCGTGCTCAAGCTGCCGAAGGCCGTGACGCACGAACGCCGGCTGACCGGCGCCGACGCGGAGCTCCGGGCGTTCCTGCACGCGATCGAACCGCTCGGCCCCCGGGCGCACGCCCTCTGGATCCAGCTGCCGGGCTCGTTCGGCCCCGCCGACGTACCCGCGCTGGCCCGATTCCTGCGCGAGTTGCCCGCCGCCCACCGGTACGCCGTGGAGATCCGCCATCCCGCGTTCTTCGACGACGCCGGGGCGGCAGGCACCCTCGAGGCCGCCCTCGGCACGGTCGGCGCGGAGTGGATCCCCTTCGACACCACCGCGTTCTTCCGCACCCCGCCGACCAGCGACGCGGAGCGGGAGGCGTGGACCAGGAAGCCGCGTACGGCGCTGCGCACCCGCGCGTTGACCGACCGGCCGATCGTCCGGTACCTGGGCCGGGACGACCCCGCCCGGACGGTCGAGGGCTGGCAGCCGTGGCTGGACGTGGTGACCGGCTGGCTGCGCGAGGGCCGTTCGCCGACCGTGTTCGTGCACACCCCGGACAACGCCGCCGCGCCGGAGCTGGCTCGCGGCTTCCACGACCAGGTGCGGGCGCGCCTGCCCGAGCTGGCGCCGCTGCCCGAGCCGGCCCCGATCGGCCCGTCGACGCTGTTCTGAGTACGTCGGAGGCGTCAGCGCTGGCCCAGCGCGTGCCGTACGGCAGCCGTGGTGCGTTCGACGTCGCCGGTGGCGAGCAGGTCGAGCAGCGCTCCGCGCAGGACGGCGAGGACCGCGCTGCGCTCCGCCCGGCCCGCCGCGGTGTCCCGCTGTGCGGCGGGCTGTGCGCGGGCGAGCACGTCGAGCCAGTCCTGCACAGTGGCCCGGGCGAAGTCGGCCCAGGGGCCGTCGGGTTCAACCAGGGACCGGGCGTACGCCTCCACCCAGAGCACCAGCAGGGACCGGTGCCGCGGAGCGGCCAGCCAGGCCCACAGTCCTTCGGCGACCGTCCGTAGGTCGCCGGGCGCCTCGCCGGGTTCGGCGAGGCCGCGCAGCAGGCGCAGTTCGTCGGTGCGGGCGCGGGCGAGCAGGGTGCGCACCAGACCGTCCTTGCTGCCGAAGAGGTACAGCAGCACCCGGGGACTGGAGCCGATCGCCGTGGCCAGCGGACGCAACGACATGTCCCCCAGGCCGTGTTCGAGGACGTACCGGTAGGCGGCCTCCCGTAGTTCGACGTGTCGCGCCGACGGGGCCGTCCCCTCGGCGGCCCGCTCCGACGCATCAGCGGTGGACATGGTTCCGCATGCTGCCATACTGAAACAGTCGTGTCAGTGCCGCCCACGGTCGGGCGGCCGACGTCGAGGAGGCAGCCATGTCCGTGCCGGTCCAGCCGGTTCCCGCGGCGTCCCCGGACGGCCCGTCGGGCGACGCCCGGGATCAGCTCCGCATCCGCCGCGCGGACCAGCCGGGCGACCTGGGCTGGGTGGTGATGGCCCACGGCGAGTTCTACGCGCGGGAGTTCGGCTGGGACGTCTCGTTCGAGGCGCTGGTCGCCCGGATCGTCGCCGACTACGCCGACAGCCACGATCCGGTACGGGAGGCCGCCTGGATCGCCGAACTCGGCGGCGAACGGGTCGGCTGCGTCTTCTGCGTCGCGGCCGACGGACCGGGCGCGCTGGAGAACACGGCGAAGCTGCGCATCCTGCTGGTCGACCCCGCCGCTCGCGGCCGGCGGCTGGGTACCCGGCTGGTGAACACCTGCGTCGAGTTCGCCCGGGCCACCGGCTACCGCCAGCTGCTGCTGTGGACCAACGACGTCCTGGTCGCGGCCCGGCGCATCTACCAGGCCGCCGGCTTCCAGCTGGTGGACGAGCACCGGCACCACAGCTTCGGCCGTGACCTCATCGGCCAGACCTGGGCGCTGGAGCTACGACCGGCTCAGCCGTGAGGTGACCGTCGACCGGGCCGACCCCGTACGGGGCGGCTCCCGCCTCAGGGGATCTTGATGGCCGAGGCGCCGCTGCCCCGTACCGAACGGTTGATGGCGGGACCCCCGCTCCAGAAGAAGCAGCGCACCCCACGGTCGCCGCGCGCCCAGCCCTGCTCCGACGGCAGCCGGTAGGTCGTCCCGGTGCGCACCTCGCGGCCGGCCGGCACCTTCGCGTACCGGTAGACCAGCGTCCGGCACCGGGCGTGCACGGCCTCCGGGTCGCGGTCCACGTCGGCGCGCCGCTGCACCGGGGTCGTCCAGATACCGACGTACTCGTAGCGGTGCGGATCGGCGCAGCCAACCGGGTCCAGCGCGTACCAGTCGTCGAGGTCGAAGCAGGTGAGCGCGAGCGGCGACGTTCCCGTCAGGACGTCGCGCAGGCTGCCGGCCTGTTTCATGATCGAATCGGGCGAGCCGTTGGCGCTGCTGTGGCCGCTGAGCACGAACAGGTCACAGCGGAACCAGCGTGCCCCGCCCTGCCACCCCGGCACCGACGGCGGCACCGCCTGCACCCCCAGCCGTCCGTCGCGCCAGTCCCCGCCGACGAACGCCCGCGCCTTGGCGTCGCACTCGGCGAACGCGGGACGCATGACGGCCGAATGGAACCGGGGCGGGATGGGACGCTCGGCCAGCTCACCGGTGAACGTCCCGACGTGGATCGTCTCCAGGACGTAGGGTTGCCGGCAGTCCACCGGCTGGTGGTTCTCCACGGTCGGATCGGCGACCGCGTGACAGTCGCCGGCCCGGGGCGTGAACTGTTGCGCGGCCGGCAGTTCGCGCCAGTCGTCGACCAGTTCGCCGTCGGTGCCCGCCGGCGGCGCGGCGCACCCCGACACCAGGACGGCGGTCAGCGCGGCGGCGACAACCAGGTGCGGCTGACGCCTCATCTGCCGTCCTCTCCAGGGCCCGGGGATTCGTGACGCGCAGCATAGGACAGCGGTCTTCGAGCCGTAGCGGCCGCACTGGCGCAGCCCGGACCGGCGCGCGTGGGCGAGCAGGACCTTGATGCCATGTCCGAGGATGCCAACATCGACATCGGTCCGCCGACGGGAGGTCGAGGGTGTCGCCGGACGCGTCCTGGGTGCAGTGGTTGGTGATCGTGGCGGCCCTGGTGCAGAGCACCGCGGCAGTGATCCAGATATCCCAGGGACGCCGGCAGCCCGGGAGCCGCACAGCAGCCGCGAAGCCAGCCGTGCCCGTCGATGACGTGCTGCGCGTCGGCGTGGTCACCATCGTCCTCGGGGTCATGGCGATCTACGCCGCACCCCGGGTCGCGGCGCTGGGCCTCGACCACACGGCCGAAAACCTGTACGAGACCGTTCTCATCGTCATCTCTTGTGCTGGCCCGTTCGCCGCCGTCACGACGATCCTGCTGGCACTGGCCAAGGTGTTCGAGAAGGAGGAGACGCCGACCGACGCGCTCGTCCACTCCCTCGCCGCCGTCGCCGCGACCGGAGTGCTGATCATGGAGGTCGCCATGCTCACGTCGGGCACCTGATGGCGCTCACCATCGTTCGCGGCCGCGATGCCGGTGGCGCGCCGGATCGCGGTCCGGTGCGCCACCGGGCGGTGGTGCGACCTCGGGGTCAGCCCGTGCTGCAGGAGACCGTCGGCCAGGTGTAGGTGCCGTTGTGCTGGATGGTCACGCCCCAGTTGTTGCCGCTGCCGTTGGGCGTGGCGACCAGTTGCTGGGCGGTCGGGTAGCTGGCGTTGATGTTCCAGGTGGCGATGATCCTGGCGGGGGACGGAACGTTCATCGTCACGGTCCAACTGCTGGAGCCGGAGACCGAGACGTTGAGGTTGTAGCGGTCGCTCCACTGCTGGCCGGCCGACAGGGTCGCGGTGCAGCCACCACCACCACCGCCACCACCGCCACCACCGCCGCCGGAGCCGCCCACGGTGATGTTGGAGTTGCCGCTGCTCTGGTATCCCTCGGTGGCCATGATCATGTAGTCGTGGCTGCCCAGGCTCATGCCCTTGCTGGCCCAGGCGTCGAAGTGGTTGCCGGAGGTGATGGTGCCGCCGGTGCGCTTCGACTGCCGCACGCTCCAGTACTGGTTGAAGGTCCTGGTGCCCTCGATGGACGGGGCGTTGTACCGCGTCGTCTGGTAGATGTCGTACGTGCCGCCGTCGCTGGTCACGGTGCCCTTGTAGGTGCCGGTGGGCCGGTAGGTGCCCCAGTTGTCCACGATGTAGTACTCCACCAGCGGGTTCCGGGTCCACCCGTAGAGCGTCAGGTAGGCGTTGCCGGACGGGTTGAAGCTGCCCGAGTAGCTCACGCTGCGGCGGCCTCCGGTGCTCCAGCCCTTGCCGGCGACGAAGTTGCCGGTGTTGCGCCAGGACGTGCTGTAGTTGCCACCGGAGCCCAGTTCCATGGAGACCGTCCCGGCACTGTCGGTCCAGAACGAGTAGAAGTAGCCGTTGTGGGTGCCGGTCTGGTTGGAGGTCACGGCCGCGCTGGCGACACCGGGCAGCATCGTGGTGGCCACGACGAGCGCCAGGGCGCAGGCGCCGCCGACGAGCAGTCTGAGGCGGCCTCGGCGGTGTTGCGGCGGTCGGACGGGGACGTCGTTCATGAGCGTGCTTCCTCCTCGTGATGGCTGGCGGGGAGGCCAGGCAGCCTGGTACGACCCCGGGCGCGGCGGCCGGCGGTCGGGGTGGCGGCCACCGCGCGTCGGCGTCGTACGACGTGGTGGGGTTGACCGGTCGCCGTGCGGGTCGGTGACCGGCGGGCCGGGTCGCGGTGGGTGACCCGGATCGACGGATGTCGAGGTCTGTCGATGGCGAAAGTATCGACTCGGCCGCGCGAAGGTGTCAACATTTCTCGGAAATGTTTCGGAGCCTGCCCGGAGGCCGAACGAGTCCACAAAAGACATTTGCCCAGCTGGGTCTGCTGCGGCAGATCCCCGCGCCTGCAGCTGTGGATGGCAGCGCCATCCGGCGTGGCCGGAATGAGGGGCGAGGAACCGGAAGTTTTGGAAACCTTCCGGATCAGAGTGGGCACCGGTGCTCCCCAGTGCCGTGACCGGCCCGGTCGCGCTAACGTGCGGGGGTGGGTCAGGTCGACGATGGCGGGTGCCGGACCGGTCCGGCGGACGGGTCCCCGGTGGCCGACCTGCTGGCCGCGGCCCGGGCCGGTGACGGTGCCGCCTTCGGCCGCTTGGTCGGGCCGCTGCGCGACGAGCTGCGGGCGCACTGCTACCGGATGCTGGGGTCGGTGCACGACGCCGAGGACGCCGTCCAGGACACCCTGGACCGGGCCTGGCGCGGCCTCGACCGGCTGGCCGACCACGGGTCGATCCGGCCCTGGCTGTACAAGATCGCGACGAACCGGTCGCTCACGCTGATCGAGCGCCGGAGGCGGCGCGAACTGCCCACCGACCTGAGCCCGGAGGGCACGCCTGTGGCGGAGGCGGCGTGGCTCGAACCGTACCCCGACCGGCTGCTGGGCTGGACCGACCGGCTGAACCCGGAGGCCCGGGTGGTCGCGCGGGAGAGCGTGGAGCTGGCGTTCGTTGCCGCCCTGCAGCACCTGACGGCCCGGCAGCGCGCCGCCCTGCTGCTGCGCGACGTCCTCGGCTACCCGGCCAGCGAGGCCGCCGAGCTGCTGGCAACCACTGTCGCCGCGGTCAACAGCGCGCTGCAACGCGCCCGCGGGGTGCTGGCCGAGCTGCTGCCGGAGACCAGCCAGCAGCGGACCCTCGACGCGCTGGGCGACGCGGCGCTGCGCGAGCTGGTCCAGCGGTACGTGGCCGCGTGGGAGGCCAGCGACGTCGACGCCATCGTGGCCATGCTGACCGAGGACGCGCGCTACTCGATGCCGCCGCTGCGGGCCTGGTACCAGGGGTACGACGACATCCGCGGCTTCCTGCTCGACGCGGCCGGCCGGCACCGCTGGCGCTTCCTGCCCGCCCGGGCGAACGGGCAGCTCGCGTTCGGTACCTACCTGTGGGACGACGACCGGTCCGCGTACCTCCCGGGCGGCCTGGACCTGCTCGTCCTGCGGGGCCGGCGGGTGGCCGAGGTGGTCTCGTTCCTGGACGCCCACCTACCCGCGTACGGCCTGCCCGCCGAGCTGCCCGGCGAGGAGATCGTCGGCACGCGATGACTTTCCGCCCCGGCCGGGGTTGTAGTCCTGACGGACCCATTAACCGGAAGGCCGAGCCGACGATGCCGACGATGCCGACGAACGAGGAACAGATCCGTACCCTGATCGAGCGGTGGGCCGGGGCGGTCCACCGCGGAGACCTCGCCACGGTCCTGGCCGACCACGACGAGGACATCGTGATGTTCGACGTGCCGCCGCCGTACGACGGCGTGCGCGGCCTCGACGCCTACCGGCAGACCTGGCCGCCGTTCTTTCGGTGGCAGGCCCAGGGCGCCTCGTTCGAGATCGAGGAGCTGAAGATCACCGCCGGCGACGACGTCGCGTTCGCGTACGCCCTGCTGCGCTGCGGCACCCCGGCCGACCTCGCCGCCGCCCCGGACAACCGGCTGCGGCTCACGCTCGGGCTGCGCAAGCGGGCGGGCCGATGGGTCGTCACCCACGAACACCACTCCTTCCCGAGCGTCGACTCGACCGCCGACCCGGCCGGCACCGGTGACGCCGCCGCTGCCGAGCAGGAGGTGCGCCAGCTCCACGAGCGGTGGTTCGCCGGCACCGTCGCGAAGGACCTGGACGCCCTGATGGCCGCCATCGCCGACGACGTCGTCTCCTACGAGCACGAGCAGCCCCTGCGGTACGTCGGCGTCCAGGCGGTACGCGCGGTCTGCGCGGCCGGCCTCGACGCCGCCGGCGACGGTGCGGTCAGCTGGGAGGTGCCCGACCTGACGATCCGGGTCGACGGTGATCTCGCCGTCGCCTGGGGCCTCAACCGCGTCCACGTGCGGCCGGCCGACGGACCGGCCGTCGAGAGTTGGTCACGCGGGACCCGGGTCTTCGCCCGCCGGGACGGCGCCTGGCTCATGGTCCACCAGCACCTCTCCTACCCGTACGACCCGGCCAGCGGCGCCGCGAGAACCGACCTGCACCCCTGAGCGCAGGGGCCGGAGGGAGCGTCCCGTGATCGGGGGCGCTCCCTCCGGCGCTGGCCGGTGCCGGTGCTACGGCCCAGCCGGGCGACCCCACGGTCACCCGTGCGGCGGCACGTCAGCGCAGCCGGTACGCGGTGGGAAGGGTCTGCTTCACCGTGTTGCCCCCACTGTCGGTAGCGGCGATCCGCAGCCCGACGCCCTCGGCGGCCTGCTCCCGGTCCGGGTGCTTGATCTCCGCGGTGAAGGTGTTCCTACCGGCGGTCCGGGTGGTCGCCGGGTGCCAGGTCTGGCCACCGTCGAAGCTGGCCTCGACCCGCAGCGTGGTCACCGTGGGCGGGGCGGTGAGCCGCTCCTGGTAGTAGCCGACCACCGTGATCTGGTGGGCGCGCCCGGCCCGGGCCGTGTTGTCCAGGGCCAGACCGAGGTCGTACCGCAGGAAGATCAGCGGTTCCGGCCGGCAGGTCGCCTCGTTGTTGCCGAGCACGTCGCCCATGCACGGCTGCAACTCCGGGGAGTCCCCCTCGGTCGGCTTGGCGGAGGTGTACTCCCACACCGTCTTGACCCCGTTGGTCTCCGCCTCGAACGTGTACCGGGCCGATTCCGCTGGCAGGTCGTAGCCGACGACGTCCCCGCCGACGGAGCAGCCGAGGGCGAACACGGCCGCGGTCACCAGCGCCGCGACGGTTCCCTTCCGGCGCCGCGACGACGGCACACTCGTGTTCATCGCGTTGGTCTCCTTACCAGTGTCGACCGTCATCGCCGGCCTCCCAGGATGGAATCCGGCGTGTTGCCGGCGCTGCCGAAACCGAACGTGATTCGCTGCAAACGACGTTCGATCTCGTCGCCGGACTGGTTGAGCAGCCTGAAGTCACAGGCTGGCGCCTCGCAGGCCGGAGATCCGAAGTAGAACTCCGCGATACCGGTGTCGTTGACGATGCCGATCATGGCCTGGCGGGCCCCGCCGCTGCCGGTGAGATAGAAGGTCGGGTAGAAGGTGTCACCCTGCCGGCAACCCGAGCAGAGCATCCCGGTCGCGACCGTGAAGCCGGACCTGGTCCGGACCTGCGGCACGGCCCCCGGCACGGTCGGTCCCGTGTTCCAGTGCAGCTTGTTCCTGCCGCCGAGGACCGCGTCCTGCGTCTCGCCGCCGGCGGGACCGAGGATGCCGGCTCCGGCGTACTCGGCCCACGCGGTGCCGTACCGGTTGATGGCGTCGCCCTGCCGCTTCACGAAGGTGGTCAGGGTCTGCTGGGTGGTGGTGCGCGGCAGGTTCAGGGCGTACCCGGCCGCACCGGACTTCGCCTGCTGCAGCCAGGTGAGGTCGGTGACCTCGCCGGGCCGGTCGGCGTGGAAGTAGTGGTCGACCCGGTCGAAGTCCTTCGTCCGGGCCCGGTACGGCAGGTTCGACGGAATCTGGCCGTCGGTGCCGAACGCGGCGCTGTAGACCGTCGCGGTGGCGCTGCCACCGAGCACGACCTGGATGTTCCGCGAGTCGGCCGTGAGCCGCCTGATCAGGCGGTCCGCCTCGGCGTACGGCACGGACACGATCGGCAGCGCGGCGTACGGCTGCACCGCCGGGCAGCTCTGCGGCCCGTCCGCGCACTGGGTGCTCTGTGTGGGAACGGCGCCCAGCGAGCTGAGGCCCGGTGCCGCGACCAGTACGCCGACCGCGCCGGCCGCGGCCGCCGCGGCGACCCGCTCGTCCCGCAGGCGCGGGAAGTCACAGGCCGTGTCGCAGATGTCGGTCGGCGTCAGCAGCACCAGCTTGCCCCGGGCGTCGACCTTGGCGAGCTCGGCGGCTGACCCGGTGCCCGCGTGGACCACCGGCACCGTCCCGCGGGTCGGCAGCCGGGGAACCGCGACGGTGATGTCCCGGCCGGCCGTCGTCTCGTTCTCCTGCCACTGCTGCTGGCCGACGGGGATCGAGGCGTCCGGGGTGTGGTAGCGGGCGGGCAGGCCGAAGGTGTGACCGGCACCGACCACCCGCATGGTGACCGTCGGCGTGGTGAGCACGCTGTAGGTGTCGTGGGCGAGGGTGCCGGTGCGCACCTTGCCGGTCGGCAGCGCCCACCAGTTCGGCTCGTCGGCGCCGTACCCGGCCCTGAGTTCCGCCGTCATCCCCCACGCGCCGGTCGCCGAGACCCGCTCGAAGTAGCTGTACGCGTCGTACGTCTCGGTCGGCACGGGCGTCTGCACCCGCACCGGCTTGGCCTTGCGCAGGTCCAGCGTGACCGTGGTGGCCTCGCTGAGCCGCACCTCCGCCACCGCCGGGATGGCGGTGTGCCACTCGCCGGCCCGGTCCTGCCACTCCACCGCGACGGCGGCCGAGTAGACACCGCCGAAGAGCGGGGCCGTCATCGTGTCCGCGCCGTCCATGCCGACCGGGCCGTCGTGCAGCAGCACCTGGTCGTCGACCGGCAGGAACACGGCGTTGCCGTACCGGACGGTGGTGGCGCCCGTCGGCGGGACGACGTTCATGGTCAGCGCGAACCGCTCGGGCTCCAGGAAGGTGCTGACCCGGGTGGTGGCCCGCAGCGTGCCCGTCGGGTCGTGGGCGTTCAGCAGGCCGGTGTAGCGCCCGAAGACCCCGTCCGTGCCGAGCACCCTGCCGTCGACGGTCACCGACACCTCGGCCGATCCGTTGCCGGGCACGACCACCTCGTCGCTGGTGACGGTGAACAGGCCGGCCGGAGCGGGCTGGTCGCCGGAGGAGATCGACGTCGTGAGCTTCAACATGATCGCCTGGTCGGTGTGGTTGGTGTAGGTGACCTTCTTGGTCAGCGGCGAGTGCGGGTAGGCCAGCCGGCCGAAGCTCAGGTTCCCGCCCGCGATGATCGTCGGGTCGATCGCGGTGCCGACGTTGACCCGGCCGACGCCCTGGGCGTACACGTCGTGCCCCAGGTCGGTGGCGGTGCCCATCAGCAGCGCCTTGATCTCCTGGCCGGTCATGCCCGGGTGCTTCTGGGCGATCAGGGCCGCGGCGCCGGCCACGTGCGGGGTGGCCATCGAGGTGCCGCTGGCGGTGGTGTAGTGCTCGTCCACCACGGTGCCCATGGCCGTGCCGGCGGCGCGGGCCGCGACGATGGCGACGCCCGGAGCCGCGATGTCCGGCTTGGCGGCGCCGTCGCCGACTCGGGGACCGCGGCTGGAGAAGTCGGCCATCGCGTCTTCCTTGTCGACCGCCGCCACGGTCAGGGCCTCGTCGGCGGCGCCCGGGGCGCTGACCGTCCCGCTCTGCGGGCCGCTGTTGCCCGCCGCGACCACGAACAGCGTTCCGGTGTCGCGGCTGAGCTGGTTGAGCGACTCGCTCATCGGGTCGGTTCCGTCGGTGGCGCCGCCACCGATGCTCATGTTGACGACCTTGGCGCCGGAGTGGGCGGCCCACTCCATGCCCGCGATGATCGCGTCGAGGGCGCAGGACCCGCCGTTGTCGCAGATCTTGCCGACCCGCAGCTGGGCCCCGGGCGCGACCCCCTTACGCAGCCCGTTGGACGCCGCTCCGGTGCCCAGGATCGTGGCCGCCACGTGGGTGCCGTGTCCGTGCCCGTCCCGGGGGCCCTGGGCGTTGCCGCTGAAGTCGAGCTGCTCGATGATCCTGCCGGCCACGTCCGGGTGGTCGGGGTCGATGCCGCTGTCCAGCACCGCCACCGACACGCCGGTGCCGTCGTACCCGCGGCTCCAGGCGATGTTCGCGCCGATCTGCGGTACGGAGGAGTCGAGGTTGATCCGGGCCAACTCGTTCAGCCACACCTTCTTGACCCCGGTCAGCGAACCGGCGGCCCGGGCGGTGGCGGCGCCGGGAGCCGTCTTGCCCCGCACGTCCTGCCACCACCGGCCGTCGCCGGCGACGGCCATCGAGCGGCCGTTGATGCTCCGCAGCGCCTTGCCGCCGGTCGCGCCGGCGACCTTGGGCGCCTTGTCGGCCGTGGCCTTCCCGGTGTAGGTGACCAGCACCGGCACCTCGCCGACCTTGCCGGCCGCGACCAGCGTCGCCAGCTTGGTCAGGTCGAACAGGCCCCAGTCGAGCACTCCGTTGCCGAGCAACGAGAGGGCGTCGTTCGGCACGACGTGCACGCTGCCCATCCGGGTGAAGGTGTGGAACACGACGTCGGATCCGTCGGGCCGTGGGGCGCTCTCGATGTCCCGGACGACCGGCCTGCCGTCGGCGTTGATGCCGACGTACACCTTGTCGCCGGTGACCAGGGTCAGCGGGAGGGTCGCGCCGGACGCCGCGACGACCCGCAGCAGGTCGTCGTTGGCGGTCACGGTCACGTTCTGCTTCTGCGGGACCTCGGGTATCGGCGCCTGTCGGATCGGCTCGGACGCGTGTGCCGCCGTGGTCGACACGACCATCGCGAAGATGGCCAGACCGACGGTCACCGCGCCCAAGCGTCGCCCGAGACGCCTTGTTGCCGGGCTTCGCCTCATCTCTCAGCTCCTGCCATTCTGCGGTTACAGATGTGCGGGTGTGTGCGTGTGGGCGCCGACGTGGTACGGCGCCTCGATGCCCGCGAAGGCTTGTGGCCGTGCGAGCCGGGTCGGGTCGGGCGCGGTCCGGGGTGGGACGGCGCCGGGCGTGGGCGATCAGGGTCTGACCATGGGGACTCCTCGCTAGAGCGGTTCGTACTCGCCAGCCACGTCGGCACCGGCCGCGCCCTCGGCGGTCGGTGCGTCTGCCGGGCTCTCCGGCGGTCCTGCCGGTGCCAGGTCGTCCTTCGCACGGCGGGCCGGCTCGGCGGGGACGCCGGCCGGTTCGGGCGTCGGCGGATCGGTGGGCAGCATGGGGAAAGTGTGCGATCAAGCCCGCTGCCGGCTCGATTGGTCAAACGCGGTATTTAAACTCGTCGCTGGCTCGCGCGCTGTTTCTTCGTCGCCGTCGAGGTCGGCGAATTTATTCGTCGCCCGCCGGCGGATGCCCCTGATCGCCGACCAGGCCCAGCTCGACGACCCGGATCGCGAGGGCCGTCCGCGACGTCACGCGCAGCTTCCGCATGGCGGACTTCAGCTGGCTGGCCACGGTCTGCGTCGACACCACCAGGGTGTCGGCGATCTGCCGGTTCGTCCGGCCGCCGACCAGCAGGCGAGCCACCTCCAGCTCGCGTGGGGAAAGCTGGTTGCCGTAGCTCGGCCGACCACGGCCCCGTGCCGTCGGGGTGCCCCGCCCGTGCTCGTGCAGGAATCGGGTCACCCGATCGGCGTCGTTGTGCGCGCCGAGCTCCGACAACCTCCGCGAGACCTCGGCCAGCATCGTCAGGCCGGACTCGCGCCGGCCGGCGGCGAGCAGGCAGCGGGCCTGATGCTCCCGGGCCAGCAGGGCGTCGTACGGGCGCGGCATCGCCTGCCACGCGGCGGCCGCCTGGCCGAACAGCGTCGCGGCGCGGGCCGGCTGGCCGTCGGCTTCGGCCAGGATCGCCCGGCATCCCACCACTGACGCCCGCGGCGCCGGCGCATCCTTCTCGCCGAGGGCCCGCGCGAACGCGGTCGCCAGGTCAGCCGCCTTGCCGAGCTGGCCGGCGGCCACCAGCGCGGCGACCCGGACCGGGGCGACCTCGGTGGCCCGGGGCCAGATTCCGCTGCGGATGGTGATCTCGGCCGGCTCTTCGGTGATCCGGAGCGCCTCGTCGACGTTGCCCGCGCGCAGGTGCAGCTGCGCCAGCGCGGCCGCGGCCTCGATGCGTTGCTGGTCGTCGCGGCCGGCAAAGCGCAGCCGCTCCTCCGCTCGGGCCCGCTCTCCGGCGGCGAGCTGCATCAGTCCGGCCACGAGGGCCGCCTCGCACCGGTCCTTGAGCCGCACCCCGTCGTCATCGCCGACCAGCGCCGTCGCCCGGTCCGCGAGCCCGTCCCAGGCGCCGGTGAACCAGTCCAGGTGGGCCCGGGTCGAGGCGATGCTGCCCAGGTGGCCGAGGAACTGGTGGTTGTCGGCGAGGGCGAGCGCCCTGGCCAGTCTCGCCCTGGCCTCCTCGTACCGTCCCCACCGCATCGCCGCCTCGGCGACGTTCGTCTGGCCGATCGCGAGCAGCGCCGCCTCCCGCGGGCTGGCGGTGTCGTCGGGGATCTGCCGCGCCTCGGTCCACCCGGCCTCCTCACCGAGCATGAGCAGCGCGAAGGCGCGTTCCAGGAACAGCCGCAGCCGCTCGTGCGGCGCGATCGACGGCGCCACCGCGGGCGCCTCGTACAGCCACCGCAGGTGCTCCGCGGCCGGCCGCGCGTCGCCGAGCGGGATGGCGAGGAAGATCCGGGCTCGCGCCGCCTCCAGCGAGTCCGGCGAGAGGCGCGGCACCGCCTCGGCGATCTCGAGCCGGCCGGCCTCCATGGCACCGGCCACCATGAGTACCCGGCCGAGCTGGAAGCGGACCAGCGCCTCCTGTTCCGGCGTCAGCGCCCGGGCCCGGAGAGCGGACCGCAAGGATTCGATGACCTTCGAGTACGGGTCGGAGCCGGGCAGCGACTGAAACTGGATCTTCGTCACGAGTCGCACCAGCGGCTCCGCCGGCAGGGCCACCGTGGTGACCAGGTTGTGCAGCAGCAGCGCCGAGGTGGCCACGTCGCCGGACTGGGTGGAGAGGTCGGCCGCCTGCTCGGTGTACCGGCACGCCGCCTCGACCTCGCCGGCCTCCCGGAAGTGCCGGGCCAGTTGCGCCACCGGGGGCAGCGTGGATTCCGCCAACGCCCGACCCGCGCGCAGGTGCATGGCCCGCCGCTCCTGCACCGCAATGGCCTCGTAGACGGCGCGGCAGGCCAGGGAGTGCCGGAACGACCACTGGCCGCGCCCGTCCTCGCGCAGCAGGCCGCAGCCCAGCGCCTCGGCCACCCGGGCACCGGCCCGGTCCTCGGGGAGCGCGGTCACCGCGTCGAGGATCGGGTAGTCGGCCGGGTCGGCGAGCACCGCGGCGGCGTACAGGACGGTGCGGGTGTCGGGGCGGAGCCGCCCGACGCGTTCCAGCACAGCGTCGCGGATGGTGGGTGGCACCTCGATGTGGTCCAGCCGACGGCGCGCCCACGCACCGTCCTGGCGGATCAGGTCGGCCCGGTCGTGCATCAGCCGCACCGACTCCTCCACCGCCAGCGGTACGCCGTCGGTCCGGGTGTGCAGGAAGGCCGCGAACTCGGCCGAGACGTGCTCGTCGGCGAGCATCGAGGAGACGATCGCGGCGGTTTCGTCGACCCCCAGCGGTTTGAGGGTCAGCCTGACCAGGTGCGCGTCGGCCGGCAACCGGGAGGAGAGCCGCAGCAGCAGCGAGTCGGCGGGCAGCTCCTCCGGCCGGTAGGTCAGCACGACGCTCACCGGCTGGGGCCGGCGGGAGACCAGGAACAGCAGGAACTCCAGGGTCGCCTCGTCCGCCCAGTGCACGTCCTCCAGGGCCAGCACCGCCACGTCGAGCCGGCTGAGCAACTCGACGAAGGCGCGGAACAGCCGGTGCCGGGCCGCGGTCGCGTCCTCCAGCGGCTCCGGGGCCGGGGGCAGGTCGGCCGCCCACTCGGGAAACAGCGGCCGCAGCGCGCCGGCCAGGCCGCTGAGCCGCAGGCCGGACACGTTGCCGATCCCCTCGCGCACCGCGTCCACCACCGCGCCGAGGGTGTACGGCTCGCGCAGCGGCGGGCAGGCCCCGACCAGCGCGCGTGGCCCACGCTCGGACGAGGACGTCAGGAACTCCCACAACAGCCGGGTCTTGCCGATGCCGGCTTCCCCGTCGAGCAGGACCACCGCCGGCGGTCGGTCGAGCGCCTCACCGAGCGCGGTAATTTCCCGGTCCCGCCCGACGAACCGCGGCACGGAAAGTGCTGGAAGTTGAGTGACGTCGATGTTGGCCTCGTTCACCAACGCCCGCCCCCTCCCGGTCGATCACCGGTTCGGGGCGATTCTCGCGCGATGATCGGGTTGATGTCCAACAATTCCCAACGCGGTCCAGTTAGTGAGACTGGTCGGATCCACCGGGCCACGATGACGCGCACATAATCGGATATGGCACCTAAATGGCTTGACTGTTACCCCGAAACCCGACGGCCGCGTCGGTCCTTTGCGGACGGCTCGCGCCACGGCCCGGAGCAGCGGATCCGGGGCCTCATCGGGTCGCCCCGCAGCCGGCGGCGGCAATACCGGCGTACCGCCGATCGGCGGCAGCCGGCACGGCGGAACGCCCGCCGAGAAGTGGCGACACAGTTCGCCGGCCCTCGCCCCGAGCCGCATTCGTGGGTATTCGCCGCACCGACCCGGGGGCCACCGGTAGCGCCCACCACGTTGGCGAAATCGGCAGCGGGAAACGGCGCCCTGCCGCCGATGCGGATTGGCGAGCCGTCCGACGGCGCGGACCATGCAGGACAGCGCCGGCCCGTTCCGGGCAAGACGCGAGCCGCTGCCGCGCGACGCGGCTGCGCGGTCGCCGCCCGATCAGGCCGGGGCCGCCAGCCGGCCGACAGCCGACAGCCGGCGGATCACCGCCGCATGGGGTACGGCGTGGCTGGTACGGCCGCCGACACCGGTGGTGGTGACGGCGGTGAGGAGCGAGTTGAGCAGCGCCTCCTCGACCGACTCGAGGACGGCGGCGAAGACCGGGTTGATCTCCCCGTCGGGGATCGGTGGCTGCTCGGGCCGGGCCGCGCTGAACGCGATCGCGTAGTCGCCGCTGCCGTTGCTGTACGACGCGCCGACCCGGCCCATCGCGAAGACCGCCCGCCGGGCGACCCGGCCGAGCTGCCGGGCGTCCAGGGGCACATCGGTGGCCACCACGATCATGCACGAGTTACCGGATGGTTCGGTCCGGTCGGGGTCCTCGACCAACTCCTCGACCGGCAGCGGGACGCCGAGCACGGTCAGCACCCCGCCGAAGTTGGACTGGACGAGGGCGCCGACGGTCGCCGGGCGGTCGCCGACCCGTACCGTCCTGGACGAGGTGCCGATGCCGGCCTTGAAGCCCAGCGCGGTGGTGCCGGTGCCGGCCCCGACGCAGCCCTCGGCCGGCGGTCCGGCGGACGCCCCGGTGATGGCGGCCAGCACGTCTTCCGCGCCGACCGGGCGGCGGCGGATGTCCGACAGGTGCCCGTCGTTGGTCTCGCCGACCAGCGGGTTGAACGACAGGCCGTCCGGCCGTTGGTCCATCAGGTAGCCGAGCAGGGCGTCCGCGGCGCGGAACACGGACAGCGTGCCGGTCAGGACGATCGGCGACTCCAGTACGCCGAGCTCGTCCACCTGGGTGGAGCCGACGAGCTTCCCGTGCCCGTTGCCGGCGTACACCGCGGCCGGCAGGGTCCACCACCCCGGGCCGAGCTGGCTCGGTACGACGGCGGTGACCCCGGTGTGCAGGTCGGCGCCGTCGTCGATGGTGGTGTGCCCGACCAGGGTTCCGGCGACGTCGGTGATCGCGTTGTGCGGCCCGGTGGGCAGCGATCCGACGACGATCCCCAGGTCGCGCGCCCGGCGGCTCAGCTGGCTCATGGTGCTCCTGTCCTCGCCCGCCGGGGTTGCGGGACGATCGGCCCGGCGACCGCCCTCCCGACCGGTCGACGGAGGCTACCTGACCCTCCCTCGGCCGGCCGGGGGCGTCCACACAGGTCCTCGGCCCTCGCGGTGGACCCGGGCGGAGGGTGGCTCAGCCGCAGTTGCCCCAGCTGTACCGGCCGGCGCTCTGCCAGCTGGTGAAGTAGAGCACCTCACCCTCGTACATCACGCACTTGTCCCGGGCGGAGCGCTGGATCGCCGCGTAGTACTTGTAGTTGCCGGGGTCGCGCACCCAGGAGCCGCCTTCCACCCGGATCCCGGCCGACACGCCGGTCGTCGAGCCGACGGCCACCCGCTTGAGGGTGGCGACGCAGTTGTACCCGCTGGCGCTGTTGTACATCAGGTAGACGTCGCCCACCTTGGTGCCGTCCGAGGCGTAGATCGACCGATGGCCGTCACTGGCGTACGCCCACGAGCCACCGAAGTCGTTGTTGCAGGCCTGCGCCGCGGTGAACGGGTTCGCCGCCGCCTGCGCCGGCGACGCGAGCGTCACCGCCGCGACGGTCGCGGAGAGAATCGAGATGGCCAGTCGTCGCGCTAGTCCGCGCACACGTTCCTCCAAGAGCTCCGGCGCCAAGATCGCGCACGTGAGCCGCCATGATCCCACAGTGGAGGGTTGGCCATGATCAGGGGCGGTGTCGCGCCCGTCCGGCTCCGCCGCGGTCTGGCCGACCCGTTGCTGGCCATGGGAGACCCGGTGCGTGGCGCAGCACGAGCCGGCGGGGCCGCTCCGCCCGGACCCGCCTCCTCTACAACGACGGTGCGGCCCGCGGGTTGTCGCCTGACTGCGGCGTCAGTCATCTGGCTGGGGGGTCAGTCATCTGACTGCCGCCTCAATCAGCAGATTCGGCCCATATCTCGGCGTTTCGGGTCATACCCGTACCGGAGCTTTGCTAGCTTCGTGAGGCCTCGTCGACATTAGCCCTATATGCGAGCTTCTGTCGACATATGTCACGACTTTCCTTTCGGACCTGTCGGCGCCCTCCCCCGCGACCGGCCGGGCCCGCACGGGTGGCATGGCACACGGCGTTCGAGCGTGGTCGCGCAGGAGGTTTGCGTTTCCGTGGAGCAGGTCCGGTACATCAGCGCGTCCACATCACCCGAGCGGCCGGTGGGTCGTGCGGCGGTCGTCGGCCCAGCGGTCGCCGATCCGCTGGACGGGCCACCCGGCGACGGCCGCGTGCCGGTGCGCCGGCGCCTGCACCACGTGTTCGAATCCGCCTGCGACCGGGATCCGTCGGCCGTCGCGCTGGAGTGCGGCGACCACCGACTGACCTACCGTGAGCTGGACGAACGCGCCAACCGGCTGGCTCACCACCTGCGCGCCCTCGGCGTCGGGGGCGGCGCCCGGGTGGCCATCCTGTTGCAGCGTTCGGTCGAGACGTACGTGGCGCTGTTGGGGGTGGGAAAGGCCGGGGCCGCGTTCGTGCCGATCGACCCCGAGTCCCCCGCCGACCGGGTCGCGTACATCGCCGAGGACTCGGCCGTCGACCTGGTGCTGACCTCCTCGGCGCTGGCCGACCGGGTGGGCGACCGGCGCGCGCTCGTCCTCGACGACAGCGCCGCCGACCTCGCCGCGGCTCGCCCTGATCGGCCGGCGCTCGACGCCGACCCGGACCCGAGCGCCTACGTGATCTACACCTCCGGGTCCAGCGGTCGACCCAAGGGGGTCGAGGTCGCCCAGTCGAGCATCTGCAACTTCCTCGACGTGGTGCCCGGCGTGTACGACGTGCGCCCGACCGACCGGGTCTACCAGGGCATGACGATCGCGTTCGACTTCGCGATCGAGGAGATCTGGCCGACCTGGGCGGTCGGCGCGACGCTGGTGGCCGGCCCGACCGACTCCCGCCGCCTCGGCGCCGAGCTGGCCGACTTCCTCGACGAGGCCCGCATCACCGTCTTCTACTGCGTGCCCACCCTGCTGGCCACGATCCCGCGCGACCTGCCCCGGATCCGGAACCTGCTCGTCGGCGGTGAGGCGTGCCCCGGCCAGCTCGTGGAACGGTGGAGCCGGCCCGGCCGGCGAATTTTGAACACCTACGGGCCCACCGAGGCGACCGTCACCGCGACCTGGGGCGAACTGCTCCCGGGCCGGCCGGTCACCATCGGGCGGCCGATGCCGACCTACTCGGTGGTGCTGCTGGACGAGCAGCGCCAGCCGGTCCCCGACGGCGAGGTCGGTGAGATCTGCATCGGCGGCCCCGGGGTGGCACGCGGCTACATCGGACGCCCCGAACTCACCGCCGACCGGTTCATCGAGCACCCGTTGGCGCCACCCGGCAGCCGGTTGTACCGCACCGGTGACCTGGGGCGGCTCACCGCCGACGGCGAGATCGAGTATCTCGGCCGGGCGGACTCCGAGGTCAAGATCCGGGGCCACCGGGTGGACCTCGGTGAGATCGAGAGCGTGCTGCTGGAGGACGACGAGGTGGCCGAGGCCGTGGTGGCGCTCGTCCCGGTCGCCGACGGCCCGGACGCCCCCCGCGAGCTGGCCGGCTTCCTCGTCCCGCACGGTGTCGGCGCGGACGGGTGGGAAGAGCTGACCGCCCGGCTCTGCCAGACCCTCCAGACGCGGCTTCCGGCCTACATGGTGCCGTCCTTCCTGGACGTCGTCGCCGCGCTGCCGACCATGCCCAGCGGGAAGGTGGACCGGAAACGGCTACCCACGCCGGTCCGCCGGCTCACCCGTACCGCCGGCCCGCTGGTGGCCGCCGCGAGCGAGCTGGAGAAGCAGATCCGCGCCGCGTGGGCGGAGGCGTTCGGCGTCGAGCCGGAGGCGCTCTCGGTCGAGGCGGACTTCTTCACCGACCTCGGCGGACACTCGCTGCTCGCGGCGCGGGTGGTGTCGCTGCTGCGGGCCCGTACGGTGGGCGTGAACCCCGCGGTCCGCGACCTCTACGCCCACCCGACCGTACGCGGCATGGCCGCCCATCTCGGCGCCGCCGAGCGGGTCGGCGGGCCCACCGCGCCGGCTCGCCCCGCTCCGCTGCGGCACAGCAGCCGCCGGATCGCCCTGGCCGGATTCGGCCAGGGCTCGGTGATCTACCTGCTGTTGCTGGCCGTCACGCTGCCGGTCTCCTACGTCTACACGCGCAACGACGGTTTCGTCTCGGTCCGCGTGCTCGCGGAACTGATGGTCGCGATCCTGCTCAGCTACCTCGGCGTGCGGTGGGTGCTGCCGGTGCTGCTGGCCCGGCCGTTGGCCGCCGGTATCCGGCCCGGTCGGTACCGCCTGTGGGGGCTCACCTACGTGCGGCTCTGGGCGTTGAACACGCTCCTGGCGATCGGACCGCTCGCCGTGCTCAGCGGATCCCCGCTGATGGCGACGTACCTGCGGCTGCTCGGCGCGCGGATCGGCCGGCGGACCATGATCGCGACCAGCGCGATCAGCCTGCCGACTCTGCTCTCCATCGGGCGGAACACCTCCATCGGGTACGGCGTCTCGCTGCGCCCCTGGCGCGCGGAGGACGGGTGGGTGGTCGTCGGGCCGATCACCATCGGAGCGCACGCCTTCGTCGGCGCGAACGCGGTGTTGGAGCCAGGCGCCTCGGTCGGGGCGCACGCCGGCGTCGGCGAGCAGACCGTCCTCGTGCACAGCGAGACGGTGCCGCCCGGAGCGCGCTGGGCGGGTTCGCCGCCGGCCCCGACCCGCCGGCTCGCGCCCACCGTCGAAGCGCTGCTCAGCTCCCACCCGCTGGACAAGGGCTGGCGGGTGCACCACCTCGCCGCGGCCGTGGTCGGCCTGATCGGCCTGGAGTTCGGGGCCATCGCGATGGTCCTGCCCAGCGTGGCGCTGGTCTGGTGGGTGCTGTTGACCCAGGGTCTGTTCGCCGGGCTCGTCGCGACCATTCCCGCCGGCGTCGTCTACGTCCTCACCGTCTGCGCGGTGGTCGCCACCGGCAAGCGGCTCGTGCTGCCGCGGGTGCCGGTCGGCTTCCACCACCGGGTCCACTCGATGCTCGGCGTCCGCAAGTGGATCGTCGACAAGCTGCTCGAATTCAGCCTGACGTTCACCAACTCGCTCTACGCGACCCTCTACACCGGTCCCTGGCTGCGCATGCTCGGTGCCCGGGTCGGTCCGGGCGCCGAGGTGTCCACCGCCGCACACCTGGACCCCGATCTGCTCACCCTGGGTGCGGAGAGCTTCGTCGCCGACATGGCCAGCCTCGGCGCCGCGACATTCGGCAACGGTCGGGTGGCGTTCCTGCCCACCCGGGTCGGCAGCCGGGCGTTCGTCGGGAACGCCGCGTTCGTACCGGCCGGCACGGTGATGGGTGACGGCTCGCTGCTCGGCGTCAGCACGCTGCCGCCCCACGACAGTGTCCCGGAAGGCACCTCCTGGCTGGGCTCACCGGCGATCCACCTGCCGGTACGCCAGAGCAGCGGATCCTTCTCCGAGGAGCAGACCTTCCGCCCGCCGCGGCGGGTGGTGGCGCATCGGCTGTTCGTCGAGTTCTTCCGTGCCACCCTGCCCGCGTCGGTGCTCGGCGCCAGCTTCTACCTCTACCTGTTGGCGCTCTCCGGGCTGGCCAACGGCCGGGACCTGCTGGTGCCCGCGCTGGTGTCGCCGTTCGTCGCGATGGCGTCGTGCGTCGGGGTGATCCTGTTCTGCGCGGCGACCAAACGCAACATCATCGGCACCTACCGGCCCCGGGTGGAACCGCTGTGGAGCCCCTTCGTCCGGCGCACGGAGTTCGTCACCGGCCTCTTCGAGGCCGCGGCGGTCCCGGTCGGCGTCGGGCTGCTGGTCGGCACTCCGTTCCTGCCGCCGGTGCTGCGCTGGTTCGGGGTCCGGGTCGGCCGGCGCACCTGGATCGGGACCACCTACCTGACCGAGTTCGACCTGGTCGAGATCGGCGACGACGCCACGGTGGGCACCGAGGTGTCGCTGCAGACCCACCTGTTCGAGGACCGGGTGATGAAGATGTCGGTGGTCACCGTCGGCGCCGGCGCCACCATCGGCACCCGGGCGATCGTGCTCTACGACGCCGTCGTCGGTGCCGACGTCAGCCTCGACTCGCTCTCCCTGCTGATGAAGGGCGAGCACCTCACGCCGGGCACCCGATGGCGCGGGATCCCCGCCCAGGGCGTGCTCACCCTCGATCCCGTCGAACAACGGGCGGCCTGACGCCGCGCGTACGGCTGCGGCCGCCACCACACGACCGCGACCGGATCCATCCATTCTCCATCCACGAGAGGAAGAACCACTCCATGAACAAGGTGCTCCTGGTGTCCGACGCCGCCTACTTCCGGGTCGACTACGAGATCAACCCGTACATGCACACCGAGGTGCAGCCCGACCACACGGCGGCGGTCGTCGAACACCTGAACATCGTCGTCGCGCACCGGGCGGCCGGCCGCCGCATCGAGTACGTGGCGTCGGCCCCGGAGTGCCCGGACATGGTGTTCACCGCCAACGCCGCGGTGGTACGGGGCAACCGGGCCGTCCTCGGCGCGCCACCACCGGAGCGCAAGGCCGAGCTGCCGTACTTCCAGGAGTGGCTGATCGAACACGACTACGACGTGGTGGAGGCGCCCTACCCGTTCAGCGGCCAGGGTGACGCCCTGGCCTGCGGCGACCTGCTGCTCACCGGCTACGGGCAGCGTACCGACCGGCGGATGCACAGCATCCTCGCCCGGGCGCTGGACTACGAGGTGGTGCCGCTGCGGACGGTGAGTCCCCGCTGGTACGACCTCGACCTGGCGGTCGCGGTCGTCGAGCCCGGGCGGACACTCGCCTACTGCCCCGAGGCCCTCGACGAGCAGAGCCGCCGCCGGCTGCGCGGACTCGGCATGGACCTGATCGAGGTGGCCGTCGAGGAGGCGGCCCGCTTCGCGCTCAACCTGATCAGCGACGGCACCACCGTGACGATGACCAAGGGAGCGCCGCGGCTGGCCGCCGAGCTGCGCGTCCGCGGCCTGCAGGTCGTCGAGCTCGACACCACCGAACTCGCCAAGGGCGGCGGTGGCGTGCGCTGCACCGCACTCACCCTCGACAACCCCCTGCCGGCCAGGCCGTGATGGCGTCGGGCACCTTCGGTCGCTGGTTCGCCGCCGGCGAGCGGGCACTCACCGGCCGTGCGCTGACCGTGCGCTCGCCCCTGTCGAAGCGGACGGAACCGCCGGTGGCGCTGGTCTACCGGGGGCCGGCGACGCTGCCCGGCTGCCCGGAGGCGACAGCGGCGCTGCTCAAGTCCAGCCGGTGGGGGTTCGACGTGCGGTACGTCGGCCCGGACGCGGACCTGCCGCTGAGCCAGCGGGCGCTGGCCGGCGCCGCGCTCTACGCCCAGCCCGGCGGCGGCACCCTCAAGCACGGCTACCGGCAGCTGAAGGCGCACCGCGACGAGATCCGGCAGTTCGTCCACTCCGGCGGGCGGTACCTGGGGATCTGCCTCGGCGGCTACCTCGCCGGGGCCACCCCCGGGTTCGCTCTCCTGCCGGGTGACACGGACCAGTACATCGGCTCCGCCGCCGCCACCGTGAGATCGGAGCGGGACACCGTCGTGGACGTCTCCTGGCGCGGCCGGCGACGCAGGCTGTTCTTCCAGGACGGCCCGTACTTCTGGCTGCGGCCCGGCGCCGAATCGGACATCCTCGCGACGTACCCGAACGGAACGATCGCCGCGATGGTCACTCGACTCGGCGCCGGCCGGGTCGGCGTCGTCGGCCCGCACCCCGAGGCCACCGACGACTGGTACCTGGACGCCGGGTTGCGCCCCGCCGACCGGCTCGGCATCGACCTCGGCCACGACCTGATCGACACCGTGATGAGGCCATGACCCAGACCGTAAACCTCACGTGGGACGACCTCGACCGGGCCGCCGAGGCGAACCGGCTCGCCACCGCCGCCCGGCGCACCAACGGTCGGGCCTCGGCCAGCGACCTGCCGGCCGGGCGTTCCCGGCTGCTGGGCGTGGACGCCGCCCGGGGAGCCGCGCTGCTCGCCATGATCGCCGTGCACTCGCTGCCGGAATCCGACGCGGCCGGGCAACCGACCTGGTGGTTCACCGCCTTCGCCGGGCGCGCGTCGGCCGCGTTCGCGGTACTGGCCGGGGTCGGTATCGCGTTCCTGACCGCTCGGCAGCGGGTCCGGCTGAGCGCCGGCTCCGGTCCGGTGGCGGCGCTGACCGTACGGGCCCTGGCCATCGGCGCGATCGGGTTGGCCCTGGGCTACGCCGACGCGTCCCTGGCGTCGGTGATCCTGCCCTTCTACGCGGTGATGTTCCTGTTGGCCATCCCGCTGGTGTTCCTGCCCACCTGGTTGGTGGCGGTCACCGGCGTGGTCGTCGCTGCCGCAGCTCCCGTCCTCCAGCACCTGCTGCTGCCGCGGTTGCCGGAACCGACCTACGACAACCCGGGATTCGGCCACCTCGTCGGCGACCCGGTCGCGCTGCTCACCGAGCTGACGGTGACCGGAGAGTTCCCGGCCATGACGTGGCTGGCGTACCTGTGTGCCGGCCTGGTCGTCGGGCGGCTGGCGCTGACCCGGATGAGAGCCATCCTCGGGATGCTCGGCACCGGGGTCGCGTTCGCCGTCGCGGCGCCGGTGGCCTCGTCGGTCCTGCTGGACCGGTACGGCTTGCAGCAGATCTCGGTCACCCAGCCGACGAGCGGGCTGGACGCGACGCAGATCGCCGAGTTCCTCGCGTTCGGCGGGGACGGCAGCACGCCCACCTCGACGTGGTGGTGGCTCGCGGTCGACGCGCCGCACACCGGCACCCCGCTCGACCTGCTCGCCACCACCGGGAGCGCGCTGGCCCTGCTCGCCGTCATGCTGCTCGCCAGCCGGGTGACCCGCAGCCTGCCGCGGCGGGCGATCTCCCTGCTGCTGCTGCCGCTGGCCGCTGCCGGTGGCATGGTCCTGACGCTCTACACCGCGCACATCATGTTCATGAACTCGGACCTCGACTCCTTCGCGCCCGTGCCCGGATACCTCGCGCAGGTGGTGGCGTTCGTGTCGTTCGCCTTCGCCTGGTGGGCCACCGCCGGTCGAGGCCCGCTGGAGGGCCTGGTGACGGCGATCTCCGGCGGCACTCGCCGACTGGCGGCCCGCGACGGTCGGCGACCCGGCGCCGGGATGTCGAGGTACGCGCCCGAACCCCGGACGTACCGGGTCGAGCCGCCGGCGACGGGATGGCGTCCTGGCTGAGCGGGCGGACGGTGACGTGGGGCAGGCCGGGCAGGACCCGCGGCTCGCCGGAGCACGGCGGATCGGTCGGCGGCGTCTCCTGGTCGGTGCCGGTGCCGCCGGCACCCTGACCGCGCTCGGCTGGGTCGGGGTGTCGGCGGTGTCCGGAGACGGGCCGCTGGCGCTGGTCTACCGGGGTCCCGCCGCCTGCTCCGGCTGCGCGGAGGCGGTGGCGGCCCTGCTGCGCGGCGCACCGGTCGGGTTCCGCACCGAGTACTGCGGCCCGGACGAGGAACGGCCGGTGTCGCGCAGCGCGCTGGCCGAGGCGGCGGTGTACGCGCAACCCGGCGGCGGGAACGTCGGCCCGGCCTGGCGGCGGATGCGGGACTACGCCGAGGAGATCCGCGGCTTCGTCCGCTCCGGTGGGCACTACCTCGGCTTCTGCCTGGGGGCGTACCTGGCCGCCGCCGATCCCGGCTTCGGCCTGATCGACGGGAAGGTGGGCCGGTACATCGGCACCGCCGGGGCGAGCGTCGACAGCACCGACGACACGGTGGTCGAGGTGCGCTGGCGCGGTCGCGCCCGGCAGATGTACTTCCAGGACGGGCCGACGTTCCAGTTGCGCCCCGGCGCGCCGGGCAGCGTGCTCGCCACCTACGACACCGGCGCGGCCGCCGCCGTTGTCACCGCCTACGGCGCCGGGCGGGTGGGCCTGGTCGGGCCGCACCCCGAGGCCGACCGCTCGTGGTACGCCGACGTGGGGCTGACCAACCCGGACGGCGTCCGGTTCGACCTGGGCCACGACCTGATCGACGCCACGGTGGATCGGAACGGCCCGGCTCTCGACGGAACCTGACCTGCTGTCCGCTGAACCGGTCGCGGCCGGGCTGCCGAGCCGCGCCCCGGTTCCTTGCGCCCGGACGATACCTAGAACTACTATGCATCAAAGTTCTAGAGATGGGTGCGGGGAGGTCTCGTGCGGGTCACCAAGGATCTCGTGGCCGCTTCGGCGACGCCGATGGTGTTGGGCATCCTGGCCGAGGGCGAGAGCTACGGCTACGCCATCCTCCGCCGGATCAACGAGCTCTCCGGTGGCGAGCTGGACTGGACCGAGGGCCTGCTCTACCCGTTGCTGCACCGGCTCGAGCGCCTCGGCCACGTCGAGTCGAGCTGGCAGTCGGTCGCCGGGGAGCGGCGGCGCAAGTACTACCGCATCACCCGGAGCGGCCTGGCCGAGCTCGCCGAACAACGCCGCCAGTGGGACACCGTCGTGGGCACGCTCAAGCAGGTCTGGCACGGCTCCGGCGACTTCCGGCCGTTCACCGCGATCCCCCTGGAGGGTCAGGCATGACAGCGCCGGAGGCTCGGAGCGAACTGGAGGCCCAGTTCGCCCAGTGGCGGCAACACGTGGAGCGCCGCGCGGAGCTGCACCAGTCCGACGCCGACGAACTCGAAGACCATCTGCGGGGTTCGGTCGACGAGCTGATGGCCGTCGGCCTGCGCGCCGACGAGGCGTTCCTGGTCGCGGTCAAGCGGATGGGCAGCCTCAACGACCTGTCCCGCGAGTTCGCCCGGGAACATTCGGAACGGCTCTGGAAGCAACTGGTGCTGACCGGTGGGACGGACGGCCCCGTGGCGCCCACCCGGGCCCGGCGTGACCTGTACGCGGTGGCCATCTGCGCGGCGGGCGCGGCGGTCTCGGTCAAGGTGCCGGAGCTGTTCGGGATGCGCCTCGACGAGGACGGCCGGTTCTACGCGACCAACCTCGGCCTGTTCACGCTGCCCTGGCTGGCGGCCTTCCTGGCCTGGCGCCGGCAGGCCGGCAGGGCGCTGATCGGGGCGATGGTCGCGCTGTTCGCGCTCGGCGCGGTGGCGGCCAACGCCTATCCCCTCGCCGAGGACTCCCAGTCGGTGGTCCTGACCAGCATCCACCTGCCCATCGCGCTCTGGCTCGTGGTCGGCCTGGCGTACGTGGCCGACGACCTGCGCTCGTCCCGCCGACGGATGGACTTCATCCGGTTCACCGGCGAGTGCTTCATCTACTACGTCCTCATCGCCCTCGGCGGCGGCGTGCTGACCGCGTTCATGTTCGGCACCTTCGAGGCCATCGGGCTCTCCCCGGAGGGCTTCGTCTCGCAGTGGTTGCTGCCCTGCGGCGCGGCCGCCGCGGTGGTGGTGGCCGGATGGCTCGTCGAGGCCAAGCAGAGCGTCGTGGAGAACATCGCGCCGGTGCTCACCCGGCTGTTCACCCCGCTGTTCACCGCCGTACTGCTGGCCTTCCTCGCCGCTCTCGGGCGCAGCGCGAACGGCATCAACGTCGAGCGGGAAGCGCTGATCCTGTTCAACCTCCTGCTGGTCGTGGTGCTGGGGCTGCTGCTCTACTCGATCTCCGCCCGCGATCCGCTGGCCCCGCCCGGCCTGTTCGACAAGCTGCAGTTCGCCCTCGTGGTCAGCGCCCTCGTCATCGACGTGCTGGTACTGCTGGAGATCACCGGGCGGATCACCGAGTACGGCACCACGCCCAACAAGGCGGCGGCCCTCGGCGAGAACGTCATCCTGCTGGCCAATCTCGCCTGGTCGGCGTGGCTGCTGCTGGGCTTCGTCCGCCGGCGCGCCCCGTTCGCGGCGATCGAACGCTGGCAGACCGGCTACCTGCCGGTGTACGCCGCGTGGGCCTGGGTCGTGGTCCTGGTCTTCCCCCCGGTGTTCGCCTTCCTCTGATCCGCCAGCGCCCCGACGCCGCGACGAGACTCCCCCACCGGCCGTCGCCGCCGTGCGGCACGGCGGCGCGGCGTGACCGTCCGGCGACGGCCACGATCACTCAGGTGATGGCGCCTTGCCGACGCGTGCTGCACTGTGGAGGTTCCTCGACGTCGAGCGTCGACAGCCGGGCAGCCGCGGGAGGATGCGATGGACAGCCGTGCGAGACGGAAGGTCCGGTGGGCGGCGATCGCCGCGGCGATGGTCGGCCTCGCCGGCCTGGCGGTTGGGACCGTCCAGGCCGCCCGGGTCTTCCTGGGCCAGCCGCTGGACGTCCAGGCGAACACCGCCGACGTGGTGAGCATGGTCGTGGCGCTGATCGCGCTCGTCGTCGGCGTGGTCGGCGTCGTCCTCACCGGCCGGCAGCTCAGGCAGGGGCGGCCCGGGTCCCGGGAGTCCACCACGGTCCCGCAGACCCAGATCATCAGCGCCACCGCACCGGGCGCCGCCGCGTACGGCGCGATGAACGGCGACGTGATCCACCACCAGTTGCCACCTCGCCGGACCGACGAGCCGACCGGCCCGCAGGCGTGAGGCGGCCCCGGTGACGGAGGCAGGCACCCCGGACGACCCGACCCCCGCCCCGGCGCCGTACCGGCAGGACGTCCACGCCGACGGCGGGAACGCCGCCGGGGTGATCGGCGGGGACCTGCACGTGTGGGGCGACGGCATCCCGCTGTTCGTGCTGCGCAACTGGCGGCCGTCCCCGGCCGTGCCGTCCGACTGGCTGCGCGAGGTGCCGAGCCGGATGCTCAACGCCCGGTACCAGGTGGTCCCGTTCACCGGGCGGGAGGACGACCTCGCCGCGCTGGAGGCGTGGCGGGACAGCGAGGCGCCGATGGCGGCCCGGTGGCTGCACGGCCCGGGCGGGCAGGGCAAGACCCGCCTGGCCACCCGGCTCGCCGAACTGTCCGTGGCCGGCGGTTGGAAGGTGCTCGTCACCGTCCAGGGACCGGGCACGGTGCTCCCGGGAGCCGACAGCCAGGATCTGCGCACCGACGGCGCGGTCGGCCTGCTGGTGATCGTCGACTACGCCGACCAGTGGCCGCTCACTCATCTGACCTGGCTGTTCAGCAACTCGCTGCTGCAGAAGCCGGGCCTGCCCGTCCGGGTGCTGCTGATCGGCCGCACCGACGACGCGTGGCCGCTGACCCGGGCGGCCCTGGTCGAGCGGTTCGTCGACACCTCCACCCAACTCCTCCGTCCGCTGGGCAGGGCACCCCGTCCGGACGGGGCAGAGGGTCCCCGGGAGGCCATGTTCCAGGCCGCCCGCGACGGCTACGCCGCCGGGTACGGCATCGACGGGTCGTCGGTCGGCCGGCCCGCAGGGCTGGACCACCCCGACTTCGGGCTGACCCTGACCATCCACATGGCGGCCCTGGTGGCGGTCGACGCGCAGGTGGCCGGGCGGCCGATGCCGTCGACCGGTACCGCGGGCCTGACCGTCTACCTGCTGGACCGCGAGCAGCTGTGGTGGGCGCGGCGGCTCGGCGACCCCGGCCACGAACTCGTCCCCACGGAGCGGACGTACCGTACGCCGCCGGCGACCATGAACCGGCTCGTGTTCGGCGCCGCGCTCACCGGAGCCGTCCCGCACGCGCAAGGACGGGAGGTCGTACGACGGCTGGGGGTCACCGCCGACGGCGACGCCGCGCTGGCCGACCACCGGTCGTGCTATCCCCCGTCGCCGCCCGGCGCCGACACCGTGCTGGAGCCGCTGTACCCGGACCGGCTCGCCGAGGACTTCCTGGCCCTCACCGTCCCCGGCCACCGGGCCGACTACCCGGCCCAGAGCTGGGCCCGGCCGGCGACGGCGGCGTTGTTCGGCGTGGACGAGCCGCCGCCGGCCTGGTCGCCCCGGGCGGTGGGAATGCTCGCCGCGGCGGCCCAGCGGTGGCCGCACGTCGGACCGGAGTGCCTCTTCCGCCTGGTCGACGACCGTCCGGCCGTCATCCTCGCCGCCGGCAACGCGGCGATCGGCGCCGTCACCGGGCTCGACGGGCTCGGCTTCCGCCGGCTGACCGCTCTCGCCGAGCACCTGGAGGCCACGGAGGACACCGACCTGCTACCCGCGATGGCGGCCGTGCAGACCCGGCTGGCGCCGTACCGATTGGCCGAGAACCCCGACCCGGAGGCCCGGATCGCCGTGCTGACCGACCTGGCCGGCGTGCAGACGTACGCCGGCCGCTACAGCCAGGCCGCGGCGACCCGCGAGCGGGCGACCGGCATCCTCCGCAGGCTCAGTGCCGAGGTCGACCCGTCCGACGACCGCAGCCCGGCCGGCCAGCTGCGACACCGCGCCAGCAACCGGCTGGGCAGCGCCCTGGTCGACCTGAGCGCGGACCTGTCGGCCGCCGGGCGACGCACCGAGGCGGTCCGGATGGCGCAGCAGGCGATCGCGCTGTACCGGGAGTTCGGCGCCGCCCGCCCCAGCCCGGACTTCAGCCACGCGCAACTGGTCAGCGGCCACGTGGCGAGCCGGGCCGGCCGGCCGGCCGAGGCGCTGCCCGCGTTCCAGGCGGCCATGCGCATCCGTCGACGCCGGATGGACCTCTCGCCGCTGGAGCTGGGCGACGTGTGGTTCCTCGCCCTGCACGATCCCGTCGCCCGCACCCTCCTGCGGGCGCTGAACACCGTGCCCCCCTTCCGCCGACGGCTGCAACGCCTCGAGGAGACCTACCTCAGCCCGATCGACCGGATTCCGAACCGCTGGCGGTATCCGGCGAGCGTCGAGGAACGCGCCGCGGATCTCGTGCAGAGCCTCAGCCACCTCAGTAGGGCGTTGGCGGACACGGGCCGGTACCTGGAGGCCCGGCGCGCGTCGGCGCTCGCCGTCGTCCTGGCCCGCCGGCATCGGCGGATCCGTCCGCTGCTGGGCGGAGCGCTGACCGAGCTGGCCCGCGCCCTGCTCGCGACCGGCCAGGTGGACGCCGCCCGCACCGCGGCGACCCAGGCCGTGGCCATCCACCGGGAGCTCGCGGTCGCCCCGGACGACATGGGGAATCCCTCGCTCTCGGTGGCCCTGCTGCAGCTGAGCCGATGCCGGGCGCGGACCGGCGACGCGGCCGGCGCGGTGGCCGCCGCCGAGGAAGCCGTCCAGGTCCTCCGGCCCGCGGTCGCCAACGACGCCGCGCTGGAGTCCGAGCTGCCCCAGGTGTTGGGCAACCTCGCCGACCGGCTCCGGGACGCCGGCGACCGGGGCGGCGCGGTCCAGGCCGCGACCGAAGCCGTGGCGGTGGCCCGGAGGATGGTCCGGGCCGAACCCGCGATCCACACCATCATCCTGGCCGGTGCCCTGCACACCCTGGCCACCTGCCTGACGGCGGCCGGCCGGCGAGCGGAGGCGTTGAGCGCCGCGACCGAGTCCGTACAGCGGTGGGCCGAGGTGCCCGGGGCCAGCGGCCGCACGCCGGAACGGGCCGCGGCCGCCCGGACGAGGCGACGGCTGCTGCTGGCCGACCACGGCCGGGCCGGCGCGCTCCGGGCGACCGCCGACGTCGCCCGGGCCTCGGTCGCGGCCGCGTGGTGGCGGACCACCGCGCTCGTCCACACCGTCCTGCGCCCCAGGCTGGTCAACGACCGCTGGCGGAGCTGACCGTCCCGCCCGGCTGCCCGTACGCCCACCGGGTCGTCCGTGGGAGCCGGCCTGTCACCGCGCCCGACCGTGGATAGGGTCGGTGGATGCCATCGCCACCTGGACCACGTCGTTGACGAGCCACGGCGAGCAGGCCCGGCCCGGCCTGGCGCCCGGCGCGCGCTCACCGGCGGGCACCCTGTTCGCGGCTCTGTACGGCGAACTGACCCCGCACCCGTGGCGCGACCCGGACTCCGAACTGGATCCCTACTTCCTGTTCCACGAACGGTCGCTCGCCATGGGGTGGCTCGACGGCCGGGCGGCCGGGGGCCCCGAGGACGCAGACCTCAGGGCGGCCGGCCTGTGGGGCATGAACGACGCCGGGGAGGATCATCCGCTCGCCGCACCCGGGTCGTCCCTGGTCGCCTGGTTCCAGGTGGGCGCCGAACCGGTGACCGGCGACCGGCCGCTGCCGGTGCAGCCGTTCCTGCGCTGCGCCGGCGACGCGGTGGCCCGGATCGGCACCCTTCGACTGCGGGCGGTGCAGGTGCTGCTGCCCGTCCAGGGTCTGGCCGCGGCGGCGCGTCCGGAGCCCGCGTTGTCCCCGTCGCTGCTCGGCGCCGGCTGGTTCCGCGACGGTGATCCGGGGTCGCGGACGCGGCTGCGGGTCACCCTGGACAGCGGGCAGGCGCCGTCCGTCCCCTCGGCCGCGCCGCGGCTGCGGGAGTGGCTGAGCCAGCTGGACCAGGACGTGTTCCGGTGCGAGACGTACTCGCTGACCGACCACGATCCGCTGACCGTGCGGCCGCCGTTCGACGACGCCTTCTGGAACGGACCGTCCCGGCACCGGGCGACCTTCCACGGGACGCTCGCCGAGTGGTCCGTGGACGCGCTCGGCTGGCTGGGCGCCTTCCTCGCCGACCTGAGCGCCCGGCAGGGGGTCGACACCCCGCTGCTGCTCACCGCCAGCCGGTTCTGACCGCCGGCGGAGTCGGTGCTGCCCGGCGCGCCGCCACGGGGACGGCGCGCCGGGAACCACCGGCGCCCGGCCGGCCGGGTCACCCCGGTTCGTCGCCGAGGTGCAGCCGGGGCCAGGCGTCGAGGTCGCGCAGCAGCTGGCGGTCGTGCGTGGCGACGACCACGGCGGCCGGCGTGCTGCGCAGGCCCTCGGCCAGTTCCTCCACCAGGGCGATGGAGAAGTGGTTCGTCGGCTCGTCGAGGAGCAGCACGTGTGGGCGGGCCGCCAGCGCGACGGCCAGGTCGAGTCGGCGCTGCTGCCCGACGGACAGCTCGGCCACCGGACGGCGGGCGTCGGCGGCGGTGAGCAGCCCCAACGACGACAGCGCGACGATCTCGCCGTCGTCGAGCAGCCGCGCACGGACGAGCCGCCGCAGCTGCGCCGCGAACCAGTCGACGGCCCCGGCCCGGCTCGGTTCGTCCGATTCCTGACCGAGCAGCTCGACCCGGGTCGAGGGCGCGCGAGTGACCGAGCCCTCGGCCACCGGCAGCCGGCCGGCCAGGGCGCTCAGCAGCGTCGACTTGCCGGCCCCGTTGGCGCCGGTGACGACCAGACGCGCCCCGGAGACCAGCGCCAGCGACACCGGACCGGCCAGCCGGCCCGGCACCGCCACCCGGTGCGCGGTCAGCAGCGCGACGCCGGGTCGAGCCGGCAGATCCGGCATCCGGAACCGCAGCGGCGGCGGCGGCGCGTCCACGGCATGCTGGTCGAGCTCGTCACGCCGCCGGTGCACGGCGCGCACCAGCGCCGGAGCGCGGGTCGCGCGCTGGTGCTTGCCGGTTCCCTTGTCGGGCCGCCACCCGGACACCAGCCGGTTCTGGGCCTCGGACAGCTGCCGGGTGAGGCGGGTCCGCTCGATCTGCTGCTGCTCGAACTCCTCCTCCCAGCGGGCGAGTTCGGCCCTGCGGCCGTGCTGGTAGCCGGCGAACCCGTCGCCGTACACCCGGGGACGCCCGTCGCGACTGCGGTCGAGGTCCAGGATCGACGTGGCGACGTCGGACAGCAGCGCGCGGTCGTGGCTGACCACCACCACCCCGCCCGGATGTCCGCGCAGGCGAGCGGTGAGGAACTCCAGGCCGCCGGCGTCGAGGTGGTTCGTCGGCTCGTCCAGCAGCAGGAAGTCGTGACCGGCGCCCAGCACGCACGCCAGGCGTACCCGGTAGCGCTGCCCCACCGACAGCTCGGCCAACCGCCGGGTGCGGTCGGTCACGGCGTTCAGGCCGGCCAGGGCGACGTCCACCCGGCGGTCGGCGTCCCAGGCGTCGAGCGCCTCGGCCGCCGCCAGGGCGTCGGCGTACGCGCCGGCTGCCGCCGTCTCACCGTTGGCCAGCGCGGCGGACGCCGACTCGAACGCGGCGAGGACCCGCCGCACCGCGGCGAGTTCCACCTCGATCACGTCGCCGACGGTGATCCCGCCCGCCGCGCTCAGCTCCTGCTCGACCAGGCCGAGACTGCCGAACCGGTGCACGGTCCCCGACTCCGGGGTCAACCCGCCGGACAGGGCGGCGAGCAGCGTCGACTTGCCGCACCCGTTCTCGCCCACGATCCCCCAGCGGGCGCCGGGTGCCACCGCCATGCTGACGTCGTCGAGGATGGTTCGCCCGCCGCGTACCACCCGCAGGTGGTCGGCAACGAGCTGGGCCTGCCCGCGGGCAGGCATGATTGTGGTGATCGTCATCTGCTTCCTCCGAACGGAGGCGCACTCGTCCCGCGCGCAAGGGGCGGGGGTGCGCTCTTCGACTGACCCGACCGGAATGCGGCCGGAAACGTCAGAACGACCCGTTCGTCGCGATCAGCGAGCGACAACGGGCCGTCCGGAGTCGGATCAGAGGAAGAGCGAATGCGTCACGGATCGAGCGTACCTCCGATGGCGGGTCGGTGCCGACCCGGTCTTCCGCGCACCGGATCGACCGCCGGCCCCCGCGGCTCGCTGCCGGTCAGGCATGGTCGCGGCCGGAACGGGAATCGGGGTGCCGCGAGCAGCGCGGACGGAGGAGACGGCCGATGACGGACCCAACGCGCACCGGGTCGGAGGCCCGCGCGGACGGCGGCTTCGCCGTGGTGGAGCTGTTCACCTCCCAGGGTTGCTCGAGCTGCCCGCCCGCCGAGGAGGTGCTGACCGAGATCGAACGCGACGCCCGGCAGCGGAGGCTGCCCGTGTTCGCCCTCGGCTTCCACGTCGACTACTGGGACTACCTGGGCTGGCCCGACCGGTTCGCCGACGCGGCGTACACCGCCCGGCAGGAGGCGTACGCACGGGCCCTCGGCGCCGGACGGTTGTACACCCCGCAGATGGTCGTCAACGGCACCGTCGAGTTCGTCGGTTCCGACCGACGCCAGGCGGCCACCGCGATCGCGTCCGCGCTGACCGCGGTTCCCGGCACGCCGCTCACCCTGTCGGTCGCCGACTCCCCCGGTGGCGGCCGGGTGCTGGTGGACTACCAGACCGTCCCGACTCCGGCGGTGTTGAACGTGGCGGTCGTGGAGCGTGGCCTGGACAGCGAGGTGGCTCGGGGCGAGAACGCCGGGCGGACGCTGCGGCAGGACAACGTGGTACGCGCCTTCTCCTCGATGCGTCCGGAAACCGAGCGGGGTCGGGTGGAGCTGGCGGTGCCGCCGGACCTCGATCCCCGGCAGGCCTCGGTGATCGGCTACCTGCAGAACGCCGGTGACAACGCCGTCGTCGGCGCCGCGGCCGTCGACATGTCCGCAGCACCTCGATGAGACCTGCGCTGGACGGCGTCCCTGGCTGAGGGCGTGCACCGACCCGGCGGTGGTGCCGTTGTCGTACCGGTGGTCCATGATCCCTGTCGTCACAGCGGCGCGGATGTGGGCCGGCGTGGGGCAGCACCCTGCCCGGAGCCGGTCTCCGGCGGGGAGGTCGGAGATGACGGAGGCGGTCGAAGCCTCGTGGCGACGACGAAGCGTGCTGCGGGTGGTGCCACCCGCCCGGGCGCGCAAACTGGCCAAGGTGCCCTTCGTCGAGTTGGCCGACGGGCGCCTGCAGGGCGTGGTGTCCAGCGGCTCCGACATCGAGCGGGTGTACGTCTCGTCGGTGGCCGCCGGCACCCACGCGTACCACTGCAGCACCAACAACAACCGGCCGTGCGGCGGGCTGCGCGGCAACCCCTGCAAGCACCTGCACGCGCTGGCCGACGAGGCGATCATCCAGTACGGCGTCGAGCCGGTCGCCCGCTACCTGCGGGTGGACGTCGGCGACGGGGTGGAGACCGGCGCCGAGCTGTTCGCCCGGATGGATCCCCGGCACGAGCCGAGCCCGGCCGCGGTGGTGTTCAGCCGGTTCCTGCACCACCTGGCCTACCTGGAGGTGCCGGAGAGCACCGCGCCGCTGCCCGAGTTGCAGTGGTTCCCGGCCAGCGCGGCGGTGGGCTGATGCTGGCGCACCAGATGACCCGGCTGCGCGCGGACGTGCCGGCCGGGCTGGCCGAGGCCCTCGACGTGGTCGCCGGCTTCGACGACGTGCTGACCCGGGGTCTGGCCCGGCTCGGCGAGGACGACGCCGCCGCGCTGGCGGCGCTGGCCGACGCGGTCGCCGGCACCCCACTCGGTACCCGGGTGGCCGAGGCGGTCGGCAAGGTGACCGCCGGCTCGGTCGCGGAGGAGCACCTCGCCGTCCTGGCCGGGGCGCGGTCGGCCCTGCTCGGCGCGGCGCACGACGCCCTGCTCGGGCAGCTCGACGGCGTGCTCGGGCGGGACCGGTCGCCGTGGCCCGGGCAGGCCGCCGCAGCGACGCACGTCTCCCCCGCCCTGCTGGCGGCGCGGGCCTGGCTGCACGAGGTGGCGCTCACCGGTTGGCGCGGCGTCGACCACGAGCTGGTCTCGGCGGTCGGGGCGCCGGTGGAGGCCGCGCTGGCCGAGCCCGGGTCGCGCCGGCTCGCCGTACTGCTCGACGGGCTGGCCGCCGAGCTTCGGGCGTGCGTACCGGTGGCGGCGATGCCCCAGGTGCCGGTCCGACGCTGGGCGGACCTGTGGGCCCGCGGCATGCTGCTCACCCAGGGCGCGCCGGCCGGGCCGGCGGCGGACGTCGAGCGGGTCTCCGGGCGGTTGCTGCCGCTCGGCGTGGACGTCCACGAGCACGACACCGCGGTGCAGGTCCAGCTGCACGCGGTGCTCGAACCGGCCGGCGGCGGGGCGCCACGACTGGTCCGCGCCACGGTGGGCGCCGCGAAGGTGGCCACCATCGTCGGGCCGGCCATCTGGCGGCTCTTCCCGGGGCAGCCCACCCTGCTGCGGGCGCTGGCCGAGCGGCGGGCCGTGACGGTCACCGACCTGCCGCTGCACGGCGGTGACCTGCGCTGGGACGACACCCGGGCGGAGTTGGGCGAGCCGACCGACCCGTTCGCGACAGCGCGGGTGCTGCTCGGGTCGGCGGTCGCGGCGTCGACACCGCCGCTGGACCGGCACCCGGCCGCGATCGCCGAGCCGGTGCTGGTCGAGGGCGGCCGGGTGCGCGAGGACGACGGCGGGCTCGCCCTCGACCTCGACGGCGAGCGGGTAGCGGTGGCCGCCGACCGGCTGCCGGCGAGCGGCCCGCTCACCCGGGACCGGGTGGCCGGCGCGTCGGCCTGCCTCGGCCTGCTGCGCTGGGACGACGGCCGCTGGCTCCTGCACCCCCTCGCCGTACGCTTCGTCAGCAAGCGGCAGGTGGCCGAGGCGCACAACGGCGACTGGGCGGGCGGGATCACCGACCCGAAGGTCGCGAAGGCCGAGGCGAAGGCGGGCGACGCCGTGGCGGTGCTGCGCGAGCGCGCGGGACGGTTGCTGCGCCGATGACCACGACCGAGCGCAACGACGAGAATCGCCGGCAGGTCCTTTACTGGCGGCTGCTGGCCCGGCTGTTCAGCCCCGACGAGCAGCCCGCACTGGAGTCGGCGAGCATGGCCGTCGTCGAGGATCTCGGCCTGCCGGCCGCGCTGCTCGACCCGACGGTCTCGGTCGACACGGTGGTCCAGCGCTTCCCGGCGCTCGCCGACGAGCTGCGCGGCCTGCTCACCACGGGCGACGACGAATCGGCCGCCGGCCCCGCCCGACCCGGCGAGGCCGAGGTACGCCGGGCGGCGCTGGTGTCGAAGCTGCTGCTGAACGTGTTCGCCACCGGCTCCGGGTCGGTCAGTGCCGGCCAGCTCGCCCGCTGGCAGTCCGACGCCGGCTGGTTCGAGCAGGCGCTCGGCGCGGCGCCCGGCGAGCTGCGTCGGCAGGGCGGCGAGCTGGGCGGCACGCTGGCCGGGCTGGAGGGCGACCTGGTCCGTCGGATGCACCTGCGGGAGGTGCTGGCCGACCCGAAGCTGGCGAGCAGGCTCACCCCCAGCATGTCGTTGATCGAGCAGCTGCTGCGGGACAAGGCCAACCTGTCCGGGGTGGCGCTGGCCAACGCGAAGGCGCTGATCCGCCGCTACGTCGACGAGGTCGCCGAGGTGCTGCGGACCCAGGTGGAGCAGACCAGCGTCGGCACCGTCGACCGCTCGGTGCCGCCGAAGCGGGTGTTCCGCAACCTCGACCTGGACCGCACCATCTGGCAGAACCTGACCAACTGGAGCCCGACGGACCAGCGCCTCTACGTCGACCGGCTCTACTACCGGCAGACCGCCCGGCGCACCACCCCGGCCCGGCTCATCGTGGTGGTGGACCAGTCCGGGTCGATGGTCGACTCGATGGTCAACTGCACCATCCTGGCGTCCATCTTCGCCGGGCTGCCCAAGGTGGACGTGCACCTGATCGCGTACGACACGCGGGCGCTGGACCTGACCCCGTGGGTGCACGACCCGTTCGAGGTGCTGCTGCGCACCAACCTCGGCGGCGGCAACGACGGGCCGGTCGCGATGGCGATGGCCCGACCCAAGATCGTCGAGCCGAGGAACACCGTGCTGGTGTGGATCTCGGACTTCTACGAGTTCGACCGGTCGCAGCCGCTGTTCGACGGGATCGAGGCCGTCCACCGCTCCGGGGTGCGGTTCATCCCGGTCGGTTCGGTGAACAGCTCCGGTCAGCAGAGCGTCAACCCCTGGTTCCGGCAGCGCTTCAAGGACCTGGGCACCCCGGTCGTCTCCGGCCACATCCGCAAACTCGTCTTCGAGCTCAAGAGCTTCCTCACCTAGGAGACCAGCCCCTGATGTCCGACATGCTGCGCGCCCCCGCCGAGGTCAAGTACGCCGACGAACTCGACTGGCTGGAGTCGGTCGACACCGGCCCGAAGCCGTTCTCGTGGCGGCTCAGCCCGCGGATGGTGCGGCTGTTCATCCTCGGCTCGGAACGGGCCGACGGCCTGGACCGGCAGATCCCGCAGAAGTGGTTCGGCGACCGCAGCTTCGTCGAGCGGGCCATCGTCACCCTGGCCTCCGACCGCGGACTGCTGCTGATCGGCGACCCGGGCACCGGCAAGAGCTGGCTGGCCGAGCTGCTGGCCGCGGCGATCTGCCGCAACTCCACGCTGGTCGTGCAGGGCACCGCCGGCACCACCGAGGACCACATCAAGTACTCGTGGAACGTGTCCATGGTCATCGCCCGGGGCCAGTCCCGCGAGTCGATGATCCCGTCGCCGATCATGACCGCGATGGAACAGGGCGTCATCGGCCGCTTCGAGGAGCTGACCCGTACCACCAGCGACGTGCAGGACGCGCTGATCTCGATCCTGTCCGAGAAGTACGTCTCGATTCCCGAGCTGGACCGGGACAGCATCGTCTTCGCCAAGCCCGGCTTCTCGATCATCGCCACCGCGAACAGCCGCGACCGGGGTGTCAACGACCTGTCCTCGGCGCTGAAGCGGCGGTTCAACTTCGTCCGGATCCCGGTGGTGACCAACAAGCGCAGCGAGGCGGAGATCGTCCGCTTCCGTACCGAGGAGCTGCTGCGCCGGCACCACATCGACCTGGACGTGCCGCCCACCCTGCTGGACATCCTGTTGCAGAGCTTCGCCGACCTGCGGGCCGCGGCCGCCTCGGCGGCCAGCGACGACGAGAAGCTGGAGTCGGCGCTGTCCACCGCGGAGCAGATCGGGGTGCTGGAGGACGCCATCCTGCACAGTCAGTTCTTCGGCGACCGCGCCCTGCGCCCGGAGATCCTCGCCGGGTCGCTGATGGGGTCGCTGGTCCGGCGCAGCCCCGAGGACCTGGCCATCCTCAACAAGTACCTGCACGGGGTCGTCGAGCCGCGGGCCAAGCAGGACGGCGGTGACTGGGCTGGCTTCCTCGACGGCGGCCGCCAGGCGATCGCGTCGCTGTCGTGACCGCCGCCCCCGACGCCGGCCTGTTCGGCGCGCTGCGCGAGCAGCTCGCCGACGCGGCCGCCACCTTCGCCGACTCCCCCGACGCGCTGGCCGGCATCCTGGCCGGGATCGTCGACGACGTCGACCGGGCCCTGGGCGAACGGCTGGAGATCTTCCCGGTGTGCCACCACTCACCGGCCTCCGCGCTGGCCATGCTCCGGCGGCTGCGTGCCAAGCAGCCGAAGGTCGTCTACCTGGAGCTGTGCGAGGACCTCCAGCCGCTGCTCACCGAGCTGCGCAACTGCCGCCTCCCGGTGGCCGTGCAGGCCTTCGCCACCGAGCTGGCGGGCTTCCCCGCCGAGTGGGCCCCGCTCAGCGTCGTCGCCCCGATCACCGAGGCCTCCGCGGAATACCAGGCCATCGCGTACGCGCTGGACACGCCCGGGGTGGAGCTGGTGCTGGTGGACCGCTCCACCGACCACGTCTTCCAGTGGACGCCCCGTCCCGAGGCCGGCCCGGCCTCCGATGGTCCCGTGGGCGAGGTGACAGCCGGGGAGCCGGCCGAGGGGGCGGCGCTGCACGGGGAGGCGGTCGGCGTGGAGATCGGCGACCTGCGGCCTCGGTTCGCGGAGCTGGAGGCGTACCTGCTGCACCACGGCAAGGTGCGGCACTGGTCGGAGTGGTGGGACCAGTACGTCGAGCGCCCGATCGCCACCGCCGACCACGACACCTACCGGCAGGTGATGGTGCTCATCGGCAGCCTCTTCCGGCGGCTGCGGCCCGCCGCCGCGGACCGGCTGGACCGGGACGAGGACCGGGAACGCTACATGTGGACCCGGATCCGGCAGCACCTGGCCGCCTCCGGCGCCGACCCGGCCGACTGCCTGTACGTGTGCGGCGCGTTCCACGCGGCCAGTCGGGTCGAGCAGTTCGGCCTCGACTCGACCGCGCCGGACTTCCCGATCAGCCCGCGCACCGGCACCCGGTGGCGGTACGGGCTGATCCCGTCCAGCCACTCCGCGATCGAGGCGCAGTTCGGCCTCGCCGCCGGCTCGGTGTCGATCGCCGCGGCGGCCTGGACGAAGTCGCTGAACCGCGACGGCCTCGTCCCGTTCCGGCTCGACGGCCAGCAGGGCGGGGCGAAGCGGGGCCGGCGCGGGCGGGCGGCAGCTCCGACGACCGCCACGCCGGTCAGTGACCGGCTCACCGGCTTCCTGGCCGCGCCACCGGCACCGGACGAGCTGGACGAGGCGGAGCTGCGCGGCTGGTGCGTCGACATCGTCCGGCTGGCCCGGCGCAACGGCTACCTGGCCAGCACCGCCGACGCGATCGCCGTCTTCGAGACCTCGATCCTGCTCGCCGGGCTGCGCAACCGGGCGCGGCCCACCCCGTACGACTTCGCCGACGCCGCGGTCACCTGCATCGAGAAGGACGTCGTGCCGGGCCGCCGGGACGTCCGCCGGCTCTGCGAGATCCTGCTCGGCGGCGACCGGATCGGCCAGGTCGGCTACGACTCGCTCCCCCCGCTGGCCCGCGACGTCCTCGACCGTCTCCGCCCGCTCGGCCTGGACCTGGAGAAGCGGACCGTGCAGCGGGCCCTGCTGGACCTGCGCGCCGACCCGGCGCTGCCGGCCTGCTCGGACCTGCTCTGGATGCTGCGGCACCTGCTGCCCGCCGACGCGGTCCGCCCGATCATGGGCGAACGGCGGCTGGGCCACCGGTCGCCGCAGGAGAGCTGGGACCTGGCGCTCGGCCGCAACCAGCGCGCGCTGATCGAGCTGGGGTACGAGGGCGTCACCGTCGAGCAGGTTCTCGAGCAGCGGCTGCGCCGCTCCGTCCGCGAGCCGGACGCCACCGCCGCGACCGCGCTCGCCGCCGTCGAGGACGCCATTCGGCTGCTCGACAGCCCGCGGCTGGTCGACGAGCTCGGCGCACGGGCCGTGGAGCTGCTCTCCGCCGAACGCACCGTGGACGACGCGCCCGAGGTGCTGCGGCGGATCCGCCGCCTGCTCGCCCACCACCGGACCACCGCGGCACGGCTGCCGGCCTGGTGCGAGGCGTTCGTGACCACCGGGTACGCGCACTACTGCACCCTGCTGCCCACCGCGTTCGTCGACGAGGCGACCGGGGTCCGGCAGGTCGGGGCCATGCTGGGCTTCCTGTTCGGGATGGAGAGCCTCGCGCTGTCGCTGGGCTGCGACCGGTCACAGTTGGAGCTGGCCGTCGCCCAGTCCCACCCGGAGGCGCCGGCGAAGGTCGCCCTGCTCTGGGCGTCCCGCCACCAGCTCGGCCTGCTGCCGCTGGCCGAGCTGCGGGAGCGCTGCGCCGAGCTGCTGGCGAACCCGCTGGTGGTGCCGGCGTTCCCGCAGTACCTGTCCGGGTTCGTGCAGGCGCTGGAGCCGGCGCCGGGACTGGCGCCGTTCGTGGTCGAGACGATGTCGACGGCGTTCGCCCGGCTGCCCGATCCGGTGCTGCTGCCCTGGCTGCCCACGCTGATCACGACGCTGCGGGACCAGGGACCGGATCTGGTGCCGCGGCTGGTCCGCGAGGCCGAACGCACCTTCCCCGGCAGCCTGCCCGCACTGGACGCCTGGGTGCCGCCGTGGCGGGCCACCGGTCGGCCGGCACCGGCCGTCCTGCCGGCTCCGAGCACTGCGGTGCCCGCGTTGCTCGCCGGCCATCCGGTGGCGGTGGACGCGACGGCCGCGCTGCTCGGCTGCGCCGGTGAGTGGCGGCGGGACGCCCCGCCGGCCGCCTCCGGGGCCGCGGCGGCGTTGGTGGCCGCACACCCGGCGTCGGCGGACGCGGTCGCCGGGCTCCTGGTGGGGGCGTCGGGGTAACGGCGGTGGGGCGCTGCCGGCTGCCGGCGACCCCGGCGCCGAGCCGGCGAGCCGGCTGGTGCTGCCGTGCCCACGACGTCTGCCGGGCCACGGTCCGGCCCGGGTGACAGCCACTCCCGTCGATGAAGAATTTCGACAATTGATGTTCGTGCCTTGAAACTCCTTTTCCGATCGGGCTACCCTCCGGGAAGTGATCCACCATCCACCTTGGAGGTACCGGACCATGCGCAAGCTGATGTCGGCGGTCGGAGCGGGGGCCCTGCTGACGGCCGGGCTGTTCGTCGGCGCCGCACCCGCACAGGCGGCGGCCACCTGCACCCTGGTGCAGTCCGAGATCTACAACGGGGCGAACATCATCGCCTGGTCGCGCGGCCTGCAGGGCTGCGCCGGCGACGTCTACTGGGAGGTCCACTCCGCCGACAGCGGCGCCTGGCAGGTCGCGGACAGCGGCACCACGTACTACGACAACGAGGTCGCGAGCTACTACGGTGACCTGGATCTGCCGTGCGAGCTGCGGGTCTACGCGAAGTTCGGCAGCCAGGAGAAGCTGACCAAGCCGGTGCGCAACTACAACTGCGCGCCCTGATCCGGGACGCCGGGCGGGACGACGTCCCGCCCGGCGTCACCCCGCCGGCACGAGCGGCCGTCGGCCCGTCGCCACCGACCGGATGCCGGCTCGGCGCCCGGCGAAACAGCCACCACGCCGGTGCGGCGGTCGGTCAGCGCAGCCGCCGGGCGGCGAACCGCGGCGGCGGGTCGGCGATCGCGTCCTGGGCCGCGATCAGCTGGATCTCCCGGGTGCCGGCCGCGAGCGTCGCCTCGAGGACGGTGAAGACGGAGGCGATGGTGCGTTCCAGTGCCGTCGCGGGTGAGCCGGTGGTCCACAGGTGCGCGAGGTAGAGCGCCGCGGTGACGTCGCCCCCGCCGTTCGGGCTGATCGGCAGCAGCGGGGTGGTCACCGCCCAGGCGCCCTCGTCGGAGACGGCCACCACCTCCAGCGATCCCTGGGGTACGTCGTCGTGGAGCACACTGGTGACCAGCACCTGCCGCGGCCCCGTCTCGCGCACCATGTCGACCGCCTCCAGCAACCCGGTCAGCGACTTCGTCGTCCGGCCGGCGAGGAAGTCCAGCTCGAAGTGGTTCGGGGTGATGATGTCCGCGCGCGGGACGACGACGTCGCGCAGGTACTCCGGGATGCCCGGCCGGACGAACATCCCCCGGCCGGCGTCGCCCATCACCGGATCGCAGCAGTACACCGCGTCCGGGTTGGCCGCCTTGACCGTGTCGACCGCGTCGAGGATCACCGCACCCATCGCCGGATCGCCCTGGTAGCCCGAGAGCACCGCGTCGGCGCTGCCGAGGACCCCGCGGTCCCCGATGCCCGCGATCACCTCGGCCACGTCGGCCGGCGCCAGCAGTGGCCCGCGCCACGCACCGTACCCGGTGTGGTTGGAGAAGTGGACCGTCAGCACCGGCCAGACCTCGTGCCCGAGCCGCTGGAGCGGGAAGACGGCGGCCGAGTTGCCGACGTGGCCGTAGGCGACCGACGACTGGATAGACAGGATCTTCACCGGCTCATCATGACGGTTCCCGCCGGCGCCCCACGCGGAGACCGGCCACCGGGTGCCCTCGACCTCGTTCGGCACCGTCGCCCCGCCCCGACCAGGGGACAGCGCGGGTCCGTCCGGATGCCTATGCTCCGGTCATGAGTGAGACGACTCCGCAGTCTCAGCCGGCTCGCATCGAGGTGGAGTCGCTGCTGTCGGTGCTCGACCGCAACCGGCGGACCTTCGCCTGGAAGACGTCGGACCTCGACGAGAAGGGCCTGCGGGCGACCACCGCCGCCAGCACGATGACCCTCGGTGGCCTGGTCAAGCACATGGCGCTGGTCGAGGCCGACTGGCTGGCCGTCAAACTCGCGGGTCAGGAGTACGGAGCCCCCTGGGACGCGGTGGACTTCGACGCCGACCCCGACTGGGAGTGGCGCACGGGCGCCCTCGACGCGCCCGAGGACGTCCACCGGGTGTGGCGCGACGCCGTCGACCGGTCCCGGAAGCTGGTCGCCGAGGTCGTCGAGGAACGCGGACTGGACGGACCGGCCTCCTTCACCTGGCCGGACGGACGCACCCCCACCGTCCGGGACATGCTCCTGGACATGATCGAGGAGTACGCACGGCACACCGGCCACGCGGACATCCTGCGCGAGGCCGTGGACGGCCGCGTGGGCGAGGGCGCGCCCAAGGACTTCACCTACTAGAAGTCGGCGCGTCGGCAGCCGGCCGGATCAGCCGGTACGCCGGGCGATCTGGAGCATGTTCAGGTAGTGCTTGCGCACCGTCGCGGACGGACGGGCGGCGATCAGGTCCCGGATGCCGGTGAACAACGTCTCCCGCTGGCGGGGCGAGGCGGCGATGTGCCCGGAGTAGGTGGACACCAGCGCCAGGTACTCCTCGGCGGTGTAGTCCCGGCCCCAGACGTAGCGGTGCACGACCGGCTCCGCGAAGAACCCGCTGCCGCCGATCGCCGCCAGGTCCGGGGCCGCGATCGCCTCCGGAGGCTTCGGGCCGCCCTGGCCGTCGCCCATGCCGACCTCGTCGTACACCCGCTGGACCTGCCGGAAGAAGTCGTCACCGCCGCGCGGCGACACGTGCTCGGTGGCGACGACCGCCAGGTGACCGCCGGGACGCAGCAACTCGGCGGCGCGGCGGTAGCCGACCCGCGGGTCCACCCAGTGCCACGACGTCGCCGCGAAGACGAGGTCGAACGTCTCCTGGCCGCCCGCCTCCCACCGCTCGAAGGGCGCCTCCACGACCTCGACGTCGCCGTGCCCGGCGAGCACGCGACGCGCCACCGTGGCCAGTTCCCGCCCCGGCTCCAGGGTCACGACCCGCCAGCCGCGCCCAAGCAGCCCGCGGGTGGCCTGACCCGTGCCCGTGCCAACCTCCAGCACACTGGCCCCGCCGGCACGCAGACCCGTCGTGCTCGCCAGGTCGGCGAACAACTGCCCCGGGTAGCCCGGGCGGACCCGCTCGTACAGCTCCGCGACCGAGTCGAAGGTCGTGGCCAGCCCCGCGTACGGTTCCCGGCTCATCGCCGCACCTCCTCGCGCGAGTTCCCGCTCATCCCGCGACGCGGGCGGCTGCTGCTGATCCATTCAACCCGCAGCGGTACCGGCCCGTCAGGCGGCAGTCCGCTCGGCGACGGTGTGCGGCTGGAACAGCAGGTGGATGGCGCCGTCGAGATCCAGGCGCCGGATTCCGATGCCGTAGACGGGTTCGAGGACGGCCGGGTCCAGCACGTCGTCCACGGCGCCGGCGGCGGCCACCCCGTCCCGGCCGAGCAGCACCAGGTCGTCGCAGTAGCGGGCGGCGAGGTTGAGGTCGTGCAGCACCACGACGGAACAGGTGCCCAGGTTGCGCACCAGGTGGAGGATCTCGTGCTGGTAGCGGATGTCGAGGTGGTTGGTGGGCTCGTCGAGCAGCAGGTGGGTGGCCTGCTGGGCGAGGGCGCGGGCGATCAGCACCCGCTGGCGCTCACCTCCGGAGAGCCGGGCGAAGGCCCGGGTGCCGAGGTGGGCGGCACCGACCCGGGCCAGGCAGCGGGCCGCGATCTCGTGGTCGGCCCGGCCGGCGCGTTGGAAGGTCGACAGGTGTGGTCCCCGGCCCAGGAGCACCAGCTCCGCGACGGTCAGTGCGGTCTCGCCGCCGGTCTCCTGCACGACGACGGCCAGCCGGCGGGCGGCCTCCCGCGACCCCAGGGCGGTGAGGTCGTCGCCGTCGACGAGTACCTGACCGCAGGGGCTGCGCAGCGCACCGTAGAGGAGTCGGAGCAGGGTGGTCTTGCCGCTGCCGTTCGGGCCGATCAGTCCGAGGACCCGGCCCGGCCGGGCGGTGACGCTGACCCCGTCGATGACGGGGTTCGCGCCGTAGTGCCAGGAGACCGCCGTCGCTTCGATCACGGGTTCACCTGGAAACGCCGCACGATCCGCTCCAGGCCGTCGACCGACAGCGGGGTGGGCGGCTCGGTGAAGTTGAACAGCTGGGTCATGACGTTGCCGGTGCGGACGGCGTTGAGGTTCTCCGCGCCGGGAAGCGCGGTCAGCCCCTGCTCGACCGCCTTCGGGTCGCCGTCGCTGTACAGCAGGATCAGCACGTCGGGATCGCGGCCGAGCAGTTCCTCCACGGTGACCTCGAAGACCCGCTCCTGCACGTCGCCGAAGACGTTGCGGAAGCCGGCCGCCTCCAGTTGGGGATGGGCCATGCTGGCCGTGCCGTAGGCGTAGGTGGTGCCGCCGCCGACGGTCGGGTAGAGCACCGCGGCGGTCCGCCCGGCCGAGGGAACGGCCTCGGCCCGGATGCTGGCCAACCGCTCCTTGAGCGCGGTGACGGCGGTGGCGGCCTCCGCTTCGCGGCCGAACACCTTGCCGTACGTCTGCAGCTGGGCGTAGATGTCGTCGAAGGTCGGCGCGGCGGTGCCGTCGGGGCACATGGCGGGCTCTTCGAGCAGGGGGATGTCCACCGCGGCGAGGGTGTCGCGGGACAGGTTGTCGACCTCGCCGAGGACCAGATCCGGCTGCTGGCTGATCACCACCTCCTTGGAGATCTGCAGGTGGCCGCTGGTGTCGGTCTTGTCGGTCAGCAGCGGAATCCGGTCCAGTTCGGCGAGCGTCGCGGCGTCGTAGTACTCCTTCGGGTACTGCCCCGCCCGGGCGGTGACCCGGTCCATCACGCCGAGAGAGTGCAGGTACGGCACGGCGGCGCTCCTGAGCAGGACGACGCGCTTCGGCGCGGCCGGGAAGGTGACCTCGGCGCCGCAGTTGCTGACGGTGAGCGGGTAACCCTGCTCCGCGGCCGTCGGCGCGGCACCGTCGCCGCAGGCCGTGGCGAGCAGCAGGACGACGGAGGCGGCGGCGGTGCGGGCGAGGCGTGTTGCCCTCATGGAGTTCTCCTTGCCGGGTCGGCTCAGGCGCCGGAGGCGTGTAGACGACGGATCAGGAGCACCAGGAACGGCGCCCCGAGGAGGGAGGTGATGATGCCGATCGGGATCTCCTGCGGGGCCAGCAGCACCCGCGCGAGCACGTCGGCCCAGACCAGCAGGATCGCGCCGAGCAGCGCCGCCACCGGCACCACCCGCACGTGCGGCGAACCGACGATGCGTCGGGCCAGGTGCGGGACGACGAGCCCGACGAAACCGATGCTGCCGGCGGCGGAGACCAGCACGCCGATGCTGAGCGAGACGACCACCAGCAGCCGCATCCGGAACCGGGCGGGCGAGACTCCCAGGGTCTGCGCGGTCTCGTCACCGATGGCCAGCACGTCGAGCCGCCGCCCGGCGACGGTCAGGTAGAGGATCGCCCCGCCCAGTACGACCGCGGCTACCACCAGCAGGGCGTTCCAGCGGGCCAACCCGAGGGACCCGAGCAGCCAGAACATGACCGAACGCGCACCTTCGGCGGACCCGGACGCGAAGATCAGGAAGCTGGTGGTGGCGTACAGCGCGTAGCCCACCGCGACGCCGGCCAGCAGCAGCCGGATCGAGGTCACCCGACCGCCGGTGCGCGCGATCAGGAAGACCAGCAGGGACGCCCCGAGCGCGCCGACGAAGGCGCTGGTGGACAGGGCGTACTGCCCGAAGCCGGCGCCGGCCCCGAACAGGATCGCCGCCGCGGCGCCGCTGGCGGCCCCGGAGTTGATGCCCAGCAGGTACGGGTCGGCCAGGACGTTGCGCACCATGGCCTGCAGCGCCACCCCGCACACCGCCAGTCCGGCGCCGACAAGCATGCCGAGCAGCACCCGGGGCAGCCGGACCTGCCAGACGATGGCCTCCTGGGGCAGCGTCCAGGTCACCTCGCCGGGCAGGCCGACGAGCTGGTGCCCGATGATCCGGGCCACGGTCACCGGAGGGACCCCGATCGCGCCGGACCCGACCGCGACCACCCCGGTGAGGAGCAGCCCCGCCGTCAGCACGACCAGCCAGGTCGCGGTCCGGCGTCGCTGCGCCGCGACGCCGAGCACATCCTCCCGCTCGGTCCGCAGCGTGGTGGCCATCCGCCGTACCCCCAGATGCAAAATCATGGCTCTTGCCTATGACTTGCAACAAGGTATCAGCAAGATCATGGCCACTGGAAGCCGGTGAGCCGCTGTTCACCCGGAACGTCCGTCCAACGGACGGTGCCGTCCCGATCGTCGACCAGCGCGCGTACTCGCCGGCGCTCCCGCCGACAAGCAGCCCTTGGCGGTACGCGGGGTCAGCGCCGCCCGAGTTCGGCCTGTAGCCGCTGCAGGAGTGTCTTGCGGGCCTTGCCGTCGCGCTCGCGTCGCAGCTCGTCCTTGAGCTGGCCCGTGTCGAGGTGGCGGACGAGCTTGGTCGCCTCGGCGACCGGCAGCTCCGACAGCCGCCCAGCCGCCGTGGCGTTCCGCCGTGCCCGTTTGGCCGGCCCGGTGTTCGAGACGTACTGCCTGCCCGCCTTGGACTCCTTGCGCTTCTTGGCGTCGGTCGCCCGCTTCTGCTCGCCGGAGAGCTGCTCCCAGGCCCGCTTGGGCAGGTAACGACCCGTCTCGCCGTCCCGGCGCGCCCGGGTGTCGCCCTCCTTGGTCTGCCACTTCTCGTTGCCCCACCGCTGCAGGGACTTCTGCCGCTCGTCCTTCGGGCCGAGATAGCCCCCGCCGCGCCGCTGGTACTCCTTGGTGAGCAGCTGGGACTTGCGTGCCGACCACTGCCCCGGCCGGCCGCCCTTGTCGGAGGCCTGGATGTCTTCCTTGATCTGCTCTCTGAGTTCGGGCTTGGTGTACCGCGCCATGCCGGCCGGTTACCCGGGGCACGCCGGCACATACCTCCCCACCTCGCGCCGTAGGACATTCGTCCTGCCGGAGACGGGATTCCACGGCCTGCCGGCGGACGGGTCGGCCTCCGTAGCGTCGAGCGCGTTGCAGGACGACACCGGAAGGAAATCCCATGACAGGAACCATCGCCCGCCCGCAGCCCTCCGTCCGGCGGGGTCGTCGGGCGGCGACGCTCGGGCTCGCCGTGGTCGCCGGCCTCGCCGTCTGGGTGGTGTGCGACCCGCTCGCCGGCCTCGACCTGGCCGTCGGTTCGCCGCCGACGACCCGGACCGTCGGCCCGGCGTCCATCGTCGTCGCCGCCCTGGTGGCCGGTGCCGCCGGATGGGCGCTGCTAGCGTTCCTGGAGAGCTGGCGGCAGCACCGGGGGCGACGGGTGTGGCGGATCACGGCGTGGACAGTGCTCGCGCTGTCCCTGCTCGGGCCACCGTCGTCGGGGGCGACCGGGGGCGTGCTCGCCAGCCTGATCGCCATGCACCTGGCCGTCGGAGCGACGCTGATCCTCCGGCTCGCGCCCGGGGCGGAGGACCGGAGCGCGGCACCGACCGCGGCCGGCTGAACGGACCGACGGAGATGCGCGACACCTACTGCACCGAGCCGCAGCCGGCGGTGGCGTGGTTCGCCCGCCACCCCGGCCCGTGGTTCGCCCTGGTCTGGGCGCCGCTGCTGCTCACCGCTCCCCTGGTGGCCGCCGTGGCGGACGGTCGGCTGCCGCGGGCGGGCCACGTGGTCGTCGTCGGCGTCGGCTACGCGTACGCCGTGTGGTTGCCGTTCCGGTCGCGGACGCCGAGGTGGCGGGCCGAGGTGGTGGCGGCCGTGCTCGTCCTGCTCGTCACCGCGTACCTGGTGCTCTGGCGCACCGACCGGCAGTTCGTGTTCCCCCTGCTCGCCATCGCGGTGGCGGTGGCGGTCCGGCCCCGCTGGGCGTTGGGCACCATCGCGTCGCTGACGCTCAGCGGAGCGCTGGCCGCCGGCATGGAGACCGGCTCGGTCGACACCGCGCTGTCGTTGGGTTTCGCGACCTTCTTCGGCGGCGTCGGCACGTTCCTGGTCTACCACCTCCTCGACCTCGCCGCCGAGCTGCGCCGCACCCGCGAACGCCTGGCCCGGGCCGCCGTCGACGAGGAACGGCTGCGCTTCTCGCGCGACCTGCACGACCTGCTCGGGCACACGCTGTCGGTGATGGTGGTGAGCGCGCAGGCGGTACGGCGGCTCGCCGAGCGCGACCCGGCCGCCGCGGCCGAGCACGCGCGCGACATCGAGACCACCGGTCGCCGGGCGCTGACCGAGGTCCGCCAGGCGGTGACCGGCTACCGCAGCGTGCGACTGGACGACGAGTTGGCCGGTGCGCGTACGGCACTGGCCGCCGGCAACGTCCGGCTCGACCTCACCCCACCGGCGGTCCCCCTCGACGCCGACGTGGACTCCCTGCTCGGTTGGGTGGTCCGGGAGGGAACGACGAACGTGCTGCGGCACGCCCGCGCCCGCACCTGCCGGATCGCCGTGACCTCGGACGGGTCGACGGTGACCGTGGAGATCGTCGACGACGGCCGGGAAGGCCCGGCCGGCGAGGAGGGCAGCGGCCTGCACGGCCTGCGGGAACGGGTGGAGGACCTCGGCGGCGAGCTGATCGCGTCCCGGACGCCGTCGGGTTTCCGCCTGGCCGCGTCCGTACCCGTGGGCTCGCGGTAGGGCGGCGTCGATGGATCGGACGACACGCCTGCTCATCGCCGAGGACCAGGGCATGATGCGCTCGGCGCTGGCCACCCTGCTCGACCTCGAGGACGACCTGACGGTCGTGGCCCAGGTGGCGCGCGGCGACGAGGTGGTGGCGGCGGTCGAGCAGGTACGCCCCGACGTGTGCCTGCTCGACATCGAGCTGCCCGGGCGCAGTGGTCTGGACGTCATCGGCGACGTCGTACGGGCCGTGCCGTCGTGCGCGGTCGTCATCGTGACGACGTTCGGCCGGCCGGGCTACCTCAGGCGCGCGCTCCAGGCCGGTGCCCGGGCGTTCCTCGTCAAGGACGACCCGGTCGAGGACCTGGCGGCGGCCATCCGCCGGGTGCTCGCCGGCGAGATCGTCGTCGACCCGCAGCTCGCGGCGCGAACGCTCGGCGCCAGCCCGAACCCGCTGTCCGAGCGGGAGCGGCAGGTGCTCACCGCCTCCGCCGACGGCGCGACCATCGCCGACGTGGCCGCCCGGCTGCACCTGTCGCCGAGCACGGTCCGCAACTACCTGTCGGCGGCCATCGGCAAGACGGACACCCGCAACCGCGCCGAGGCGTACCGCCGGGCCCGCGACCAGGGCTGGCTCTGAAGGTTCGACGAGGTGAAGCGGGCCGGACCGGCCTCGTTCAGCCGGCCCACTTCCAGACGGTCTGGAAGCCCTCGGTCTGCCGCACCCAGAAGTAGCCGTACACGGCGGTGCTGCCGAGGTAGGGCCCGATCTGCGCGAGCAGGGCCCGGGTGCCCTTCCGGTCGCGCTCGGCCAGGTAGTTGGCCAGCGCCAGCCAGTGCCGGAGCGTGACGCCGCGACCGATCAGCCGAGGATCGCCGGCGCCGCGCCACTTGGCGGCGCACGCCTCGATCTCCCGGATCACCTCCGGCCTGCGGAAGTAGCTCGCCTTCGCGCTCAGCGACGACGCCCGCGTGTCGAAGCCGTACTCGCGCAGCGCGTACTCGAAGTGGGCGAGCAGCGGCAACATCGCCACCGACGAGCCGACGGGCGCGTCGGCGGCGGGCTCGCGGGCCGCGGCGAACATCTGCTCGTGCGAGCCGTACCACTTCTCGCAGAAGAAGGTCACCGCCATCAGATGGGCCTCGAAGTTGTCCGGGTCGCGCTTGACCGCCTCGTCCATCGCCGCGCGGAACTCGTCGCGTTGCCGGTGTCCGTTGGCGAGCGTGGAGGCCATCCGGGTCACCCACGGGTAGGGGTCGTCGGGGTTGAGCTGCACCGCGCGCTGGCTGGCCTGGCCGGCGAGGGCGGAGAGCCGTTCGAACTCCCGGAACTGCTCGTGGGTGGTGTGGCGTGCCGACGCGGCGCCGCGGGCCTCGCCGGCCTGGTCCATCAGCGCGTCGGCGCGCAGGATCGCCACCGTCGGGTCGTCCGGCACGGCGGCCTCCCACGCGTCCAGCCAGTGCGGGGCCTCCCCGGCAGCGCCACCCAGCACCGAGAGCCGACGGCCGCGCAGCTCCCAGTCCCGGCCGGTGGCCACGATCAGGTCCCGGGCCGCCGTCCAGTCACCGGCGAGCGCCCGGTCCCGCGCGGTACGCAACTCCAGATCGGCCTGCCCGTAGTCGGTGTCGGGAGTGGGCGGCCTGCGGAAGAGTCCGAACATCCGGCGATCATAAAGATCGACCCGAGCACTCCGCCGCCCCGCCCCGGCCGCGCCTGGCCGCGCCACGCGACGGGTTCAGGGCGGGTGGCCGAGCGTGCTGCCGACCGGTCAGGCCGAGTCGGCGACGGGGCCGGTATCAGCGCGGGCCGGCGGCTCAGGGGCCGGGGTGCCGCCGGCCGTGGCGGGGCTCGCCTGTTGCTGGTTCGCCCAGAGGGCGAGCAGGCGCAGGTTGTCGTGCGACGGGCTGCCCGGGTCGGTGGTGTAGATGAACAGCGTCTGTTCCTCGTCGCCGGGCAGCGCCAGTGCCTCGTACCGGATGGTGATCGGTCCCACGGCGGGGTGCGTCATCCGCTTGGCGCCGTGCGTACGCTCGTGCACCTGGTGCCCGTTCCACCAGCTGCGGAACTCCGGGCTCCTGATGGTCAGCTCCCCGACCAGTTCGGTGAGCCGGGGGTCGTCGGGGAACCGCCCGGCGTAGAGCCGCAGGGTGCCGACCGCCTCGGCCGCCACCGTCGGCCAGTCGAGGAAGGCCTCGCGGGCGGCCGGGTCGAGGAAGATCCACCGGATGTAGTTGCGGTGCCCGGGTGGCAGCCGGGTCCAGTCGGTGAGCAGGGCACGCGCCAGCGTGTTCGACGCGAGGACGTCCGTGCGGCGGCCGACGATGAAGGCCGGGTGGTCGACCAGCGAGGCGATCATCTGGTGCATGGCCGGTCGGACCCGCTGCGCCGGCGCCTGCTCGGCGCGGCGCCGGGGTGGCCGGGCCAGGTCGGCGAGGTGGGCGCGGGCGGCCGCGTCGAGCCGGAAGACCCGCCCCAGTGCGTCGAGGACCGCTTCCGACGGGCTGGTGTGCCGGCCCTGCTCCAGCCGGGTGTAGTAGTCGACGCTCACCCCGGCGAGCTGGGCCACCTCCTCCCGGCGCAGGCCGCGCACCCGCCGGCCGCCCTGACCGGTGTAGCCGGGAATGCCCGCGGCTTCCGGCGTCGTGTCCGCCCGGCACTTCCTGAGGAAGTCACCCAGATCCGTGCGTCCTGCCATGTCGTCAATGATTGCCCTGCTGGCGCGGTGGTGCTCAGCGGTTGGGTGGGCATGCCGTTCCCAGGCAGGGCTGGGCGCGGTTGACGGTGTCCGGGGCCGGGCGCACCGCCGCAGCATGGGATCCGTTCCCCGGCCCGGGGGACGCACCGACCGGTATCCGTCAAGGAGACATCCCCATGCCGTATCCCACCACCGGACCCGCGACCTGGTTCGTCACCGGCGCTTCGCACGGACTCGGACTGGAGCTGGTCCAGCAGCTGCTGCGGCGCGGCGACAACGTCGCGGCGACCACCCGCTCCACCGAACGGCTGATCGCGGCGCTGGGTTCCGCCGACACCTCCCGGCTGCTGGCCCTGCGGGTGAACCTCGCCGACGAGAAGGAGGTCGCCAACGCCGTGGCGGCGGCCGGTGACCGGTTCGGCGGCATCGACGTCGTGGTCAACAACGCCGGCTACGGCCTGCTCGGCGCCGTCGAGGAGATCACCGACGCCGAGGCGCGGGAGCTGTTCGACGTGCAGATCTTCGGGGCGTGGAACGTGCTGCGCGCCGTCCTGCCCGGCATGCGGGCACGCCGCAGCGGCCACGTCATCAACATCTCCTCGATCCTCGGCCTGACCACCTTCCCCGGCTGGGGCGCGTACTGCGCCGCCAAGTACGCGCTGGAAGGTCTCACCGGATCGTTGGCCGCCGAGGTCGCCGACTTCGGGGTCCGCGTCAACCTGGTCGAGCCCGGATACCTGCGTACGGACTTCCTGCGCACCCACAACCTGCGCCTGCCGGCCCGGGTCGCCGACGGCTACGACGCCATCCGCGAGATGACCGACGCCCACCTGGCCATGCCCGGAACCCAGCTCGGTGACCCCGCCAAGGCGGCCGCCGCGATCATCACCATCGCCCGGGACGGCACCGCGCCGCTGCACCAGCTCCTCGGCTCCGACTCCTACACCCTGGCCAGCACCGCCGTCGAGCACCTGACCGGCGACATCGAGGCCGCCCGCCAGCTCGCCACCACCACGGACATCGGGCAGAACGCCTGAGCGGACGGGCCGTTCCGCAGGGGCCTGCTCGGCGGCGCGGCGCCGCTGCCGGCGGCTCCTGCCGGCCGGCCGGCGGGCTCCTGGCGGGGCCGGAGGTCGGCCCCGCCAGGAGCGGGCGTCGCGGATCGGTCCGCGCGTCCGCGGCCGGCGCCCCGAGGCGCTCCGGCCACTACTACAATTCGTCGTGGATGCCGTCGGAGAGCGTGCCCCGCGGGTCTACGTGGAGGTGCCGGGTGGCTGACGACGAGGCGGAGATCACCGCGTGGGCGCTGGCCGCCGGGCGGGGTGACCAGGACGCCGCCGCCCGGTTCGTCCGGGCGACCCAGCATCAGGTCCGGCGCTTCCTCGCCGCCCTGGTCTCCCCGGGCGAGGCGGACGATCTGGCGCAGGAGACCTTCCTGCGGGCGGTCCGGTCGCTGTCGTCGTTCGCCGGACGCTCATCGGCCCGGACGTGGCTGCTCGCCATCGCCCGCCGCGTCGCTGTCGATCACGTACGCGCCGTCACCGCGCGTCCCCGGACGGTGCCGATGTCGGACGGATACGACGACCTCGACGTGTCCCGCAGCAGCTTCGACGGGCAGGTCGTGTTGGAGCAGTTGATCTCGGCACTGCCGGCGGACCGGCGGGAGGCGTTCGTCGCCACCCAGGTCCTCGGTCTGTCCTACGCCGAGGCGGCGGAGGTCTGCGACTGCCCCGTCGGCACCATCCGCTCCCGGGTGGCCCGGGCCCGGGAGGATCTCGTCGCCGCGGTGGACAGCCGAGCCGCGCGGGGCCCACGGCGCGGCGGCGACGCGGCCGGCTGAGCCGGCGCAGCCACTGTGAGCTGCGTCGATGCGAGCTTTTCCCGGGAGTACCGGGGAACCAACGCCGCGGGCGAGCCGACTACCGGTACATGAGGTGTGAGCAGTGGCGCGAGGTGTTGTCGGCACAGCTGGACGGTGAGGAGACTCCCGCCGAGCGGGCGGCGGCGGAGACCCACCTGGCCGGCTGCGGCGACTGCCGGACCTGGTTCGACCAGGCGGCGGCGGTCACCCGGCGGGCCCGGCTGTCGGTCACCGTCGCCCACGAGGACCGCACCGATGCCATCCTCGCCGCCCTGCCCGCGCCGGCTCCGTACCGCCGGCGGCAGCGGCTCGTGCTCACCCTGCGGGCCGCGCTGGGGCTGATCGGGGCACTTCAGGTCCTGCTCGGTCTGGCCCAGATCGGCCGCGGTGCGGCCGGCGAGCACGCCCACTCGGCGGCCGGGGCGCTCGCGTCGGGGCACCTGTGGCACGAGTCGGCGGCGTGGAACGTCGCCGTCGGGGCGGGATTCCTGTTCGTGGCCGCCCGCCGCACCCGGCCGACCGGGCTGGTGCCGACGCTCAGCGCGTTCGTCGGCACGCTGGTGCTGCTCTCGGTCAACGACCTGGTGATCGGCCGGGTGGACACCGCGCGGCTGGTCAGCCACGGCTTCCTGCTCGCCGGGTACGCGATCGTGGTCGCCATGTCCCGGCCACGCCGGCGGCCCGACGGCCCGGCCAACCGCGGCCGTCCGGAGCAGAGCCGCTGGCGACTGCCGGCGGAGGACGAAACCCCCGCGCCGGCAAACCTGCGGCTGCTGCCGCCACCCCACCCCGGATCCGCGTACCGCCAGGACCGCACGGCGGCCTGAAGCAACCAGCCGCCCACACACGCACTCACCCAGCGGAACCTCGTGCTCCGCCGGCCCGACCACCACGCCACATCGATCACCGAGGGGACCTCCATGCCCAGCCCCGTCAGCGTCCGGCGCCCACGTCCGGCCGTCCTGCTCGTCACCGCCCTCCTGGCCGCGGCCACCGCCGGCTGTGGGCGCGACTCACCGGCCGCCGCGCCGAGCCCGTCGGCCTCCGCCTCGCCGAGCGCCGCCACGGGTGTGCTCGGCGTCCGGGACCCGTGGGTGAAGGCGGCCGACAAGGGGATGACCGCCGCGTTCGGCACGTTGGTCAACGACGGTGACGCCGACGTGACGATCGCCTCGGCGTCGACGGAGGTGTCGCCGATGGAGTTGCACGAGATGACCATGAAGGACGGGAAGATGGTCATGCAGGCCAAGCCGGGCGGCATCGTGATCAAGGCCAAGAGCGAGCACGTGCTCGAGCCCGGCGGCGACCACCTCATGCTGATGGACCTCAAGCAGCCGGTGAAGGCCGGCGACGAACTGACCTTCACCCTCACCTTCGCCGACGGCCGCACCCAGACGTTCACCGCGGTGGCCAAGCCGTTCACCGGCGCGCAGGAGAGCTACGACCCCGGCCACGGCGCGCCGACGTCGGGCCCCAGCGCCACGCCCGGGATGAGCATGAGCCCGGCGTCATGACCGAACGGCCCCGCGCGCGGCCGGTGAGCCGGCGCGGCCTGCTCACCGGCGGCGCCCTGGCCGCCGGGGGCGCGCTCGCCGGCACCGCCGCCGTCACCGCCGCCCGTTCCGACACCCCCGCGGTACGCCCCGTCCAGGCGCTCCCGGCGGCGCAGGTCGGCACCGCTGTCGAGCCGTTCCACGGCTCCCGGCAGGCCGGTGTCGCCACCGAGGCGCAGGCGCACGCCGCGTTCGTCGCGTTCACCCTCCGGCCGGGCACCGACCGGGCGGCGCTGGGGCGGATGCTGCGGCTGCTCTCCGACGACGCCGCCCGCCTCACCCAGGGCCGGCCCGCCCTGGCCGACACCGAACCCGAACTCGGGCTGCTGCCGGCCCGGCTGACCGTCACGTTCGGCCTCGGCCCGGGCTGCTACCGGGCGGCCGGGCTCGACGACCGGCGACCGGCGTCGGTGGCCGACCTGCCGTCGTTCCGCATCGACCGGCTCCAGCCGCGCTGGTCGGGTGGGGACCTGCTGCTGCAGATCTGCGCCGACGACCCGCTCACCGTCGCCCACGCTCAACGCGTGCTGGTGAAGGACAGCCGACCCTTCGCCACCGTCCGGTGGGTACAGCAGGGCTTCCGGCGGGCCGCCGGCGCCGAACCGGGACGCACCCAGCGCAACCTGTTCGGCCAACTCGACGGCACCGCGAACCCGAAACCCGGCGACCCACTGGACAGCGCCGTGTGGGTGCCCGACGGGCCGGACTGGCTACGCGACAGCAGCACCCTGGTCCTGCGGCGGATCAGCATGAACCTGGAGACCTGGGACCTGCTCGGCCGCACCGACCGGGAACTGGCGGTCGGCCGCCGGCTCGACACCGGCGCCCCGCTCACCGGCACGGCCGAGCACGACGAGCCCGACTTCGCCGCACTCGGGCCGGACGGGCTCACCGTCATCCCGGACTTCTCCCACCTGACCAGGGCCCATGTCACCGACGACCGGCTGAAGATCCTGCGCCGCCCCTACAACTACGACGGCGTCCCGGCGGCGGACGGCACCGCGGACAGCGGGTTGATCTTCGCCTCCTACCAGGCCGACGTCGCCCGTCAGTTCCTGCCCATCCAACGGCGCCTCGCCGAGCGGGACCTCCTCAACGAGTGGACCACCCCGATCGGCTCCGCCATCTTCGCGATCCCACCCGGCTGCCCCGAGGGTGGCTGGATCGGCCAGCAACTGCTCGGCTGAACCGACAGGAGACCCATGCCCACCCACGCCCGCCCCACCGTCGCCAGTCTGCTCGCCGCCACGCTGGCCGCCGTCGCGATGCTGCTCGTACCGGCCGCGCCGGCCGCCGCGCACAACACGTTGAAGGCCGCCACCCCGGCCAGGGACGCCCGGCTCACCACGGCTCCGACGCAGATAACGCTCGAGTTCATGGAGCGGCTGAACCCGGCCTTCACCACCATCGCGCTCTCGGACGCCGCCCAGCGCAGGATCCCCGCCAGCGGGCCTGCCGTCACCGGGGCGAAGGGCACCGTGACGCTCGACGAGCCGCTGGCGAACGGCACCTACACCGTCGCCTACCGGGTGGTCTCCGCCGATGGGCACCCGGTGCAGGGCTCCTACCGGTTCACCGTCGCCGATCCCACCGCCGCCATCGCAAGCCCACCGGCCACGACAGCGACGACCTCGGCGCCGGCCGCCCAGCCGTCGCCGGCCAGCCCCGCGTCCGCCACCCGCGACGCCGGCGACGGTCCCGGAGCACTGGTCCTGGTCGGCGGCGCGATCCTGCTGGCCGCGCTCGCCGCCGGGGCCGTGGTCCTGCTGCGCCGGCGGCGCGCCGCGTCCTGACCCTTCGCGCGGCCCGGTGAACCGCCCCCACCGGCCGACTCCCGACCCGGCGGTCGACCGGTTCGGAACACCGCCGACGTTGCCCGCCACCGACACCGAGGTCTCCGACGTGCCCGACATCGTCTCCTCCCCCACCCACCCGCACCGCTCCGACCGCGCCGCAGCCGCCGGGGCGCCCGGTGGCAGACCATCGGCGCCGGCCGCGCGCATCCGGCCGGCCGGGCGGGACGCGCTGCTGGCCGCCGCGGCTCTGGCGTCGGCGGTGGCCGTACTGCTGCTGGGGCTGCGGGCCGGCGACGCGCTGGTGGCCGCGATCCCCGGCCTGCCGGATCCGGGGCCGGTGACGGCCTGGGGGTTGCCGGCCGTCCGGCTGCTCGTCGACGGCCTCGCCACGGTGACGGTGGGGCTGGCGGTGACGGCGGCTTTCCTGCTGCCCGGCGACGGACCGAGCGTCTCCCCGTACGGCTGGCTGCTGCTGCGCCGCGCGGGCCTGGCGGCGGCGGCCTGGGCGGTGACCGCCCTGGTGCTCATCGTGCTCACCGTGTCCGATGTGCTCGGGGTGTCGGCGGGCCGGTTGGGCGCCGCGAGCGTGGTCAGCTTCGCGACCGCCATCTCGCAGGGTCAGGCCCTGCTGCTCCAGGCGGGCCTGGCACTGGCCGTGGCGGTGCTGGCCCGGGTGGGCGTGTCGCGCGGCCTGGCCGTCGCCGTGGCGCTGGTCGCGGTGGTCGCGGTGGTGCCGCCGGCGTTCACCGGGCACGCCGCCGGGGCTGGCAACCACCAGATCGCGGTGTCGAGCCTCGTCCTGCACGTCGTGGCCGCCGCCCTGTGGGTCGGCGCCCTGGTGGCGCTGCTGATGGTCCGCCGGAGCCGGCACCTCGCCGACGCGGTGAGCCGCTACAGCCGGCTGGCGCTCGGCTGTTTCGTGGCGGTCGCCGTGAGCGGCACGGTGAACGCCGCGGTGCGGCTCGGCGACGCCGAGGAGCTCTGGCGGTCCCGATACGGATGGCTGGTGCTCGGCAAGCTGGCCGCGCTGGTGGTTCTGGGTGCGGTCGGCGCGGCCCACCGGGCGCGCACGCTGCCGGCGCTGCGCTCGGGACGACGGGGTGGGTTCGCCCGGCTGGCCGCGGGCGAGGTGGTCGTCTTCGCGGCGGCGCTGGGCCTGGCGGTGGCGCTGTCCCGCAGCCCCACGCCGGTGGCGGTCGATCCGCTCGACGCCGACCCGGTCACCGAGCTGCTCGGCTTCCCGCTGCCCGCCGCGCCGACTCCCGGACGACTACTGGGCCAGCCGCTGCCCGACCTGTTCGTGCTGAGCGCCGTCGCGGTGGGCGCCGCCGGCTACCTGGCCGGGGTGGGGCGGCTGCGCCGGGGCGGCCACCGCTGGCCGGTCGCCCGCACCGCGAGCTGGCTGGGCGGCCTGGCGGTGCTCGCGGCGGTCACCAACCTGGGCGTGGCCCGGTACGCGTACGTGCTGTTCAGCGCGCACATGGCGCAGCACATGGTGCTGTCGATGCTGGTGCCGATCCTGCTCGTCGGGGGCGCCCCGGTCACGCTGGCCCTGCGCGCCTTGCGCCGCCCCGCCGACCCGGACGTGCGGGGCGCCCGGGAGTGGCTGTTGCTGGCGCTGCACAGCCGGCCCGCCCGGCTGCTCACCCACCCGCTCGTGGCGCTGGGCAGCTACGCGGGCAGCCTCTTCGCCCTGTACTTCAGCGACCTGTTCGGCGCGTTGATGCGTACCCACGTGGGCCACCTGGCGATGCTCGTCCACTTCGTCGTCGCCGGCTACCTGCTGTTCTGGGTGCTCATCGGGGTCGACCCGGGCCGGCCTCGGGTGCCGTACCCGATCCTGATGCTCATCCACCTGGCGGCGATGATGGCGCACGGCTTCTTCGGTCTGGTGCTGATGCAGAGCACCACCCTCATCGCCCCCGACTGGTACCTCGCCGTGCACCCCGCCTGGGCCTCCGCGCTGCTGGCGGACCAGCAGCTCGGCGCCGGCATCGCCTGGGCGTTCGGGGAGATTCCCGCCGCCGCCGTCATGGTCGTCCTGGTGCGCCGGTGGGTTCGGGCCGACCAGCGGGAACAGGCCCGCCTGGACCGGGCGGCCGACCGCGCCGAGGCGACCGGGGAAGCCGACGACCTCGCCCGCTACAACGCCTTCCTCGCCGCCGCCAGCCACGCCGACCGCGACGGCCTCGCCGACCGGCGATGCCGGCCGACACCCGGCGGTCAGCCGGGCCGACCCCCCACACGTCCAATCGCGGAGAGTCACCATCTCGACACACCTCTACCCGCTGCCCGCCGCCCGGCGAATGCTGCGGTCATGCAGAACGACGAGCGGGTGCGCCGGGACGAGCGTTTCGACAAGGTGGCCGAGGAGACCTCCGAGACCGTGACCCACGCGGCCACGGTGCTGGAGGAGGAACTCGCGGCGGGCATGGCCAGTGCCCGGCGACTGGAGGAGAAGCTCAGCGCGGACCGCAGGGTCGACCCGGACGCGTTCGACGAGTTGGTGACGCGGGTCCGCACCGACGGGCACGCACTGATCGACACGGTGGTCGCGCAGTTGAAGATGGCCGACGACCAGCGCGGCGAGGTGGTCCGCCGGTACACCTCGGACGCGCACGACGCGCTGGACACCGTCCTCAACCTCGCGCGACTGGTCCCGGACGTGGCCAACGGGCTCGCCGACCGGCTGACGTCGCCGGATCCGCGGGATCCGACGCCGCCGACCAGGTAAGCCCGGCGATGCCGTCAAACACCGGCGTGGCCGGTGGGCACGTCGAGCACATGCTGGAGCGCTACCGCACGATCGCGGTCGACGCGCTGCTCGACGACGTGCCGGCCGGCGGGCCGCGTTACCTCTACGAGCTGGTGGCCGAGTACCCACGCCGGTGGGGCAAGGGGCTGCGCGCCGCGTTGTGCCTCGCGACCTGCCGGGCGTTCGGCGGTACGACGTCGGCGGGGCTGAACGCCGCGGTGACCGTGGAGCTGTTCCACAACGCGTTCCTCATCCACGACGACATCCAGGACGAGAGTGAGCAGCGACGCGGGGCACAGACCCTGCACGGCGAGTACGGCGTCGGCGTCGCCCTCAACGTCGGCAACATGACCAACCTGCTCGCGCTGCAGCGGCTCGCCGCCAACCGCAAAGCGCTCGGCTCGGGGATCGCGTGGCGGCTGTTCGAGGAGACCGCGCTCATGTTGCGCCACTCGTTGGAGGGGCAGGCGATCGAGATCGGCTGGATCCGCGACAACGTGTGCGACCTCGACACCGACGCCTACTACCGGATGTGCCTGAAGAAGACCTCCTGGTACACCTGCATCTACCCGTGCCGCACCGGGATCCTCGTCGCCACCGGCCGGCACGACGCGGTCGACGTCCTGGACCGCTACGGCTGGTATCTGGGCGCGGCGTTCCAGATCCAGGACGACGCGCTCAACCTGACCGGCGACTTCGACCGGTACGGCAAGGAGATCGCGGGTGACCTCTGGGAGGGCAAGCGGAGCTTGATCCTCATCGACTTCATGCAGCGCTGCACCACCGACGAACGCGAGCGGCTGATCGAGGTCCTGGGCCGGACCCGGGCGCGGCGGACCGAGGCGGAGGTGCGCTGGCTGCACCAGCGCCTGCTCGCGTACGACTGCGTCGAGTCCGCCCGGCACAATGCCCGGGAGCTGGCGGCGGCCGCGCTGCGCGAAGGACAGCGGGCGCCGGGCCCGGCGGCCGAGACCGAGGACGGCCGCTTCCTGCTCGACCTGACCGGATACGTCGTGGACCGCAGCCGGTAGGCGGCCCGCGGTCACGGCAGTGCACCCGCCGCCGTTCCCGTCACGGCGGCGACCACGGCGCCCCGTGTCCGGCGGTCCACTCCGGATCGTCGCCGAGCAGTGCGGCGAGCTCGGCGGCGGAGCGGGGCCGGTTCCCGGCCAGGTCGGGGATCCGGTCGAGGAGCCGGTGCACCAGCGGGGCCCAGGCGGGCAGCAGGTGCGCCGCGGTGAGCAGTCGCGGGTCTGCCATCCCGTCGGCTGTCGGCATGGTGCGCACACCGCCGCCGGTGACCACGGCCATGGTGTCCGCCCAGCGACAGGCGAGGTCGACGTCGTGGGTGGACAGCACCACCGTCGTGCCGGCGGAGTGCAGGTCGTCCAGCGTGCGCAGCAACGCCTCCACCCCGACCGGGTCGAGCCCGGCGGTCGGCTCGTCCAGGATGAGCAGCCGGGGCCGCATCGCCACGGCGCCGGCGATGGCCACCCGCTTGCGCTGGCCGTAGGAGAGCAGGTGGGTGGGGCGGTCGGCGATCGCCGTGACACCGAGCGCCGCCAGCGCCTCGTCGCAGCGCTGGCGGACCTGCTCGGCGGGCAGGCCGAGGTTGACCGGTCCGAAGGAGACGTCCTGCCGGACGCTGGCGGAGAAGAGCTGGTCGTCCGGGTCCTGCACCACCAGTTGGACCTGCTGCCGCACCGCGCGCAGGCCGGCCCGGGTGTGCCGGACCCGGTCGCCGGCCACGGTGATCTGCCCCGAGCCGGGCGTCAACGCGCCGGCCGCCAACTTGAACAGGGTGGTCTTCCCGCCCCCGTTGGGCCCGACCACGGCCAGCCGCCGCCCGGCCTCGACGCGCAGGTCGACGCCGGTCAGCACCGGGCGGCCCGGTTGGTAGGCGTAGTGCACCCCGGCCAGCTCCAGCAGCGGGCCGGTCACCACCGCGACCCCGCGACGGTGGTGGCGGCGACGATCGCCACCAGCAGCCCCACGGTCGCCGCCACGAAGGGCGGCGACATCCGGCGCGGTTCCACCTGCACCGTGAGCGATCCGGTGTATCCCCGCAACGCCAACCCCTCCTCGAGCCGCCGCGCGCGGCTGAACGCCCGGACGAACACCGCGCCCGCCTGGCCGGCAAGGGACGCGTAGGCGGTGCGCCAGGTCCGGAAACCGAGCCGCGCCGCCTGCGCCTCCCGGACCGCGCGCACGCTGTCGACGAGCAGGAAGAGCATCCGGTACGTGAGCGCGGCGACCTCGGTGACCGCCGGGGGAATCCCCAGCCGGTGCAGCCGGGGCAGCACGTCCGACAGCGGTGTGGTGGCGCTGAACAGCAGCAGGCAGGTCAACGCCGCCACCGACCGGCCGGCGGTCTGCGCCGCCAGCGCGGGGCCGGCGGGGTCGACCGCCAGCCGGGCCGGCGCCGGCATGGTCACCAGCAGGGGCACCGCCGAGGTGGCCACGAACAGCAGCGGCACCCGGGCCGCCCGCAGCACCACGGCCGGCGACACCCGGGCGGGCCCGAGCAGCAGGGCGGCGGCGGCCCCGCCCGACAGCACCGCACCCGGCCACGGCGGCAGGGCCACCGCACAGGCCAGCAACCCGAGGGAGAGCAGCGCCTTCTCGGCGGGGTGCCGTAGCCGCCAGGGACCGGTGTGCGCCGCGACGTCGAGCGCGAACACTACCCGCGCGGCTGTTCGGCGGCGGTGCTCCGCTGCCGCTGCCGGGTCCGGGCGACCCCGAAGTAGTAGCCGAGGAACCCGGCGCCCAGCGCGGCCTGGAGCGCGAACAGCGCCGACTCCACCTCGCCGGACGGCGGTTCGTAGATCGGCGCGAACCACGGCTCGTAGTCGGGGTGGTCGGCCACGATCGCCTGCTCGGCCAGGGCGTCCGCGCCGGCGAAGGGCTCGTCGCCCGATCCGAGTCCGAGCGCCACCGGCGCCACCGCCAGGACCAGCACCGCGAGCAGCAACAGCAGGTTCACCCGGGTGAAGCGCTTCACGCCCGCACCTCCGCCGGCGTCCGCAGCACCCCGAGCCGGCGCAGGTCGTCGCCGCTGGTACGCGTCAGCAGGCGTACCACGAGCACGGAGAGCAGCCCTTCGCTGATCGCCAGCGGGATCTGGGTCACCGCGAAGATCCCGCCGAACTTCGCCAGTGCGGCGACGAACCCGGCGGCCGGGTCGGGGAACGCCAGCGCCAGCTGGACGCTGGTGACGCAGTAGGTGGCCAGGTCACCCAGCGCCGCGGCGGCGAACACGGCCACGTCCATCCCGCCACCGACCCGGCGGATCAGGGAGTAGACGGCGAAGGCGACCCAGGGGCCGACGATCGCCATCGAGAAGATGTTCGCGCCCAGCGTGCTCAACCCGCCGTGGGCCAGCAGCACCGCCTGGAACAGCAGCACGATGCCGCCCAGCACGCTCATCAGCGGTGGCCGGAACAGCACCGCGCCCAGCCCGGTGCCGGTGGGGTGCGAACACGATCCGGTGACCGACGGGATCTTCAACGCGGACAGCACGAACGTGAACGCGCCGGCCGCCCCCAGCAGCAGTTTCGACTCCGGATCGCGGCGGACCTGCCGGACCAGTGCCCGGCTGCCGTGGACGACGAACGGTGCGGACACCGCGAACCACGCCGCGGCCTGCACCGGGGGTAGATAGCCCTCGGCAATGTGCACGGGACGACCTTCCTCTCCAACACCTCGTGGATGAGATCACTCGTCAAGGCCGGTCTCCTGGCTCCCGGATCGACGCTCGCTCCGGCCTTCCCAGGCCCGGGTGGGCCCAGTGGCGTCGTCGGAGATCGCTACCCGGTCACAGTGGCGAGGGCCGCGCCGGTCTCACACCGGCTTCCCGTGCACCTTGACGGCGAGAGGCTATCCGGCGGTCATCCTCCGGGCAAGCGGCCGCCCCCCGCCCGAACACCTGCCGTCCGGCGGCCGCCGCCTCGCGACCCTGCTCAGAGGCGTTCCGCGGGTCGCGGGCCACGGCCGCGGATTGCTGGCCGCGGCGGCCGCCCCGCCGCCCGGCGCGCCAAACGGCGGGGCGGGCGGCTGCCGTCAAGCGCGCCCGACGGCGAGGCGGGCGGCTGCCGTCCGGCGCGACGACCGGTGAGACGAAGCCGACACGCTGACGCGACATCTGGTGTTGCCCGCACGACGGCAGCGGCATATATGGTGTCCCACGCAGCTGGTTCGGCCGCGTGACGGCGGCCGAGGCAAGAGGGAACCCGGTGCGAGTCCGGGACTGCCCCGCAGCGGTGAGTGGGAACGACCGCCGTCAACAGCACTGGGCCGCACCGGCCTGGGAAGCGACGGCCAGTAGGCGACCGGCGACCCCGGTCAGGCCCGCGAGTCCGAAGACCTGCCAGCGCGCCGTGCGCCGTCGCGCGCGGCGGTCGGAGGTCGCGCGGGACGACCGACGCCAGCAACCGGGCCTGCGTCGGGCCCGTTGGCGTTCTCCCGCGTCCGATGGCCATCGGAGACAGCGCGAGGAGAGGTCATGACGGTGGTACGGGAGCGGTCCGGGCCGGGCGCGGGCGCACCGGAGCAGCGCCGGCAGGTGATGCGGGTCCGCAAACGCAACGGTGGCACCGAGCCGGTGGACGTCAACCGGATCGTCGAGGCGGTGCAGCGGTGGGCCGCCGACCTGGCCGAGGTGGACCCGTTGCGGGTGGCCACGAAGACGATCAGTGGTCTCTACGATGGAGCGACCACCGCGGAGCTGGACAAGTTGTCGATCCAGACGGCGGCGGAGCTGATCGGCGAGGAGCCGCAGTACTCCAGGCTCGCGGCGCGGCTGTTGGCCGCGTACGTGGACAAGGAGGTCCGCGGGCAGGATGTGGCGAGCTTCAGCCAGTCCATCGGATACGCCCACGGCCTGGGCCTGATCGGCGACGACACCGCCGCGTTCGTGGCCGACAACGCCCGGGAACTGGACGACGCCGTGGACCCGGACGGTGACCTGCGCTTCGAGTACTTCGGGCTGCGTACCGTCGCCGACCGGTACCTGCTGCGCCACCCCGAGTCGCGGCTGGTGGTGGAGACGCCGCAGTACTGGCTGCTGCGGGTGGCCTGCGGGTTGTCGCAGACGCCGGTCGAGGCGGTCGGGTTCTACCGCCTGATGTCGTCACTGGCGTACCTGCCCAGCTCACCGACGTTGTTCAACGCGGGCACCCGGCACACCCAGATGTCGTCGTGCTTCCTGGTGGACTCGCCGCGGGACGAGTTGGACTCGATCTACGAGCGGTACCACCAGGTGGCGAAGCTGTCGAAGTTCTCCGGCGGCATCGGCATCTCCTGGTCTCGGGTGCGCGGCCGGGGCGCGCTGATCCGCGGCACGAACGGCCGCTCCAACGGCATCGTGCCGTTCCTGAAGACCCTCGACGCCGGTGTCGCCGCGGTCAACCAGGGCGGCCGGCGCAAGGGCGCGGCCTGCGTCTACCTGGAGCCGTGGCACCCGGACATCGAGGAGTTCCTGGAGCTGCGCGACAACACCGGCGAGGAGTCCCGGCGTACGCACAACCTCAACCTGGCCAACTGGATCCCGGACGAGTTCATGCGCCGGGTCGAGGCGGACGGCGACTGGTCGCTGATCGACCCGTCCGACGCGCCGGAGCTGCCCGACCTGTACGGCGAGGAGTTCGACGCCGCCTACCGGGTCGCGGAGAAGAAGGCGGTCCGGACGGTCCGGGCCCGGGACCTGTACGGGCGGATGATGCGCACGCTGGCGCAGACCGGCAACGGGTGGATGACGTTCAAGGACCCGTCGAACCGGCTGTCCAACCAGACCGGTGCGCCGGGCAACACGATCCACCTGTCGAATCTCTGCACCGAGATCCTCGAGGTGAACGACGACACCGAGACGGCGGTGTGCAACCTGGGCTCGGTCAACCTCGGCACGCACGTCACCGCCGACGGGGTCGACTGGGCGAAGCTGCGGTCGACCGTCCGCACCGCGGTGGTGTTCCTCGATCGGGTGATCGACATCAACTACTACCCGGCCGAGCAGGCGGCGGCATCGAACCCACGCTGGCGGCCGGTCGGGCTCGGCCTGATGGGACTGCAGGACGCGTTCTTCACGCTGCGCCTGCCGTTCGACTCGGCCGAGGCGAAGGAGCTGTCCACCCGGGTGCAGGAGGAGATCTTCCTGACCGCCCTGGAGACCTCGGCCGGCCTGGCGGAGCGGTTCGGCGCGCACCCCGCGTACGCCGAGACCCGCGCCGCCCGGGGTGAGCTGCACCCGGACCTGTGGGGCGCCGAGCCCGCGCAGCGCGAGCGGTGGGCCGCGCTGCGGGCGCGGGTCGCCGCGCACGGCCTGCGCAACTCGCTGCTGGTCGCGATCGCCCCGACCGCCACCATCGCCTCGATCGCCGGCTGCTACGAGTGCATCGAGCCGCAGGTGTCCAACCTGTTCAAACGCGAGACGATGTCCGGCGAGTTCCTCCAGGTCAACACCTACCTGGTCGGTGAGCTGAAGGCGCGCGGGCTGTGGACACCGGCGATCCGGGACCAGATCAAGCGCGCCGAGGGATCGGTGCAGGGCATCACCGACCTGCCGGCCGACGTGCGGACGGTGTTCCGCACCGCGTGGGAGCTGCCGCAGCGAGCGCTGATCGATCTCGCCGCCGCCCGCGCGCCGTACGTCGACCAGTCGCAGTCGCTGAACCTGTTCATGGGCGCGCCGACCATCGGCAAGCTGTCGTCGATGTACCTGTACGCCTGGAAGTCCGGGCTGAAGACCACCTACTACCTGCGCTCGCGTCCCGCGACGCGGATCCAGCAGGCCACCGTCGCCGTCACACCGGTGGTCAAGCCGGTCGTCGCCGTCAGCGACGCCGAGGCACTGGCCTGCTCCCTGGAGAACCCCGAGAGCTGTGAGGCCTGCCAGTGACCAGGACACCCGAACTCCGTACCGACACCCGGCACATGCTGCTCGATCCCGGCATGGACCTGACCCTGCGGCCGATGCGCTACCCGCACTTCTTCGACCGGTTCAAGGACGCCATCAAGAACACCTGGACCGTCGAGGAGGTCGACCTGCACGCCGACCTCGCCGACCTGGCGAAGCTTTCGCCCGCCGAGCAGCACCTGGTGTCCCGGCTGGTCGCGTTCTTCGCCACCGGCGACACCATCGTCGCCAACAACCTGGTGCTCAACCTCTACCAGCACGTCAACTCGCCGGAGGGCCGGCTCTACCTGTCCCGGCAGCTGTTCGAGGAGGCCGTGCACGTCCAGTTCTACCTGAACCTGCTCGACACCTACGTGCCCGACGAGCGGGAGCGCTTCGCGGCGTTCGCCGCCATCGAGAACATCCCGTCGATCCGGCGCAAGGCGGAGTTCTGCTTCCGCTGGATCGACTCCGTCTTCGAGCTGCGCGAGCTCAGATCCCGCGCGGACCGAAGGGCGTTCCTGCTCAACCTGATCTGCTTCGCCGCCTGCATCGAGGGCCTGTTCTTCTACGGCGCCTTCGCCTACGTCTACTTCCTGCGCTCCCGGGGCCTGCTCAACGGGCTCGCCTCCGGCACCAACTGGGTGTTCCGCGACGAGTCGATGCACATGGCGTTCGCCTTCGACGTGGTGGACACCGTTCGGCGCGAGGAACCGGAGCTGTTCGACGAGGAGCTGGTCCGCCAGGTGCGGGAGATGCTGGCCGAGGCGGTCGAGTGCGAGGCCCAGTTCGCCGAGGACCTGCTCGAACAGGGCGTCTCCGGGTTGTCGCTACGGGACATGCGGGAGTACCTCCAGCACGTCGCCGACCGCCGGCTCGCCCAGCTCGGCATCGCGCCGCTCTACGGCTCGGCGAACCCGTTCGCGTTCATGGAACTGCAGGACGTGCAGGAGTTGTCGAACTTCTTCGAGCGGCGGGTGTCGGCGTACCAGGTGGGCGTCACCGGGAGCGTCACCTTCGACGACGACTTCTGACGGGGTGAACGGCCGGAGCATCGTCAGCCATGGCGGCGGTGCGGCGCTGACAGCCGCGGTTGGCCGGGCACGCGTTGGCGCGGATCTTCTCGATCCGCGCCAGGCGGGCCCGCCCACATTCGCTCCTCGCCCCCTTAGGATGAACAACGGTGCTGGTTCGCCGTGCCCACAACGGGCGCGGCGTCGTAAGAGGGAACCCGGTGCGAGTCCGGGACTGCCCCGCAGCGGTGAGTGGGAACGACCGCCGTCATGAGCACTGGACCGCGAGGTCTGGGAAGCGACGGCCAGTAGGCGACCGTACCGGTCACGCCCACGAGTCCGAAGACCTGCCCGCACCGCGCACGCCACCCGGTGTGCGCCGCCGACGGTCTCTCGGGACGGCCGGGCGGAAGCCGGTACGTCGGGCGTACCCCTTCCCTCCCTGCTGTCACGCGAGTCCTCGGGCACTTCGAGGGAAGGACCCCATGAGTACCGCATTCGGTCAGAGCACCGTGCTCGGCTATCCGCGTATCGGCGGCAACCGTGAACTCAAGAAGGCCGTGGAGAGCTACTGGGCCGGCAGGATCGACGCCGAGAAGTTGGCGGCGACCTCGGCCACGTTGCGGGCTGAGGTCTGGCGAACGCTGCGTGACGCGCGCCTGGACGCGATCCCGTCCAACACGTTCTCCTACTACGACCACATGCTCGACACCGCCGTCGCCGTCGGCGCGATCCCGCACCGGTTCGCCCGACTCGGCCTGTCCGACCTGGACACCTACTTCGCCATGGCGCGCGGCGCCGACACCGAGCCGGCGCTGGAGCTGACGAAGTGGTTCGACACCAACTACCACTACCTGGTTCCCGAGATCGGCGCCGACACCGCCTTCGCGGCGGATCCCGCGAAGGCGCTGGGTGAGTACCGCGAAGCGCGCGACCTGGGTGTCGAGAGCCGGCCGGTGCTGGTCGGGCCGGCCACGTTCCTCCTGCTGGCCAAGCCCACCGAGCCGCACGACGAACCGTTCGACCGGTTGGCCGACCTCGTCGACGTGTACGCGGACATCCTGCGGTCCCTCGGTGCCGCCGGCGTGCAGTGGGTGCAGCTGGACGAACCGGCCTACGTCACCGATCGGAGCGCCGCCGAGATCGACGCGCTGCGCGGCGCCTACCACCGGCTGTGCGCGGTGCAGGGGCGACCGAACATCTTCGTCGCCACGTACTTCGGGGAACTCGGCGACGCGCTCCCCGCGCTGCTCGACACGCCGGTCGAGGCTCTCGGTGTGGATCTGGTGGCCGGGCCTGGCAACCTGCGAGGGCTCGCCGGCGCGGGTCCGCTGCGCGGCAAGACGATCGTCGCCGGCCTCGTCGACGGTCGCAACGTCTGGCGTACCGACCTGCGCGCCGCGGTCGCCGCCGGCGCCGTCGTGACCGGGCTCGCCGACCACGTCGCCGTGTCCTCGTCGTGCTCGCTGCTGCACCTACCGGTGGATCTGTCCGCCGAAACCGCGCTCGATCCGGCCCTGCGCCGGCGGCTCGCCTTCGCCCGGCAGAAGGTGGACGAGGTGGTCCTGCTGAGCCGTGCCCTGCGCAACGGCACCACGTCCCTGCCCGAGCCGCTACCGCCCGCGCCGGCGGGGTGGTACAACGACGCCGTTCGCGGTCGGCTCGCCGCGCTCCGACCCACGGACCGGCAGCGCGGCGCCTACCCGGAGCGTGCGGCGGCACAGCAGGCCCGGCTGAACCTGCCGCCGCTGCCGACCACGACGATCGGCTCCTTCCCGCAGACCGACGAACTGCGCCGGGCGCGGGCCGAGCATCGGGCCGGGCGCCTCGACGCCGACGCCTACACCCAACGGATGCGCGCCGAGGTCGAACACGTCATCCGGCTCCAGGAACGGCTGGGGCTGGACGTGCTCGTGCACGGCGAGCCGGAACGCAACGACATGGTCCAGTACTTCGGTGAGCAGTTGGACGGATTCGCCGCCACCGACCACGGTTGGGTGCAGTCCTACGGATCGCGCTGCGTCCGGCCGCCGATCATCTACGGCGACGTAGCCCGCAGGGCACCGATCACGGTCGACTGGTCCACCTACGCTCAGTCGCTGACCGACCGGCCGGTGAAGGGGATGCTCACCGGCCCGGTGACGATCCTGGCCTGGTCGTTCGTCCGTAACGACCAGCCGCTGGCCGACACCGCCGACCAGATGGCACTCGCCCTGCGCGACGAGTGCCGTGATCTCGAGGCGGCCGGCATCCGGGTGATCCAGGTCGACGAGCCGGCGCTGCGCGAGACGCTGCCCCTGCGCCGGGCCGACCAGAAGGCGTACCTGGACTGGGCGGTCGGGGCGTTCCGCCTGGCCACCTGCGGCGTCGCCAACGACACCCAGATCCACACCCACCTGTGCTACTCCGAGTTCGGCGAGGTCATCACCGCCATCGACGCCCTCGACGCCGACGTCACCAGCATCGAGGCGTCCCGCTCGAAGATGGAGGTCCTCGACGACCTCGCCGCGATCGGCTACCGCCGCGGCGTCGGGCCCGGCGTCTGGGACATCCATTCGCCCCGGGTGCCGTCCCACGACGAGGTCGTCGAGGCACTGCGGCGAGCGGTGGCGGTGGTACCGGCCGTGCGCCTCTGGGTGAACCCCGACTGCGGCCTCAAGACGCGCGCCTACCCGGAGGTCGAGGCGTCCATCGAACATCTGGTGGCCGCCGCCGCTGAGCTTCGCGGAAGCTGACCCGCCCGGGCCGGGCGGGACGCGCGTCGTCCCGCCCGGCCCGCCGGCGGCCGGACCGGTTCAGTCCTTCAACGGGTACGGGATGAAGGTGCTGCGGTTCTCGTCCAGGTCGAGCCGGCGGCTGATCGGCGGCGCCGCCCGCTGCGGGCAGGTCATCCGTTCGCAGGTCTTGCAGCCGGGGCCGATCGGTGTGGCCGCCTCGGCCGCGTGCAGGTCCATCCCGGCGGAGTAGACCAGCCGGTCGGCGTGCCTCGTCTCACAGCCCAGGCCGATCGCGTAGACCTTTCCCGGCTGGTTGTAGCCGCCGTGGTGACGGGTGATGGTGCGGGCGATCCACAGGTAGCGTTGCCCGTCAGGCATCGCGGCGACCTGGACGACCACCCGCCCGGGCGAGCTGAACGCCTCGTAGACGTTCCACAGTGGGCAGGTGCCGCCGGTGTGGGAGAACGGGAAGCCGGTGGCGGACTGGCGTTTGGACATGTTGCCGGCCCGGTCGACCCGGACGAACGAGAAGGGCACACCACGCGCCCGGGGGCGTTGCAGCGTGCTGAGCCGGTGGCAGACCGTCTCCCAGCCCATCGCGAAGTGCTGGGTGAGCAGGTCGATGTCGTACCGGCGCTGTTCCGCCGCCGTCAGGAACTGCTCGTACGGCAGGATCAGCGCGGCGGCGAAGTAGTTCGCCAGCCCGACCCGGGTGAGGATCTGGGTCTGCGTCTCGTCGAACCGCTCCTCCTCCACGGTTTCGTCGATCACGTCGGCGAACTCCAGCAGCGCGATCTGCGCCGCCATTCGCATGGCCTCCTGCCCAGGTCGCAACGACGTCGACAGGTGCAGGGTGCGGGTCTGCGGGCGGTAGCGGTGCAGTTCGTCGCCGAGCGAGGCGGCGTCGTCGCGGCGGACGTGGACGCCGTGCCGCTGGGCGAGCCGGTCCTGCAGGACGGCTCGGACCTCGCCACGGCGGAGTCCGATGCTCGCGGCGAGTCGTTCCGCCGCCTCGTCCAGATCCGGTACGTAGTTCTGCCGCCGGTAGAAGAACTCGGTCACCTGGTCGTGCGGGCTGCGGCCGATCGTCTCACGGTCGCCCAGCAGCTCGGCGAGCTGCTCGTCCGCCTGCCGGTACCGCCGGTGCAGCTCGATGACGGCCTCCGCGACCTCGGGCAGCCGGGTGGCGAGTTCGGTGAGGTCGGCGACGCCCGCCCGGCCGGGGAGCGCCTCGCGCAACCCGGCGACCAGCCGTGGCGTGTCCCGCGGGGCGAAGACGGTCGGATCGACGCCGAACACCTCGGTGATGCGCATGAGCACCGGGACGGTCAGCGGCCGCGAATCGTGTTCGATCTGGTTGAGATAGCTGGGCGAAATGTTCAGCAGGCGGGCGAGGTGCGACTGGCTCAGCGCACGGTCCTCGCGCATCCGGCGCAGCCGGGCGCCCGCGAAGGTCTTGGCGACGGCCCTCACCTCCCCGCTGCTCGTCCCCCGTCCAGCGTCATTTGCAGGGTGCAAATATACCCGTTCACAACTTCGCAAAATGGCGTGGAAAATTCCCAGAACTTGGCTTCTTCCGTCCCTCGACCGGCCCTCGACGTCGTGTGACCGTTGGCGACACGCCGGGTCGGCGTCGAATTCCCGCCGCCACGCCGCACGTCCGGGTCTACCGGCGTCACCGCACATTCGAGAGGACGACATCATGCAGAACGCCGTTGAGCAGTTGCGTACCGAGTGGGAGACCGATCCGCGTTGGCAGGGGGTGCGGCGCAGCTACCGCGCCGAGGACGTGGTGCGGTTGCGCGGGGCGATCCAGGAGGAGCACACCCTGGCCCGGCACGGGGCGGAACGGCTGTGGCGCCTGCTGCACAGCGAGGACTACATCCACGCCCTGGGCGCGCTCACCGGCAACCAGGCCGTGCAGATGGTCCGGGCCGGCCTCAAGGCGATCTACCTCTCCGGCTGGCAGGTGGCCGCGGACGCCAACCTCGCCGGGCACACCTACCCCGACCAGAGCCTCTACCCCGCCAACTCGGTGCCTGCGGTGGTGCGCCGGATCAACAACGCCCTGCTGCGCGCCGCCCAGATCACCACCGCCGAGGGCGACACCGGGGGAGCCGACTGGCTGGCGCCGATCGTCGCCGACGCCGAGGCCGGCTTCGGCGGACCGCTCAACGCGTACGAGCTGATGACCGCGATGATCACGGCCGGCGCGGCCGGGGTGCACTGGGAGGACCAGCTCGCCGCCGAGAAGAAGTGCGGCCACCTCGGCGGGAAGGTGCTCGTCCCGACCGGCCAGCACATCCGTACCCTCGAGGCGGCGCGGCTCGCCGCCGACGTCGCGGGCGTGCCCTCGGTGGTCATCGCCCGCACCGACGCCCAGGCCGCCACGCTGCTCACCACCGACGTGGACGAGCGGGACCGGCCGTTCGTCACCGGCGAGCGGACCGCCGAGGGCTTCTACCGGGTGCGTTCCGGGGTCGAGCCGTGCATCGCCCGCGGCCTGGCGTACGCCCCGCACGCCGACCTGCTCTGGATGGAGACCAGCACCCCGGACCTGGAGGTCGCCCGCCGCTTCGCCGAGGCAATCAAGGCCGAGTACCCGGACCAGCTGCTCGCCTACAACTGCTCGCCGTCGTTCAACTGGCGCAAGCACCTGGACGACGCGACCATCGCCAAGTTCCAGCGGGAGCTCGGCCACATGGGATACAAGTTCCAGTTCATCACCCTGGCCGGCTTCCACGCCCTCAACTACTCGATGTTCGACCTGGCCCGTGGCTACGCCGCCGACGGCATGTCCGCCTACGTGGCGCTGCAGGAGCGGGAGTTCGCCGCCGAGCCGGCCGGCTACACCGCGGTCAAGCACCAGCGCGAGGTGGGCACCGGCTACTTCGACCTGATCAGCACCGTGCTCAACCCGGCCGCCGAGACCACCGCCCTGCGCGGCTCCACCGAGGAGGAGCAGTTCGCATGAGGTACGAGGTCATCGGCCCGATGGCCGAACGGTTCGACGAGGTCCTCACCCCCGAGGCGCTGGACTTCCTGGTCGCGCTGGACAGCGAGTTCGCCGCCCGGCGGGTGGCGCTGCTGGACACCCGCCGGGCCCGCCGCGACCGGTACGCCACCGGCCAACTGCCCGACTTCCTCCCGGAGACCGCCGGGATCCGCGCCGACCCCACCTGGCGGGTGGCCCCGCCCGCACCCGGTCTCGTCGACCGGCGGGTCGAGATCACCGGACCCACCGACCGCAAGATGACCGTCAACGCGCTCAACTCCGGCGCCAAGGTGTGGCTCGCCGACTTCGAGGACGCCACCGCCCCGACCTGGCACAACGTCATCAGCGGGCAGCTCAACCTGATCGACGCCCTGGACCGGCGGATCGACTTCACCGACCCGCGTGGCAAGCGGTACGCCCTCGGTGAGGAGCTGGCCACGATCGTGGTCCGGCCGCGCGGCTGGCACCTCGTGGAGAAGGGAATCGCGGTGGACGGCCGGCCAATCTCGGCCAGCCTGGTCGACTTCGGGCTCTACCTCTTCCACTGCGCCCGACGGCAGCTCGACGCCGGCGCCGGGCCCTACTTCTACCTGCCGAAGCTGGAGGGCCACCGCGAGGCGCGGCTGTGGAACGACATCTTCGTCTTCGCCCAGCGGTACCTGGGCCTGCCGCAGGGCACCATCCGGGCCACCACCCTGATCGAGACCATCACCGCCGCCTTCGAGATGGAGGAGATCCTGTACGAGCTGCGCGAGCACTCGGCGGGGCTCAACGCCGGACGGTGGGACTACATCTTCAGTGTCATCAAGAACTTCGGGCAGTGGCCGGACTTCGTGCTGCCGGACCGGTCCGAGGTCACCATGACCGTGCCGTTCATGCGCGCCTACACCGAACTGCTCGTCTCGACGTGTCACCGGCGCGGGGCGCACGCCATCGGCGGGATGGCCGCGTTCATCCCCAGCCGGGACCCGGAGGTCAACGAGGTGGCCCTCGGCCGGGTGCGGGCGGACAAGCGGCGGGAGGCCGGCGACGGGTTCGACGGCTCCTGGGTCGCCCACCCGGGCCTGGTCGACACCTGCCGGGCGGAGTTCGACGCGGTGCTGGGCGAGCGGCCGAACCAGCTCGCCCGGCTCCGGGACGACGTCAGTGTCACCGCCGCCGACCTGCTCGCCGTCGACAAGACCCCGGGCCAGGTCACCGCCGCGGGACTGCGGTCCAACATCGCGGTGGCGCTGCGCTACGTCGACGCCTGGCTCGGCGGCACCGGCGCGGTGGCGCTGTGGAACCTGATGGAGGACGCCGCGACCGCCGAGATCGCCCGCTGCCAGGTCTGGCAGTGGCTGCACCACGGCACTCCGCTGGCCGACGGCGGCTGCGTGACGGAGGACCTGGTCCGATCGATCCTCGCGGCGGAACTCACCGCCCTGACCACGGGACGCGAAGGCACCGAGCGGGACCGCGCCGAGCAGGCCGCACGGATCGTCGAGGACACCGCCCTCGGCGAGGACCTGCCGGCGTTCTTCACCACCGGTGCCTACGCCCGGTACCTCCGTCCGAACCGGAAGCCCGACCTGTCGGCCGGCTGACCGCGGTCGGCGCCCGCGCCGGAGCCGGGAAGGTCCCTTCGGACCTTCCCGGCTCCGGCCGGTGCTCCGATTCGGCTCGGCCGGGTGCCGGCCCGAATCACCCTTGCCAGCGCCCGCGATGGAGGCAGAGCGTCGTCGATCGAATAGGCTGTCACCCGGCGCTGGTTCGCCCGGCCGGGTTCGGCCGGGCGTCGTAAGAGGGAACCCGGTGCAAGTCCGGGACTGCCCCGCAGCGGTGAGTGGGAACGACCGCCGTCACCACGCACTGGACCGCGAGGTCTGGGAAGCGACGGCCAGTAGGAGACCGGCACGCCCGGTCGCGCCCGCGAGTCCGAAGACCTGCCCGCGCTGCGCACACGAGGTGTGTGCGCTGCCGTCGACCTCGCGGGTGGGTCGGGCGGGTGACGCGCCACGAGCGTGTTCCTCGACGTGCGCGCCGGCGGGATCGACGGTGTGCTTCCCGAGGACGGACTACCGCTGTGCACGACACCACCACCATCGCCGGCCGACCCCCGTCGGCGTCGCACCTGACCCTGTCGCAGATCATGGACCAGCACCACACCAACCTGATGGGCACGGTCCACGGCGGCCGGATCCTCAATCTCATCGACTCGGTCGCCGGGGTGGTCGCCGCGCGGCATTCCGACGGGCCGGCGGTCACCGCCGCGATCGACGAGACCGCGTTCCTGCGCGCGGTGCGGGTCGGCGACGTGGTCCACGTCGACGCCCGGATCACCTGGGCCGGCCGCAGCTCGATGGAGGTGGCCGTCAAGGTGACCGCGGACCGCTGGGACCGCGCGGTGCCACCCACCGACGTGGCCACCGCGCACCTGGTCATGGTCGCCATCGACGACGCCGGCCAGCCCCGCACCGTCCCGCCGCTGCTGCCGCAGACCGACGGCGACCGGCGCCGCTACCGCGAGGCGGAGATCCGCCGCGAGCACCGGCTGGCACTGCGGCAGGCCCTGCTCGACGGGGCCGGGGAGGGCTGAGGGATGCTCGGTGTGTCCGCGGCGACCCTCGCCGGTTACCTCGCCGCCATCGTCGTGCTCATGGTCACTCCCGGTCCGGACATGATGTTCGTCCTGGCCAACGCCGCCCGCTACGGCACCCGCGCCGGGGTGGTCGCCGCGCTCGGCGTCGCCGCCGGGGAGGCGGTGCACGTCGCGGCGGTCGTCTGCGGTCTCGCCGCGCTGGTCTCGGCGTCGCCGGTGCTGTTCACCGCGATCCGCTGGGCCGGCGCGGCGTACCTGATCGTCCTCGGCGTACGGGCGCTACGCGGCGCCGGCGGTCCCGTCGACGCGGTGACGGAGCAGGGTGGCCGGGCCAGCCGGGCATTCCTGCGCGGGCTGGTGACCAACCTGCTCAACCCGAAGATGATCCTGTTCAGCGTGGCCTTCCTGCCCCAGTTCGTCGACCCGGCAGCCGGTGACGTCACCGCCCAGCTCGTCCTGCTCGGCGCGCTGTTCGTGGCGGTGCAGCTCGCCGTCGACATCGCCCTGGGCGCCGGCGCTGGGCGGCTCGCCGGCCGGTTGGCCGACGGCCGCTGGTCACGTCGGATCAACCGGATCTGCGCCGTCGCCTTCGTCGCGCTCGGGATCCGCCTGGCGGCCAGCTAGCGGATCGACGGGCTCACTCCAGGGTCGGGGTGGTCCGCCTCGAACCGGGCCCGGGTCAGGAAGGCGAGCTGGGCGCGCTTGTCCGGCATGTCGATCTCGGAGCCGAAGGTGAAGCCCTCGGACTCCAGGCGACGCAGGGCCAGTTGGTTGCGCACGTCCGGCTCCACCACGATCCGTTGCGCGGCCGGGTCCCGGAACAGGAACCGGGCGAGCGCGGGACCGATCGCGGTGGTCAGGCCGCGGGCGTACCGCCGGCCGGGGTTGAGCAGCAGGTGCATCCCGATGTCGCCGGGCTGGACCGGGTAGCGCTCGCCGACCGGGTCGGCCCCGGGCTGGTAGGTCTGGAAGAGCCCGACCGGCTCGTCGTCGACGGTGATCAGGTAGGCGTGGTGGGTTGGCAGGCTGTCGATGAACGCGTAGATCTCGTGCACCTGCTCGACGGTGTGGCCACCCATCCCCCAGAACGAGTTGCGGGGCTGGGTGACCCAGCCGTGCAGCAGTTCGGCGTGCCGGTCGGGTGCCACGGTCACGAGCGACAACTCGCCGAGGCCGGAGATCTTCTCCTGATAGATCATGGTGCGCTGTCCTTAGCTACGCCGGTGCGGAGGGGCCGGGCCGGGGTGCCGGTCGGCCCGGCGGCGTCGTCGCGCCACCCCGCGCATGCCATCGACCAGCCTCGACGCCCTCGCGGGCCGGTGTCGGGGACACGCCTGTTCTGTCGACCGTCAACTTAGGTTACCCTGCCCTAACGAAGGCAGACCTTGCCTGGAGGGGTGCGTGAAACGGAACTGGGAGGCCCTGGCGCTCAAGGCCATGGGAGGCCGGGACTTCCGGCTGACCGTGCTGGGCACCGAGTCGGTCGACGGGCACTACCAGCGGCTGCTCCTCGACGGCGGTGGCCTGCTGGAGGCGTGCGGGGTCCACCCGACGATGTGGATCCGGCTGTGGTTCGACAACGACGGCCGGGCGCACCAGCGCGCCTACACGTTGGTGGACCCCGACCCGGCCACCGGGCGGTTCACTCTCGAATTCGCCCTCCACGACGGCTGTGCCGCCCGGTGGGCCACCACGGCGCAGATCGGCGACACCATCGACGCGACCGTTCAGGGCAGCGCGTTCCGGCTGCCGGACCCCGAGCCCGAGCACCTCTACCTGGTCGGTGACGCGGCGTCCCTGCCGGCGGTGAACAGCCTGCTCGACGCCGGCGCCGACATCCCGGCGACGGTCTGGCTGGAGTACGCCCACGAGGGTGAGAAGGCGCTCGCGCCGCGGACCCGGGCACACCACGACGTCACCTGGGTGCCCCGCCAGGACACCGGTCAGCACCTGGTCGACACGGTCTGCAGCGCACTGCCCGCCAGCGACTCGGCCCACTACTGGGTCGCCTGCGAGGCGGCCGCCACCCGCACCATCACCCGGCACATCCGGCGCACGTTGGGCGTCGACAAGCACCAGCTCACCTCGCTCGGCTACTGGAGAGCCGCGTGAAGGGCCGCCTCGGCACGCTGACCGCGCTGTACGTCACCCAGTACCTCGGCATCGGCTTCATCACCGTCGGGCTGACCGCCATCCTGCGCGACGGCGGGACGTCGCTGGACACCCTGGCGCTGCTGCAGGTCGTCGGCCTGATCTGGCCGATCAAGTTCCTCTGGGCGCCGATCCTCGACCGCTACGGGTCCCGCCACCGCGGCCACCACCGGTCCTGGCTGCTGGTGCTCCAGGCCGCCCTGGTGCTGGCCCTGCTGGCGCTGCTGCCGTTCACCCGCCCCGCCGAGCAGCTCGGCCCGGTGGTCGCCATCTGCGCGGCGTACGTCTTCTTCTCCGCCACCCAGGACATCGCGGTGGACGCGGTCGCCGTCCGGCTGCTGACCGAGTCGGCCCGGGGCGTGGGAAACGGCATCCAGGTGGCCGCCAGCTATCTCGGCAACCTGCTCGGCGGTGGCGCCTGCGTGCTGGTCTACGACCGTGTCGGCTGGGTACCGGCGATCGGCCTGCTGGCCGCCCTGACCACCGTCGGGCTGCTGGTGGTGTGGCGCTTCCGGGAGCCCACCCGCACCGACCGGGTCCCCCGGGTCGGCGCGGCCTACCGGGCGCTGCTGTCGGTGTTCGGTCAGCCCGGCTGCCGGTGGTGGACCTTCGGGGTGGTGCCGCTGGTCTACGTCGGCGCGGGGATGGCCTACGCGCTGGTCACGCCGGCCCTGGTCGACGCCGGCTGGTCGCTGGGCCGGATCGGCGTGGTGACCGGGGTGGTGACCAGCGCACCGGCGATCGTGGCCGGTCTGCTGGCCGGCTTCGGCATCGCCCGCCTCGGGCGGAGCTGGGTGCTGGTGGCCGGCGGGGTGACGCTGGGGCTGTCGACGGTGCTGCTGCTGCCGCTGATGAACGGGCGCGCACCGCTGGCCGGGACGGTGGTCGCCCTCTGCTGCTTCCTGGCGGCGTACACGGTGGCGAACGTGGTGCTCTACACGGTCAACATGGACTATTCGCGGCCCGACACCGGCGGCACCGACTTCACCGTGCTGTCGTCGTTCGGGCTGGTCTGTTCGTTCGTGGCTTCCTCGGTCGGGCTGGCAGCCGCCGAACGCGTGGGCTACGCCCCGGTCGCTGTCGCGTCCATCGTGCTGATGGCCGCCGGCGTCGTGCTCGGCATCGCACATCAGCGGCGACACCGCCCCCGCCGGCTGCTGGTCGAGGCGCCCGACCGGCGCCCGGCCGTGGGGGACGTGGCCCCGGTGGGATGAACCGCCGACCCCCCACTTGACGATCTGTTAGGTTAGGCTAACCTAACTTCGGCGCTCGGCGCCCATCATGTCCACCTCGACCTGAGGACCTGCATGAGCCTGACCGGAAGCACGCTCGACAGCTCGTCGACCGGGGCCGTCCCCGACCTGTCCGCCGCCCGGGCCCACCTGTTCAACGCCGGTTCGGTCGCGCGCTACCAGCGCGTACTGAGCCAGGGTGTGGACCGGGTGGCCGACCGGGTGGCCGGCGCGGACCGGCCGTTCACCGGCGTCACGCCGGAGGCGCTGGCTCCCCTGATCGCCGGCATCGACCTGGACCGGCCGCTGGGTGACACCGACGCCGCCCTCGACGAACTGAACGAGCTCTGGCTGCGCGACGCGGTGTGGTTCCACCACCCCCGCTACCTGGCCCACCTCAACTGCCCGGTGGTGATCCCGGCGCTGCTCGGGGAGGCGATGCTCAGCGCGGTCAACTCCTCGCTGGACACCTGGGACCAGAGCGCCGGGGCCACCCTGATGGAGCGGCGGCTCATCGAGTGGACGGCCGGGCGGATCGGCCTCGGCGCCGCCGCCGACGGCGTCTTCACCAGCGGCGGCACCCAGTCGAACCTGCAGGCGATGCTGCTGGCTCGCGAGGAGGCGTACCGCCGGGTGGTCGGCGCGGCCGCGACCCGCCCGGCCCGGACGGAGGTGCTCGCCCGACTGCGGATCGTCACCTCCGCCGCCGGACACTTCAGCGTGCAGAAGGCCGCCAAGATGCTCGGGCTGGGCAGCGACGCGGTCCTCACCGTGCCCACCGACGCAGGCCGGCGGATGCGCACCGACGAGCTCGCCCGCACGATCGACCGCTGCCGGCGCGAGGGCCTGGTGGTGATGGCCGTCGTGGCCACCGCTGGCACCACCGACTTCGGCACCATCGACCCGCTGACCCAGATCGCCGAGATCTGCGCGGCGGCCGGGGTGTGGCTGCACGTCGACGCGGCCTACGGTTGCGGCCTGCTGGTCTCCCCCACCCGCCGGCACCTGCTGCACGGCATCGAGCGGGCCGACTCGGTGACCGTCGACTACCACAAGTCCTTCTTCCAGCCGGTCAGCTCCAGCGCGCTGCTGGTCCGCGACGGGCGGATGCTGCGGCACGCCACCTGGCACGCCGACTACCTCAACCCCGCCCGGGCCGCCGAGCAGGGCATCCCCAACCAGGTCGACAAGAGCATCCAGACCACCCGCCGCTTCGACGCGTGCAAGCTCTGGCTGACCCTGCGCATCATGGGCCCGGACGCCGTCGGCGCGCTCTTCGACCGGGTGGTCGACCTCGCGGCCGAGGCCTGGCAACTGCTCGACGCCGATCCCCGCTTCCAGGTGGCCGCCCGGTCGCAGCTGAGCACCGTGGTGTTCCGCTACCTCCCCGACGGCGCCGGCCCGAGCCTGACCGACGAGGCGAACCTGCACGCCCGGGAGGCGCTGGCCGCCTCCGGCGCCGCCCTGGTGGCCGGCACCAAGGTGGACGGTGCCCACTACCTGAAGTTCACCCTGCTCAACCCCGAGACCACGGTGGCCGACATCGCCCACGTCCTCGACCTGATCGCCGAGCACGCCGCCTGGTACGCCCGCGCCAGCTCGGCCGCCGAGCTGTCCTGCCCGGTCGGCTGACGCCCCGCCGTTTGGAGAACCGCATGTCGACCCACGACTTCATCGCCGTCGGCCTGGGCCCGTACAACCTCGGCCTGGCCTGCCTGACCGCACCGATCGACGACCTGGACGGGGTGTTCCTGGAGGCCCGGGACGGCTTCGACTGGCATCCCGGGATGCTGCTCGAGTCGACCCGGCTGCAGACGCCGTTCATCGCCGACCTGGTCAGCCTCGCCGACCCGACCTCGCCGTACTCCTTCCTCAACTACCTCAAGGAGACCGGCCGGCTCTACCCCTTCTACATCCGGGAGAGCTTCTTCCCGCTCCGCGCGGAGTACAACGACTACTGCCGGTGGGCCGCCGGGAAGCTGCCGAACCTGCGCTTCGGGCACGCCGTCACCGCCGTCGAGTACGACAAGGCCGACGGCCGCTACGTGGCGCACGCCGACACGGCGGACGGGCCGGTCACCCACCGGGCCCGGCACCTGGTGCTCGGCACCGGCACCCCGCCGTACGTCCCGGACGCCTGCGCCGGTCTCGGCGGCGACCTGATCCACAATTCCCGGTACCTGGAGCACCGGGAGGCGCTGCGGGCCAAGCGCAGCATCACGGTCGTGGGCAGCGGGCAGAGCGCCGCGGAGATCTACCACGACCTGCTCGGCGACATCGGTGGCCACGGCTACCAGCTGAACTGGGTCACCCGCTCGCCCCGGTTCTTCCCGCTGGAGTACACCAAGCTGACCTTGGAGATGACCTCACCGGACTACGTGGACTACTTCCACGCGCTGCCCGAGCCGACCCGCTACCGGCTGGAGGCCGAGCAGAAGGGCCTGTTCAAGGGGATCAACGCCGACCTGATCAACGACATCTACGACCAGCTCTACGCCCACAGCGTGCACGGGCCGGTGCCGACCCGGCTGCTCACCAACACCGAGCTGACCAGCGCCAGCCACGACGCCGCGACCGGGACGTACGCCCTCGGGCTGCGCCAGGTGGAGCAGGGCCGCGACTTCACCCTGGACACCGAGGGGCTGGTGCTGGCCACCGGCTACCACTACCGGGTTCCCGAGTTCCTGACCCCGATCCGCGATCGGATCCGTCGGGACGGCCGCGGCCGGTTCGAGGTGGCCCGCAACTACAGCATCGACCACACCGGCCGGGAGATCTTCCTGCAGAACGCCGGCACCCACACGCACAGCATCACCTCACCCGACCTGGGCATGGGTCCGTACCGCAACTCGTGGATCATCCGGGAGCTGACCGGCCGCGAGCACTACCCGATCGAGAAGAGCATCGCCTTCCAGGAGTTCGGCGCGCCGGCGGGGGTGGCGTGATGGCCGGGTTCACCCGGATCGACGCCCAGCTCGGCGAGTTCGCGTTGCGCCCCCTCGACCCGGACGCCGACGCCCCGCAGCTGCACCGCTGGGTCACCGACCCCAAGGCCGCGTTCTGGCTCATGCAGGACGCCGACGTGGCCCAGGTCGCGGCCGAGTACCGGCGGATCGCCGCGCACCCGCACCACGACGCCTACCTGGGCCTGTGGCGCGGCGAGCCGGCCTTCCTCGCCGAGCGGTACGACCCCGCCCGGGTCGAACTCGTTGGCCTGTACGACCCGGCGGAGGGCGACGTCGGCATGCACTTCCTCTGCGCCCCCGCCGAGCGGCCGGTGCACGGCTTCACCCGTGCGGTGATCACCACGGTGATGGCGTGGCTCTTCGCCGACCCGGCCACCCGGCGGGTGGTGGTCGAACCGGACGTGCGCAACAGCGCCGTCCACGCGCTCAACGCCGCGGTGGGCTTCACCGTCGTCGGCCCGATCCGCAAGCCCGAGAAGGAGGCGCTGCTCAGCGTCTGCACCCGGGACCAGTTCCTGACCGCGACCCGAGAAGGGGTGCCCGCGTGAACCCGACCGCCGCCGTGGACCACCTGACCCCCGACGCCTGGGCGACGGCCAACCGGCTGCTGGTGCGCAAGGCCCTCGCCGAGTTCACCCACGAGCGCCTCGTCGTCCCCGAGCCGACCGACGACGGCCGGTGGCTGGTCCGCAGCGACGACGGCGCCGTGACGTACCGCTTCGCCGCCCAGCGACTCGCCCTCGACCACTGGCAGGTCGACGCCGACAGCATCACCCGGCAGCGGGACGGCGAGGAGCTGCCGCTCGACGCCGTCGACCTGTGCCTGGAACTGCGCGGCGCGCTCGGGCTCACCGACGCGATCCTGCCGGTCTACCTGGAGGAGATCACCTCCACCCTGGCCGGCACCGCTTACAAGCTCGGCAAGCCGCCGGTGAGCGCCGCCGAGCTGGCCCGGGCGGACTTCCAGGCCATCGAGACGGGCATGACCGAGGGCCACCCGTGCTTCGTGGCGAACAACGGCCGGATCGGGTTCGGGGTGCACGAGTACCACCGCTACGCCCCGGAGGCGGCCGCGCCCGTGCGGCTGCTCTGGTTGGCCGCGAACCGCGACCACACCACCTTCACCTGCGCCGCCGACCTGGACTACGACACGCTGGTGCGGGCCGAGCTGGGCGCCGACACGATCGCGCACTTCGCCGGCGTGCTCACCGGGCTCGGCCTGGACCCGGCCGACTACCTGCTCATCCCGGTGCACCCGTGGCAGTGGTGGAACAAGCTCGCCGTCACCTTCGCCGGCGAGGTGGCCCGGCGCCGGCTGGTCTGCCTCGGCGAAGGGCCGGACGAGTATCTCGCCCAGCAGTCGATCCGCACGTTCTTCAACGTCACCGACCCGACGAAGCACTACGTCAAGACGGCCCTGTCGGTGCTGAACATGGGCTTCATGCGCGGGCTGTCCGCCGCGTACATGGAGGCCACCCCGGCGATCAACGACTGGCTGGCCGACCTGATCGACAACGATCCGGTGCTCAAGCGCACTCGGCTGTCGATCATCCGGGAGCGGGCCGCGATCGGCTACCGGCACCGCCAGTACGAGACGGCCACCGACCGGTACTCCCCGTACCGGAAGATGCTGGCCGCGCTCTGGCGGGAGAGCCCGGTCGGCGGGCTGGAGCCGGGCCGCCGGCTCGCCACCATGGCCTCGCTGCTGCACGTCGACCGGGACGGCCGCTCGCTCGCCGGGGCCCTGATCGCCGAGTCGGGCCTGGCGCCGGCGGACTGGCTGCGCCGCTACCTGGACGCCTACCTGGTGCCGCTGCTGCACAGCCTCTACGCCTACGACCTGGCGTTCATGCCGCACGGCGAGAACGTCATCCTCGTCCTGCACGCCGGCGCGGTCGAGCGGGTGGTCTTCAAGGACATCGCCGAGGAGATCGTGGTGATGGACCCGGAGGCGGACCTGCCCGAGCGGGTACGGCGGATCCGGGCGGCCATTCCGGAGGACGAGAAGATCCTGTCCATCTTCACCGACGTCTTCGACTGCTTCCTCCGCCACCTCGCGGCAATCCTGCACGGCGAGGGCGTGCTGGCCGAGGACGACTTCTGGCGGACGGTCGCCGAGTGCGCCGCCGACTACGCCGACAGCGTGCCCCACCTGGCCGACCGGCTGCACCGCCACGACCTGTTCGCCGCGGAGTTCGCGCTGTCCTGCCTCAACCGCCTGCAGCTGCGCAACAACCAGCAGATGGTCGACCTGGCCGACCCGTCCGCCGCGCTCCAGTTCGCCGGCACCCTGGCCAACCCGCTCGCCCGCTTCGCGCCGAAGCGATGAGCGCCGACCCGGCTGCCGTCGCGCCGCCCGGCCCGCTGGGCGACGCGACGCCGGGCCGGTCGGACGGGCCGCCACGGCCGTCCCGCACCCGGTGGCTGATCCTGGCCGTGCTCTGTCTGGCCCAGCTCGTCGTGGTGCTGGACAACACCGTCCTCACCGTGGCGGTGCCGGTGCTCACCGCCGAGCTGCACGCCAGCACCGCCGACGTGCAGTGGATGATCAACGCGTACGCGCTGGTGCTGTCGGGGTTGCTGCTCACCGCCGGCAGCGCCGTCGACCGGTACGGACGCCGCCGGATGCTGCTCGCCGGGCTGGTCCTGTTCGGGCTCGGTTCGCTGGCCGCCGGGCTCGCGCGCACCGCCGAGCAGTTGATCGCGGCCCGGGCCGGGATGGGCGTGGGCGGGGCCCTGCTGGTCACCGCCACGCTGGCGGTCGCCATGCAGGTCTTCACCGGGGCCGAGCGGTCCCGGGCGATCGGCATCTGGGCGGCCACCAGCGCGCTGGGGTTCGCCGCCGGGCCCCCGATCGGTGGAACCGTGCTGGCGCACCTGCCCTGGGGTGCCATCTTCCTGATGAACATCCCGATCGTGCTGGTCTGCCTGGTGGCGGGCCGCGCGCTGGTCCCCGAGTCCCGCGATCCGGCCGGCGGTCGCCTCGACCTGGGCGGGGTGGTGCTCTCCGTCGCCGGCCTGACGGCGATCGTCTGGTCGATCATCGCCGGGCCGGAACGGGGTTGGGCGTCGGCCGAGGTGCTCGGCGGGGCCGCGGCCGGTCTGCTCCTGCTCTGGCTCTTCGTCCGTTGGGAGCAGCGGGTCCCGGACCCGATGCTGGACATGCACTTCTTCCGGAACCGCCGCTTCGTCGGCGCGGTCTCCGGGGTCGTCCTGATCACCTTCGGGGCGACCGGCGCGCTGTTCCTGCTCGCCCAGCAACTGCAGTTCGTCCGCGGCTACCCGGCCTGGGAGGCGGGTCTGCGGATGGCCCCGTTCGCCCTGTCCATCGTGCTGCTCAACGTCAGCGGCGCCGCCGCGGTGGCGATCCGCCGGCTCGGCCTGCCGGCCGCCATCGCGGTCGGCATGGGGCTGCTCTCGGCGGGTCTCGCGCTCGTCACCCACGGCCCGTCCGACGGCTACGGGGTGCTGCTCGCCGGCCTGCTGGTGATGGGTACGGGTTGCGCGCTGGCCAACCCGGCGATCGTCGAGGCGGTGATGAGCGCCATCCCGGCGGAGAAGGCCGGCGCCGGCGCCGGGGTCGACGGCACCATGACGGAGGTCGGCAGCAGTCTCGGCATCGCCGTGCTGGGCGCCGTGTTGAACGCCCGGTTCGCCGCGCTGCTGCCCACCGCGCTGGCCGGCGCCGGATCGTTCCCGGCGGCCCTCGCCGCCGCCGGGCCGGACCGCGAGGCGGTCACCGTCGCCTATGCCGACGCGCTCGCCACCGGCCAGACCGTGGGTGCGGTGGCCGTCCTGGCCGGCGGGCTGGTCGCCGCCGGGCTGCTGCACCGGGCCGAGCGGTCCGGTTCACCCGTCGCCGTCCCGGCTCACGCGGGCACGGACTAGCGGGAACCAGCCGGCGACGCCGCACCAGCAGCCGTGGTCGCCGGGACGGCCGGGGCCGCGAGTGCGGCGCCGACCGCACCGGCCGTGACCGGTGTGCGGCGTCGGATCACCGCGGGGGCGTGACGATCGGCTTCCGTTGGGTGAGCCGCCAGTGGTTTCCGAACGGGTCGCGGAAGGCGGCGTCGATGCCGTAGAAGCGTTCCTCCGGCTCCTCGATGAACTCGACACCTCTGGCCCGCAGGTCCCGGTAGCTGGCCCAGCAGTCCTGCGTGGCGAACGCACCGACGCTCAGGTGCCCGGTCGCCACCAGCGACCGGAGCTGTTTCGCCACGTCACCGTCCACCACGGGCGGATTGGGCAGCACGAGCATCAGCGGCACCTCCGGCTGGGCCGGCGCGTGGACGACCATCCAGTGGAAACCGTCCTGTACCTGGTCGATGTCGATCTCGAAGCCGAGCTTCCCGACGTAGAAGTCGCGGGCCTCGTCCATGTCCAGGACGTTGACGCACACCAACGCCATACCGGTGATCACCAGGTGCTCCCTGTCGACGGATCGCTGACCGAGCCGGATCGCTGGCCGAGCCGGATCGCTGGCCGAGCCGCGTCGGCGGACGACTCAGCGGCCGGCGAAGGCGGCGACGACCGGCGCGAGGCTCTCGCCCGCCACATTATGGTCCTGGCCGGGCAGCACGTCGTGCCGGGCGCCCGGGATCGCTCCGGCCGTCTGTTCGGCGGCGGTCCGCAGGAACTCGGGACTCTCCGAGCCGGACAGGACGAGCGTGGGCACGGCGATCTCGGCGTAGCGGGCCGCCGGGATGGTGGTGTCGGCCAGGATGGCGGCGTCGTGGGCCAGGGTGGGAGCCAACCGGAGGCCGGCCTGCCAGTACGGCGACCGGCGGGCGCCGGCGATCACCTCCGGCGGGACGCCCACGTGCGTCATGAAGTGCGCCAGCGCGTCGCCCCGCCGGTCGGCCGCCAGCAGCTCCGCGAGCCGGTCGGCGTATTCCTTCGCCCGCCGTGGACCGTCGGGGTCGGTGCTGAACGGCGGTTCCCACATGACCAGCCGCTCGATGGGCAGCCCGCTGGCGGTCGCCTCGGCGGCCAGCGCGGCGCCCGAGGAGAACCCGAGGACGCCGGCGGTTCCGCCGGCCGCCGCCACGAGTGCCGCGATGTCCTCGACCTCCCGGGCGAGCGCGTACGGCGGCGTGTCGGCGCTGTCGCCGCGTCCCCGACGGTCGTAGTTGAGCACCGTGAAGTCCTTGGCCAACGCCTGGGCGACCGGCGCGTTGACGCCGCGATCGCAGGCCGCGCCGGCCACCAGGATCAGCGCCGGGCCCTCGCCCAGTTGGTCGTAGGCGAGCGTCGTACCGTCCGTTGACGTGATCCTCCGCATCGCGGCTCCCGTCCGTGCCGTCGCCGCGGCTCGTCCGCGGTCCTGGTCACGACGGTACGAATGCAGCGGATCCGCCGGCTTCTCGAAAACGACCCACTTGCCGCCGCCGGCCGTCAGTGGTGTGGACGGGTCCACATGCGGACGTAGCAGCCGGGCACCCTGGCCAGCGTCTCCTGGCCGTCGCGCCGCCGGTAGGCGGTGGGGCTCTCGCCGACGATGCGGCGGAACTGGGCACTGAACGATCCCAGGCTGGTGAAACCGACCGCGAGGCAGACCTCGGTGACCGACAGCTCCCCGGCGCGGAGCAGGGCCTTCGCGCGTTCCAGCCGCCGGCTCATCAGGTACTGGTACGGGGTCTGCCCGAAGGCGGCCTTGAAACTGCGGCTGAAGTAGGACGGCGAGACCGAGGCGCTGCGGGCCAGCGCACGGACGTCGAGCTGCTGGGCGTACGCGCGGTCGATCAGATCGCGCACCCGTAGCAGGTGTCTCGCCAACGGCGCGGCCGGACGGTTCACCGGTTCATTCTCACTCGCCGCTGGTGCAGGTCCGCCAACCGGTGGCCGGCCGACGGCATCCGCCGCGGCGGTTGCCGGCCGGCGGTGCTGATCGCACGGCGGTTGTAACTTGGGAAGCCCGCAGACAGACGAGGACGGTCATGACCGACACGGCAGGGCCCGGGACGGGCGAGACCCCGACCGCGCGGCAGAGGCGGGTGTGGGACAGGACCGCGCCCAGCTACGACAAGCAGATCACCTTCTTCGAGCGGGTCTGGTTCGCCGGCGGACGCGAATGGCTCGGTCAGCGCGCGCAGGGTCGGGTGCTCGAGGTCGCTATCGGCACCGGCCGGAACCTGCCCCACTACCGGCCCGACACCACCGTCACCGGGCTCGAACTGAGCCCGGCGATGCTGGCCATCGCGCGTGAGCGCGCCGCCGCTCTCGGCCGCGAGGTCGACCTGCGCGAAGGCGACGCCGAGCAGTTGCCCTTCGCCGGCTCGTCGTTCGACACGGTGGCGTGCGCGCTCTCGCTGTGCAGCATCCCCGACCCGGCCGCCGCGATCGCCGAGATGTACCGGGTCCTGGTGCCGGGCGGCACGCTGCTGCTGGTGGACCACATCGGTAGCAGCTGGCGGCCGATCCGCGCCGCCCAGTGGTTGCTGGAGCGGATCACGATCCGCGCGGCCGGGGAACACTTCACCCGCCGCCAGCTACCCCTGGTGGAGGCCGCCGGATTCGAGGTCGTGGCGACCGAACGGCTCAAGGCGGGCACGGTCGAGCGCATCCACGCCCGCAAACCGGCCGCCTCGCCGGCAGCCGGCTGAGCCGTACCCGGTCAGGCCCAGGTGATCCGCTGCCGCAGCAGCGACCGCTCCGCCGGGTTGACCGTCAGCTCCAACGCCCGCGCGTCGGCGGCGCGTGCCTGGTCGGCGTGGCCGAGCTCGCGCAGCAGTTCGGCGCGGGTGGCGTGCCACAGGTGGTAGCCGGACAGCGCTTCGGCGAGGTCGTCGACCTCGCTCAGCGCGGCCCGCGCCCCGGCGACGTATCGCAACGCGATCGCCCGGTGCAGCCTGGTGACCGGTGACGGCGCCAGGCCGTCGAGCATGGTGTACAGCAGCACGATCTGTGGCCAGTCGGTGTCGGCCCAGGTCGGTGCCTCGGCGTGCACGGCCACGATGGCGGCCTGCAACTGGTACGGGCCGGGCTGCCGGGCCGCGGCGGCCTTGGCGATCAGCCGGGCCGCGTCGGCGATGCCCTCCCGGTCCCACCGGCTGCGGTCCTGCTCGGGCAGCCGGACGATCTCGCCGGTGCTGGTGAAGCGGGCCGCGGCACGGGCCCGGTGCAGCCGGATCAGGGCCAGCAGGCCGAGGACCTCGGGCTCGGTGGGCATCAGACCGGCGAGCATCGCGGCGAGGAACTCGGCGTCGTCGGCCAGGTCCCGCGACTGCACGCGGTCGCCGGTGCTGGACAGGTAGCCCTCGTTGAACAGCAGGTAGACCACGGCCAGCACCTGGGCCAGCCGGGCACCGAGTTCGTCGGTGTCCGGGATCCGGTACGGGATCCCCGCGTCGGCGATCTTCCGCTTGGCGCGGGTGATCCGCTGCGCCACCGTGGTCTCCGGGATCAGGAACGCGCGGGCGATCTGGGCGGTGGTCAGGCCGCACACCACGCGCAGGGTGAGGGCGATCTGCGCGCTGCGCGGCAGCGCCGGGTGGCAGCAGGTGAAGATCAGCCGGAGCCGGTCGTCCGGCTCCGCCGCCGGCGGTGGCCACGCGGCCAGGACGAGCTTGTCCCGGTAGCGCGCGTGGCGGCGCAGCACGTCCAGGCCGCGCCGCCGGGCCACCGTGTAGAGCCAGCCCTCCGGGTTGGCCGGGATGCCCTCGGTCGGCCAGTGCCGCAGGGCCGCCTCGACCGCGTCGGCCACCAGATCCTCGGCGGCGGAGAAGTCCCCGATCAGCGACACCAGGGAGGCCGCGAGCCGGCCCGCGTGATCGCGTACCACGCGGGCCAGCTCGGTCTCGGCCGCAGCGGTCACCCGGCGACGGGCCGGATCTCGACCAGCGGGCAGGCCGGCCACGACCTGACCAGGCGCAGCGCCTCGTCGAGGTCGGCCACGTCGATCTCGGCGAACCCGGAGATGACCTCCTTGCCCTCCACGAACGGTCCGTCGGTGATCACCGGGTCGCCGCCCTCCAACCGGACCGTGGTGGCGGTGTGCGGCGGCATCAGGTGGGTGTGGCCTCTGATCTTGTCGGCGTTGTCGGCGAACCACTGCCGCACCCGCCCGTAGGCCCGTTCCCGTTCGGTCTCGTCCATGGCGGCCAGGTCGGCGGCGAACTGCTCGGTGTCGGCGAACATCAGCACGTACCTCATGTCGTTCACCTTCTCAGCCACGGCCCGGTAGCGGGCAGTACAGATCGACGCCGTTGCCGTCGGGATCGAGCACGGTGGCGTAGCGGTGACCCCAGAAGGCGTCCCACGGTTCCCGGGAGCCGGTGTATCCGGCGGCGACGAGTTCGGCATACGTGGCGTCGACCTCGGTCGGCGTGTCGAACTGGAACGCCAGGAAGATCGGCGGGCTGCCCGCGGCCCGGGTCCAGCCGGGGCGGGCCGTCGAGGTGAACTTCTCCTCGTCGAGCATGAGGTGCAGGCCGTTGGGCAGGTCGCACCCGGCGTGCTCGGCGTAGCTGGGATCGACCTGGAAGTCCAGGCCCAGGTGGCGGTAGAACGCGATCGACGCGGCGATGTCCGCCACGACGACGTCCAGGGTGTTCAGGACCGGTTTCATACGCTCGCTCCTTGATCGGTTGGCGCTTCCACCCCCTAGACGACCGGCGACCGGCCCGATACGACACCTGACCAAGATTCTTTCGGGCGCGCGCCGCCCGCTCGCCGGCACCACCGGTGATGATCATCACGAGCGGCGAACCCTACCCTCACCGGAGGGTAGGTTTGGCGCAGGTCGTCGAGGTGCGGCTACGGCCCCTGGCGGTCATCTCCCGGGCGACGGTGCCCGGAAACGGTCCGGAAACGTCCGACCGGTACTGAAGTGCACGACCACACCCTGCCGATACGGGCAGGGCGACGCGTGTGCGCTCGGCGCACACGCCCCGAACGGAAACGGCTGTATGTCTTCTGTGCTGTCCGCGGCCACCCGGCCGCGCCTGAACCGCCCGTCCTGGCTGTCGCCGAAGGTGTTCCGCACCGAGGTGCTCGCCGGCCTGGTCGTCGCCCTGGCGCTGATCCCCGAGGCGATCAGCTTCTCGATCCTCGCCGGCGTGGACCCCCGGGTCGGGCTGTTCGCCTCGTTCACCATGGCCGTGGTGATCGCCTTCTGCGGCGGCCGGCCGGCGATGATCTCCGCCGCCACGGGCGCGATCGCCCTGGTCGTCGCACCGCTGGCGAAGGAGCACGGGCTGGACTACCTGATCGCCGCGGTGATCCTCGGCGGGCTGTTCCAGGTGCTGCTGGCCGTGCTCGGGGTGGCGAAGTTGATGCGGTTCGTCCCGCGCAGCGTGATGGTCGGTTTCGTCAACGCCCTGGCCATCCTCATCTTCGCCGCGCAGGTGCCCCACCTGCTCGGGGTGCCGTGGCTGGTCTACCCGCTCGTCGCCCTCGCTCTGGCGATCATCGTCGGGCTGCCCCGGCTCACCAGGGTCGTCCCCGCTCCCCTGGTCGCGATCACCGTGCTGACCGTCATCACCGTGGGCGCCAGCATGAGCGTGCCCACCGTCGGCGACCAGGGCCGGCTGCCGGACAGCCTGCCGACCCTCGGCCTGCCGCAGATCCCCTGGACCGTCGACACCCTCGCCCTCATCGCCCCCTACGCCCTCGGGGTGGCACTCGTCGGCCTGATGGAGTCGCTGATGACCGCCAAGCTGGTCGACGACATCACCGACACCCACTCCGACAAGACCCGCGAGTCGTGGGGCCAGGGCGTGGCCAACATCGTCACCGGCTTCTTCGGCGGCATGGGCGGCTGCGCCATGATCGGCCAGACCATGATCAACGTCAAGGTGTCCGGCGCCCGCACCCGCCTGTCGACGTTCCTGGCCGGCGTGTTCCTGCTCATCCTGGTGGTCAGCCTCGGCGACGTCGTCGCCGCCATCCCGATGGCCGCCCTGGTGGCCGTGATGGTCATCGTGGCCGTGTCGACGTTCGACTGGCACTCGGTCGCCCCCGCCACGCTCAGGCGGATGCCGCTGGGCGAGACGCTGGTCATGGTCACCACCGTCGGCGCCGTGCTCGCCACCCACAACCTCGCGATCGGCGTGATCGTCGGCGTGCTCACCGCCATGGTGATCTTCGCCCGGCGGGTCGCCCACCTGGTCGAGGTCACCAGCGTCCTCGACCCCGACGGCGGCACCCGCATCTACTCGGTGCACGGTGAGCTCTTCTTCGCCTCCAGCAACGACCTCGTCTACCAGTTCGACTACGCCGACGACCCGGAGCACGTGGTCATCGACATGACCCACGCCCACGTGTGGGACGCCTCCTCCGTCGCCGCCCTCGACGCGGTCACCACCAGGTACGCCGCCCGCGGCAAGCGCGTCGAGATCGTCGAGCTGAACAAGCCCAGCGCCGCCATCCACGGCACCCTCGCCGGCACCCTGACCGGAGGCCACTGATGCCGGGTCGCGGCGACCGGTCCGCCCCCGCCACCGGGCGGCTCATGCAGATCGGAGAGGCCGCCGACCGGGTGGGCCTGAGCATCCGCACCATCCGGCACTACGAGGAGGTCGGGCTGATCGTCCCGTCGGCCCGCAGCGAGGGCGGCTTCCGCCTCTACACCGACACCGACCTGGACCGGCTCGTCGTGGTCAAGCGGATGAAGCCGCTCGGCTTCACCCTCGACGAGATGCGCGAGCTGCTCGGCCTCCTCGACGCGCTGTCCACCGCGGACGACGCCGAACGGCCGGCCCTGCGGGAGCGGCTCGGCATGTTCCACGCCGTCGCCGCCGCCCGGGTCGACGTGCTCCGCGAGCAGCTCACCACCGCCGAGGACTTCGCCGACACGCTGCGCCACCGGCTCGACCACCACCCGAGCTGACCGGGAGGCTGCTGCCGGCGTGGCCGCGCCGCTGGCCCCGCTCGCCGTCGGGTGACGGCACTGGGCGATCGCTGTTCGGCGGTCGACAACGCTGGACGTCCGGCGCGGGACGCCGGTCGGAGTCGACGGCGGAAGGTCCGCGGTCGGTCACCGCCACACGGTCACCTGGTCGGCCGCCAACGCCTTCTGCCCCTCGAACGACCGATACGCGTCCGGGTCACCGAGCCCGGGACGGCCGACGAGGTCACGGTACGAGAACCGGACGACGGTGCCCTCGACCGTGACCAGTTGCGGTGGCGCCGCCTCGACGACCTGACGGGTCAGCACCAGCAGCGAGTCGTCGGCCAGGTCGACGTCCCAGACCACGAAGGCGGCGTCGTCGACGACCCGCTCGACGGCGGCGGTGACGGTCAGCCGGGCGCCGATCTCGGCCCGGGCCAGGGTGCTCGACGGACTCGTGCTGGCCGTCCGCGGGGACGGCTGTGGCGCCGGGTCCCCGGTGCAGCCGGCGGAGGACAGGGCGGCCAGGATCAGTCCGGCGCTGATCGCCGCCCGGCGTACCCTGCCCTGGCCGGCCATGATGATTCACCTGCCCCCGGCGATGAGGTTCCTCTCACCAGGAATGCCCGGCGTCATGACGGCCCCCGCGCGGTGGCGTGACGGTCGCGTGACAAATCGACCGCCAGCCAGGACGGCGTCCGGAAACCTCAGTCCCCGGTGAGACCGGCAGCCTCGACGGTGGTGACGGGCGTGCCGAGTTCGACGGTACGGGAGACGGTGCAGAGCCGGTCGTGCGACTGCTGCAACGACCGGGGCAGCGCCTCGCGCGCCCGGTCGCCGTCCGGGCCCGCCGGGAACGTCACGGTGAACTCGACCCGGAGGTTCTCCATCCGGTTTCCGCCGGTCTCGTCCCGGATCTTGTCGCCGGTGACGTCGACGGAGAACTGGATCGGCTCGGCGCGCCGGCTGGTGATGTGGTCCACGTCGATCGCGGTGCAGCCGCCGATCGCCGCCAGCAGCAGCTCCACCGGCGTGAAGTCGCCGTCCTCCCCCGTACCCATCGGCAGCGATCCGCCGCGGACGTTCCGCACGACGTACTTCCCGACGCTGGTGCGCTCGATGTTCACCGAGCGGAAGGTGTCCTCACTCATGACCCGCACGCTACCCACGCCTGCTGGCCTCCGAGCCACCGGCCGGCCTGGCTGAGCGATCACCGCGTTCCGCCTGCTGGAGGCGGGCGCCTCGTGGTGTCAGGGCCGGCATCGGGGGTATCCGCGACGCAAGCTGGCCTGAGGCGAAACCCCGGGGCCGAGCGCTGACCGCCGACGCCGCGGCGCCGTCGACACGGCGTCGGGGCGTACGACGGGAAGCGGACGTGGGAGGTGACCGACGTGCAGCATCACGAACTAGTGGGCCAGGTCCAGGCGAGGGCGCGACTCGCCGACATCGGTGCGGCGACGTCCGCCATCCGGGCGACCCTGCAGACGCTCGGCGAGCGGGTGCCGGACGGACTGGCCGAGAACATCGCCGCTGAACTTCCTCGCGAGATCGGCGAATACCTGCGGCAGACGGCGAAGTCGCCCAGCGGCGGACTCCGGTTCGACCGGGAGGAGTTCGTGGGGCGGGTGGCCGATCGGGCGGGAATGGACCCGCCGCAGGCGGCGCAGGCCGCTCGGGTGGTGCTCGAAGTCGTCGGCGAGGCGACGCAGGGCCGCATCATGGAGCGCCTTCAGGCAGCACTTCCCACCGACATCCGGCAGTTGGTGCCCGCCGGGAAACCACCCGCCTGACCGTCCCCGCTCCGGCTCACCCTCGGGCGTCGGCTCTCACCGGTGCAGGCTGGCCCCCTTGACCACCTTGTCCACCGCGCTCCGCGGACCGTGCAGCGCCAACCCGACCAGGTCGAGCTTCTCCCGGGGCACCGCCCGTACGGCTGCCCGGTTGTCCCGGTCGTTGCCGGTGCCGAAGAGCTCCTGGGTGAAGATCGAGATGCGCAGGCCGCGAGTGAGCGCACGCCCGTGCGCGCTGGCCAACGTGGCCCGATCCCCGGCGAACACCAGCACCGGCTGGCGGAACATGGGCAGGTAGCGGGTGCCGTCCGCGTCGAGGTACTCCTCGCCGAGCAGGTCCGGCGCGGCGCCGGCGACGCCGCTGACCAGGAAGGCGGTGACGTTCAGCCGTTGCCAGGCCGCGAGGTCGTCCCGGATCAGAACGGCAATCTTGGTGTCGAAGCGGATCGGCTCACTCATGGCTTCGAGGCTGCCCGCCCGGGAAGAGCCCCGTCTTGTACGTTCTTAGCATGGCCAGTCGGCCGGCGGGTTCGCACGTCAGCGCCTGGCGACCGGCGGTGCCCGGGATCGCCGAAGTGTTCCACGCGCACTTCGTCGACCACGCGTACCCGGCGCACACGCACGACGTGTGGACGCTGCTGATCGTCGATGACGGCGCGATCCGCTTCGACCTCGACCGGCATCGGCACGGCGCCCTGCGGCCGTCGGTCACCCTCCTACCGCCACACGTGCCGCACGACGGCCGCTCCGCCACGCGGCACGGCTTCCGCAAGCGGGTCCTCTACCTCGACCCGTCGGTCCTCGACGCGGCGGCGACCGGCGCGGCCGTCGATCGGCCGAACCTGCCCGACCGGCAGCTACGTCGGCGGATCCACCAGCTCCATCAGGCGCTCGCCCGGCCCGGCGACGGGTTCGAGGCGGACAGCCGCCTAGCGCTCATCCTGGAACGGCTCAACCTGCACCTACGCCGGCACATCCCGACCGGGGATCAGCCGGCCGCCCACGTCCTCGCCGTACGGCTGCGCGAGCTGCTGGACGCCCGGACCGCCGAGGGCGTCACCCTGCGCGAGGCCGCCGGGCTGCTGCACGCTCACCCCACCCACCTGGTCCGGGCGTTCACCCGGACGTACGGGCTGCCGCCGCACTCGTACCTGACCAGCCGCCGCATCGAGCTGGCGCGCCGGCTGCTGCTCGCCGGCCGGCGCCCCGCCGAGGTCGCCGCCGAGGCCGGGTTCCACGACCAGTCGCACCTGACCCGGCACTTCAAGCGCCACCTCGGGGTCAGCCCGGCCCGATACGGGAGCCTTCCCGCGACCGGGCGCGCCGTTGTCGACGACCGGCGGTGGCGGTACTCCTGATCTCCCGGGCCCCGCTCCTCCCAGCTGCTCGTCCAGGAGGGAGGGTGGCCGCTTGTTCCGCGGACCTACCGTGAAGCGCAGTGCCGGCGGACGGTGGGTGGCGGCATGCAGATCATCGAGCACAGCATCATCGGGACCCGGTCTGCGGTGTTGCGCCTCCGGCGCCCCGGCAGCCAGTTGGAGTTCGTGCTGTTCCCCATGCTCCATGTCGCGAGCCCGGAGTTCTACGCGGCGGTGACGCAGCGGCTGCGGCGGTGCGACCTGCTCGTCGTCGAGGGCGTCCGGGGGCGCTCGGTCCTCGCCTGGGCCATCACGCTCACCTACCGGGTCATGCCGGCGAACAAGCGTTCCGGGCTGGTGGTCGACAACATCGCCTACCGGTCGCTCGGCGTGGAGGTGGTCAACCCGGACGTGACGACGGCGGAGTTCACCCAGGGCTGGCGGGCGATGCCGCTGCGATACCGGTTACAGCTCTGGTGCCTCCTGCCGATCGTGGCCGTCGCCCAGTTCTTCGGTGGCACGCGACGGCTGCTTTCGCCGGAGGTCGAGCTGAACGACCTGCCCAGCGCGCGGGACGAGATGTACCAGGACAGCGAATTCGCCGATCACTTCGAGCGCACGTTCGCCGGCGACCGGGACGAGCGCCTGCTCGCCGCGCTCTCCGAGCTGGTCCGTACCCGCTCGTCGGAGCGGATCGACGTCGCGGTCGTCTACGGCGCCGGTCACGTGCCGGCGATCGTCCGGGGACTCGTAGACCGGCACGGCTACCGCCCCCGGACCGCCGAGTGGCTCACCGTGCTGGACGCGTGAGCAGCCTCGCCACCTGCCGTCGACGGCAAGGCCGGCTCGGGGCACCGGCCGCCGCCGCCGGTCAGTTCGTCACACCCTTCGGGCAAGCTGCCTGCCACTGACTGATGCCGGTGCGGCATCGGCCTGGCAAGACCTGGAGGAAGTCATGGTGGTCACCGCCGATGATCTCGACGCGGCGTTGTCGACTGTCGTTGCCAGCCTGCGACCAGCGACCGCGCTCGAGTGGTCCGCGCGGGCCGGCAGTCTGGAGTGGGACTGCTGGCACACCGCCGAGCACCTCGGCGACTGCCTGATCTCGTTCGCCGGTCAGCTCCTGGCCCGACCGGAGAAGCGGTTCGTGCGCTTCATGGCGAACGCCGACCAGGACGCCTCGCCGGCAGAGGTACTGGAGTTCGCCGAGGTGGGCGGCCGCCTGCTGGCAGCCACCGTACGCATGTCCGGGCCGGACGCCCGGGCCTACCACCCCAGCGGTCAGGCCGATCCGGCGGGCTTCGCCGCGATGGGGTGCGTGGAAGCGCTGCTGCACGGTGACGACATCGCGCAGGGCCTCGGCCTCGCTGTCGATCCACCGCGGGACGTGTGCACCCGGGTGCTCGCTCGGCTGTTTCCGGAGGCGGCGCAGGAACTGGCCAGCGTGGACCCATGGGCGGCACTGAAGTGGTCCACCGGCCGCATCGAGTTGCCGGGGCGCGCCCGGCTGACGGAGTGGCACTGGCGCGCGGCCCCGCTGGGCGAATGACCTGTTCGGGGCGTGGCCCGGGTGCGGGCCGCCTGCGCCGCCGGTGGGGTACGCCGGCGGCGCACGCGGCCCCGACGGGCAGCGGCCAGCGTCCGTGACCGCTCGCCCGCGTCCGCCGACTTTCAGCGCCTCGACGTCGTGGTCGCTGGAGCCACCTCGAGGATCTCGGCCACCAGCGGCAGGGTGGTGACGCCCTCGCTGCCCAGGAAGTGGCCGGCGCCCCGGACGAGATGGGTACCTGCCCGTAGCCGGTCGGCCAGGGCCACCGAGGCGCTCGGCGGAACGATGGCGTCATCGTCGGAATGGATCACGTGGCGGTGCCGGATGTTCGGCGCGACAGCGGCGACGTCCACGTCGTCGGCGAGGAAGGTGTCCAGGACGGGGAGCACCTCGAGTCTGCCGGTGAAGCCCGCGACGAAGACCGCACCGCCCAGGGACCACGGGGCGGGCAGTTCGGCGAGGCGCCGCAGCACGGTGATCGCGCCCAGGCTGTGCGCGACGATCCAGGTCTCGTCGTCGACCCGGTCCACCGCGGTGCTGACAGCCTTGTGCCAATCGGTCGCGGAGGGCGCCTCGGGCTCGGGGAGCCGGACCACCGTGACCTCGACGCCGTGGGCGGTGAGCAGGTCGTGTAGCCACGGGAACCAGTGGTCGTCGGGCGTCGCCCCGTAGCCGTGGACGATGAAAACCCGCCGGACGGGAAGATCAGACGTTCTGGGTGGGGTTGAGGTATGCACAGCGAGACCGTAAGGGCTCACGTCGGCGTCAAGGTCAAGATGGGAGAGGTGGAATGCGCATCGGGCAACTGTCCGCGATGACCGGGGTCAGTAGGCGAGCGCTCCGTTACTACGAGGAACAGGGGCTGCTCGTCGCGAGGCGTAGCGCCAACGGGTATCGGGAGTACGCCGACGACGCCCCGCTGGTCGTGCAACAGATCACCGCGCTGCTGGACGCTGGACTGAACTCGGACGCGATCCGCCGCTTCCTTCCCTGCGCTCGTGGCCCCCGACCGGAGTTCGAGATGTGCGACGAACTCCGCGCCCATCTGCAACGGCGCAGGGAGGAGCTGAGCAACCAGTTGCACCGACTGTCCGAACAGGTCGGCAAGCTTGCGGCGCACCTGGAGTGAGGCAGCATGACCTGTCTCGGCACCGATGCGGTGTCGACCGCTCACCAACGCCGCAACGCGGCGGCCAGCTGGGCCAGGGCGATGTGGGCGGCGTCGAAGATGGCCAGCTTCCGTGGGAAGTTGTGGTTGAGCCCCTGGTACCGGGCAGCGGTGACAGGGACGCCGGCCGCCAGCAGCCGGGCGGCGTACCGTTCCCCCTCGGCGGCCAACAGGTCGAGCTCGGCGGTGATCAGCACGGCGGGCGGCAGGCCGGCGAGATCGGCTTGCAGCGGGTTCAGATCCGGCTGGGTCCGGTCCACCCCGGGTGGGGCGTACGCGGTCCAGAAGAACCGCATCTCCTCCCGGTCCAGGCCGTACTCGTCCAGCGCGGGATAGTCGGCGGCGGGGTCGAGGACCGGGCAGATGAGGATCTGTCCCGCGAGGTGGATCCCGGCATCGCGGGCGCGGCGGGCGGTCACCGCCGCGAGGTGCCCGCCCACCGAGTCACCGGCCACCGCCGTCCGGCCCGGGTCCAGGCCGTACCGAGCCGCCCCGGGCCCACGTAGCCAGGCGAGTGCTCGCGCCATGTCGTCGACCGCGGCCGGGTGGGGATGCTCCGGGGCGAGCCGGTAGTCGACGGAGAGCACCGCCCAGCCGGACGCCGCCGCCAGGTGCCGGCACAGCCCGTCGTGGGTGTCCAGGTTGCCCATCACCCATCCCCCGCCGTGCGCGTACAGGACCACCGGCAGCGCGCCGGAATCGCTGTCGCGGTAGAGGCGGGCGGGGACTCCGCCGGCGTCGACGGTGACCACGGACCGGATCCGCGGTCCGCCGCCCACCTCGTCCGGGGTCGCCTGGATCATGCTGAGCCGCGCCGCCGGCAGGGTCGCCCGGGCGAGCGGGACACGCTGCTGGACGTGCATCGCCGCCCGCGCCTGCGGGTGCAGCCGGTCGGGGTCCACCGGATCATTATCGCTGCTCGGCCGAGGTCGACGGTGCCGACACGGGCGGTGCCGGCTTGGCGCGCCGGCGGTTACCGTGTGGACCGTGGAGGAGCTGCTACCGGCACTGCCGGAGGACTGGGAGCGCTGCCTCGCGGTGGCCGCCCACCCTGACGACATCGAGTACGGCGCGGCCTCGGCGATCGCCCGCTGGACGGCGCAGGACAAGCAGGTCACCTACCTGCTGGCCACCCGGGGTGAGGCGGGCATCGACGCGATGCACCCGGACCAGGCCGGGCCGCTGCGCGAGGAGGAGCAACGCGCCGCGGCCCGGGAGGTCGGCGTGGACGTCGTGGAGTTCCTCGACCACCGCGACGGGGTCGTCGAGTACGGTCCGGAGCTGCGCCGCGACATCGTGCGCGCGATCCGCCGGCACCGGCCCGAGGTCATCGTCTCGGGCGCGTTCAGCATCCGGATGGTGGGCGGCATGACCAACCAGGCCGACCACCGGGCGGTGGGACTGGCCACGCTGGACGCCGCCCGCGACGCGGGCAACCGGTGGATCTTCCCGGAGCTGGTGGACGAGGGGCTGCCACCCTGGGGCGGCGTACGCTACGTCTGCTTCGCCGGCGCCGAGCGCCCCACGCACGGCGTGGACGTCACCGGCGAGCCGTTGCAGCGGGGTATCGCCTCGCTGGCCGCGCACGCCGAGTACACCAGGGGTCTGGGCGTCGCCGGCCCGGAACCCGGGCCGTTCCTGACCTGGGCGGCGCGGCAGGGTGGGCCGGCGCTGGGCGTCGAGGCGGCGGTCCTGTTCGACGTGCACGCGCTCACCTTCGAGGGTCCGCCACCCTGGCTCTGAGCCCGGCCGGTCCGCGGCGGGATGTCGGGCAGACCCGTCCGACCTCCCGCCGCGGAGCGCTCGGACCTCAGCTCACCGCCTGCTGCACGAGCGCGGCGATCCGGGCCTCGCTGTCGGCGGTCAGCTCGGTCAGCGCGAAGTAGGTCGGCCACATGACGCCCTCGTCGAGGTTCGCCTCGTCGCTGAAGCCGAGCACCGCGTAGCGCGTCTTGAACTTGGCAGCGCTCTGAAAGAAGCAGACCACCTTGCCGTTGCGGGCGTACGCGGGCATGCCGTACCACAGCTTGGCGGTGAGACCCGGCGCGCTGGCCTTGATCACGGTGTGCAGGCGCTCGGCGATCACCCGGTCGGACTCCGCCATCTCGGCGATCTTGGCGAGCACGTCGGTCTCCGGGTCGGCCTTGGCGCCCCGCCGTGCGGCGCTCTTCAGCTCCTTGGCGCGCTCCTTCATCGCGCTGCGCTCGTCGTCGGTGAACCCGTCGTACTTGTTGGCGGTGGCGGTGGCGGTGGTGGTCTTGGCCCTGGTCGACATCGCGGCTTCCTCTTTCTGGTAAGTGGCTTCGGGCGGTGCTGGTCGGTGGAGCCCCCACTCCACCGGGTTCATGGATCTGTTCGGCGGGTGATCAGATCACCACGTGCCCGCCTGCTGGCGGGTCGGCGCGTTGAGCCGGTTGAAGGCGTTGGTCATGGCGATGGTGAGCAGCAGCGCGGCCAGTTCCTTCTGGTCGAAGTACGTGGCGGCCACGTCCCACACCTGGTCCGGCACCGGGTCCGACCGGTCGGCGAGCCGGGTCACGGCCTCGGTCAGGGCCAGCGCGGCCCGCTCCTCGTCGCTGAACCACGGCGTCTCCCGCCAGGCGGCGACGGCGTGCACCTGGTCGGCGCTCGCGCCGGCCTGGCGCGCCTGGTGGACGCCCCCGGCGACACAGGGGGCGCAGCCGTTGATCTGGCTGGCCCGCAGGTGGCTCAGGGCCAGCAGCTTGCCGTCCACCCCCACGCCGGCGACGGCCCGGTTGACCGCCATCAGGGCCTCCATCGCCTCGGGGACCAGAACCGCCGGGTTCGGCATGCGCTCGGTCGACATCGCTTCTCCTTCGTCGTCGGTGTCGCTGACGGAAGTCATCTGATCAGGGGTGGGCCGGGCTCCGCGCCGTCCGTGGGACACCGTGGGACACGCAGAAGCCGGTTGAGCAGCACAGACAGGTCGCAGATCCGGCGTCGTGGGCCGGGACGGTACGGTGTTGCGCGTGTCCAGCCCCCAGGAGCGACTGGTGGCTCAGCTCGCCGGGATCAAGGAGCTGAGCGCGCTCAGCCTGCGTGCCCTCGCCCGCCAGGCGGGGCTGAGCAGCTCGTCGCTGTCGCGGTACCTGACCGGTCAGCTCGTGCCGCCGTGGGAGGCCGTGGTGGCGCTTTGCCGGGCCGTGGGCCGCGATCCCCGGCCCCTGCGCGCGGTGTGGGCCGAGGCGTCCAGGGCCGGCGCGGCGCCCGCTCCGCGCCGCAACGACCTGCCGGCCGACCTGTTCGACTTCACCGGCCGGGAAGCTGAGTCCGCGCTGGTCGAGGAGCTGCTGCGCACGACTGCCGCGGTCGCTGTCGACGGCATGGCGGGCGTCGGAAAGACCAGCCTGGCCGTGCACGTGGCCCACCGGCTCGCCGCGACGTATCCGGACGGCGGGCTCTACCTCGACCTGCACGGCTTCACCCCGGGCCAGGAGCCGCTGGATCCGCAGACCGCGCTGGGCCGGCTGCTGGCCGCCCTGGAGGTGACGCATCCGCCGGCCGGCGTCGCCGAACGCGCGGCGCTGTGGCGGTCGGAGCTGTCCCGTCGGCGGGTGCTCGTCGTGCTCGACAACGCGGTCGACGCGGAACAGGTGCGCCCGCTGCTGCCCGGGGCCGGGAAGTCCGCGGTCCTGGTCACCAGCCGCCACCGGCTGGTCAGCCTGGACGGGGTGCCGCCGGTGTCGCTGGAGCCGCTGACCGACGACGACGCGGCGCATCTGTTCGGCCGGGCGGCCGGGCTCACGCTGACCGAAGAGGATGCGGTCGGCCAGGTGCTGGCGCAGTGCGGCGGGCTTCCGCTGGCGCTGCGGATGGCCGGCGCGCGACTTCGCCACCGGCCGGGCTGGACCGTGGCGGTGCTGGCCGAGCGGCTGAGCGACACCGCCAACCGCTTCGACTCGGTGTTCGGGATGTCGCTGCGGCAGCTCGACGCGGTCCAGCGCCGCGTGTTCCGGCTGCTGGGCGTCCTGCCGGGGGCCGACTTCGACGCGTCGGCGGTGGGGGCGCTCACCGACCTGCCGCCCGGCCGGGTCGGCGCGGCACTGGACGAGCTGGTCGACGCCCACCTGGTCCAGGAGCCTTCGCCCGGGCGGTACCGGATGCACGACCTGATCCGGCAGTACGCGGCGGACCTCGCCGCCGACGAGGAGCCACAGGCCGACGCGGCCGTGCGCCGGGTCCTGCGGCACTACCTGACGCTGGCCGTCACGTACGAGCAGACGCTGCCCTCGCCGCACCGCCCGCGACCCGCGCCGGGAGATCCGGCGAAGGCGATGGCCTGGTTCGACGTCGAGTACGCCAACCTGGTGGCCTGCTTCGACGCCGCTGTGCGGCTCGGTGTGGACGAGGTGGCGGCCGACCTGCCGCAGGCGATGCGGGTCTGGTTCTTCCGGCATCGCGGCACCGACGACCAGGTACGCCTGCTCGACGGGGCCGCGGCCGCCGCGGCGCGGCTCGGCCGCGACCAGCAGCGGGCGGCGCTGCTCGCCGACCTCGGCTACGCCCGGGCCGCCGCCGGACGCCTCACCGAGGCGCTGTCCGCCTACGAGTACAGAGCGTTTCCAGGCGGGTTGATCAGCCGCCGGGCGATTGGCTGGCGGCCGGACCGGCCGCCGTCGGTGAGGAACCGGTCGAGCAGGTCGCGTGCTCGACGGCGAGGCCGGCGGAGGCCACCGCCACGGCCGGCGGGCCGGCCAGGAGCAGCCCGATGGCACCGGCGGCGACGAGGCGGTGGCGGGCCCGGGGTCGGGTCGGCGGGGCGAGCATCCGCCGTACCCGGTCGGCGGCGCCGGCCGCCCCGAGAGCGTGCCGAGGAGTGCGGTCGGCGAGTTGAACGATGGCGGTGGCCACGGCGTGCCGGCCGTGCCGCTCGCTCGCCCGGTCGTCGGCCAGGTGCTCCACCAGCCGGCGGATCTCCGTCTCGGCCGCATCGGCCATCGGCAGCCCCGGCAGGGCGCGACGGAACGCGACGGCGAGGGCGACGAGGACATGGTGTCGGCCGCGCAGGTGGGCCCGCTCGTGCCGCAGCACGGCGGCGAACTCGGCCTCGGTGAGCGCGTCGAGCGCGGCGCTGGTGACGACGACCTGCCCCGGGCGGCCGGGCAGGCAGTAGACCACGGGCGCGGCGTGCTCGACGACCGTCCAACCCGCACCGACGTCCTGCCTGGCCAGCGGTAGGAGTGCGGCGCGGTGGCGACGACGCCAGCGCCGGGCGGTGGTGAACGTGACGACCAGCGCGGCCAGTAGGCGGGCGGCGAGGACCGAGGTGGCGACCAGTCCGACCACGGCGAGCGTCGCGTTGGGCGCGCCGAGGTCCGCCAACGCCTGCTTGCAGGCCGCGACGATGCCGGCCAGGCCCGCGGCGAGCGCGGCCGGCGGTACGGCGACGAGCAGCCCGGCGGCGAGGACGGCGCCGGCGACGGAGAGTTCCGCGCCGAGCCAGAGCCACACCGCGAGCCGTGGTTGGGACGCCAACCACGGTGCGGTGAGGACGGGGCGGGCGAGGGTCACCACCGCGGCCGCCCAGCCCAGCAGTGCCAGGCTGGTCATGAGTCGGTGTCTCCGCGCCGCTGAAGCAGCTCGCGCAGGGCGGCGGCTTCCTCGGCCGTCATGGCGTCGACGAACCGGGCCAGTGCGGCCTGCTGGTCGGCGGCCGAGGAGAGCGCCTCCGCCATGAGCCGTCCGACGTGCTCCTCCCGGCTGGTCCTCGGACGGTAGCGGTAGGCGCGGCCGGCGAGGTCGCGCTCCGCCCAGCCCTTGCGGTGCAGGTTGTCCAGGACGGTCATCACCGTGGTGTAGGCGAGGCCGCGGTCCGCCATCGCGTCGACCATCTGCCGCACGGTGAGCGGACCCGGCGCCTCCCACAACGCGTTCATCACCGCGGATTCGAGTGGACCCAGCGGGCGGTCGTTGCCCGGGTCCGTCCGTCGAGGTCGGCTCACCGGTCGACCCTACCGGCGGCGGTCGGCACCGACATGGCCGGAGCCGGGCAGGCCCGCTCGGCGGCGAGCCGACGCCGCAGGGCCCAGGCGAGCAGGACGACGGAGGCCACGGCGAGTACGGGCTGCGCCGGGGCGAACCAGCTCATCGCGCCGCTGTAGCCGAGCGCGACCAGGACGATCTTGTTGCAGGCGGGACAGCCGACCGCGAACAGGGACAGGGTCGCCCCAAGCACGCCGGTCCGCGGCTCCCCACGGCCCGCCGCTGCCTCGCCGGTTCCAGCGCGGGCCGCGACGTAGGTGGCCAGCAGCAGCCCGGACAGCGCGGCGGTCACCACCAGCACCGGCCAGGCCCACCAGGTGACGGCCACGTCGCGGCTGAAGTACGGGGTGTCGATCAGGTCGGTGGGCACGGCGATCACCACCGTCGTCGTCACGGCGCCGGCGACCGCTGCCACCCACCGTCGCGCCGGCCAGGCCGCCGGGCCGGCGGTGACGGTCGTCCCGGCCACTCCGGTCCGGGCCGGTGGGGTGGCATCGGTGTCCGGCGTGCGGGCAGCACGCCGGCGCAGCAGCAGCACGGTGACCGCGGCCGCTCCCGCGACAAGGAGGACCAGTTCATCCGGTACGCCGCCGACGGTCACGGTGACCCACTCCTGCGCGGCGCCCTCGATGTCGGTCAGGCCGAAGCCGCCGGCCAGCGCCGCCGTGCCGTCGAAGGCCAGGAAGAGCACGCCGAGGGCGACGAAGAGCAGACCGGAGACGGTCGAGGTGGTGTGCAGGCGCAGCCGACCGAGCGAGAACTGACGGCCGCGCAGCCAGCGCCGCTGGCCGATGCGCCAGCGGTCCCAGACCAGGGCGAGCAGCAGCAGGGGCGCGGTCATGCCCAGGGCGTACACGGCCAGCAGGGCGCCGCCGGTAGCGGGTCGCGTCGAGGTGGCGGCGACGGTGAGGATCCCGCCGAGGATCGGGCCGGAGCAGAATCCGGCGAGCCCGTAGACCGCGCCGAGGGCGAGCACCGACAGCGGGGACTCGCCGGTGATGCGGCCCATCAACCGTTGCGCCGGCCCGAAGGCGAAGCCCTTGCCGGCCAGTTGCATCACGCCGAGGGCGATGATCGACCAGCCGGCGACCAGGATGAGCGTGTCGCGGTGCTGGAAGAAGGCGCCGGCCACGACGGAGGAGCCGGCGCCGAGGGGTACGAGGACCGCCGCCAGGCCGAGGTAGAACATCCCGGTCCGGGCCAGCAGTTGTCGCGGGTGCTGGAAGGCGTACGCGAAGAAGGCGGGTAGCAGCATGGCGCTGCACGGGCTGAGCAGGGCGAGGACTCCGCCCAGCAGGGCGGCGAGGTAGCCGATGTCGCTCATTTCGCCCCTTCCAGTTGCTCGTCGATGGCCTGCTTGAAGGCCTCGTACGGCTGGGCGCCGATGACGGGGGTGTCGCCGACGATGAACGCCGGAGTGCCGGTGAGGCCCATCGAGGTCGCCTCCTGCTGGTCGCGCAGGACGGCGGCCCGGGTTGCGGTGGAACCGCGATCGGCGTCGAACCTGGTGAGGTTCAGCCCGATCCGTGTGGCGATGTCACGCAGCGCGCCCTCGTCGAGGGAACCGCTGTTCACCCGGCGCTCCTTGGCGTACACGGCGCTGTGGAACTCCCAGAACTTCCCCTGCGCGGCGGCGGCGCGGCCGGCGGCGGCCGCGTCGGTCGACTCCGCGCCGAGGTAGGGCAGGTCGCGCCATTCGATGCGGACCAGGCCCTTGTCGACGTACTCCCGGACCAGCTTCGGTTCGGTCTCCCGGGCGTGCCGCCCGCAGAACGGGCACTGGAAGTCGGCGTACTCGATGATCACGATCGGGGCGTCCGGCTCGCCGAGGGCGAGCGGGTCGCCGGGTGTCCGGCGGGCAAGAGCGGCGAAGGGATTCTCCTCCTGACCACCGCCCGATCCGGCGGCCGCGGCTCCGTCGGCGGGGGCGGCCGGCTGGTCGGCGGGCCGGGCGAGGATCGCCAGCACGGCGACGATCGCGATGACCACCACCGGGGCCAGCCAGCCGGCCGCGCGGCGGATCGGGGCCGTCCGGCGGTCACTCCTGCGCGACGGCTTCGTCGTACCTGGCACGTCTCCTCCATCCACGGGATCACGACTACTATTAGAGCTAGTACTAGCTAGTCTAGTACTAGAGGAATTAGTAAAAACGAGGGACGTCCGGAGCTGTCGGACGTCCCTCGTGACCGGGGAATCAGCGGCGGGACGAGGATCCCGCCGGCACCGATGCGATGGGCTCTCGCGGTCCCGACCTGCGCCTGCCGCCCAGGGCGAGCGCCACGGCGATGGCGGCGGCAACGCCGACGCCGGCCCAGAGCAGCGGGTTGCTCCGCAGGTCGCCGGGCAGTTGCTGGGCGAGGACGAAGACGCCCATCACCACGACGAACCAGCCGAACGCCTTGCGCAGGACATCCGCGGGGATCTTCCCGGCGAGCCGGGCGCCGGCGAAGCTGCCGAGGATGGCGGCGAGGGTGACGGCGGCGGCCAGTCCCCAGTTGATACTCACGCTGGAGAGGTAGCCGGCGAGGCCGGCGAACGACTTCATCGCGATGACCACCAGCGAGGTACCGACGGCCACCGGCATCGGCAGGCCGCCGAGCAGCGCCAGGGCGGGCACCACCAGGAATCCGCCGCCCGCACCGACCAGGCCGGTGACCAGACCGACCACCACACCGTCGAGGATCACCCGCAGGACCGGCAGCTCGTGCGGCGCGGGCTTGCCCTCGGCGGAGCGCCGGCCGCGGATCATCGCGACCGCCGTGGCCAGCATCATGATCGCGAACCCGGTGAGCAGGATGCCGGCCGGGACGAACTCGGCGAGCCGGCCGCCGGCGTAGGCGCCGGTCATGCCGGCGAGGCCGAAGATCAGGCCGGTGCGCCACCGGACCCGGCCGGCCCGGGCGTGCGGCAGCATTCCCACGGCGCTGGTGGCGCCGACGACGAGCAGCGAGGTGGCGATGGCCTCCTTGGCCGGCAGGTCGGCGACGTAGACCAGCAGTGGTACGGCGAGGATGGAGCCGCCGCCGCCGAGCAGGCCGAGGCTGATGCCGATGACGACGGCCAGCGCGACGGTCAGCAGCAGGGTTGCGCTCATGCGCGCTCCCCGGTGCCGTCCCGCAGTTGGCCGACGATGGTGTCCAGGTCGCAGCTGGCGCCCCGGTTGTACGGCAGCTTGCCGAGCAGCATGCCCATGGCGCAGGTGTTGGTGACGGCGGCGAAGGTGAGGCCGGCGCCGATGAACCCGGCGACCCACTTCAGGCCGGGCACGAAGATGGAGCCCAGGACGCTGGCCAGCACGATCGAGCCGGCGACGAGGCGAACCTGACGCTCCAGGTCCCAGCGCTGCTTGCCCTGCTTGATCGGGGCGTTCGCCGCCTGCCAGGCCAGCATGCCGCCGTTGAGGACCTTGAGGTTCGGCAGGCCGACCCCGGCGAGCGCCTGCTCGGCCTGGGTGGCCCGGGCACCGGAGCGGCAGATCAGGACGACGTCCTCGTCGAGGTGGTTGCGCAGTTCCTCGCGGTGTTCCTTCAGCAGGTCCAGCGGAACGTTGTAGGCGCCGGGGATGTGGGAGGTCTCGAACTCCGCCGGGGTGCGGACGTCGAGCAGCCGCGGCGGCCGCCCGGCGGCGATCAGTTCGCGCAGGCTGGTGGCGTCGAGGGTGGCGGGGCTGGTGGTCTCGGAAGTGCTCATGACTCCTCATTCAGGAAGAAGCGACGGATGTGACGGCAGGGGTGTGCCGGCCGGCGCGCGGTGACGCCGGCCGGGCTCGGGTACGGGTCAGGCGTTGTCGGCCATGGCGACGCCGGCCGCCTCGGCCCGGTCGAACTTGTCGTCGATGACGACGACCTCGCGGCCGGCGTTGGCCAGCAGCGACGCCGCCGCGGTGGCCCGGTAGCCGGAGCCGCAGTGCACCCACACGGCGCCGGCGGGCACGTCGGCGAGCCGCTTGGGCAGGTCGGGCAGCGGAATGTGTACCGCGCCCTCGATGTGCCCCGCGCGCCACTCGTTGGCCATCCGCACGTCGAGGACCACGTCCGGGGCCGGCAAACCGGCCGGGAGGTCCCCCGCGTGGGCGGCGGCCAGTGCCGGGAAGTCGGCCATCCGCAGCTCGCGAAGCTGCCCGGGCTCGGCGGCCCACCGCTCGGCCTCGCCGGTGGCCTGGGCGGCCGGCCGGTCGATGCCGATCCGGACCAGCTCGCGCTGGGCGTCCGCGACCTGCTCCGGCGTCTCGGCGAGCAGGGTGATCGGCACTCCCCAGTCGATCAGCCAGCCGAGCCAGGTGGACATCGGACCGTCGAGCCCGAGGCTGACCGTGCCGGCCAGGTGCGACGCCGCGTACGCCTTGCGGTGCCGCAGGTCCACGACCCACTGGCCGGCGGCGATCCGCTCGCGCAGCGCGGCGGCGTCGGCCCGGGTCACCGGGGTGAGGTCCACCGGGGCCGGGCCGGCGAAGTTCGCCACGCCCATGTGGGCGTAGTACGCCGGGTAGGCGTCGAGTCCGGCGAGCGTCTCGGTGACGAACTCGTCGGCGGCGAGGCGCAGCACCGGGTTGGCCTGCTTCTCCCGACCGATCGTCGATTCGGGGGCGTCGGCCTGACTCGCCGAGCAGAAGCTGCCGAAGCCGTGCGTCGGCCACACCTGCGCCCCGTCGGGCAGCAGGTCGGCCAGCCGCTGCGCCGAGGCGTGCTGGTGGTGGGCCAACTCGTGGGCGTGCTGCTTGCCGAGCAGGTCGGTGCGCCCGGTCGTGCCGAACAGCAGCGACCCGCCGGTGAAGACGCCCGCCGGGCGCCAGTCACCGTCGACGGCCTCGTCGAGGACGTACGACAGGTGGTGGAAGGTGTGGCCCGGGGTGGCGACCACGCGCAGGCGCAGGCCGTCCGAGACGGGCACCACGTCGCCGTCGGAAACCGGACGACGATCGAAGCCGACCTCGTCGGCCGCGGCAACCAGGTAGTGGGCGCCGGTCACCCGGGCCAGTTCCAGTCCGCCGGAGACGTAGTCGTTGTGGATGTGCGTCTCCACCACGTGGGTGATCCGCACCCCCTTCGCGCCGGCGAGGTACAGGACCCGGTCGATGTCGCGCTGCGGGTCGACCACGATGCCGACCTGCCCGTCCGAGGCCAGGTAGCTGCGGTCGCCGAGCGAGGACGTCGCGATGACGGACACCTCTACTGCCATTGCCGTTCTCCTTCCCAATCCCTAGATACCCGGGGGGGTATGCAGGAAACAGAGTTCTGCGCCAACTCGATCCGGCAGACGCCTACCCCCCCCACGCCGCGCCTACGCGGCGTGGGTCAGGTCATCTTCCGTTCAGGCCAGAGCCAGGAAGAGCTTCTCCAGCTCCTCCTCGGTCATCTCCGGCGTCTCACCACGGTCGCGCGCGGCGTTGCAGTGCCGCATGCCCGAAGCGATGATCTTGTAGCCCGCGCGGTCGATCGCCTTCGACACCGCAGCGAGCTGGGTCAGTGCCTCACGGCAGTCCTGACCGCTCTCCATCATCTCGATGACCGCGTTGAGCTGGCCGCGCGCCCGCTTGAGCCGGGTCAGGGCCTCGCTGGTCATTTCAGGTCGAAGCTTCACCGCACTACCTCCTGCACTCCAACATACCCCAGGGGGTACCCACCCCGCCAGCCGGCTCGGATATACCCCCCACCGTATGCCCAACCCCGAGGGCCGCCGGTGGATTCCCGCCGTCGACGAAGGCGCTGCCGGCGGCCGACCCGTCAATCCAGGAGCGGCACGGGATGCTCCGCGGCCTGGCCTGAGCGGCCCGGCATCGGCGCATCGCCGCCGGCCGGCCCCTCCGGCCGGCATGATGTCAAGCGAGGAGAGAACCATGAGCTATGCGATGACGATCCGAGTGTCCGCCGACTTCGCCCCGACCCTGGAGCGCGTCCGGGCGGCGCTGAAGGACCAGGGTTTCGGGGTGCTGACCGAGATCGACCTGCGGTCGACGCTGCGCGAGAAGCTCGGGGTGGAGCTGGCGGAGTACGTCATCCTGGGCGCCTGCAACCCCCCCCTGGCGCACCGCGCGGTGCAGGCGGATCCGGGCATCGGGTTGCTCCTGCCGTGCAACGTCGTCGTCCGTGCCGACGGACCGGACAGCACCCTGGTGCAGGCCATGGACCCGCAGGTGATGGTGCGGCTCAGCGACGCGCCCGAGTTGCCGGCGGTGGCGGATGAGGCCGCCGCGCGGCTGCGGGCGGCGCTGGACGCCGTGTCGCACTGACGCCCGGCGGGGTGCGGGCCTCGGCCCGCACCCCGCATTCGCCGGGTCAGCGGCCGGCGGCGCTCGCGGCCAGCTTCGCCCGCACCTCGTCCATGTCGAGGTCGCGGACGGCCTGGATCACCTGCTCCAGCGCGGCCGCCGGCAGGGCGCCGGGCTGGGCGAAGACCAGGACGCCGTCCCGGAACGCCATCAGTGTCGGGATCGACCGGATCTGGGCCGCCGCGGCGAGGCCCTGCTCCGCCTCGGTGTCGACCTTGCCGAACACGATGTCCGGGTGCTTCTCGCTGGCCTTCTCGAAGACCGGCGCGAAGCTGCGGCAGGGGCCGCACCAGTTCGCCCAGAAGTCGATCAGGACGATCCCGTCCCGGCTCACGGTCTCCTCGAAGTCGGCCGCGGTCAACGCCACGCTCGCCATGTCCCACCTCCGTGCCTCGACGGCGTTCTCCAGCCCCGGCAACATACCCCAGGGGGTATATATTCCCGTTGACCACCCGTGCAGCAGGAAGGAATGCGCGGGCAGGCGACCTGAGTTACGGTCGATGTCATACCCCCGGGGGTATTCGGAGAAGGAGGCACGATGCGAGAGGTGAACCTGGCGGACTTCGCCGCCGCGCACGCCGCGGGCGCCGTCGTGGTGGATGTCCGAGAGCCGTTCGAGTACGTCGAGGGTCACGTGCCGGGCGCCCGGTCGGTGCCGCTGGCCCAGCTGCCCGCGGCGGTCGGGGACCTTCCCCGCAGCCGCCCGGTGTATGTCATCTGCGCCAGCGGCAACCGCAGCCTGACCGCCGCGCAGTTCCTGGCCCGTGCCGGCATCGACGCCCGTTCCGTCGGCGGTGGCACCGGCGGGTGGATCCGCAGCGGCCGTCCGGTGGCGACCGGGGCGGACGCGTGAGGCGAAGAGCCGCCAGCCGGGCCGCTTGATCTGACAGACCCTGGGCGCGAAGCCCCGGAAGGGCGGGACCTTCGACCCGAGAGATACCCCGGGGGGTATGCGCTATCGTTGGGCGCATCGCCGGTCATCACTGCGAAGGAGTTCAGCACCATGTTGTTCACCCAGTACTACCTGGACTGCCTGTCCCAGGCGTCGTACCTCGTCGCCGACGACACCACCGGACGCGCGGTGCTCGTCGACCCGCGTCGGGACATCGACGAATACCTGACCGACGCGCGGGCGCACGGCCTGACCATCGAAGGGGTCGTCAACACCCACTTCCACGCCGACTTCCTCGCCGGCCACCTCGAGGTCGCCGCGGCCACCGGAGCCTGGATCGGCTACGGACACCGGGCCGAGACCGAGTACCCGAGCCGCAAGCTGCACGACGGCGACCGGATCAGCCTCGGTGACGTGACCCTGGAGATCATGGAGACCCCGGGCCACACGCCGGAATCCATCAGCATCCTGGTCTACGAGCGGGCCGACGACGCCGTGCCGTACGGCGTGCTGACCGGCGACGCCCTGTTCATCGGCGACGTCGGCCGGCCGGACCTGCTCGCCTCGCTCGGCGTCACCGCCGACGAGCTGGGCCGCATGCTCTACGACAGCGTCCAGCGCAAGCTCATGGGCCTGCCCGACGAGGTACGGGTCTTCCCCGCACACGGCGCGGGATCCGCCTGCGGCAAGAACCTCTCCACCGAGCGGCAGTCCACCATCGGCGAGCAGCGCCGCACCAACTACGCCTGCGCCCCGATGGGCGAGGAGCAGTTCCTCGCGCTGGTCACCGGCGGGCAGCCGGCCGCGCCCGGCTACTTCGCGTTCGACGCGGTACTCAACCGCAAGGCTCGCGAACTGTTCGACCACAGCAAGGCCCCCCGGCCGCTCAGCGCCGCCGAGTTCGCCGGGGCCCGGGCCGAGGGTGCGGTGGTGATCGACGCCCGCGACCCGCAGGAGTTCGCCGCCGGCCACGTGCGTGGGGCGATCAACGTCCCGGCCGACGGCCGGTTCGCCGAGACCGCGGGCAGCGTCGTCGCGCCGGACCGCAGGGTGCTCGTGGTCGCTCCGCAGGACCGCGAGGAGGAGATCGTCGTACGCCTCGCCCGGATCGGTTTCGACCAGGTCGTCGGCTACCTGCGCGAGCCCGAAGGGGCCTTCCTGGAGATGGTCGCCGACATGGCGCGCGCCAGCCGGCTCACCGCCAGCGACCTGCACACGGCCCTCGACACCCCCGAGCCGCCGGTGGTGCTCGACGTCCGCACCGCCGGTGAGCGGGAGCAAGGCGCCGTCGACGGCTCGCTGCACATCCCGGTCGCGGAGCTGCCCCGGCGCCTCGACGAGGTGCCGACCGACCGCCCGGTCGTCGTGCACTGCGCCGGCGGGTACCGCTCGTCCGTCGCGGCCAGCCTGCTCCGCACCGCGGGTCGGACCGATGTCTCCGACCTGCTCGGCGGGTACGGCGCCTGGCAGACGCTGCACGCCGGCGTCTGACCGCCGGGCGGGACAACCTGGAATGTGGGTGACCGAGGGCTCCGGCCCTCGGTCACCCGTCCGTACCGGCTGAGGAGAACGGATGAGCAGCGACCTGCGTACGCCGGCTACCCCCGTCGGGCCGAGGCTGGGGCTGCGGGCGAACGCGGCCCAGTTCCTCCTGCTCGTCGCGGTCAACGCGCTGGTGGGCGGAGTGCTCGGCACCGAGCGCACCGTGCTGCCGCTGCTCGGCGAGCGGGAGTTCCAGCTGACCGCCTACACCGCCGCCCTGACCTACATCCTCGCCTTCGGGGCGACCAAGGCGGTCACCAACTTCTTCGCCGGCACCCTCTCCGACCGGTACGGCCGCAAGCCCGTGCTGCTGGCCGGCTGGCTGGTGGCCATCCCCGTACCGTTGCTGCTCATCTGGGCGCCCAGCTGGGGTTGGGTCGTCGCGGCCAACGTGCTGCTCGGCGTCAACCAGGGACTTGCCTGGTCCACCACGGTGATCATGAAGATCGACCTGGTCGGGCCGCACCGGCGCGGCCTCGCCATGGGGCTGAACGAGGCCGCCGGCTATCTCGCGGTGGCCGCGACGGCGCTGGCCACCGGAGCCCTCGCCGCGCGGTACGGGCTGCGCCCCGCGCCCTTCCTGCTCGGTGCCGCCTACATCGCGGTGGGCCTGGGCCTGTCCGTGCTGCTCGTCCGGGAGACGCGGGGCCACGCCCACCACGAGGCGGCCACCCACCAGGGCGGGGCCCACCACGGCGGCCTCACCACCCGGCAGGTCCTGAAGCTGGTCAGTTGGCGGGAACCGGCCCTCAGCTCGGCCAGCCAGGCCGGCCTGGTGAACAACCTCAACGACGGCCTCGCCTGGGGACTGTTCCCGGTGCTCTTCGCCGCCGCGGGCCTCTCCCTGCCCCGGATCGGTGTGCTGGCCGCCCTGTACCCCGCGGTGTGGGGACTCGGCCAACTCCTCACCGGTCCGCTCTCCGACCGGGTCGGCCGCAAGCCGCTGATCGTCGGCGGGATGCTGATCCAGGCCGGTGCGCTCGGGCTGATCGCCGGGGGCGACAGTTTCGGCGCGTGGGGGACGGGTGCGGCGCTGCTCGGCGCCGGCACCGCGATGGTGTATCCCACCCTGCTGGCGGCGATCGGCGACGTCGCCCATCCGGCGTGGCGCGCTCGCGCCGTGGGCGTCTACCGGCTCTGGCGGGACGCCGGATTCGCCGTGGGCGCCCTGACGGCCGGACTGCTCGCGGACCTCGTCGGCATCCGGGGGGCCACCTGGGCGGTGGCGGCCCTCACCGCCGCGTCCGGTCTGCTCGTCGCCGTCCGGATGTACGAGACCCACGTGGGCCGGGTCGCCGCCCGGCCCGCCGGAGCGGCCTGAGCGACCGGACCGGCGGGATACAGGGGAACGGAGTCAGGTTGCCGCCGCTCAGTGCGCGTGGGCTTGTACGCCTGCTGGCGGTTTCACGGCCGGGACGACGAGCAGTGCCAGGACGGCGGAGGCCGCGGCCACGATCGCGGCGAAGGTGAAGCCACGGGCGAAGCCGATGCTGCCGCTGCCGGAGATGCTCGCCGCCGCGATGCTGGAGACCACGGCGACGCCGAGGGCGGCGCCGAACTCGTGGAAGGTGCTGAGGATTCCCGACGCGATTCCCGCCTCGTGCTGGGCCACCTGTCCCAGTGCGGTCGTGGAGGCGGCGACGAAGGCGGCGCCGATTCCCGCCGCGCCGACGCTGATCCCGGTCACCACTACAGCCGGGCCGGCCCAGAAAGCGGCTACCGCGGTGCCGAGGGCGGCGATCGCGAGGCCGGTCACCGCGACATACCGGGCGCCGAGGCGGCCAACGACACCACCGGCGACCTGCGCGCCGATGATCGTCGCCACGGCGACCGGCAGGAACAGCAGTCCGGTCCGCAGCGCGCCGTAGCCCCTGTGGTGCTGCAGGTAGAACGAGCCGAGGAAGAACACCGCGATCATCAGCGCGGTCGCCACCAGGATCAGGAACGTGCCACCGGCGACCGACCGACGGGCCAGGATCCGCAGGTCCATCAGCGGCGACCGCACGGTGCGTTGCAGGACCGCGAACAGGACGTACAGGACGACGGCACCGGCCAGAGTCCCGAGGCTCGTGGCGGTCAGCCAACCCCGGTCACCCGCGTTGATCAGCGCGTAGATCGCCGTACCGGTTGCGGCCGTGACCAGGATGGCGCCCGGAACGTCCAGCCGCGCCCGCGCGGCGTGCGGCAGCTCCGCCGGCAGCATCCGGGCCAGTGCCACCAGCACGATCAGACCGATGGGCACGTTGATGTAGAACACCCACTGCCAGCCAGGACCGGCGGTCAGGACGCCGCCGAGCAGGACACCGATCGCCGACCCGCCACCGCCCAGGGCCGACCAGATGCCGAGCGCCTTGTTGCGCTCGTCCCCGTGGAAGATTCGCGTCACCACGGACAGCGCCGCGGGTGACAGCATCGCCGCGCCGACGCCCTGCGCGACGCGACCGCCGATGAGCACCGCGGCCCCGGCGGCCAGACCGGTGACCAGCGACGCGACGGTGAACACGAGCAGGCCGAGCAGCACCACCCGCCGGGAACCGAACAGGTCCGCCGCTCGCCCGCCGAGCAGCATCAGGCCGCCGAACATCAACGTGTAGGCGCTGACCACCCAGGTCAGCGTGTCCCGTTGCAGGCCGAGGTCCGCGCCGATGTGCGGTAGTGCGATCGCCACCACGGTGACGTCGAGGATGAGCATGAACTGAGCGACGCCGAGCAGTGCCAGCATGCGCCAGCGGCGGGGGTCGGTAGCGGTGTTTTCCGGTTGGTCGACGGCCTGAGCGGTCACGGCGTCGCCTCCAATTCGAACAGCAGTGTTTGACTTGTGCCGGGTACAGTAACTCGTACAGCACTGTTCGACAAAGGGGGTTTACGTGCCGGGTCCGACGCCAGCGAAGTCGCCGGTCAGGCGAGCGGACGCGCAGCGCAACATCGCGGCAATACTCGAGGCCGCGGTGAACGCCCTGAGCCGCAACCCGGATGCCAGCGTCAGCGAGATCGCGAAGGCGGCCGGCGTCGGACGGGTCACCCTCTACGGCCACTTCCCGAACCGGGACGACCTCGTCGAGGCCGCGCTCGCCAGCGCCATCGAACAGGGCCACGCCGCACTCGATGCGGTCGATCTGACCGGCGACACCCGGCAGGCGCTCGGCCGGCTGGTCCACTCCAGCTGGCAACTGGTCAACCAGTCCCGCTCGCTGCTGCTCGCCGCACAGGGAGTCCTTCCACCCGGCCGGATCCGCGACCTGCACGCCGGCCCGGTCGCACGCGTCGAAGGCCTCGTGAAGCGCGGCCAGGAGGAAGGGGTGTTCCGCCGCGACCTGTCCACGTCATGGCTGGTCGGCGTGATGCACAGCGTCATGCACAACGCCGCCGACGAGATCAACGCCGGCCGCCTCGACCCTGACCAGGCCGCGGCGTTCATCACAGCGACCGTCCTGGCCGCCTTCACGCCGCCCGGAGGTCGCGTTCCCAGCTGAGCGCACCTGGGGCGGGGCGGTGCGGCGGGCGTACGCCGAAGTCCTCCCCGCGTCGGTCACCTCTGGCGTAGCTCGCGGAGAAGCTCGAGGCACTCTCCGTATGCCCGGTCATCGGCATAGCCGGAGTGTCCGAGCGTGGCCGGATACGAGTTGTCGCCCACCGGTCTGGCAAACTCCGGGTCGATGATCCTCCGGTCGACCTCCCGCGTGGTGCCCGCGATGCCCGCGGTGGCCCCTTGGTCGCCGCCTGTGTCGACCGCCGTGACGTCGCGAAGGATCCACCCGCCGATCGGGTCGCTGGGTCGGTAGAGGTTGCGCCACGGCCAGCGGGCCCGAGCGCTGTCGGTGAGGTCCAGGGGAGCGCCCACCAGGAAGGCACCGGTACGGGACAGGGCGGCGGGTCCGAGATATGCGGGGAAGAAGCGTGCGTAGATCCGGCGCAGCGGGCTGCCGTAGGTGAGCAGGGCGACCCGTGCGCTTTCCGCATAGGTGAGTTGCATGACCACGGCCGCACCGATGACCGTGCCCTGGGAATGGCAGGACAGCAGGACCCGACCGCCGCAGCTGCAGCCGAGGTACCTGATCCGCCTGGTGAGGTCCGGAACCGCCCGCTCGGCGTAGCACGGGGGCGCGAGCGGATGCGTGGCGCGCGGCCAGAAGGTGCCCACGTCCCACAGCACGCCGACGGTCCGGCGGAACCTGGGGTTGCGGTAGGCCTGGCGCCCGACGTAGAGGAGGCCGGCCGCGAACCCGCCGACGAGGAGGTCGCCGATGTTGACCGCCCACCGCGCGTGTGTGTAGACCCAGCTCCGGTCGACCAGGTAACCGACCACGCCGGCCGCGGTCAGCGCGGCGACCAGCACGGCGAACCCACCACTGACCCGTTCACCCACGTCACTGGCGGTTGCGCGGGACCAGGCGGCGGCGATGTGGCGTGCGCGTCGCAGGGTCTCGGCGTGCTGCGGGTCGTCGGGCGTGCGGAGAGCGTCCGCGATCTTCTCCGTCGGATAGGCCGGGACAACCTGATCGCGCAGCATCGTGTCGGCGGTGCGCCGCACGAGCCACACCATGACACCCGCCAGCAGTAGCACGGTCGCGGTCACCGGGACCGCCATCGCCGCCCCCCAGAAGTACACCAACGGGACGACGAAGGCGTCGGCGGAGCGGTCGGTCGGTGCCGGCTTGCCCAGGACATGCGCCACCGCCAGGGCCAGCCCGGCGGCGAAGGCACCGGCGAGCACCACAGCGAACATCATCAGCGCAGGCGTCGCGAGCCCGGACCACGCCGGTGACTGTTCCGCCTCCGGGCTCGCCCTCCTCGTCCAGGCGCGACGCACGAGCAGGAGGACCAGCACCGCCAGCAGCAGGACGACCTGCGCCGCGGCCAGCACCTCGACCGCACCCGCGAGCCACGGCAACTGCGTACGCGCGTTGCCCGTCACCCGCACCGGTGCGTTGACGCCGGGCTGCCAGACCACCACCGCCGCGAGAACGCTCACGACCAGGGCCAGCCACGGCAGGTGCGTGTAGAGATCCCGCCGGCCGTCGTGTTCACCGCCCGCACCCGGGCGGGGGCGATCGTTGCGGAGGCAGACCAGCACCACTGCCAGTCCCAGCAGGACCAGCGCAAGTCCGAGCAGGACCACCGCAGCCCCGGCCCAGGCGAACTCCAGGGTCGCCCCGGGCCGCACGGCGCGAAGGCCCCGATCCTGGCCGGCGAAGGGTGCCAGTAGGAAGGCGCCGACCAGCGCGAAGCCCGCCGCGACGTGCGCGGAACGCAGTTGGCGCACCTGGCTCGCGCCGTTCCACATCCGGCGGTCCTCCAGCGGCGTGCGGTCCCGCTCCTCGGGAGGGGCGTGCGGCACTGTCGCCGTCTCCAGCTCCCGCCAGGTCTTGTTCGCCAGCCACCACAGCAGGCCCACCACCGCCAGTGGCAGCACGGCGGTCACGCCGATCCGCCGGCCAGGCAGATCCAGCCAGGGCCAGGTCAGGAAGCTCAGCCACGGAACGCGGTCGGTGCAGTCGCGCGCCGGGCGCACACACTGCCAGCCGAAGAAGTCCATCGAGACCAGGACGACGGCCATGACGAGAGTGAGCGTTATCGACAGCGCGAACAGCCGCAGCAGCACCTCCGCCCACCGCCGCCGGGCACCCCGGCCCCCGTCGTCGACGCCCACGTGCGGCAGGGCGAAGAAGGCGACATTCACCAGCAGGAACGGGGTGAGCAGGAGCCACAGCGCCCGCTGCCCGCTGCCGGCGGTCAACCCACCCCACGAGTACGCCTCGAGCCGCTCATCCGCCGTGTCGACGGAGGTCTGCTTCGCTTCCCACTGCCGGCGGTAGAAGCCCGCCTCGGCGTCTCCCGCCACCCGCGTGACGTGGGGGTGTGCCAGCATGCGCTCCGGCGGAGTTCCGGACACCCCGTGAACCCGCAACTCGGTCCAGCCGCCGCAGTCCCGGTTCACGTAGCCGGCCACGGTCCACCTCCGGCGCCACCACAACCCTCCATGCCTCTATAACGCGTCACCTCCCGCCCCGGCACCGACGGCCAACCGCAGCCGGGGCTGCGTCCCACCCGGTGCGGCACCGCACAAAGTGGGACGCGCCGAAACGGCTAACGCGACGTCGGTCTACCGCACGCCCTGGTCGTGCGGGACGGTGACGGTGACGGTGCAGCCGACCGGCCGGCCGATCTCGTCGTGGCCGCCGTACGTCAGCGTGTAGACCCGGTCCCCGCCGTTGCCCGACCGTTCCGCCCGCAGCTTGCCGGCGGTGTCGGGTGCGCCCACGGTGAAGTCGCTGACGTCCGCGGCGTCGCCGCCGGTCACGCCGGTGAGGGCGAACGCGTTCGGGCCGAGCACGCCGTCGCGCAGGTCCACGGTCACGGCCACGTCGACCAGTTCGTGGTTCGGCGGCCACAGGACCGGCCGGTCCACGGAACAGTCCAGCTGCCGCTGCGGCACCGGCTCGGGCAGCGTGGCGACCGCGTGGCCGATCGTCGCGGTGAGCCGCCCGCCGGCCTCGTAGTACATGTGCATGGTGCGTCCGTCGACGTAGAACGTCGGTGCGGCCGACCGGCCCAGGTCGGGTGCGGCGGTCATCGAGTCGTGGACGATGCCGAGGTGGATCTCCTGGTCGAAGTTCTCCCCCACGTCGACGGCGTGCATGTTGCCGTCGGCGGCGTGGAAGATGACCAGGTTGCGGCCGTTCCAGCGCAGGAAGAACGGTCCGGACGCGTTGGGGCCCTCGATGCCCTGTGGGGTCACGATCGGTTCGGGCTGGATGGTCCAGGTTCGCGCGTCGTTGGAGACCGCCCAGCGGATCCGGCGGGAGACCGGGCCGGTCGGTCCGGGCGGCGCCGCCGTGGGGTTGTCCATGAAGACCATCAGGTAGCGGGTGCCCAGGCGCGGCACGGACTGCTCGAACACCCGGGCGTACGACGTCTCGCCACCGGTCGTCGCGTCCCGGGCGACCGCCGTCCCGCCGTAGCTGAAGTGGATGCCGTCGTCGGAGGTGGCGTAGCGGGTGATCGAGTTCTCGCCGTGGTAATAGAGGAACAGCTTGCCCTCCCCCTCCACCCACACCGCGTGCGGGGAGGACACGTGGCTGACGGTCGGGTAGTGCGGCAGCCAGGTGTTGCTGATCAGCGGGTTGGCCTGGTACTCGGTCCAGGGGCCGTCGATCGAGTCGGCGTACGCGAGGGCGATCCCGCCGGGCCGCTCGTGCGGGGCGTAGTACATGTAGTACGTCCCCAGCGGGTTCGGGAAGTAGTCGGCGGCCCGGATGACGCTCGGGAAGATGAACTCGTTCGTCGGGTTGTAGTCGAGGGTGCTCTTGTCGAAGGCGGTTCCCGCGTAGGTGAACCGCGGGAAGTCGACGGCCGGGTCGGCGGTGGCCGGCGCGGCGCCGGCCAGGGTGGCGACGAGCAGGCCGGCGCCGGCCGCCGCGGTGACGGCGCGGCGGGGGGATGAGACAGATGCTCTCGTCATGCGTCTTCCTCTTCGGATCGGTCGAACGCTGGACTGTCCTGATCGGATGGCCGGAGCCGGTCCTGGGCGCACGACGCCGGGGGCCGCACCGCGACGTGCGATCGACCTGCAGTGACGCTGAGTTAAGGCGTGCGCGGACCCGACCGTCGACCGTCCGACCGGCCCACGGTGCTAATACGTATTAGCATCTATGTTTCTCGAATGTTGCGCGGTCGGACGGCGTCCTGTCAAGAGGTGGCACCGTCCACCTTGGCCCTCGCCCGCCAGCCAACCGGGCCGGAACCGCCGCGAACCCGCCCTCGCCCACTAATACGCATTACTCCAGGGACTTCATCTGGTCGAAATCTCGCGTCATCCTCTTGACACCGGCGGCGGCGCGAGCCAGGCTCCTTGCCAACGCCGAGCGCTAATACGCATTAGCCGCACCGGAAGGACCCGTCGTGGCCACTCCCCCCAGACGCGTCACCCAGCGTGACATCGCCCGCTTGGCGGGTGTCAGTCAGGCGACGGTGTCCCTGGTGCTCAACAACCGGGCCGACGCCGAGGTCCGGATCGCCGCGGAGACCCGCGACCGGGTGCTGCGGGCGATCGCCGAGACCGGGTACGCCGCGGACCCGGTGGCCCGCCGGCTGGCCGCGCGGTTCAACCGGATCATCGGTGTCTTCACCTACGAGCCCGCGTTCCCCAGCGGCAGCCGGGACTTCTTCCACCCGTTCCTGCTCGGCATCGAGGAGTACGCCGAGCGCGTCGGCTGCGACCTGCTGCTGTTCACCAGCGCACCGGTGGTCGAGGGCCGGCGACGCATCTTCCACCAGGACAACCGGTTGCGCCTGGCCGACGGGTGCATCCTGCTCGGCCGCGAGATCGACGGCGCGGAGCTGTTGCGGCTCAACCGCGACGGATACCCGTACGTCGCCGTGGGTCGCCGCGACGACGCCGGCGGGCCGGTCCCCTACGTCGGCGCGGACTACGCCACGGCGGTGAGCCGGCTCGTCGAGCTGGCGCTGCTCCGCGGCCACCGACGCCTCGCCTACCTGAGCATGGGCGGCACCGCCGAGTCCTCCGAGGACCGCCGCCGCGGGTTCGACGCCGCCGCGTCGACCGCGGAGAGCGCCCGGCAGTTGACCGCGACCGCCGGGGACGCCGAGACGGTCCTCGACGACCTGCTCGCCGACGGGACGACCGTCGCTCTGGTGGAGGACTTCGCCACCGCCGTGGCGATCGAGTCGGCCACCCGGCGGCGCGGGCTGACCGTCCCGGACGACCTGTCGATCATCACGCTCGGCGACCCGACGGTGCCGGTTCCCACCGACATCGCGTTCACCGGGTTCCACATCCCCCGCGAGGAGATGGGCCGGCAGGCCGTCGAGGTGTTGCGGGGCGTCATCGACGGCAGCGCCGCCGGCGTTCAGCAACGACTCCTCCCCTGCGAACTCGTCGAGGGCGACACCCTCGGCACCCCCGATCCGGCGGCCGACCGCCGCTGAGGCGGTCGGCCGCTCAACTGGAAGGAAGCAAGTGGTACAGATGCGTGCGGACGTCCTCGTCGTCGGGGGCGGACTGGGCGGCGTGGCCGCCGCGCTCGCCGCGGCCCGGGCCGGCCGGTCCGTCATCCTGACCGAGGAGTTCGACTGGCTCGGCGGGCAGCTCACCAGCCAGGCCGTGCCGCCGGACGAGCACTCCTGGATCGAGCAGTTCGGGGCAACCGCCAGCTACCGCGCCCTGCGCAACGGCATCCGCGACTACTACCGCCGCCACTACCCGCTGACCGAGCGCTCCCGCGGCTGGACCGACCTCAATCCGGGTGCCGGCTGGGTGAGCCGGATCTGCCACGAGCCCCGGGTGGCCGTGGCCGTCCTCGAGCAGATGCTCGCCCCCTACCGCGGCGCCGGCCGGTTGACAGTGCTCCAGCCGTACCGGCCGGTGGCCGCGGAGACCGACGGGGACCGGGTCACCGGCGTCACGCTGGCCCATCGGGACCGCGACGACCGGATCGACGTCACCGCGCCGTACATCCTGGACGCCACCGAGACCGGCGAGCTGCTGCCGCTGACCGGCACCGAGTACGTCACCGGGTTCGAGTCGCAGGCGCAGACCGGGGAACCGAGCGCACCCGCCGAGGCGCAGCCGATGAACATGCAGGCCGTCTCGGTCTGCTTCGCGATCGACCACGTCGACGGCGACCACACCATCGACCGCCCGGCCGACTACGACTTCTGGCGGGACTACAAGCCCGACTTCTGGGGTGACCGGCTGCTGTCCTGGCGGTCGCCGCACCCCCGCACCCTGGAGATCGTCGAGCGCAGCTTCACCCCCAACCCCGACGACGACCCGTTGAGCGTCAACGCCGACCAGCGCCTCAACCCCGGCGACGGCAACCTGTGGACGTTCCGGCGGATCGCCGCCCGGCGCAACTTCACCGACGGGTCGTACGGCAGCGACATCACCCTGGTGAACTGGCCGATGATCGACTACTTCGAGGGCCCGGTGATCGACGTGCCGAACGCGTCGTGGCACCTGGCCAAGGCCCGGGAGCTGTCGTACTCGGTGCTGTACTGGCTGCAGACGGAGGCGCCCCGGCCCGACGGCGGCACCGGCTTCCCCGGGCTGCGGCTGCGTGGCGACGTGACCGGCAGCCGGGACGGCCTGGCGCAGGCGCCCTACATCCGGGAGTCCCGCCGGATCCGGGCCGAGTACACGGTGGTCGAGCAGGACCTCTCGCTGGCCGTGCGGGGCCAACACGGCGCCGTCCAGTACCCCGACTCGATCGGGCTGGGGATGTACCGCATCGACCTGCACCCGTCGACCGGCGGCGACAACTACATCGACGTCGGCTCCTGCCCGTTCGAGATCCCGCTCGGCGCGCTGATCCCGCAACGGGTGGAGAACCTGCTGCCGGCCGGCAAGAACATCGGCACCACGCACATCACCAACGGCAGCTACCGGCTGCACCCGGTCGAGTGGAACGTCGGCGAGGTCGCCGGCCTGCTCGCCGACTTCTGTCTGGCGCGGGGCGAGTCCCCGCGCGCGGTCCGCGGCACCCCCCGCCTGCTGGCCGAATTCACCGACCGTGTCTCGGCCGCCGGCGTCGAACGGCGCTGGCCGCAGATCGCGGGCTACTGAAACCCCCGGTGAGGAGAAGGATATGAGAACAGGAAAGGGTCTACGCGTTGTCGCCGCGGCGCTGACCGGCGCTCTCGCCCTGTCCGCCTGCGGCGGCGGCGAGGCCGAGGACAACGGCCCGGCCAGCCTCCGGGTGACCGTATGGTCGGCCAACGAGGCGCACCTGAAGCTGTTCAACGAGATCGCCGACGAGTACCGCAAGAGCCACCCCGACGTCGCCGAGATCAAGTTCGACCCGCTGCCGTTCGAGAACTACACCACGACGCTGACCACCCAGATCGCCGGCGGCAACGCCCCCGATCTGGCGTGGGTGTTCGAGAACTCCGCCCCCGACTTCGTCGCCTCGGGCGCGCTGCTGCCGCTGGACGAGACCCTCAAGAAGGCCGAGGGTTACCAGTACGACGACATCTCCCCGGCCACGCTGAAGCTCTGGCAGAACGACGGGAAGCTGTACGCGTACCCGTTCTCGACCTCGCCGTTCGGTGTCTTCGTCAACAACGACCTGCTGAAGCAGGCCGGCCAGAAGACCCCGGCCGAGCTCATCGCCGCCGGCCAGTGGACCTGGGACGCCGCGCTGGCCGCCGCCGGCGCCACCCAGACCGCCACCGGCAAGGCCGGCCTGGTCATCCGCGACTTCGACTACAAGGGCTGGGACAACCTGTCCACCTTCTGGACGGGCTGGGGTGCGCAGGCGTGGAGCGAGGACGGCAAGTCCTGCGGCTTCGCCAGCCCGGAGATGGTCGACGCGATGACCACCCTGCACAAGGCGATCTTCACCACGAAGGCGCTGCCCGGACCGGGCACGACCGCCGACTTCTTCGCCGGTGACGCCGCCATGACGGTCACCCAGATCTCCCGCGCCTCGCTGCTGAAGGACGACGGCTTCGCCTGGGACCTGGTGCCTCTGCCGGCCGGGCCGAAGGGGCCGTACGCGGTGGTCGGGCAGGCCGGCATCGGGGTGATGAAGCGCAGCCCGCACGCCGACGTCGCCGCCGACTTCCTCGCGTTCCTGACCAACCCCACCAACTCGGCCAAGCTGGCCCAGTTCTTCCCGCCGCCGCGCCAGTCGCAGCTGACCGCGGAGACGCTGGCCAAGACGAACCCGAAGCTGAAGCCGGAGCAGTTGCAGAAGGTCGTCATCGACGGCATCACCAGCGGCGTCGTCAAGCCGAGCCACGCCGGGCAGGCCGAGCTCAGCCAGCAGGTCCGCGCCGGGCTGGACCCGCTGTGGAAGCCGGACGCGGACGTCAAGGCCGTCCTGGACGGGGTCTGCGCCAAGATCCAGCCGCTGCTGGCGAAGTAAGGAACCCGATGACCCGTACGGACACCAGGGTGGGCCCGGCCGAGGCCCGGCCCGCCCTGGTCCCGGCGCGGCCGTTCTGGACCAGCCGCCGCCGCGACCACCTCACCGGATATCTCTTCATCGCGCCGCAACTGATCGGCAGCGCGGTGTTCGTGATCCTGCCGCTGATCCTCGTCGTCTGGTACAGCCTGCACGAGTGGAACGTGCTCGCCGGCACGTTCGAGTTCGTCGGCACCGACAACTACGCGGCCCTGGCGGAGGACCCCAACCTCGGGTCGGTGCTACGGGCCACCGGCCTGTTCTCCGTCGGCCTGGTGGTGTTCAACCTCGCCCTGGCGTTGCTGCTGGCGGTCCTGCTGCACCAGAAACTGCGCGGGACGATCGTGTTCCGCACCCTGTTCTTCTCCCCCGTCGTCGTGTCGCTGGTGGCCTGGACCATCGTGTGGGGCTTCCTGCTGCAGGACAACGGCGGCGTCAACGGCCTGCTCGACACGGTCGGGGTGGACGGCCCGAACTGGCTGCGCGGCGAGGGCACCGCGATGCTGTCGGTCATCGTCGTGCAGGTCTTCAAGAACGTCGGCCTGAACATGGTGCTGTTCCTCGCCGCCCTGCAGGGCGTGCCCGGCGAGCTGTACGAGGCCGCCGAGGTGGACGGGGCCAGCCGGATGCGCCAGTTCTGGCGGATCACCGTACCCCTGATCAGCCCGACGATCCTGCTCACCTCGATCATCACCGTGGTCGGCTCGCTCCAAGTCTTCGCACAGATCGCGGTGCTCACCCAGGGCGGTCCGGGCACCTCGACCACGGTGCTCGTCTACTACCTCTACCAGCAGGCCTTCCAGTTCCATCACTTCGGCTACGGCGCCACGCTGTCGATCGTGCTGTTCGCCATCGTGCTCGCGCTCACCGTGCTGCAGTGGCAGATGCGCAAGAGGTGGGTCTTCCATGAGTCGTGACCTGTCGCCGCGGACCAAGCTGGTGCTCTACGGGGTGCTGCTGGTCCTGGCGATCCCGTTCGTCTTCCCGACCTGGTGGATGGTCACCTCGTCGCTCAAGCCGGTGTCGGACATCTTCGCCTTCCCGCCGCAACTGCTGCCGGTCAACCCGCGGCTGGACGCGTACCAGCGGGTGTTCGAGTTGCAGCCGTTCGGCCAGCAGTACCTGAACAGCCTCTACATCGCCCTGGTGGTCACCGTCGGCACGCTGGCCGTGTCGGCCCTGGCCGGATACGCCTTCGCGCGGATCCGGTTCCGCGGGCAGAACGTGCTGTTCCTGGTCGTCCTCGCCGGCCTGCTCATTCCGAGCGAGGTGACGATCGTGCCGCTGTTCCAGATGTTCTTCAAGCTCGGCCTGGTCAACACCCACTGGCCGTTGATCCTGGTGCCGATCCTCGGCGCGCCGAGCGTGCTGGCCACCTTCATCATGCGGCAGTTCTTCATCAGCCTTCCCGGCGAGCTGGAGGAGGCGGCCCGGGTCGACGGGCTCGGCCGGTTCGCCACCTTCTGGAAGATCGCCCTGCCGCTGTCGCGGCCCGCCCTGGGCGCGGTCGCGATCTTCACCTTCCTGCACAGCTGGAACCTCTACCTGGAACCGATCGTGTTCCTCTCCTCGCCGGAGAAGTTCACCCTGCCGCAGGCGCTCACCCAGTTCGTCGACGCCTACGGCGGCCCGATGTGGGACGTCCAGCTCGCCGCAGCCTCGATGACCGCGCTGCCGGTGCTGGTGGTCTTCGTCATCGCGCAGAAGCAGTTCGTCGAGGGCCTCGCACACACCGGCCTGAAGGGATGAGCGGGGCCGTGGTCGGGGTCGACATCGGCGGCACCAAGACTGCGGCGGCGGTGGTCGGGCCGGACGGGGCGGTGCTCGCGCGCCGCCAGGCGCCCACCCCGGCCCGGTCCGGGCCCGCCGCCGTCCTGGACACCGCCGCGCGGCTGGCCGCGGACCTGCTCGACGCGGCCGGCCCCGGACCGGTCGGGGTGGGGACCGCCGGCACTGTCGACCCGGCGACCGGCACCATCCGGTACGCCACCGACAGCCTGCCGGGCTGGACCGGCACCCCGGTCGTCGACGCCCTGGCCGGGCGGCTGGGTCGACCGGTCCGGGTCACCAACGACGTGAACGCCGCCGCGCTGGGCGAATGTTGGGCCGGTGCCGCGCGGGGCTGCCGCGACGTACTGCTGGTGGCGGTCGGCACCGGCCTGGGCGGGGCGATCGTCCGGGACGGCCGGATCGAGGACGGCGCCCGCGGCGGCGCTGGCGAGGTCGCGCACCTGCCGGCCCCGGGCGCCGACCGGCTGCGCTGCGGCTGCGGCCGGTACGGGCACCTGGAGGCGATCGCCTCGGGCACCGGCCTGGCCGCCGCGTACGCCGAGCAGACCGGCTCGCCGGTCACCGGGCAGGCCGTGGCGGAACGGGCGGCCGCCGGGGACGTCACCGCGCGGCAGGTGCGGGACCGGGCCGGCGCCACCCTGGGTGCCGCGCTGGCCGGGCTGGTGGCCCTGCTCGATCCGCAGGCGGTCGTGGTCGCCGGTGGCGCGGCCGCCGCCCTGCTGCCCGCGGCATCCACCGCCTACGCGGCCGAACTGCCGGCGGGCTGGGCCGACGTGCCGCTGCTGCCCGCCGCGCTCGGAGCGGACGCGGTCGTGGTCGGGGCGGCCCGACTGGCCCTGGGCGAAGCGTGACGACGGAGAGGACCAGACAGGTGAACGCCCTCGACGAGCTGGCCGGTGGGCTGGTGGTGTCCTGCCAGCCGCTGCCCGACGAGCCGGACGACCCGATGCGGGATCCGTACGTCCAGGCCCGGGTCGCCGCGTCGGTGGTACGCGGCGGCGCTTTAGCGGTCCGGGTCAACGGGCCGGACGACGTCCGCGCGGTCCGGGCCCTGGTCGACGTGCCGGTGATCGGGCTGTACAAGCACGGCACGGACGACGTCTTCATCACCCCGACGGCCGCCCACGCGGTCGAGGTGGCGCTCGCGGGGGCGCGGATCGTCGCGATCGACGCCACGGACCGGCCGCGACCGGACGGACGCACCTTCGCCGACACCGTCCGGGCGGTCCGGGAACGGACCGAGGCCCTGGTGCTCGCCGACGTCTCCACCGCTGCGGAGGGCGTCGCCGCCGTCGAGGCGGGCGCGGACGCCGTCGCCACCACGCTGTCCGGCTACACCGAGGCCAGTCCCCGGTCGGACCAGCCCGACCTCGAACTCCTGGCGCGACTGGTCGCACTGCTGCCGGTGCCGGTGCTCGCCGAAGGGCGGTACCGCACGACCGAGCAGATCCGTCGGGCGTTCGAGGCCGGCGCCCACGCGGTGGTGACGGGCAACGCCGTCACCTCGCCACTGTGGATCACCCGCCGGCTGGTACCGGCGACCCCCCGCGCGGGGGACGCCCCGGAGAACAGGGAGAGCAGATGAAGAGACGGACCCTCCTGGCCACCGGCGTCGCCGGGCTGACTGCCGCGACGATCGGCGGACCGGCGTCCGCCGCGGGACACGACCGGCGGCGGGCGGTGGCGCTGGTGCCGCTGGACGACCGGCCGGTCAACACCTGGTGCCCGCAGATGACCGCGGCGAGCGCCGGCGCCGAGGTGCGGCTGCCGCCCCGGGACCTGCTGGGCCGCTTCCTCACCCCGGGCGACGGCGCCGCCATCGCCCGCTGGCTCGGCGCGACCGGCGACGTCGACGGGTACGTGATCTCGGTCAGCATGCTCGCCTACGGCGGCCTGATCGCCTCCCGCACCGCCGCCCCGACCCTGGCCGCCGCGCTGGCGAACCTGGCAGCGATCCGGGACCTGCGCGCCACCCGGCCGGGTGCGGTGATCGAGGTGCACGACACCATCCAGCGGCTCGCCATCACCAGCACCGGCACGGACCTCGACACGTACCGGGACCTGCTGGTGGAGTGGGCGAAGCTCCACGACCAGGTGGTCAACCTCGGGCAGGAGGAGCTGCGGGCCCGGCTCGACACCGTCCGGGCGCAGATCCCGGACCAGGTGGTCGCGGACTACCTCGCCGCGCGGGCGCGCAACCACCAGGTCAACCGGCTGATGGTCGAGTGGGTCGCCGACGGCACCATCGACCACCTGGTGCTCTCCGAGGACGACACCGCGCCCGTCGGCCTGGCCCGGGCGGAGCGGGTCGAACTGGAGGCGCTGGTGGCGCGGCTCGGCGTCGGCGACCAGGTGGAGATCTTCCCCGGCGCGGACGAGGTCGACGCGCTGCTGGTCGCGCGGGTGCTCGCCGCCGGCACGGCGCCGAGCTACCGGGTCGAGTACGCCGGAATCTCCGGCGAGGAGTGGACCGCCCAACTGGAGGGCATCCCGTTCGCGGAGAACATCCGCCGGCACGTGAGCGCCGTCGGTGGACGGGTGGTGGACGGTGACGCGGACGTCGTGCTCGCCGTGAACACCCCCTCGGCGGCGCCCGCTCAGCGGGGCACCGACCTGGACGCCTTCGTCGGGCGGATCGGCGCGCTGCTGGCCGCCGGCACCCCGGTGATCGTGGTGGACCCGCTGATCGTGAACAAGGCGGACCACGACCTGGTCGCGCGGATGGAGGCCCGGCTGGACCTGGTGGCCCTGCTGTCGTACTCGGGGTGGAACACCGGGGGCAACGCGCTCGGGTTGGCGCTGGGGCACGGCACCGCCCGCTGGGCCCACCTGCGCTCCTCCGGCAGCGGGTACGGCGTGCCGGAACTGCGCGCACCCGCCCAGGCGCACGCCGAGTACCTGCTCTACCGGTTCGTCAAGGACGACGGGTGGAAGAACGTGCTGCAGGTCGAGGCGTACGCGCACGCCCGCGCCCAGGGCTGGAACCCGCTCGCGCTCACCGCTTCGCAGAAGAGCTACTTCGACGGCTGGATACGCGACCGGCTGGTGCCGCTGACCGAGCGCTACTTCGCCGACCACTTCGCCGGGCACCGCGTCCCGCTGGGCCGGCGGGGCGCGACGACGTTCACGGCGGCTCTGACGCAGGTGGAATCGATCCGGGTCGAGCTGCCGTGGGACCGGCTCTTCGAGGTGACGCTGGAGCCCCGGCTACGGCTGTCCTGACCGGACGGGCGCCCGCCGCCGTCCGCCGCCTTGTCCGAGCCACCAGTAGGGAGACGTACCGATGATCGAATCCCCACCCCGGCGGACCGTCGCGGCCCGACCCGCGCCCGGACGGACGGTGGTCGGCCTGGTGGCCGCCCTCGTCCTCCTGGCCGCGACGGCGGCGGTCCCGCCGACCGGCCCCGCCGCCGCGGCTCGACCCGCGTCGTCGACGTCGGTCTTCCGGACGATGCCGACCGATCCGACGGCGGTCGTCCTCGGCAGCGAGCAGTTCCCGGTGCACCGTGACGGCATCGGCGACGACACGGCCTCGCTGCAGGCGGCGATCGACGAGGCGTCCCGCCGCGGCGGGCAGAACTGGTTGGGCAACATCGTCGGCGGGGCACGGGACGTGACCGTCGGCGACGGCGGCGGTGTGGTCTTCGTGCCGGAGGGCCGCTACCGCCTCTCCCGACGGGTGGACCTGCACGCCTCGGTACGCGTGATCGGTTTCGGAGCCACCCGGCCCGAGTTCCACCTCGGCGAATCGACCCCGGGCTTCCAGGACGGCACCGAGTCCTTCCTGTTCACGGCCGTGCGCCGGCCCTACCAGCCCGGCACGGCCCGCACCTTCGGCAACAACGACACCTTCGGCACCGGCCTGGTCAACCTCGACATCCGCATTGGCGCGGGCAACCCGGCGGCCGTGGCGGTCCGGTTCAGCGGTGCCCAGATGTTCCTCCTGCAGGACCTCGACATCCATGTCGGGGACGGCTATGCCGGCATCGACCACAACGCCAACCTGATCCAGCGGGTCAAGGTTTACGGCGGTCGGTTCGGCATGTTGGCCTACGCCGCCTCACCGGGCTGGCAGACGACCGTGCTCGACACCACGTTCGAGGGACAACGCGACGCGGCCGTCAAGCTGCACACCGACAGCAAGTTGAGCCTGATTCGCAACCGCATCGCCCACACGCCCGCCGGCATCGTCGCCACCCCCGGCCAGACACAGCGGCTCTACGTGCAGGATTCCGTCTTCGAGGACATCGCCGGGGCCGCGATCACACTCAACGACAGTGACTCCGTCCCGGCACCCGAGGAGCCGGAGCTGGTTCGTGCCCAGAACCAGCTCAACGTCGTCCAGACCGGAGTGGCCGGGGTGGGTGCCCTCCTCACCACCGCCCCGAGTGGACGCACCTGGGCCGGCCCCGGCCCGTCCTACCTGGTGCAGGACGCCACGCTCGGGCTGCGCGTCAGCGACGCGCTCGGTGACGGCGAGCGGCGCAGCGACCAGGTGCTGGTCTCGGCGACACCGGCCGCACCGGCGAGCTTCCACCGGTTGCTGCGCTCCGACGTCCCCCTGCCGCCGCCGAGCGACGACTGGGTCAACCTGGCCGAGTTCGCGGCCGCGCGGGGCGTCACGGTGGGCAGCGGCACCAGCGACGACCACGCCATCTTCCAGCAGGCGATCGACCAGCACGACACCGTGTACGTGCCGATGGGCGAATACCTCATCGGGGACACGCTGCGGCTGCGACCGCAGAGCAACCTGATCGGCCTGCACCCGCGCCAGACGTGGCTCACCTTGCCGGACGGTCACGCGGCGTTCGGCGACCCGGACCGTCCCCGGCCGATGATCCAGACCCCGCCCGGCGGCACCAACCAGGTCGTCGGTCTCGGCCTGGACTCGGCGCGGCAGACCGCGGGCTCCGTGCACGCGCTCTGGCAGTCCGGGGCGCACAGCCACCTCGCCGACATCGCTACCCAGTTCGTGAAGTGGGCTCCGGAGGAGACCGACCCCGACGGCCCGGGCGCGGGCGACCCCGGCTACCAGTACCGGGGCCGGCACAAGTACAGCTTCTGGGTCAAGGGCGGCGGCGGGACCTTCGTCAACATCTGGAGCGTGGCCGGCTGGGCGGACAACGGGTTCCTGGTCGAGGACACCGCCGTCCGGGGCCGCATGTACGAGGTGTCGGTGGAGCACCACGAGCACCGCGAGGTCGTGCTGCGCCGGGTGCGCAACTGGGAGCTGCACGCTCTGCAGACCGAGGACCACATCTACGGGTGGCGCTCCCAGGCGGTCGAACTGGACGACGTCCACGACGTGCTCTTCGCCAACACGGTGTTCTTCCGGGTGGCGACGGTCCTCGGGCCCTACCCGTACGCGATGGGCATCCGCGACAGCAGCGGGATCGTGATCCGCGGCACCCGGGGTTACCGCCCCACCAACGTGGCGAACACCAGGTGGGGGGCCACCATCGCCGACGTGGCCACCGGACGCACGGTGCCGGAGCTGGACGTCGCATACCTGGCAGTCGGTTCGGCGAACGAGTCGCCCATCCCGGTTGGACTGTACGTCGGGCTGGACGACTCCCGGATCACCGTCCTACCCGGCCGGTCGGGCACCGCAGTGCTGCGGGTCCGCAACGACGGTCCCGGTCCGGTCACCGGACTCGCGGTCCGCACCGAGGCGCCCGTTGGCTGGCAGACGCGGATTCGGCAGGACGTCGAGCGGCTGCCCGACGGGCAGGCGGCCACCGCCACGATCGAGGTGCAAGTGCCCGCCGGCGCGGAGCAGGACGGGCAGATCCCGCTGACGGTCTCGTACACGCGGGGCGGGCACCGACTGGAGGTACCGCTGACCCTGCAGGTCCGTACGGGCGGAGACAACCTCGCTCGGGACGCCGTCGTGACGGCCAGTTCGGTGCTCTCCACCAACGTCGCGCTCAACGCGGTGGATGGCAACCGGACCGGCGCCCGGTGGATCTCCGGATCCGGCGACCCGTCGCCGACCCTGACCCTCGACCTCGGCCGGCCCGCGGCGCTGTCCCGGCTCGCCCTCTACAGCGGCGTGGCCGGTTCCGACGCGCTGCGGGTGCGGGCCTTCCGGGTGGAGGTCCTGGTCGAGGGGACCTGGCGGCCGGTCGGGTCGGTCGAGCAGAACATCGCCAGCCCGGCGAACGTCGACCTGAGTGGGGCACCGGCGGGGGTCGAGCAGGTCCGCGTCGTGTTCACCGAGCCCAGTCCCACCGACGGTCTGGCAAGGGTCTTCGAAGTCGAGGTCTACGGCCTCCGCTGACCGTTGCTTGGCACGTGCCTCCCGCGTCACCGGCCACCTCCGGCTTGAGCGCGCCACATCGAACTTTCCCCCGAACATCGAAAAGTTTCCTTGAATCGATGGAAAGTGCTAGTGTCTGCGATCGATCTTTCGCGTAGCGAGATCGTAGTGACTGGTCGTGGGGGAGAAAGTGGCACGGCTTCTTCCCTACCGGGAGGAGGAACCATGACCACACCGAACCGACGGCGACGACGCCGTCCGATCCTCACCGCGGCAGCCGCCGCCCTGGCGACCCTGCTCGCCGCGATCCCCACCCCGGCGACGGCCGCACCCGTCGCCGCCGACGTCCCGCCGCAGGAGCCCGGCGTCACCCTCCGCTCGTACGACATGGGCGCCCCGCTGTCGGCGCTGTGCACCCTCAAGGCCGCGCAGACCCCGAACGTCGACAAGCTCATGCCGCAGATCAACTGGACCACCACTGACGAGTTCGGCCTCGCCGACCGCTTCATCAGCCATGTCACCGGCAACCTCACCGTGCCCGCCGACGGTGCCTACACGTTCCGGCTGACCAGCGACGACGGGTCGCGCCTGACCATCGGCGACCAACTCGTCGTCGACCACGACGGTCTGCACGGCGAGACCTCGAAGGACGGGTCGGTCACCCTGAGCGCCGGCCTGCACCCGTTGTTCGTCGAGTTCTTCGAGAACGGTGGCGGTCAGGTGCTGCGGCTCGAGTGGCGCGTCCCCGGCGCCGACGACTTCGAGCTGGTGCCGACCACCGCGCTGAGCACCGACGCCGGCGTCGTACGCGTCACCGCACCCGGATGGAAGTACTGCGAGGGCGCCACCGACTCGGCCGGCGACGGCCTGCCGCTCGACCGGGTGCACCCGGGCTACACCCTCACCGACCTGCGTCCCGACGGGTTCCAGCCGCAGGTCACCGGCTTGGCCTTCCGGCCCGACGGCGACCTGGTCGTCTCCACCTGGGGCGGCACCGACAACGCCACCGGCGAGGTCTACGTGGTCGAGGGCGCCACCGGGACCACCGGACCCGACCAGGTGACCTACCGCAGGTTCGCGCAGGGGCTGCGGGAACCCCAGGGCGTGGCGGTGGTCGACGGCACCGTCTACGTCAGCCAGAAGCACGAGCTGACGGCCCTGCGCGACACCGACGGTGACGGCGACGCGGACGAGCACCGGACCGTGGCGACCTGGCCCTGGGGCCGCAACTTCCACGAGTTCGCGTTCGGCCTGCTCTACCGGGACGGGTACTTCTACCTCAATCTCTCCGTCGCCATCAACTACGGTGGCGCCACCACCGTGCCCCAGCCGGCCCCGAACCGCGGCACCTCGATCAAGGTGAACGCCCGGACCGGCGAGATCACGTACGTCGCCGGTGGGCTGCGTACCCCGAACGGGATCGGCTGGGGGCCGGCGGGCGAGGTCCTCGTCACCGACAACCAGGGTGGCTGGCTACCCGCGTCGAAGCTGGTCCAGATCAGGCAGGGGGCGTTCTACAACCACTACACGACGCCCGCCGGCCCGTTCGACGACGAGGCGGTGACGCGCCCGGTCGTCTGGCTCCCGCAGAACGAGATCGCCAACTCGCCGTCCACGCCGGTGCTGCTGAAGCAGGGGCCGTACGCGGGGCAACTGGTCGTCGGCGACGTCACCTACGGGGGTCTGCAGCGCGTCTTCCTGGAGCAGGTCGAGGGCCAGTACCAGGGCGCGGTGTTCCGGCACACGCAGGGCCTGGAGTCGGGCATCAACGAGGTGACCCTCGGCCCCGACGGCGCGCTCTACGTGGGCGGCCTCGGCGCCGGCGGCAACTGGGGCCAGGAGGGCAAACTCACGTACGGCCTGCAGAAGCTCACCCCCAACGGCACCTCGGTCTTCGAGGTCAAGCGGATGCGCGCCTCGCACGTCGGGTTCGAGCTGGAGTACACCGAGCCGCTGTCGGCCGAGACCGCGCAGCGGCTCGCCGACGCGTACCAGGTGACGCAGTGGCGCTACGGCGCGACGAGCCAGTACGGCGGTCCGAAGCTCGACCTGGAGACCCTCGACGTGGCCCGGGCCGAGCTGTCGGCCGACCGTCGCACCGTGAAGCTCCGGATCCCGGGTCTGAAGGAAAACCGCGTGGTGCACCTCCGCTCGCCGCGTCCGTTCTCCTCCGCCGACGGGGAGGAGCTGTGGAACACTGAGGCCTGGTACACGCTCAATGAGATCCCGGGTCGGGTGGTGCAGCCGCAGACGTTCTTCGAGGCCGAGGAGGGTCGTACCGTCGGCGTCGGGATGGCCACCGACCACGCCGCCTACTCCGGCGCCGGCTTCGCCGCCGGATTCGCCCAGGACGGCTCGTCGACCCGCATCTCCGTCGACGTACCCGAGAGCGGCACGTACGACCTGTCGATGCGCTACAGCAACGGCCCGAACCCCTACTCCGGTGAGAAGCAGCTCAGCCTGTACGTCAACGGTGAACGGGTGGAGCAGACGGTCTTCCCCTCCACGGTGACCTGGGAGGAGTGGGGCACGGTCACCACGACGGTGCGGCTGCGCGAGGGCCGCAACCTGGTCGAGTACCGCAAGGAGGCCGCGGACTCCGGGCACGTGAACCTCGACGTGCTCGCCGTCCGGCCGCACGGGCAGCGGATCACGCTGTTCGGCGGTGGCGACCTCACCGAGTGGCAGCACACCGACGGGCGCGAACCCGAGTGGGCCGTCGACGACGGCGCGATGACGGTACGCAACGGAGACCTGCGCACGGTGCAGGCCTTCGGCGACTTCCGTTTGCACGTGGAGTTCAACCTGCCGCTGTACCCGCCGGACGTGACCGGCCAGGCGCGCGCCAACAGCGGCGTGTACCTGCAGGACCGCTACGAGATCCAGGTGCTGGACTCCTTCGGCATCGACCCGCCGCAGGTCAACGACGCCGCGGCGATCTACAACCAGAAGGCCCCGGACGTGAACGCGGCACTGCGGCCGGAGACCTGGCAGACGTACGACATCGTCTACCGGCAGGCCCGCTACGACGCGGCCGGCCGCAAGGTCGCCAACCCGCGCGTCACCGTGGTCTGGAACGGCGTCACCGTGCACGACGACGTCGAGATCCTCGGCCCCACCGGCGGCAGCCGCCCTGAGGGGCCGGCGGCGGGCGCCATCCGGTTGCAGGACCACGGCAACCCGGTCCAGTACCGCAACATCTGGATCGAGCCGCTCGACCGGTAGTTCCGCCACCGGAACGCGGACGGCCGGGACCGGTTCGCCGGCCCGGCCGTCCGGGTGTGGCACGCCACCGCCGCACCGGCCCGGGGGTTGTGGGCGGAAACCTTCGATCGCTTTACGGCGGGACGTAGACATCTTTCATGTGCATCGATGTTTCGCTATATTGCCCGCATCGATGATCTCCTCGACTCTCCCCTGAGAGGTGCACATGTTCGATGACTCCGCGTTGCGGCGGCGCACCCTGCTGGCGGCCCTCGCCGGCGTCGCGGCCGTCCCCGTCCTCGGGGGTCCCGCCCGGGCCGCCGTACCCAAGGTCTACATCGACCCGGGCCACGGCGGCACCGACCCCGGGGCGGTCGGCAACGGGTTGCAGGAGAAGGCCCTGACGCTCGACATCTCCCTGCAACTGCGCAGCATCCTGCTGGCCAACTGGAGCGTCGACGTCCGCATGTCCCGGACCACCGACATCACCCGCAGCCTGGCCTACCGCACCGACGACGCCAACGCCTGGGGCGCTGACCTCTTCGTGAGTGTGCACATCAACTCCGGGGGCGGCACCGGCTTCGAGAGCTACCGGTACCCGACGACGGACGCGGCCACCATCAACCTGCACAACGCGTTGCACCCGAGGGTGATCGCCGGCATGCGGTCGATCGGTTCGGTCACCGACCGGGGGCTGAAGACCGCCAACTTCCACGTGCTGCGCGAGACGACCATGCCCGCGGTGCTCACCGAGAACCTCTTCATCGACACCCTGGCCGACGCGAACCTGCTCAAACGGGCCGACTTCATCACCGCCACCGCCCAAGGGCACGCGCAGGGCATCGCCAGCTACCTGGGGCTGAGCACCACCAACCCGCCCGCCTTCAGCGTCATCGTGGACAACGCCACCGCGGGACGGTTCACGGCGAGCACCAACTGGGGCACGTCGTCCTACTCCAGCCAGCGCTACGGGGCCGACTACCGCTTCGCCAACCCCACCCTCGCCAGCGACGCCGCCTGGTTCAAGGTCGACATCCCGGCGGCCGGGAACTACCGGATCGAGGTACGGCACCCGGCCGACCCGGGCTACAACGGCTCGGCCCCGCACGTCGTCGTCACCGCCTCCGGCAACCAGACGGTCAACCTGGACCAGCGCTCCAACGGTGGCGTCTGGCGCTCGCTCGGCACCTTCCCGCTCGCCGCCGGTGACCGCAACCTGGTCGCGGTGAGCCGGTGGACCAGCGCCGCCGGCTACGTCGTGGCCGACGCCGTCCGGGTCACCCGAGTCTAGGCCCGTCAGGCCCCAACGCAGCGACGACCCTCCGGTTGCCGTCGTCCGTCGCGATGCACCAGGCGACAGCTCGTCGACGGCAACCGGTGGGTACGGCTCGGCGCGCCGGCGACCGGCCACGCCAGCACCACCCGCGCTGGACGCCCGAGATCCCGGCCGGCCCGGACGCCATCTGTACCGGCGCTGTAGCTGCCCTTGGAGGTGCCGTCCGTACCTTCTCGCCATGATCAGCATTGCCCGGACCGCCCGGGCGGTCGCGGTGGTCTGGCGGGCCGGTCGGGCCAACCTGGCGGTGTACGTCGTGCTCGCGCCGATCGCCGGCGCCCTTCCGGTGCTGGCGGCCTGGCTCACCAAGCTCGTCCTGGACCGGGTCACGGACGCCGCCGGCGGCCCGATCCTCGGGGTGGCGATCGCGCTGGCGGCGGTCTCCGTCGGCCTCGCGCTGGTGCCGCACCTGACGAACTACCTGCGGGCGGACCTCGGGCGCTCGGCCGCCGTCGTGGCGCTCGACCAGTTGTACGCGGCGACCGACCGCCTCGGCGGGTTGCGCCGGCTGGAGGATCCGGCGTTCCAGAACACGCTCCGGCTGGCCGAGCAGGCCGGACGGGACGGCCCGAGCCGCTGCGTCGACAGCCTGCTCGGCCTGGTGCAGAACGCGGTGCTGCTGACCGGCTTCCTCAGCACCCTCGTGGTGATCAACCCGGTGATGGCCGTGCTGGTGGCGGCCGGCGGCGTGCCGGCGCTGGTCGCCGAACTCCGGCTGAGCCGGCGACGGGCGAACATGCTGTGGGAGATCGGGCCGGGCGAGCGGCGGGAGGTGTTCTACGCGAGCCTGCTGACCAGCCTGTCCGCCGCCAAGGAGGTACGTCTGCTGCGGCTGGGCGGGCTGTTCCGGCGCCGGATGCTCGCCGAGTTGAGCACCGCGAACGCCGCCCGTCGGGCCCACGAGCGCCGGGAGGTACGCGTCCAGGCGCTGCTCGCGGCACTGAGCGCGGCGCTGTCCGGGGGCGGCCTGGTGTGGGCGGTGGCCACCGCCCGATCCGGCGGGCTCACCGTGGGCGACGTGGCCGTCTTCATCGCCGCCGTCGCCGGGGTGCAGAGCAGCCTGGCCACCATGATCGACCACCTCGCCGGCATCCACCAGGCGATGCTGCTCCTCGCGCACTACGAGCAGATCGTCACCTGCCCACCAGATCTCCCGGAGCCGGCCCGGCCGCTGCCGGTGCCGCCACTGAAGCGGGGCATCGAGTTGCGCGACGTGTGGTTCCGCTACGGCCCGGACCACCCGTGGGTGCTGCGCGGTGTGGACCTGTTCATCCCGGCTGGGCAGGCGGTCGCCCTGGTCGGCCACAACGGCGCCGGCAAGAGCACCCTGGTCAAGCTGCTGTGCCGGTTCTACGACCCGACCCGGGGCGCGATCCTGTGGGACGGCGTCGACCTCCGCGAGCTGTCCGTGCAGGATCTGCGGGCCCGGATCGGCGCGGTGTTCCAGGACTACATGACGTACGACCTCACGGCCGCGGAGAACATCTGGCTCGGCGACGTCGACCCGGCCGGCCCGGACCACGTACGCGCCGAGGACGCCACCCGGATCGCCGACGCCGCCCGGCGGGCCGGCATCCACCAGGTGATCGAGGACCTGCCTCGGGGGTACGACACGATGCTGTCCCGGGTGTTCGAACTGGACGGCGACCCGGCCGATGCCGGGGTGCTGCTCTCCGGCGGGCAGTGGCAGCGGATGGCGATCGCCCGCTCGGTGCTGCCCGCGGCGCGGGACCTGCTCATCCTCGACGAGCCGAGCGCCGGCCTGGACGCCGAGGCCGAGCGCGACATCCAGCTCCGGCTGCGCCGGCACCGGGCCGACCGGACCAGTGTCCTGATCTCGCACCGGCTGGGTACGCTGCGCGACGCCGATCTGATCGTGGCGCTGTCGGACGGACGGATCGTCGAGGCGGGCCGGCACGAGGACCTGCTGGCGGCCGACGGCACCTACGCCGCCCTGTTCCGGATGCAGGCGGCGGGCTACGCCCCCACGGAGGCGGGCCCTGCCCGGACGGACGCGGGCTACCTGCCGGCCGAGGTGGGCACGCCGGCGGACTGATCCGCGCGGGCCAGGAACGTTTCGAGCACGCCGTCCCGCCGGCCCGGCAGGTCGGCGAAGATCCGGTTGGCCTGCCGCGCGTAGCCGTCGGCCGCGGCGCGCTCGCCGCGGCGTTCCCGCACCCGGCCGAGCTGCCGCAGCGCGGCCGCCTCGCCGTACCGGTCGCCGACCGCCCGGGCCAGGCTCAGCGCCTCCTCCCCGTCACGGTGGGCCAGCGCCACGTCACCGATCCGAAGGTGCACCTCCGAGCGGCTGAGCAGCGCCTCCCACTCGTCCTCCCGGTTGCCGGTCCGCCGGCACAGCCGAAGGCCGGCGGTGAGTGCCCTCAGCGCGTCCGGGTGCCGCCCGAGTTGGCTGTGCGTCCGGCCCAGAGCGACCAGCGTCATCGCCTCGCCGACGGCGTCGTCGTGCTCGCGCCGCATCACCAGGCAGCGGGTGAGGTGTTCGCCGGCCGCCGGGAAGTTGCCCAGCTCGAACTCGATCTCGGCGAGGTTGTGCAGCGCCATCGCCAGCCACACCGGGTTCGCGGTGGCGAGCAGCCGGACCGCCGCCCGGACGAGGTCAGCCGCCCGGCGTGCGGAGCCCGTACGGTGGTGGAACCAGCCGAGGTTCTGCAGCGCCCGCCCCTCGCCTTCGCGATCGCCCAGCCGGCGCCACAACTCCAGCGCCGACTCCAGCGCCCCGCACGCGGCCTCCAGGGATCCGGCACGCCAGTGCAGGGTCGCCCGCAGCGCGAGCACCGTGGCCCGGGCGGCACCGTCGTCGGTGCGCGTCGCCGCCTGCTCGCAGACGGCGACCAGGGCGTCGGCCTCCGCCCACCGGTTGCGCTTCTGCAGCCACCCGGCCACCGACGGGATCGCCTCCACACACAGCCGGCTCAACCGGGGGGCCGCGTCGCAGGCCTGGCGTGCGGCCGCGATGATCCCGGCCAGCTCGGCGTCGACCCAGCGTACGGCGTCGTCGACGGTGGCCAGCTCGACGACGGTGGGCCCGGTGGCGAGTTCGGCCGCCCGCTGCGGACGCAACAGCTGGCCGGCGCGCAGCACCGTGGTCAGGTACGCGGACAGCCCGCGGAGTGCCGCCCGTTCGCGCTCCGCGGCCGGATCGGTCTCCTCGGCCAGCTCCGCACCGTAGAGCCGGAGGAGGTCGTGGAACCGGAACCGGGTCGGCCCGACCGCGTCCAGCAGGTGCGTCTCGGTGAGCCGGTCCAGCAGCGTCAGCGCACGGCGTTCCGGGACACCGATGGTGACCGCGGCGAGCGGCGCCGGTATCTCCGGCACCCGCAGCAGCGACAGCGACCGGAAGGCGGCCGCCGCCGTGCGGTCGTCCGGATCGGCGCTGTCGAGCAGCTGCCGGTAGGTGTTCCAGAAGCTGGACCGGATGGCGAGGTCGTCCGCGCGCAGTTCGTCGAGGCGTTCCCGCTCGTTGTCCAACCGGTCCGCGAGCACCGCGACGGACCAGTCGGGGCGGGCCGCGAGCCGGGCCCCGGCGATGCGCAACGCCAGCGGGTGACCGTCGCACAGCATCGCCAGGCGGTCCGCCGCGGCGGGGTCGGCCGCTCCCCGCCCGTCGCCGCAGAGGGTGTCGAGGAGCTGGCGCGCCTCGGCGTCGCTGAGCCGGTCCAGCCGGAGCCGGACCGCGTCGAGGGTGCCCGTCGGCCGGCGGCTGGTGATGAGGACCGCGCAGTCCCGGCCAGCCGGGAGCAGCGGCCGGATCTGCTGCGCGCCGGCCGCGCCGTCCAGGACGATGAGCAGCCTCCGGGCAGCGGTCTCCGACCGGAACCGCGCGGCCGCCTCGGCCAGTTCGAGCGGAACGTCCCGGGCCGGCACGCCGAGCGCGCGCAGCAGCCGACCGAGCGCCGACAGCGGTTCGACACTGGCCATGCCCGGTGCCCCGCCCTGCAGTTCGAGGTAGAGCTGCCCGTCGGGATAGTGGCGCGCGAGCCGGTGCGCGGCGCGTACCGCCAGGGTGGTCTTGCCCATCCCGCCCGGACCGTGCAGCACGACCACCGCCGGGCCGGTCCGCGACCCGTTCGTGGCCGTGCAGGCCCGCTCGATGGCCTGGAGTTCGTCGACCCGGCCGACGAAGGCCGCGGCGTCCGGCGGCAGCTGACGCGGCGGTTCGGCTGGGCCGGGCGGGTCATTCGGCGCGGCAGCCGGTCGCGGGCCGACCGGTTCCGCAGCGGCGTCGGGCGTGGACAGTTCGGGTGCCCGTCGCAGGATGGCCTGGTGCAGCCGGGTCAGGTCCGTGCCGGGTTCGAGGCCGAGCTGATCGGCGAGGACCGCACGGGTCTCCGCGTACGCCGCGAGGGCCGCCGGCGCGTCGCCGGACCGGTACAGCGCCAGCATGAGCTGGTGGCGCAGCCGCTCCCGGTACGGGTGGGCGGTGATCAGCAGCCGCAGCTCGCCGGTCACCGAGGCGTGCTCGCCGAGCGCGAGACGCGCCTGGATCAGGTCCTCGACCAGCGACAGGTGCTGCTCCTCGAGCAGGGTGATCCGGGCATCGAGTTCCGGCCCGGGGCGTACGTCCTCGGCCGGTCGGCCCCGCCACAGGTCCAGCGCCTCCCGGAGGTGCGCCGTGGCGCCGGCGTGATCGCCGCGGGCGAGGGCCGTGCGGCCGCGCTCGACCGCGGCCTGGAAGCGGTGCAGGTCCAGCTCTTCCGGCTCGATCCGCAGCTGGTATCCGGCGACGCCGGCGGTCAACCGGTCGCCGCCGCCGGGCGGGGCGTCCAGCTCGCTCAGCAACCGGCGCAGCCCGCTGGCGTAGGTGCGCAGGTTCGCCACGGCCGAGTGGGGCGGCTGGTCCCACAGCTCGCCGACGAGGCGGTCCAGCGACACCCGCTCGTTGGCCGACAGCAACAGGGCGGCCAGCATCGCCCGCTGCTTCTGCGGGCCGACCGGGACAGCGCGACCGGCGGCGATGATCCGGAGTGGACCGAGCAGCTGGAATCGCAGGCTCAAGGCACCTCGGCTCTGGTCGGGACCACCACGGCCAGCACCCTGGGAACGAGGTACGAGGGCCCGCAACGCTTGGCGCGTAACGGTTGTATCCGCGCTGTAGGTCGCCGTGTAGGAGGTCCACCTATCGTCCACCATCAGTCTAGATCACGATTGGAGGGACACATGACCCGTCGCGTCGGCGCACTGGCGGACCGGTTCTTGGCACTGATGCTGCCCAAGACCACCGCGTCGGCCGTCTGCCAGCCGTCCTGCACCAACACCCCGATGTGCTGCCGGTTCACCTACACCCGGTTCAAGTGGCGCACCTGCAACAGCTGGTGCGAGTGCTGGTGGGGTTCGGACTGCTGAGCAACGCCCGTGAGAGCGTCGCGGCCGGGTGAGCCCCCGGCCGCGACGCGCTGGTGCCCATTCCCGTCAGGAGCGAACCCATGCCCGTAGTCGTCGCCGCCCTCGTCGTCCTCGCCGTCCTCGCGCTGCTGAACCTGTTACTCACCTTCGGCGTCATCCGGAAACTGCGCGAGCACACCCAGGAGCTGGCCCGCGCCCGCCCACCGGTGACCCTCCCGGTCGGCGCGCAGGTGCCGGACTTCACCGCCCCGACCGCCGGCGGGGACGTGGTGTCCATCGCCTCGCTGCGTGCCTCCGGCGGCCTGGTGGCGTTCCTCGCCCCCGACTGTTCCGGATGCCAGGAGCAACTTCCCGCGGCGCGGTCGGCGCTCGCCGAAGCGCTCGACTCCCCGATGGCCGTGCTCGTCGTGCTCACCCGGCTGCGCCCGGCGCCGGAGCGCGAGGACAGCGAGCGCGCCGAGCTGGTGACGGCGTTGGGCGTGCTCGACAGTCGGGCGGCGATCGTCCACGAGCCGCTCGACGGGGCGCTCCAGTCGGCCTTCCAGGTCGCCGCGTTCCCCGCGTTCTACCTGGTCGACACGGACGGCCGGGTGGCGGGCGTCAGCAACAACGCCAGCCAGCTACCCGACCTGTCCCCGAGGCGCGACGTCGTGCCCGCCGCGGGATGAGCCCAGCGCGGCCCGCAGCCGTCGGATGACCACGCCCCGCACCAGCTCCGGCGGGAGCGCGCCGAAGGCCCGCGAGTCGAGACTGTGCCGCGGCGCGTCACCGAGGACGTAGATCTGCCCTGCCGGCAGCGCCGCCACCCGCTTGACCATCAACTGGGTGGCGGCGTCGACGTCACCCGCCTTGATCCTGATGCCGGGTGGCGGCAGGCAGACGACGACGGCACCGACCCGCAGCCGCCGGCGGAATCCCCGCCGGAGCACGAGGAGCTGGTCACCCTCCCGGTACGTCGGGGTCATGCTGTCGCCGTTGACCCCGACCACCTGGAGCAGGGCACGGGCAACCAGCACGGCGACCCCGAGCGCCACGACGCAGCCGACGGCGAGCAACAGAACGGATCGATCCACCGCACCACGGTAGCGGAGCGACAGCGGGGGCAGGACCGGCCGATGGGTGACTGCCCGTGCCGCGTGGACGCCGCCGACCCGCGCCAGCCGGTGCCGGATCCGGTGGCCTCGCCCGCCGCCGGCGAGCGATGAGAGGAGACCCAGACGCATGTCGTACCTGTTCGTGTTCAGCCGGTGTCTGCTCGCGCTGGTCTTCCTGGCGTCGGCCGCCAGCAAACTCCGCGGGCGGCGTGCGTTCGGGGCGTTCGCCGACTCGCTGCGGGCCATGGATCTGCTGCCGGCGCGGCTGGTCGTCCCGGTAGCGGGGGCGGTGACGGTCGCCGAGGCGGCGGTGCCCCTGCTGCTGGTGCCGCTCCCCGCCGCCGCGGTGGCCACTGCCGGGTTCGCGGTGGCGACGGCGCTGTCGGCGGCGTTCACGGTGGCGGTCGCGGTGGTCCTGCACCGTGGGGTGGCGGTGTCCTGCCGGTGCTTCGGGGAAGCCGCGGCGGCGCCGTTCGGTCGGCGCCATCTCGTGCGCAACGTGGTGCTGACGGTCGCCGCCGGGATCGGCGCGTACGCCTCGCTCGGCGACCCGGGGGTGACGGTCGGGACGGCGGTACTGGCCGTTCCGCTGGGCCTGGTGGGCGCGCTGGTCGTCGTCCGCCTCGACGATCTCGCCGCCCTGTTCCTGCCCGTCGCCGCGCCACCCGGCGCGGCCGATCGGGGCGCCTCCCGCCGGGGCGGCCGGACATCCTCGTGATCCCCGTCCTCGGCAGCGCCCGCTGAACCAGCCGGGCCGGCGCCGGCCGAACCGGCCGCGGCCCGGCTCAGCCCGGTGGTCTCCTAGAGTCGGTGACCGTGCTGTACGGCAGATCCACGGAAATCGGCGAACTCGACGAGGTGATCGCACGGGCGCGCGCCGGCATCGGCGGTGCGGTGGTGTTGCGGGGCGAGGCGGGCGTGGGCAAGACGGTCCTGCTCGAGGCGGCGGCCGCACGCGGCGGCGCGATGCGCCTGCTGCGGACCACCGGCGTCAAGGCCGAGTCCGACCTCGCGTTCGCAGCGCTGCACCAGGTGCTGTGGCCGGTGACCGGCTCGCTCGACGCGCTGCCCGAACCCCAGCGCGACGCTGTGCGGGCGGCACTGGGGCTCGCCGCCGGCACCGCGGGTGATCGGTACCTGCTGGGCGCGGGCGTGCTCTCGCTGCTGGCCGAAGCCGCCGCGCCGGACGGGTTGATCTGCGTGGTCGACGACTTCCAGTGGGTCGACCGGGCATCGGCCGACGCACTGCTGTTCGCCGCCAGGCGGCTGCGGACCGAAAAGATCGCGATGCTGTTCGCCGTGCGGGGCGACGCCCCCGTCAAGGGTGCGCCGGTGACGGTGGACGTACGTGGCCTGCCCGCAGCCGCGGCGGTCGAGATGCTGGCGTCCCGCTGGGCGGTGTCGCCAGGTGTGGCGCGGGAACTCGTCACGCTGACCGGCGCGAACCCGCTCGCGTTGGGTGAGATCGCCGCCCGCCTGACGCCCGCGCAGCTCGCCGGCCGCGAACCGCTGCCCGACCCACTGCCCGGTGGTGTCCGGCTGTTCGGCGATCGGGTGGCCGCGTTGTCCGCCGCTGCCCGGCTGTTCGCTCTGGTCGCCGCCCTGGAGGCCGGCCTCGACCTGGTGCTGCGCGCCGCCGACCGGATGTCCGCCCGGCGCGCCGCACGGCCCGGAGACGACCCGAGGGCGGGGACGGGGCGGGCAGCGCTGGCCGAGCTGGAGGAGGCCGGGCTGGTCGAGCTCTCGGGCACCCGCGTGCACTTCCGCCATCCGCTCATCCGGTCGGCGGTGTACGAGGCGGTCAGCCCCGCCGAGATCCGCCGGGCGCACGCCGTACTGGCGGAGCTCACCGACGGTGACCGCCGCGCCTGGCACCTGGCCGGCGCCGCCCTGGGCCAGGACGAGCGGGTCGCCGCCGAACTGGTGGCCGCCGCGGAGCGGGCGCGCGACCGCGGTGGGTACGGCACCGCCGCCACCGCCCTGGCCCGGGCCGCCGAGCTGACCCCCGAGCCGTACGCCCGTGCCACCCGCCTGAAGGACGCCGCCGTCGCGGCCTGGCTCGGTGGCCGTCCGGGGCAGGCGGAGTCGCTGCTGGCCGAGGCCCGCGACCTGGCCGGCGCGGATGCCGGCCTCGTCATGGAGATCGCCCAGGTCCGGGGGCGGTTCGAGCTGAACTCCGGCAACGCCGCCGAGGCCGTGCGGATCCTGGCGGCCGGCGACAGCCTGGACATGCTGGCCGATGCCGCCGAGGCCGCCTCGTACGTCGGCGACACGGCGGCCATCATCGAGCTCGGTCGCCGGGCGGCCGCGCATCCCGCCGGATTCCTGCGGGACACGGTGGCCGGGATCGGCCTGACGCTGGGCGGCGACGCTGCCGGGCCGAGCCTGTTGCGGCGGGCGCTGGCCCGTGTCGACGAGCTGCGGGAGGCGGCGGAGTACCTGTGGGCGGCGGCTGCGGCCAGCCAACTGGGTGAGTCGGATCTGGCGGCCGAGATGGCCGACCGGGCAGGTCGGGTGGGCCGGGTTTCGGGGATGACCGGGCAGTTGCCGGTCGTACTGGAGTTCGTCGCGACGGCTGAGCGCCTGGCGGGGCGGCTGACGAGCAGCCAGGCTGTTTCCGAGGAGGGCCTGGAACTGGCCCGCGAGGCCGGTTACGAGAACACCGTGGCCGCGCACCTGGCCAACCTCGCGGTGCTGGCGGCGCTGCGCGGCGACGAGGAGACCTGCGAACGGCAGGCCCGCGAGGCGCTGGCCATCGCCGTACCGCATCGGGTGGGTCTGCGGGCCGGGGTCGCCGCGTACGCGCTGGCGCTGCTCGACCTGTGCCTGGGACGCCACGCGGCGGCCCACGACCGTTTCACGGCCCTCGCCGCGGCGGGACCGGGCGTCGGGCATCCCGTCGTGACGTGGCGGACGGCGCCGGATCGCGTGGAGGCCGCCGTGGGCGCGGGGGACGACGCGGGTGCGCGGGCGGCGCTGGCGGCGTACCAGCGGGCGTCGGCGCACGCCGCGACGCCCGAGTCGCACGCCCTGCTGGCCCGCTGCCGGGGTCTGGTCGAGTCGTCCGAGGACGCCTTCGCCGAGGCGTTGCGGCTGCACACCAACTCGTTCGAGGCGGCCAGGACGGCGCTGCTGCTGGGTGAGCGGCTGCGCCGGGCGCAGCGGCCGGGCGAGGCGCGGGCGCACCTGCGAATGGCGTGGGAGACGTTCGAGCGGGCGGGCGCGCGGCCCTGGGCGAGGCGCGCACAGGGTGAGCTGCGGGCGGCGGGCGAGAGCGGGCAGGCCCCACCGCCGGCCGTGCTCGACGCCCTGACCCCGCAGGAGCTGCGTATCGCCGGCCTGGTCGCCGACGGGTTGTCGAGCAGGCAGATCGCCGCCCAGCTCATCCTGAGCCCGCGCACGGTCGAGTACCACCTGTACAAGATCTATCCGAAGCTGGGCATCGGCTCCCGTACGGAACTGGCGCGACTAGTAGTTCTACAGAAGGCGCCGGTAACGGAAGAGGACATGCTCTGAGGCATGCATGAGGTGAACATCTGGAGTGAAGAGTTCGGCGCCGCGACGGATGAGCCGATCCTGTTGATCATGGGGTCGATGTCCCAGGGCATCCTGTGGCCGGACGAGTTCGTCGGCCGCCTGGTCGCCGGGGGTCGCCGGGTGATCCGGTACGACCACCGCGACACCGGCCGGTCGGACACGGTCGACTTCGCGGCGGAGCCGTACACCTGGGACGACATCAAGGACGACGTCTACCGCGTGCTGGACGCCCACGGCCTGGAGAGCGCGCACCTGGTCTGCCACTCGGCGGGCGGCCTCCTCGGCCAGTTCGTCGCCGTGGAGCGACCCGAGCGGGTGCGCTCGCTGACTGTCATCGGCTCCTCACCGCTCGGCGGCGGCGAGGGTCAGGTGATCATGCGAGCGCTGATGGGACAACCGCAGCCCGAGGGGAGCCTGCCCGAGCCGGCGCCGGAGTTCGTCGCCTTCTACCGCACGCTGATGGCCGCCCCGCCGCCGGAGGACCGGCGCGCCCGGATCGACGGCATGATCGCCGAGCAGCGCCTGCTGCACGGCACCGGGCTGCCGTTCGACGAGGACGCGGCGCGGCTCCTGCAGGAACGGATCTACGACCGGGCCCGGGACCTGTCGGCGGTGACCAACCACCGGCTGGCGGCCATGGCCAAGCCCGACTTCGAGCCGGTGGGCGTGCTGCACCAGGTGAAGGCGCCCACACTGGTCATCGAGGGCAGCCACGAGCCGGCCAAGCCGGGCCACAGCGCGATGATCGCCGAGCAGATTCCGGGGGCGCGGCTGATGATCGTGGCGGGCATGGGCCACACGTTGCCGCCGGAGGTGCACGAGGAACTGGCCGCCGCCGTCCTCGCGCACACGGCCCGGTAACGGCGGCCGGGCGGTCCGGCCGGAAGGAGGCGACTCCGGCCGGGCCGTCGGCTGCGGGGAGCCGCCGAGGTCAGGGGGCCTTGGCCAGCAGGAACGCCTGATCGTCCCGCTCCGTGCCCTGGGCACGGCGGACCAGGCGACACACCTCCCGCAGCCCTGCGGCCACAAGCCGCGGTGCGACCTGGTCGGTCGTGACGAGGTAGCGCTCGAGCTGGATCTCGTGGCCGAACCGGCGGTACGCCGCGGACACGTCGCGGGCACCTTCGCCGGACTGGAACCCGACGAGCAGGTGGCCACCCGGGCGGAGCACCCGGGCGGCCTCCGCGAAGATGCGCGCCTGGCCGGCGGGCGGCGTGTGGATGGTCGAGTACCACAGCAGCACGCCGGCGAACCGGTCGTCCGGATAGGGGAGGTCGGTCAGGGAGCCGACGGTGAACACCAGGTCGGGGTGATCGCGCCGGGCCATGGCGACCATGCTCGACGACAGGTCGACCCCCTCCACCAGACACCCGCGCTCGGCGAGGTACCGGCTCATCCGCCCCGCGCCGCATCCGGCGTCGAGGACCCGCGCGTCGCCACCGGACGCCACCGCCGCCGCGAAGGCGTCGACCATGGCGAGGTCGAGTGGCGCCTCGGCGCGGGTGTCCGGGAGGTACGAGGCGTAGTCCTCCGCCACTGTGTCGTAGGCGAGTTGCACGCCGCGGTAGTCGAGCGGATCTGAAGGCGAGGAAGGCACGAGCCGCATCATCGCACCCGCACGTTCGCCGTGCCGGCGGCGAATGCGCCGCCGGACCGCGCCATCCGCGCCGACCGGTAGCAGCGAGGTGGCGTTGGCGACCTCCGGCAGCGCGGGGCGACCCGGTTCACCCGCGGCGGGTGCCGGTGACCGTGGTGCGGGGCAGGCGGCCCGCGCGGGAGTAGCCGGTGAAGGTGCCCCCGTCCACGACCACGTCGAAGTCGAGGTTGAGGCGCATCGGACGGGTCACCGCCTGCCGCCACGTCACCCGGGGGCCGTCGCAGACGAGTGCGGCCAGCGGCACCGTCTCCGCCGTCGTCGACGCGGTGCCGGCGAGCACGCCGCCGGTGTCACTGAAGACATACTCGGCGCGCAGTGTGCCGATCGGGGTCTTCAGGCTGACGTCCCAGGTGCCGAGGATGGGGTGCAAGACAGCTCCCGTCAGATGGTGATGGGCGTGCGGCCGGCGTTGCGCCAGACGATGCCGCGCCGCTCGTACTCGAAGAGGGTTTCGACGGCGTGCGCGACCCGCGGGCCGAACTCGCGCTCCAGGATGTGCAGCCCGAGGTCCAGGCCGGAGGTGACGCCGCCCGCGCTGATGAGGTCGCCGTCGTCGACGACCCGGGCCGGCACCGCGTGTACGCCCGTCGCGTCGAGCACGTCCATGCCGAGCGCGTGGGTCACCGCGTGGCGTCCCTCGATCAGGCCGGCCATGGCCAGGGCGAGCGATCCGCCGCAGACGGCCGCGACGGTCACCTCGGGGTTGCGCAGGGCGGCGAGCAGCAGCGGTGCCGCCGCCGACTCGGCGAACCGCGCCAGCAGCACGGGAATCGTCACCGCGCCCTGGTCGGGGTCGCCGGTCGTGGGCCCGCTGGCACCGGGTACCACGACATAGCCCGGCCGGTCGGGGTCCAGCTTCGCGGTCGCCCGCAGCGTCAAGCCTCGGGTGCCGCTGACCACCTCCCGTACGCCCTCCGCGGCGACGAGTTCCACCGCCAGGGCCCCGCCAGCCGCGTCGCTTCCGGCCGAGAGGACCTCGAAGGGCGCGATGACATCGAGTGGGTCGAACCCGTCGTACAACACGATCTGCACCATCACGCCGTCGATCCTCGGGCTCGCCGGGCGGCGCGACCAGTGGCAAGATTGCCACTGCCCGACTGTTTCCTGCCGCATCCTCGACCCGAGGAGTCGCCGTGCACACCGTGTGCGTCCTGGCGCTGCCGGACACGATCGCGTTCGACCTCGCCACGCCGATCGAGGTGCTCGGCCAGGTACGGCTGCCGGGCGGCCAGGCCGGCTACCGGGTACTGGTCTGCGGCAGCGAGCCGGTGGTCCACGCCGGTCCGCTGCGGCTGGCCGTCGACCACGGCCTCGACGCGCTCGCCGACGCCGACACCGTCGTGGTGCCCGGCCGGTACGACCCGACCGCGCCGGTGCCCACCGCGGTACTGGGCGCGCTGCGGGCCGCCGCGGCCGCCGGTACCCGCATCGCGTCGATCTGCGTGGGCACCTTCATCCTCGCCGCGGCCGGGCTGCTCGACGGCCGGCGGGCCACCACCCACTGGGCCGCCGCCGAGCAGTTGCGGGTGGCCTTCCCGGCCGTCGAGGTGGACCCCGAGGTGCTGTACGTCGACACCGGCCAGTTCGTCACGTCGGCCGGGGCGACCGCGGGCGTGGACATGTGCCTGCACCTGGTGCGCCGCGATTACGGCGCCGCGGCCGCCGCCGACGCGTCACGGCAGGCCGTGGCGCCACTGCACCGGGACGGCGGGCAGGCGCAGTTCATCGTCCGCCCCGGCGTGCGGGCCGCCGAGATCGGCCTCGGCGAGGTCCTCGGATGGCTGGAGTCCCACGCCCACGAGAAACTGACGCTGGCCGATGTGGCTGCCCACGCCAGGCTCAGCGTGCGTACGCTCAACCGGCGCTTCCACGAGGAGACCGGCCGCACTCCGATGCAGTGGGTCACCGCCGTACGCATCCGCCGGGCGCAGGAACTCCTGGAGCGCACCGACCACGGCGTCGACCGGATCGCCCACCTCGTCGGCTTCGCTTCGCCGGCGCAGTTCCGTGCCCAGTTCAAGCGACTCAGCGGGGTGGCGCCACAGGCGTACCGCTCGACCTTCCGCGCGCAGCCCCGGACCCCGGCGGGCGTCCCCGCGTAGGTTCCTGCTCGGGGCGTCGGCGGGCCTGCCGTTACGCCGCGACCGGGTACCCGATGGCGGCGAGATCCTCGCGCAACCTGGCGACGGTCAGCTGCGGGTTCAGGGCCCGGATCACCGCGTCGGTGAGCGGTCGGTGCGCGACGACGTGCGCGACCGCCGCCCGGGTGACCCTACGCCGACGACCAGGCCGGCAGCGAACCTCGTTGCGGGCTCTCCCCGGCCGCCTGTCCTGCACCGGTCCGATACAGGCGACACGTTGCAGTGGACCGGCCAGGAACGCGTACGGGTGTCAGTGGTCGTGTCAGCGGCGTGTCAGGGGGGTGACAGGCTCGATCCCGAAAGTTGTCCGCATGACAGCTTCAGCGATCACGGTCTCCGGACTGCGGAAGGCCTACAAGGACAAGGTAGTGCTCGACGGCGTCGACCTCGATGTCCGGGCGGGAACGGTGTTCTCACTGCTCGGCCCGAACGGGGCGGGCAAGACGACGACGGTGAACGTGCTGACCACGTTGATCAAAGCCGACGGCGGGACGGTACGGGTCGCCGGGCATGACGTGGCGACCGAGGCGAAGGCGGTGCGGGCGGCGATCGGGGTGACCGGTCAGTTCGCGGCGGTGGACGAGCTGCTGACGGGGCGCGAGAACCTGCAGCTGATGGTGGATCTGCACCGGGCCTCCGGTGGCGGCAAGCGGATGGTCGCCGAGTTGCTGGACCGGTTCGAGTTGACCGAGTCGGCGGGCAAGCCCGCCTCGACCTACTCCGGTGGGATGCGCCGCAAGCTGGACCTGGCGATGACGCTGGTCGGCAACCCGCGGATCATCTTCCTGGACGAGCCGACGACCGGGCTGGACCCGCGTAGCCGCCGCACCATGTGGTCGATCATCCGTGGCCTGGTCGCCGACGGGGTGACCATCTTCCTCACCACCCAGTATCTCGAGGAAGCCGACCAGCTCGCCGACCGGATCGCAGTGCTCGACCAGGGCCGCCTCGTCGCCCAGGGCACCTCCGACGACCTCAAGCGGCAGATCCCCGGAACCCACGTCCGGCTCCGGTTCACCACCGTCACCGAGCTCGACACGGCCGCTCGGGTCCTGTCCGACGCCACACGCGACGACGAGACGCTGACCTTGCGGGTTCCCAGCGACGGCGGGACGAGATCGCTGCGGAGCCTGCTGGACCGGCTCGACGAGTACTCCCTCACCGCCGAGGAGTGCTCGGTGCACACACCCGACCTCGACGACGTCTTCCTCGCCCTGACCGGGCGCCCCACGGAGGTGGCCGCGAAATGAGCTCCAAGTCCCACTCGATGATCATGCTGCGTCGCAACTTCAAGCACATCGCCCGGAACCCGACCTCGGTCTTCAACGCCGTGCTGATGCCGATCATCATCATGCTGATGTTCGTGTACATGTTCGGCGACGCCTTCAACGTCGGCGTCGACTACATCGACTACGCCACGCCCGGACTGATCCTGCTGGCCGTCTGCTATGGACTCGGTGCCACCGCGACGGCGGTGAACTCCGACATGACCAAGGGCATCATCAACCGGTTCAAAGTCATGGACGTCTCCCGCGGTGCGGTGCTGACCGGTCACGTCGTCGCCAGCGTCCTGACCAACCTCGTCGCCATCGCCGCCCTCATCGGGGTGGCCTTCCTGCTGGGCTTCAACCCATCGGCCAGCCTCACCCACTGGCTCGGCGTGGCCGGCATCGTCGTGCTCCTCGGCTTCGCCGCCGGCTGGCTCACCGTCGCCCTGGGCCTGGCGGCGAAGTCGCCGGAAACGGCGGGTCTGGCCGCCGTGCCCCTGGTCATGCTGCCGTTCTTCAGCAGCGCCATCGTCCCGGCGGAGAAGATGGGACCCGGTCTGCGGCAGTTCGCCGAGTACCAGCCCTTCACCCCGATCATCGAGACCATGCGCGGACTCCTCAACGGCGCACCGGACACCGGCACCCTGATCACCGCCCTCGCGTGGTGCGTCGGGATCGCCCTGGTCGGCTACCTGTGGGCGTCCGCCACGTTCACCAAGCGAGCGTGACCTCGACCAGCTGACTCCAGCTCGTCCGCGTGCCCTCCCGAGCCGCCTCGGCGAACCCCGCGTCGCCGAGGCGGCTCCGCGCTGTCCGCTCGATCCGGGCCAGGTCCGGGTGGGACAGATCCGGCAGCCCGCGCACCTCGGTGCTCGCCGCCAGCAGCCGCGCCGCCTGGTCGTACCGGCCGCGGCGCAGTGCCAGGTCCGCGACGCCGACGAGTATCCGCGCGATCACGAGGGCATGCCCCGTCTCGGCCGCGGCTTGGCAGGCCGCGGCGTGGTGCTTGCGGGCCTCGCCGAGGTCCTCGGCGAGGTAGCCCAGCAGGTCGTGGGTGACCGCGCGGACGTTCGCCAGCTCCGCGTCGTCGCTCAGCATGGTCGTCGCGACCTCGAGTTGCCGGTACGCCTCCTCGGCGTCGCCGCGCCACCGAGCGAGTTCCGCCTTCGACAGGGCCAGCACGGCCAGCGCGTCCGGCCAGGTGACCCGTTCGGCGCACCGTTGCGCCTCGGCTGTGGCAGCGGCGCTGGCCTCCGCATCGCCGAGCAGCCAGTACAGCTGAGCCTGTCGCGCCCGCATCCGGATGACATCCTCGACGGCGCCGACCTCGGTGACGACCGTGATCGCCTGTTCGTAGTGCTCGCACGCGGCGGCGAACTCGCCGCGCGTGGCGATGCGCTCCGCCAGCTCGCTCAGGGCGAACGAGATCCCGTACCGTTCGCCGATCGCCCGGAACTCGGCGAGCGCCAGCTCTAGGTGGGCGTCCGCATCCCGCCCGCCCTGGCCGAGCAGGATCCGCATCTTGCCGAGTTGCAGCCGGGCCAGGGCCCGCACCCAGGGGTCCTCGTCGTCCAGTAATGGCTCCCAGGCGGGCAGGAACGCGTCCGGCGCCTGCAACATGCGCTCCAGTGGGACGACCAGCCCCAGCAGCGGCCGGCGGGACTGGCTGCGCTGACTGATCCGGTACGCCTTGTGGATCCACTCCGCCGCCTGGTGCTCGTCGCCCCGCCCGCCGCTGACGAAGAGCACCACCAGCGCGTACACCATGGCCCGGATCTCGTCGGTCACCTCGCCGGGCGTTTCGGTGGCCGCGATGAGCAGCTCGATGCCTTCGGCCTTGTGCCCGCTGAGCCACCAGTACCAGCCGGCGCCGGCCGCGAGCCGCATCGCCGCCTGCGCCTCGCCAGCCGCGAGCGCGCCGCGCATCGCGGCACTGATGTTGTCGTGCTCGAGGTTGAGCGTGGCGAGCCACTCCACCTGCTCGGCGCGGCGAAGCCACGGGTCGGCGGTCTCGGTGAGTTCGGTGAAGTAGGTGAGATGCGCGTGGCGCGCCAGGTCCGACTCCCCCGCCTCGGTGAGGCGGTGCGCGGCGTACTCCCTGATCGTGCCGAGCATGCGGTAGCGCGGTGCGCCGTCGCCCTCCGCGACCAGCAGCGACTTCTCGGTCAGCGCGGTGAGCAGCTCGAGCACCTCCGCCTGCTCGACGGCGTCGCCGACGCAGACCCGCTCGGCGGCTTCCAGGCTCGCCCCGCCGGAGAACACCGAGAGCCGGCGCAGGACCATCCGTTCGGCGTCGGTGAGCAGTTCCCAGCTCCAGTCGACCATCGCCCGCAGCGTCCGGTGCCGGGGCAGCGCGGTACGGCTGCCGCCGGTCAACAGGCGGAACCGGTCGTCGAGCCGGTTGGCGAGCTGGTCGATGGACATGGTGCGCAACCTGGCCGCGGCCAGTTCGATCGCCAGCGGCATCCCGTCCAGCGCCCGGCAGACGCGCGCCATCGTCGACAACGTCTCGGCGTCGACCGCGAGATCCTTGCGCACCGCGCTCGCCCGGTCCAGCAGCAGCCGAACGGCCGGTGAGGACTCGATCTCGGCGGGACCGGCGCTCGCGCCGGGCAGGGCCAGCGGCACGACCGGCCACAGGGCCTCACCGGTGATGCCGAGCGGTTCCCTGCTCGTCGCCAGGATCCGCAGCCGCCGGCACTCCCCCAGCACCCGATGGGCGAACGTCGCCGCCGACTCGATCACGTGTTCGCAGTTGTCCAGGACCAGGAGCGCCTCCCGCTCCCGGATCGCGGCGATGAGCCGGTCGGTCGGCTCCACGTTCGGCGCCTCGCCGAGCAGCGCGTCCCGCAGGCCGAGCCCGGCGAACGTCGCCTGTGCCACGTCGCCGTCCGCGCCGATGGCGGCGAGTTCCACCAGCCAGGCCCCGTCCGGCAGGTCGCGGAGCAGGGTGCGCGCGGTTTCCGTGGCCAGCCTGGTCTTCCCCGAGCCGCCCGGCCCGATCAGGGTGGTGAGCCGGTGTTCGGCGACGAGTCCGGCGACCGCGGCGACGTCGGCGTCCTTGCCGATGAAGCTGGTGAGCTCCTCGCGCAGGTTCGTGTTCCGGTTCTCCTCGCGCCGTCCCGACTCGCCCCGCAGCAGCGCGACGTGCAGTGCCGACAGCTCCGGTGCGGGGTCGACGCCCAGCGTGTCGGCCAGCGCTTCCCTGGTGCGCTGGTACACGAGCAGCGCGTCGGTGTCCCGGCCGCTGGCCACGAGGGCGCGCATCAGCGCGGCGACGAGCCGTTCCCGCACCGGGTGCGCGGCCACCAGGTCGGTCAGTTCCGGAACCAGTTCCGCGCCGTGGCCGAGGCTGATCTCCGCGTCGAACCGGTCCTCCATGGCCGTCAGGCGCAGCCGTTCGAGGCGGGTGACCGCCGCGTCGAAGGCCACGCTGTCGGACAGACCGACGTCCTGCAGGGCCGCACCGCGCCACAGCCCGAGGGCCTCGCGCAGCCGCCGTACCCGCTGCGGACCCTCGTCGTCGCGGGCCTGGCGGACCAGGTGTTCGAAGCGCACGGCGTCGACGGCGCGGGGTTCCACCGCCAGGCGGTAGCCGTCCGGCCGCCCCTCGACCGAACCGTCCGGTAGCGCTTTCCGCAGCCGGGACGCCAGCCGCTGCAAGGCGTTCGCCGCGTCGGAGGGCGGATGTTCGCCCCAGATCCAGTCGACGAGCGTCGCCTTCGGGACCACGCGACCGGGTTCGAGCGCGAGGGCGACCAACAGCCCGCGCAGCCGGGCGCCCGGCACGTCGGCGTGGGCCCCGTCGTCCCGGAGAACCTCGAACGGTCCGAGCATCCCGATCTGCACCGGCAGATCTTGCCATGGGCGAGGAGCAGGCCTCCAACCGTTGAGCGGCGCGGAACGGGTCGCCGCCCTAGCCGCGGACGGCGAGCCGATCGCGTACCTCGGCCGCCTGGCTCGCCGCGGCGCGCGCCCGCTCTTCCCACCCCAGGTCGCGCAGGATCCCGGCGAGCACGTCCAGCGCGTTGGCGAGGTTCTGCCCATGCACGGCCGGTTCCGCCCGCGCCAGCCGTTCCACGATCTCGACGGCCCGCCGGGCCGGTTCGAGCGCCTCTGCCGGGCGCGACCACCAGAGGTTGACCGCCAGGAGATGCAGCGTCGCGGCGAGCGCCGGCTCGTGCGCGGCGGCGTCGACGCGCACGAGCTGCTCGTAGAGGTCGACCGCCTCCGCCGCCGCGACCACCGCCTCCCGGTGCTGCCCGACCCGCTCCAACCTCCGGACCTGGCGTTGCAACGCCAGCGCGAGGTGATCGTGATGTTCGGGGGATCCGTCGCGGGCCAGGCGGCGGCGGACCGCGATTGCCTCCCGGCCGGTGGCCAGGGACTCCCCTGGCCGGTCCAGGATCCACAGCGCTTCGGCCAGCAGCTTCAACGTCACGGCCAGGCCGTGCTCGTCGTGCGGGTCGCCGCCGGCCCGCCGACGGTACGCCGCCGCTATCCGGTGCAGCGTGGCAACGGTCTCGTCCTGGGCCACCTGCCCGTAGCCGCTGTCGTCGGGCGACTCCCCCGGCGTCACCCCCGCCCCGTTGGTGGCCACCGCCACCAGCGCTCCGCCGAGACCGTGCTCCCACCCACCGGCGGTGCCCTCCCGCCGGAGTTCCTCGGCGATCTCGCCGATCACGTCCAGCGCCTCGTCCCACCGCCCCAGCATCACCAGGACGGCGCCGTTGGCGGCCAGCACGCCGATGACGTCGTACCGGAGGGCGTCGTCCGCAGCCTTGAGGAAGTCGATGACGTCGCGCTGCCCGGCCAGGACGAGTTCCCATCGCTCCAGCTGTCGCAGCATGTAGTCGAGCACCAGGAAGGCGTGGAACAACGCCAGCCGGTGCGCGGTGGGGTTGGCCCGCGCCTGGCGGCGGAGCACCTGCATGGCCCCCTCCAGGCCGGCCCCCGCGTCGTCCTCGGACCCTTGCACCCACAGCAGGCCGAGCGTCAGGGAGACCGTTTCGGCCCAGGCGTCGCTGCCGTCCGGGTCGTCCTCCCGCTGGCCCGGGGCGATCCGTACCGCCTCGTCGAGGACGGCGAGGGCCGGCTCGGCCCGGCCCAGCCGCAACAGCACGCCAGCCTGGACCACCAGGGTGAAGTGGAGCGCGAACCGACGAGTCTCCTGCTGTTCGGGATCCGCGGGATGGTCGCCCACCAGCCGGCGGGCGCCCTCGACCGCCTCGGCGGCGAGCGCCGCCGCCTGCTCCGGCTCCGACGTCACCAGGTTGCCCGCGAGGTTGGCCAGCATGAGCGGCACGGCGTCCGCGTACTCGTCCGGGTCGTCGCGCGCCAGCCGGCTGACGATCTCGACGCACTCGCGGGCGAAGGCCCGTGATTCCTCGGCCGCCCCGAGATGCGGCCCGAAGACGCCGACCACCGAGAGCGCCCCGGCGAGGTCCTTCTCGTGTTCGGCGGGGTTGTCGCGGGCCAGCCGCCGCAGGATCTCGACGGCCTCGCGGAACGCCGCCAGCGCCTCGTCCCGACGGGCCGGGCCGGGCCGTAACGCGTCACCGCCGACCGACAGGTGCCGGAAGGCGCCCGGCTCGGGTACGAGGTTCAGCCCGACCAGCACCTGGGCGAGGTGCAGCGCCGCCCAGGCGAGCTTGGGCTCGACGGACCGCGGATCGGTCGCGGCCACCGAGCGGTACAGCCGTACGGCCTCCCTGAGCGCGTCGGCTGCCTCGTCCTCCCGGTTGGCCCGGTCCAGCCAACGACCCAGGACGTCGTGCAGCTCGGCGCGCTCGGCGGGGTCGGTGACCGTCGGCAGACGGTGCCGCGCGAGGCGGTCGGCGAGGTCAGCCGCGGCGACGGTGAGGTCGCCGGCCGCGTCGTGCGGATCCTCCGGCAGGAGCCGCTCGAGCCCTTCCAGGGTGGCGATCAGGTGGGGCCAACGCTCGCTGGCGGCGGTGAGGAAGGTGAACGCGCGCGCGGCGTACGGCGGTAGGTGGTTGTCGCCGGCGGACGGGGCGAGCAACAGCTCGGGAACGCCGTGGGTCCAGGCGTCCGACTCATGGCCGGGCAGGTCGTGCCCGGGCAGGCACAGGGCCAGGAAGTCCTCGGCGAGCCGGTCGGGATAGAGGGGCTCCAGCACGGTGCGGGGGTCGGCGGGTGGGTAGCAGAACGTGTGGTCGCCGAGCACCTGGTCGGCGTCGCCGACGCCGACTCTGTCCAGGGCCGCCCTGGCCTCCCGGTAGCCCAGCGGGCCGGTGAGGGCGGCGGTGAACACGGCCCGGCGTAGCTGGGTCGGGGTGGTGGTGAACGTCGTCCGCCCGCCGGTCAGCATGTCACCGCTGGAGTGCAGGGCGTGCCAGTGGAGGTTCTCGCGTTCCAGCAGGTACGCGGTCAGGGCCGTCATGCCCTCGCGCGGCGCCTCCGGCTGGGCGGCGCTGCGGGCGTGGCGGTCGACGGCGACCAGCGCCGCCATGTGCACGGCGAGGGTGAGGCCGAACTCGTCGCGGTCCAGCCAGTCGGGCACGCCGATCGCGGCCGCGTCGGGCAGTCCGTAGCGGCGGGCGAAGCAGTCCCGGGCGGCGACGAACATGCTGCCGCGGGCGTCGCGGGCGCGCGGAAGAGCGCCCAACGCCTGGCTGGTGCAGCCCTCGGGCGACCAGCCGGCCTGCGTGAGGGCGTGGCGCAGGGCCGCCCAGATGTGCTCGTTGCGCGCGAGGAGCAGCACCCGCACCGGCACGTCCTGGTCGAACACCTTGTTGCTGAACAGCCACGTCAGGTGGGTCAGCGGCCACCGATCGGCGTAGTCGACCACCATGAGCAGTCCTCGGGCGGCCCCGACGCGCAGGTCGTGGCTGGCCGGCTCGTTGACGTCGACGACCCGGGCCGGAGTGTGCTCGGCGACGATCACCTTCCACCCGTCCCGGGCGGCCGACTCGGCGAGGTGGCTGGCCAGGCGGGTCTTGCCCTGGCCGCCGGGGGCGTGCAACCAGCGGACCGCGCGGCCGCCCCCGCCGTCGCGCCAGGCGGTCAGGTCACCGACCTCGCCGTGCCGGCCGGTGAAGTCCACGACGGCGTGCCGGGCGTTGAGCAGGTGGCTCGGCTGGGCCGGCAGCCCCTGGTCGTCCACCGCGAGGGTCAGGCCCGGCCGCCGGCCGGCTTCGCTGAGCAGGTACACCGGTCTGCCGTCGCCGAAGACGTGCAGGTCTGCCCCGATCACTCCGTAGCCGAAGCCGTTCTCGACGAGCACCTGCTGGCGCGTGCTCGGCGTGCGCCCCCGCTGGCCGGGAGCGCCGTCGATGGCGGTCACCGCGGGTCGTCCGCGCTGGCCACGGCTGCGACCAGGGCCGTCGTGCCGCTGGCCGCCGGTGCCGGCAGTGCCTCGGTCAACAACGGCGGCTCCTCTCGGTGCGATCACTCAGCTCAGTCGACGTCGACGTGATGCCGAACCCGGCCCCGGCTCGGCGCAGCGCCCCCGACAGCTCGTGCCGCAGCGCCCCGACGGAGCTCGCAGCGGGATCAGCCGGTGACGACACAGCGATGCCCACGGATGGACGGCTACACGGTAGACGAATCGGTCAATCGAACCGTCGATGCCCGTGCGCTACCAGCCCTGCCACCGCGGGGAGGATCCGGCGGCGAGCAGGAGTGAGCGCTCTGATCTCCCGCCGAACCGCCATTGGGATGGGATCCGAACACCGGATCCGCCGCTGTCGCGGGTCGTGCGACGCTGCGCGGACACGAGTCGCGGCACGGGCGTACGGGCCGGTGGAGCGGCGGACACGGGGGCGACGTGAGCGGCGACGTACGAAACGGCGAGCTGGCCGGGGCGAAGCAGCCCCGACCCGCACCACAGGTCGGTCCCGCCCTGGGGCAGGTGGTCGTCGTCGGTCTGGTCGGGCTGGTCGCGCTTCCGATCGTGGGCTGGTTCGGGCTGGTGGTGCTGCCGTCCTACAACGGTGCGCTGCTCCTCGGCGTGGCGGTGCTGCCTGCCGTTCTCTTCGGCGTCGGGACGGCCATGCGTCAAGGGTCCGCGCTCACCGACCGGGCCGGGCACCGAGTCGGCTGGGCGCTGCTGGTCGCCACGGGCGGTGCCGCGCTCTCCGGCTACTGCCTGGCGCAGCTACCCGACGTCCTGCCCGGCCTTGACGGCTCCATCTTCCTGTTCCTGCTGCCCGCGTCGGGGCTGGCGCTGGTCTCGGCGGTGCTCACCCGACCCCGCGTGGTCCGGCTGCCGGCCCTCGCGTTGATCGTGCTCGTCCTCGGCGGGACGACCATGGCCACGGTGGACCGACGGGCCGACGAGCTCGCCCAGCGTCTCGACCACGCCGGAACGGAGGCCGACCTGGTGTTCGTCACCTCGTTGCCCGGCTACGGCGAGGCCGAGCCGCGGGCGGCGACGGCCAGCATCACGTTCGCCGTCACGTACTCGCCCGTGGACGGGTCGGGTGGCCGGATCGTCGTGTGGGCGGACCGTGCCGGGATGCCGGACTGCCGGCCGGAGCCCCCGGGCGGTTACGCCAACGGGTACGGCTGTGTCCGCGAGGCGCCGGAGCGGGCGTACCAGGCGATCCGGCCGGACCTGCACGAATACCTGGTGATCCGGGGCGACCGCCTGGTGCACGTGCGCGCCACCCGGGACGTGGACCGGGCGACGCTGCGAGCCGCGGTGCAGAACGTCCGGCCGGCGACCCCCGACGAACTGGAGCATCTGCTGCCGAGGTTGCCGCTGCGCCTGCGCCGCTGAGGCCGCAGGCGACCGGGACCTCCCGTCGGCCGTACGCGGCGCCGGCGTTGCTGGCCGGCGTGCGGGCACCTGCGGAGCGTCCGTCAGTGCCGGCGCAGTCCGGCGATCAGGAGTCCGACCATGCGTCGGGCGTCGTACCGGGGGTTGCTGCCCGCGCCGATGCAGAGATTGCCGACGCCGCGCATCAGCTCGTAGGCGTCCAGGTCGGGGCGGATCTCGCCAGCCGCGGCGGCGGCGTCGAGCAGTTGGGCGCACACGGGGACGAGGCGGTCGAGAAAGTACGCGTGCAGCGCCTCGAAGGCGGCGTCGTCGGACTGCAACGCCTCGGCGAGGCCGTGCTTGGTGACCAGGAAGTCGACGAAGGTGTCGATCCATCGCGCCAGGGCGGCGTACGGTGCGGTGCTGTCCGCCAGCAGTGTCGGGCCGGCCGCGGCGAGCGCCTCGACCTGGTGGCGGTAGACGGCGACGATCAGGTCGGCTCGGGTCGGGAAGTGACGGTAGATCGTGCCCACGCCGACGCCGGCCCGGGCGGCGATGTCGCGCACGGGCACGTCGACGCCGGACGCGATGAAGGCGGCGGCGGCCGCGTCCAGCAGCGTCTTCTGGTTGCGCCGGGCGTCGGCCCGCTTCCGCGTGACGGATGACCCTGAACCGCCGTCGGTGTCGACCACCATGCCCCCACTTCCATCGTCGGTTGGCAAACGGAACAGCGTTCCGTATGCTGTTTAGCGGAACGGCGCTCCGTTTGTTCAGTGTGCCAGAACGGGCGGCGCAACCGCCATCCGCCTCAACCTCTGACGGAGGAAACAGTCATGCAGTACCGCACCTTGGGCCGCACCGGCGTGCAGGTCAGCACCCTCGCGCTCGGCGCGATGAACTTCGGCAGCCTGGGCCGGACCACCCAGGACGAGGTCACGGCCATGGTCGACGCCGCCATCGACGCGGGAATCAACCTCGTGGACACCGCCGACATGTACGGCCGGGGCGAGTCGGAGGAGATGGTCGGCAAGGCCATCGCCGGCCGCCGGGACGACATCGTGCTGGCCACGAAGGCCGGCATGCCGATGGGTGACGAGCGCAACCAGCAGGGCGGTTCGCGCCGCTGGCTGGTCACGGCGTTGGACAACAGCCTGCGCCGGCTCGGCGTCGACCACGTCGACCTCTACCAGATCCACCGGTGGGACCCGGGGACCAGCGACGAGGAGACGTTGTCGGCGTTGACCGACCTGCAGCGCGCGGGCAAGATCCGCTACTTCGGCTGCTCGACGTTCCCCGCGTACCGCATCGTGCAGGCGGAGTGGGCCGCCCGGGAGAACCACCTGAGCCGATACGTCACCGAACAGCCGAGCTACTCGATCCTGCAACGCGGGATCGAGACCCACGTGCTGCCGGTCACCGAGCAGTACGGGCTCGGCGTGCTGGCGTGGAGCCCGTTGGCCTCGGGCTGGCTGTCCGGCGCCATCCGGAGGGGCCGGGAGATCACCACCAGCCGCTCGACCCTCCTGCCGCAGCGCTTCGGCCTCACCCTCCCCGCCAACCAGGCCCGGCTCGATGCCGTCGAGCGGCTGGCCGCGCTGGCCGACGAGGCCGGTCTGACGATGACCCAGCTCGCGCTCGGATTCGTCACCGCGCACCGCGCCGTGACCAGCGCGATCATCGGCCCCCGCACCATGGACCACCTGCGCTCCCAGCTCGCCGCCGCGGACACCGTGCTCGCCAGCGACCTGCTCGACGCGATCGACGCGATCGTGGCCCCCGGCGTCGACCTCGCGCCCGACGAGAAGTACGACACCCCGCCCGCCCTGCTCGACCCGGCGCTGCGACGTCGCTGACCGCCCGGCACGCCGGCCGTCAGGCGGCAGGCGGCAGGCGGCAGGCGGCGCCAATTGGTGCGCCGCCTCCGCCTGACGCGGCGGACTGCCGGGCTCACGGTGAATGGCAGGGACCCGCGTCGGCTCAGGCGGCGGTGTTGGAGGCGGTGAAGGCCGCGTACACCTGGTCGGCGAGCCCGCCCCGCAGCCACCGCAGCGATGCCGATGCCGGTTGGGCCCGCGAGTTACACCTCGGCCCCCTCCGGGTCGTGACCGCGCCCTCCGAAATTTGTTGGTACGGCCAACATCCTGTATCGTTGGCCGCACCAACGATTAACTTGAGGAGATCGCCATGCACATCCCCTTCGGCCCCCAACTGATCGGACAGACCGAGAAGACCCTCAACGCCATCCTCACCACGATCCTCGGTGACCGGCTGACCGAGCCGCAGTGGGTGACGCTGCGACTCGCGAGCCTGCTGGAGCAGGAGATCTCCACTGGCGACGACCTCGCTCAGGCGGTCGCCGACAGGGCGCGCTTCGGCAACGCCGGCGAGCTCGTGCGGGGCCTCACCACCGCCGGGTTGCTTCGCGACGGGCGGGTGACCGCCGCCGGCCGGAGGCTCGTCGCGGAGATCCAGGCGCAGACCGCCGAGCGGGTCGCCCCGGTCTGGGCGGACCTGCCTGCGGACGACGTGGCCGCGGCCGCGCGGGTGCTCAACGAGGTGCTGCGGCGGGCCAGAGCGGTTCTCGCCTGAGCGGGCCACCACTCCCCTGCTCACGGCGGCGACGCGCAGGTCTGAGGGCCGGCCCTCAACCGAGCGGTGCGCCACGGGGTCAAGTTATTCCTTGACAGGAATATTCCTTGTCGAGAATACTCAGACCCGTGGACGCACTCCTCACCGCACTGGCCGATCCGGCCCGCTGGCGGCTCGTGACCCTGCTGGCCGAGCGGCCCCGCCCGGTCGGCATCCTCGCCCAGCTCGCCGGGGCACGCCAGCCGCAGACCACCAAGCACCTGCAGACCCTCGAGCGTGCCGGGCTCGTCACGTCGCAGCGCACCGGTCAGCGCCGCATCTACGCGCTCCAGCCCGGTGCCCTACGGGACCTGGCGGCTGCGCTCGGCCGGCTCGCCGACCGCGCGGACCAGGCCGGCGGCCCGCTCGCGACCTACGACCGCTACGGCATCAGCCTGCAGGCCGAGCGACTCGCCGCGAAGGCGCCGGGCTGGGCCGACGGCCGCTCGTTCGGGTTCCTCCGGTCACTGACGGCGCAGCCGGGGCTGGTCTGGCGCCACCTGACCGAGGCCGGTCTGCTCGCCCACTGGTGGACGCCCGACGACCTGCGCGTCTCCGAAATCGTCTTCGAGGCCCGACCGGGCGGACGGATCGTCCAGGAATACCGCGACGCCGAGGACGCCGACGGCTCCGACCTGGTCGTCGGGCGCGCGGAGGGCGTCGTCGACGACGTACGCCCGGATGAACGCCTCAGCTACCAGCTCTCCCCCCTGCTTCCCGACGGCGGCCTCGCCTTCACCGCCCACGTCGACCTCCACCTCCGGCCCACCGACACCGGCACGGACCTCGACGTCCAGTGGCGGATCACCGGCAGCACGGTCGACTCCGCCGACTTCATCGCAGGAATCGAGATCGGCTTCGGCCAGAGCCTCGACAAGCTCGCCGCGGTCCTCGCCGCGGACCCGCACGACGCCGACGCCACCGATGGCAGCGGCACCGACACAGGGAGCACGACATGACACAGCAGACCGCCGGCCGCCGGGTCGTCACCAACATCGCCCTCTCCCTCGACGGCCACTACGCCGCGCCGCGCGACCCCCGGGACATGAGCTGGGTGATGCCGTACGCCCACACCGACGTCGCCCGCGACCACCTGACCAGCCTCTGGGAGCCGGCGACGACGGCGCTGCTCGGGCGGGTCAACGCCGAGGGGTTCCTCGGTTTCTGGCCCACCGTCATCGGCGCCGAGGGTGCCGACCCGCGCGACGAGGGCTTCGCGAAGTGGCTCGTCGACGCCGACAAGGTGGTCCTCTCGGCCACCCTCGGCGAGGCGCCGTGGGAGCGGACGACGATCGTCGACAAGCCGACCGCCGAGGTGGTCGAGGGCCTCAAGGCGGCCGAAGGCGGCGACATCCTCGTACTCTCCAGCGCGAGCGTCATCAAGGCGCTGCTGGCGGCCGACCTGGTCGACCGGCTGGCGATGACGATCTTCCCGGTCTTCCTCGGTGGAGGGCCGCGCCTCTTCGACGACGGCCTGCCCGCCGGGCGGTGGACGCTCGCCAGCCAGGCCACGGGCGAGCACGGCACGTTGGCGCTCGTCTACGACCGGATCCGCTGAGCGGCCGGTCAGCGGTCGCAGCCGGCCGGGTGCCCCCGATTCGACTGTGGAGTCTCCTCGCTCGAATCACGGGCACCCGCCGGGTGCGCCGGGCGGATCAGCCGACCCAGCGGCCGTCGCGCATGAGGACGCGTCCGGCCAGCTCGTTCGCCTCCCGCCAGGCCTGGATGCGTCGCGGCCGGATGCGGAAGTACTGGTACGGCTCGTCGAGCTGACGCGGGTCGAAGCCGGTCTTGGTCGCGAACGCGTCGCCGGTCTCCGGGCCGAGGTCGGCGATGTCCACCGGCTCGGCGGTGCCGTCGACGATGACCACGTCGCGCGTCGGCCCGAGGCTGAGTCGCACCCGGGGGTCGGCCAGCAGGTTGCGGCCGGTGACCGAGGCACGCGGCGTCGAGATGAGCAGGGCGCTCCCGTCCCACAGGAAGGAGAGCGGGATGAGGTGGACGCCGCCCGAGGAGCCGGCGGTCGCGACCCAGAGGTCCACATCGCTCTCCAGCTTCGCGCGGGTGTCCCGCAGCCTCTCCGCAAGCCCACGCGGCGGCGCGTCCGTCATGCTTCCTCCAGTCACGTCGTGGAGAGCCTTCGCTCCGGCGGAGGACTCTATCGGTCACCGGTCGACCCACGCGGTGGCTAGTCGCGCAGGCGCTGCTCGTGCACGCGCAGGGCCACCGTCGTGGCGTCCAGCAACGGTGTGGGTACGCCGAGCGCCCGGGCCCGCGCCGTGAGGTCGCCGAAGATCTGCTCGGCCTCGGTCGGCTGTCCGCCGATCAGGTCCCGGTAGAGCGAGGCGGTGTCGGCCGAGCCGGGGCGGGTCACGAAGGCCCGGACGGCGTCGAGGGCCGGCTGCGGCACCGGATACCCGGCCGCCGCGGCGACGGCCGCGACCTCGGCGGCGATCTGCGAGCCGAGGTGGTCGCCGCCGGGAACCGCCACGGCGTCGCCCACCGATCCGCGCGCCAGGGTGTTGAGCGCGCCGAGCGTGCTGATGAAGACCCACTTGTGCCACATGGCGCGGCGGATGTCCGGCGAGATGGAGAAGTCGAAGCCGGCGCCGGCGAGCAGTTCGCCGATCTGCTCGACGCGCTGCGACGTGCCGCCCCGCTGGTCACCGACCACGATCTCGGCCAGGGTGCCCAGCCGGACGATGTCACCCGCGGCGTCGAGCGTGGTGAGGACCCGGACCACGCCGCCGAGCACGGCGTCCACCCCGAACCGCTCGTTCAACGCGTCCATGTGGGCCATCCCGTTGAGGAACGGAATCAGCGTCGTACGTGGGCCGACCGCGGCGGCGACGTCGTCGATCGCGGCCGGCAGCGCGGTGGCCTTCACCGAGACGAGGACGACGTCGTAGTGCCCGTCGAGCTGGGCGGCGGTGAGCAGCCGGGGCGCGAGCACGGTCTCGGCGCCGAGGCCGGTGATCCGCAGCCCTCGCTCCCGGAGCACGTCGGCGCGCCTGGGCCGAACGAGGAAGGTGACGTCCCGGCCGGCCTGCTGGAGCTGGGCGCCGAAGTAGCCTCCGGTTGCGCCGGCCCCGACGACAAGAATCTTCATGCGCCGTGACGTTACTAGTCGAGCCGGTAACGCGACAGGAGGCACAGCGTGATCTCTGTTACCGGTTCAACCGGTATCATCGAACAGTGCTTCACGATGCGGCGGCGTTCCGGTTCGTCGGCGGACGGGTGTCGGTCGACTTCACCGCGACCCACGGCCTGCGCTGGCGCGACCCCGGCGTCGAGCGGATCCCCGCTCCGGCCGATCTGGCCCGCTGGTTCATCGCGGCGGGTCTGACCGACAGCACCGTGCCGGATTCCGCCTCGACCCTTCGCGGCGCCCATGAGCTGCGCGAAGCCCTCTACCGGCTGATGCGTGGCCGGGTGTTGGGGGCACCGGTGGACCGGCGAGCCGTCGAGGTGGTGAACCGCTGGGCGGCCAAGGCGCCACCCGCGGTCCAGCTCACGGCCGACGGCAAGGCGAAACGTCACGGGGCGCCCACCGCCGGCTCGCTGCTGGCGCTGGTTGCCCGCGACGGCGTCGACCTGCTGGGCGGCCCCCACGCCGATCGCCTGCGCGAATGCGCCAGCCACACATGCACGCTGCTGTACCTGGACACCTCGCGGGCGGGCAGCCGCCGCTGGTGCGCGATGCAGGTCTGCGGCAGCCGCGACAAGATGACCCGCTACCGCCGACGCGCCACCGCGCGCTGAGCCCGTTCGCTACCCTCGTCCAGCTCGACATCCCGTCCCGAGCCGGACCTGTCGCGCCAGTCGTCAGCGAACGCCCTCGCGACGTCGCACAGTTCGTCCAGCACGACCTGGCTCGCCGCGGTGAGTGCCGACCGGCTGCGAACGGCCGCGTAGACGTGGCGGGTCAGCGGTCGGCGTAGCGGGCGGGTGGCGACGTGGTAGCGCCGGTCCACTGCCAGTTCGGGCAGGAGCGACACGGACAGGCCCGCCTCGACGTGCGCCAGCAGCAGCTCGTAGCTGGCGAAGCGGCCCGCCACGATCGGTTCGAAGCCGGCCGTCCGGCAGGTGCTGGTGACCAGACTGGACAGGTACGTACCGGGCAGGTCGATGGACCAGGTCGCCTCGGCGAAGTCGGCCACGTCGGCCGGTACGTCCGGACCAGCCTGCGATTCCGGCACGACGAGCACGATGGCGTCGGCGAGCAGGGGGATGGCCTGCACGTCCGGATGTAACGGCATGGATCCGTCGATGAAGTCAGCGGTCACGATGACGTCGTAGTCACCGCGGCGCAGCGCCGGATGGCTGGCCTGCGGATCGACTTCGGAGACGTCCAGGTCGATCTGCGGATACGCCTGCCGCAGCCGCGCGGCGAGGGGAATGACCAGGGTGCGGATGGCGCTGGAGAAGGCCGCGAGGCGCACCGGTCCCGCCGGTTGCCCGGAGGCGCCCGCGAGGTCGGCCTCGGCGGCCTTGAGCTGGTCGAGGATGATGCGGGCGTGCCGGGCGAGCGTCCGCCCGGCGGTGGTGAGCTGGACGCGGCGGCCGGTGCGCCGCAGGAGTTCGGCACGGGCCTCCGTCTCGAGGACCGCCAGCTGCGCCGACACCGCCGACGGGCTCAGGTGCAGGGCCGCGGCCACGGCTCGCACGGTGCCGAGACTGTCCAGCAGGCTGAGCATCTCCAGGCGCGCCGTGTTCAGCCGCATCGGAACTCCTTGTGCGAGTTTTCCGCACAGCGTAGCCAGAAACTTCAGCTATTCACGTACAGCGAACGGTCCTATCGTCAGGCGCATGACGCTGACCGCCGACCGGACCGCCACCGGACAATTCTGGTCCGACGTCGACCGCCACCTGGTGCGATACGGCGCCCCGTTCACGCCCGAGATCATCGAGCGCGCGGCCGGAAGCTTCGTCTACACCGCCGAAGGCCGGCAGATCCTGGACTTCACCTCGGGCCAGATGAGCGCCATTCTCGGCCACAGCCATCCCGCGATCGTCCAAACGGTGCAGCGGGGGATCGCGAGCCTGGACCACCTGTTCAGCGGCATGCTGTCCCGCCCGGTCGTCGACCTCGCGCGCCGGCTCGCCGGGTCCCTCCCCGCGCCGCTGGAGAAGGCGCTGCTGCTGACGACCGGCGCCGAGTCGAACGAGGCGGCCATCCGGATGGCCAAACTCGTGACGGGCAGACACGAGATCGTCGCCTTCGCCCAGTCGTGGCACGGCATGACGCACGCCGCGGCCGCCGCGACGTACAGCGCCGGCCACCAGGGGTACGGGCCCACCCCGCCGGGAAACTTCGCGATCCCCGCCCCCAACCCGTACCGTCCCGACTTCACCACCCCGGACGGCGAGTTGGACTGGCAGCGGCAACTCGACTACGGCTTCGCCCTCGTCGACGCCCAGTCGTCGGGAAGTCTCGCGGCCTGCATCGTCGAACCGATCCTCAGCTCCGGCGGCGTCATCGAGCCGCCCCCGGGCTACTTCGCCGCGCTGGCGGCCAAGTGCCGCGAGCGCGGCATGCTGCTGATCGTCGACGAGGCGCAGACCGGTCTGTGCCGCACCGGCACGTGGTACGCGTTCCAACGCGACGGCATCGTGCCGGACATCCTCACCCTCTCCAAGACGCTGGGCGCCGGCCTACCGCTCGCCGCGGTGGTCACCAGCGAGGAGATCGAACGGGCGGCACACGAGCGCGGGTACCTCTTCTACACCACCCACGTGTCCGATCCGCTCGTCGCCGCCGTCGGCAACACCGTGCTCGACGTCCTCGAAGCGGAACAGATGGACGTCCGGGCGCGGGATCTCGGCGAGTTCCTCCGCGCCGGCCTGCTGGAGATACGCGGCCGGCACCACGTCGTGGGCGACGTGCGGGGACGCGGCCTGATGCAGGGCGTCGAACTCGTCGTCGACCGCGAGACGCGGCAGCGCTCGGACGCTCTCGGCGCCCGGATCACCCGCCGCTGCCTCGAACTCGGGCTCCACATGAACGTCGTGCAACTGCCCGGCATGGGTGGCACCTTCCGGATCGCGCCGCCGCTCACCGCGACGCGCGAGGAGCTGGCCCTCGGCCTGGAGATCCTGGACCAGGCCATCGGCGAAGCGACGGCGGCCACCTGACCGATCGGCAACCGGATCGCGGCAGCCGCGCCCGGCCAGCCGGGGCTGGTCGTGCTCCGACCGGGCCGAGGCCACCGGCGGGCCGGCCGCCGACCCGCCCACCGGGAACGGGCGGGCCGGCTGCCGGTCAGCTCAGGCGACGCCGTACGAGCTCTCGGCGCAGCACGTCGAGTCGGACCAGTACTGGTAGACCACGACCTCGACCTTCCGCCCGTCCGGCACGTTCTTCGACCCGGTCTTGCAGCCGTCCGAGGAGTTCGAGTCGGCGACCGAGAACTCGTTCACCCAGTAGCCGCCCGCGGAGTTGTACGAGTAGATGACGCCCCGGATGCCCCGGCCGTCGGCGCTCATGTCGCAGACCTTGAGGCTGTCCCCGTCGTGGTACCAGACGGCCTGGCCCCGGGCGGTTCCACCGGCGTACGTCCAGGCCATCGCGTTCGCGCCGGCCATGGCCGGCGAGGCGGCAACCGTGACGGACGTGACCACGGCGAGCACCGTCGCCGCGAAGAGCGACGTGATCCGACGCAGCATCAGGATGTGTCCCTTCTGGATAGACGAACCGGACCGCACCCTATCGACGTCGATGGCCGGGACGAGACTCCCGAGCGCTCGGTGAGGTATTGATCACTGTGGCCGTCGCGATCCGGGCCGGCCCGCGCCGCACCCGCCGCCCAGGCCAGGCGCGCCGGCAGAAGGTCGGGCGAACCGCCCAAAGCGCAACCAGTGGCCACCGCGCTAGCTTTGCGCGGTGCGCGGGTATCGGATCGGCGTCCTCGGACGGATCGAGTTGAGCGTCGACGGGGTAGCTGTGTCGCTCGCCCCGCTGGAACGGGCGTTCGTCGCGAGCCTGGCGGCCCACCATGGACGCATCGTCTCCGTCGACCGCCTGATCGACGGCCTCTGGTCGGACCACCCGCCGACGGGTGCGCGCAACCGGGTCCAGGCGGTCGTCGCCTCGGTCCGGCGCGGTGCGACGCCGGAGCTGATCCTCACCAGGTCACCCGGCTACGAGTTGAACGCCGCGGTGGTGCTGGACGCGGCGGAGTTCGCCGCCGACGTGCGGGCCGCCGCAACCGCCACCGACGCCCGTTGTGCCGTGGAGCTGCTCGACCGGGCGCTGGCGCGCTGGCGCGACGACGCGTTCGTCGACGTCGACACGAGGTTGGTCGACGTCGAGCGTGACCGCCTTCACGAGCTCCGCGAGCACGCGGTCGAGCTGCGCGTCGAGGCACTGCTGTCCCTCGGTCTGCATCAGGAGCTGGTGCCGGAGCTGACCACGCTGGTGCGTGATCGGCCCCTGCGGGAGCGGCTGCGCGGCCAGCTCATGGTGGCCCTGCACCGCAGCGGCCGGAAGGCGGAGGCGCTCGCCGTGTACCGGGCCGGAGCCCGCCTCCTCGCCGAGGAGCACGGCATCGACCCGGGGCCGCAGCTGCGACAGCTGCACCGGGAGATCCTCGGCAGCGAGCAGGAGTCGTCCCCGCCGGCGCGGGTGCGGCCCAACCAGCTCCCGGGCGTCCCCGGCGACTTCGTCGGACGGGACAAGGAGCTCGGGCTGCTGCTGTCGTTGCTCGGACGCAACCCGCCAGCCACCGGGGCGGCGCAGATCGTCGTCGTGACCGGGCTCGCGGGGACGGGCAAGACCACCCTCGCGCTGCGCGCGGCGCACGAGAGCCGCCACCGCTTCCCTGCCGGGTGCCTCTACGCGGACCTGCGCGGTAACACTCCGGACCCGGCGCGGCCCGACACGGTCCTCGGCGCCTTCCTGCGCGCCCTCGGGGTGGCCGGCGAGGCCATCCCGGCGGCGGTCGAGGAACGCGCGGCGCTGTACCGCTCAGTGCTCGCCGACCAGCCCATGCTGGTGATGCTGGACAGCGCGGCGGACGCGGCGCAGGTGCGCCCGCTGCTGCCGCCCGCCGGCAGCGCTGCGCTCATCACCAGCACGGCGGCGTTGTCCGGGCTGCCGGGCACCGAGGTCGTTCCGCTCGACGTCCTGCCGGTCGACGACGGCCTCGACCTGCTGGCCGGCCTCGCCGGCGCCGAGCGGCTCGATCGCGAGGCCGCGGCGGCCGTCGACGTGGTGGAGCTGTGCGGTCGCCTGCCGCTGGCGTTGCGCATCGCCGGCGTACGGCTGGCCGAGCGGGAGGCGATGCCGGTGGCGCGGCTGCGTGACCGGCTGCGCGACGAGCGGCGCCGCCTCGATGAGCTGTCGCTCGACGGGCTCGACGTGCGCAGCAGCTTCACCGTCGGGTTCGAGCGGTTGCCACCGCCCGCCGCCCGGCTGCTCGCGGTGCTCAGCCGTACGTCGCTGCGCAGCTTCGGCATGTGGGACGACAGCACCGAGCCGCTGCTGGAACAGCTGTGCCGGGCCCACCTGCTGACCGCCGAGCCCGGCGGCAGGGTCCGCATGCACGACCTGGTCCGGCTGCACTCCCGGGAGCGCACCGAGGTCAGCGCCGACCAGGTGATCGCCTGGTACGGACGGCTGCACGCGTACGCCGAACGCGCCGCCGCGGCGCTGCCCTGCAAGGCCCTGCCGGTGGCCGAGGCGGTGTCCGCGATCGACGCCTGGGACGCCGTCGACTGGTTCGAGGCGGAGCGGGAGAACCTGGTCGCGGCGGTACGGGACCTGCTCCGGCTGGACGCGGTCGACCTGGCGGGGCGGTTGGCCTGCACGATGGGCAACTTCGCGATGATGCGCAGCGAGCACCTGCCCGACCTCGTCGACTGCCTGCGCAACGTGCTCGACCGCGCCGCCGACCTGCCGTCGCCGACCCGGATGTCGCTGCGGCTCCAGCTGGGCACGGCCTACCGGATGGTGAACCGGCACGCCGAGGCCGTTCCACTGCTGCGCGCGGCACACCGGGACAGCCGCGGGCCGCTGGTGGCACACCGGCTCGCCGCACTGCACGGCTACTCACTGTGCTGTCGTACGCTCGGTCGGCTGCGGGAGGCGGACGCCGCGCTGCTGCTGATGGTGCGCACCTGCGCGGCGCACTGGCCGGTCGGCCCGGTCGGCGGGCACGTGCTGCTGACCCTCGGCGAGCAACACGCGCAGTACCAGCTCACCTCACCGTTCGCCCACGCCGCCTTCACCGCGGCCCTCGGGCTGTTTTCCGAAGGCGGCGACCTGTGGGGCGAGGCGCTCGCGCGGGAGAGCATCGGGCTGCTGCACCGGCACGCCGAGCAGTGGCCGCAGGCGTTGGAGCACCTGCGGCAGGCGGTGACCGCCGCGCGCCGGCTCGGCGACCGGATCAGCGTGACCACCGCCGAGCAGGCGCTGGCCGCGACGCAGCTGGCCGCCGGAGACACCGACGCCGCGCGCCGGCTGTTGTTCCGTACGGCGGCGGCGTTCCGGGAGATGCGCCACGAGTGGGGCGAGGCGATCTCCCGCCGGCTGCTCGGGAAGGTGCACCTGGAGGAGGGCGACGCGGGTCAGGCGGTGGCCGAACTGGAAGGCTCGGTGGCGATGCTGCGCAGCATCGGGCAGCCGTTCCCGCTGGCGAACTCGCTGAGCCTGCTGGCCCGCGCGCAGGCCGCCCTGGGCAGGCCCGAGCGGGCCGTCGCGCTGGGCGAGGAGGCGCTGGGCATCTTCGAGCACTTCGACGCCGCGTACGCCGATGACCTGCGCCGACGGCTGGCGGGCTGGCGGAACGCAGCCGGCGCGCAGTAGTAGCGCAGGGCACGCGCAGCGGCGACCAGCACAGTGATGGGCAACCACCCCCACAAGGAGGTTTGCCCATGACCAGGATCATCAACCGCGTCGGCGACGCCGTGCTCGGCAAGGTGCTCGGCCGCGAGGAGGCCGGCGCCTGCGTGCCGGAGCACGGCCAGAAGTGCTCGTGCGTCGCGTCCAACGGCTACTGCTCGGGCGGTTCCTACTTCCGCTACTACCGGCAGGGCTACTACAACTGCAACGGCGCGTGCGTGACCTCGACGTCGCGGCCGATCTGTTACACCAAGAAGGTCGGCGCCTGCTGACCTGGCTGTCCGCCGGGGGCCGCGCCGGGCGGCGCGGCCCCCTCCCGACTCGCCGAGGAGTTTCCATGCAGGGTTTCGCCTACGCCGCCATCGCTGTCGTCGGCGCGGTCGCCGTGCTCAATCTCGTCCTGACCCTGGCCCTCGCCCGGCGGCTACGCGAGGTGCAGGCCGGCCACGCCCACGACCACGACGGCGAGCCCGTTCCCGAGGTGCTGCCCGCCCCGGGCCTGGACGTCAGCGGCTTCCCGCACGCCGACCTGACCACCGGCCGGCGCACGGTGGTCATGCTGACCCCGACCTGCCCCCCGTGCCAGACCCTCCTGGACGACCTCACCGCCGACGCCGAGCGCTACCGCCACGACACCCTCGTGGTCATGATCGGCACGCCGGAGGAGACGGCGGCGATGGCGCCCCGCCTCACCGGTTTCGACACGGCCACGATGTCCGAGCCGCGGGCCGAGAAGGAGTTCCGGGTCAAGGGGTTCCCCGCCGTGCTGTCGGTGGTCGACGGCGTCGTCGTCGGCGCCAGCCACCAGCTTCCGGTCCTGGCCTGAGACGTGGCGACGCTGCGAGCCGCCCTGCGGCTTGGCTGCGCCGACCCGAAGGCGCTCACCGCCATGGTCGCCCTGGTCCTCGTCGGCGCGGTGCCACCGCTCGGCATCGCGTGGTTCACGAAGCTGCTGTTCGACGAGGTCAGCAGGGGCCGCGCGGCCAGCCCGTCGACCGCGACCTGGTACGCCGTGGCGATCGCCGTCCTCGGAGCCCTGGCGGCGATCGCCAGCCGCGTGTCCGGCTACTTCACCACGGCGCTGCAGAACTCGATCACGATCGCCGCCGACGTGCGGCTGTACCGGAAGCTGAACACCTTTGTCGGGCTGGGCCCGTTCGAGCAGCCGGCACTGCGCGACCGGCTGACGCTGGCCCAGCAGGCCGCCACCCAGGCGCCGTACGCCGTCGTCATGTTCACCGTCGACGTGGTCCAGAACGTCGTCACCATCGGCGGCTTCGCCGCGATCCTGGCGTCCCTCTGGCCGCCGGCCGGCCTGCTCCTGCTCGCCGTGGCAGTGCCCGATTTCCTCATCCAGCTGCGGCTGTCCCGGCGGGCCGCGCGCGCCGTGGAGGACAGCGCCGGCCTGTTCCGGGCCCGGTTCCTGTTCCAGACCGTGCTGACCGACCTGCGTGCCGTCCGGGAGGTGCGCCTCTACCAACTCGGCCGGTTCTTCCACGACCGGCTCACCGGTGCGGTGCGGGCGGCCGCCCGGATCGAGCTGGCCGCCGCGCGGCATGCCACGGTGGTGCAGACCTGCTGGGCGCTGGCCGGTGCCGCGGTGACCCTCGCCGCGACGGTGATCGCGGTGAACGCCGCGGTCCGCGGCCGGCTCAGCCTCGGCGACCTCACCCTGCTGCTGGCCGCGTTCGCCGCGGCGCACAGCGGTCTGGCCGGCGTCGCCGGTCAGCTCGGCGAGGCCGGCACGGCCATCCGGCTGTTCCGGCACTACGTCACCGTTCTCGACACTCCTGTCGACCTGGCCGACGGGACCCTGCCGGCACCGCCGCTGCGCAGCGCCGTCAGGTTCGAGGACGTGTGGTTCCGCTACGACGAGGACGGCCCGTGGATCCTGCGGGGCGTCGACCTGACGATCACCGCCGGTGAGGCCGTCGGGCTGGTCGGGCTCAACGGAGCCGGCAAGAGCACCCTGGTCAAGCTGCTCTGCCGGTTCTACGACCCGGACCGCGGCCGGATCACCTGGGACGGCGTGGACCTGCGCGAGCTGCGGGTCGAGACGGTGCGTCGGCGGATGGGCGCGGTGTTCCAGGACTTCATGTGCTACGACCTCACCGCGGCGGAGAACGTCGGCATCGGCCGGCTGCCGCACACGGGCGAGCAGGTCGAGGAGGCCGCCGCGCGGGCCGAAATCCACGACCGCCTCCGCGCCCTCCCCCACGGCTACGCCACGCTGCTCAGCCGTACCTTCGCCGACCAGGACGGCGAGCCGGGGGTGACGCTCTCCGGCGGGCAGTGGCAGCGGGTCGCGCTCGCCCGGTCGCTGATGCGCGCCGACGCCGACCTGCTCATCCTGGACGAGCCCAGCTCCGGACTCGACGCCGATGCCGAAACCCGGGTACACGCGTCGCTGGCCCGGATCCGGCACGGCCGCACCGGCCTGTTGATCTCCCACCGGCTCAGCACCCTGCGCGACGCGCGACGCATCGTGGTGCTCGACGCCGGACGCGTCGTCGAATCGGGCGGGCACGACGAGCTGATGGCGGCCGACGGCGAGTACGCGCGGCTGTTCCGCCTCCAGGCCGACGGCTACCAACTGGCGGCGTCGTGACCGGCTGGCTGCGCCGCCGCTGGCGGCTGGTGGTCGTCCGCGGGCAGAGCATGACCCCGACGCTACGCGACGGGGAGCGGATCATCGTCCGCGTCGGGCGGCCGCCGGCCGCCGGTGACCTGGTCGTCTTCCGGGCCCGCGACGTCGTGCCGGACGCGGACCTGACGTGGATGGTCAAACGCGTGCACCGGGTCGAACCTGACGGCGCCGTGTCGGTGCGCGGGGACAACGCCCACAGCCAGGACTCGCGGCACTTCGGGGCGGTGCCACGCGAGGCGATCCTCGGCGTGGCCAAGGGGAGGCGATGACATGTACGTCGAGATCGGGTGCCGGATGCTGCTCGGCACGGTGCTGCTGACGGCGGCGGTCGGCAAGGTGTCCGGGCGGGCCGCGTACCGCGAGTTCACGAACTCGGTCCGCGACCTGGGCTACCGGCCGGCCGGGCCGCTCGCCGCGGCCGTGGTGACCGCCGAGTTCACCGCCGTCGTCCTGCTGGCGGTGTTCCCGCTGGCCGGTTTCGTCACCTCGGCCGCCCTGCTGGTCGCCTTCACCGTCGCCATCGCCGCGAACCTGCGTCGCGGCGGCGGCACCTGCCGGTGTTTCGGCCGCACCGCCACGCCGCTGGGCCGGCACCACGTGTGGCGAAACGCGTTCCTCATCGCCGTCGCTGCCGCCGGCGCGCTCGCCCCGGCCGGGTCCGTACGCCCGGGCGAAGCGGCCGTGGCCGTCGCCGGCGCGCTGGTCGTCGGCGTGCTGGTCGTCATGCTGGACGACCTGCGGTACCTGCTCGGCGCGCCCAACCGGACGTGACCTCCGCGCGGCCGGGTCGGCGCTCCCCAGGGCGACCCGACCGCCGCGCCGGGTCAGTTCCGGTTGACGCTGAACTCGTTGCCGTCGGGGTCGGCCAGCACGACGGCGCCGTCCGCACCGACCTCGAGCCGGGTGGCACCGAGGGCGATCAGCCGATCGACCTCCGCCTGCTGGTCACCACCGGCCGCGGCGAGGTGGAAGCGCTGCCGGTTCCGGCCCTCCTTCGGGGTCACCGGCGGGCCTCCCCACGCGACCTTCGTGCCGCCGTGCGGCGACTGGATCGCGGTCTCCTCGTTCTGGTCCCACACCAGTGGCCAACCGAGCGCCTCGCTCCAGAACAGGCCGACCTCCCGGGTGCCGTCGCAGGCGACCTCGCCGAGCAGGCCGCACCCGGCGAGGAAGTTGTTGCCCGGCTCGATCACGCAGAACGCGTTGCCCTCGGGGTCGGCCAGGACGATGTGTCCCTCCTCGGGGCGCTGCCCGACGTCGAGGTGGCCGCCGCCGAGCCTGAGCGCCGCGGCGACCGTGTGCTCCTGGTCGTCGGCGCTGGCGCTGGTCAGGTGCAGGTGCAGCCGGCGGGCCGACTCCACCTGATGCGCGCGGCTCGGGGCGAACCGGAGGCTGACCTGGGTGTCGTCACCGGGCAGGAGCGCACCACCGGAGTCCTCGACGACCTCCCGGCCGAGCAGGCCGGCCCAGAACTGCGCCAGGCGGGTCGGGTCGTGCGCGTCGAAGGTCACCGTCAGGGTTCGCGAGGACATCACTGCACAGTAGGTACGGCGCGGCAGGACAACAAGGCGGTTTTCGAGCAGCCCGTCGGTCACCGTTTCACCCCCTGCCGCACGGGGCCACGTCTTCGGGCCTTCGCGAACGCGGGGGACACGTCTCGGTGCCGGCCCAGCCACCTTTCGGCAGGCGGCCGGGCCGGATCCGGCATGCTGTCCGGACCTCCGCGCGGTCCGTCAGGTCGGTTCGACGGGCAGCCACAGCTCGCAGGTCGCGGTACTGAAGTCGTCGGCGCGGTCGAGGACCGCGACGATCGAGGGCCCCGGACGCAGCCGCCACGGGTTGGCGGGGAACCACTCGGTCGCGGTCGCGGCCCAGGCGTTCTGCAGGGCCTGCGGATGGGGTCCGGCGGTACGGAAGACCGCCCACCTGCCGGCCGCCACCTCGATGGCGTCGAGGTCGTCCGGGACCGGAGTGTCCCCGGCGACGGCGACCCCGTGCAGGTAGGTCAGTTCGCTGCCCTCCGTCCCGTCGGGGTCGAGGTCGTCACTGACCTGCAGCAGGCCCGCCGGCTCGGTGTCGCCGAGGGCCTTCAGCCGCAGATGCTCCTCCTGCGGCAGTGCCGTGATGTGCCGCTGGATGTGCGGGTTGACGCCCTGGTGGATCAGGGGAACCCGGGCGGCGTGTCCGACGAGCCGAAACGCGGGGCGGTCGACGATGCGGGTGTCCATGGGGATGCTCCCTTCGACGGTCAGGCGGAACCTGAGCTGGGGTTGGACGCGAAGAGGGCCTCCGTCGCGGCGGACGTCGCTCGGGCCGACGCCGTGGACCGCCCGGAACGCTCGTCCGAACGCCTCGGTCGAGCCGTATCCGTGCCGGACGGCGATGGCGAGCAGGTCGTCCTCGCCCCGGACGACGTCGGCGGCGGCGACGGTCATCCGGCGCCGGCGCACGTACTCCGACAGCGGCATGCCGGCCAACGACGAGAACATCCGGCGCAGGTGGTATTCGGTCGTGCCGACCGCCCTGGCCAGCCCGTCGACGTCGAACTCCTCGGTGAGGTGCTCCTCGACGAGGTCGACGAGCCGGTTGAGTGCCGTGATCACGAGGCCTCCTCTCGACGTCGAGCCTGACCGAAGCACCCCGGCCCGCGCCCGACCGCTGCGGTCCGATCCGATCATCTCCCGCCGGACGAGCCGATCCGCCGCTTGCGCGACCACCTCGACCACACCGGCGCTTCGCCGCGCCGCAGCCTCGGCAGGCGACCGACCAGGATCACCGCGCCGGCGCCGGCACCGGCGAGCAGCAGCGGCATCGCGGTGAGGCGCCACGGCCATCGAGGGCCGCGGAGCTCCCGGTCGGGCACCGGGTACTGGAGGGACTTGGCGACCCAGCGAGCGGTGGCGACGTCGTAGGTGTCGGCGATGTCGCGCAGCGCTCCGTCGAAGGGAAACTCGCCCGAATCGTGCAGCGCGACCACCGGGATGGACGTGTCGCCGAGGGCGGCGGAGCCCCCGGAAGCACCGCCGGGCACCAGCACGCGGTCGACGCCCGGTCTCGCCGGGTTCCAGCCGGAGCGGGGCAGGAACGTCAGGCCGTGCCGGGACCGGACAGCCCGCCCGTCGACGCTGAACGCCTCGAGGCGGGCCAGGTAGGACAGCTCGGTGTAGGGACGGAAGGCGGCGGCCAGTTCGATCTCGCCCACCCCGTCGGCCAGCAGCACGCCGGTCGTCGGCCGGTCCCACCGGTAGGCGGCGCTCAACAGCGCCACCAGGTCGCGCGGCCCCGGATCTTCGTCGGCGATGGCGACCGGACGGCCGGGTCGGTAGCCGGACCAGCGCAGCTCCCGGGACACCCGCTCGGCCTCCGTGGGACCGATGAGGCGCTCCACGACCCGGAGCGCGCCGTCGATCCCGGACAGCACGCCCGCGGTGGTGACGACGTCGCCGTCGTCGACGAACCGGACGCCCTCGGTCCAGTCCACGTCCGGATCGCTGCGTCGGAGCCCGATCAGCTTGAGCCAGTGCGAGGTGGCCGGCCGGCCGTCGAGGAGCCCGGCGTCGGCGAGCACCTCGGCGCCTACGCACACGCCCATCAGCAGCGGCGCTCCCTGCCGCCGCTGCGTCCGCAGCCACTCCACCACCTCCGAGGTGGGGCCGTGCAGCTGCGGCACGACGATGACGTCGGGCGGCTCGGTCGCCTGGGCGGCCAGCTCCGTGAAGCTCAGGTCGGGAACGAGGTCGAGACCGCCCGTCAGGGTCACCGGGTGGGAGGTCGGCGCCACGGTCACCACGTTGAACCGGCCCGTCGCCGCGAACACCTCGTACGGCGCGAGCGTGTCGGCGACGTTGGCGCCCGCCGAGCCGAGCACGATGGCCACCGTCGGTCGGCCCGGATCCAGGGCGGGGGCCGCCCGCTCGGGCGCGGCGACGCTCGGGGCGCGCTGGGGGTAGACCTCGTCGGCCGCTCGCCGGACGCCCAGCGTGCCGACGGCGGCGGGCAGGCCGAGCGCCGCCACCGTGATGATGACGATGTGTGCGATGCGTCTGCGCATCAGCGACTCCTGGCTCGGGGACGGTCTGGGGTGGGCTGGCGCGGGGTCGCCCGGGTCAGCAGCGGGCGAGTTGCTGGCGGCGGCGCAGGAGCACGGCCAGCATGGCGGCCAGCATGAGGACGTGGACCGCGATCATGAACGGCATCGTTCCGATGACCCCGGTCCACACCAGGGGCACCAGCGCGACCGGGACGTACATGGCCGCGCACATCTCGACGGTCGCGGCCCACGGGTGGCGGCGAACGCCCATCCGGATGGCCATGCCGATCGCCATGTCCGTCGCCATCAACAGGTACGCGGCGCCGGGGCGCTCGGCGAACGGGACGGTGAGCCCGAGGAACGAGCGGAGGGCGCCGATCACCATCATGCCGACGGTCATCGCGACGACCATCTCGACGTAGTGGCGGACCAGCGGGCGTACGAGGCGTCCGGATCGGCTGTGGGCGGGCGTGGCCGGGTCGGTGGTTGTCATGGACCCACCGTGCGCGGCGGGCTGTCGTCGAGGCGACGCTCGGCCCGGCGTTGGTCCGAATACTTGGGCTGGCTGTCCTGCGGACATGTCGCCACCGGCCGGCGCGGAACGTAGCGTGGCACCGTGGGGAGCACCCGTCGCGTCCTGGTCGTCGGCTATCCCGCGGCCGAACTGCTCGACATCGCCTGCGTGACGGCGTCCATGCAGATGGCCAACTACCTGCGGGGCCGGGCGATCTACGGGCTCCGGCTGGCCTCCCCCGGCGGCGCCGCGATCCGCACCGCCACCGGGTTGGTGGTGAACGCCGAGCTGGCGCTGGAACGGGCTCGTGGACCGTTGGACACGCTCATCGTCTGCGGCGGCATCGGCTACGTGGACGCGATGCGGGACGAGCGCCTGGTCGCCCACGTCCGTCGACTCGGCCGGGAGGCGCGCCGCGTCGCGTCGGTGTGCACCGGCGCCGGCGTGCTGGCCGCGGCCGGCCTGCTCGACGGACGGCGGGTCGCGACGCACTGGCACCACGCGGCGTACCTTCAGACGCGGTTTCCGCAGGTGCGGTTCGACAGCGATCCCATCTTCATCGCCGAGGGCGACGTGTGCACCTCGGCGGGCGTGACGGCGGCGCTGGACCTCATGCTGGCGTTCATCGAGGCCGACGAGGGTCCGGCGCTGGCCAGGGACGTGTCGCGCCACCTGGTGACCTACCTCCAGCGGCCCGGCAACCAGGCGCAGATGAGCATGTTCACGGCACCGCCCGCGATCCGGCACGCACTGGTGCGGGACACCGTCGCGTACATCTCGTCGCACCTGCGCGAGGACCTCGCCGCGGCGACGCTTGCCCGGCTCGCCGGGGTCAGCGAGCGGCATCTCGCCCGGCTGTTCCGCCGGCAGCTGGGCGTGACGCCCGGCCGGTTCGTCCGGCGGGCCCGGGTGGAGGCGGCCGCGCACCTGCTCACCGGGACCGACCTGACGGTGGCGGCGATAGCGGGTCGCTGCGGCTTCGGCACCGTCGAGGCACTGCGCCAGGCGTTCGTCGCCACCTACGGCGTCTCGCCGTCGCACTACCGGGCCACCCAGTCCACGTCCGGCGACCGCGCGGACGCCACGACGCCGGCGGATCGGGCGTCCTCGTAGCGCCCTCGACGACGGCGGTGTCGGTGCCAGCCCCGGTACCGGAGTCGCTGCCGGGTGTCCGGCCCGAAGGGTTCACCCGCCGCGCGGCCGGGCCCCGCTCCCCCAGGTCACCAACCGGCCGGTCCCGCCGTCCCGGGCGGGCCCGCGAGCACGGTGGGGACCTCGATCTGCGGGGTCAACGCACGACGGCGTAGCGGGCATGGACGGCGTACGGCGAGTGGTGGACCGAGAGGATCTTGAGGTCGACGTCCCGGTCGAAGCCCTCGAAGAGCCGCTTCCCACCGCCGAGGACGACCGGAGCGGTGGTGATGCCGAGTTCGTCGACCACCCCCGCCCGGAGCGCCTGCCGGATGACGTCAGCACCCCCGCCGATGGCGACGGCGCCGTCGCCGGCCGCCCGCCGGGCCTCCGCCAGGGCCTCCTCGAACCCGTCGACCATGAGGAAACCGGTGCCCGGATCGGGCTGGTCCGCGGTGCGGTGGGTGAGCACGACCAGGGTGCCGCCGAACGGGTTCCGGCCGCCCCAGGCCCCGGCGTTGTCGTACATGCCCCGGCCGCACAGGCCGGCGCTCGTGCCCTCCAGCAGCGCGTCGTAGTAGGCCCGGTCCGCGTCGGTCATGCCGGCGCCGGGTTCGTGATCCGTCTCGTAGGTCCACGGGCCGCCCATCACCCAGTAGTGGAGCCGCTCGCCGCCGACGCCGAGGCCCTGACCCGGGCGGTCGTCGGGACCGGTGATGTAGCCGTCCAGGGACACGGTGATCGCGGCCTTCACCAGGCCTCGCCGCTCGGTCGTGCTCATGGTTCCTCCTGTGACTGGTCGAAGACATCGGAGTTAGCAGAGACTGCTGGCCGCCTCATTCGTCGCTGAGCAGCGCGGCGGTCGGCAGCCGCCGGATCAGGATCGCCGGTACCAGTGCGGCGAGCACGGTCAGCAGCAGCGCAGCCGCGGTCACGGCCAGCGCCAGCACCGCCAGCCGGCCGTCCACCCGGCCGACCAGCAGGGCGGTCGAGCCGAGGCCGGCGGCGACCCCGAGGACGCAGCCGAGGGCCCCGACGCCGAGCGCCTCATAGATCAGCAACCGGTTGAGCGCGGCATCCGGCCAGCCGACGGCCCGGAGCGTGGCGAACTCGGCCGATCGTTCCCGTACGTTGAGGTAGAGCACGTCGGCCACGCCGAGCACCCCGAACAGCAGCACCCCGCCGACCGCCACCAGGTCCACTCCGCGTACCTGCACGGAGACCGCCTGACCGAGCAGCGAGCCGACCATGCCGTCGTCGAACGCCCAGAGCGCGGCGGCGATCAGGGTCACCGCGCCGACGCCGGCGGCGAGGCTCACCGCCCCGGCGAGGGCGCGCGCCGGCGCCCGCACCAGGTTGGCCGCCGCGAGCCCGGCGACGGACCGCGCGGCGGCCCGGCGGGCGGGTGCCGCACTCGCCTGGAGCGCCTCCGCCGACCGGGTACGGGCGGCCCGCAGGGCGGGCAGGGTGCTCGCCGCCGCAGTCAGCAGCACCGCGATCGGCACGCACAGCAGGGTCACCGTGCCGGAGACCCGTACGCCGGCGAGCTGGGCGAGCGGACCCGACAGCCCGGCGCCGAGCAGCCCCGCGGCCAGGCCGAGTGCCGTGGTCTCGGCGAGGACCAGCAGGCTCAGGCGCCAGCCGGGCCAGCCGACGCAGGCCAGGACGGCCAGCTCGCGGCGGCGGACCCGGACCGCGGTGGACACCGCGTTTCCCACCAGCAGCGCGCAGACCACCAGCAGCAGCCCCAGCAGCAGGACGTTCTTGCGGTCGACGGCGGTGACGATCTCGGCCGCCACACCCTTGCGGGTACGCGCCTCCGACAGGGTGAGGTCGGGGCGGCCGAGCGGGCCGGCGGGCAGCAGCACCGGGCTGCGTACCGTGGCGGCGCCCAGCACGATCTCGACGGTCAGGCCGGTCTGCCGGACGATCTCGTCGGCCACCATCCGGACCCGTTCCCGGGCCACCTCGTCGAACCGGTCGATCCCGGCGACCCGGACCCGCACCGAACTCAGCGGTGCGGCGGTCATCGCCGAGCCGAGGCTCGCGTACAGCTCACCGGCCGCGGTCAGGCTGGTCACCAGGCCGGGTGGACGGTGCGGGTAACCCAGCGGGTCGTCGCCCGGCAGCAGCGGGCGGTCGCCGAGCAGGTCGCGCGAGCGCGCGTCGGCGCCCACCGGCGGGGCCGGGCGGTAGAGGTCGAGGGCCTGCTGCGCGGCCTGGGCGTCGACCGCGTCCGGCGCGAAGCTGCCCACCGGGGTGACCGACCACTCCGACTGCCCGAGCAGACTCACCGGATCCGCCGTCCCGACGCCGCCCGCACCGAGCCAGGAGTCGCGCCACACGTCCTCGATCGCCGGGTCGGTCGGGTCGGCTCCTGATCGGGGCGGCACCCGGGCGACTCCGTCGGGCTGCTGTGTGTAGGCCAACGGTCCGGGCCGGAGCAGGGCCAGGATGCCGGACAGCGGGGCCTGCTCGGCCAGGGCGGCGTCGAGCCGGGCGCGGTAGACCTGCGCCAGGTCGTGCTGGACCGCCCGCGGCGGCGTCTTCGCCGAGTCGCGCAGCAGAGTCCAGAGCGCCTCCGTCGCGGTGCCGGGCACCCGGTCGGCGGTGGGGCCGGTCAGCCGGGACACGGCCAGGTCGATCCGTTCGTCCAGGCCGAGGTCGTTGGCGGCGAGCACCGGCAGCGTCCGGCCGGCCGGACCGGCCGTGGACGACGGGAAGAGCCGGTTGAACGGGGGTACGGGGGCGACGGCATCGGTGCCGGTCAGATAACGACCCTGGCGGACCGCCCGGTCCAGGCCGACCAGGCGCGCCTCCGCCGCTGGATCGATTCCGGCGACCAGCACCGGCACCACCGCCGGCAGCCGGACCTCCAGCCGAGCGGTGGCGGGAACGGCCGACGCTGGGCGGCCGGTGGTGAACACGGAGGCCAACCGGAACCTGCCGTCCGCGAGCAACTGGTACGCCTGCATGTCGCTGACTCCGGTCCGCCGGGCGTCGGGGTCGAAGCTGCCGACCGCGGTCTGGCAGACCTGCCGGCGCCGGCCGTCGGGCTGCACCTCCAGCGTGCCGCCGCCACCCGTGCCCGGGCACTCGGCGGCGGAGGTGGACTGGCTGACCCGGGTGCCGTCGGCGTAGACGTACAGCCGCCCACTCTGGCCGGCGAGCGGCACCAGGGGCCGGCGGGACACGTACACGTAGGTCGGCGCGGTGGTCAGCCTGCTCAGCCCGCGGTCCCCGCTGATCCGGGCGGCGACCTCGACGACCTGCCGCTCGGCCGACCGGTCGATCTGGTCGGTCACGTCCACCCTCAGGTCCGGCCGGATGTCGGCGAGGCCGAGAACCGCCAGCGGCGCGGCCACCTCGACCCCGGGGATCCGCTCGATCCGCCGCCACTGGTCCAGGCCGATCCCGCCGTAGGCCGCGGTGGGCCGGGTCTGGTCGAGCAGGCCGGCGACCGGCGCCGAGGGATGGACCAGGATGTCGTACGACGGCCGGAACTGCCCGTCGACGGAGCCCTGGGCGACCAGCCGGGAGGTGCTGGCGGCACCGGTGAGCACGGTGAACCCGGTGGTCGCGACCAGCACGGCGGCGAACACCGCCAGGCTCCGGCCGGGCGTGTTCCGCAGCTGTGACCAGACCATCCGCAACATCGGTGGGACTTCTTCTCCGCTCGGGCATTGTGGACGTCCGCCGGACCGGGCCGACCGAACGCCGCCATCGATGCGATTGTGCTCGCTACCCGATCCGCCCGTCGCGGATCCGGACGGTCCGGTCGCAGCGGTCTGCCAGGGACGCCCAGCCCTCGTACCGCTCGGCACGGGCTACGGAACTACACGCGCGCGATCGATCCCTCGATCCGCTCGATCAGCCGGCGTGCTGACCCGGGTCGGCCGGCCAACCACCGACCGCCCGGACGCCGAGCACGCCTGTCGAGGTGACACTTCCCCAGCCGCCGGGCACGTCCTGGACGTGCCCGGCGGACCTGGGAGTGGCGTCAGCGCCGGCTGGTGAGGCGGAAGGCGTCGAGGACCGTCTGCTCGACGGTGTTGCCGTCCGCGTCCTCCGCGCTGGCCCTGATGCTGACCGTGCCGGTGGTGTCGGCCAGTTGCGGGACCTGGTAGCTCGCGGTGTGGTTGCCGCCGCCCCTGGATTTCGTCGGGAGCGTCTTCCAGGTGACCCCGCCATCGGTGCTGATGGCGAGGGCGACGCGCTTCACCGCCGGCGCGGCGGCCACCTGGTGGTACGCGGTGACCGTGATCTGGTGCCGGCCGGGTGCGGTGACCGCGTCGCCCAGGTCGGCGCCGACGTCGTACCGCAGGAACAGCAACGGGTCGGCGTGGCACGGGCTGCCCGATCCCTCCGGGCACTTGGACCCCTTCGGCGGCTCGTTCCGGGTCGCCGCGGCGGAGGTGAAGTTCCACGTCGTCGTGGTGGCGCCGTTGTGGGCGGTCAGCCGGTAGCGGCGAGGCTCGGCGGGGAGGTGGTAGGTGGCACCCCAGATGAGCGAGTTGGCCTGGGGCAGCTCCTGGCCGTCGGCGTACATGTGCACGTTCTGGGGCTCGAACACGTACGAGCCCATGAGGTGGTCCGGCGCCGCGCCGGACACGAGGTAGGTGATCGGGTAGAACGTGTCGCCCTGCCGGCAGAAGGCACAGATCTCGTTGGACCAGTCACCCTCCCACTTGCCTGGTTGCGACCGGAAGATCTGGGGGGACAGTGCCGGCGCGCCGGGCACGAGCGGCCGGGAGGTCCACCGGGCGCTCGCCGGCCCGGCCCGGTCGGCGACGTCGATGGTACGGACACCCGGTTGCCCGCCGGAGGGCTCGTAGAACTGGTTCCGGACCAGGTCGGGCGAGACCGGGCCGCGGTAGGTGGTGAACCGGACGCTGTCGGTGAGGTAGCTGTACGGGACCCCGGCGACAGCCGTCTCGTTCGGCCGGAAGGCCGAGTAGATCAGGCTGGCCGGCTGTGCCTGGGTGCCGTGCAGGGAGGTGTCGACCTTGGCAAGCTGCTTGTCGGTGACCTCGGTGTGCAGCGAGGTCGGGATCCGCCCCTCCTGGTAGATGTGCAGGGTGTAGACGTACGGGCTGACCGAGTCGTATCCCGATACGTCGATCTTCACCGGGCCACGGCGCAGCAGGCCGCGCAGGTTCTCGGCCTCCGCCGTCGAGATGGCGGCGTACGGGATGTCGGCCACCTCCTGCGGGGAGGACCACCAGTCCGGCGCGACCGGCATGGGGCAGACGGTGGTGGGCCACGGCCCACCGGACGAGATCGGATCGACGAGCACCGCCACGGCACCGGCGGTCCGCGCTCGCATCAGTTGCTCGGTGCCGACGTTGCACTGCCCGCCGGCGGGCTTGTCGGCGTCGATCCGCAGCAGGACGATCTTGCCCTTGGCCGTGATCCGGTCGTAGTCCGCGGCCCGCCCGAGTCCGCCGTCGACCAGTTGGAGGGTCTGCCGGCCGCTGAACCGGACCACCTCGAAGCCGGGACTCCGGTACCAGTAGGTCGGCAGCATGGGCTTCAGGGCGACCCGCTTGGGGGTGGTGGCCGTCATGGTCACCATCGGCTTGCCGAGCACCCAGTTGGTCCCGAGGTGGAAGGTGCCGACCGTCACCGGCGGGCTGGGGATGGCCCAGAAACTGGAGTTGCCGTACCCGGTGAAGCTCAGGGTGCCGCCGCCCTGGCCGTTGCTGAAGGTGCGGAAGGTGGTCCGGGAGGCGACGAACGTCTCGGTGGGCCGGGGGGTGCCGACCGTCAACTGGCGGGCGGCGTCGGCGTCGCGCGTGAGGGTGGTGTCGCCGGTGACGGTGAACTCCGGCAGTTCCAGGTTGAGCTGCTGGTCCCGGCCGTCGAGCCGGAAGAGCGCGTGCCCGCCGCCCTGGTAGGTGCCGGGTGGCACCTCGAACGTCGCCTCGAAGGTGGTGCACGGATCGTTGTCCAGGCAACGCGCGCTGACCGATTCGTATCCGGACCCGACCGCGTTCCCGGCGACCTGTGCGAGCAGGAAGCCGAACGTCGGGCAGATGGTCATGAGGCGGGTGCCGCAGTAGAACGGTTCGCCGTTCGTCCTCTTGTAGGTCTGGGTGACCCGATACGTCGGTTGCCCGGTGTCGGTCTGCGGCTCGGCCTTCTCCGAGCGGAGCCCGGTGGGCCAGAGCGCGACCGCGTCGCCCCCGAGCTTCGGGGTGACCCGGTCGAACAGGTAGTCGCTCAGCTCGCCGACGCCGGTCTTGCCCTTGAAGCCGGCCCAGAACGTGGCGGCCTGGCGCGGGTCGACGCGCAGGTCGACCGTGCCGGATTCCGGGTGCTTCGCGGCCGTCGTCGCACCGGGCAGGCCCGACACCCGCTTGTCCAGCGCCGCCGCGTCCAGCCGGTCACCGTACTTGACGGTGATGCCGAGCGGGGTGTTGGCACCGCGCTCCACCTGGGCGGCGAGCCAGGCCACGTCGAAGATCTTCCGGTCGACGACGCCGCCGGCGACCAGCGCCTGCGCATCGCTGGGCAGCGCGTGCAGGAGGGTGTCCGTCCCGCCCGGTCCGGTCCGGACCTCGACGTCGATGGTCGGGCGGGTGCCGTCGGCCCGTGCCGCCGGGATGGCGGTGACGATGTAGCGGCCGCCGTCGCGGGTCAGCGTGACCTCGTCGCCGGTGATCAGGGTGATCGTGTAGGTCGACCTGGTCAGCCCGGGCAGCGAGACGGCCCGCAGGCCGTCCGCGGTGGCGGCGGCTCCGGCCGGTGCCGGAGCGGTCGGCTCGTCCGGCCTCGCGGCGGCGGCGCCGGCCGTACCGAGCAGGGTCAGCACCGCCGTGGCGGCGGCGAGCAGGCGTAGCCGATGTCTCCGCCGAGGGCGGCGGTTGCTGCGTGAGGTGTTCACGAATCGCTCCTTGCGGCAGGTGAGGTGGCGGGATGGCGGTGCGCGGCGTCGTACGGCAGGTCAGCCATCGGCCCGCACCAGTGACCAGTCGTGGGTCACGACCGTGTCCTTGCCGACCGGGATCGTCGCGGTGGCGGTCTGGTAGCCGGTCGCGCTCGCGGTGAAGTCGGTGCGGCCGACCGCGGAGCTGAACACCCAGTACAGGCCGTCACCGAGGGCCGGGTCGACCGGCGTGGTGACGCCCGTGCCGGCCTCCCGGGGCTGCCCCGTACGGGCCACGGTCGCGAAGACCGGCGCCCCGGTGTCGTGGTCGTCGGCGAACCCGACAACCAACCCGCCCTCGACCGGTCGGCAGGCGCGGGTGCCCACGAACACGTTGTCGACCGCCCACCACCATGCGTCGCGGCCCTGGTAGTGGAACCGGATCCGGACGTCCTCGCGGCCGGCGGCCTGTGGCAGCGGCAGGGTGACCTTTCCGAACGCGTGGTCGCTGGTCTGCCGCCACACGGTCTTCCAGGTCCGACCGCCGTCGGTGCTCACGTCGACGTCGGCCCGCTGGCTGGCGTCGTCCGGGTAGTAGGAGGTGTGGAAGGTGAGCTGCGGGGCGGCGTCGCCGGACAGGTCGATCGCCGGCGAGGTCAGGCTGGTGTCGTACCGTTTCCCGCCGCCGGTCGCCGAGTCGGCGATGGCGAACCTGCCGTCGCCGCCGTCGGGCACCGGCCGGTAGCCGGGGTTGTCGAACCGCCAGCTCGGCTTGCCCGAGGTCTGCCAGCCGTTCCGGGTGCCGGCGTCGGTCCAGTCGTCGAAGTCCTCGCTGACGCCGCTGAAGCGGTAGCCGGGGGCGGTGCAGGCCGACTCGTCGACGGTCAGCGCCGCGTCCTGGACCAGGTCCGTCTCTCCCAGCTCGAACGTCCGCTGGGTGGCCTGGTAGCCGGGGTACTGGGCGGTGACCTGCATGGTGTACGACGCGGATCGGGGCAGCCGGAGGCTGTACCGGCCGGTGACCGGATCGGTGAAGACCGGTCCGAGCGGATAGCCGTTGATGACGACCTTGGCGTACAGCGGCCAGCCGTGCCCCGACCCGTCGGTGACGGTGCCGCTGACCGTGTTCATCGGCTGGGCGACCAGCCTGACGTCGGCCGTCGTGGTCGCGCCCTCGCGGACCTGCGCCTCCGACGCGCCGGAGGCGTAGCCGTACTTCCGCACCCCGATGGTGTAGCTGCCGACCGGCAGGGCACCCGACTGGTAGGCCCCGTCGGCGTCGGTGGTCACCTCACGACTGACCGGCCCGGTGATCGTGACGGTGGCACCGGGAAGCGGCGTCGAGGTCTCGGCGTCGCTGATGGTGCCGCCCAACCGCCCGGTGGTGCCTCGCGGTACCTGCTTCAGCAGTGCGAGCGCGTCCAGTCGGCCCTCACCGAAGGCGTTGTTGTCGTCGTCGGTGCCGCCACACTGACTGTCCGGGTTGTCGATGGCCGTGCCGTCCAGCAGGGACCGCGTGCCGTCGATATCGCCCACCATCGCGGCCGCCGCCGACCAGGCCAGGGCGATGGCGCCCGCGACGTGCGGGCTCGCCATCGAGGTGCCGTTGAGGTTGGCGTACGCGCCGCCCGGCATGCTCGACCGGACGTTCACGCCCGGCGCGGCGAGGTTCGGCTTGATCTCGCCGTCCTGGCCGGCCCCGCGCGACGAGAACGGTGCGATCGTGTGGTCGGAGTCGTACGCCCCGACCGAGTAGTTGATCTTCCGGCTGCCTGGGGCGCCACTCGTCCGGCAGCCCGGCCCGTTGTTGCCGTTGGCCCAGACGCCGAAGATGCCCGACGCGGTCCACGCCAGGCTGATGTCCTCCAGGAACGGGGCGTCCGACGGGGTGGTGGTGCCCCACGAGTTGTTGATGATGTGCGGCCGCTTGCTGGCATCCGGGTTCTGCCCGTTCAGGTCGGTCGGCTCCAGCAGCCACTGGCCGGAACTGATCAGCGCGGCGTCGTCCGGGCAGCAGCCGTTGGCCGCGATCCACCGGGCTCCGGGGGCCACCCCGATCCGGTTGTCGGCGCCGTCGTCGCCGACCATGGTGCCCATCGTGTGCGTGCCGTGCCCGTCACCGTCGCAGGGCGCGCCGCCGCAGGTGCCGGCCGCGTCGAACCAGTTGTAGTTGTGGTCGAACACGCCGTCGCCCTTGTTGCCGCGGTACTGCCGCACCAGCGCCGGGTGGTCGAACTGGACGCCGGTGTCGATCGAGGCCACCGTGATGTCCTCGCCGCGTACGCCGAACTGGTCCCACACGTCGTCGGCGTTGATGTTCGCGACTCCCCACTCGACCGCGTCGACCGCCTGCCGGCCGACACCCTTGGTGATCGGGGGCGGGTCGACCGTGAACGACGGCAGCAGCGAACTGACCTCGCTCCTGGCAGCCAGCCGCTCGGCGAGGGCCTGGTCGCCGGTCACCTTGATCGCGTTCGTCGCCCAGAAGCTCCGGTAGGTGACGCCGGAGGCGGAGAGTTCCTCGCGTACCGCCCGCTGGCTCTCGTCGGCGGCCTGCCGCAGGGCCTTGGCCACCGCGGTGCCGCGCGCGTCCCAATCGGTGATCGCGCTGGCCTTGGCCAGGTCCGCCTTCGCGTCGAAGTAGACCCAGAAGTCCACGGTCGACTCCCGGGCACTCAACTGGGTCTGCAGCTGCGGGCGGATCTTGGCCTTCGCCGCGGCTGCGTTCCGCGGGTCCGGAGTGGTCGACGGGAGCGCGGTGGCGGCACCGTTCAGGGCGAGTACCGTGGCCGCGGCGGCCACCACCACGGTCGTGATTCTTCGTCTCGGATGGGCAAGGCGCATAGTGGCTCCTCGTCTGGGAGGACGGTGGGGACGCCGACCGTGGCTGGTCACAGCGGCAGATATCGGTCGTCGTCCTCGACGTCGGTCTCGTCGCCCGGTCCGGCCCCGGGGCGGGACTCGCCGGGTACATCGGCCGGGCGGGCGGCCTCCGACGACGTCGTCTCGTCCTGATCAGGGTCATCGCGATGCGGCATGCCAGCATCGTGGTCAACCGCGAGACGGTGCTGCGATCCCTCAGGTGAGGGAAACAATCCGGATCGCCCGCGGGTCAGTCGCCCGCCGCCGTGCCCGGCTCGGAGACCAGTCCCGTGGCGATCGCCCGGGCGGACAGGGCCGCCCGCGAGGAGACCCCGAGCTTGCGCATCGCCGACTTCATCTGGCTGGCCACGGTGTGGTGTGAGCGGTGCAGGGCATCGGCGATCTCCCGGTTCGTCCGCCCTTCGGCCGCGAGGGCGACGACCTCCAACTCGCGGGGCGACAGCTCGGACCCGTAGCCCTTCCGGCCGCCGCGCCACACGCGCGGCACCGGGCGTCCGTGCGCACGCAGGACGCGAGCGACCCGGTCCACGTCGAGCTTCGCCGGCAGGGAGGACAATCCGCTCAGGACGTCGGTGAGCAGGTCGAGCCCGTCCGGGACGGCACCGGCCCGGATCAGGCACCCTGCCTGCCGCTCGCGGGACAGCGCCGCGCTGTACGGCCGGGGAAGCGCCGCCCAGGCCGCGGCGGCCTGCCCGTACAGGCCCGCCGCCGAGGCGTGGTCGCCGGCGGCCTCGGCGAGCAGGCCACGGCAGTCCAGCACGGCGGCCTGCGGTGCCGGCAGCCGCCCGCTGCCCAGCCCTCGGGCGAACGCCTCGACCAGGTCCTGTGCCTGCGGCACGGCACCGACGGCGAGCAGGGCCTGGACACGGGCCGGCACCACGTCGGTGCCCCAGAGCCAGACCCCTTTCTCCGCGACGACCTCGCACGGGTCCCGGGAGATCGTCAGGGCCTCGTCGGGCCGGCCCTCGCGCAGCCGGATCTGCACCAACGTCGCCACCGCCTCCGCGACCGTGTCCCAGGCGCCGGCGTCCCGCGCGCCGGCGACGACGCGTTCGATCTCCTCGGCGGCCTGGACGAGGTCGCCGGCCGCCATCCGGAGCAGGCCGCTGATCATGATCGGCTCGACCCGGCTGACCGGGTGGAAGTCGTCCGTGTCCGCCAGCGCCGCCGACCGCTCCGCGAGGCCGTCCCAGGCTCCGGTGAACCAGTCGAGGTGCAACTGGGTGGAGTCGATGAGATCGGTGATCCTGACCTGTTCGTACTCGACCGCGAGGCGACGCGCGGTAGCGAGCCAGCGGCCGGCTTCCGCGTACCGCCCCCACCGCATGGCCCCGTCACCGAAGTTGAGGTAGCCGACGGTGATGATCCGGCGGTCCCTGACGGTCCGGGCCGCGGTTGGCATGTGCGCGGCCTCCACCCAGCCACGCTCGTCACCGAGTTGCAGCAGGGCGGCAGCCCGGCCGGCCGCGACGCGCAGCCGGTCCGACGGCTCCAGTGACCGCGCGAACTCCGCCGCCCGGTCCAGCCAGGTCAGGTGCCGAGCCGCCGGTGGGCGGCCGCGCGGCCAGCCGAGCAGCATCATGGCGACGGCGGGCGAGGCACGCTGACGATCGAGGTGCGGCAGCGCCCTTTCCAGCTCGGCGTGCGCCTCGTCGAACTCCTCCATGTCGTTGAGGATCCGGGCGAGCTGGAACCGCAGGTTCGCCTCGACACCCGGATCGGGTACGCCCCGGCCGAGGACCCGACGGACGGCGGCGGCGAGGTCCCGCAGGCGACCCGGACCGGTGAAGGAACCGAACGGCACCTTCTCCACCAGCACGCACATCTGCTCGGCCGGCACGTCGCCGTTGGTCAGCACGTCGTGCAGCAGCGCGCCCGCTGTCGTCTCGTCGCCGGTCTCCAACGCCACGTCCGCGGAGAGTTCCGCGTACCTGCCCCACCTCTTGCCGTCACCGGCGTGGCGGAAGTGCCGCGCGAGCTGCGCCAGCGGTCGCGGGGTCACGGTTTCGAGCACCCGCCCGGCGCGCTCGTGCAGCGTACGACGTTCCCGCTCGGGGGTGGCGTCGTAGATGGCCCGACCAGCCAGCACGTGGCGGAAGGACACCCGGAGGTGGTCACGGAGGTGCAGCAGGCGGTGCGCGATCGCCTCGGCCAGCCCGGCGGCGAACTCGGCGGGCGGCAGTTCGCTGATCTGCGACAACATCTGCTCGGCGATGGGGTCGGCGACGACCGCGGCGGCTCGTAGCACCGATCGGGTGGATTGGTCCAGGCGGCTGGCGTGCTCCAGCACGGTGTCCCGCACCGTCGGGGGCACCACGATCTCGTCCAGTGGCAGCCGCTTCCAGCCCTGGTCGCGGCGGACCAGGTCGCCGCGTCGGGCCATGAGTCGCACACACTCCTCCACGGCGAGGGGCACCCCTTCGGTGTGCGCGTGCAGATGCTGGGCGAACTCGGCGGAGAGCCGCTGGTTGGCCAGCATCGAGGAGGCCAGCGCCGCGGTCTCGGACTCATCGAGCGGGTTGAGGACGAGTCGGAGCCGTGCGCGGTGTGGCCTGAGGCGTCCCGACAGGTGCAGCAACCACGGGTCCCCGACCAGGTCCTCCGGACGGTAGGCCACCACCAGGCTCGGCCCCTGCCCGTACCGTTCGGCCAGGAACAGCAGGAACTCCCGGGTCGCGTCGTCGGACCACTGTGCGTCGTCGACGACGAGCAGGTTCACCCCCAGCTTGTCGAGCAGTTCGGCGAGTGCCCGGAGCACCCGGTGGCGGGCGGCGCTCGCGTCCTCCGCCGGCTCGGGAGCCGGTGGCAGGTGCTCTGCCCACTCGGGGAACAGCGGCCGCAAGGCACCGGCGAGGCCACTGAGGTCCAGGTTCGCCACCGTGTCGACGTCGGTTGCCAGGAGCGCCTCGACGATCGGTCCCAACGTGTACGGCTCGTGCAGCGGCGGACAGACCGCCGTCAGGGCGGAATGGACGGCGCCGGCGGGGGACGACAGGAACTCGTCCAGGAGGCGGCTCTTGCCGACCCCGGCCTCCCCCTCGATCAGCACCAGTGCCGAGGTGTTGGTGAGGACCTGCCCCAGCCGGACGAGGTCCCCGTCGCGGCCGATCAGCAGCGGCGCCGCCACCCCACCGACGTCCACATCGGCCGCACCGGAGTGGGGAGCGACCTCGCCGACCACCACTGCCCCCTACAGCTCGCCTGCTCACGCGTCCACAGCTGACAGTGATCATCGTTCAGGTGGTCGCCCGCAGCAACCGTCGTCCCGTGGTCGGCGGGGCGTCCGTCGCCGCGTGCCGGGCTCCTCAGGAGACGGTGAGTCAGAGCCAGCCGCGGTCGCGGGCCTGCCACCCCAGTTGCAGCCGCGACCGCGAGTTGGTCAGCTCCATGAGGTGCTGCACCCGACGGACCACCGTGCGGCGGCTGACGCCCAGCCGCGCGCTGACCGCCTCGTCGGTCAGGCCGGCGACGAGCAGCGACAGCAGGTGCCGGTCGGCGGCGGAGACCGCGGTGGCGGCGGCGAGGTCGGCGGAGTCGGCCACGGACAGCGGCGTGGCCTGGTTCCAGACCGTCTCGAAGAGCGCGATCAACGCGTCGAGCAGGCCACACGGGTGCACCAGCAACGCCGCGTCGTGTGCCGCCTGCGTCCACGCCAGCGGCAGCAGGGCCAGCTCCCGGTCGGCGACGGCGAGCTTGGTGGGTAGGCCGTGCGCCAGTCGGGCGTGCTCGCCCTCCTGCACGTGCACGACGACGCTGGCCACGAAACCGGGATCGGTCAGCGCGTCGACGTCGTACACCGCCCGGTAGGTGATCCCGGCGGCCTGCCGTTCCAACTGCTGGCGGTTGACGTCCTTCGGCACCGCGTACGGCGGGGCGACCAGCACCCGCATCTGCTGCCGGGCGGTGCGTTGCAACCGGTCGAAGGCCTGCGCGACGGCCGCCCGGCCGGAGACGATCTCGATCAGCTCCTCGGTGCGCCGGTTGCTGGCCCGGCTGCGTGCCTCCTGGGCGAGGCGGTGAGCGGCCGCCCGTACGCCCTCCAGCTCCTCCTGGCGGCGGCGGACCTGCTGTTCCACCGCCAGCTCCGGGGGAACCGGTACGACCCGCTCCTCGGGTGCCGGGGTGTGGTGCACGAAGCCCTTGCGGTGCAGGGAGAGCACCGCGCGGCGCACCTGGGCGGGGCTGAGTCCGGTCCGGGCGGTCAGCTGCGTCAGCGTCGCACCGCCCTGGCGGACCAGCGCGAGGTAGGCCGTCTCCTCGGCCGCGCTCAGCCCGGCCGGTCCAAGCACGATGGTCCTCCCCTGGCGCATCTGGGCCATGTCTCAGCTGCGCTGACTCTAGATCCTTTACGGTCCCGTTGACGAGGTGTGACGCTGCCTGCCGTAGGGCCGGCACGTCGAAGGGGGCCTCGTGTTCAGCTCATTACGGAGGGTGCTCGCCGCCGCGGTGGCGGCGATCACCGTGGTCGCCGTTACGCCATCGGCCGCGACGGCCGTCGCCGCTGACGCAGTTGCGCCAACCGCGACTCCCGGCTCGGTGTACACGGTCACGCTGATCAACGGTGACGTCGTGCGGCTCACCCGGTTCGCCGACGGCCGGCAGGAGGCGACCATCGACGACCGGGGCCGGCCCGACCGGCACGGCTTCCGACTGTCCCACCGCGACGGTGACGTCTACGTGGTGCCGGACGAGGCGGTGCCGTACGTCGCCACCGGCGTGCTGGACGAGGCGCTGTTCAACGTCACGGATCTCGTCGCCGACGGCTACCACGACGCGGCGAGCCCCACCCTTCCGCTGCTCGTGGCCGGCGCGCCCGCCACCGCCGGCGCCCGGGCCTCGGTGCCGGAGACTCCGCCCGGGGCCACCCGGACCCGCGTCCTGTCCAGCATCGGCGCGGTCGCGGTCACCGGACGCAAGTCGCAGGCGCGGGCGCTCTGGACGGCACTGACCACCGGGCCGCGTACCCTCGCCGCCGGCGAACGGCGGGTGTGGCTGGACCGTCGGGTCCGCGCGGACCTGGTCGACAGCGTGCCCCAGATCGGCGCGCCGGCCGCGTGGAAGGCCGGATACGACGGGCGGGGCGTCACCGTGGCGGTGCTCGACAGCGGCTACGACCCCACCCACCCGGACCTCGCCGGCCGGGTGTCCGCCACCGCGGACTTCACCACCGAGGGCGGTACGGCGGTCGACCGGTTCGGGCACGGCACGCACATCGCCGCGACCATCGCCGGCAGCGGAAAGGCCGGCCGCGCCGGCGGCCGGGGCGTGGCCCCGGGCGCCCGGCTGCTGGTGGGCAAGGTCCTCGACGACTCCGGTTACGGCGACCTCTCCTGGGTCATCGCCGGCATGGAGTGGGCGGTACGCCAGGGCGCCCGCGTGGTCAACCTCAGCCTCGGCGCGCCGTCCTACGGCGGCCCGGACCCGGTCAGCGAGGCGGTCGACGCGCTGACCGCCAACTCGGACACGCTCTTCGTGGTCAGCGCCGGCAACTCCGGCCCCGGGCCGCAGACCGTCGGCACGCCGGGCATCGCCACCGCCGCGTTGACCGTCGGCGCGGTGTCCAAGCAGGACGTTCTGGCCGACTTCTCCAGCCGCGGCCCGCGCCTCGACGACGGTGCGGTCAAGCCCGAGATCACCGCGCCCGGTGTCGGGATCGTGGCGGCCCGGGCGGCGGGCACCTCGCTCGGCCAGTTGGTCGACCGGTCGTACACCGCGATGTCCGGCACCTCGATGGCGGGGCCGCACGTGGCCGGCGCGGCCGCGCTGCTCGCCCAGGCCCGTCCCGACTGGCGGCCCGAACGACTCAAGGCCGCGCTGGTCGGCACCGCCAAGCCGGTCGGCACGGCGCCGGTCTGGGCGCAGGGAGTGGGCCGGTTGGACGTTCCGGCGGCGCTGGGCCAGACCGTCGGCGTGGACACCGCCAACGTCGTGCTCGGGCAGGTGCCGGCCGGCTCCGGTCCGCGAAGCGCCGACGTGGCGTACCACAACACCGGCCGGAAGCCGGTCACGCTCGATCTGACCGTGGCCGCCACCGACACCGGCGCCACCGGCCGGGCCGCCGCGTTGACCGTCACGCCGGCCCGGCTGACCATCGCCGCCGGCGGACGGGCGACGGCGACCGTCCGGCTGGACACCGCGGCCACCAGGCCGAACCAGTACGCCGGCGTGCTCACCGCGACCGCCGCCGGACTGCGGCTGCGGACCCCGGTCGGCCTCAGCGTGACCCCGCCGGCGCACACCCTCACCATCGAGGCGACCAACCGCGACGGTCGGCCGGCCACCGGGTTCCCCGACCGGGCGGAGCTGTGGAACCTGGACACCGGCGCGCAGCACTACGGGTTCTTCTCCGACGGCCGGGCGACGGTGGAGCTGCCCGCCGGGCGGTACTCGCTGATGACGCTCGTGCACACCCTGGACGCCGGTGGCGTCGAGAAGGACGTCACCGTGGCGGGCGACCCGGAGCTGCTCGTCGACGCGGACCGCACCGTGCGCATCGACGCACGCGCCGGCAACGAAATCCGGATGGACGTCGCGGACCCGACAGTGATCAGTCGGGGCGCCATCTCGTGGCAACGCACCGCCGGGAGCCGGTCGAACCTGTCCGGCTGGGCGTTCAACCCGTCCAACGTCCAGCGGGTCTACGCGGTGCCGACCCGGCCGGTCTCCACCGGCACCTTCCAGTTCTTCAGCCGGTGGGATCTCAGCGCCCCCGAGCTGACCGCCGAGGTGACCGGCGCCGGCGGCTTCCGGCTGGCTCGCCCGCTGCCGGTGGAGTACGCGCCGTTGCTCGACGGCACCCACACGCTGCCGCTGGTCGACGGCGGCGACGGCGGGCCGGCCGGGCTGGGCGCCGCCCGTGGCGCGGCGCTGCTGCTGCGGTACGTCGGCGACGAGGCGGTCGCGGAGCAGCTGCGGGCCGCGGCAGCGGCCGGCGCCGTGGTCGTGCTCCTCGCCCCGGACGAGCCCGGGAAGATCTACGCGAGCGGCTACGGTTCACCGGTACCGGCCTACCAGGTCGAGTACGCCGACGGCCAGCGGCTGCGCCAGCGGTTGGCGGCGGGGAAGGTGACCGTCGAGCTGACCGGTGTGGCAACCAGCCCCTACCACTACGACCTGCTGCTGGCCGAGCCCGACCGGATTCCGGCCGACCTGCACTACACGTCGCGGGAACTGGCGCTGGCCACCGTGGACAACGAGTTCCACCAGCACGCGCCGGAGATGCGGGCGCTGGACTCGCGGGCCGGCTACCCGGACGGGGTGAGCGTCGCGTTCAGCTTCAACCGGTCGGTGACCGCGGCGCAGCGGCGTACCGACCACGTCAACACCAACGGGGTGCTCTGGCGCGCCCAGGCCACCGCCGAGGGCGAGAACCGGCAGGGCACCCAGGGCACCATGTACGGCCCGCTGCGGGCGTACCGGCCCGGCGAGCGGACGCGGGAGGTGTGGTTCCCGGCCCTGACCCGGCCCGCCGTGCCGGCGGGCGCGCCGAACTACCCGTACGGGACGCCGGTCAACCGGTGGCACGACACCATCCGGGTGGCCGTTCCGCAGTACGCCGACGGCGCCGCGGCGGCGTACGGCTGGATCGACGGCGGCTCCGACCGGGCCCGGTTGACGTTGCGCCGCGGTGACCAGGTCGTCGGCACCAGCACCGGATCGTCGCAACAGTTCACGGTCGGCCCGGGCAACCGGACCTACCAGCTGACCCTGGACGTCACCCGGGACCGGTTCCCGGAGCGGGTCTGGTGGACCACCTCGACCGCTACCTCCACCACCTGGACGTTCCGCTCCGGGCGGCCCAAGGGCGATGAGCCGCAGGTGCTGGCGCTGCCGCAGCTCCGCTACGACATCCGGACCGACCTGTCCAACGCGGTCCGCGCCGATCAGCCGTACCGGCTGTCGCTCAAGCCGGGTTACCAGCCGGGCGCGACCGGGCCGGGGCGGTTCGAGGTCACGGTGCGGGTGTCCTACGACGACGGCGCCCACTGGCGGAAGGTGCCCGCCCGAGGCACCGGCACGGTGACGGCGACCATGCCGGCCGCACCGGCGGGCGCGCGGTTCGCCACGGTCCGGGTCACCGCCACCGACCGCGCCGGCAACCGCATCGACCAGACCATCACCCGGGCCTGGAAGGTGCTTCCCTGACCGCACCCGTCGGACGGGCCGGCCGCGTCACCGCGGCGGTGCGGGCCCGACCGGCACCGTGGACAGCGTTGCTCCGGTCGCTGTCCACGACCGGCGGTGCCGGGCGACCCCACCCTCGTCGCCCGGCACCGCCCACGCCTTTGACGGCGTCGACGCACGTACGGTCGGCGGTGTGTGCGGGCACCGGCGTCAGGCCGTGTCCGGCGCCGGGCCCGCCTTCTCGGATTGACGATCGGAGGTGCGGTCCGGGCCTGCGGTGGTGGGAATGCCGCCCGAGGCCGCCTCGGTCTTCGTGTAGAGGATCTCGCGGGCCTGTTCGGCGGCGCGGATGATGCTCTCGCCGACGAAGTCGACGAAGCGGGCGATGTTCTCCAGGCGGGTGGCGGCCGGGGTGTGGGAGCCGAGGACGCCGACGCCCTGCCGGGCGGTCTCGGCGAGTTGGGCGTGGGATCGGGCGCTGGCGATCATCGACTGGTACCAGACGTCGTCGTCGACGACGTAGCGCTCGCGGCGGCGTTCGTCGCGTTCCCGGCGGATCAGGCCCTGGCCTTCGAGGAACGTGGTCGCCTTGGAGATGGACGCCGGACTGACCTGGAGGTGCTGGACGAGTTCGGACGCGGTGAGGCTGCCCGCGTCGGCGGTGAACAGGCAGGTCAGCACCCGGGACATCATCTTCGGCAGGCCCTGTTGCATGAGGAGGGTGGTGAACGTCTCCTCGTACTCGCGCACCGCCTCGGCGTCGCGTCCGTGGGCCTGCGCGGGCACCTGCTGTGCGCGCGGAGCGGTCTGCCGGCGCCGGCGGGTGCGGCGTTCGGTGGCGCGGTGGGCCAGGTCGGCCCGGTAGGCGGTGGGGCCGCCGTTGCGCATCACCTCACGGGTGACCGTCGAAGTGGGGCGGTCGAGACGTCGGGCGATCTCCGCGTAGGCGAGCCCGTCGGCCAACCCCAGCGCGATCTGCTGGCGTTCCTGCTGGGTGAGCCTGCCCCCCGGCATCGCGATCTCCCTCTTCCGCCTGCGTGACGCCGCCAGCTTAGCGTTCACTCCCCTTCCATTGCAACGGAGCGCCTGATGCTCGTTGCGTTAGAAGCAGAGCCGTTGCAACGATTTCCGACCTTCTACCTGGGATTATGCAAGCTATTCGCAACAGGATCGTTGCTCGATTGTTGAATGCAACGTAGCGTTTTCGACATCAGAAAGGCCGAGCAACAAGGAGAACACGATGCAGACCTTCGACACCCCCAACCCCATCTCCGCCGTCTTCGACATCCCCGCGGGGCGTATCCAGGTCATCGCCGCCGACCGGACCGACACCACCGTGGAGATCCGGCCCGCGGACGCCGCGAAGGGCCGCGACGTGAAGGTGGCGGAGCGCACCACGGTCGAGTACGGCGACGGCGTCCTGCGGATCAAGGCCTCGGCGAAGAACCAGATCCTCGGCAGCTCCGGATCCATCGAGGTGACGGTCCAGCTGCCCGCCGGCTCGCAGGTCGCGGCGAAGGCGGCCAGCGCCGAGTTCCGGGTCGTCGGCCGCGTCGGCGACGTCACCTTCGACGGCGCGCACGGCGCGGTCAAGGTCGACGAGGCCGCGAGCGTCCGCCTCGCCACCGCCGGCGGTGACGTCGAGGTCGGCCGTCTCAACGGCCCCGCCGAGATCAGCACCGGAAAGGGCGACATCCGGATCGCCGAGGCCGTGCGCGGCACGCTCGTGCTGCGCACCCAGGCCGGCGACGTGTCGGTCCAGGCCGCCCACGGGGTTTCCGCCTCCCTGGACGCCGGCACCAGCTACGGCCGGATCACCAACGCGCTCATGAACGCCGAAGGCGCCGGCGCCGAACTCGACATCCGCGCGACCACCGCCTACGGCGACATCGTCGCCCGGAGCCGCTGAGGAGCAGGAGCACCCAACCAGTCGGAGCTTCCCGGAGTAGTCCGACCGACACGGCTCGACGAGGTGAACACGGCGCCAGTCGCTGCGTACCGAAGGCGCGCGCGAAAGTACCTATGCGCGTCAGATTCGCCGTCGGTTCGGGGCTCATAACGTGGTGGTCACCAGGAAGCACGACCACTGAGGAGACCGACATGAGCGACATCACGGAGCTGGTCCAGCGCTACCTCGCCGCCTGGAACGAGACCGACGCCACCGCGCGACAGGCCGTTCTCCAGGAGGTCTTCGCCGACGACGCGGTCTACACCGACCCGCTGGTGTCGGTGCGGGGCAGGGACGGGCTCGACGCGACCATCGCGGCCGTCCAGGCACAGTTCGGCGGGCTGGTCTTCAGCCTCGGCGGCGCCGTGGACACCCACCACGACATCGCGCGGTTCACCTGGCACCTGGGCCCCGAGGGCGCCGAGCCGATCGTCGTCGGCTTCGACGTCGCGGTGATCGGTGACGACGGGCGGATCCGCCAGGTGCTGGGCTTCCTCGACAAGGTGCCGGCCGGGATCTGAACACCTCGGGGGTGGACCGCCAGGCCGGTCCGCCCCCGGTCGTCGACGCAACAGAGGAGGAAACCATGACCGCCTACGTGATCGCGCATCTTCGTGACCCGGCGGAGCTCCACCCGCAGGTACTGGAGTACATGGAGCGGATCCAGGCGACGATGGACCCGTTCTCCGGTCGCTTCGTCGTGCACGGCGGACCGGTCGACGTGCGCGAGGGCAACTGGCCCGGCAGCGTCGTGATACTCCAGTTCCCGTCGGCGGAGAACGCGCGGAACTGGTACGAGTCGGCGGCCTACCAGGAGATCCTGCCGCTGCGGGCGGACCACCTGGCGGGCGAGGTGATCATCGTGGAGGGCGTCGGGCCCGACCACGACTCGGCCGCGATGGCCGCCGAACTGCGGAACGGCTCCGGCGTACGTCAGCCGGTGACGTCGTAGTTGAAGCCGAAGGCGCGCACACCGGTCCGCGTACGGGGCCGGTGGCTCGTCTTTGGGCCGAAGGCGACGTAGGAGCCCGGGCCGTGGGTGCGCTCACCCTCGATGACCTCGCCGCGCACGACGAAGTACGCCTCGCCGTAGGTCTCGTGCACGTCGAGGTCCGGCCATTCGGCGCCCGGGGCGAGGTCGATCACCCACGTTCTGATCCCCGGCGGGCCCGGGAGCGCCCGTACCTGGACGCCGGGACCCAGCTCGACCGGCGGGACCTCGTCGACGTCCACGGCCATCATCTGCCCAGGCAGCACCTGTTCCGCGGTGGTCATCCGGACAAGATCTCACAACCCGAGCTGCCCGGCGAAATCCTTGAGTTCGCCGCGGGAGGTGACGCCGAGCTTGGGGTAGGCCTTGTAGAGGTGGTAGCCCACCGTCCGGTGACTGAGGAACAACTGCGCGGCGATGTCGCGGTTGGACAGGCCCTGCGCGGCGAGCCGGGCAATCTGCAGTTCCTGCGGGGTCAGACCGGCCGCCACGCCGCCGCCGGGCGGGGGGCCCTGGTCCTGGACGCCGGTCGCGGTCAGCTCGGCACGGGTACGGGCGGTCCACGGCCGCATGCCGAGCCGGTCGAAGACCTCCACGGCGGCGTGCAACGGCCCGCGCGCCTCAGCCTTGCGCCGGGCCCGGCGCAGCCACTCCCCATACAGCAGCGCGGTCCGGGCGTACTCCAGCGGGCGGCCGTCCCGGTCGTGCCGGTCGAGGGCCGCCGCGTAGAACGCCTCGGCCTCGTCGTCGGCGGCGAGCAGCCCACGGCAGCGCAGCACGAGCGCGTCGGCCCACGGTTGCCGGACCGCCCCGGCCCACCGCGCGAAGCGTGCCAGCGGTTCGGCCGCCCGCTCCGGCTCCCCCACCCGGACGGCCGACTCCACCAGGTCGGGAACGGAACGGGTGGCGCAGATGTGATGCCGCATCGGCTCCCGGTTCAGGCGCTCGAAGCGGGCGAGCGCCGCCTCGGCGCGGCCGAGGCCGAGCTCCAGCAACCCGAGCGACCAGTACGCCCACGGCGCCCCGGGAGAGATGGCCGCCGCGGTGGCTCCCGCCAGTGCCTCCTCGGCGTTGCGCCGGCAGGCCGGCTCCTCCCCGGTGGCCGCGTCGAGGTAGGCGAGCACGCTGCTGAACTGGCTGACCCACTGCTGCTGGCCGGTGTCGCGGGCGAGCCCCAGGGCCTCGGTCGCGGTGGCGAGCGCGTCCCCGTGCCGGCCGGCGAACACCTCGCCCTCGGCGGCGAAGAACAGCACAGTCGGCAGCCGCCCGGCACCGCCGCGGGCGCGGTGCTCGGCGGCGAGCGCGGTCGCCAGTTCGTACGCGTCGGAGTCCTGGCCCAGCGCCAGCGCCGCTCCGCAGAGGATCAGGAGCACCTGGTCGGGGGCCGGGCCGCGGCGCCGCACCGCCGCGAGGGTGTCGCCCAGCGGCGGCGGCCGCTCGGCGCGGCCCGGGTCGAGGTGGACGAGGTAGCGCCCGACCGGCGCGAGGGGGTCCGCGTCGTCCAGCGGCAGCGCGGCCAGCCGGTCGAGGGTCTCCGCGAGCTGCCGTTCCCCCAGATACCAGGAGGTGTGCACGGCCTGGATCAGCAACCGGGCGGCCTGGCCCGGTTCGGTGTCGCCGATGAGCCCGGCGCCGTCGAGCAGCAGCCGGTGGGCGGTGGAGTAGGAGCCCTGCCAGAAGTCCGCGACCGCCTGCACCTGGGCGATCCGCGCCCGCACCACCGGGGCCTCGTCGAGCCGCCGGGCCGCGCGCACCCCGAGGGCCCTGGCCCGCTCCAGGTCTCCCGCCTCCAGGGCCGCCTCCGCCGCCAGGGCCTCCCGGTGAGCCCGGGCGGCCGGCTCGGCGCTCAGCCGGGCCGCTCGCTCGTACGCCGCGGCGGCCGCCACGTGGCCGCTGCGGTCACGGGCCCGGGCGGCGGTGCGTTCCAGCGCGGCGGCAACCTCCTCGTCGGCGCCGGTGGTGGCGGCCGCCAGGTGCCAGGCCCGGCGGTCGGCGTGTTCGGGCGAGTCGAGGGCGGCGGCGAGCGCGCGGTGGACGGCGAGGCGTTGCGCGAGCGGCGCCCGTTGGTAGACGGCGGCGCGGATCAGCGGATGGCGAAAGCGGATCGTGGTGCCGTCGGCGTCGCCGCGGAGCACCAGGCCGGCCCGCTCGGCGGGGGCCAGGTCCGCGATGGCCGCTCCCAGCGCGGCGGCGGCCCGCAGGATCACGGCCAGCTCACCGGTCTCGTCGGCCGCCGCCACCAGGAGCAGGCTCTGGCAGGTCTCGGGCAGGCGGCTGACCTGGCCGTGGAAGGCCAGTTGCAGGCGACCGGTGAGCGGTAGCGCTCCGGGCGAGAACGCGCTGGCGCCTTCGGCGGCCAGGGCGACCGGCAGCTCCAGCAGGGCCAGCGGGTTGCCGCGGGCCTCGGCGAGCAGGCGGTAGCGCACGGCAGGGGTGAGCGGGTGCCGGTCAAGCAGGGCCGCGGCCGCCTCCGGGGCCAGCCCGGACAGGCGCAGTTCGGCAAGGCCGGGGGCGGGGAAGGATCCCTCGCCGTCGCGGGCGGCGAAGATCATGACCACGCCCTCGGCGTGCAGGCGCCGGGCGGCGAACAGCAGCGCCTCCCGGGAGGCCCGGTCGAGCCACTGCGCGTCGTCGACGAGGCACAGCAGCCCGGTGTCGTCCGCGTACTCGGTCAGCAGGGAGAGCACCGCCAGCCCGACCAGCATCGGCTCGGAGCGGGCCGTGGGCCCGAGCCCGAACACCGCTTCCAGTGCCGTGCGCTGCGGTCCGGGCAGCGCAGCGAGAGATCCGAGCGTCGGGCGCAGCAGCAACTGCAGCCCCGAGTACGGCAGCTCGGCCTCGAACTCGACCCCCGTAGCGCGCAGCAGCCGCATGGTCCCGGCCGCCGCGGCGGCGTGGTCGAGCAGGGCGGTCTTGCCGATGCCGGGCTCGCCGCGCAGCACCAGCGACGAGCTGGTGCCCGCCCGGGCGCCCGCCAACAGGTCGGCGATCGCGTCCTGTTCGGGCTTCCTCCCGTGCAGCTCCTCCACGCCCATGATCCCATCCTGGCATCGCCGCTTGCCCCGGTCGGGACGAGGGCGAGCCGGGACAGCGCCACCGGTCCGGCCGGCCGTCGTCAATCCCGGCGCAGCTCCAGCAGGGCCTCGACCGGGTCGGAGCTGGGGGGACCGGCCGGCCACCAGTCGGTGGAACGCCGCCGGAACGGATACCAGCGCCCGTCGCGGCCGTAGCGCAGCTGCCCGTCACGCCCCACGGTCCAGCGGTTACGCCAGGTCTTCACCTCGGGTGCGGCGCGGTCGCCCTCCCACGCCGCGCGCAGCGCGTCCGTGGCCCGGGTCGCCACCTCCTTCGGTGGCCTGAACACCACCTCCAGCGCGTCCAGGCCGGCCGCGCCGGCGTACTCCCAGGCCCTGATAGCGCGGGGCAGCTCTGCTGCCCGGCCGGTGGCCTCGCCGAGCCGCTTCGCCGCCGGCGAGCGGGGCAGGCGGCTCGCCAGGCGCACCGCGTCCGGCCAGGGGTCCGGCTCAGCGGGCAGCTCCCGCGCCCGCGACGCGGTCAACAGGTCTCGGGCCCGCAGTGCGGCACCGGCGGCCAGCATCCCCAGCGCCGCCGGGTCGACGCCGGCCGCCTGGTGCGCGGCGAGCAGCGGGGCGAGCGCCATCGGTTCGCCGGGCACCGGCCCGGGCGGTTCCGGCAGCGGTGCCGGCACGGCCGCGTACGCCTCGTCGGCCGGCGTGCCCGCGAGCCCGCCCTCGGCCGCGGTGTCGACCGGACGGCGGGCGTTGCGCCGGCGCAGCTCCTCGATCAGCTCCGGCTCGGCCCGGCCGCGCATCAGCAGCAGCACGAAGGGGTCGCGGTCGAGCAGCCAGGACGCCTGATAGGACAGCGCGGCGGCATGCCGGCAGGGATGGTCCCAGGACGGGCAGTCGCACGACGGTTCCAGGTCGCCGTAGCTGGGCAGCAGCCGGACCGCGGCGTCGTCGGCGGTGTCGATCAGGTCGTGCGGCATGTCCCGGTCGAGCAGGGCGGCGATGTGCCCCGCCTTCGCGGCGACCCTGTCCAGTAGGCGGTCCCATCCGCCGTCGGTGAGGGTGCCGATGCGCACCACCGTGAGGTATGGCGTGTACTGGTCGCCGTCGTGGACCGGGGCGGAGATCCGGCCGGGGCTCACCGTGATCGGTCCCACCTGTCCGGCGAAGGCGTACCGGCGGCCGCTCCGGAGTTGCTCGGAGTCGAGCGCGCTGCGCTCCATCGCCTCGATCCAGGCGTTGCCCCACCAGGTGTCGGCGAACTTCCTGCCGATCCGCCGGCCCGGCCCGAACGCCGCGAAGGTGCGGGCGCGCCGGTCGTCCCCGGTCGCGTCGGCGTCGTCGTCCAGCTCGTCGTCGTACGCGAAGTCGACGTCCACGTCCCGCTCCTATCGCTCGTCGCGCAGCTGTACGAGCCTGAGCAGCTCGGCGTCGGAGAGTTCGGTCAGGGGGCTCTCGCCGCCGCTGAGCACCGCGTCGGCCAGCCCCTGCTTGGCTTCGAGCAGGGCGGCGATGCGTTCCTCCAGGGTGCCCTGGGCGATCAGCCGGTGCACCTGCACCGGCTTGGTCTGCCCGATCCGGTACGCGCGGTCGGTGGCCTGCTCCTCCACCGCCGGGTTCCACCACCGGTCGTAGTGGATCACGTGATCGGCGCGGGTCAGGTTCAGGCCGGTGCCCGCCGCCTTGAGCGAGAGCAGGAACACCGGCACCTCGCCGGCCTGGAACCGGCGCACCATCTCCTCCCGCTGCGGCACCGGCGTGCCGCCGTGCAGCAGCTGCGCCGGTACGCCCCGCGCGGTAAGGTGCCGGTGCAACAGCCGGCCCATCTGGACGTACTGGGTGAAGACCAGCGCGCCACCGTCCTCGGCGAGGATCGTCTCCAGCAGGTCGTCGACGAGTTGCAGCTTCTCCGACCGGCCGGTGAGCGCGCCGTGCGGCTGCTTCAGGTAGTGCGCGGGGTGGTTGCACACCTGCTTCAGGCCGACCAGCAGCTTGAGCACCAGGCCGCGGCGGGCGATGGCCGTGCTGCTGGCCCGGATCTCGGCCATGACGTCGGCGACCACCGCCCGGTACAGGGTGGCCTGCTCGCCGGTGAGGGAGACCAGGTGGTCGGTGACCGTCTTCGGCGGCAGTTCGGGGGCGACGCCGGGGTCGGCCTTGCGCCGCCGCAGGAGGAACGGGCGCACCAGCCGGAACAGCCGGTCCACGGTCGCGGCGTCCCGGTCCACCTCGATCGGGCGGGCCCATCGGGCGCGGAAAGCGGCGCTGTCGCCGAGCAGGCCGGGGGTGCTCCAGTCGAGGATGGCCCACAGCTCCGCGAGGTTGTTCTCGACGGGAGTGCCGGTGAGCGCGAGCCGTGCGCGGGCGGGGATCCGCCGCAGCGCCTTCGCGGTGTCGCTCAGCCGGTTCTTCACGTACTGCGCCTCGTCGGCGACCACCAGGCCCCACCGCGGCCCGGCGAGCACGTGGGCGTCGAGCCGCGCGGTGCCGTAGCTGGTGAGCACGAATCCGCCGGCAGCCGGGTCCAGCGAGCGCGCGGCGCCGTGGAAGCGGTGGACCGGCACGCCCGGGGCGAACCGGTGGATCTCCCGTTCCCAGTTGCCGAGCACCGAGGCGGGGCAGACCACGAGCGTCGGCCCGACGGTCGCCGGGTCGGCCTGGCGACGCAGGTGCAGCGCGATGACCGTGACGGTCTTGCCGAGGCCCATGTCGTCGGCGAGGCAGCCGCCGAAGCCGAGCGAGGTCATCCGCTGCAACCACCGCAGCCCGCGCAGCTGGTACTCGCGCAGGGTGCCGCGCAGGCCGGCCGGCGGTTCCAGCGGCTCGGGCCCGCCGGCGGGCTCGGCGATCCGCTCGCGCAGTGCGCCCAACCAGCCGTCGGCCACCACCTCGGCCCGCTCGTCCTCGACCAGGGTGCTGCCGATCAGGGTCGCGCCCAGCGCGTCGTACGCCGCCAGCGGCGGCAGCTGCCGGTCGCGGGCCTTGCGGGCCAGCTCCGGCCCGACCGCGACCCACCGGTCCCGCAGCCGGACGATCGGCCCGGACTTGGCGGCCAGGTCCATCTCCGCCTCGGTGAGCGGCGCGCCGGCCAGGGTGAGCTGCCAGCTGAGCGGCATCGGCGGGGCGCCGCGCAGGTGCGTCGCCACCTCGGCGGGCGGCTCGGGCGGGGTGCTGACCAGCACCCGAGCGTGCAGGTCGCGGGAGAGCTGTGGCGGCCACTGGAGGTCGATGCCGGCGGCGGCGAGCCGTGCCTCGGCGCCGCCCAGCAGGTCGACGAGGTCCTCGTCGAACAGGTCCAGCGAGACCGGCGCGGCGTCGTCGAGCAGCCGTCCCAGCGGCGGCCACACCGCGGCGGCCCGCCGGACGGCGAGCATCGCCTCGAAGGTGGCCCGCTCGCCGAGGCCGTGCTCGTCGCCCTCCCACAGCGCCGCGGCGTCGCTGACCAGGGTGGGGTCGGCAAGGCTGCGCATCCGCACCACGGCCGTGAGTGCGGCGGTGTCGCGGTGCTCCCGGAGTTCCAGCCGCAGCGCCACCCGTAGGCCGGTGTCCACGCCCGCGGAGACCTCCCGCGCCCAGTCCCGCAGGTCGTCGCTCGGCACCGGGTTTTCACTGGTGAAACGCGGGTCGCCGGTCAGCCAGGGCGCCGCCGGGGTGCGCGGCAGGGTATCGGCGACGGCGTCGAGGAACGCCCGGACCAGCCCCTCCGGGTCGGGCAACCTGGGCCGCTCCGCGGTGGGATCGAGCGGCACCGCACGGGCCTCGGTCGGCATCGCCGCCGCCAGGGCCCGGACGCGCTCGACGTCCGCCACGTCGAACGGGCCCACCCGCCAGGCGTCGTAGCCGTCCGGAGAGACCCCGGGTAGCAGCCGCCCCCGGGCGGCGAGGTGCAGCCCGGTCACCGCCACCGCCGACCAGAAGGCGGCGGCCGGCGTCAGTTCCTCCGCGTCCCGAAGCGCGACGAGCTGCCGGACCGCGTCACCGACCGGGACCGTGCGCACCGGAACCGGCCGGGCCACGACGCGACCCGACCCGGGCAGGGCGAGGGGCAGCTCGCCGTGCTCCCCCAACCGGTCGAACTCCGCCGACAACCCTGCGCCGGCCGGATCGTAGAAGCTGACCGCGCCGGTCCGGGGCGGTTCCCCCGGCTCGAAGACGACCGCGAGCCGTCCGGGTCGCACCGCACCTCCCGACGTGGGTCGACCGCCAAAGCCCACCCGACCAGTCTCCATCGTTGCCGTACGGCGTACCGTACACCATACGGCTCGCCGCCGCCAACGCGCCTGCACCCCGACGGCTGCCGGAAGCGGGAAAGTCGGGCCGGTGATGTCGAGAGCCCCTGGCACATGCTCCCGCGCCGGCGGGGCCGCTCAGCGCTGGCGGTTCACCCGATGTTGCACGTGCCGTCCTGTTCGTAGCATCGCTGGTAGGCCTGGGAGGTGGTCATGTCGGACGAGAATCGGGCGGAGAAGCCGAAGCTCCCGCCGCGCTGGTTCATCCGGCTGGCCTGGTCGGTGCACCGGGGCCTGTACCGGATCTCCGGCAGCCGGGTCGGGCTCTGGCGGCCCCGTGCCGACCGTTGGGGCACGTTGCGGCTGACCACCACCGGGCGCCGCACCGGCCAGCGGCGCAGCGTCATCATCGCGTACCTGGAGGACGGGCCGAATCTGTACTCGCTGGCGATGAACGGCTGGGGTGAGGGTGAGCCCGCCTGGTGGCTCAACCTGCAGGCGCATCCGGACGCGACCGTCAACCTGGTGGACGGCCAGCGGCTGGTCCGTGGGCGCGCCGCAACAGGCGACGAGCGGTCGCGGCTGTGGGCCCGCTGGCGCGACATCGAGACGAACCTCGACGCGCACGCGGCGCTGCGGTCGTCGGAGACCGCCGTGGTGGTCCTGGAGCCGCGGCCCGGCGCCGAGCACCATGCCGGTTAGCCGCGGCTACCATCCCCGCGATGGCGGAGTTCGTGCACGTCACCGGGGCGAAGTCGGCGCGACGCATCCAGCGCTCGGGAGTCGCCGCGCGCAGCCACGGGCCCACCGGTCGACGGGGCGTGTACTGCATGCCGGTGCTGCCATCGTTCACCCTCACCTACCAGTGGGTGCGTGAGCTGCGACGCTGGCACCCGGGCGTGCTGGTGGCGGTTCAGCTACGGCTGCCCGACGAGGAGCCGGTGACCGTCGGCCACTACGGTGCTCCACCGCGCCAGGCCACCGCCGCGCAGGCCGTCGCCGCCGTACGCGAGCTCGACGATCCGCGCGGCTACGAGGCGTTCGTGCCCCGCGCGATCACCACCGCAGAGGTACGACGGATCCGGGACGTCCCGCAGGGCGTCGGTTGGCGATACCTGCCGGCAGCCCACGGCCGGCGGCCCTGCCCGTGCCCGGCCTGCCTTCCCCGCGGTGGGTACAAGGCGGGCAGGTTGCGCCGCCGGTTCCCCTACGATGAGCCGCCGCGGCCGAAGAGTGAGCTGATGGCGCGGCTGAGGGCGGCAACCACGGCCGACGACATCATCGACGTGCTCGGCGAGTTGGGCCGGGGCCGACGCGGCGGCGCCGAGGAGCTGGCATACCTGGCCGATCACCCCGACCCGGACGTCCGCGACACCCTGGAGAGCGTCCTGCGGGCCTACCGGGGCCGCGAGGCACGGCGACTACGCGAACGGTTGGCGCACTCCTCTTCACTGACGTCAGCCCCGGACAACAGCTGATCGGCACCATCCACCCCGTAGCCCTGCGGCGACCTTGAGAAGAGGAGCGCTCACCGCGTGAACCCTCGCTCGAGAGCGTGGGCCAGTCGCCGTCTCCAGACGGCGGCGTTGCCGGCGATGCCCGGGTACTCGGCGGTGAAGTTGTCCCAGTCGACCGTCCAGTCGAGGACCGACGCGGCGGTGAAGTCGTCGGCCTCGCGGCCGAGCTCCGGCCGGAGCAGGTCCCGCACGAGTCGCAGGTCCACGGTGGTGTGCTCGGCGAGCAGCGTGGCGTCGTAGAGGTCCTTGCCCTGGGGGTACATGTCCGTCGCGAGCCACATCACCTTCCAGGCCAGCGACTGCGCCGGGCCGGCCGCCCGCACGGGCCGGTGCACGCCGTCCAACCGGATCGGGACGGGCTCCAGGTCGAGGTGTTCGTTGAAGACGAAGTCGGCCTGCACGAATCCGGTCAGCCCGTCGTCGGTGGTGAACGGGATGACCAGACGCCGTCCGTCGGCCCGTTCGTAGGTCCAGATGTCGGACGTCTGCACCAGTTCAGGATTGAGGCCGGCGCCCGGCCGGGCCCGCAGCGCGGACAGAATGCCGGCGAACATCGCCGTGGCCTCGTCGCTGCGGATGCTCAGCGAGAAAGGCGTCACGACGAAATCGACATCGCCGGGCTCCCGCGCGGCCGCGCCGAACCACGCCGACATCGTGACGCTGCCCCGCAGGACCAGTTGCTGCGCCCAGGGCGTGTCGGCGATGACGTTGATCAGGTGGCACATGGCGGCGCGGCGGGCAGCACGCCAGCGTTGGCCGGTGCCGGGGTCGGCGAACATCGGCTCGCCCGCTCGGTAGGCGTTCGTGTACTGCTTTAGCGCGGGATCGAACACGGCCCGCTGCCGTAGCTTGGGCCGGGGTGGCAACGGCTGATAGGTGGGCGGGTAGCCGGCCGCACCGGCAGGTGCCTTGGGCATCGTTTCCTCCCTGGTCAGTGCGATCGGTCCGGCTCGGCCGGGGCGAGCCAGCCGGCGTCGAGCTCGATACGGTCGTCGAAGACGACGTACTCCTGCTCGACGGCGACGATCTCCAGGCCGGTGCTCCGCAGAGCCGCGACGAGGTCATCGAGACGAGCGCGCGCGGTGGCGCGGCCCACCCGGTGGCACCGTTGGGTGACGAACCGCTCCTGCCGCCCGTCATCCCGCGCCCGCCGGGCGTTGCGGGACAGCCGGGCGTCGTGCCGCTCCGCCACCGTCGATGCCGTCGCCAGCGCGGAGACACCGGCGGGCAACAGCAGCTTGACGTGGTGCTCGAAATACCGTCCGGCCGGCTGGGCCGCGGCGTCCCCGTCGGTCACCGGCACACCGTCGCACCACGGCGCGGCCTCGATCTTGACCCGCGCGACGCCGAGACCGGCGGCCCGCAACCGAGCGGTCCACTGGTCGGCGACATCGCGCTGCCGGTGCAGCGGGCCGGATCCCGTCAGGGTCAGCATGGGCTGTGACGGCTTCTCGCCCTGGTCCAAGACCACGTGGGTGTACTTCAACCCGTGCTCCGCGGCGAAGCCTGCCAGCTCGCCGGCGTTCCACTCGTGCACGGTGATGTGGACCTCGAAGTCGCCACTGACATCGTTCGGGAAGCCGTCCTCGGACACGCCGCCCACCGTACGATCCCGCCCGGCACGGCCGCGACCTGGATTCCCACCGTGCGCGTGGTGACCTGGCCGCAGTTGTGCGGGAGCCTCGACGGCCAGCGCCCGGCGCCGGCCCGGCGTGGACGACATAAGGTCGACCTGCGTCGTAGGCTGCATCCTGCGCCTGATAAACCAGGAGGCTGAGGTGGCCGGGACGACGCTGGACGGGACGACGGTGGCCGAGGTGATGGCCGAGCTGGCCGCGCTCGAGGACCCGAAGGCACGCGAAGTCAACGAGAAGCACGGTGACGATCACGGTGTGAACCTCGGCAGGTTGCGTGCCCTCGCGAAGCGGCTCAAGACGCAGCAGGAACTCGCGCGGCAGCTCTGGGCGACCGGTGACACCGCGGCGCGACTGCTGGCGATCCTGATCTGCCGGCCGAAGGCGTTCGCGCGTGACGAGTTGGACGTCATGGTGCGCGAGGCGCGCACACCCAAGGTGCACGACTGGCTCGTGAACTACGTGGTGAAGAAGAACCCGCACGCCGAGGAGCTGCGCCTGGCCTGGTTCGCCGATCCGGATCCGGTGGTCGCGAGCGCCGGCTGGGCGTTGACCACCGAACGCGTGGCGAAGAAGCCCGAGGGCCTCGACCTCGCAGGTCTGCTCGACGTCATCGAGGCGGAGATGCGAGACGCCCCCGATCGCCTGCAATGGGCGATGAACCACTGCCTGGCCCAGATCGGTATCGAGCACGCCGAGCACCGCGCCCGCGCGATCGACATCGGCGAGCGCCTGGAGGTGCTCAAGGACTACCCGACGTCCCCGGGCTGCACGTCTCCGTTCGCGCCCGTCTGGATCACCGAGATGGTGCGCCGGCAGCCCGCCAGGTAGCCGGGGTCGGCTCACCTGCCGGCTACAGCCACTTGGTCAGGTTGAGCATGTTGCCGTCGGGGTCGAGCACGTGCGCGACCCGCTGGCCCCACGGCATGTCGTTGGGCTGGCCGGGCACGGCGCCGCCGGCCGACTCGACCTCGGGCAGCAGCGCGTCGACGTCCGGGACGTCCGCGCTGAGGATGATCCGGACCGGTGCGCCGATCTGGGTGTCATCCTTCTGCACGAGGCCGAGCGCGGTGTCGCCGATCCGCAGCTCGACGTAGAACTCCGGGCCCTCCTCGGGTACGCGCAGGGTCTGTATCGCGCCGAGCACCTTCTCGTAGAAGCTGCGCAGGCGGGGCAGGTCGGGCGTGCTGACGACGGGTTGGATCGAGGTCATCGGAACTCTCCTGAACGGTCGGCTGTCACGGAGGCAGACCAGTCAGCCCTCCGAAACTCATCGGTGCCGAGGAGTCCACGTGGTGGATCACGTCCCGGCAGCCCGTGATCGTCGCGTCATCGGGCGGTTGACCGCGCGTCGGCCGCGCGGGCGGTGGTGGTGAGGAGCGCGGCGAGTGCGGACCGGGCGTTCTGGAGCGTCGAGATCTTGTCGTCGAGGCCACGGAGCTGTTCCCGCAGGGTAGGCGCCGCGCAGTGCTCCAGTTCTGGGCCCGGACCCTCTACGCAGGGCAGCACCTCGCGGATGACGCTGGTGGGCAGGCCAGCGGCGAGCAACGCCCTGATGTGGCCGACCACGACCGGGGCGTCATCGGTGTACCGCCGGTGCCCACCTCCGACGCGGTACGAGGTGAGCAGTCCCTGCTCCTCGTAGTAGCGCAGGAGGCGTGGGCTGACGCCGGTCTCGCGAGCCAGTTCCCCGATCTTCATTCCCGTGTGACCTCCCTCATCCGCGCTTGAACCTCACATCGGTGTCAGATCCTACGTTTGCGATATGACCTCCTTCGTTGTTCAACGTAACGGCCGTGCGGCGACCGCCGAGGAGTTGACGCCGCTCGCCTTCGCGGGCTATGCCCACTTCACCGCCATGCAGGTACGCGGAGGCCGGGTCCGGGGCCTCGACCTTCATCTGGACCGGCTACGGCTCGCCTCGATGGAGATGTTCGGTCAGGCTCTGCCTGATGATCGGGTCCGCTCCTACCTGCGGACGGCGCTGAAGGCCGGTCCTGATGACCTCTCGCTGCTCGCCACGGTGTACTCGCCGGCGGGCGAGTTCACCGCGGCCCGGCCTGATGCGGAGCCGGAAGTGCTGGTCCGCACCGGGCCGGCCGCGTCCGGGCCGCCGGGCCCGCTGACGCTGGCGACGGTCGAGTACGAACGGGTCCTGCCGGCCGTGAAGCATGTCGGCGAGGTGGGGAAGACGTATTTCCTCCGTCAGGCCGTTGGACAGGGCTTCGACGACGTCGCTTTCGTTGACCGCCGGGGTCGACTCAGCGAAGGGTCGATCTGGAACCTGGCCTTCTGGGACGGCGCCGCGGTGGTGTGGCCCGCGGCCGAGATGCTGGGCGGGACCACGATGGGCATCGTCCGCCGGCAGTTGGATCGCCTCGGTGTCCCCCAGCGCGTCCAGGAGGTCACCCTTGCCGACCTGCCGGCGCTGGCCGGGGCCGTGGTCATGAACTCGTGGACGCCGGGTGTGGCGGTTCATCGGATCGGCTCGGTGCCGCTGCCGGAAGCACCGTCCTTCCTGGCGCTGCTGCACCGGGCGTACCAGGCCGAACCGCCGACCTCGCCGTGACGGCCGACCTGGCCCCGACTCCTGGCTGAACACGGGAGGGCCCCCTTCCAGGCGGGAGCCTGGAAGGGGGCCCTCCCACCGCAGTCACCGCCGACGGGTCACCACCGTCGACGAACGACTCTGACCGAATCCGGCACGGACCCTACGGCCATGACGACCAACCCTCCGCTTCGACCAGCGCTCACTGCATGGCGTCGGACGGGGTCGCGGCCTGTCGTACGTCGAGCGCCGGGCTGTCGGCGAGCTTCAGCCAGACGACCCCGCCGATGATCACGGCCAGCCAGACCGCGCGAACCGGGGTGAGCGACTCGGCGAAGAACACCGGGCCCAACAGCGCGGCCCCGACGGCGCCGATGCCCGCCCAGACGGCGTAGCCGATCCCGACGTCGATGCTCTTGAGTGCCACGCTGAGGCAGAACAACGTCAGGAGGAAGAAGACGACAGCGGAGATCGACCAGCCGAGGACGGTGAACCCCTGGCTCCCGCCGACACTGAGCGCGTAGCCGACCTCGAATGTGCCGGCGAGGAGAAGCACGAGCCAGGGGCCGGCCTTCTTCGAGTCGTTCATGGTCGTCGTCACGGTCATCGAATCAGTCCTTCGTGTGGTGTGGATGGGACGCGGGTCACGCGGCGCCGCTGAGCTGCAGCCCGACCACGCCGCCGATGACGATGAGGATGCCGAGCGCCTTCTTCCAGTTGAGGCGCTGAGCGAGGAAGAGCGCGCCGACGACCACGATTCCGACGCCGGCCACGCTGGTCCAGATCGCGTAGCCGACGCCGACGTCGAAGGTCAACAGCGCGAGGCTGAGGAAGAAGGTCGCAATCGCGCCGCTGGCCAGGGTGGCGATGGTCCACCACAGGCGCGTGAAGCCCTGCGCCTTGCTGGCGAAGAGGCCGACCGCGACCTCGAAGATGACGGCGATTCCCAGATGGAGCCAGCTCACGATGATCCTTTCGTCGTATCTGCTGCATGTACATGCATATTTCGGCACCTGACCGGGCTGCGACAACACCCAACCGACCCACTAGGGAGCGAGCAGGCGACCGATGTCACCCAGGGCTTGGCCCAGCTGCCGCGCATCCAACTGCGGGAAGTGCACTCCGACGTTGCCGAGAAGTTCCCGCACCCGCTGCTCGTAGGGACCCCGCACCTGCTTGAGCAGAGCCTCACCCTGCTCGGTGATGACCGCGTACACCCCGCGCCCGTCGTCCAGGCAGACGTCGCGGCGCGTCAGCCCCTTCGCCTCCAGCCGGCTCACCAGCCGGGTGACGGAGCTCTGGTTCAGGCCGACCCGTTGGGCAAGGTCGTTGACCCGCAGCTCCTTGTCGGCGGCCTGACTGAGGTACACCAGCGCGCGGTACTCCGTCAGGCCGACCCGGTAGGCGTCCGTGAGCCACCTGCCCAGACTCGCATCGACAGCGGAGGCGAAGGCCGCGACCTGCGACCAGGCCGGACTCACGACACCCGCAGCGGCGACTCCGGGTGTCGATAACTGCATGTGCATGCAGCTACCTTAGCACCGTGTCGTGGCATGACAACACCCACCGTCCAGATCGGCCGGTCGGTGCCGACCGAATCCTCAGGACCGCCCAGACCGCGATGTCCACGCCGGACGTCCGGCACCGCCCGGCGGCCGGCGATTGATCACCCGCGTCAGGGCTCGTGGGCTCAGCGACGCGGCGGGGCGCCGACGCTGCTGCGCGGAATGAGGGTCGGTGCGATGGTCCGCCTCAGCGGGCCGACGGCGTCCGACTCGAGCTGGGCCAGCAGCAGCTCCAGGCTCGCCCGACCGACCGCGGCGAAATCGGGCCGCACCGTCGTCAGCGGCGGGATGAAGTAGGCCGCCTCGGGTACGTCGTCGAAGCCGACCACGCTGATGTCGTCCGGCACCCGCCGGCCGTGCTCGTGCAGGGCCCGCAGCACACCGAGAGCCAGGTGATCGTTGGCGGTGAAGACCGCGGTGACCTCCGGCATCCGGGCCAGCATCTGCCCGCACCGGTACCCGGCCGCCGCGGACCAGTCCGCCGGCACCAGGGGCGGCACCTCGGCGCCGGCCATCTGCAAGGCCGCCTGCCATCCTTCGATCCGCCCGGCGCTGTCGAACCAGTCCGACGGCCCGGACACGTGCCAGACCGTCCGGTGCCCGGCGTCGAGGAGGTGCTGCGTGGCGGCTCGGGCACCGGCGACCTGATCGACCGTCACCAGGGGAACCGGCCGTCGAGGATCGCCGTCGACGGTCACCAGGGGCACGTCGTGGGGCAGCCGTTCGAGGGCCTCCCCGGCCGACTCGACGGGGGCGATCACCACGATGCCGGCGACCCGGTGCGCCAGGTGCCGCTCGACCGCGGCCGAGATCGACCGATGATCGAGGTCGCGCACGCTGCCGACGCTGACCGCGAAGCCGACCTCGGCAGCGGCCTGTTCGAGGGCGGCCAGCAGCGAGGCCGGGCCGTAGAGGGTGGTGTTCTGTGCCACCACGCCGATCACCTGGGATCGGCCGGTGACCAGCGCGCGGGCGGCGCGGTTCGGCCGGTAGCCGAGTTCGGCGATCGCCGCCTGGACCCGCAGCCGGGTCTGCTCGCGCACGTTCGGGTGGCCGTTGAGAACCCGGGACACCGTCTGGTGGGAGACGCCGGCGAGGCGCGCCACGTCCGTCATCGCAGGACCGCGCACGGCCACCTCACTCTCCCCACGTGCCTGCGGCGACCGCCCCAGGGCCGGCATCGGCCGAAACCGGCCGGGTGGCGCGAATCGCTCACGCAGCCGCCACGGCGGTTCTTCCGAGCGGCCGATAATTGATCGCCGACAGTCTACGCCAGCGGTCCCGCCGGGCCCGGCGCGGCCGAACCCACCGGAAGTGTGCCGTTTCCGGGGGGCCGAATAATTGACGGACACCATTTTTCGTCGCGCCGCCGGCGACGCATGGAGGTCGATTTTACGGCGCTTTCCGAAGTTGCGGAAAAATGCCGAGGAGAGCGCCAGGCGGCGGTCCGTGGGCGTCGCCCGTCGTTCACCGACCACCGGCGGCACCGAGCCGGGACGACCGTCCACGGCCACGCGGTGCCGCCCGGACCGCCGCGCACGATCATGATCGTCGGGCGGGGCCACCGACCGCCCGACCAGATCGGTCGGGCCGTCACGCGGAGCCGGCGCCCCCGCCCGGAGAGGCGGGGGCGCCGGTGTCCTCAGCAGGTCGAGTTGGTCTGGGTCAGCAGACCCATCCGCCAAGGCAGCGAGATGTACTCGCCGCCGGCGCTCGGGTCCTGCCCCTGGTAGAGGAACTGCAGCCGGCAGGGGTCGACCGGCACGGTCTGGTCGTTGCCGGACCGGATCAGCTCACCGTGGCTGAAGTCCTGCGTCCACGCGGCCCCGGAGAACGTGACATTGTTGCGGTGCGCGAACGGGTTGGACTCGGTGGCCAGGTGTGGCGTCCAGGAGCCGTTGAGGCTGCCGGACGTGAACGACCGGTACCAGCGGCGTCCGTTGGAACCGATCGCCTCCTGGAGTAGCAGGTACTGGTTGCTGCCCGCCACCTTGTACACCGCGGTGCCCTCGAACAGGTTGAAGGCGTTCGAGTCGCGCAGCGCGAACTGGGTGTTGCCGAACCCGTTCGGGAAGTTCGCCAGCGTCGTCTGCGACCGGTAGATGTTGCCGTTGTCGTCGCTGGAGAACAGGTAGCAGTTGGCGGTGTCGCAGATCATCCAGAAGTCGAGCCAGGCCCCGTTGCCCTTGTTCTGGGTGACGATCGCCGGCTCGCTGCTCATGAAGTTGCGGGGCGTCGTCCAGGATCGCGGGTTGCTCGGATCGGTGCTGGTCGAGTACGTCGGCAGCCCGGTCTGGTAGACCATGTACCACAGATTGTGCGGGGCGAAGTAGAAGATGTGCGGCGCCGCCCGGTAGCCGCGCCCGATCGGGGTGGCGGTGTCGAGGTAGGTGTGCGTCGCGGCGTTCGCCTGCGGCCAGTCCGGGAACGAGAAGTGCACCAGGTTCCAACCCTGCGAAGGGCTCGCCGTGGTCGCGTACACCTGCCACGCGTTGTTGTGGCGCACCACCGTGTAGTCCTTGATCGCCCGGACGTCCGGGTGGGCCGCATCCGGCTTCGGACCGGCGAGGACCCCGCTGGAGCTCCACCGGATCGACGACGGCAGGCCGGCACCGGGGTTGCCGGAGTCTCCGACGCGTACGAGTTGCCACTGCTGGTTGGTCCCGCCCCAGTCGTCGTACTGCACGACGTTCGCCCCGTCGGCGGTCGAGGCGCCCTGCACCTCCAGCGCCTTGTTCGAGTTCCGGTTGATCAACCGCACCTGACCACCGGCCGAGTCCGCCAACCGGAACTGCTGGTTGGTGCCGTTGTGATCCGACCACTGCACGATGCTGGCACCGTTGGCCGTGGAGAAGTTGTACACGTCCAGCACCTTGCCGGAGTGCCGCGACTTCAACCGGTAGTAGCCACCACCGGAATCCACGAACTGCCACTGCTGCCAGTTCCCGTCGTTGCGCGACCACTGCGTGATCCGCGCTCCGTCGTTCGTGGCCAGGTTGTACACATCCAACGCCTTGCCGCTGTTGCGGTTCACCAACACGTACCACGCGTTGGTGTCCACCGTCGCCGCCGACGCCGGCGACGGTGCCACCGCAACGAGCAGGCCGCCCACCACCACCGCCGCGGTGACGGCGGCGAGCCGGGATGACCATGTACGGCGAGGTGGCACGGCCCGGCTGGGCCCACCGATGGCAACCATGATTCTCCTTCGAGATCAGGAACTGGAAACGAATCCGTTGGCCGTCATCCCGGGGACACCCGGATCACCCGGGCCTGTCACGCACTCGCTCTGTGATCGCTAACAAGGCTGCCTCTGCCCAATGAGGCGCTCGATCCCCGCGATCCGCAGGGGGCCATCTCAGGCCCGGCTAGCCGAGATGGACGACCGTCCGCACATCGACTGTGAACGATAACACCAGGATAGTCAAGACGGTCGCTGGCCGGCTTTGGCCGCCACTTCCGGAGGTACCGACGACACCGCCGCGCGGCGCCTGGGGCCGGCACCGGCCGGCCCCAGCGGAACGGGGGCTCAGAACCCCCGGGCGAGCCGGTGGTACGCCTGGCTCCAGCGGATCTCGTCGGCGAAGCGCCGCGGATCGGTGTCCGCGTCGATGACGACCAGCTCCGTGCGGGTCATCTCGGCGAGGTCGTGCAGCTCCTCCACGCCGACGGCCTGCGACAGCACGGTGTGGTGCGGGGCGCCGGCGGTGATCCAGGCCTCCGCCGAGCCGGCGAGGTGCGGGCGGGGCCGCCAGACCGCCCGGGCCACCGGCAGCCGGCGCAGCGGGTGCGGTGGTGTCACCACGTCGACCTCGTTGGCGACCAGCCGGAAGCGCTCGCCCATGTCCGCCAGGCCCAGCACCACCGCCGGCCCCGGTGCGGCGTCGAACACCATCCGGACCGGATCCTCCCGGCCACCGATGCTCAACGGATGGATCTCCACGCTCGGGGTGTCGGCGGCGATGGTCGGGCACACCTCGAGCATGTGGGCACCGAGCACCAGTTCCTCGCCCGGGGTGAGGTCGTAGGTGTAGTCCTCCATGAACGACGTTCCGCCCTCGACCCCGACCGCCATCGCCTTGAGGGTGTGCACCAGCACGGAGGTCTTCCAGTCGCCCTCACCGCCGAAGCCGTAGCCGTCGCTCATCAGCCGCTGCACGGCGATGCCGGGCAGTTGGCGTAGGCCGCCGAGGTCCTCGAAGTTGGTGGTGAAGGCCCGGAAGCCGCCCTCGTCGAGGAAGGCGCGCAGCCCCAGTTCCAACCGTGCGGCGTAGCGCAGGGAGTCGTGGCGCGGACCGCCCGGGCGCAGCCGCGGGTCGACCCGGAATGTGTCGTCGTACTCCTTGACCAGGTCGTCGATCTCCGCCTCCGCCACCTGGTCGACCACCGCGACCAGGTCGTTGACGCCGTAGGTGTTCACCGACACGCCGAAGCGCAGCTCCGCCTCGACCTTGTCGCCCTCGGTCACGGCCACGTCGCGCATGTTGTCCCCGAAGCGGGCCAGCCGCAGCGAGCGCATCGCCGACCAGCCCAGCGCCGCGCGGGACCAGGCGCCGACCCGCGCGATCACCCGCGGATCGCTCACGTGGCCGGCGACGGTCTTGCGGGCGACGCCCAGCCGGGTCTGGATGAAGCCGAACTCGCGGTCGCCGTGCGCCGCCTGGTTCAGGTTCATGAAGTCCATGTCGATCTCGTCCCACGGCAGCAGGACGTTGGCCTGGGTGTGCAGGTGCAGCAGCGGTGTCTGCAGCGCGTCCAGGCCGGCGATCCACATCTTGGCCGGCGAGAAGGTGTGCATCCAGGCGATCACCCCGACCGCTCCCTGCACGGCCGCGTCCCGACAGGCCTTGAGGATGTCGGCGCTGGAGGTCAGGACCGGCTTCCAGACCACCCGGACCGGGATGCCCGGCGAGTCGTCGAGTTGCGCGGCGATCTGCCGGGACTGGTCGGCGACCTGTCGGAGGGTGTCCTCGCCGTACAGTCCCTGGCTGCCGGTGAGGAACCAGACCTCGGGTTCGGGATGCGTTGCCATGGAGTTGCCTTCCGCGAGAGGGGCGGTCACTTGAAGCGGATGCCGATGAGGCGCTGCAGGAGGATGAAGGCGAAGAGCAGGCCACCGATCACGATCCGGGTCCACCAGGAGTTGAGGCTCCCGTCGAAGGTGATCAGGGTCTGGATGACGCCCAGCACCAGCACGCCCAGGACGGTGCCGAAGACGTAACCGGACCCGCCGGTGAGCACGGTGCCGCCGATGACGACCGCCGCGATCACGTCCAGCTCCATGCCGACGGCGATCAGCGGGGCGCCGGAGAGCGTGTAGAACGACAGCAGGATGCCGCCGATCGCCGAGCAGAGCCCGCTGACCGTGTAGACGGCGATCCGGGTACGGCCCACCGGCAGGCCCATCAGCAGCGCCGACTGGGGGTTGCCGCCGATCGCGTACACGGTGCGGCCGAAGCGGGTGTACGCCAGCACGTACGCGGCGACGAGGACGACCGCGAACGCGATCAGCACGCTGATCGAGACGAAGTTCCCGCGCGGGTCGCCGATGCGCTGCTGCGACGCGGCCGTCCAGAAGCCGTCGGTGATGGGGATGGACGACTGGCTGATGAAGGTGCACATGCCGCGAGCGAAGAACATGCCGGCGAGGGTGACGATGAACGGTTGGAGTTCGAAGAAGTGGATCGCGCAGCCCATCAGGAAGCCGAGTGTGGGGCCGATGAGCAGCGCGATGACGAGCACCAGCGCCGCGGGCAGCCCGTCGCGCAGCAGCGACGCCGACACCATCGCGGTCATCGCGACGACGGAGCCGACCGAGAGGTCGATGCCCCCGGTGAGGATCACGAAGGTCATGCCGACCGCGACGACCAGCAGGAAGCCGTTGTCGATGAAGACGTTGAAGACGACCTGAATGTTGGAGAACGCCCGGTACTGGGACACGCCGATGCCGTACATGACCAGCAGCAGGGCGAGGGTGACCAGGACCGGCACGTGCCGGCGGGGCAGACTGGGCCGCCAGCCGCGGACGCCGGTCAGCGACGTGCTGCTCATGCGGCCACCTCTTCCTTCTCGCGCGGTGCGGCCGCCGGCCTGGTCCGAGGTGAACGCCGTCGACGATTGAACTTCGCCCGGAACGCCGGCGCCTGGATGAGGCAGACGGCGATGACGACGACCGCCTTGAACAACAGGGACGTCTGCGGCGAGATGTCCATGGCGTACACCGTGGTGGTGAGGGTCTGGATGATCAGCGCGCCGAGGACCGTGCCGCTGAGGGAGAACCGGCCGCCGGCGAGGGAGGTGCCGCCGATGACCACCGCGAGGATGGCGTCGAGCTCCACCCACAGACCGGCGGCGTTACCGTCGGCGCTGGAGACGTTGGCGGTGATCATGAATCCGGCGATCGCGGCGCAGGCGGCGCTGACCACGTACACCAGGAAGATGATCCGGCTGGAGCGGATGCCGGCGAGCCGGCTGGCCTCGGCGTTGCCGCCGACCGATTCGACGATCAGGCCGAGGGCGGTGCGCCGGGTGAGCGCGGCGACGAGCAGGGCCGCGGCCAGGGCGATGAAGATGGCCAGCGGCAGGGTCAGGAAGTGTCCGAGCCCGATCGCCCGGTACGGGGCGGAGTTGATCGTGACGATCTGACCCTCGGTGAGCAGTTGTGCGAGCCCTCGGCCGGCCACCATCAGGATCAGGGTGGCGATGATGGGCTGGATGCCGATGACGGCGACCAGCACCCCGTTCCAGGCGCCGAGCACGAGTGCGGCGCCGAAGGCGAGGGCGAGTGCCGTGAAGACAGTGGACAGGCTGTTCGGGTCGGGCGCCTGACTGATGACGACGCAGGCGATGGCGCCGCTGATGGCGCAGAGCGACCCGACGGACAGGTCTATGCCGCCGGTGGCGATGACGAGGGTCATGCCCAGCGCCACCAGCATCAGTGGTGCGCTCAGACGGAGGATGTCCACCGGGGTGCCGTAGAGGTTGCCGTTCTTGACCTCGATGGACAGGAAGCCGGGCCGGTAGATGGTGTTGGCCAGGATCATGATCACCAACACGAGCGCGGGCCAGAACAGGCGGTGGCCGGTCAGCGGACGGAGGCGCTCGGCGACGGCGCTCATCGTTGCACCTCCTCGTTGCTGGTTCCGCTGGCGATGGTCTGCATGACACGGTCGGCGTCGAGGCTGTCGTCGTTGTCGAGCTGGGCCACCATCGTCCGGTCGCGCATGACGGCGACCCGGTGGCTCAACCGCAGCACCTCTTCCAGCTCGGCGGAGATGAACAGAACTGCCACTCCCCCGTCGGAAAGCTCCACCACCAGCTTCTGGATCTCGGCCTTCGCGCCGATGTCGATGCCGCGGGTGGGTTCGTCGAGGATCAGCAGACGTGGTTCGGTGATGAGCCAGCGGGCCAGGAGCACCTTCTGCTGGTTGCCACCGGACAGGTTGCGCACCGGCAGGTCGGGGTTCGCCGGTCGGATGCTGAGCGCCTTGACGTACCTCTCGACGAGCTCGTCCTGCCGCCGCCGGGGGATCGGCCGCAGCCAGCCACGGGCCGCCTGCATGGCGAGGATCATGTTCTCGCGGACCGACAGCTCGGGGACGATGCCCTCCGCCCGGCGGTCTTCCGAGCAGAATCCGACGCCGTGGTCGATGGCCTGCACCGGGTTGCGCAGCGACGCCTTGCTGCCCCGCACCGCGACCTGGCCGTGGTCGGCCCGGTCGGCACCGAAGAGCAATCGAGCCACCTCGGTGCGGCCGGAGCCGAGCAGTCCGGCCAGGCCGACCACCTCACCGGCGTGGATACGCAGGCTGAACGGGGCGACGGCGCCCTTGCGGCCGAGCTGCGTGGCGTCGACCAGCGGGGTCTCGTCGGGCCGGACGGCGGTGCGCTTCTGCTGCTCGTCGAGGCGCTCCAGGACGTCGAGTTCCTTGCCGATCATCTTCTCGACGAGGCTGAACTGCGGCAGCTCGCCGGTCCGGTACTCCCCCACCAGGGCGCCGTTGCGCAGCACCGTGATCCGGTCGGCGACCGCGTACACCTGGTCGAGGAAGTGCGTGACGAACAGGATCGCGATGCCCTGGTCACGCAGCTGGCGCATGATCCGGAACAGCTGTGCCACCTCGCCGGCGTCCAGGCTGGAGGTCGGCTCGTCGAGGATCAGCACCCGGGCCCGCACGTCGATCGCCCGGGCGATGGCGACCATCTGCTGCACGGCCAACGAGTACGTGCCGAGCTGCGCGGTGACGTCGAGGTCGAGGTCGAGCCGGGCCAGGAGTTCCCGCGCCCGCCGGCGCATCTCCCCCCACCGGACGGCGCCCAGGCGACGCGGCTCCCGGCCGATGAAGATGTTCTCCGCCACCGACAGGTTGGTGCAGAGATTGACCTCCTGGTAGACGGTGCTGACGCCGGCGGCGGCCGCCTGCATCGGGCCGGTGAAGGCGACCTGCTCGCCGGCGAGGGTGATCACGCCGTCGTCGGTGTCGTAGACGCCGGTCAACACCTTGATCAGGGTCGACTTGCCGGCGCCGTTCTCACCCATGAGGGCGTGGACCTCGCCGGGAAACAGCCGGAAGTCGACGTCCTGGAGGGCGCGGACCCCGGGGAAGGTCTTGCGTATCCCGGTCATGGTCAGGATCGGCTGGCTACCTGTCATCCCATCAGACCTCTTCTGGATGGTGTCGGTAGGAAGGAGCGGCACGACGGGCCGGGGCCGCCGTACGCGGACGGCGGCCCCGGCGTCGTATCAGTACTTGCGGTTGGGCAGGGCCTCCTTGGCCTGCTCCTGGGTGAAGGTGGTCTCCTCGGTCTCGATACGGGCGGGGATCTCCTCGCCGGCGTGGACCTTCTTCACGAGTTCCATGAGCTGCGGGCCGAGCAGCGGGCTGCACTCCGCGATGAAGTTGAACTTGCCGTCCGCGAGGGCCTGCATGCCGTCCTTCACCGCGTCGACGGTGATGATGACGATGTCCTTGCCGGGCGTCTTGCCCGCCGCGGTGATCGCCTCAAGGGCACCCAGGCCCATGTCGTCGTTGTGCGCGAAGAGCACGTCGATCTTCGGGTTGGCCTTGAGGAACTGTTCCATGACCTGCTTGCCGTCGGCGCGCTTGAAGTCACCCGACTGGGAGGCGATGATCTTCAGGTTGGGGTTCGCGGCGATCGCGTTCGCGAAGCCTTCCTTGCGGTCGTTGGCCGGCGCCGAGCCGGTCGTGCCCTGGAGTTCGACGATGTTCACCGGCCCGGTCGCGCTCTTGGTCTGCTCGACCAGCCACTCGCCGGCGAGGCGGCCCTCCTTGACGAAGTCGGAGCCGAGGAACGACTTGTAGAGCGTCTTGTCGGGCGAGTCGACGGCGCGGTCGGTCAGGATGACCGGGATCCCCGCGTCCTTGGCCTCCTTGAGGACGGTGTCCCAGCCGGACTCCACCACCGGCGAGAAGGCGATCACGTCGACCTTCTGCTGGATGAAGTTCCGGATCGCCTTGATCTGGTTCTCCTGCTTCTGCTGGGCGTCGTCGAACTTCAGCTCGATCCCGGCCGCGGCGGCGGCCTCCTTGATCGAGGTGGTGTTCGCCGTCCGCCAGCCACTTTCCGCGCCGACCTGGGAGAAGCCCAGAACGATCTTGTCGCCGGCGCCGGAACCGCCGCCGGTGTCACTGTTGCCGCAGGCCGCCAGGCTGCCCGCGAGCAGCACCGTGGCGACGGTCGCGATGATGGCGCGTGCTGTTCCCGTGGTTCTCATCGGTTCTCCTCGGGGGTTGGGTCATCCGGATCGCGGCCTCGACGGTGTGCGGCCCGGCTGTGGTGGAGGTGCGTGCGACCGGAGCGGCGGATGAGCGGCGCCGGCCCGGAGGTGCGGGGGCCGCTCAGCCCGTCGCCGGGCGTTGGCCGTAGACGTTCTGGTAGCGGTCGTGGAGCGAGTCGATGTCGGCCTGCGCGATCGGCAGCGGCTGCCCGAGGGCGCGGGCCAGGTGCGCGGTGCGGGCCACGTCCTCGCACATCACCGCGGCCTTCACCGCCGCGCGGGCGTTCCTGCCGATCGTGAAGACCCCGTGGTTGCGCATGAGCACCGCGGGTGAGCGGTGCCCGGACAGGGTGCTGACGATCCCCTTGCCGATGTCGTCCCCGCCGATCAGCGCGAACGGCCCGACCGGGATCTCTCCGCCGAACTCGTCGGCCTGGGCGGTCAGCCAGCACGGGATCGCCTCGCCCCGGGCCGCCCAGGCGGTGGCGTAGCCGCTGTGGGTGTGCACGACGCCGCCGACCTCCGGCATCGCGCGGTAGACGTACGCGTGGGCGGCGGTGTCGCTGGACGGGGCGCCGGCGCCGTCGACGACGTTGCCGTTGAGGTCACAGACGACCATGGCCTCCGCGGTGAGGTCGTCGTAGTCGACGCCGCTGGGCTTGATGACCATCAGCTCCCGGCCGGGGACCCGGGCCGACACGTTTCCGGCGGTCCACGCCACGAGGTCGTACCGGGTGAGTTCGCGGTGCAGGCCGGCGACGGTCTCCCGCAGCGCGGCGACCTGTCGGGTCAGGTCGGTTTTCATCCGGCCACCTCCAGAACCGGGTCGGCCTGCGGCGCGGACCCGTCGAGGGCCGCGTTCCGGATCGCCCGCAGGCGGAGCATGACGTCGTTGCCGCCGCGGCCGAAGTGGTCGTGCAGCGCTCGGTACTCGGCGAAGAGGGCGTCGTAGGCGCGCACGTTGTCCGGGTCCGGCCGGTAGACGCCCTCGTGCACCCGGCCCATCGCCGCCGACGCCTCGTGGATCGACGGGTACGCCCCGGCCGCGACCGCCGCGTGGATGGCCGAGCCGAGCGCCGGCCCCTGGGCGGAGCCGATGATGCTCAGCGGGCGGTTGGTGACGTCGGCGTAGATCTGCATCAGCAGCCGGTTCGAGGTGAGGCCGCCGGCCACGACGAGGTCGGTGACCGGCACCCCGGCGGCGACGAACGCCTCGATGATCATCCGAGTGCCGTACGCGGTGGACTCCAACAGCGCCCGGTAGACGTCCTGCGGCCGGGTGGCCAGCGTCAGCCCGACGATCAGGCCGCTCAGGTCGTGGTTGACCAGCAGCGAGCGGTTGCCGTTCCACCAGTCGAGCGCCATCAGGCCGTGCGCCCCGACCGGCTGGGCGGCGGCCAGTTCGGTCAGCCGCTCGTGCGAGTCCGCGCCGGCCGGAGCGGCGTGCTTGACGAACCAACCGAAGATGTCGCCGACGCCGCTCTGCCCGGCTTCGTAGCCCCAGGCAGCGGGGCTGATGCCGCCGTCGACGACGCCGCACATGCCGGGCACCTCGGCGGGCCGGTCGCCGTTGAGGACGTGGCAGGTGGACGTACCCATGATGGCCACCAGCCGGCCGGGCGTCAGGGCCCGGGCGGCGGCGGCGGTGACGTGCGCGTCGACGTTGCCGACCGCGACCGCGATGCCCTCCGGCAGCCCGGTCCAGGCCGCCGCCCGGGCGGTGAGGGTGCCGGCGCGGGCGCCCAGTGGCAGCAGCGGACCGTCCAGCTTGGTCACGAAGTCGGCGAAGCCCGGGTCGAGGGCGCTCAGGTAGTCGCTCGACGGGTACCGGCCGTCCTGCCGGATGCCCTTGTAACCGGCGGTGCAGGCGTTACGGGTCTCGGTGCCGCACAGCTGCCACACGATCCAGTCGGCCGCCTCGATGAAGCGTTCGGCCCGCCGGTAGACCTCCGGGTCCTCCACGAGGAGTTGCAGGCCCTTGGCGAACTGCCACTCGGCGGAGATCTTGCCGCCGTAGCGGCCGATCCACGGCTCGCGCCGCTCGTGGGCCAGCGCGTTGATCCGGTCGGCGTGCGGCTGGGCGGCGTGGTGCTTCCACAGCTTGACCCAGGCGTGCGGCCGGTGGCGCAGCTCCGGGATCTCGCACAGCGGGGTGCCGTCGGCGAGGGTCGGCAGGACCGTGCAGGCGGTGAAGTCCGTACCGATCCCGATGACCTGGTCGGGGTGTACGCCGGCGGCGGACAGCGCGGCGGGGACGGCGTGGCGCAGGACGTCCCGGTAGTCCTCCGGGTCCTGCAGCGCCCAGTCGGGGGGCAGCGCCGGCCCTCCGACGGGGAGCGCGGACTCGATCACGCCGTGGCGGTACTCGTGCACAGCGGTGCCGACCTCGGCGCCGTCGCGTACCCGGACCACCAGGGCCCGCCCGGAGAGCGTGCCGTAGTCGACTCCGACCACGTACCGCTCGCCAGCCCCGTCGGCACTGCTCATGACCACCTCCGAACCGTCACGGCTCAGTGTTAACGCTCACATCCAGGCTCGTCAAGATACTCATCGGCAACAGCTCCGTAACGTACGGCGGTGACGCTCCGTACGAATTAGACGGTTATGCGCGGATGGCGGATCACCTGGACCGACAGCCGGTGGCACCTGGGTCCGGTCGGTGATGTGTTAACGAAAACAGCGAGCGATTGGCGTGGCTCCGCTCAGGCTTCGGCAGCCGGCGGCGCGGACGGCGGCAGCGGCAACTCGACGGCCTCCTCGACCCGCATCGTCGAGTGCGCCGGCGGCAGCTTCTCCGCTCGCGATGAGCGGCTGTGCAGCCGCCCCCGGCCGGTCGGGTCCGGCCGCCCGTCCACCTGGCAGGTCACCATCCGGATCGGCGCCGGTGGCGCGGTGAACCGGCCGGCGCCCCAGCGCACCCAGAGCGGGATCCGCCCCGCGTCGGCTTCGGCGAGCAGCTTCTCCCAGGTCCGGCGGCGCGTACCGTGATCGATCTCGATGACGACCGGTGGCCCGTCCGGGCGCGCACAGGCCACGTCGAGCACCGACCGCTGTGCGGACATCGGCGGCGGCAGCGGCAGCACGCTGGGTGCCCGCCGGTAGACCCGCCAGCCCTGCTCCGTCGCCCAGCCCACCACCGCCTCGATCAGCCGGGCGGTGACCTGGTCGGTGGTCAGGTCGGTGAAGGTGACAGCATCGAGCCGGTCCCCCAGCGACGCCGCCAAGCGCTCCCCGTCCGCACCGACCACCACCGCCGCAGGGTAACCGCGCGCCGGCCGTCGCCGCCGGCAGGGCACCGGGAGGCCGGGTCAGTCGGAGCGCCCAGACCGCCCCGCAGGTCGGCCCCGGGTCACCGCGACCCGGAGCCGGCCGCCGTTCCCCCGCTGTCCGCAGCGGACACCTGCTCGGCCGCGCTGGTTAGCCGGGCCGCCAGCGTCCTGACGTGCTCGACGAGCTCCGGGGGTTCGTGCACCTGGAAGTCGAACCCCTTCGTCGCCACGTAGATGGCCAGCTCGTCCAGCGAGTTGGACCCGGCCCGCAGGGTGCAGCTGTGCTCGTCGATCGGCTCCAGTGCCCCCGTGGTGGGCGCGATCCGCTCCGCCGCGGTCTCCGCGCTGACGTGCAGGGTGATGCGAGGTCGCCGACCTCGGTCCAGGCCGCCCGACCCGCACCATCGGTTACGCCACCACAGCCGAACTGGGCCAGACGGCCGCCCTTCGCGCCCTGATCCGCGAGCTACGGGCAACGGCCGCACCCGCGATCCGCAGGGTCACGACGTCCGCGACCCCCACCATCGTCGCGACGCCGACCCGGCCGTGACCTTCCCAGCCCGGCAGGTCGAGGGCTAGTGCGGCGTCCACGCCGGTGCCATCATCGGCACATGTCGATTCGTAAATTTCTGCCACGACTCGCGACCCGGTCGGCACTGGTCTTCATGACCGTCCTCGCCGCCGCCGGCGTCCCCGCCCTGCTCCCCGCGCCGGCCAGCGCCGCCGAGCCCGACCCGGTGCTGAACAGACCGGTGTTCAGCCGGCCGCTCGGCTCGGCCGGCGAGCAGAATGCGATCTTCATGCAGCTGGCCCGGATCATCGACCGGGTGCCGGCGGGCGAAGAGATCCAGATGTCGTGGTTCCACTTCTCGTTCTCGGACGTGACGGATTCGGCCACCACCCCGGACATCCCCGGCCGCCTGATCCGGGCACACCAACGGGGCGTCCGGGTGAAGATCATCCTCGACCAGTCCTCGGCCACCGGGCGCCCGTTCCAACGCCTGCAACCGGCCCTCGGCTCGACCGACACCGCCGGCTCGTACATCGTGCACTGCGCGGACCGGTTTCCCAGCCAGGACCGCGGCTGCATCGGCACCCGGGCGATCCACTACACCGACTCGACGGTCACCGCGTACAACCACAACAAGTTCCTGACCGCCTCGAAGGTCGTGCTCGACACCGGGGCGATCGTGTCCAACGTGGTGTTCCAGGGCTCGGCGAACCTGACCTGGTGGGACGCGAACGAGGCGTACAACAACGGGGTCACGTTCAGCGACGCCACCACGTACAACGCCTACCGGACGTACTTCGCGGACCTGCGCTCGCACCGGTACAGCTCGACCGGCGACAACGACTACTACTGGCTGACACCCACCGGCAGCACCTACAAGGCGCACTTCTTCCCGCGCCGGGAACGGTCCGGCCAGCCGGTCTCCGACCCGGCCACCGACACCGTGGTCAGCATCCTGAACGCGGTGACCTCGTGCAGCTACGACGACGCGGGCACCCGCCGGCAGACCGACGTCCGGGTCAACATGTACTCGTTCACCCGACCCGAGGTGGCCAAGCGGCTCACCGCGCTGCGCAACGCCGGGTGCTGGGTCGACGTCGTCTACACCGAGGCCAACACCGCGGTGCTCAACGCGCTGGGCAGCAACATCCAGCTCACCAGGTGCAACTTCAACGTCGGCCCGGGGCTGGACGTCCGGACCCACAACAAGTACATGCTGATCGACGGCGCGTACGACGACGACATCGTGCCCCGGGTCTTCACCGGCAGTCACAACTACGCCGTCTCGGCGCTGCGGCAGGCCGACGAGACCCTGTTACGGATCATGGGGCGCGGCATGCACGACGACTACCTGCGCGACTTCTGGCACGTCCGGGACACCTGCCGAGCCCGCGGCGGAGCGATCCGCTGAGCGTCCGGAAGGGGCAACTTCAGTTCGTGACCTCGCTGGGCTGACTCGACACTTCGGCGGTCGACGGGTCGACACCGTGGTCCCGGAGGATCCGCCGGCCGAGAGCCCGGACCACCTCGCCCAGTGCCCCGAGAACCATGGCGAAGCTGCCGGACAGAAAGAAGTACCTCGCGGTGTGCGCGATGTCCATCACGAACAGCACGCTGCCGACGAGGAAGAAGACATTGCCGACCAGGCCGATGGCCAGGTGGACCAGCGGATACCGACGGATGAACGCCACGAGTCCCCGACGACGCCCGGGTGTCAGGTTCGGCGGGGACATTCTCGACACCTGGGGATACTGTCCTGCTCTCTTCAGGTGCACTCCCGGCGGATACACGGGATGCACGCGTGCAAGGTCAAGATGCGGCGGTACCCGGACGTCGGATCGGTCAAACGGGCGGCCGCGAGCAGGTCACTCGGCGGCGGGCTGGGCACGCCCGGAGCCGGCGGCCGGCGCTCTGCCCGTAGCCGTCCGCGCCCGGGCCTGCCAGGGCCACCGCCCCTCCAACTCGACCTCCAGCGAGATGCTCAGGAAGGTACGCACCGCGACGATCAGCGCCAGGACACCGACGCTCTGGAACGTGGGCGAGACGGCCACCGTACGGATGATGTCGCCGGCCACCAGGAACTCCAGCCCCAGCAGGATCGCCCGGCCGACCCCCTGCCGAAACTGGGGGTAGACAACGATCAGCTCCCGGACGCGCACGTAGCGGTAGACGAAGACGACGGTCGCGATGACGACGCCGACCGCGATTATCAGCACGCCAACGAGATCCAACAACTCGCCGACCCGCTCGGCGATCTCCTTCATGGACAACTGCCGATCCTCCTTCCGTCGCTGACAAACCAAGGCGATGACGGCAGAGGTTGCCTGGACCGTCACGGCGCGGTCCGTACTCGGCAGCCAGGCGAGGAGACCGGTGCCGCCGGCCTCCACGCGGCGCCCGTCGCGCATGGTGACCGCGCGACCGGGTGGAGGCCTCCGACCCCGCCACTCACCCGGCCGTCGCACGTTCATCAACGACCTCGGGCCGGAATCGACTCACCTCCCTGGCCTTTCTGGCACCGACCTCGGCTGTCCGCGGCGGCCTGATCGAACCTGTCCGGCGAGGCGATGCACACGACCGACGCCGAGCGCCCGTCCCTGGAGACAGGCCGCCCCGGCACTTCCAGCGAAGAGGCGCTACTCCGGGCCAGGGCATCGCCCCGGCCCGGAGCAGACCTGCGGTTGCGGTCGGGCTGATCAGACGAAGTTCACGTCACTGCACCACATGTACGTCTGGTCCATGTGCGATGCCTGCCAGATGACGAACACGATGTGGCGTCCGGTGTAGCCGGAGGTCGAGACGTTGAACGAGATGTTCTGCGACGGCGCGTACCTCCCGGTCTGCGTGATGAAGTCGAGGTTCCCCCAGCCGAGGCGCTGGGTGGCCGGGTTGAACCCGTTCTTGCTGACGTAGACCCGAAGGAAGTCGGCACCGTGGCTTGCCTGGTCGTACAGGTGGACCGTGAAGTTGCGGCTGACGTTGGTCGCCTTCCACGCTCCGGGCTGGTTCAAGCTGTCGTTCCTGGAGAGACCGTTGCTGCACAGCTGTCCGTCGGGGGTACGGCCCTGGAAGTTCCCGCCGAGGCCGTCCCGCAGCGCGCTCATCCAGTTCCACATGGTGTCGGGGTTGGCCTGGAACGCCCGCCAGCACATGGGGTCCTGCTGCTGCATGGCCGGGTTCGTGTGGTTGCTTCCCCAGGTCTTCCAGCACTGGTAGGCGCGGGACGCCGGGTTGATGATGGTGCCGTGGGCCTGGGCCGCCCCGCTCCAGGGCAGCAAGCCGACCATCATGGTGAGCAGCAGGACGACCGCTCGAAGGGGCTTGCGGACGGCCGGACGGGATCGCCCGGCGGGTTGATCGGGCCTGCGTGAACGCATGGCACATCCTCCGTTCTTCGGCTAGGTCCGCCATGGGAGCGCTTCCACCACCGAGCTTTGCAGCTACCGGTCCGGATATCAACGTTTCTCGATGAATTTGCCGAGACTCGGGACGACGGTCCCCGCACCGGCGCCGCCAGCCTGGGGGGCCGGATCCACGCTGAGGACCGTCGATGTTGCCGGAGCGGGGGCAGGCGTGCTGGAATGGCTCACATCGCCGCAGCGCGGGGGCAACCGCGCTGAGCACGGCCAGCACGGGAGCATCGCAGTGCCGGTAGCGCGCCGCTCTGGCAGACGCTCGCGCGCCGCATCGCCGGGCCATCCTCACGACGACGACGGGCACACATCTCCGGGCAGATGTCCCCGCCGTGCGTAACTCCGGTACGTGTCACCGCGACGGCTGACGCGCTCGTCCGACACGCCGGAGGTGTCCCATGCGGTCTGCCAACGCGGCACAACCGGCGACGAGGTGAGAAGCAGCATGAATTCCCGGGAGGGTTTCGCGGGGTGGTACCGGAACCGCTTCGTGTGGGTGGCGGCGATCCTGGCGGTGACGGCCGGCGCGGTCGTACTGACGAACTCGGCCGGCTCGGAGGCGGAGCCGGCGGATCTGCGAGCGCAGATCATGACCCGGATGCGGACAACGCTCGAACAGGCCGACCCGGGGCAGCACAACCACGCCGGGCACAACACCCAGCAGGCCGCCACGACGGCGGCGGCGAAGCCGACGGTGATCTGCGGAGTCCGCGTCTACGGCTACGAGCCGGCCGAGGTCACCACCCTCGCCGACGTACGGACGGTCTACGGCTTCCACCTCTGCGGGGTCGCCGAGCAGAAGCGCCCGTGGGACTGGGCGGTCAAGCTGGCCGGGCCGGTGATCATGGACATGTCCAGCCAGCCGCCAGGGATTCAGGTGGTCGAGGCGACCGCCGACGTCATGTTCGTCGACCGGCTGCGGGAGATGTTCCCCGAGAGGTACGCGGAGCTGGCGCTCAAGGAAGCGCTGGCCGAGTCGGAGATGGCCGACCTGCGCCGCCGGTACGACGCCGCGGCGGGGCTCTGACCATGCCGGCGCTCAGGCACAGCGATTAGCTCGACCGCCGGAGGACAGCCGGCTTCACCGTCCCTGGCGCCAGCCCTGGGTGGCTCCTTCGGCGCTGCTGACGGGCCGGACCGTACCGCCGGCATGACCGGGCTGGCCCACCTCACCTGTCGCTCCGGCACCGCTGGGTCCGGTGCGCCCGGCACCCTTGCGGCGCCGAGCCGCCGCGGCTCCGGCCGCTCCCGCCGCGAGCAGCGCCGCCATCAGCGGCCACCGAGGGCGACGCGTCGCGGCTGGTTGCCGCTTCGGAGTACGACGACGAGCCGCGGCCTCGCGCCCCTTCTGCAGGAACCTCTGCGCTCTCATCTTTTCATTGTCGGCAGCCGCGCCGACCCGGGTGGCGAAATCGATGCCAACAGATGGCCCGGCGGATCAGGCCGCGGCCGGTGGCGAGGACGGAGGTGGCGGTCGGGTGCTGGGGCTGGCACGAGTGCATGGTTGACACGTGCCTGCGGAGTCGGTAGACCAGCTGAGATGCTTGATCACGCAGGACCGGGCCGAGCGGAGCGGCGGGCAGCCGTTCGCGCCTACCGGCAGGTGCCTGCGGCTGTGCGTCGCGACGTCATCCGGTATTCCAACAAGAGACGCTCCCACCCGGATCCGCTGGTTGCTGCAGCAGCCGAACGATGGGCACGGACGGTTCTCCGGCCCGCCTGGTGGAACCGGATCCCACCCTTCGTGTTACCGCTGCTGAGCGTCTTGCTGATGGCCGGCGGATGGGCCTCCGGGAGCCTTTTCCTTGGGTGGTGGTGCGGGGTAGGCGGTTTCGTACCTCTCGTTCTCGGCCTCGTGTCGTGGAATCAACGGCAGGCGGCCAAGCAGATACTCGAGTCGTCGCACGAGCCGACGCGGCCCTGATCGGGCGCCGCTACCGTCCTGCGCTACGTGTTCAAGCCTTGTCGGGGATGACCAGTCCGGTCTGGTAGGCGATGACGACCAGCTGTGCGCGGTCACGCGCACCCAGTTTCGCCATCGCGTGGCTGACGTGGGTGCGCGCGGTGGCCGGGCTGAGGAACAACTCGGCACCGATCTCGTGGTTGCTCAGGCCCTGCCCCACCAGGGCCAGCACCTCGCGCTCGCGCTGGGTCAGCACCGCGAGCCGGTCCTCCGCGGCCCGGGTGGCTGTTCGTTGCGCGGTGAACTGGCCGATGAGTCGTCGGGTGATCCGCGGCGCGAGCAGCGCATCTCCGGCAGCGACCACCCGGATGGCATGCAGCAGTTCGGCCGGTCCGGCGTCTTTGAGCAGGAAGCCGCTGGCGCCGGCTTGGAGTGCCTCGAAGACGTACTCGTCGGTGTCGTAGGTGGTGAGGATGAGGACTCGGACCTGCTCCAACCCGTGCGTCGCCGTGATCTGAGTGGTGGCTTGAATTCCGTCCAGCCTCGGCATGCGGATGTCCATGAGGACGACGTCGGGGCGGGTGGCGCGCGCCCGCTCGACGGCTTCGGCGCCGTTGGTGGCTTCTCCCACCACCGTGATGTCGTCCTCGAGGTCGAGCAGGACCTTGAATCCGGACCGCACGAGACCCTCGTCGTCGGCCAGCAGCACCGTGATGGGAGCGGTGGTTGACGGTGACGCGGCGGCGGCGTTCACAGGCGTGCCCCGGTCGGCGCGAGCGGCAGCCGGGCCGTGACCTCGAACCCTCCGGCCGGGGTCGGTCTGGCGTCGAGTTCTCCGCCCAGCAGTCGACAGCGCTCGCGCATTCCGAGGATCCCGCGGCCGTGCTCGGCCGGGCCTCCGGTGATGGTCCGAGGCTGCGGCGGTAGGCGTGGACTCGCGGGGTCATCACCGGGGACGGCACGGCGGCCCTCATCGGTCACCCGGATCTCCAGGGCGTCGATCCCTGGATTCAGCGCTACCGTCACCCGGGTCGGGCCGACGTGGCGGATCACGTTGGTGATCGATTCCTGCAGGATCCGGTAGGCGGCGCTGCCCACCGCGCTCGGCAGCGGTGCCGCGGGCGGGCTCTGCTCGAGCTTGATGTCGAGCCCGGCGTCGCGGGCCTTGGCGGTGAGTTCGTCGATCTGCTCGAGCCCGGGGTACGGCAGGCGTCCGTCGTGGTCGTCCCGGAGCACCCCGAGGATGGCCCGCATCTCGCGCAGTGCCCGGGAACTGGTCTGTTCGATGGTCTGCAGCGCCTCGCGGGCCACTTCCGGCCTCTTGTCGAGCACGTGCGCGGTGACACCGGATTGAACGTTGATGATCGCGATGGCGTGCGCGACGGTGTCGTGGACCTCGCGGGCGATCCGGAGCCGTTCGGCGTCGACCCGCGCCCGCGCTTCCTCCTCGCGAGTTCGTTCAGCCAGCTCAGCACGCTCCTGAGCTTCGGCGGCGATGACCCGCCGGGACCGCACGGATTCGCCGAGGGCTGCGCTCATCACCGACGCACCGATCCGGAAAAACACCCAGCCGATGGCAGCGCGTGGCTCGATGTCGGCAGCGGAGACCAGCCACCCGGTGGCAAGCACCGCGATACCCGCACCGGCGATCACCACTGACCGACGCCCGTCGCCGTACGCGGTGAGGGTGTACAGGGCGACGAAGAGCCCGAGCCAGCCGGGCCCGTCCGGGAAGTCGACGCTGTAGTACGCGAGGCTGGCGAGCGCGGCGGTGACGAACACCGGCACCGGCCACCGGCGGCGGACGGCCAGGGCGAGGCCACTCACCGCCAGCAGCACATATCCGAGGTTTCCGAAGTCGGTGAGCGGGCGCGGTGCCCCCTCGATGGCAACCTTGGCGACCGTGCCCTGCACCTGCATCACGGTGACGAAGAGCGCGAGCGCCACGTCTTGCGCCACCACACGCGGGGGAAGCGACACGGTAGGGCGTTGCATGCCGTGATCCTACGGTTGTCGCCCGCGGACGACGCTCGGCAGAGACGCGCGACGTGCTACGCCGACGGGCGGAGCGGGACACGAGGCGGCCTACGCCCGATTGCGTAGCTGCCGCCATCCGCTGGCAGAGGCCACGGCGGCCGGCCCGGCGCGACGATCACCGCCATGAGCGATCACCTTCACCCACTTCGAGGAGCGCGCCATGCGTAGAGCGTTCGCTGGCCTGGCGGCCCTGCTGATGTTGGCCGTTGTCGCACAGTTCTTCCTGGCTGCGAGCGGCGCCTTCGACACGGCACCCAACGATGAGGCCTTCCAGCCGCACCGGGCGCTGGGTGGCGGAGTCGTCCTGATCGCGGTCCTGGCGACCGCCGTCGCCGCGGTTGCCCGGATGCCCGGGGGGCTCATCGGGATGAGCGGCCTGGTCGCCGGACTCGCAGTCGTCCAGTTCGTGATCCGGGCGATCGCCGCGGCGTTCGACGGCACCGGCGGCAGCACGACCGCCGGCCAGCTGGTCTTCGGTCTGCACGCGGTCAACGGTCTCGCCATCCTGGCCGTGGCCGGGAGGATCGTCCGCCAGGCCAGGCAGCTGTCCAGGCCGGCCGCACCGACGCGACAAGTGCCATGACCACCGGACTGTGGATCATCCTCGACCACCTCGTCGCGCTGCTGAGCGTCGCCGCGTGGTTCGCGGCCGGCGTCACCCTGGCGCTCCGGCGCACCCGGCTGGCGCTCGCCGTCCTGATCGCGGCGGTGCTGGTGACGCTGGTCCGGGTGGGCACCGTGGCGGTGCTGGCCAGCCGGGGCTGGTGGTTCGTCCAGGAGAAGGTGCTGCTCGGGCTGCCGATGCTGGGGGCCGCCGGGACCGTCGCCGTGCTGCTCGCCGGCCGGCACCTGCTCGCGGCGAGGCGGGGGCGGGGCGACGGCAGGTCGGCGGGCGGGGTGGTCGCGGTGCTCACCGCGGCGTACGCGGCGCTGGCCGGTCTTGTGGTGACCTTCCTGGCCGGATACCCGCTCACCTGGAGCACGGCCTTGATCACGATCTCGTTCGTGGGCGCTGGCGCATTGCTGACCACGCGAGTGGTCACGGCTCCCGCCGGGAGCACCGCTGATGCCGGCGTCACCCAGGCGCCGATCTCGCGCCGCCGGTTCATCGGCTGGGCCGGTGGCGCGGTCGTGGTGACCGCCGCCGGCGCCGGCGCCGGGCTGTCGTTCCTCCCCGCCGGATCGGTGACCTTGGGAGAGGGCCGCGGGCGTTCGTCCCGGGCGGCGGTGTCGGTGGCTGACCTACGCGGTGCCGGCTCGCCGGCACCGGGCGGCGCCGTGCGGCGGCACGTGCTCACCGCGAAGAAGGCCAGCGTACGGCTGCCGTCCGGCCGCGAGATCGACGCGTGGACCTACAACGGCGAGGTACCGGGTCCGACGATCACCGCGACCCAGGGTGACCTGATCGAGGTGCGGCTGCGCAACGCCGACATCTCCGACGGCGTGACCGTGCACTGGCACGGCTACGACGTACCGTGCGGCGAGGACGGCGTGCCGGGGGTGACCCAGTTGCCCGTGGCACCCGGTGCGGACTTCGTCTACCGGTTCCGGGCCGAACAGGTGGGCACCTACTGGTACCACACCCACCACGCATCCCATGTCAGCGTACGCAAGGGCCTGTACGGCGCTCTCGTCGTGCACCCGCGCGATGGACAGCGCGCCGACGAGTCCACGGCGGCTGGGCAGGTGGACCTGACCCTGCCCGTGCACACCTTCGACGGCACCGTCATGATCGCCGGTAGGGACGGCAGGACCGAACACCCGGCGCCACCCGGTACGCCCGTGCGGTTGCGGTTGATCAACACCGACTCGGATCCGCACCGGATCGTCCTCGCCGGGACCACGTTCCGGGTGGCGGCCGTCGACGGCCGGGACCTCAACCAGCCCGGCGAGGTCAGCGACGTGGGGCTGCGTCTGCCCGCGGGCGGGCGATACGACCTGGTGTTCCTCATGCCGGGCAGGTCCGTGGCACTCGTCGTCGACGACGATCGTGACGGCGGACTGCGCCTGCGCCCGGATGGCGACGCCGCGGGTGCGGCCCGGATCGAGGACACGTCCGGCCTGCCGGAGCTCGACCTGTTGCGGTACGGCGCTCCGGCGGCCGTGCCCTTCGACCTCCGCAACGCCGACCGGCGCTTCACCATGGTCCTCGACCGAGGCGTGGCCATGGTCGACGGCCGACCGGCGTACGCGCAGACCGTCAACGGCCGGGGCCACCCCGCCATCCCGGACCAGCTCGTCGCCGAAGGCGACATCGTCCGGTTCACCGTCGTCAACCGAAGCCTGGAAACGCACCCCTGGCACCTGCACGGCCATCCGGTGCTGATCCTGTCCAGGGACGGGACGCCGTCCACCGGCAGTCCGCTGTGGGTGGACACCTTCGATGTCCGGCCAGGCGAAACGTGGGAGGTCGCGTTCCGGGCTACGAACCCCGGAATCTGGATGAACCACTGCCACAACCTTCCCCACGCGCATCAGGGCATGATGCTGCGACTCCACTACGACGGCGTGACCACGCCATTCGCCGGCTCGCCCGGCGGAAGCCCGGGCCATGGCCACTGAGCTGGCCCGCGCCACCCACCAATCCGCTGGGTGCGCGGACGATCGCACCTCGGATTTCCTTGCCCTGGTCCACCGGCACGCCCGGGCCGTCATCGACGCCGAACTGCATCGGCTGGCCCGTCGAGCCCCGTCCCTCTCCCCCGCCGACCTGGCCGTCATCACCAGCGTGCTGGAAGACCTCACCGAGGCGGCGGTTCTGGTTCCCCTGAAGAACGCACCACCCGACAAGGCGCCCCTGCTGACGCGCATTTTCGGTACCGATGACAACGACCTGGACAGTTCGCGGCGAACGGTAGGGAAGACACCAGCCGCACGATCGAGCGCAATGCTCGGCCACTCGAGGAGAAGATGATGACATCCGAAGCTCCCCGTACGGATGGAGCTCTGGCGGGACTGGCCCGGTTCTGTTACCGGCGCCGTCGCCTGGTCCTGTTGACCTGGATCGTCGGCGTGATCGCCGTGGCGACGGTCGGCTTCGGGTATGGCGCCGCCCCCGACAACGACTTCACCGGTGGAGACTCCGAATCCGCCAGGGCGCAGGCTCTGATCGAGAAGCACTTCCCCGAACAGCAGGGGGACAGGCTGACCCTCGCGATCAAGGCAGGGAAGGGAATCGACGACCCTGCCGCCCGCCAGAAGATCGAGAAGGTGGTCGCCGATCTGGACGCCTCACCCATCACCGGACCGGTGACCTCCCCCTACCAGGGCGAGAACCAGGTGACGGAGGATCGTCGGATCGCCCGGATGACCATCCCGCTGAGCGACAAGGACGTGACCAAGACCGAGGTCAAACCCTTGGTGGACATGGTCAAGGCCGCCTCCGACGACAGCGTCACGCTCGGGCTGGGCGGATACATGGCGGAGAAGGCCGAGACACCCCCGCAGGGTCCGGCCGAGAGCGTGGGCATCGCGGCAGCAGCAGTGATCCTGTTCATCGCCTTCGGTTCACTGGTGGCCATGGGCCTGCCGATCGTGACCGCCCTCCTGGCAATTGCGAGCGGCCTGGCGCTGACGAAGCTGGTCGGGCACCTGGTCCCCGCGCCGGATTTCACTCTGGCCTTCGGCGCGATGATCGGGCTCGGCGTCGGCATCGACTACGCACTGTTCATCGTGACCCGCTACAAGGACAGCCTCCGGGACGGCGATGAACCCGAGAGCGCCACGGTCAAGGCCGTCACCACCGCCGGTCGCGCCGTACTGTTCGCCGGCACGACCGTCGTGATCGCGTTGCTGGGTCTGGTCGTCATGGGGCAGCGGCTGATGACCGGGGTGGCCGTCGCCACGTCGGTGATCGTGCTGGTGACGATGATCGCCGCGGTGACGCTGCTGCCCGCGTTCCTGGGCTTTACCGGATACCGGATCAACTCGCTGCGCCTGCCTCGTCGCGCGGCCCGCCGGCCCCAGCCCGTCAGTACCACCGCCCAGGCCCGCCGTACGCTCGCCGAGCGGTGGGCCGGCGTGGTGCAGCGCAGGCCGCTGACCGCCGCACTCCTCGCTGGCGTGAGCCTGTTGGTGCTGGCCGCCCCCACGCTGTCGATGCGGCTGAGCCAGCCCGACGCCAGCGTCCAGCCCCGCGACCGGAGCAGCTACGTCTCGTACGAGATCCTCTCCGAGGGCTTCGGTCCCGGCTACGGGGCACCCCTGATCTTCGCCACGCAGGTGGACTCCAGGGGTGGCGATCTGCGTCCCGTGGTCGAGGCCGTCAGCGAGGCCGAGGGCATCGCGTACGCCACGCCACCTCGAGTCAGCATGGACGGGCGGGCCGTCACCTTCACCGCCTTCCCCACGACCGGATTCCAGGAGGAGGCGACCGCGGACCTGGTGCACGAGCTCCGCGACGACGTGCTGCCCGCAGCGGCCGGCGGGCAACGGGTGTACGTCGGCGGACCGAACGCCAGCACCATCGACGTCGCCGAGGAGTCCGGAGCGCGCCTGCCCCTGATGATCGCGGTCGTCATCGCGATCTCCATGGTGCTGCTGATCGCGCTGGTCCGGTCGGTCACGATCGCGCTGCAGGCCGCCGTGATGAACCTGCTGTCGATCGGCGCCGCCTACGGCGTGATCGTCGCGGTCGTACAGTGGGGGTGGCTCGGCCCGGCCCTCGGGTTCCCCACCGCCATGCCGGTCACGACCTGGGTGCCGATGATGATGTTCCCGGTCCTGTTCGGCCTGTCCATGGACTACCAGGTCTTCCTCACCTCACGGGTCCGTGAGGAGTACGAGCGGACCGGCGACACCCGCACCGCCGTCGCCCAGGGGCTGGCGCGGACCGCCAAGGTCATCACCGCCGCGGCCGCCATCATGATCGCCGTCTTCACCACCTCCCTGCTCGGCCCCGACATCGCGGTCAAGCAGGGTGGCCTCGGCATGGCCGTCGCCGTGCTCATCGACGCCACGATCGTCCGGATGATCCTCGTCCCCGCGGTGATGGAGCTGTGCGGCAAGGCCAACTGGTGGATGCCGGGACGCCGGACAGCCACGACGATCCCGGCTGCACCGGCCACGGTCGAGCGGGAGGCCAGAGTCTGACGGCCTGCTCGGGTCGAGTGCGGGAGCCCTCGGGCGGATCGCCCGCACTCGACCCGCTGGCCCGCTGGCGCTGCCGGCTGACAGTCGTGCTCACCGTGGTGCGGCCGCTCGCGTATGGGCGCACGTTCGGCTTGAGGCGCGTCTTTCGGCTCCGGTGCACCGGCGCGTGGGTGCCGTCGGTTTGACGATCAGTCCTCCGGACCGTCGGGACCGAACGCCTCCTGAAGCATCTCCGCGCACTCGGTGTCGGTCGCGCCACGCCATTCGCCGGTGGTCGGGTCCTGCACCAGCCACGGCTGGTACAGCGTGCCCGCCACCCACTTGGCGAACCAGTCGACGATTGTCATGTGCTGCGGGAAAGCACCCGACACTCCCTCCGGCGCCGGGTTCGGATCGCAGCCCCAGACCTGGCCGGTGGCAAGGTCGAGCTCGCTGGTGATACCACAACCCCAGTCGCAAAGGACGAGGACGCCGCCCTTGAGCCCGACCAACGCGTCGAGGCCACCCATCCGATGCCCGCCCCGCAGACCGAGGAGACCGTAGCCGGGCCCGAACCCGCCGTTGCCGACCTCCAGGTAGAGCCGACGCAAGAGCGAAGGCAGTGACCTGCCGGCCAGTTCCTCGGCCTCGGCGACCGCGGCAGGCGACGCCGGTCGAAGGGCCGCTGACCGGCTCCCGGGGAGCCCGTCGAGGTACTCGCCGGTGGCGATCCGTCGGACCACCGCATCAAACACCTGGTCCTCCGTCGGCATGCCCGCAGCGTAGCCCCACGGTGGCGCAATCATCGGTCGCCGGTCGCGGATGACCGATCGGGCCGACGGCGGCGGGCCCCGAGGTGTGGTCCGTCGTCATCAGCTTGATCATGCTCGAGTGACCTGTCTTGTCGGTCCGGACGCGTAACGTCCAGCACTGTTCCCGACAGAGGAGAAGCCAGATGACCGACAGTGACGACAGCCCCGATCTCGCGCCCGCGGCCCGCGCGTTGAAGGCGCTGCTGCACGGGGTGACCGACGACCAGCTCGCCAGTCCCACCCCGTGTGAGAGGTGGACGGTCGGCGACCTGCTCGACCACCTCCTGGGGCTGACGGTCGCATTCCGGGTGGCCGCCGAGAAGGGACCCGACGCGGCGCCGGCTGGCCCGGGCGATCCCTCGGTTGCCAACCTCGATCCACAGTGGCGCAGCCGACTGCCGGTGCAGCTCGATGAATTGGTTGCCGCATGGCGCGCGCCGGCCGCCTGGACGGGCGAGACCGCAGCCGGCGGGGTGGTGCTGCCCGCCGAGATCATGGGCATCGTCGCGTTGAACGAGCTGGTCGTCCACGGATGGGACCTCGCCAGCACGACCGGACAGCCCTACGACGTTGATGACCAGACAGTCGAGACGGTCCACCGCCTGGTGTCCCAGCAGGCGAGCAGTGACGGCACCCCTGGGCTGTTCGGGCCGTCGATCACCCCGCCCGCCGGCGCATCCCTGCTCGACCGCGTCCTCGGGCTCACCGGCCGCGACCCGGGATGGAAGTCGTAGCTTCCGACGCGCGACCAAATCCGCTTCGGCCGCTGCCCGCCGTTCCCCTACTGTGCGGTCATGGCCGACTCTGGTGCTGACGACGCAGAGGCGGATCTGCCCTGCGGCCGCCCGGTGTGGCTGCTGGACGTGGACGGGGTCGTCAACGTGAACCGGCCAGGCTGGGGCGGGCCACCCCGGAAGAGTCAGGTCTGGTCCGACACCGACCAGGTGCACGTCCCGTGTCGGCGAGCGCCATGGCGTGGGACAGTCCCTCAGCGTCCGCTGGCGATCGCTGACGCCGGCGGCCGCAGCCGTTACCCTGCTCCCGTGAGACTGCGGTTCACGACGCGCACGTCCGACTCACCGTGGATCGACACCGTGTGGACCTGCACGAGCGAGCAGGTGACGCAGATGACCTCCGTCGCGACGGTGAACTGGGGCCTGGTGTTCTGGACGCAGGAGGGCAGAGCGTACGCGGCTGTCTCCGGCCCCGAGACCGGCGCCAGCGTCGCGCCCGTGCCGCCGGGCGCGACGTTCGTCGGCATCGAGTTCTCGCTGGGCACGTCGCTGCGGTCCGTACCCACGCCGGCCCTTGTCGACGCGGGCGCCGAACTGCCCGACGCGACCCGCCGGACGTTCCGGTTGGACGGTACGTGCTGGGCGACACCCGGTCCCGACGACGCCGAGGCCCTGGTCGGCCGCCTCGTTCGCGCCGGGGCCGTGGTCCGGGATCCGCTGGTCACCGAGGTGCGCGTCGGCGGCCGTCCCGCAGTGTCGGCACGCACCGTCGAACGCCGGTTCCGCGCCGCGACGGGGCTCACCCAGGGCGCCGTACGACAGATCGAACGGGCCCGCGAGGCCGCGATGCTGCTAGCCGGCGGCCTCGCGGCCCCCGACGTCGTCGGACGGCTCGCGTACTACGACGAGCCGCACCTCGCCCGAGCGTTGCAACGGTACGTGGGACGCACGGCGCGGCAACTACGGGAGGGTGCCGGCGGCGCCATCGCCCTGGATCTGGTTCAGCCGGCGACGTCGTAGATCAGCTTCAGCACACCGTTCGGGTAGGCGGCGGAGTCCCGCAGGCGCAGCACCTGCTTCTCGTTGTCCGCACTGCTGAACAGGCTCTTCCCGGCGCCGAGCAGCGTGGGGAAGACGAGCAGGTGATAGCGGTCGATCAGGCGCGCGTCCGACAGGCGCCGGGCCAGCTCGGCGCTGCCGTGGATGAAGATCGCACCGCCCTCGCTCTTCTTGAGTTCGACAACGTCGTCGTTGGAGCGCAGGATCGTCGTCGGGCCCCAGCCCTCGACGAGTGCGCTCTCGGGCAGCGTGCTGGACACGACATACTTGGGCAGGTCCTTGTAGGCGGCGTGGTCCTCCGAGTCACGCCATACCGGCGCGAACGCCTCGTAGCTGCGGCGGCCGAACAGCAGCGCGGTGGTCTCGGCGAGTTCCTCTCCCTTGAGGGCGAAGGCCTCGGGCAGGACCTCGACGTCCTTGAACACCCAGCCACCGCTGCGGTGCTCCTCGCCCGGCCCACCGCCGGGCGAGTCCACCACGCCATCGAGTGACATGAACCCGGTGTAGACCACCTCACGCATGCGTCTTCTCCTCATCGTCGGAACACCAGCGCCCAGGATAGGGAGCGAGCGTCGCGGCCGTCTTGTACAGAAACGACGGTCACCGTTGGCGGTGGCCGCAGCAGTCGCCGCCCTGCGACGCCGGCTGACACAGCTAGCCGGCGGGATGGGTGCCGGGGGTGTGCCCGAAGGTGCGGCGGAACACGTCGATGAACGCGCTGGCCGACGACCAGCCACACCGATGTGCCACGGCGGTCACCGGTGTGTTGCCCGCCAGGAGGACGAGAGCGTGATGCAGGCGCAGCTGGGTGCGCCATTGCGGAAAGGTCATCCCGAGGTCGCTGCGGAACAGCCGGGACAGGGTGCGGTCGCTGGCGCCGACCGCGCGGCCGAACTCGGCGAGGGTGCGGGTGTCGCCCGGGTCCGCCTGCAACATCGCGCACAGGGTCTGTAACAGCGGCGTGGTAGGTGCTGGCACGTGTAGCCGTTGCTGGGGAGAAGCCCTCAGCTGGTCGCGCAGCACCGCGCGCATACGGGCTCGTTCGGGGCTGTCGTCGTCCGCGCCGTGGCTGTAGGCGACGATCAGTTCGCGCAGCAGCGGCCCGACGGACAGCACCGTCGGGGTGTCCAAGCCGAGCGGGTTGTCGTCGGCAGGAAATCCGACCAGGTGCAGGTCGAGGTCGCCGTAGGCGCGGTGGGCATGCACCATTCCCGACGGCACCCAGATCGCGCGCGTGGCCGGCGCGATCCACGATCCCTCGCTGGTCGTCACGGCCAGCACCCCACGACCGGCATAGACGATCTGGTGGTCATCGTGCCGGTGAGCGTCGATCTCGCCGCCGGACGCGAGCCGCTGGGTGCGGGTGGGGGCCACCGGATCGTGGCGTATTTCCGTCATTGGATGGCAGCTTATCGGAAGTCAGACAGGGCGCGTGTCGGCACCATCGAAGGGGTGCGAAGGAGAACCTCGATCACTCTGCTAGCGATCGGCCATGCCTGCGTCGATATCTATCAGGGCGCCGTCGCCGCTCTGGTGCCGCTGTTCGTCGCGGAGCGCGCCTACACCTACGCGGCGGCATCCGGGATCGTGCTGTCCGCGTCCCTGCTGTCCTCAGTCGCGCAGCCTGCCTTCGGCGCGCTCACCGACCGCTGGGCGCTGCCGTGGTTGCTGCCCGTCAGCACCCTGCTGGGCGGGGTCGGCATCGCGCTGAGCGGACTGAGCAGCAACTACACCCTCACCCTGCTGTTTGTGGCGCTCTCCGGCATCGGCGTGGCCGCCTACCATCCCGAGTCCGCGCGCATCGCCCGTGCGGCCAGCGCAGGCAGTCACACCGCCATGGCCTACTTCGCCACCGGCGGCAACGTCGGCTTCGCACTGGCCCCGCTCATGGTCGCCGCGGTCACGGCTATCGGAGGCCTGAGCTGGACGCCGCTGATGGTCGTGCCGGCCCTCGCCGGCACCGCGGTGGCGTTGCCCGTGCTTCACGCTCTTGCCAAGCGCCAGAGCACCGAGCGCGGAAAGCCGGCGACGATCGGACGCGACGACAGATCCTCGTTCACGCGGCTTGCGCTGGCCGTGGTGTTCCGGTCGATCGCCTTCATCGGCCTCAGCACGTTCGTGTCCCTCTACGCCCAGCAGCGCATGAACGGCAGTGCGGCGGCCGGCACAGCGGCATTGTTCGTGCTCTACCTCGGTGGCGTCGTCGGCTCGGTCCTGGGTGGTTCCGCGGCACATCGATGGGGCCGGGTGGCCGTGTCCCGCCGGTCCTACGCGATCACCGCGATCGCGATCGCCGGGGTGGTACTGGTGCCCGGACCCGCCATCTATCTGTTCGTGGCGTTGACATCGGTCGGCCTCTACATCCCCTTCTCCCTGCAGGTGACCCTCGCGCAGGACTACCTGCCCACGAAGGTCGGCACCGCAAGTGGGATCACCCTGGGCCTGACCGTCAGCGTCGGAGGCATCGCCAGCCCCATCCTCGGTCGCCTGGCCGACGCCACCTCGCTACAGATCGGATTGACACCGCTGATCGTCATGCCGTTACTGAGTTGGCTGATGTTCCGAACCCTGCGCGACCCCGAGTCGACACCAAGCAGTCCGGAGACAGGTACGACCTCCCTCGCGACGGTTGAACTGGGCCTGGTCATGACGCCCCCCGCCGCCGGGTTCACAGCGAGCGACCACAAAGGCGGATCCGGCCGTTCATGGTTGTCGCGATGAGCGGAGTCAGGCGCTGGCGGCGGCCCGCTGCGTCCGGGCGACGAGTCGCAGCGTCTGCGCCACCGCGATCGCTTCCAGCGCCGACAGGTACGGGCGGGTGATCTCGAAGGCGTACGAGTCGGGGCGCATGGTGAACGTGCCGGTCGTCGGGAGGATGCGCCCGACGGGCAGGCCATCCGGTGCCAGGAACTCGAACTGACGGTCGGACCAGATGCTCAGCTGCCGGATCGTCAGCGGGCGGGCGCCGCCGACGGTGACCTCGGCGCTGTTGAACGGCCGCCACACCCCGGGCAACAGGTCGAGCACCGGACGCCGGTCCGGCGTGGCGACGCGGAAGCGCCGCCGGACGATGCCCTCGGTACGGCACTCCGCGACGACCGACCCGGCCGGGTCGGTGATTTCGAAGCGCTGCGTCCAGGTGTGCCACCGGATGCCGGCGACCGGCCGCCCGTCCGGCAGCAGCACGGGCGTGCCGCCCCGGAGGAACTCCTTGTCGGGCAGGAAGAGCGTGCCGGTGAACGGGGCGAACAGCTCCATGCGCCCGACGGTACGGGGTCCCGGCAACCGCCACCGCCGGGCGCCTGCACGTTCCGCAGGGCACTCGCCCGTCGCGGCCAGCCGTACGACCTGCAGCTCCTGGGCGGTCAGCGCGGTGCCAGCGTCGGCGCGGCGCCGGACGAGCGGCGCCTCGCCGCGACGGATCTGTCCAGCTGGTCCCACTGACCCGTTACTCACGTCCCCGCTACCGGAGCCTGAGGAACCGCTGCGTCAGGTCCCCCACCCGCGCGCTCCTCGAGTGCCGCACGGACGACAGCCACGGACCACACGATCATGAACGGGATGATGGTCACGTTCTTGACGGCCAACGTCCAAGCCAGCGCCATCCGTGGTTCGGCCAGGCCGGCGATCCACGTGTCGATTCCCACCTTGAAGACGAGCGTGAGCGCGACGAGCACGACCACGTTCCAGAGCATTGCGGCCCGATGGTCGGCGAGGTAGTCGGTGCTCTGCCGGACGTCGGACCAGTTGGGGCGCAGCGTGCGGAGCATGTTCCGCGCGACCCAGACGAAGAACAGCAGGCGGATCCCGTTGGTGAACAGCTCGCCGGTGATGCCGCCGGTCCACGCCCAGCCTTCACCACCGCCCACGGCGAGGAAGCGCTGCGCCGAGGCCGACACGCCGAACGCGAAGACCACCGGGTAGTGGCGGACGAAGAACCGCAGGGCAGCTACGAGCACGGTTCGGGCCTCGATCCACCCAGTGGTCATGGCAACTCCTTTAGCTTGTTAAACTATTCAGTGCACTAAACCATATCTGTTGGTGAAGGATGTGTCCATGGCGATGGATGAGCGAGCGTCAGAGGCGGCGGCGGTAGGAGCCCGGCTCGGCACGGACCTGAGCGATGCCGTCGTGCTGTTTCACGAGGCGCTGGGCTCGCTCATGGGCTTGTCGGCGGCAGACCACAAGGCGCTCGGGATCGTGCGCCGGGAAGGACCCATGTCGGCACGCGAGCTGGCCCAGCGGACCGGGCTCACGGCGGGCGCGGTGACCGGCCTGGTGAACCGTTTGGTCGTAGCGGGGCTTGCACAGCGGACGCCCGACCCGGGTGACCGGCGCCGCGTCGTCATCGAGGCGACGCAGCCGGCAGATGCCGCCGTGAGCGAGGCCATCGGGCGCATGGTGGCCGGCATGGCGGAGGTGACCAGCCACTTCACGACCGAGCAGCTGCTCGTCGTCGCGGACTGGGTCGAGCGCACGACGGCGGTGCTACGCGAGCAGGCTCAGGCGATCTCGCACCGTTCACCCACCTGACGGAACCGTAGCGTCACCCAAAGTCTGCGGACCCGACACGTGGGTTCAGAGCGTGCCGGAACTCCATCACGAGCGCCCACCGATATCGGCGTCGTGGTACGCGTGCAGCCGGCTGTCGATCGGGTCTCGCCGGTCAGATGCGCGCCTCCCACTTCTCGGCCTGGTCCTTCTTCACCTCGTCCTCGACGAACTGCGGGATCACGTTGCGGTACTTGCCCTCACCGGATGGGATGATCTTGACCATCGCGTCGATGAGTTCCGCCGGGTCGAGCTTGCCCGACGGCGTTTCGAGCAGGCTGTCGAACAGCGCCCGCAGGTCCGCCCGCTTGGTGAAGTTCTTGGAGTCGTCGAGCCAGCGGAACGGCGTGTCGGCCATCGTCTCGTTGAAGCCGGTGAAGTAGGCGCCGGGGTTGATGGTCTGGACCTTGATACCGAACGGGGTCAGTTCCTGGCGCAGTGACTCCGCCATCCCTTCAATGGCGTGCTTCGCCGCGGTGTAGGCCGCGTAGCCGGGAGGGGTGAACAAGCCGCCCATGGAGGAGATGAAGACGATCTTCCCGGCCTTCTTCTCGGCGACCCAGCGCTTGACGAAGCCCTGCGTCAGCAGGAGGGGTTTGAACATGTTCGTCTCGAAGGTGCGCCGGACCAGATCCAGCGGAATTTCCGAGATGGGCCCGCACTCACCGATGGCCGCGTTGTTGACCAGGATGTCGATGTCCCAGGTATGGGCGTAGGCCAGATCGTAGTGATCGTGCAGATCCAGCTTCTCGACCCGCAGCTGGACGCCGAGATCCTGGGCCCTCCGACGCAGCTGGCTGACCTGCGGTGCGACTTGAGCGGTCGCAATGACGCTGTGGCCCGCGCGGGCCAGACCGATGGCGGCACCCTCGCCGAAGCCAGAGCCGGCGCCAGTGATCAGAATGGTCTTGGCCATGCTTTCCCGCTACCTCCCGTGATCTCAAGATCTTGGGAAACCTGGCCCCGGAACCACCGATGGCGCCGCGCGTCACAGGCCGCCGGGAAGTCACAAGGACCTCGTTGGTGAGTTCGCGCCCCGCCGATGTCCCGCCCGCCTTGACGAATCCGAGAGCGCCCCGCTCGGAGACTCAAACAGGACGGTGCTCTTCGCCTTCTTCATCGCCACGTCGATCGGACCCAGGAACGCACCGCCCATCCGCGCAAGCCTTCAGGTGGGTAGTCGAAAGCAGCGACTCACCCCCGGACTGCAGCGGTGACCTGCACGCTGAGCGGTAGTTCCGGGCGGCTGCTCCAGAGAGAGCAGCCGCAGGCAGGCCTTCCCGTCATGTTATGGGTTCAGCCCACCCGGTTGACGGAAATCGACAATCGCCAGTCGGCCACACTCGCGTAATCGCTTCCCCCGTTCAGGCTGGCGCGCTTAAGGTCAGCCCGACCTGGCGACCTTCGCGAGACTAGGACGGGGCAGGATATGGGCCAAGGCACCCGCGACGAGATGCTCGGCCGCCTGGCTTCGGCAGTCCGGTCCATCACAGTCACACACCCGACGCGGGTTGCCATCGACGGACCGCCCGCCGCCGGCAAGACCACCCTCGCCGACGAGCTGGCCGTCGTCTTGCGTGAACAGGGCCGCGACGTCATCCGCGCGACGATCGACGATTTCCTCTTCCCGCGGGCGCAGCGCTACCCGCGCGGCGAGTACTCGGCCGAAGGCTGCTACTACGACGCCCACAACTACGACGCGCTGAACCGGGTTCTGCTCGACCCGCTCGGCCCGCGCGGAGATCGACGCTTCCAACCCGCGGTCTACGACCGCACCACGGATACCCCGTTGTCCCCGCCGGTCACGACTGCCCCCGCCGACGCCGTGCTGGTCTTCGACGGCGTCTTCCTCATGCGCCCGGAACTGATCGATCGGTGGGACTTGCGCATCTTCGTGTCGACCACGCTCGAGAAGACCGTGGATCGTGCAGTGATCCGAGAGCACCGGGTGTCATCTCGGGCCGACGTCGAACGGCGCTGGCGCGAGCGTTACATCCCCTCCCAACGGCTCTACCTCGCCACGGTCCGCCCAACCCGGCACGCCAACATCATCGTGCACAACGACGAACCCCAGCAGCCGGCCTGGGAAACCCAAACCCACTGACCGCACTCAATTCGGCCGATCCGGATGCCGACAGAGCCTGACCCGGTCGGGTGGAGGATGCTACTGGCAGAGCCGGCAGGGCATCCCGTCGTTGCCGATCACGTCGCCATCCGGCTGCCGACCAGTTGGATCGCTCAGGCCCGCACCGCGTCAATGGCCTTCTTCAGTGCGCGGGGAGCGGTCGGCTTGCGGGGCGCCTTCTTCATCATCTCGGCCAGACGGACGCCGAGATCCTGCAACTGCTCAGGGCTGACGCCTGCACGCAGCTTGGGGAACCACTTCTGTTCCTCCTCCTCGATGTGGTGGCTGACCACCTCGATGAGGACCATCGTCTTGGCCTCGAAATGCTCATCATCGGGACTCATCATGGCGAGCTCAAAGCTGAGCACATCGGCGACATGATGCTCCTCATACGATTCCAGTACCGTTTCGTTGAGGTCGGGCAGGAGCCTGCGCGCCTCCGGGTACATGCACTCATTCTCGACATAGGTGTGCACCGTCAGCGCTTCGATGATCTGGCTGACCACTTGGCCCCGCTTACGGGTGTCCGAAGTCGCGTCCTGGAATTCCTGGAACAGCCCGCGGATCTTGCGGTGGTCCTCGACGAGCAGGTCGATGGCGTCGGTCGGCATGTGGCTCCTCGGATGACTGCGGCGGCACCTCAGAGCCTAGGACAGGCCAAACCCGTCACGCCGACGTATCGACGCCGCTGCATACAAGCAGTTCCTCTTTACGTTCAGCTTGACCGGTACCTGGGCTCCGCGCGTGAGGGACGGCAGGGACGGGAGCCACCCTCCGGGGGTTGAGGGGCCGGGTGTCCCGCCCCTGCCGCGGGGACGCTCGCACCGTGCATCCGTCGTACCTGCGCTGGCAGCGGGCGAACTGTTACGTCCTTCGCGTAACTATCAGCTGCAGCGGGTGCCCTGCCGTTCGATGCGAGTCCGCACCTCTGCCACGTGCGAGTCGGGCTGCCTGTAGTCGGTGTCGGCCGCCCTCAGCAGCTGCACTGTGGGGTGGGCGGGCTGGCCTCAGCGGCTGGCGGCCGTTTGATGATGCTGCGGCTGCCGGCTCGGGCCTTGTCCAGGTGTCAGGGGCGTTCCCAGAAGTCGGGGCCGATCGGTTCCTGGTAGTCGGAGGATGCGACGAAGAAGCCCTCGTCGTCGACCTCGATGGGGAGTTGGGGCAGGCGCCGGTTGGCCGGCCCGAAGATGGGTTCGGCGTTGTTGTTGATGAGGAACTGGGACTGGTGGCAGGGGCAGAGCAGCCGGTTGGTCTGCTGCTCGAAGAGGCTGGCGGGGCAGCCGGCGTGGGTGCAGATCTTGGAGTACGCGATGTAGTTGCCCCACATCCAGTCGGTCTTGCCGGCGTCTCGGTTGTTCTGCCGGGCGGCGAGGGCGTCGGCGGTCCGCAGATGGATGAGCAGGGTGACCGAGTCGGCGTACCGGTTGCTGATTCCGTGCGGGATGCCGGGGAAGACCGTCACCTGGCCCCCAGGCAGCAAATCGGCGGGCCGGACCGGACGCCCGTCCTCGCGTACCAACCGGATGCGGGTGACGGCGCCTTGGTCGTCGGCGGGCGCGAAGCCGGTCCGGAAGAATTCCCGGTCGGTGTGCGGGTCGCGGATCAGACCGCCGACCAGCGGTGCGGCGACGACCGCGCTGACCGGGACGAGGCCGGCGAGCAGGGAAACCCCGAGCAGGGGGCGGCGTTTGACGCCGAGTTCGTCGGCCATGTAGAGCATGGTCTGCCCGGTGATGCGTTGCTCGTCGGGGGAAACGGCGCCCTCGTGACGATCCTGAATGGATACTTCCTTGGGTAGTAACTTCTTGCCCCAGACCAGAATGCCGAATCCGATGCCCAGCAACGCGACGCCCATGGTCACCCCGAGCAGCGGCGTGTAGTACTCCTCGATGTCGGCGAGCAGCCGGTACCGCCACGGCCACCAGACGTAGACCGCCAGGAAGGCGGTTGCGGCCACGCCGGCGATCAAGAACAGCGCGTTGACCGTACGCACCAGCCGCCGCTCGGCCCGCGAGCCGGAGACGACCTGCGGTTCGTAGTGGACGATCTCGATGTCGTCGCGGCGTGCGCCCTCTCGGACGACGTCGAATCGGGACAGCGAGGGGTCGTTGACGTCGACCGGCCCGCGACTCTGCTGCGCGCCGTGCTCGCTCACGACTTGCCCGCGATCCACAGGCTGGCAAAGACCAGCGCGACGATGCCGACCAGGAAGGCAGTCAGACCCTCGGTGGAAGGGCCGTACCGCCCGAGATCGAAGCCGCCAGGGTCGGTGTCCGTCTGGATGACCTGCTGGATGTAGGCGATGATGTCGGCCTTCTGCTCCGGGGTCAGCGTGCTGTCACCGAACACCGGCATGTTCTGCGGGCCGCTCAGCATCGCGGCGTAGATGATCCGGTCGGTGGCCGGGTAGAGGCTCGGCGCGTACTTGCCGGATGACAGGGCGCCGCCACCACCACCGAACGCGTGGCACTGCGAACAGTTGATCCGGAACAGCTCCCCGCCACGGGCCAGGTCGGCCTGCTCGACCAGCGCGTCGACGTCGTCCGGCACGACCGGGCCGACCCCCAGCGAGTCGATGTACGCCGCCAGCTGCCGCACCTGCTCGTCTGTATACAGCTGCGGCTTGCGCTGCGCCTGCGCCTCCTGCCGGGCCAGCGGCATCCGGCCAGTGCCGACCTGGAACTCCACCGACGCGCCACCGACGTTGATCAGACTCGGCCCCCGCCCCTCCACACCGCCGGCGCTACGCCCGTGGCACGTGATGCAGCCGACCTCGAACAACTCCTCGCCCTCCCGGGCGGCGGCACTCATCCCCGGCTCCTCCTGCGCCCGCGCCTGCGGCGCGAACACCGTGTACGCGCCACCGGCCAGGACCAGCGCCGCCAGCATCCGCACGGCTGCACCGGCTCGCCGACGGGTGCGGCCTGGGCGAGGGCGTTGGCTGCTGAGCGGCTGGGCGACGCTGCGAAACGGGTAGTTCGCCACGGTGTCCCCTGTCTCGTGGGCGGTTGGATCTACGGCGGAGACTTACCGATTTGCCACGATATAGGGTATTCGGGAGGGCTGCAGGGTCATTGCCGTCGACGGGTCCCGCCCATGACGCCGCCGTCCGCCGAGCCGTCGCCAGCGGAGACGCCGACGGCTCCGCCAGCCGGCGCGTCCGAGCCCTCTCCCCTGCCACCGGTAGGCAGACCGCAGCGGTGCCGTCGCCTCAGGTGTGGCGGTCGTCGGGTTCGTCTGCGGGCGCACTCGTCGCCGGTGCTCGGGTGCGGACGGTGATGTCCTGGGTGATGGAAGCGACACGGAGGCCATGCTCGGAGAGGCGGCCCAGGACTCGTCGGGTGACCTGGTCCTTGACCTGCCGGGCGGCCCGGACGGGCACGACGAAGCGGGCGGTGAGTTCCACCCAGTTGGGCGTGGCACGGATGAACACGCGGGGGTCGACCTCCGCTTCGGCGACCGGGTAGCGGTGTCGCATCTGAGCGATGGCCTGCCGCGCCTCCGCGGTGGATGAGATCGACTCCGCTTCCTCGTGCAGGATGCGTTCGGCCAACTGCCAGTCGGCGTCGTACGGGATCGGCAGAGTGAGTTCCTCCCACAGATGGTCCAGCACGGTGCTGCTGTTGTAGACGGGAGCGGTGAAGACGAACCGGTTGGACAGTGACACCACCCGGCCGGTGTACTGCCTCCCGCGGATCCAGGATTCCGGGTCGGTCGACGATCCGCTCTCCAAGATCCGGGTCCGCAGCGGGGTGATGTCCAGGACGTCGCCGCGCACCCCGCACATCTGGATCCGGTCGCCGACGCGGTACTGGCGGCCGGTCAGGATGCTTATCCAGCCGGCGAACGCCCCGATGACCTCCTGCATGGCCAGGGCCAGGCCGGCGGCGACCAGACCGACGACGATGCCTATCCGGCCGGCGAACGGACGCCACAGCACGGCGAGAGAAATCAGCAGGACCACGACGGTGACGTAGTGCGCCGCCTTGCGTAGGTAGTAGCGCGTGTGGGTGTCGGCCGACTTACGGGCGGCCAGCCGGCCGGCGACGATCCCGAACAGGACCGCCACCGCGATCATGACGGCGGTGGTCACCAGCCGGCCGGTCACACTGCTGGTGTCCCACACCGCGTCGAGGAACGTCTCCACTTGTCTGCCGCCCCGTCACGACTGCCGGTGGTTCGCCGGTCCGAATCCTAAAGCGGTCAGGCCCGGGCGGATCGGGAAACAGCCAGCGGTCAGCCGCAGGAGTGACCCGATGGCGTGCGAGCGAGCCGAGTCGTCGGCGGAAGCGGTGTCACGTCGGGGCGGATTGCCGCGTCATCGAACCGGACGACGGACAGCTACGCCCGACCGGTCCTCGCACCGCCTGCAGCCTCCCGCCGGGTGGAAGACCCTCACCTCGCCGTCGCGTTGGTGGTGTTCTTCGTCTGTCCCCGCGGGTCCTCCACCGGCTTCTACTCGTCTGGCAGAGGGCGGCTGACAACACCCGGAGTCTTGGTCGGCGGGTCGAGCCGTCCGGCGAGGTCGGCCACAGCTGCGGCGTAGCGGTCGTCGGTGTAGTAGGGCCAGTGTCCTTCAATCGGAGGTGGGACGGTGTCCATCGGATCCACCGACACACTGCGGGGGTCGCGTAGTCGGCAGTCGACCCCGCCGGATGCATCGTCCGTTAGCGGCGGCTCGCCCGGCGAGTGTGGGGAGAAGATCCAGCCGCCGGTCGGATCGGTGTGGCGCCACAGGTTCACCCAGCGCCACCCCACCCGATCGCCCACGTCGCGGAGCACCTCATCGCCGAGGTAAGCCGGGAAGAGCCGTGCGTACAACCGGCCCAACGGTGACCCGTAGGTGAGCAGCGCCACCCGGCGCAGCGTCTGGGGCGGCAGTTGGAGGATGGTCGCCGCGGCCATCACCGAACCGTGACTGTGCCCGGAGAGCAGCACTCCACCCTTACCGGCCAGCGCCTGCGTCCGCTTGGCCATCTCCGGCAGCGCGCGCTCGGCGTAGCACGGCGGGGCGAAGGGGTGCGCAGTTCTCGGCCAGAAGCTGCCCAGGTCCCACAGCACCGTGACGATCCCGCGGAGGTCCGCTGATCGGTAGGCGAGCACGCCGATGACGAGAATGCCGAGCGCGAACAACTCGACGAGGTACGTCCCCACGTCAGTCAGATAGAACATGGCCCGCGCCACCGCGCTGGCCTTGCCGCTGAGCCGGGCGGCGAGCTGGATCGGCCCGAATCCGGCCAGATCGAGGCCGGCGACGACCAGGCTGAGCGAGGAAAGCACCAGGTAAGCGCGGAGTAGCGGACTCAGGCGCTCCGCGAGGCGAGCGCGGACGATGATGTCACGCACCTTGCGCAGCTGTGGCTGCGTATCGGGTGGGACGTGCGGGAAATCCTGGTCCATGGTCCTTGCTGCCTCCTGGCGGCGCCGGGACCTCGTCAATCGACTGCCGGCGAACGCCCCGAGGAGAATCGTCAGGACCGCGGCGATGGTGCCCAGTGCGGCCCATCGAAACGTCGCCGGTGGCTGCAGCGGAGCGTTGGCTAGCGCTCGCATCGTTGTCGGCACCGCGCCACGATCCAACACATCTGCGGCCCGGTAGACCAGCGCGGCGGACAGCGCCGCGCCCAACCCGATGGCTGCCGAAGCCAGCAAGGGAGCGCCAAGCCCGCGCAAGGCTTGGGGCGATTCGTCGGCGCGGCGCTGGCGGCGCACCGCCACCGCGGCGAGCACGACCAGCAATACGGCCTGCACGGCGACGATTCCATCGACCATCCGCGCGTGCCCAGGCAGGCGAACCGGTCCCGGTTCTGGCGGAACTGGGCCGAGAAACACGGCGTAGGCCAGAGTCAGCGCCGTAAGAACGCCCGCGGCGGGGCCGAGTCCGCGGACGGCGGCCGCGGCCCATCCGCGGACGGTCCCCGTGTTGGCCAGTCCGGGCACACACAGCAGCACCGAGGCCACGAGCACCAGCGTGATGGCCGCTACGAGCAGGCCAACACCGACCACGCGGGGGCCACGGGGCGCGAGGACGACGAGCAGAGTGGCGTCTAGTGTGCCGAACGCGATCGCGACGTGGATCAACCGGAGCCGAGCCACCAGCGCCGCCGTGTGCCAGAAATCCGGGGCGTCGAGGCGGTCACCGCCGGACCCCGTCGTCGCGGAGAACCCCTCGTACCGCCGTCCCGCCCGCGCGCTGAACCACGACACAGCCAAGATCGCGGTGATCGGCACCATGGCGAGCAGCGCGAGTCGCGGCCCCAGCGGCAGCGAAGCCAGCCACGACAATGCAGGCCGGCCGGTCGTGCAGGCGGCATCGGACGCGCACTGCCACGCCACGAGGTCGAGTGAGACGCTGGCGAGCGCCAACACGAACATCCCGGTCAAGGTGGCACCGAGCAGGCGGCACAGCGCCTTCACGACCGCGCCGGAGCCAGGGGGGCGAGACCAGGTCGCCAGGTTGCTGAGCATGAACGGCAGCAAGAGCAGCTGGATCAGATTGCGCGCGGCATTGCGCGCGGTCAAGTTGCTCCAGTGATAGGCCTCCAGCGTCGCGCCGCCCGGGCCGGTCGCTTCACCGTAACCGGGACGGGGACGGTAAAACCCGGCGTCCCGGTCGCCGGCCACGCGCACCACCAGAGGCCGGTCGAGCAACGTCGCCGCCCGCATGCCGGAGACGCCATGCACCCGCAACTCGGTCACGTCGGCTGCCATCCACCGCTGCTTCCCTCTACCAGTCAGAGCCGGAATCCCCCCCGGCTATACCCCGTGTGGCCGCGGCCACGCGCGGCTGCTCAGGGGTGCCCTTGGACCGGCTTACCGCAGGTACTGTGCCGCGTCGCCGGCACACCGTTCGAACAAGTCTCGGGCACGGCGCCGCACCGTCGCCGCCGGGCCCGAGGCCAGATCCGACCACCTGCGGGAGATTCCGCGGCGGCCACCCGCCGATCGATGTCGTCACCGGTCACGACACCGCGTCGGGGTGAGGTGCGAGCGCCGGACCGTACCGCGAACGGTCACGGTGCCGGCAGCCGGCGCCGGATCGCGGGCCGGTGAGCGGGCAGCGCGACCGTGTCCAGGTCGGTGACCACGGCCTCCAGCAACCGGGCGATCCGGGGCTGGGTACTGGTTGCGCGTACTTCGTCAACGATCATCGCAAGGTAGGTGTCGTACGCCAGGTGGTTCGCCCGGACCCGTACGGTGCCGTCGGCGTCGCGAACGACCCGGGCCGGATCGGGGCGCATCGCGAGCCGGCGGAGCAGCTCGTGCGCCTCCTGCACCGCCCGCACCGCCGTGGTGATGTCGTTCAATGCGGGCGAAAGAGCTCGCTCGGCGATGTCGGTCAGTTGCCGGAACCCGAACCCGATGTCCTGACCTGGTGTCCGCTCGGTGCCGATGGTCACACCTCGGACGGCGCGCTCGGCCGGCAATGGGCGGGGCGTGCGGCTGGGAGCCGGGTGAACGTTCAGCAACGGTGCGCCGGCGACCACGAAGTCGCCGGGGCTGGGTACGACCGCCAAGACGCAGTGGTACTCGCGGGCCAACCGGGCGAGCAGAGCGAGGTCGACGTCGGTGACGAACCCCGGCCCCGGAGCCGGCACGACCTGTACGACCTCGCCGACGATCACTGGGGCCGGCTCGTCGCGTTCGGGCACGTGCCGGTCGATCGTGCGGCGGGTCTGTGCGCCGATCGCGGCGATGATGTGGGATACCCGCATGATCGTGGTGATGTGGTGCAGGTAGTAGATGAAGACGCCGGTGCTGGCGAGGACGAGTGCCATCGACACGGCGAGGGAGAGTTCCGGTAGTTGTTCGTTGTCGTCGGCTGGCAGCGCGGCCAGTACCACCATCGCGAACAGGAAGGTCGCGACGAACGTGCCGAGGGTCGCCTGGATGACGCGGTCCTGCAGGAAGGTACGCAGCACCCGCGGGGAGTACTGGCTGCTGGCCAGCTGCAGCGCGACGACCGTGATGGAGAAGACCAGCGCGGTGAACGAGATCATTGCCGTGATGATCGACGACAACAGTGACCGGGCACCGGCGGGCCCGCTGGGCAGGATTCCCTCAACCGGGAGGCCCAGGCGCAACTCCAGCACGGACAGCCCGGTGGCCGCCAGCATCGCGCCCGAGGCGACGGCCGCCGGCACCAGCCAGAAGCTGTCCCGTATCTGAGCGATTCGGGACGAGGGCGTGCGGGGTCGGCTCATGGCGACCGCGTTCTCGGCCTCACACCTCGATCGTGGCGCACCCCGCACTGTCGCGCTCGCCATCTGACGACATGGCCGAGCGAACCGGCACCGGAGCGCCGGGGTCAGCGACACCTGGCATTGCCGTAGAGCCGCCGCGACAGTCAGACCCGGGAGGCCTGCGACCGTGCGGCGTACCAGCGGCGACCCAGCGTTGCCGTGACGCCGTGTACGAGGGTGCTCAACGCAACGACCAGGCTGCCGGCCGCCCAGAGCCGCGGGTCACGGGCACCGTTTGCGTGGCTGTAGGTGAGGTAGAACAACGCGGACACACCTATGGGACCGAACCAGCCCAGGAACAGCACGTCCCGCCACGGCAGACCCAGGGCCGGCTTGAACGCCACCAGCACCGGCAGCCGGCGCAGCAGCAGCACCGCGACCGCGAAGACGCCCGCCAGCCAGCCCAGGTCCAGCCAGTCGCGCCAGGGCACCTCGACGCCCAGGAGAAAGAAGAGCGGCAGCACCAGGTATCGGGTGAGCGCGTCGTCAAGCTTCTGCTCCGAGGCCCGTGATTCGTTTCCGATCACCCCGTTATAGGCCAGCCCGGTGACGAACACGGCAAGCAAGGCATCGGTATGCAGCAATCGCGCCACGCCTAGAGCCGCGACACCAAGCACGACAGCGAAGATCAACAAGGAGCCCTGGTCGACGTCCTCGCGCGCCTCGGCCGACGTGACGGCCCGGCCCGCCGCGTAGCCGATGATCACGCCTACCAGCACGGCACCGAGAACTCCCCACACCGCTTCCCGAATCTGACCGCCGGCCGGGCGGTGCGCTGCGGCGATCAACGCGAAGACGACGAAGACGAACGCGAGTCCGTCGTTGGCGCCGGACTCGGCACTGATGAACTGCCGTAGCCGAGCAGGCAGCTGCCGCTCGGCCGGGCCGCCGGACACGACGCTGGAGGCCAGCACCGGGTCGGTGGGCGTCAGGCACGCTCCGAGCAGCAGCGCCAGGGCCAACGGCAGGCCGAGGACCAACCACGCCAGGCCGGCGCTGACCACCGCCATGCCTGCCATGCCCCCGGCCAACAGCACAGCCACCGGACGGATCACTGCCCGGTACTGCGACAACTGGAACCGCAGCGCGACCGCCATCAACGAGATCGCCAGGAGAATCCGACTGGCCTCCAGCATCAGCCCGGACGCATCGTGGTTCCGCAGGTCGATCAGTCCGAGGACGGGCCCGGCAAGAACGCCGAGGGAAAGGGCGAGCAGCGGTTCGCTCATCGGTACCCGGCGGATGGCCTCGGACCAGAAGGCCAGCAGCACCGCGAGGACACCAACCAGGGCATACCCGAGGTGCAGCAGATCCATCCCGTCCCGCTACCCGTCCCCCGACGTCGTACACCGGTCCCCGCCTGCGCAGCCCTCCGGGCTTCGGCCTGACGTGTCTGATTCCTCGGAGCGTAGGGCTCGCCGGGTGGAGTCGTGGGCGTAGCCCTCGTCGGCGATCAGCACCGGGCGCGGACGTACGAGCTGTCAGGGAGCATCCAGTGCCCGTCGGGCGGTGGCCCGGGACGCGTTCGTCAGCGTCCTCCGATCGACGGTGGCCGGGGTGGCGATGACGGTGATGCTGCTCGGCGCCGGCGTGCTGGTGGCGGTTTTCCGCCCCAATTGATGCCCGTTGCTACTGTGCACGGGTGATCCTCGGGCGGACGGAGGAACTGGCCCGGCTGGACCGGCTGCTGGCCGACGCCCGCGCTGGTGGCGGCGGCGCCCTGGTCATCCGCGGCGAGGCCGGGATCGGCAAGTCGGCGCTCCTTGACCGGATCGCCGCGTCGGCGACGGACATGTTGGTGCTACGTGGTGTGGGCATCGAGTCGGAGATCGAGGTGCCGTTCGCGGGTCTGCACCTGTTGTTCCACCCGTACGTCGACCGCGTCGAGGCGCTTCCCGGGCCGCAGGCGGCGGCGCTGCGGACCGCTTTCGGCCTGACCGCGGCCGGTGCCGGCGAGCGGTTCCTGGTTGGTGCGGCCACGCTGTCACTGCTGTCCGAGCTGGCCGGGGATCGGCCGCTGGTATGCATCGTCGACGACGCGCAATGGTTCGATCGGGCGTCCGCGGATGCGTTGCTGTTCGCGGCCCGGCGGCTGCGGCGCGAGCCCGTGGCCATGTTCTTTGCGGTACGCGACGAGGCCGGGCGCTTCACGGCCCCGAGCCTCGAGGTGCTGGCATTGTCGGCGCTGGACCGGGCCAGCGCCGGTTCGCTTCTCGACCAGCGGGCGAAGGTACTGGCCCCGGCGACGCGGGCCCGCATCGTGGCCGAGGCGGGCGGCAACCCGCTGGCGATCCTCGAGTTCGCGGCCGCCCTCACCGACCGGAGGGCCAGCGGGCGTCCGTGGTCGACGCCGGTCGAACCGTTGCCGGTGACCGAACAGGTGCAGGAGGCGTTCCGGTCCCGCATCGGCGATCTCCCGGAGGCGACGCAGCGGCTGCTGGTGCTGGCGGCCGCGGACGACACGGCCGAGCTCGCCGTGGCGGTGCGGGCGGGCGAACGGCTCGGCCTGTCCGCGGCCGACCTCGAGCCGGCCGAGTCGGCCCGGCTGGTCCAGTTGACCGCTGAGTCGATCAGCTTCCGGCATCCGCTCATCCGGTCCGCGGCCTACCGGGGCGCGGCCCGCGGCTGGCTCGTCGCCGCGCACCGGGCCCTGGCCGAGACGCTGGACGGTGACGCGTCCGCCGACCGCCGCGCCTGGCACCGGGCCGCCGCGACCACCGGGCCCGACGAGGCGGTGGCCGCCGAACTCGAAGGCGTGGCGCGGCGGGCCGCCCAGCGGGGCGGATCGGCGGCCGTGGCGGCCGCGCTGGACCGCGCGGCCACCCTCAGCAGCGACCCGGGCCGCAAGGCCCGGCGGCTGGTCGGCGCGGCCCGCGCGGCGTACGACGCCGGCTGGCTAGACCGGGCGGCCGTATTCTCGGCGGCCGGCGTCGACCTCGCTACCGACCGGTCGACCCGCGCGGAGGCGGCCTGGATCCAGGCTCAGGTCGCCTACGAGCGCGACTCCCCCACTGCAGCGGCGGCGCTGATGGTGCGGGGCGCCGCGCCCATCGTCGCCTCCCACCCGGAGCAGGCGGTGTCGATCCTCACGGACGCCGTCGGGTGCGCCAAGGATGCCTGCGCGCCCGACGTGATCCGCGAGTCGGCGGACCTGCTGGGCACCGTGGCGCTGGAGACCGGCTCCCCGCTGCGGCCGGTGGTCGCCGGGATGATCGGACTCCGGAATCTCCTCGACGGCAGCACGAAGGAAGCCGTCGCCGGGATGCGCGCCATGGTGACCGCCGTGCGGTGCGGTCAGGTCACCGGGTTCGTGGAACGGGTGCTCGCCGGGTACCTGGCACTGATCGTCGGGGACGACGAGGCCGCGACCGAGGAGTTGGAGGCCCTCGCCGCCGACACGCGCCGGCAGGGCGCGTTGGGCTGGCTACCGTACGCCCAGGAGCCGTTGGCGGTATCGCTGCTGCTGCGCGGCCGGTTCCGCGACGCCGAGACTGTCGTGGCCGAGGCGCTCGACGTGTCGACCGACCTTGGCCAGGACACGCAGACCACCATCCTCACCGCCATCCCGGCCTGGTTGGCCGCGATCGCCGGGGACGCGGTCGCGTGCGAGGCGATGGCGGGCCGGACGCTGCGCGCCGCGTCCCGGCATCCCACCAACGCCGCCCTCGCCACCTGGGCGCTGGGGCTGCTCGACCTCGGTCGTGGCCGCCTCGACGCGGCATCCCGGCAGCTCGACGCGGTGTGCGCCGGTCCGGCCCGACACGACTTTCCGCTGCGGGCGGTCCCGGACCAGGTCGAGGCGGCTGTACGCGGCGGGGATTCCGCACGCGCGGCCCGCTTCCTGCCTGGGCTGCGCGACTGGGCCGAGCACGTCGGTCAGCCGCACGCGGCCGCGCTGGTGCGGCGCTGCGATGCCCTGCGCGCGGTCGGCGGCGAGGCCGAGGCCCACTACGAGGCCGCACTCGCGCTGTTGTCCGACGCCGGGCGGCCGTACGACCATGCGCGCACCGCGCTGCTCTTCGGCGAGTGGCTGCGCCGGCAGCGCCGCCGGACCGAAGCGCACACCCACCTGGCCGGCGCCCTGTCCGGCTTCGAGTCGCTGGGTGCGCAGGTGTGGGCGGCCCGGGCACGCTCCGAACTGACCGCGCTCGGCGACCGACCGGTGGCCCGGCCGCACGACCGCGATCCGCTGGCCCGGCTGACCCCGCAGGAACGCCAGGTGGTGCTGCTGGCCGCGGCCGGCCTGAGCAACCGGGACATCGCCGCCCGGCTGTTCCTCAGCCCGCGCACCATCGGCTACCACCTCTACCGCGCCTACCCGAAGCTCGGCGTCACCAAGCGCACCGAGCTGGCGGACCTGGCTGCGCGCGCTACACCTTGACCATCGTCGACGCGTACCCGCCGCCCGGCCAGACCCAGCGGCCGGTGTTGGCCGTGAAGTCGGCGTTGAACCTGCCTTCGAACTTGGCCGGCGAGCCGCGGTCGCCGAACCAGATCGTGAGCGTGTCGCCGGCCACCTCGTATGTGTACTGGAGGATCTCGCCGGACTGACCGAAGAAGTGCGACCGCAACGTGCCGGTGTCGGTGTCGAAGCCGATGTACTCGACACCTTTGGCGCCGTCGCCCTCGGCGGCGAGGTCGACCTCCTGGATCAGGAAGCGGCCGCCCTCCATCCACCGGTAGGTGACGCTGCCCTGTTCCCCGCCGTCCGTTCCGGACACCCGCCAGGTGCCGACCAGGACAGCCAGACTGCCGAGGGCCTGGTCCCGATCGGCGCTCATCGCCGCCCCCGGATCTCGGACCGGCGTACGTACGCGACGGTGGCCGCCACCAGCAGCAGGACGAGCGGCAGCCAGGGCGCGACGCCGATCGCGACGTTGGTGACGGTCGCGCCGACCAGCAGCGCGGCCACGCCGAGCGCGGCGAGCCCGCACAACCGAGGAATCAGCAGGCCGACCGCGCCGGCCAGCTCGACCAGGCCGACCGCGTAGCGGAACCACTGACCGGCGCCGATCTCGTCGAACAGGTCGACCATGGCGGCGTCGCCGATCAGCTTCAGAACCCCGCCGGCGGCAAGCTGGAGCGCGAGAACGGCCTGCGCCACCCAGAGGGCGACGGCGACCGACCGGCGGCTGGCCGGCAGGACGACGGTGCGACTGTTGCTCATGACGGATCTCCTCTGCGACGGTTCATCGATCGTCACGAGGACCGTATGACCGGGGCTATCAGTAACCGCATCCGTCGCCATACCTGACCGCGACAGGTCAGCCGCGCGGCCACGGACTGGCGCGCTGACCAACCCGCACGCACGGTCGGCTGTGGAAGATTTCCAGGCAGCCCTGCAGGTCACGTCGGGTCGGTCCGGTTGGGCAGCGACTCGTAGTAAGGCTTCATCGCCGGGTAGTAATCGTCGAACCTGGGCGTGGACAAGCCGTCCCGCGCTGCCACCAGCATGTCCAGGTAGTACTCCCAGCCGGGGCCCATCTCGCCGATCTCGTCGATGGTGTCGAGGTGGTGCACGAGCCGGAGCTCGGTCTGACCATCGGTGTGCGACAGCAGTAGCTCGATCCGCCAGTTGCCGGACTCGTCGGTCGTCGACAGGGCCAGTCGCCGCGGCGGGTCGCATGCGTCGATCCGCACGTCGAACCACGGCGCCTGATCCTCGTAGGCCATCTGCATCTTGATCGTGCGACCGGGGGCGGCGTCGCCTTCCCACGCTCCGAACCATCGGGCGGTGCGGTCGGATTCGGTCACGCTGGCCCACACGTCCTCGATGGGTGCCCGGAACGTGCGGTTGAGGACGAGATCGTGGCCGTCGGCCATCGGGAAGAGGCGGCCGGTGGGCGGATTGCTCATGCCGTTTTCTCCTGTCGTTGATCCGTCGTGCCGCGCCGGCGGCGTTCGCGACGGGTGCGATAGACCTCGGTCTCCAGCGCGTCGAGGCGACGCTCCCAGCCGGCGGACCGGGCGAACTGGTCGAGCCACTCGATCAAGTCGGCGAACCGCGACGCGTCCAGCTCGTAGAAGCGTTGGCGGCCGACGAGCGTGTCGCGGACCAGGCCGCTCTCCCGGAGCACCCGCAGGTGTCGGCTGACGGCAGGCCGGCTGATGGTGAACCGGTCGGCGATCTCCCCCGCGGGGAGCCGCTGCTCGCGCAGCATCACCAGGATGTCTCGCCGCACCGGGTCGGCTATCGCCGCCGCCACCTCGTCCACCGGGAAAGCGTAACCACTGTGTTACGCGTCCGGCAAGCGGTCGCCCGAGCCACTCGCCGACGATGGTTGACGGTGTGGCTGCTGCCCGACCCGGGGCTCCGCGAGACCGGGTGCGGGACGCCACCCGCGACTCGAACGCAGGCGGCCCCTTCGGCCTGGCCATCCCGTCGCCGATACCTGCGACGGAGGCCCTCCGGGTACTGTTCAGACATGGCTCGGCCGCGTCAGGTCCTGTCGTTGTTGGAGTCGATCGGTCTGGGCCTGGGTGCCGCGCTGCTCTGCGTTCTGGTTTTCTGGCTGCCGCTGGTCGGCCGTCCCGGCTGGTCGCGCTCCGCGCATGTGTGGGCCATCGTCCTGTTGATCGTGGGGATGCTGCTCCGGTCGCGCTGGTCCGTCGTGGCGTTCTGCCTCGTCGCTGGAGTGACTCTCGCCGGCGCCGTGTTGGGCATGACCCATGATCCGTCCGTGGCCGCCGCGTAGACCCTGTTTCCGGTCGCGGTTTCGCGGGGCAGTACCAGGCTGCTCCCGGCCATCTCGGTGACGATGGGGCTGCTGATCGCCCTGGTCGCGGTTGGCGGACCGGCCGGGGCTGAGGAGGCCGTCCGGTATGTGATGGTGAGTCTGCTGGTGCTGGCCGGGACGTGGACGTTGGGCAGCGCGATGAGGCGGCAACGACGGGAAGCCGAGCACGCGTTGCGGGCCGAGCAGGAGCGCGCGGTCACGGCGGAGCGGCTTCGGGTCGCTCGGGAGGTGCACGACATCGTGTCGCACTCGTTGGGCACGATCTCGGTCGTCTCCGGTGTCGCGCGTCAGCTCGGCGGCGACGACGCCGGACGGCTCAGGGCGAAGCTCGCGCAGATCGAGACGACGAGCCGCGAGGCGCTGGATGAGCTGCGTGCGGCGTTGGCGGCAGTCCGCGACCCCGGTGAAGGCGCGGCGCGCGGCCCGCAGCCGGGCATCAACGACCTGCCGGGACTTGTCGAACGCGTCGAGCATGCCGGGATCGCGGTGACCCTGACGGTGAGCGGCTGCGACCGGGTTCCGCCGGGTGCCGGGCTGGCCGCGAGGCCGGATAACCGGGTTCCTCGGTCCGAACGGCGCCGGGAAGTCCTCGACCCTGCGGGTGCTGCTCGGCTTGGACTCGGCCGACGCCGGCTCGGCGCTCATCGCAGGTGTGCCCTACCGTACGCTGCGCCATCCGTTGCGTACCGTCGGATCCCTGCTCGACGGTACTGGCGCGCACCCGTCCAGGACCGCCCACGCTCACCTCCGCTGGGTGGCGCGAAGCAACGGCATCCGGAAGGACCGGGTAGATGAGGTACTGGAGATCGTCGGGCTGAGTGACGCCGCCGGCAGACGCGTCGGGAGGTACTCGCTCGGCATGGGGCGGCGCCTGGGCCTGGCGACGGCATTGCTCGGCGACCCCGAACTGCTGATCCTCGATGAACCGGTCAACGGTCTCGACCCGGGCGGCATCCGCCGGCTCCTCACCGAGTTCGCCGCCACGGGACGCACCGTGCTGCTCTCAAGTCACCTCATGGCCGAGATGGCCGACATCGCCGACGACCTCGTTGTGATCAGCGGCGGACGGGTTGTCAGCCACGGACCGCTTGCCGCGGTCACCGCCGGGTACTCCTCGGAGGACGCGTTCTTCGCCCTCACCGATCCCACCGGCGGGCGCCCCGTCGACTACCCGAGGGACGGGGGCAGAGCGTGAGCGACATGGTCACCGCCGAGTTCAGAAAGTTGCTCGGGCTGCCGGCGGCGCTCGTCGCCATTGCCATCAGCGTGCTGGGTACGCTCGGTTTCGCGGCCCTATCGGCCATCTCGATGCGGGCCGCGCTGAAGCGCGGCGACACCGCGAGGTTCACCGACCAGACCACGGCCGGCGCGGGGCTCGATCTGCTTCCGGTGGGGGCCGTGGGTGCGATCGTGCTCGGCGTCGTCATCATCAGCAGTGAGTACACGTCCAACCGCGACGACGCCGGCGGTGGCCGACAGATATCCACCACCTTGACAAGTACGCCCCGGCGCTCGGCCCTGCTCGCCGCGAAGGTCACCGTGGTGACGGTGACGACCGGCGCGCTCGCCGCTTTCACCGTGCCCGGGGCGATCATGGTGTCTCACACGCTGCTCGGCGAATACGGGCACCCGCTGGGTGACCTCGTCGACAGGATCGGTTGGCGGGCCGTCGGATCCGTCGTCTACCTGGTGCTCACTGCGCTGCTCGCCTGCGCCGTCACCGTCCTCACCCGGAGCGGCGTCATTCCGCTGGCTCTCCTCATCGCCAACGCCTCCCTCGTCTCCGTCTCGCTGCTGCTGACCCGCGTCACAGGGCTGGCCAGGTACCTGCCCGATGTCGCGGGAGCGCAGATGGTCAGCGCCAACTATCCGGCGGAGGACATGCTCGGCCCGATCGCCGGGCGTCTTGTCATGGCCGCCTGGACCGTCGTGATGCTGGTCGTCGCGACTGTTGTGTTCGCTCGACGCGACGCCTGAGCGGAGGACAGCGATGGACAGCAGGTTCACCGACGTCGCCGCCGCTGAGCTGATCAAACTGCGCACTCTTCCGGACGTCGCCGCCACCGTCGGCGCAACACTACTCGGCGTGCCGGGGCTGGCCCTCGTCCTTCACGCGGCCGCACCCGAGCCGCCGGGCGATGCCGCGGCTTCCGCCGCCACCGACGTGGGGATCCAGGCCATCGAGTACGGACAGGTTGGTTTGATCCTTCTCGGCGTGCTCGCGGCGGCGACGGAGTGCAGCGGGCGTCAGATCCACACCACCCTGACGAGTGTGCCCGACCGGCCACTACTGGCGGTTGGAAAGACCGTCGCGCATCTGATGACCGCCGCGGTGACGGCCGTGCTCGCCGTCGCCGCGCTGGCCATCGTGAGTGAACGGAGGCCGTCCTTCGGCGCGCTGCTCGGAGCGGTGGCGTACCTGCTGCTGATCAGCGTGCTCGCCTATGCCGTCGCCCTGTTGACCCGGGACGTCCTGGCCGCGCTGGTGATCATGCTTGGCCTGGTCTACGTCGCCTCGCCCCTCCTGACCAGGGTCACCACGGTGGCCGGATATCTGCCGGACCGGGCCGGAAGGCAGATGTACCAGACCGCCTCCTCGTACGACGCCACACTGACGGCACTACAAGGGGGAGTTCTGATGACGCCCTGCGTCGCGCTCACCCTTGCCCTGGCGGCAGTGATGTTCATCCGGCGCGATGCCTGAAAGCAGGAATGACCTGATGAGAAAGACTTGGCGCCCCACCCGGCACGGCAAGGTTGGCAGCACTACAGCGGCAGCAGGTTGTCGACATGGTGGCCGCGGCGGATCAGCGCATCCGTACCTTCTACGGCGGGCGCGAAAGCTCGCCGCGCATTCTGGCCTGTCCCACGGAGGGCTGAGCCGGGCGGCGCCCTGCCCCAGACGCTCCCCCAATGGCTCGCCACCGCCAACGCCGACGGGCGGACCTCCGCCCGAGCCGCCTGCGCGGTAGACCGGTGGATCGAGGCGAACGGCGGACCCCAAGCCGTCCTGCACCTCGTGACCAGACTCAACGCCGGTGACGAGTTCCCGGCCATCGTGACCGGCCAGGCATCGGGGTGATGCACGATCGACCAACGACGGCGCGCCTGAATCGGCTCGTCCGGCCACGTCAATCACCTGTCCGTTGGTCAACGCGTGCCCTCGGGCTTCAGTACGTGGTCCTCATGCGGCGGCTACGTCCGCATCGGTAGCGGCAGTGGCGGTCGACCAGCGGCAGAAGAGTGCATTGAGTGGACGAATCAGTCAAGCCTGCTGGAGGTCACGCCTACTGGAACTCTCGCAGGTAATCGGCCAGTTCCGGGACGGTCACGAGGACCTGTGGGTCGACGCTCGCGCGGATCAGGTCGGCCTCCTCGTCCCCCCGTTGACCCTCGAGGATGACGACGACGAAATTGGTCGGAAGCGAGTCGTGGATGCCGCCCCGACGAGCAGTCTCGGTCATCGCCTTGCAGACCCTGGCCATCGCGCCGTCGTGTGCCGTATCCAGCGCGTCCAACGCCGCGTCCCGTTCGGCATCAGTGGTGGCGGGCGCGAGGAACTCCTCGCTGAGGCGGTGGTACCACGGCCGCATCGCGTCGCTCGCGGCCTCCAGGACATCCCACCGCCATTCCGGTGCGGCAAACCGCGTCGATTGCCCGTCGGTCTGGTGCACCGCCGCCTCGGTGTTAGCGGCAAGGGCCGGTGGAAGGATCTGGATGCCATCACTGTAGAAGAGGTGGAAGGCTGCGGCGTACAGCTGCTCGTCCGGATGCGCTGCGGCGATGTCGGCCAGGGTCTGGCATCCGCTGTCGTGCCATGCCGCCTCGAAGGAGTCCCAATCCACCGGCGCACGCTACCGCGCCCCCGGCCCCCGGCCCCCGGCCCCCGGCCCCCGGCCCCCGGGCGTGAGTAGACGCCACCCCGACCGGGCGACGGTGTGCTGGCTCCTTCCACGCGCCAGTGCTCGCCTCGACACCCGACTTGGTGATCACCGCAAGTAGTCAGGGCACCGTGAGCACGTCCGCACATCGGCACGAGCGGCGGGCTGACTCGTCGGTCTCGCAGGTGCGGCCCCTGACGCCCCCTCGGCGGCGGATCCGCGCATCCCGACCTGGACCGGCCGGTGCCGCGCCAGGGTGCGATTAGGGTCTGCGCATGCGGGATGACATCGTTCTGCGGATCGACCGCGCACCCGCCGAAGATCTGTACGTCGCGCTGTATGAGGCCGGAGAGCACATCGCGGCTGGCGCAGCCAACACTCCGCCCACCGCCGGGACGACCTGGCCGAGACTTTGATCGAACTGGCGGCCTTGGCACGTACAGCAAGACGCCAACAGCACCTGTACCGCAGGGTTTGTCTGATCAACCGGCTTGCTACTGCAACGGCAGTTGTGGATGCGGTCTGGTGCAGCGTCACCTGGGTTGGCCGGGGAATGTATGGACGATGCCGTCCATGGGTTCCCACCGTGGAGGCGTCCGCCAGATAAGGACGCACCGCCACGACCGCCGGGCGCGCTGCTGCTGATCCACACCACCGACGGCCAGCGAGGTTTGCCGTCAGGCGCCACGCCAGCTTATTCTGGACTCGATGGTCCAGTTAACTTACGCCGGAGTGCGGGCGACCACGTCCCCACCGAGGAGAATCTCATCACCGGGGCGCTCGCTGACGATGACGCCATGGGCGGGTACCAGATCGACATCCACGGGCCGAGTGGAAGCACGGATGGCAGCGGGATCGCGGCCGTCCGGCCGCTACTTGGGGAGGGGCACATGGCAGTGATCACACGCGGTTTCGGCGGCCGCAGACGCGACGACACCGATCTCCCACCCGGCCAGTACCGCACGGACGACTTCCCGGTGCTGTCGGCGGGACCGACACCGCGCATCGGGCTCGACCAGTGGGAGCTCGCGGTGGTCACCGAGACCGGCGAGCGGAGCACGTGGTCATGGGCGGAGTTCACCGCCCTTCCTGCCGACGAGCCGACCGTTGACATCCATTGCGTCACGCACTGGTCGAAGTTCGGCACGCGCTGGCGAGGGGTCTCCGTAGACACGTTGCTGGCCGACGCCGAGACTGCGGCCGAGTACGTCGTCGCCCACTCCTATGGCGGCTACACCACCAACATCCCGCTTGAGGACCTTCTCGACGGTCAGGCCTGGGTGGCGTACGAGTTCGACGGCGAGCCACTGGTTCCGGTGCACGGCGGGCCAGCTCGTCTCCTCGTTCCTCACCTGTACTTCTGGAAGAGCGCGAAATGGCTGCGCGCTCTGGAACTGCGTCTCGACGACGAGCCTGGGTTCTGGGAGACGGCCGGCTACCACAACTACGGCGACCCATGGCGCGAGCAGCGGTACCAGGCAGACTGACCTGGCAGCCGGCGACCGTCGCGGCCACCCGGGCGGAGACTGCGACGGCGCGGACCTTGGTCCTCGACGTCGACGGCTGGACGGGCCACGTGCCGGGCCAGCACGTCGACGTCCGATTGACGGCTCCCGACGGCTACACGGCGTACCGCAGCTACTCGATCTCGTCCGCCCCGAGGCCCGACCGGCTCGAGGTGACTGTCCAGGCGGTGACCGACGGTGAGGTCTCGCCGTACCTCGTCGACGTTGCCGAGCTGGGTGACCAGCTCGAGATCCGTGGGCCGCTCGGCGGCTGGTTCGTACGCCGAACCGCCGATCCGCGCCCGGCGTTGCTGATCGGCGGCGGGTCCGGCGTGGCGCCTCTGATGTCGATGGTGCGTGCGGCGACGAATCCCACCAGACTGCTCTACTCGACCCGATCCCCGTCGGATGCGCTGTTCACGGCGGATCTTGCAGCTGTGGCGGCCGCAGGCGATGGTCGCGTCACCGTCACTCACGTCTATACCAGGGTCGCGCCCCACGGCTGGCCGGTCCCACCCCGACGACTGGACGCGGACGCCCTCGCCCGCGTCGCCTGGCCCCGTGATGCCGACACTGTGGCGTTCGTCTGCGGGCCCACCGGATTCGTCGAGACCGTGGCCGACCTTCTCGTCGACATCGGCCACGACCCCGCGAACATCCGCACCGAACGCTTCGGACCCACCGGAGGATGACCATGTCGACCACCAACATCGGAGCAGACGACGCACCCTGGGTGGACGGTAACGCCCTTGCCGGACCGCTCGGCGAGATCATCGGGACCGACCTCACCGTTGCCGAGCTCACCTGCGCCGGCTGCCGGATGACCCGTCCGCTGGCCGCGATGCGCGTGTTCGACCGAGCGCCCGGCCTCGTCGCCCGATGTCCCGGCTGCGAGGACGTCGTCATGCGCCTGGTGCGCACGACCGGCCGGGCCCTGGTCGACCTGCGTGGATCGCTCGTCGTCAGCCTTCCGGTGCCCAACGCGTGAACACCGAGATTCCGGCAAATGGGGGCGAACCAGATGATGCCAACGTCTCCGACGTCGACCAACCGATAGCCCGAGGCGGGATCCTCCTGCCACTTCATCCGACCTGACTGGGCACACCCCAGGTCGCTGACCCGACGCGAGATTCAGGAGACAACATGGCGAACACCGCCGAGGACATGATCACGTTGACCAGTGCCGAACAGGATTCGGGTGGCTCGAACCTGTCGGGAGCCACCGCGCCCGACGCGGAAGACCTCGTCATCACCAACAACAGCGCGCGCGGCATCTACGAGGCCACGATTGGGGACCGGACAGCCGCTGGGCTCGTCTACAACGAGGTCGGCAGCCGCGTCATCCTGTTGGCGACATCCGTGCTCCCCGAGTTCCGGGGGAAGGGAGTCGCCGCCAGGCTCATCGGCGGCGTCCTCGACGAGCTGCGCCTGCAAGGGAAGACCGCTACCGTGACGTGTCCGTTCGCGACAGCATTCGTCGATGCTCATCCGGAATATGCCGACGTTCTAGACCCGGCATTCCCTCCGTCGCGCGCAGCCGGGCATGAGCATTGAACACGCGCGTCGCGTCTGAACACGCGCCGATCGCTGAGGAAGGGTTCAGGCGTCCCCAACGGCCGGGGGACATCGTGTGAAGGCTAGGTGGGCGCAGGCGACGAGGCCCGGGATGCGCTCGGCAAGCTCGTCGACGTCACGCTGGAGCAGCGCCAGTTGGCCAGGGCGCAAGGACCACGCGACGGTCGACTCTCTGCTGAACGGGCTGGCGGCGGCCGGGGGCGTCGTCGAGGACGCGCCGAACGGGCCGCACTGGTCGCCGGGAGGGTGAACTTGGCCGATGGACCGAGCCGCCGATGCCGCGGGCGACGAGCTCCTCGAGGTGACCGACCTGCGGATGCTGCCAGAGTACGTGTCCGCCGGGCTCTCGGGCCGGCCGAGCCACGGTCTCGCCGCGGTTGCGGGTGGTTCCCCGGTGGCTGCGGGCTGCGGGCTGCGGACGCGTACGGGTGCGTCCGCAGCCCCGCCGCAGTGACCCCGGTGCTCCGTCCCCGAGGGTCAGTTGCCGCCGGCCATGGCGTCGGCGATGGCGCCGGTCATCCAGCTCGACTTGCCCGACGGCAGGAAGGGCACCCCGTTCGCTGTCCCCGATTCCTTACGGACGAGCGCGGATGATCGTCTTCCCGGTGATCCGCTCGGTCGGATTGAGAGCGGCGACGGCGTCGTCGAGGGTCGCGACGTTGCCGATGTTCGTCCGCAGTCGCCCGTCCCGCACCCGCCGGACGATTTCATTCAGTTGGGCGCGATCGGGCGTCACGACGAAATCGATCGCCAGGCCGCCCGCGGGCCGCGCCTCGGGCGGCCCGACGACGGACACCAGGGTTCCTCCGGCTCGAATCAGGCCCGCGGATCGCTTCCCGATGTCGCCGCCGATGACATCGAAGACCAGGTCGACTCCACCGACGGCTTCGAGGACGTCGTTGTCGAGGTCGACGAACTCCTGCGCGCCGAAGTCGAGCGCCTTCTGACGGTCGGCAGCGCGCCCGGTGCCGACGACGTAGGCGCCGAACTCACGTGCGAGCTGCGTCACCGTCGAACCGACTGCGCCGGCCGCTCCGTGCACGAGGACGCTCTGCCCCGCCTGAAGGCGGCCGTGCTCGAACAGTCCCTGCCAGGCGGTCAGGCCGGAGATCGGCAGGCTCGCGCCCACCGTGAAGTCGACGTCGCCGGGCAGCGGCGCGAGGTTGCGCGCCTCGACGGCCACATACTCCGCCAGGGTGCCGTCGCGGGTCCAGTCCGTGAGGCCGAACACCCGCTGCCCCACCGACAGTCCCGTCGTGCCATATCCGAGAGCGGTGACCACTCCGGCCAGCTCGTGCCCGGGAATCGACGGCGTCCGGTCACGGCCGAGGCGATCGGTCCAGGTCGAGGGCCACGCCGTCTCAGTCGGGACGAATCCCGACGCGTGGACCTGAACGACGACGTCGTTGATCGCCGGTTCCGGCTCAGGCCGCTCCACCAGCGCCATCCCGGCCGTTCCCGCGGCCTCGTCTGTCACCACAATCGCCTTCATCCGGCACCTCCTTGTATCCGGTCCTCGCCTGCGCTGTCACGAGGAGCAAATTTCCGTTTCCCTAGCATTTGCGCCCCAGGCCTCGGCGCCTCACCCCGTTGATCGGTGGCGGTTGGGGCGCGAGGGTGTCGCCGGGAGTGGCGAGACGTCCGTCGACCTCGGCGCCGGCGGGCAAGTCGGACAGCTCCTCCCTAGCCGAGGCACCCAGTCGGCGGCACGCCCCGAACCTAGTCGCGACAAAACTGGTCTGTCAAGTCCACTATTGGATCAAGCGGGCGCTACTGTTGCCGTACGTATCCACAGTTGAAGCCAGGAAAGGAGGGCAATCGTCCGACATTTCGGGCCAACCCATCTGGACTGTATAGTCCGTCCAAGGTGAGGCTGCGGGAATACTACCGACCCGGAGGACGCCTGTATGTGCGCGTCCAGGCGCGCTTCGCCTGGTTCCGCAGCTTCGCGTCGAAAGGCCGTGAAGGGAGAGCTGTGTCTGAGCAGACCCAGTACCGCAAGAACCAGGAAGCCGTTTCGCGGCTCGACCCGGAGCAGTACCGCGTGACCCAGCAGGACGGCACCGAGCGTCCGTTCGCCAACGCCTACTGGGACAACCACGAGCCCGGCATCTACGTCGACGTCGTGTCCGGCGAGCCGCTGTTCGCATCGGTCGACAAGTACGACAGCAACTCCGGCTGGCCGAGCTTCACGAAGCCGATCGCCGAGGCGAACGTGGTCGAGCGCGAAGACTCCAGCCACGGGATGATCCGGATCGAGGCCCGCTCGCTGCACGGGGACAGTCACCTCGGCCATGTCTTCGACGACGGTCCTCCCGACAAGGGTGGACTGCGCTACTGCATCAACTCCGCGTCGTTGCGGTTCATCCACCTCGACGACCTGGAGAACGCGGGGTACGGCGAGTACCGCACCCTGTTCACGAGTGACACCAACTCCGGCACCGACGACAAGCTAGGAGACGACTTGACCACCGAAAAGGCGATCCTCGCCGGCGGCTGTTTCTGGGGCATGGAGGAGTTGTTCCGCCGCCAGCCCGGCGTCGTGTCGACGCGCGTCGGCTACAGCGGCGGCGACGTCCCGAACGCCACCTACCGTAACCACGGCACCCACGCGGAGTCCATCGAGGTCGTTTACGACACCGAGAAGACCGACTTCCGCGCATTGCTCGAGTTCTTCTTCCAGATCCACGACCCCTCGACGAAGAACCGTCAGGGCAACGACATCGGCACCAGCTACCGCTCGGCGATCTTCTACACCAACGACGAGCAGAAGCGGGTCGCCGAGGACACGATCGCGGACGTCGACGCCTCGGGGCTGTGGCCCGGCAAGGTCGTCACCGAGGTCACCGCGGCGGGCGACTTCTGGGAGGCCGAGCCCGAGCACCAGAACTACCTGCAGACCTACCCCAACGGCTACACCTGCCACTTCCCTCGCCCTGGGTGGAAGCTTCCGAAGCGGGCGACTGCCTGACACCTCCGGCGCGCGGACCCCGGGTCCGCGCGCCGGCCCGGGGCCGAGGTGGTCGGCCCGGACGAGGAGTCGGCCGGATGGGTGCGGCTCTCTCCGGCGGACCGCTCACGACAGGTGGCCGAGCAACTCCTGACCAGCACTCGTTTCAGCTAGGACCGGATAGTCCCGCAAAGGCTCGTCCGATCGATGATCTAGCGGTGGTGGCACAGCTCGCTAAGCCGGCGGCGGATGCGTTCGTCCTTCACCGTCGCGCGAACGCGACATGGCGCCGGATGGACTCTGAAGTCCCATTCTTCCTGGGATATCTGGTGCGCTGGATACACTTGACAGATGAGCGACGAGCAGGTGGCTGCGCCTCCGAATCAGCGGAGGATCAGTAAGCGGGGCATCGCGACGCGAGAGCGGATCCTCGAGGCAGCGAACCGGCTGATGTTCGTGCGCGGAGTGAACGCGACGACCCTTGACGACGTCCGCAAGGCAAGCCAGACGAGCAAGTCTCAGCTCTACCACCACTTCGCCGACAAGCAGGAGCTCGTGCGCGCGTTGGTCAAATATCGAGGCGCGCTTGTGCTTCAGCGTGAGCGTGCAGGGCTCGAACGACTGAGGTCGTTCTCAGGGCTGGTCCGGTGGCGTGACGCCCTGGTTCAGGCCAACTCGCTGAACAACGGCAAGTACGGGTGCGGCCTCGGGTCGATGGCTCTCGAGCTGTCCGATCAAGATGAGCAGGCTCGATCGTCTCTGTCGGAGACGTTTGCGGCATGGGAGAAGCTGATCAGTGATGGCCTGCACCGGATGCGGGACAGCGGTGCACTGCGCCAGGACGCCGACCCGGAGAAGTTGGCCACGGGATTGATGGCGGCTTTGCAAGGCGGCTACTTGCTGGCGAACGCCGCGCACAACGTCGCACCCATGGAAGTTGCTCTGGACATGGCGCTGGAACACGTCAAATCGTTCCTCGTGGAGCCGTCCGGTGAGCCGACCCCGGTAATTGGGCCCCTTAGTCGTGATCAGACTGCTCGCGTCGGGTGCGAGCAGCCCGGAGATCGATGAGAGCGCGGCGCTCCAGGTAAGGCAGCAGTTGAACCAAGATCCGATGCCCCGACCTGTAGCCTCGCCATGCTGTCTCACCCCGCCACGATCCCGCTGTCCAGCCGAACCCTGAACCACCTCGCCGAATGCCTCCGTAACCATCGCCAGCAGCATCGATCCCGGTGGCGGAGGATCCTCTAGGTCTTGAGCGCCAAGCCGCGCTGCTGCCCGGCCTACCCCGGCTCGGCGCGGGCACCAGTGCCGGCATGCCGGCGCCTATCTGTTCGAGCAATGCTGCCTCGACATCGTGCGAGGGGTCTTGGCGCGACACGTTGGCCGACCGTATGTGCCGGTCGTCTTCACCGCGGCGAGAAAGCTGCCGTCGAGGCGTTCCTCGCGTCGTTGGATCGCCTTGTAGTGCAACTACATCCCTATACATCTATTCCCTTCACGCTGTCCGGTTTTCGGTCCGTCCGAGCCGCGCGAGGCGACGCGCGAACGTCGACACGCCCTAGCCTTAACGGACCAGCAAGTCCATTCCTGGGGCTTGGCGTTAACCGGGTTCGACTGGGCATCTCGCCCTGATCCGCCTGTCGCTTGCACCTAGGGCCACCCTGTCGTCACGGTCACGACGGCCGAGCAGGTCTCGCAGCGACCAGCCAATTGGACTATAGAGTCCGCGAAAGCTAGCCTGCGGAGGTACTCGGTCATGGGTGATACGCCCGGCCACAGCCCCCGCTCAGACTGCGGCTCGGCTGCCGGACTCGCACACCTGGACCGTCACCACTGGATCTACAGGAAGGCGCGGCTGATGGAAACCGATCAGGATCGTGTCGTCGCATCCGCTCGAGTTGTCCTTCCGGCCACTGAGCGCCGGCGCACGGACATGACCACCCGCGGCTTCACGTTCGTCGCCGATGAACCGCACAACGGCGCACTCGGCGAAGGCCCGACGCCGACGGAGTACCTGTTGATGGCGCTCGCGTCGTGCACTGCTCAGACGCTGCGGCAGTATGTCGACTACAAGTACGACACCGCCGGCGACATCACCGTCGAGATCGACTACCACGAACCCGAGCAGGAAGGCGCAGAGCGTTACCTGCAGCGCACGATCACGCTCAGCGAGGAACCTGACCCCGACGACTTGAAGGTGATGCATGAGATCGCCGAGAGGTCCCCGGTGACCCTGCTGATTCAGTTCGCATGGAGCGTGAGGACCGAGTTCGTCGGGCGCTGAGATCAGGCCGCGTGCAGCTCGGCGATCACGGCCGAGCAGCAAGCGGGTGTCGCTCCGCCCCAAGTGGCCGCGCTGATCCTGCTGGCCGGCGCGCTCCCAGGGCGACCGCTACGGTCGCAGGCGAATCATCCTCGTGGGTATCGCCGGGGCTCGCCATCGCGTCCATCAGGTGCGTGGTCGTCCCGACCATGAGCTCACTGATAGTCGCCCGCGCCCTGCAGGCATCGGCGGGCCTCGTCGCTCTTTCCGCAGCCGACCACAGCTGGGGCGGCGCGATCAGTACTGAACCGAGGGGTCGCGTGCCCCCTTGCGGCACGTGATCCAGCTATCCATGCTGGCCCGGCCAGCGCGTCGAAAGGTGACGTGTGACCGAAACCAAGACCGGCCGAACGATCTGGAAGCAAAACCTGGCGTCACCGCTGCGAGCCTTCCTGCGAATTGAGTCCGGCAGCGCCGGCGTGCTCGTGGCTGCCATCCTCGCCGCACTGCTCTGGGCCAACATCGACCCTCGGCTCCTACGAAGCCGTATGGCGCACCCAGTTGTCCCTGCGCCTCGGGCACCTCGAGCTCTCCCACGACCTGCAGACCTGGATCAACAGCGGCTTGATGACGCTGTTCTTCCTTGTCGTCGGCCTTGAGGCGCGGCGCGAGTTCGACCTGGGCGACCTACGCGACCGGCGACGTTTCGTGCTGCCCAGCGTGGCCGGCGTGATCGGCATGCTGATCCCGGTACTGATCTTCCTGGGATCAACCACGGCGGGCCGGGCGCGCACGGCTGGGGCGTGGCTATGTCGACCGACACCGCCCTCGCGTTGGGCATGCTGGCACTGCTCGGCCGGGGCGTGCCCGACCGGGTCCGGATCTTCCTGCTCACCGTGTTCGTGGTCGACGACTTGATCGCACTCATCGTCATCGCCCTGGTCTACAGCGACGACATCACGGTGATGCCCATCGTGGTGGCCGGAGCGGCGTTCGCGGTCATGCTGGCCATCCGCGCAGGCGGCGTCCGACGTGGCTGGGCTACGTGCCGGCCGCCATCGTGATGTGGGGCGCGCTGCTGGTCAGCGGAGTCGACCCGGTGGCGGCCGGACTGGCCATCGGGTTGACCGCGTTTGCCTACTCTCCCGGCCGAGCTGAGCTCGAGAAGGTCAGCGGACTGTTCCGGTCGTTCCGTGAGCAGCCGACGCCCACGCTCGCGCGTACGGCTTCGATCGGCCTCGCGAATACGCTATCGCCCAACGACCGCCTTCAGCGCATCTACCACCCATGGTCCAGCTACGTCATCGTGCCGCTGTTCGGCCTAGCCAACGCCGGCATCAGCATCGACGGTCCGTTCCTGGCCCAGGCGCTCGCGTCGCCTGTCACCTGGGGCGTGCTGCTCGGGTATGTCGTCGGCAAGCCGCTCGCCGTGATCGGCACCTCGGCCGGGCTCACCTGGATCTCACACGGGCGCATCCGTCCGGCCGTGGGCTGGGCGGGCGTGCTCGGCAGCGGCACGATCGCCGGTGTCAGCTTCACGGTGTCGCTGCTGATCGCCAGCCTGGCCTTCACCGGCGACCAACTGGCCGAGGCCAAAGTCGGGGTGCTCAGCGCCGCGATCGTATCCTCAGTGCTGACCCGGATCGCGTTCCGCGTCGCTAGCGCGTTGCCTCAGGACAAGCGCATCCGGGCGCTCTTCGGCGACGTGACGGAGCTGATCGACCTCATCCCAGCGGTCGACGAGAAGCAGGACCACGTCCGCGGCCCAGCCGGTGCGTCGGTGACGCTGGTGCAGTACGGCGACTTCCAGTGCCCGTACTGCGGGAAGGCCGGCCGGCCGTCCGGCAGTTGCTGGGCGACGCCGACCTGCGTTTCGTGTGGCGTCACCTGCCTCTGTCAGACGTGCACCCGCAAGCCCGGCTAGCAGCCGAGGCCGCCGAAGCAGCAGCCGCTCAGGGCAAATTCTGGCAGATGCACGACCTGTTGCTCGACCACCAGGACAACCTGGACATCACTGATCTCATCAAAGACGCCGGCGAACTCGGTCTGGATCAGAAACGGTTCCACGACGATCTGATGAGCCACGCCCATGCCAGCCGCATCGACAGCGACATCGACTCCGCTGACAACAGCGGAGTGTCCGGCACCCCGACGTTCTTCATCAACGGCCGCCGCCACTACGGCGCCTACGACATCTCGGCCTTGACCGCGGCCATTCGTATGGCCCGAGCCCGGGCCCGCCTCGGCCGCGAGGCAGCAGCGACCCGTCAATAAACGCGTTCTGTTGACACGACAGCACGCCGGTGGGCCGTCAGACGATCCTGACGATCTCCGCCGGCATCGACTTCCCGCAGCGGCACCCGGCCCCGAGGTCATGGCCGCCCTCCGCAACGGCCGTCGGTGCGCTGCGCACCACCAGCATCACCAACATCGCTGCCGCCAACCGGCATCACGCCCGTGCCAGCAGCCGCCCGCTGGCACTACTCGGCCTCACCTGACGACTTTGCCGGGGCCCTGCCGCCCGGTGTGCTCTCATGTTTGAGACGGCATCTTGGGTCGCATTGCCCACCTGGTGGCGGAGTTCGTCACTGCCGCCGCAACGACGTTGCATCGAGCGCCCAGGAGCGAACGGAGATGATTGTGCAACCGACGTGGCTGGTGATGCTTTCGTGGGCTGCACTGTTCGTGGTGTTGGCCAGCACCGTCGTGGTCGTTGTTGACCAATTTGTTCTTGGCTATCGCCAGCCGGCCAAGATCATGGAGATAGTCTGGCCGGCAACGGCCCTCTACCTAGGCCCAGCAGCCGTCCTGACCTATCGACAGTGGGGTAGACCCCAGTCTCCCCGGTGGCTGGACCGGCACGGCAACCCACCCAGGACCTCGCGACACGCTCATACGATAATCCAAACGTATCATTGTGCGACGCACTGCACTCTGGGCGTCCTCATTGCTACGCCAATCACCTACGGCATTGGTCTCGAACTATTCGGCAGCACACTGTGGCCCGAAGTCGTCGGCGACTATGTGGGCGCAGTGGCGGTAGGCGTTGCATTTCGCTACTCCACCGAGGCTCCTACGGGTGGCCGAAGGGTGTGGGCCGCGATGCGGAAATTTATCAGGGGAGACCTGCTGACCGTATCCGTCTTCGAGCTCGCCCTGGTGGGTTGGCTGACGCTGATGCATCTTCATTTTTTCCACGGCCTGCTGCCTAGTAGTCCGGTGTTTTGGCTCATTATTCAGGTCGGGTTGATCCTCGGCTTCTTCGCTGCGTGGCCGCCAACCTTGTTGCTGATCCGCCGCGGAGTAAAAACGGAATCGCTGGGCACGCCGCAGTAGGTGGTGATGCGCCGCGCCCCGGGGCGGAAGGGGCACACGGTGATTACACGCAGGGCCTGCCACTCGGCGGTGCTGGTGATGCCTGCCACCATGAAGATCGGCGAGCGAGCCGGCCGCCGACGCTCCTCGACGCTGATTCCGCCCAGATCGGAGCCGGCTTCACTGCGCAACGACCGGGGCGCATCCCCCTGAAGGGGCGCCAACCTGCCCGACCGGCAGGGCATGGTGGTGGCATGACGACATCGCCTCCGAGCGCACCCGGTCCCGTGGCCGGCCTTCCCGCCGCCGGGGACCACGTCTCCCAGACGTTGCTGCTGTTGGGCGGCACCGGTGACCTGGCCGCGCGCCTGCTGCTGCCCGGGCTCGGCCGACTGGTGGCCACCGGCGCCCAGCCCGGCCTCACACTGATCGGCAGCGGCACCGAGGACTGGGACGACGAGCGGTGGCGCCGCCGCGTGGCCGACGCCTTCGCGACGGTCGGCGCCGACGGTCCCCGGGCGGCCGAGGTCGTCCGGACCAGTCGGTACGTCTCGGCCGACGTCACCCGCGAGGAGGACCTGCGGCGGCTGCTGACCCTCTGTCGCGGCCGGCTGGTGATCTTCTTCGCGCTGCCACCGATGATCACCGCCCGGACCGCCGCCGCGCTCGCACGCATCGGCCTTCCGCCCGGCACCCGGCTGATGTTGGAGAAGCCGTTCGGCACCGACGCCGTCTCGGCGCGGTCCCTCAACGGCATCCTGGCCCGGCTCGTGCCTGAGGACCAGGTGCATCGCATCGACCACTTCCTCGGCAAGTCCACCGTGGTGAACATCCTCGGGCTGCGCTTCGCTAACCGGATCTTCGAGCCGGTGCTCAATTCGGCGCACGTGGCCTGCGTGGACGTCGTCTTCGACGAGACCCTGGGCCTTGAGGGCCGCGCCGGCTACTACGACGGAGCTGGCGCGCTCGTCGACATGGTGCAGAGCCACCTGCTGCAGGTCCTCGCCTTGATCGCGATGGATGCCCCGCCCACACTGGATGCCTGGGACCTGCGCGGCGGCAAGGCCCAGGTGCTGCGGGCCACGCGGGTATGGGGCGGCGACCCGGTGCGATGGAGCAGGCGGGCCCGGTACACGGCCGGGGAGGCAGACGGGCGGCGGCTGCCCGCGTACGCCGACGAGCCGGGCATCGACCCGAACCGGGGGACCGAGACGCTCGCCGAGGTGGTGCTGGCCGTGGACACCTGGCGCTGGGCGGGCGTGCCGTTCCGGCTGCGGTCCGGCAAGGCCCTGGTCGGCAAGCGCAAGGAAGCCGTCGTCACCTTCAAACAGCCACCCCGGGTACCCACCGGGCTGACCGGCTACGAGCAGCCGGACCGGCTGCGGATCGGCTTCGGGCCGGACCGGCTGGGCCTTGACGTCAACATCAACGGTCCGGGCAACCCGCTGGAGCTCGATCAGGTGAACCTGACGGCCGACTTCGGGCCGGGGGATCTGCCGCCGTACGGTGAGGTGCTGCGCGGGGCCTTCGAGGGCGACCCGGCGCTGTCGGTGCGGGGCGACACCGTCGAGGACTCCTGGCGCATCGTGGAGCCGGTGCTCGAGACATGGCGGGCGGGAGCGGTGCCGTTGCAGGAGTACCCGGCGGGCAGTCACGGCCCGGGCGACTCCCTCCTGACCCCGGCGCCCGGCGAATTGCGTCGTCACTGAGGACGATCTGGGCCGCCGATCATTCGGACGCCCAGAGGCGCTGCTACTTGTCGTGGCGGATGCTGATGATCGAGGTCGGCGCGGCGCGCCCACGAGGACGCTGCTGCTCTGGGCGGCCCCCGGACCGGCAGGCCGGTGCCGCCGGGGAAGTGAGCAACGTGGCGCGCAGGCTGCGAACCATCGCCGGGATCACCTGGAGCCTGGCGACGGGATCCGCCGGCTTCCACACGGGTGTCAACTCACACAGGAGGCGCCATCGTGGGCATGGCACCCTCGGCGAGCTTGAGTCGTGTCCAGATGTTCATGTTGATCACAACGGCAACGATCTCCAGGATCTCGTCCTCCGTGAAGTGCACGGCCAATCTGTCGTGTGCCTCCTGGACCCGGTCGTTGACGGTGGCGTCGGCGGCCCTGGTCAACACCTCGGCGTAGGCCAGCGCGGCTCGCTCCTCCTCGGTGAACAGGTGCGTCTCCCACCAGGCGGTGAGAGTCTCGACCTTGGACGGCGGGATGCCGGCGGTGCGGGCAGCGGCGTGGTGCACCAGAAGGCAGTAGCTGCAATTGTTGATCTGTGCGACGCGTAACCGCAGAAGCTGGGCCAGGGCCCGTTCCACCTGGAGTGTGGCGGTGTGGCCAAAGGCTGCGGCCCCGGCGTCTGCCAGAGCCATGAGTTGCTCATTTGACGTGGCGTTCAGTCGGACGTTCTGGATCCTGGTTTCCAAGAGCTGACCTCCTGCAGGTCACAACGACAACACCAGTGGTGGGGATCGGCCGGCTGCGACGGCCTCTGCGTGGCTGTCGCCACTGCTCCTCCACACGAACAGGCGGCTGTGGGCGTCGTCCGGGCCAGCCGCCGGCGCACCTATATGCGCGACGGTGGGACCGTTACCGTCTCCCTCAGCAATGCCGGGCTCGGGCTCCGTCCTGATGGCCCCCAGGGGAACGCCTGTTCCCGAGGTGTCCCGACGCGAAGATCAACCCGGAGACCACGAAGGCCACCTAGCTGGACTTTCCCAGCTCGGCGGCCCGATTCAGTCGTACGTTGTTTGGTGTCCGAGGGGGGACTTGAACCCCCACGCCCTATACGGGCACTAGCACCTCAAGCTAGCGCGTCTGCCATTCCGCCACCCGGACCTGCATCGTCCAGCCTACCGCGCCGATCCGGGTGAACCGTCACCCGTTCGGCCGCCCGGCGGGCCGCACGGGGAGTTACTGTACACGGCCGGGGTGGATCATGCACATCGGCTTCCACCCCTCCCGCCGCGACCCTTCACGCCCAGCTCAGCCGGGATCAGCCGGTGCCGGCGAGGATGGGACGGGCGCGCCCCGGGTAGCGTGCGGCCGCCGTCAACCGGCAGCATGGCCACGTGTCCCATCCCGCTTCCCTGGCCGTCGTCCAACAGAGGGCTCTCGCGCTGCGCGCCGCTGGCGATCTGACCGCCGCCCGCCGGATGCTCGCCGAGGCCATCGGGTCCGCCCGACCGGCGTACGGCGAAGACCACCCGGATGTGCTCAACACAGCGCACCTGCTGGCCCGGCTGCACCGTGAGGCGGACGACCCGGGCGCCGCCCGCCGGGTGCTGGAGGAGGCGTTCGCCGCGGGCGAGCGCCGCTGGTCGCACGCCGAGCCGCTGATGCTGGCGCTCTCGTTCGAGCTGGCCGGAGTAGCGGACGAACTGGGCAATCGGCACGAAGCGCGCCGCAACTACATCCGGATCGCCACCGCCGGGCCCGCCGTGCTCGGTGCCGACCACCCGGCCGTACGCACGGCACAGCAGTACCTCGGCCAGGCCGCTCCCACCCCGGAACCGCCCGCTCCCACCAGCGGTCGGCCCAGCGCGGCGCTCAGCGGGCCGACCGTGTCCGTGACCACCATCCCCGCCACCGACCAGCCGCCGGTCGGCCCGACGGTCGCCGCTCACCCGCCGCAGGCACCAGCCGCCCGGCCGGCGTCCGCTCCGCCGTTGCCCACGCCGCCCCCGGTGCCGCCCCGTGACACCGCCACGCCCGCCCACTCCACCCCGAACATCCCGCGTCCACCGCTCGCCGCCCCTCCCCCGGCCGCGCACACCGCCGGGCCGGGGGTACCCGCACCCCACCCGGCCCCGCACGGTCACCATGCCGCTGGTCGTTCGGCGTCGGCCCACGCCACACCCCCGCCGCCGGCCGCGGCGGCACACCCGCACCGCGTCGCTCCGCCCACCCCGCCGGCGCCACCTGTCCAGCAGGCGAGCCGTCCGGCGGCACCGGCTCCGCTGCCCCCGCCGGGCCCCATGCAGGCGCCGACCGCCTCGATCCCACCGGCCCAGCAGACAGGCCGTCCAACCGGACCGATTCCGCCGGCCCCGCCCGTTCCGGTCCCGCCGGCGCCCCCAGCCCACCAGGCGGGCCGACCGGTCGCACCGGTTCCGCCAGGCCCACCCCTCCCCGCTCCGCCACCGCTGCCCAACCGCGGTCCGGCGGCGCCGGTTCCGCCGACACGCGCCGCCGTTCCGCCGGCCCCCCAGGTCGCCGCGCAGCCCGTCGCGCCGCCGACCGCCCCAGCACCGCCGTCCGTGCCACCACACGGCGCACCGGGCCCTGGACCACGGACCGCTCCGGCCGCCCCGACGGTGCCGCACGTCCCGGCGCCTCCGGTGCTGCCCGCACCGCCGCTTCCACCACCGCCACAGGTCGGCGGGGACAGCACAGTGCCCATGTCGGCCCTCGGCGAGGCCGGCGCGGCACAGCAGCTCCCGCCTCCGCCCGGTCCGCCGCCGCAGCACCGCACCGCCCCGGCCATGCCGGCCCCGCGACAGTCGCCGTGGGCCCCGCCGCAGCCGCCCGCGGAACCTGCCCGGCAGGCCCCGGTACAGCCGACGGCCGCGGCGGCCCGACCGGCTTACGCACCGCACGCCACCGACCCGTCCCGGCCGGCTCCCGACCGGCCGGCCGCTGACCAGGTACGGCACGTCGCGGCACCGCCGACTCGGCCGGCGCAGTCGGCGCCCGAAGCGCCCGCCGCGGACCCGGCACGCCAGCTCTCCGCACCACCGACCGCGCCGCCGTCCAGCCGTGCGACGCAACCAGCCCCGGAACCGTCCGCGACGCCGCAGGCCGCGAATCCGGCACCGCCGCCCACGAACCCGGCACGGCCGCCGTCAGCACCGCCCGCGAGCGCCGCCGGCCCGGCGCAGCCGGTGTCGGCAGCGCCCGTGAACCCCACCAGCCCGGCCCGGCAGATGTCGGCGCCGCCCGCGAGCGCCGCCGGTGCGGCCCCTGCAAATCCGCAGGTCGTCCCGGCCCGGCAGCCACGGCAGGGCACCCCTGAGGAGTCCGGCGCGTCCACGCGAAAGCAGCAACTGCCGGACCCGCCGCCGATCCCGGCGCCCGGGTGGGACAAGCCGACCATCCAGGTCCAGCAGATCGGGCCGCTGCTGGCCGAGGAGGTGGCACGGATCGCCAGCACGCCGGCCACGCCACCTAGCTCCGCCTCGCCGGCCTCGCCGCCCTCGCCCGCACAGCCGGTGAGCGCGCCCCCGTCACCCGCGCCGGTGAACACGCCACCCCCGCCGGTGAGCGCACCACCCGCTCCCCCGGTCAGCGCACCGCCGACCACACCGGTGAGCGCACCGCCCGTCAGCGCACCGCCGGCCCGTCCGGGCAGCGCGGCGCCGGCGAGTGCGCCCCCAGCACCGCCGATCAGCGCCCCACCGGCGCACCCCGCCAGCGCTCCCCCGACGCCCCCGGTCAGTGCACCACCAGTTCACCCCCACCCGGTCAGCGCACCGCCGATCGGGCCGGTCAGCACGCCGCCGGTCAGCGCACCGCCAGCCCGCCAGGCCAGCGCACCATCGATGAGCACGCCGCCGATGAGCGCACCGCCCGCACCGCCGGTCAGCGCACCGCCGGCCCCGCCGGCAAGCGCGCCACCGTTGAGCGCCGCGCCGGCCCCGCCGGTGAGCGCGCCGCCCGGGCCGGCACGGCAGGTCCGCCAACCGCCACCAGCCGTACCGCCGGCGCACCCGGTGAGCGGACCACCGCACGCCGCGTACCCGGCACCGCAGGTCAGCGCGCCGCCGGCGCACCCGCACCCGGTCAGCGGCACGCCCCTGCCGCCGCCACCGGTCAACGCACCGTCGCAGCCGGCCTACCCGCCCCGACCGCACCCGGTCAGCGCACCGCCCGGACACCCACACCCGGTCAGCGCACCGCCCGGCCCGCACCCGGTGAGCGCACCGCCCGGGTACCCGCACCCGGTCAGCGCGCCGCCCGGGCATCCGCATCAGGTGAGCGGGCCGCCCGTGGCGCCGCCGCCGGTGAGTGCTCCGCCGGTGCCGCCGTGGGGGATGACCGCCCCGCCGTGGGGCAGCATGGCGCCGCCGCAGCCGCTGGCCGCTCCGGTCGACGACGCCGAGTCGGACGACTCCGACGACGAGGACACGGACGAGGAGGACGACACACCGGGCTACGTGGACCTCGACCTGGACCAGCCGCGGCTCGAGCCTGCACCGGAGCCGACAGCCGCGCCCGACACGACCGGGGACGCGCCGGCGGCGTCGGCGTTCCCGCAGCAGCCGGCGTACCCGTCGACGCTGCCTGCGTACTCCATTGAGGAGCCGGAGTCGGGCGGCCGGAGCCGGACGACGGTGGTCGTCGCGGTCGCCGCCGCGGTGGTGGCGGTGGCGGCGGTGGCCGGGGTGGGCGCGCTGGTGCTCGGCCGGGACGCGTCGCCGCCGGCCGACCCGGTGCCGTCGGCCTCGGCCGAGGCGACCGCGGCCGGCCCGCCCCCGACCGACCTGAAGCTGCGCGACGACACCGCCACCATCACGCTGACCTGGACCGACCCGGCCGGCGGGGCGGTGCCGTTCATGGTGGCCGGCGGACGGACCGGGCAGGCGCTGGGCGTGATGGCGTCGGTGGACCCGGGGCAGACCACCTACACGGTCAACGGGTTGAACTCCCGGGTGGACTACTGCTTCACCGTGCTGGCGGTCTACTCCACCGACTCGTTCGCCACCTCCGGGCAGGTCTGCACCGACCGGGAGGGCGGCGCCTCGCCGCGCTGAACGTCCACACCGGCCACACACGCTGGGTGTCCACAGCGGGACGGTGCGGGTTCCCCCACCCTCGGCCGGGCCATATGATGGCACCCGGCTCAGGGGAGGGTCGCCGACGGGCGCGCCACCTGCCAGGACGACCAGGGGAGGCACCGGGCTGTGGCCACCATCGACGACGCCGTGCGCACCGACGCCACTCGCCCCCGATCGCGGTTCCGGGGCGGCCTGGTCACCATCGCCACGGTGGCCGCGCTGCTCGCCGCCATGGGGCTGACCGTGCTCGGGCTCGGCGCCGCCGACAACGCGGTGGCCAGCTACGACGCGAGTTCCTGGCTGTGGAGCGCCGCGCGCAGCGAGCTGGCCCGGGTCAACGGGGTCACCGCCCGGGTGGACACCCGGGTGGAGGTCCCGGCCGCCCGCCGGCACCCGATGCAGGTCACCCAGACCGACCGGCTGCTGATCCTGCGGGACCTGAACACCGGTCAGGTCAGCTCACTGGACCTGGCCACGCTGCAGATCACCGCGACCACCCGTACCACCCCCGGCCTGGGCGTGAACGTCGCGTTGCACGAGGACGCCGCGTTCGTCGTCGACGCGGTGCAGGGCGTGGTCCGCCAGCTCGATCCGCGCTCACTGGCCCCGGTCGGTGAGCCGGTGCGCTACCCGCCGGGCATCACCGGCGGATCGTTCGACGGCGAGGGTCGGCTGTGGATCGCGGTGCCGAGCGAGGGCACCGTCTCGGCGATCACCGCGGCGACGCTGCCCTCCGCGCCCGCCTCGGCCGCTCCGGCCGGCGCCGGGTTGAGCCCGAAGCAGGTGGAGACGTACGACGTCGCCGAGGCCAGCCACGAGCTGGTCGTCTCCACCCTGGACGACGGGGTCGCCGTGCTCGACCGCACGGCCGGCACCCTGGTCCGGGTGCAGCGCGGCGAGGTCCGCAGGACGCCGTTGCCGATGACCGCTCCCGGCGCGCTGCCCATCCGCACCAGCGGCCCGGTGGTGCCGGTGACGGTGGCCGACGAGCGGAAGGTGCACGCGGTCGGTGCCGGCGGGGAGGTGCGGGCGTTCACCGTGCCGGGCACCGGTGACCGGCTCTCCCCCGCGGTGGCCTGGGCCAACCGGTTCTACTGCGCCGACGAGGCCACCGGCACCGTCTACTCCTTCGACGCCAACGGCCAGCTGGTCGACACCATCCGCGGCAAGACCACCGGGCCGCTGGAGCTGGAGGTCCGGGAGAACCACCTGTTCATCAACGCGCCCGACACCTCGACCGCGCGGGTGGTCAACGACAAGCACCAGATGCGCGAGGTCGACAAGTACGCCAACGACGTGCTCGGCGGCGACCCGCCGCCGGCTCCCCCGCCGCCGCCTCCGCCGAAGAAGCCCAAGGTCGGCAAGCCGAGCGCGCCGCGCAGCGTCACCGCAGCCGCCGGCAACGCGCAGGCCCGGGTGAGCTGGCGGCCGGCCGCGGCCAACGGCGCGCAGATCATCCGGTACGTGGTGGAGGGCGCCGGTCAGCGGCACGAGGTGGGCGCCAACCAGCGGGCCGTGGAGATCAAGGGCCTGACCAACGGTGAGACGTACCGGTTCTCGGTGCACGCGGTGAACGCCAAGGGCGCCGGCCCGGCGCGGACCAGCAACCCGGTCATCCCGACCGCGGCGGTGCCCGATCCGCCGGCCAGCGTCACCGCGCAGGAGCGGCCGGACGGCACGGTGCTGGTGCGGTGGCCGGCGGCGAACGGACAGGGCAACACCATCGCGAAGTACGTGGTGACGGCCACCTCGGCGGGCGCCAACGCCCCGGCCGGTGAGTCGCGCAAGACTGAGCTGGTGGTGCCGGCCGGCGAGCTGGAGTACGGCACCCAGTACGCGTTCACCGTGGTGTCGGTCAACGACAAGGGCGCCGGGTCGGCGGCGTCGCCGGTCAGCAACACGGTGGTGCCGTACGCGGCGCCGGGGCAGCCGGCCGGGTTGCGGGCGAGCACGGTGGCCAACCAGCCGGGCACGGTCGCGGTGCAGTGGTCGCCGGCCGAGGCGAACGGCCGGCCGGTGACGAAGTACCTGGTGGACGTGGGCGGGCGCAGCAGCGAGGTGACCGACACCCGGACCACGGTGAGCGGGCTGGGCAACGGCCAGAACGTCACGGTCAAGGTGAAGGCGGTCAACGAGGCCGGACCCGGCCCGGAGGCCACCGCGACGGCGCGGACGGTGGCCGAGCCGCGGGTCACGGTGACCGGCTCGTCGGCGACCGCCACGGCGGCGACGGTGACGTTCACGGTGGACGCCGGCGGCGGGCAGGCGTCCTGCTCGCTGAGCACGTCCGGCGAGCCGGCGAAGACCGGCCCGTGCTCCAGCATCACGATGAGCGGCCTGGCCCCGGGCACGAAGTACACCTTCACGGTGACCGCGAGCAACGCCGCCGGCGAGGGCACCGCCACCCGCGCGCAGACCACCGACGCCCTCTACGGGATCGCCACCTGCAACAACGGCCCCGACGGCGACCAGCGCACGTACTGCAACAAGGACGTGGACGGCCGCAACGGCAACGAGATCTTCTCGGTCACCCGGCAGGACAACGACCGGCAGGTCGGTTGGGCGAAGCCGGGCACCCGGCTGAAGGCGTACTGCAAGAAGTCGGGCGATCACGTCGACTCGTGGATTTACAACAACCAGAAGGCGAGCACCTGGTGGGTGCAGGTCGAGTACAGCGGGAAGAACTACATCCCCTGGGCCTGGCTCAACCTGGAGGGCGGCGACAACATCAACGTCCTGCCGACCTGCTGACCCGTTCAGGCAAGGAGCACCACCCGTGAACACCCACGAGCCGCTCACCCAGCCGGAGGTGCAGGGCTTCGCCGCCCTCGCCGCCCGGCTGGCCGAGAACGTCAACGCGGTCGTGCTGGGCAAGCCGCAGGTGGTCCGGCTGGCGCTGACCGCCCTCTTCGCCCAGGGGCACGTGCTGCTGGAGGACGTGCCCGGCGTCGGCAAGACCACGCTGGCCCGGGCCATCGCCGCGACGGTGAAGGGGCAGTGGCGGCGGATCCAGTTCACCCCGGACCTGCTCCCCTCGGACGTGTCCGGGGTGACCATCTTCAACCAGGCCACCCGGGGCTTCGAGTTCCACCCGGGGCCGGTGTTCGCCAACATCGTCATCGCCGACGAGATCAACCGAGCGTCGCCGAAGACCCAGTCGGCGCTGCTGGAGGTGATGGAGGAACGCACCGTCACCGTGGACGGCGTCCGGCACCCGGTGCCGCAGCCGTTCCTGGTGGTCGCCACCCAGAACCCGGTCGAGATGGACGGCACCTACCGGCTGCCGGAGGCGCAGCTGGACCGCTTCCTGGTGAAGCTCTCCGTCGGCTACCCGGACGAGGCGGTCGAGGTGGAGGTGCTGCGCGGCGCCACGGTCCGCTCCCCCGAGGCGCTCACCGCGGTCACCGACACCGCCACCGTCGGCGAGATGGTGAAGATGGCCCGCCGGGTGCACATCGCCGAGCCCCTTTACGCGTACGCGGTCCGGCTGGCCGCCGCGACCCGCAACCACCCGCAGGTGCGGGTCGGGGTCAGCCCCCGGGGTGTGATCGCGCTGACCCGGGCGGCGTGCGCGTACGCGCTGATCGACGGGCGCGGCTGGATCATGCCGGAGGACCTGAAGGCGCTGGCCGAGCCGGTCTTCGCGCACCGGCTGCTGCTCACCCCGGACGCTCAGGTACGCGGGGTGACCGCCGCCGAGGTGCTGCGCCAGGCGGTCGCCTCGGTGCCGGTGCCGCTGCCGTCCGGGCAGCCGGCCCCGGTGCAGGGCTGACCGGCGGGTCGGCGTGGGGATCACCGCCCGCGGGGTCGGGCTGCTCGTCGCCGCCGTGGTGCTGCTCGGGGTGGGGTTCCGTTTCGCGTACCCGGAGTTGACGTTGCTGGGCGCGGCGGCCGGCGCCGCGGTCGGCTACGCCGTGCTGACCGCGGCCTGGCGGCCCCGGCTGGAGGTGGCCCGCAGCGCCGACCCGGACCGGGTGGCCCGGGGTGAGCCGGCGAGCATGACGGTGACCGTGCGCAACAGCGGCCGGCTGCGGGCGGCGAGCCTGGTGGCCGAGGACCGGTGCGGGGACCGGGCGGTGCCGGTGCCGGTGCTGCGGTTGCGCCCCGGCCGGGACACCACCGTCCGCTACGACGTGCCGACCCGGCGCCGTGGGGTGGTGCCGGTCGGCCCGCTGCGGGTGACCCGGCGTGACCCGCTCGGGCTGGTGTCGGTGGCCCGCGCGTACGGCGGCACCGTCCCGGTCTGGGTGCACCCGCGGATCCACCCGCTGCGCGCGGTGCCCACCGGCGCCGGGCGCAGCCTGGACGGCCGGGTGGACGCGGTGCCGCACGGCTCGATCACCTTCGACTCGCTGCGCGAGTACGTGGTCGGCGACGAGTTGCGCCGGGTGCACTGGCGCACCAGCGCCCGGGTGGGTGAGCTGATGGTGCGGGAGAACGTGGACACCAGCCTGCCCCGGATCGTGGTGCTGCTGGACAACCGGGCCGCCGCCTATCCCGACCGGGTGGACGGGGTGGCCGAGAGCTTCGAGTCGGGCTGCGAGGCGGCGGCGTCGATCGTGACCGCCGCGTTCCGGGAGGACCTGCCGGTGGTGCTGCTCTTCGTCGCCCCCGACCCGGAGACCGCCGCACCGGGCGCCGCCGTACCGGACGCCACCGCATCGAGCGCCATCGCACCGGGCGCCGCCGGCGGCGGCGGGCTCACCGGCGGCGGGCCGTTGGACCGGCTCGCCGCGGCGCAGCTTTCCACCGCCGACGACGCGCTGCGCGCCGCCGCCAACCGGCTGCGGCAGGACCGGCTCGGCGACACGCTGGTCTTCCTCACCGGCCCGGGCAGCCGGGGCGACCTGGGGCACGTCGGCGCGCTGCGCGGCGCGTACCCCTCGGTGGTGGTCGGGGTGTTCGGCGGGCCGGAGCCCACCCCGGCGGGCGCGGCGGGCATGGTCGTGGTGGACGCGGCCGACGGGGCCGCGTTCGCCGCCGAGTGGGACGGGGTGCGCCGGTGGTGACCCTGACCGGACCCCCGGCGGCCGACGCGACCACCGACGCTCCCCGGGAGCCCGGCGGTCCGGACCGGCCGGTCACCACCCGCCTCGGCCGGTTCCTGCGCGCCGTGCCGGTGCCGCTGGCCCTGGTCGCGATGATCGGGTTGGCCGGCGTGGTGCTCGGCCGGGTCTACGCCGGCGGAGTGCTGACCGCGCTGGTTCTCGGCGCCGCCGTCGGTTCGGTGCTGGTCAGCGTGGCCGCCCGGCGGCTGCCGTCCTGGCTGGTAGCACCGATCTCGGTGCTGGCCATGGCCGGCTGGACGGCCTGGTCCCTGCGGCACACCGCGACCCGGGCCGAGCTGCCCGGCGGGTTCGCCGAGGTGGCGGCCGACGCCGCCCGCAACGGCATCCCCCGGCTGCTGACCGCGATGATCCCGGTCGAGCCGACCCCGGACACCGTGCTGGTGCCGCTGGTCGCGGCCTGGCTGGCCGGCCTCGCCGGCGCGGAGGTGGCGCTACGGGCGGGCAGGGTGCTGCTCGGCTACCTGCCACCGCTGCTGCTCTACGCGGGCGCGCTCTACGTGGTCGGACCGAACGCCGACCCGGCGATCCGGCCGACGCTGGCCCTGGTCGCCGTGGCGGTGCTCGGCCTCGCTGTCTCGGCGCAACCCAGTACGGCCGGCGGGGATCCGGCGGCCGGGCTCGCCCCGGCCGTCCGCACCGCCGTGCGGGCCCGGCTGGCCGCCGCCTCCGCCGCCGGGGTCGCCGTCGTGGTGGCGCTGGCCGCGCTGCTCGGGCCGCTGGTCGCCGCCCGGGTCCAGGACCGGCCGGTGGACCCGCGCCGGTACGTGGAACCGCCGCAGGTGGAGACGCTCGACGAGAACCCGCTGATCCGCATCTCCGGCTGGGCGTTGAACCCGGAGCAGAAGCTGCTCGACGTCCGCACCGAGCGACCCGCCGGCCCGACCGCGGCTCCCCCGCCGACCGGCGATGCCGCCGGGGACGGGGAGCCGGCCGAGGAGCTTGCGCTGCGGATCCGGCTGGCCGTGCTCAGCGACTACGACGGGGTGACCTGGCGGGTCGGCGCGACCTACCGCAACGCCGGCCGGATCCTGCCGGCGGCGGCACCGGCCCAGGACAGCACCGTCGAGACGGTACGGCAGGAGATCACCGTCGCCGACCTGACCGGGCGGCTGCTGCCCGCCGTCGCCACCCCCCGCGAGGTCACCGGCGCCCGGGTGGCGTACGACCCGGCGACCGGGACGCTGATCCGACCGGAGGGGCTCAGCCCGGGGCTGCGCTACACGGTGACCTCGGAACGGGAACGGCCAGACGTGAACCTGCTGGCCACCGCGAACGTGCCGGCCGGCGATCAGGTGGCCCGGGTGCTGCGGGTCGCCGACGGCGTGCCCGAGCCGCTGCGCCGGCTCGCCACGCAGTTGGCCGAGGAGAACGGGGCGCCGTACGCCCGGGCCCTCGCCGTGGAGCAGTTCCTCGCCGAGCACTACCGGCTGGTGGCCGACGCACCCAGCGGGCACGCCTACCCGAACCTGAACTTCTTCCTCTTCGGCCCCCGCAACGGCGGCGGGCAACGCGGCACGTCCGAGCAGTTCGCCGCCGCCTTCGCGGTGCTGGGCCGGCTGACCGGGCTGCCCACCCGGGTGGTGGTCGGCTTCGAGTCCACCGGCGACGGACCGGTCCGGGCCGCCGACGCGTACGCCTGGCCGGAGGTGCTCTTCGAAGGACTCGGGTGGGTGCCGTTCGACCCGCTGCCCCGCCCCGACCAGGAACCCCGACCGGTCGAGGAGGACTTCCGCCCCCAGCCGGAGGACCCGCCGCCGTCGGAGGTGCCCGAGCCGACCCTGGAGCCGACCGCCGAACCGGAACCGGCAGCCGCACCGGGGCCGCCGGTGGACGGCGGGAGCGTACCGACGCCGGTGCTGGTCGGCGGCGGAACCGGCGGTGTGCTGCTGCTGGTCGGGGCGCTGCTGCTCACCCTGCTGCTGATGCGCCGGTCGCTGACCCGGGCCCGGCTCGAACGGGGCGACCCCGGCCAGCGCATCGCCGGCGCCTGGCGGGAGGTGACCGACGCGCTGCGCCTCGCCGGGCACCCGGTCGGCGGGGACCTCGCCGCCACCGAGGTCGCCGCCCGCGCCCACCGCGCCCTCGCCGCCGCCCACCGCGCGGGACTCCCCGCGTCGGGCACGGCGGACCCTGGCGCGGACGGGTCGCGGTCCGGCATGGCGGACCTCGGCGTGGACGGCCCACCCGCCGCGCCAGGCCACGCCTTGGCCGGGCCGGTCGGCGCGCCGGGCCACGACTTGGCCGGGCCGGTCGGCGTGGCGGTGGACGAACTCGCCGACCTGCTCAATCAGGTCGCCTTCGCGCCCGGCACCGCCAGCGGCGAGCAGGCCGCCCGCGCCGCCACGGTCGCCACCGCCTACGTGGACGCGTTACGCGCCGCCCGCCCCTGGTGGCGGCGGCTGCTCTGGTCCGTGCACCCCGGTCCGCTCCGCCACCGGTCGCAGCCCCGGTGACCGCCCTCGCCAACCCGCCCCGCCCGGCCGGCGGGTGCCCGATACCCTCGCCGGCATGAACGCGGTCCGGCCTCCCCTGTGGCGTGACCGCAACTTCGGCACGTACTGGGTCGCGCAGTCGCTCTCCGCCGCCGGCGACGCGTTCGCCTACCTGGCGGTGCCGCTGCTCGTGCTGCACGCCACCGGATCGGTCGCCCAGATGGGCCTGCTCACCGCGGTCGCCGGTGCCGCCTCCGTCGGCGCGGGCGTCTTCGGCGGCGTCCTGGTCGACCGGTACGACCGGCGCACCCTGATGATCGCCGCCGACCTGGCCCGGCTGATCCTCTACAGCCTCATCCCGCTGGCCTGGCTCGCCGGCCCGCAGGTCTGGCTGCTCTTCGTCGTCCTGCCGATCTGCGAAGCCGCCGGCATGGTGTTCCAGGTCGCCGCGGTCACCGCCGTCCGCAACCTGGTCGACCGCGACCGGATCACCGAGGCCAACGGCCGCCTACAGGCAACCTACGCGCTGGCCGCCGTGGGTGGGCCGCTGCTCGCCGGCGTGGTGTCCGCCCAGTTCGGCCCGACGGCGGCCATCGCCATCAACGCGGCCAGCTTCGCCCTGTCGGCCGCCGGCCTCTGGCTGGTTCGACTCCGCAAGGCCGACGACGGTGCGGCGACCGCCAGCACCGGGCGGCTCGCCGAGTTCCTGGCCGGCGCCCGGTTCCTCTGGCGTCAGCCCGTGCTGCGCTCGCTGACCGTGCTGCTGTCGGTCTTCATCTTCCTGACGTACGGCTTCACCGACGTGCTCGTCTACCACGTCAAGCACGACCTCGGCGGCTCCGACCGCACCGTCGGCATCGTGCTCGGCCTGGCGGCGTTGGGCACCATCGCCGGGGCGCTGCTGGTCGCGCCGCTGCGCCGCCGGCGCGGCTTCGGCGTCACCTGGGTCGGCGCCCTCTCCACCTGCGGCCTGGCCATCGTGGGCATCGGCCTGGTCGGGAACGTGCCCGCCGTCACCGTGCTCACCGCGGTGTACCTGTGCGGTGTCAGCGTGGGCGGGATCTGCTCCATGTCGTTGCGCCAGGAGATCACGCCCGACCACCTGCTCGGCCGGGTCACCTCGGCGTTCTGGAGCACGCACTACTCGCTCGGGCCGGCCGGTGCGGCCGTGCTGACCTGGGCCGCCGGCCGGTACGGCGTCACCGCTGTCGCCCTGGTCGCGGGCACCGGCTGCCTGCTGGTGGCGATCAGCGGGCTGTTCACGCCGATCCGCCGGGCCGGCTCGGAGCCGGCCGCCCACGAGCCGGCCCTCGCGCCGGCCGTCTCCCGCGAAGCCGCCTGACCCCAGCCGACCACCCGCCCGGTGCAGGTCCCGATCGTCCCGTCCGGCGCGACCAGGCTGACCACCATGCACCTGTCCTTCCGCGGGCACACCCGCCCGTGACCCGCCGGGTGCACCGCGAGGCCGCCGAGCCGTTGCTACGGTCGGTCGCGTGATCGAGGAGCTGACCCGCCGGTACCTCGACGCGGTCGATCAGGCCCTGCCCGGCTACGTCAGCAGCCTCTACGTCGTCGGCTCCGCCGCCCTCGGCGCCTGGCAGGCCCGCGCCAGTGACGTCGACACGGTGATCCTGACCTCGCGTCCGGCAACGGACGACGACCTCGTCCGGCTCGCCAAGGTGCATGCCGGGATGCCCCGGCCACCCCACCTCGACGGGGTCTACCTCGACCCCGCGGTGGCCCGCTCCTGGCCGACCGACCGGCCGGTCGTGCCCTTCGTGGTCGACGGTGAACTCCGGACCGACCAGCCCTGCGGCGAGCTGACACCCGTGCTGTGGCTGACCCTGCGGCGGTACGGCATCCCGGTCCGCGGCCCGGCCGCCGCGGAGCTGGGAATCCGGGTCGACCCGGAGCAGCTGCGCCGCTACAACCTCGACAACCTGCGGGAGTACTGGCAGCGGCGCGCCGCCACCTTCCCGACCGAACTGGCCGAGGTGGCCCCCGACATGATCGTGGACCCGGGGATCGTGACCTGGTTCGTGCTGGGCCCGGCGCGCTCGCACTACACGCTGACCCACGACGACGTCATCTCGAAGGCCACGGCCGGCGTATACCTCGCCCAACTCTTCCCCGAGTACGCCGACCTCGCGCACCGGGCCGTCCGCTGGCGCGCGGGCGCGGCGGAACAGTTCACCGCCACCGACCTGGCCGCCGCCGGCGACAGTGTGCACGCGGTGGCCGACGACGCCTGGCGTCGCTTCGACGACTGACCCGCGACCGGCCAGCTGGCGGAGGACCGCCGACACCGGGTCACGGTCCGGCTGCCCTTTAGCACCCCCTTAGCGACCCGTTAACCGCCGCGCCGCGAGACTTCGTACTCCATCGATGCGCTTTCACACCCCGACCCGAGAGCGCAGGCATCCCGCCCGTTGCCCCACAGCGCCGGGTGGAACTCGGAGACGAGGAGGATCCGCAGTGGTCAGACGAACTGCCGCACGGCTCGCCGTCGCGGTCACGGGGGCGATCGCTCTGGTGGTCGGGACACAGACCGCGGCCGTCGCCGCACCCACCAACGACGACTACTCCGCCGCCATCGCGGTGGAGTCGCTTCCCTTCACCACCACCATCGACACCAGCGCCGCCACGTCGGACGAGACCGACCCGACCGGCTGCTACAACAACGGATCAGTGTGGTTCAGCTTCACCCCGACCCGCGACATGCGCATCCAGGCCGACACCATCGGCAGCGACTACGACACCGCGCTGTCCGCCTGGACCGGCGACCAGGGCTCGCTCACCCAGGTGGCCTGCAACGACAACTACTACAGCCAGCACTCGCGGGTCGCCCTCGCCGTGACCGCCGGCACCACCTACCGCTTCATGGCCGGATACTGCTGCGGCAACGGTCGCGACGGGGGCGGCTCACTCCGATTCTCGATCACCGAGGTCCGCCCGCCGGCGAACGACGACTTCGCCGGCGCGATCCCGGTCGGCGCCCTGCCGTACGCGAACACGCAGGACTACCAGGCAGCCACCCCGGAGACCGGCGAGCCGTCGTCCTGCTTCACCCCGACGACGACGGCCTGGTACTCGTACACGGCGACGACCACCGGCTCGGTCACCGCCCGGACCGACCCGGGCTACGCCGGCATCGCCGTCTACACCGGCACCTCGCTGGCCAACCTGGCCCGGGTCGGCTGCAGCGAGGTCTACAGCTACCGGCCGCTGACCTTCCGGGCGGAGGCGGGCCGGACGTACCTGTTCCAGGTCGCGGCGGCCGGCATCAACCAGCACACCTTCCAGCTCGACGTCGCGCCGCCGCCCACCGTCGAGTTCTACTACTACCCGGACGAGCCCAGCTCGTTCGACGCTATCCCGTTCAGCAGTTCGGTCGGTGACTACGCGGCGGGAGGAGGCATCTCGTCCTACGCCTGGGACTTCGGTGACGGAACGACCTCCACCGAAGCGAACCCGGTCCACCGGCTGCCGGCCGACGGCGACTACCCGGTCCGACTGACGGTGGGCACGCCCGACGGACGGAGCGCGTCCGTCGCCCACGTGGTCCGGGTACGCACCCACGACGTCGCGATCGTCGGGCTGACGGCGCCCGCGAAGGCGCGGGTCGGGCAGAGCATCACGGTCGAGGTCGACGTCCGGAACACCCGGTACGAGGAGACCGTGCAGGTGTCGCTCTACCGGAGCACCGCGTCGGGGGGCTACGACCTGATCGGGTCGTCCACCAAGCCGGTCCCGGTCAAGGACACCGGCAAGACCACCCGCTTCTCGTTCACCTACACCGTCACCAGCGCGGATCTCGCCCTCGGGAAGCTCACGCTCCGGGCCACGGCCGATCCGAGCCCGAACCGGGACGCCCTCCTGGTGGACAACGAACTGATCTCCACTCCGATCGTCATCAGGTGAGCCGGGCGGCGTCCCGGGGGCCCCCGGGACGCCGCCGGCCACAGCCCGACCGGTGGTCAGCGGGCGGCGCGCAGCTGGGCCACGATCAACGGGTCGGTGATCCGGGCGTCCTCGGCGAGCAGGAACGCCTTGCTGAGGATCAGCGCCAGCCGGTCGTCCTCGAACGGCAGGAAGACCGACTCCTGCGGTCCGCGCCGGGCCGGCACGATGCAGAGGTACGTGTTGGCCGGCTCCATCAGGATGTTCCCGCTGCCCAGGTGGATCCGGTAGGTGTTCAGCTGTCCCCGTACGACGAGATGCCGCTCGGTCAGCTCGCACCGGTCGGCGAGCTTCGTCCGCGGGATGATCCGCTCCAGCGCGGCCCGCCGGGTCTGCGCCGTCGCCGTCAGCTCGGCGTGGCTCGCCTGGCGCCAGTAGTCGGCGTGGAGGTCGTCGCCGCAGTCCATCCAGTGTGGATCGGCGGCGATCGAGGTCACCGACACGAACAGGTCCACGTCGCGCAGGGCCTCGCTGAGCACGATGGCCGGCACGTCGGCCAGCGGCGCGGTGCGCCAGGCGCCGCCGGCCCGGCGATCGAACCACACCCGGTCGGTGCTGGCGCACTCCACGCCGTCCGGCTGTTCGTCGCGGTAGTCGTGCCGGAACCCGACCCGCCAGGCCCCGCCGGGCAGCACCCGGTACGCGTCGTCGGTGTCCCCGCCGTCCCACGGCCCGAGCCGGGAACACGTCCAGCCGCGGCCCCGCATCAGCGCGTACAGCTGCCGGTAGTGGACGATGTGCGCGGCGAACCGGTTGGAGTAGGTCTCCGTCTGCTGTTCGGCCGGCGTCAGCAGGTAGACCTCCCGGAACGCCTGCTTGAACGGCTGCCGCAGCTCGCGGTCGGTGAGCTCGTCGCGCCAGCGCCGGATCTCCTCGACCGACGCGTGCAGCGGGTGCCACAGGCGGATCGCGACGTCCGGGTCGGGCTCGGGCACGGCGGTGCCGTCCAGTTCCGCGAACCCGTCGCCGGTGGGCAGCACCGGCCGCCACCGGCCGGAAGGGTCCGGCACCTCCCAGATCAGGCGCCGCACCACGCTCCACCCGAGACCGACTCCAGATGCCACGCGCCCTGCTCGCGACCCGAGGTCGTCTCATCGACGATGCCAATCATCACCACGGCGGGCAGCGTGCCAGACCGGGCCGACACTTCTTCGCGTCCAGTCCCGGGCCCGGCCGCCACGACTCCTCCTCCGGAAGTCCACAGTGGAGCGTGAGGCGCTCGCTGACCAGCCGTCAGAGGTCGATCCAGTAACGCCGGGCCGGGCCGAACCTGGTTTCCCCGACGCCTTCGAGCACGCCGCCGCACCGCTCGATCGTCCTCGCCGAAGCGGCGTTGTCGACCGCGCAGACCGCCAGCACCCGCTCCAGGCCCAGCGTCCGCGCCTCCGCCAGCATCCGGCCCAGCGCCCAGGTGGCCAGGCCACGGCGGCGCGCGGACGGCCGGATGCCGTACCCGATGTGCCCGGCCCACCGCACGTAGTCGCTGCTGCCGTGCCGCAGCGCGATCCCGCCGAGCACCCGGTCGTGCTCCACGATCCACCGATAGGTGCAGGGCACCCTGCCGGCGCCCAGCGGCTTCGCCGGATCCGAGTGGTCCAGCAGCCGGCCGACCCACCCGGCGAAGCCGGCCGGCGAGGTCACGTCGTCGGAGGGATCCAGCCCGAAGCCGTCCTCGTGCTGCCCGGGGCCCCACTCCGCGTGTGCCTCCAACCAGGCGGTGTGCAGGTGGGCGGTGGGCGCGATCAGTTCGGGCACCCGGCAACGGTACCGCCAGGGAGGACCCGCGCCGACCGGGTCAGTCCAGGCAGAACTCGTTGCCCTCGGGGTCGGCCATCACGATGTGGCCGGCGCCCAGCGGCGGCTCGGGCTCGTGACGGCGGAGACGCTTCGCGCCCAGCGCGACCAGCCGGTCGCACTCGCGCTCTAGCGCCGCCATCCGCTCCTCTCCCGCCAGGCCGGGCGCGGCCCGGACGTCGAGGTGGACGCGGTTCTTGGCGACCTTGTCCTCCGGGACCTGCTGGAAGAACAGTCGCGGGCCGTGCCCGTCCGGGTCCTCGATCGCCGATCTGGTGTTGCGCTGCTCCTCGGGTACGCCGATCCGCGCGAGGAAGTCGTCCCACGCGGCCAGCGGGTCGGCGCCCTCGGGCAGGTCGACGCCGGGCGGGGCGGGGTGGACGTAGCCGAGCACCTCGCACCAGAAGGAGGACAGCGCCCGCGGGTCGTGGGCGTCGAAGGTGACCTGGATGTGGCGGCTCATCGGGTTGCTCCGTCCATGGTGGGTTTCGGTTGCGGGTGGAGGTCGGGCGACAGGCCGACCTCCAGACCGGTGGTGGATCCGGTGCGGCACCGGCGCGGTCGAGGTGACCGGCCATGGAGTCACTGTGGCAGGTCTGCCGGACAGGATCGGTCCGCTATCGGCGATCCGGTGTGGTGTGCAGGAGGTCGGCGATGATGCTGATGCCCTCGGATATGGCGTCCGGGGTGAGGTTGCCGAAGCCCAGGACGAGCTGTGGCGCGCGTGGCGGCGCGACCATGCGGTAGCGGCTCATGGCGTGGAGGCCGACGGATCGGCGGCGGGCGGCCTCGACGATGGCGTGCTCATCGGCGCCGGCGGGTAGGTGAGCGACGGCGTGGAGACCGGCGGCCAGGCCGCGAAGCTCGATGTCGGGTGCGTGTTGCCGTAGCGCTTGCACGAGCGCGCTACGGCGGGCGGCGTAGCGGCGGCGCAGGTGGCGCAGATGGCGGTCGTACCGCCCGCTGCCCAGTAGTTCGGCGAGGGCCAGCTGGTCGATGACGGGTGAGCCGCGGTCGGCGAGCTGCTTGTGCCGGGCGACGGCCGCCGCCAGGTGTGGCGGGCTGAGGGCCCAGCCAAGCCGCAGCGCCGGTGCCAGTGACTTGCTGACCGAGCCGAGTAGCGCGACCCGGTCGGGGGCGAGGCCCTGCACGGCGCCAACCGGTTCACGGTCGTACCGGAACTCGGCGTCATAGTCGTCCTCGATGATCGTGGCATCGCGGGCGGCGGCCCAGGCGACGACGGCGTGTCGTCGTTCGGGGGCCAGCACGACTCCGGTGGGCGACTGGTGCGCCGGGGTGAGGATCACGGCGCGCGCGTCGGTCGCGGCGAGGGCGTCGACGTCGATGCCGTGGTCATCGACGGGTACGGGGACGACCGTCAGACCCAGCATCGTGGCGATGGCGTGGTGGTCTGGGTCACCGGGGTCCTCGACGGCGACCGTCCGTACGCCCTCGTCGCCCAGGACGCGCAGGAGCAGTTGCAGGCCTTGCGCGAATCCGGCGCAGACAACGAGGTGATCCGGGTCGGCGGCGGCGCCGCGGACCCGCCGAAGGTGGGCGGCGAGCCCGTCGCGCAGCACCGGGTCGCCGTATGGATCGGGGTAGCCGAGGGCTTCGGCGGGCGCATGACGGCAGGCGCGGCGCACGGCGCGGGCCCACTCGTCGCGGGGAAAGCTCGACAGGTCCGGCACGCCGGGCCGGAAGTCGATTCTGGTCGGTGCGCTGTGGGTGGCGTGCGTCGACCTGGCGCCCAGTGGGTGGGCGGTCGCGGCGACCCGGGTGGCCGAGCCGGGGACGGCGGCGAGGTAGCCCTCGGCGTGCAGTTGGGCGTAGCACTCGGTGACCAGACCGCGCGAGACGGCAAGGTCCCTGGCCAGCATGCGCGACGACGGAAGGCGGTCGCCAGCGCGCAGCCGGCCGGCGCGGACAGCCTCCCGCAGGGCACGTTCAAGCTGGTCGCGGAGCGGTTCCGGGCTGGTCCGGTCAACCCGCAGAGGCAGTTCGGGACCCAAACTGGTCCGCTCCGTCGGCATGAAACTGGACCTTACTGCCGGACCGGTCGCCGCTCTAGCGTCCGATCATGGTGCAGCCCTCGCCGGCCGCATCGGCGAACATGGTGGAGAAGAGGTCCCTGATCACCGTCCTCGTATCCGCGTGGCGCCACAGGCACGCCGGTCTCGCCGGCGGCCAGGCATGACCGACCAACGAAGAACAAGGAGGACGCGATGGGACACACCCTGCTGACCATGAGCGTGTCGGTGGACGGCTTCGCCGCCGGACCGGACATCACCGTCGATCAGCCGATGGGCAGGGGTGGCGAGCGGTTGCACGAATGGCTGTTCCACGGTGACGCCGACCGGGCCGTAGCCGCCGACGGCGTCTCCACGGCCGGCGTCGACGCCGAGCAGGCGCGGGACGTGTTCACCACGACCGGAGCCGTGGTGATCGGCAGACGCACCTTCGAGGTCGGGGTCGATCTGTGGCAGGACACCCCGTTCCCGGTGCCGTGCTTCGTGCTCACCCACGAACCACGCGAGGAGCTGGTCATGAAGAGCGCCTCGTTCACGTTCATCACCGACGGCATCGACAATGCGCTCCGCCTGGCACGACAGGCGGCGGGTGACCGCAACGTCCTGATCATGGGCGGACCCACCACCGCCGGGCAGTTCGTTCGTCACCGGCTCGTGGACGAGATCCGGCTCCAACTGGTACCAGTCCTGCTCGGCAACGGGACCCGACTGTTCGACCACCTGGACACCGGCCACATCGAACTCGAAACGACCGCCGTGATCGAATCACCGCACGTCACCCACCTGCGCTACCGGATCAAGAAATAGACCTCAGCCCGCCAGCGGCCAACTCCCTGCTGGGCGAGGACGCGTCGCTGGTGGAGGACCGTCCAGGTCGCGGGTCAGCGGTGGTGCCGGATGCGGTCCCAGGTGCTCGGCGGCTCCAGCCCTTCGCCGGTGCGCAGGGCGGTGGTGACCGCAGCGCCGTCGCCGGCGGCCGCGGTGAGCCGGCCGTGCCCGGCGCCGGCCGGCAGTCGCGCGGGTACGGCCGGGAGGTCGAGGTCCAGCCGGACCGGCATGCCGGGCCAGCCCAGCACGGTCAGATCCTCGGTGGCGTTGATCGTGGTGCCGGCGCCGAGTGGTCCGCGTACCGTCGCGACCTGATCGCCGGCCCGGACGACCGCGTGCTCCCCGATCGCCTTGGCCGCGGTGCGGACCAGCGGGCGGGTCGCCCGGAACACCCGGTCCAGCTGTACGGGGGTGTTGGCGCCGGGCTGCCCGAGAACGGCGCCGACGATGGTGAGCTTCCGCCCGCCGACGGTGACGACGGCGGCGAAGACCAGACACCCGCCGGCCTCGTCGGTGGAGCCGGTCTTGATCCCGACGATGCCGTCCTTGCCGACCAGGGAGTTGTAGTTCATCACGGTGCCGGCGACCGGCAGGGTGGCCGTCCGCTGCGCCACGATCTCGGCGAACGCCGGCAGTTCCATCGCCTTGCGGGCCAGGATCACCTGGTCGACGGCGGTGCTCACGGTGCCCGGGTCGAGCCCGGCCGGGTCGGTGTAGTGGGTGTCTGCCATGCCGAGCGCGGCGGCGGTGTCGTTCATCTTGTCGACGAACGCCTCGACGCTGCCGGCGTCCCAGGCGGCCAGGATCCGCGCCATGTTGTTCGCCGACGGGAGCAGCACCGCCTGCAACGCCTGCCGTTCGGTGAAGACCGCGCCCGCGACCACCGGCACCAGGGACTCCCCGCGCGCCAGTTCCCTCGGGTACGCGGCGGCCTGCGCCGCGCTGACGGTGAGCCGCGGTCCGGGCTCGCCCCGGTCGAGGGGGTGCTCGGTGAGGATGACGTAGGCGGTCATCACCTTGGCCACGCTCGCGATCGGCACCGGGTCGCTGCCGCCCGACGTGCCGAGGGAGCCCAGCCCGTCCACCGTGAGGGCGGCCTGTCCCCGCTGCGGCCACGGGATCGTCGGGGCGGTGCCGGGGATGACCGTGGACGCGGGCAGGGTGCGGGTGACCGTCGGCTCCGGCAAGGGGCGGCGCAGCGGCTCGACCGCGACCAGCGAGGTGCCGGCCAGCAGCACGGTCAGCAGGCCGGTGGTGAGCAGCCAGCGGCCGCGGGCGCGTTGCCGGCCCGGCGGTGGTGGGGGAACCGGCCCGGTCACCCGGGCCGTGGCGGAGTAGGTCATCTGGTGTCTCCCCGTGCGGCGCGCCCGGCGCGCTGGTGTGGTGTCACTGGTCTGGTTGGGCGGGGTGCGGGTGCCGGCCGCTCAGGTGAGGGTGGCCACCACGTAGGCGGCGGCCTCGGCGATGAGTGCCTGATCGTACGCGGCGTCGCGGGTGGCCTTGCTGGACATGATCGAGATGACCAGCGGCGCCGAGCCCGGTGGCCAGACCAGGGCGATGTCGTTGAGGGTGCCGTAGTCGCCGGTGCCGGTCTTGTCGGCCACGGTCCAGCCCTTCGGTACGCCGGCCCGGACGCGTCGGGCGCCCGCGCCGGTGGCGTTGCGTTCCAGCAGGCCGCGGAGGAAGGCGCGCTTGTCGGGTGGCAGGGCGTCGCCCAGCACGATCTGCTGGTAGTCGGCGCCGATGGCGCGGGGTGACGTGGTGTCGCGGGGGTCGCCGGGGATGGCGGTCACGATGTCCGGCTCGATGCGGTCCATCCGGGTGACCGGGTCGCCCAGGCCGCGCAGGTACGCGGTCAGTCGGGCCGGGCCGCCGAGGTCGCGCAGCAGGAGGTTGCCGGCGGTGCCGTCGCTGTAGCGGACCGCGGCGTCGCAGAGCTGGCGGATCGTCATCCCGGTGGCGACGTGCCGCCGGGTGATGGCGGAGCTCTTCATCAGGTCGTGCTCGGTGTACCGGACGACCGTGTCCAGGTGGGACAGCGGGTTGGCGTGCAGCACGGCCGCCGCGGCCAGGCCCTTGAAGGTGGAGCAGAACGCGAACCGTTCGTCGGCCCGGTGGGCGATCGTCGTGCCGGTGCCGGTGGCGAGGGCGTACACGCCGAGGCGCGCGTCGTACCGGCGCTCCAGCTCGGTCAGCCGGTGGTGTGGGTGGTCTGGCGGGGTGGCGGCGGGGCTGGCCGTGGCAGGTGCGGTGGTGGCGGAAGCGGCTTCGGTGGGGCCGGCCGCGGGGGTGGTGGCGCAGCCGGCGACGGGTAGCGCGGCCGCCATCGCCAGGAAGGCGCGGCGAGTGGTGGTCGGTCGTGGTGAGCCGTCGCGGGTTTCCGGTTGGAGCAGCCGTTCGGAGGGCCTGGTCGAGGTTTCCATCGTCGGGTACACGCGCGACCCGCTCGGGCCGGTTGCATCCGGCGGCGGACGAGGAGCCGCCGGCGCCCCCGTGTGACCGGCAGCACATCCGTTGCTCAGGCATCGCCATCCGACGATTCTGAGAGGACGCGGTGTCGTGCCGGTCGGGCTGGGTACCGGCACTCAGGCGGGCCGGCGGTGAGCGACCCTATCGTCGCGCCATGACGTCGACCGCCACGTCCCGCTGGGCTCCGACCACCGTCGCTCTCCTCACGCTGGCCTGGGTGGTCGCAGTACTCGCGACGCTGTGGTGGTGGTTCGGCATCGGCCTGGCGGGCTGGGCGGACCAGCACTCCGGCCAAGGAACCCGGTCGGCGGAACGGGAAGCAGCCCGGGCGACGCTGCTGCTGGCCCTGGTGGCGGTGGGCGGGCCGATCGTCGTCGCCGTCGCCGCGTTCACCGGTCGCCTGGTCCGCACCGGAGCGGTCTGCCTGGCAGTGGCGATCGTGCTCGGCGCGCTCGTCGCGCCGGTGGCCGCGGACGCGTACCGCATGCAGAACCCGCCACCTCCCCCGCCACCGGCGCCCACCGTCTGTCAGGAGCGCAGCGGCGGTGACACCCGCTGCCCGGGTGGCTGAGGCGGCCGTGGAAGCAGCCGCGACCGGGGCGACACCGCGCCGGCCGGCCGGACTCAGCGATCCGTGACCGCGGCGGGCGACTCGTCCCAGGTCCACAGCGAGCGCAGCGCGATCCCGTCGTGCCCCGACAGGGTGCGGTTGGTGGCCAGGTAGCGGGCGGCGAGCTGGCCGAGGGACTTGCGTTCCTCGCGGAACTCCGCGCGGGTCCACCGGCGGGCCATCGCGCGTTCCCACAACCGGTCGACCTCGCGGTCGAGGTCGGGCACCAGCGCGGTGCTGGCCGGCGACCCGACCAGCAGCACCGCGTACATCGCGCTGTTCCAGGCGATCGTCGCCTCCCGGTAGTCCGCCATCGCCGCCGCCGCCTCGTCGCCGCGCTTGTCCTCCAGGTACGCCAGGTTCATCAACCGCCGCACCAGGGACTGCAACGCCGACAGCAGGTCGATGGCGGCCTTCAGCTCCGCGTCCCGTTGCCACCGGCGGCGTTCATGGCGGACGGTCGCCAGCGCCACCAGCAGACCACCGGCGATAGCGAGCACCCCTCCGACGAGTGAACCGAGGACAGCCTCCATGGGGTGCAGTGTGCCGTCGTGACACAAGCCGGGGCGGTGGGCGCCTCAGCCGCGCAGCCGGCGGACGAGTTTGCGCAGGCCGGCCTGCCAGCCGTCGGGGTCCTCGGCGCGGCGGCGGGCGTACCCGGCGACCTCGGGGTGCGGCAGGATGAGGAACCGCTCCTCGGCCAGCCCGGCGATCACCGCGTCCGCCACCTGGTCCGGGCTGAGCACCGCCCCGGAGGCGGCGATCACCCGCGCCCCCAGGTGCCCGGCGGCCAGCCCGTCGGCGAGCATCGGGGTGTCCACCCCCTGCGGGCAGAGCGCGCTGACCCGCAGGCCCTGGTCGCGGTAGGTGACCGCGAGCCATTCGGCGAAGCCGACCGCGGCATGCTTGGTGGCGGTGTACGGGGCGTCGCCGACAGCGGTCAGCACGCCCGCCGCCGAGCAGGTGGCCAGCAGGTAGCCGCCACCCCGGGCCAGCATCCCGGGCAGCACCGCCCGGGCGGCGTAGACGTGGGCGAGCACGTTCACCCGCCAGGCGCGGTCCCAGTCGGCGTCGGGTAGTTCCACTCCCCCGCCGGTGGCCACGCCCGCGTTGGCGCAGAACAGGTCGATCCGGCCGTACCGCCGCTCGGTGTCGGCGACCAGCGCGCGGACCTGCTCCTCGTCGGTGACGTCGACGGCCGCGGCGTGGGCGACCGGGCCGATGCCGGCGGCGGCCGCGTCGGCGGCGTCGGCGTCGAGGTCGGCCACCACCACGGCGGCGGCGCCCTCGGCGGCGAACCGGCGGGCCAGCGCGGAGCCGATCCCGCCGGCCCCACCGGTGATCACGGCGATCCGGTCGGTCAGGTTCACCTCAGCTCTCCCACCCGCCGTGCGCCGCGACCCGGGCGGGGCCGAGCCGGCCGATGAGATCGGCCAGCGCCGCGGCGCCGCCGGCGGCCAGTTCGGGGGTGGGCAGCAGCGCCAGCACCGGCACGTCCACCCCGGCGTCGGCGTAGCGGGCGACCTGGTCCCGGCACCGCTCGGGGGAGCCGTGCAGCACCAGCGCGTCCACCACCTCGTCGGGCACCGCGGCGCCGGCGCCGCGCCGGTCACCGGCCGCCCAGGCCCGCCACATCGGCCCGAACACCTCCTCCCGGCCCAGCCAGCGGTGGAACTCGGCGTACGCCGGGACGGTGAGGTAGCTGGTGATCAGCCGGCGGCCCAGGGCGCGGGCGTGCGCGGCGTCCTCGGTGGGGCAGACGAAGATCCGGGCGACCACCTCGAACCCCGGCCGCCGCTGCCCGGTGGCGCCGAGCGCCCGCGGCACGTCGTCGGCGGCCAGCCAGTTGAGGATGACGCCGTCGGCCTCGGCCGCGGCCAGCCGCAGCATGCCGGGGCGCAGCGCGGCGAGCAGCACCGGCGGCGGCGTAGCGGGCGGCCGCTCCAGGGTGAACCGACGCACGGTGAAGGTGTCGTACGCCCCGTCCACCGTCTCGCCGGCCAGCGCGGCGCGCAGGAAGCGCAGCACGTCCCGGGTGCGGCGGAACGGCTCGGTGTACGGGACGGCGTTCCAGTCGCCCACCACCACCGGTGAGGAGGCGCCGATGCCGAGGGCGAACCGGCCGGGCGCGGCGTCGGCGAGGGCGGCGGCACTCATCGCCAGCAACCCGGGCCCCCGGGTGAAGGCGGGGGTGATCGCGGTGCCCAGGCGCAGCCGGGGCTGCCAGGCGGCGGCGAGCGCCAGCGGGGTGAACGCGTCGGCCCCGTTCACCTCCGCGGACCAGACGTCGGTGAACCCGGCCCGGTCGAGGGCGGCGTAGACCGCCGCGTGGTCGGCCAGCGGGATCCCACCGAGCGGCACCGTCATTCCCCATCGCTTCGTCACCGGTCGATCGTGCCCGCTCGGCGCGACCCGGATCAAGATTCCGCCCGCCGGTTTCCCGGTTGCCGGACGGGCGGGCGGGTGCCGGTGCTACGACTGCGGGATGGGCGTGTGTGACGGCGGGGCGGGCTGACCATGGCCGCCCAGGGCGGTGGACGGTTGCTGCCCTCGCCCGGCGCCGCCGGTCGGGCGACCTTCCTCGAGCTCTTCTTCGACCTGGTCTACGTCTTCGCGCTGACCCGGATCTCGGCCCGGGCGTTCGAGGACTTGGCGCTGGAGCCGGGCGGCGCGCAGGGCTGGGACGCGGTCACCGGGGGCGCCAAGACGCTGCTGCTGCTCCTGGCGCTGTGGTGGGTGTGGCAGGGCACCGCGTGGACGACCAGCCGGTACGACCCCCACCACTTCTGGTTGCAGTGCATCGTCATCACCGCCCTGGTGGCCAGCATGGTGATGGGGGTGGCGATCCCGCGGGCGTTCTCCGACACCGCGCTGATGTTCGCCGTGGCGTACGTGGTCGCGCAGGTCTCCCGTCCGCTGATCCTGGTGCTCGCGTTGGGCCGGCACCCGTACCGCCGGTTGAAGGTGCGGATGGCGGTGGTGTTCGCCGCGACCGGGACGCTCTGGATCGTCGGGGCGCTGCTGCCGACCAACCCGCAGGCGCTGCTCTGGACCACCGCGCTCGCGGTCGAGTACCTTGCCGGCCGGTTCGGGTGGCCGGTGCCGGGGCTGGGCCGCTCCACCGTCTCCAAGTGGGACATCGGCGGCGAGCACCTGGCCGAGCGGTACCAGCAGTTCTTCCTCATCGCGCTCGGCGAGACGATCCTGGTGGCGGGCTTCGCCTACAGCCCCGGCCCGTACTACGGCACGCGCATGGTGGCCTTCGGGGTGGCGCTGGCCACCTCGATCGTGCTCTGGCGGATCTACGTGCAGCGCGCCGGGCAGATCCTCGGCCACGCGGTCGCCCAGGCCCGGCAGCCGGCCGCGATCGGCCGGTCCGCGGCGGACACCCACCTGGTGATGGTGATCGGGCTGACCGCCACGGCGATCGGCTACGAACTGGTCATCGAACATCCCCTGGACCGCCCGGAGGTGGCCTGGCTGGCGATGGTGCTCGGCGGGCCGGTGCTCTTCCTCGCCGGCCGGGCCCGGTTCGAGTACGAGGTCTTCGGCCGGGTGTCGCCGTCCCGGTGGGTCGTGGCCCTCGTCCTGCTGGGGTCGATCCCGGTCCTGCTACACGCCGCGTCGCTGGTGGCCTCGGGGGTGGCCGCCGTGCTGCTGGCGACGGTCGCGGTGGCCGACGCCCGCCGGGCACGGGGCGGCCCACCGGAGGCGGCCGCCCCGCCGTTCTGAGCCTGCGGCACCGCAACTGACGTCGGTGTCAGGTCGGGCGGCTGGCCTTGCCGTCGAGCCACAGGGTGTCGGTGGCGTCGCGGTGTACACCGGTCGAGCCGACGTGCTTCGTACTGATCGTCGGCCCCTTCTTGATCACGTGGACCAGGGCCATCGCGTGCCCACGCCCGAGGCCGTACTCGCTCTTCAGCCAGTCGACGATCACGCCGGACTTCACGTCGGCCGCGTCGAAGTTGCGCTGCTTGGCTTCGTCGACGAGGGCACGGGGGGTCTTGCCGGTCTTGTCCTCGATGGCATCGAGGTACGCCTGGAACGACATTGGTCAGCCTCCGATCCGGTAGTGCAGGTGCACGACGCCGCTGTCGAACGTCGTGGAGTCCTCGAGGTTCATGGCGACGCGCTTGCCGTCCGCCGGGAACAGCCGGGTTCCGCCGCCGAGCACGACGGGGAACGTCATCAGGTGCAGGTGGTCGATCAACCCGGCCTCGAACAGGGTCTGGACGACCGAGACGCTGCCGGAGATGTTGATGTTGCGGCCGGGGGCGGCCTTGAGTTCGGTGATCCGCCGCACGAGGTCGCCGTCGAGCAGTTCGCTGTTGGTCCAGTCGGCCACGGTCAGCGTCGTGGAGGCCACCAGCTTGCGGATGCCGTTGAGGGCGTCGGCCATCGGGCCGGTCTGGGTTGCCCAGTACCCGGCGAACTCCTGGTAGGTGCGGCGGCCCAGCAGCAGGGTGTCGGCGTCGGCGATCATCGCGCCGATCGCCGCCGTGGCCTGTTCGGTCATGTGCTGGAACGTCCACTGCTCGGGTGCGCTCACCACGCCGTCGGCCGAGATGAACAGGCCAGCCACGATCTTCCGGTACGTCACGTCGTCGTCCTTTGCGCTGTGCGGGGGTACGACAACAACCTTGCGTGACCGCGGGATGACGATCAACGACGGTTCCGGCAACCATCGTTGCGCCAGAGACAACGATCGGCGCACGGGCCGGGCCGGGCCGGGCCGGGCCGGGGATCAGTCGAGCAGGCCGGCCTGGTGCGCCAGGATGGCCGCCTGCACCCGGTTGGCGAGGCCCAGCTTCGCGAGGATCCGGCTGACGTGGGTCTTCGCCGTCGCCTCGCTCATGTAGAGCGTGGCGGCGATCTCGGTGTTCGACAGACCGCCGCCGACAGCGACCAGCACCTCGCGTTCCTTCCCCGTGAGGACGGCGAGCCGCCGCTCGGCGTCGCGGTGCCGGTCCGGGGTCGGCTCGGCGAACGTCCGGAGCAGCCGGCGGGTGACGCGCGGGGAGATCATCGCGTCGCCCCGCGCCGCGCTGCGCACCGCGGCGAGCATGTCGTCGGCCGACGCGTCCTTCAGCAGGAACCCGACGGCGCCGTTGCGGAGCGCGGTGTGCACGTACTCGTCGAGGTCGAAGGTGGTGAGCACGACCACGTACGGCGGCGGGTCGAGCCGTGCCATCCGCTCGGTCGCCGCCAGCCCGTCGCCCCGCGGCATCCGGATGTCCATGAGGACGACGTCGGGCCGGAGCGTCCGGGCGAGGTCGACGGCCTGGACGCCGTCGGACGCCTCCCCCGTCACCGTGATGTCCGGCGCCGCCTCCATGATGGTGCGCAGCATCGAACGCACCATCCACTCGTCGTCGACGATCAGGGCCTTGATCGGGCCGGCTGGAGAGGTCATCGGTCCTCCCACCGGAAGATCGGCACCTCGGCGGTCACCTCGAAGCCGCCGTCGGCGGTGGGGCCCGCGGTGAACTCGCCGCCGACCAGCCGCACCCGCTCCGCGAGCCCGAGCAGCCCGTGGCCGCCGGCCGGCAGCGACGCATCGGTGACCGGCCGCCCCCGGCCGTTGCTGACCGACAGCCGCAGCAGGTGCGGGGTCTGCTGGACCCGCACCCGGGTCGGTGCCCCCGGTGCGTGCTTGTGCACGTTGGTCAGCGCCTCCTGGACGAACCGGTAGGCCGTGTGCTCCACGAGCAGCGGGGGCCGTTCCCCCGCCGGGCTCGCCACGTCGAGGGTGACAGGGATGCCAACCTGTCGGGACTCCTCGATCAGGCCGTCCAGCTCGGCGAGCCCCGGGTGCGGAGCGAGCGGGGCGTCGTCGTCGTTGCGCAGGACCGCCACCAGGGAGCGGAGTTCGGCCAGTGCCTCGCGGCCGGTCGCTCCGAGCTGTTTTCCGATGGCGACCGCTTCCTCGCCCTTGGCCACCTCCAGGGCGGTGGCCTGCAGCACCATCAAGGAGACCCGGTGCGTGACCAGGTCGTGCATGTCACGGGCGATCTGGGCCCGTTCGTCGCTGCGGGCCCGGGCGACGCGCTGCTGCTGCTCACGTTCGATGCGTTCCGCCCGCTCCCGGATGCGTTCCACCAGTTCGTGCCGGGTGCCGACGTACATGCCCAGCAGCGCCGGCGCGACACACACCGCCATGCTGATCGGGACCGCGCCGTCGGCTCCGGCGAACCACCAGAGCGGGACGCCCACCAGGACGGCGGACGCCAGCGTACCGGCGGTGACCTTGGGCCAGGCGGTGGTGCGCTCGGCCAGCGTGTACAGCGCGACCGCGACGGCCGCATGCGCCGGCACGAGGGCGTTGGCCAGCAGCGCCCCCGCCAGCACGATCACCGGAAGCCGGCGCCGCCACCTGGTCAGCAGCCCGACTCCGACGGCGAGCGGAAGGCCGAGCCACAGCGGCGGGACGCCGTCGTCGAGCCCGGCGAGCGTCGGCCCGAAGAAGTCGGTGCCGAACTCGCCGGTCGCCGTGAGCACCGCGACGACGAGCGCCACCGCCGTGTCGGTCACCGGGCGGCGGGACCACGGCGTCGCCGGGTGCGGGTCGTGCGCGGTCATCGTGCTCCCAGGCTAGGCACTCGCGGTGGTGTTCGCGTCAGCAGAAAGTTGTACGCGACCCCGGTAATTCACAGCCGATCCAACGATCCGCGCTCCCGGATCGGCCGACGCCCTGGCCCGGTGCGACCGGCGACGCTGGTCGCATGCTCATCCGCGAACGGCTCGGCCGATCGGTCGGCCCCAGAAACCTGCAGGTCGCCTTCGGGGTCTTCGCCCTCGTCGCGGGGGCCTTGATCACGCTGCGGCAGGACGCCCACCATCCCCTGTTCCAGACCGCCGGCACGGTGGGGTACGCGGCCGCCGCGGTGCTCTCCTTCGGCAGCTGGTTCGCGCTCGGCCGCGCGGCGAGCGCCGCACCCGCCCGGCGGATCCTGATCGTCTTCCACCTGCTCTTCCTTCCCGCGCAGTTCCTCTTCCTGCTCGCCCACCAGGTGCCGTGGCTCGGCATGCTGTTGTCGACGATGATCGCGGTCGGGCTGAAGCCGCGCTTCCCGCGGCTCGGACGGGTGGCCCGCAAGGTGTGGCTGACCCTGCACATCGGCATCGGCGTCGGCTGGCTGGGCGTCTCCCTGGCGATGCTCGTGCTGTCGATCGTGGGGGTGACCACGGACCGGCACGAGGTGCGGCACGGGGCCTACGTGCTGATGGACACCTTCAACATCGCGCTGGCGATCCCGAGCGTCTTCCTGGCGATCATCACCGGTGTGGTGGTGTCGCTCGGCACGCCCTGGGGGCTGATCAAGCACCGCTGGGTACTCGCCAAGCTGATCATCGCGCTCAGCCTGCCGGTCCTCGCCACCTTCGAGGGCCCGTGGATCGACGAACTCATGGCGCGCAGCGAGGACCCGGCCGCCGAGCCGGGCGGAACCGGGATCCTGCTGGTCGGCGCCATGGCGCTGTTCCTCGCCCTGCTCTGGACCGCGACGGTCCTCTCCGTCTTCAAGCCCGGCGGCAGGACGCGCTGGGGGCGCCGGGAGAACGCCCGAGGGCGGCCGGTGGAGACCGCGATGACGGTAGGTACCGGCCAGCCGGTCACCGACAGCAGCGGAGCGGGGCCTCGGGGCGCCCGACGTGGCCCGGCCGCCGGCCGGCCGGCCGCACGCGCACACCTCGCCCGCGGCGGCGGCCCGCCGTTCTGAGCGGGCATCCAGCGGCGCCGATGCATACCCGGCCGGGGGCGCTAATCTCCAACGCGTGACCTTCTCCATCGTCGCCCGCTCCGCCGACGGCCGCCTGCACGGCGTCGCCGTGGCCAGCAGGTTCCTCGCCGCCGGGGCGCTCGTCCCGGCCGCCGAGGCCGAGGTCGGCGCGCTCGCCACCCAGGCCCACGTGAACCTCGCCTACCGCCCGCAGGGGCTGACCATGCTGCGCACCGGCGTGGCCGCCGCCGACGTGGTGGCCGGGCTGGTCGCCGCCGACCCGGACCGGGACCACCGGCAGCTCGGCGTGGTCGCCGCCACCGGGCCGGGGGCGACCTTCACCGGGCCGATGTGCCACGACTGGGCCGGCGGGCAGGCCGGCGACGGTTGGGCGGCACAGGGCAACATCCTGGCCGGCCCGCAGGTGATCGATGCGATGCGGGACGCCTGGCTGGGCGGCGGCGCCCTGCCGTTCCCGGAGCGCCTGCTGGCCGCGCTGCGCGCCGGTGACCAGGCCGGCGGTGACCGGCGCGGGCGGCAGAGCGCCGGGCTGCTGGTGGTCGAGCGCGGCGGCGGGTACGGCGGCACCGGTGACGCGCTGGTCGACCTGCGGGTCGACGACCACGCCGACCCGGTGACCGAGCTGGGCCGGCTGCTCGCCGTGCACACCCTGCTGTTCAGCCGGCCGGACCCGGCGACCCTGCTGGAGCTGACCGGTGCGGTCGCCGCGGAGGTCGCCGGGCTGTTGGCCGCGCTGGGTCACCCGGTCGACCCGGCCGACCCGCAGGAGGCGCTCTTCTCCTGGGCGGGGATGGAGAACCTGGAGGAGCGGCTGGTGCCCGGGCGGATCGACCCGGTGGTGCTCGACCACCTGCGCAAGGCGGTGCCGCAGGTGCCCGCGCCCCGGGCCGGCAGCTGAGGTCGACCGGTCCGGATCGTTTTCGGAACGCCCTGAGTCCCGCCCGGGGCGGGCGGTGGGTCAGGAGGCTGTGGCGGACTTCCTGGTGGGATCGGCCGAGGCGGCGCCGGCGGTGGGCCGGCGGGTCAGGACCTGAGGGCCGGAAGCCGTGATGGCGACCGTGTGCTCGGAGTGGGCGGTACGGGAGCCGTCGGCGGAGCGGATCGTCCAGCCGTCCCTGTCGAACGTGATCTTGTCTGTGGAGCGGCAGAACCACGGCTCGATGGCGATGGTGAGGCCGGGCTGGAGTTTCAGGCCGCGCCGGGCGCGGCCGTTGTTGGCCACGTGCGGGGCCTCGTGCATGGTGCGGCCGATGCCGTGACCGCCGAACTCGGCGTTGACGCGGTAGCCGTAGGAGTGGGCGACCTCGCCGATCGCGGCGGAGATGTCGCCGAGGCGGCCGCCGGGTTGGGCGGCGGCGATGCCGGCCTCCAGCGCGACCTCGGTGGCCTCGATCAACTTCTCATCGGCTGGGTCGGCGATGCCGACGATGACGGAGATCGCGGAGTCGGCGGCCCAGCCGTCGATGCTGGCCGCCATGTCGATGCTGAGCAGGTCACCGTCGCGCAGCACGTAGTCGTGCGGCAGGCCGTGCAGCACCGCGTCGTTGACCGACAGGCACAGCACGTTGCGGAAGGGGCCACGGCCGAACGACGGGGCGTAGTCCCAGTAGCAGGATTCGGCGCCGCGTTCGCGGATCCGGCGGCGGGCGTAGTGTTCGAGGTCCATCAGGTTGACGCCGACGGCGGCAACCTCGCTCAGCTCGGCGAGCAGCTCGCCGACGAACTCGCCGGTCACCGCCATCCGGCCGATCTCCTCGGCGGACTTGAGCTCGATCACGACAGCTTCCCTCCCACGGTCGGTATTTTTATACCGGGATTTTCATACCACGCCGGGGCGGGACGCTCCGGAGGGATATCCTGCTGGCATGGTTCGCCAACCACTCACCGCCGAACAGATCGCAGCGGGCCAGCGCCTCGGAGCCGCCCTCCGCACCGCACGCGCCGGCCGCAGCCTCGTCGAGGTGGCCCTGGCAGCCGGCATCTCCCCCGAGACGCTGCGCAAGATCGAGGCGGGTCGTCTTCCCGCACCGGCGTTCGGCACGGTGGTCTGCCTCAGCCAGGCCCTCGACGTCCCGCTCAGCGACCTGGCCGACGTCTGGCTGGCCGACATGGCCGTCCGCCAGGCGTCCTAGGGACCAGCCGCCCTGGTACTCCGGGAAGATCCGGTTCCGGGCGGGCTTGCCGGACGTGACAGCTGGCCCCGGGCGGCGGTGGTCAGCCGGCGAAGGAGAGCCAGCGGAAGCCGGCGGCGTCGACGGCCGCCCGCTCGGCGTCGGTGAGGTCGGCCCGGCCGGTCGCCTTGCGGATCAGGGTCAGCCGGTCCCAACCCAGCTCCGCCGGGGCCGGGTGGCCGCCGGTGAGCAGGTCGGCGACGACCTCCGCCGCCGCCGGGGTGAGCCACGGCCGCCGGTCCAGTGCCGCCGCCAGGTCCAGGCCGTGCACGGCGACCTCCACCACCCGGGTACGCAGGAACTCGCCGAGCGCCATCGCGTCGCCGTGCCGGGTGCGTACCACCCGGCCGGGCGGCTGGGCGTCGACCGCGTCGAGGGTGGCCCGCCAGGCCCGGTCGAAGTCCGCGACCAGCGCCGCCCCGTCGAGTTCCCGGGCCTCCCGCCGGCCGGCGTCGATCCGGTCGGCGTCCACCGCCGGGGCGAACTTGGCGGCCCCGAAGTAGCCGGCCGCGTCCACCTCGGCGCGGGCCGGGGCCGGCGCGGCGAGCATGTCCACCAGCCGCCCGGCGCCGGTACGCACGTGCGCGAGCAACTCCCGCACGGTCCACGGCGCGCAGCCGGTGGGCCGGTCGAAGTCCGCCTCGTCGAGGTCGCGCAGCACCTCGCCCAGCCGGGCGCACTCGTCCCGGAATCCCGTTCGTACCGCTCGCACCGGTCCTCCCCCTCCGCCGGCCGTACCCTCTCACACCGTCCGCGGCCGTTGCCGGACCGGGCGGCGCGGGTCGTTTCGGCGCCCGCCGGGCGGGTACGCGCGACCGGGCCGACGAGAGGAGCGTCAGGGATGGCCGGGATCATGCTGCGCAGCACCGCGTTCAACGACCACGACCGGCTGCCGGACCGCGTCGCCCGCGACGGCGGCAACGTCTCGCCACCGCTGGAGTGGTCGCAGGTGCCGGATTCCGCGGTCGAGCTGGTCCTGTTCGTGGAGGACCCGGACGCCGGGAAGACGCCGTTCCTGCACTGGCTGGTCACCGGGATCTCGCGGAACTCGGACGGAACGCCCGAGGGCGGCGTGCCGCTCGGCGGCCGGGAGTGGCCCAACGGCTTCGGCGAGATGGGCTGGGGCGGGCCGCAGCCGCCCCGGGGCGACGACCCGCACCGCTACTTCTTCCGGCTCTACGCGCTGCAGCGCCCGCTGGAACTGCCCGACGCGCCGCAGGTGCCCGACGTGTACCGGGCGCTCACCGACAAGGAGTTCGCCAGCGGCACGATGGTCGGCACGTACGCCCGCTGAGCGCCGTCAGCCCGGGCGGCGCGGCACCAGCCGGTGCACGGCGGTGAGCACCAGCGCCATCACCAGGCCCATCGTCCCGGCGATGCCGGCGGCGCTGCCGGCGTAGCCGACGAACAGCGGTCGCCGGGACAGCTCGGTGGGCGGGGTGCCGCGCAGGTCGACCAGCCAGGACAGGGCGAGCGCGCAGCCGATCACCGCGAGCGCGCCGCCGACGCCGAGCACCGCCGCGGCCACCCGGTGCGCGTCGGCGGAGGACACCTGGGCCTGGTCGCGTTGCAGGGCCAGGAGCAGCAGCCCGGCCAGTGCCGCCCAGACGCCGACCACGAGGAACGCGGCCACCGCGTCGCTGGGCCGGTGCCAGCCGGCGGAGAGGGTGGCCACCCCGGCGACCGCGGCGTAACCGGCGCCGAGGAGGGCACCGAGCGCCCGGACCTTGCGGGGTAGCACCAGCACCAGCGCCACCGCCACCGACGCGGCGACCGTGGCGTGGCCGCTGGGCAGGCTGTTGCCGGCGTACGCCCGCTGCGGGTCGATGCCGAAGTCGGGCCGGTCCAGTCCGTACTTGAGCAGTTGGGTGCTGACGTTGGCGCCGACGACCAGCAGGGTGGCCGTGACGGCCAGGGCGATCCGCCCCCGGATCAGCGCGATGAAGCCGATCACCGCGGTGGTCGCCACCAGGGACACCACCGACATGGCGTTGAGCAACCGGTCCACCGGCTCGTCGATGCGGTCCTGGCCGATCCGGTTGCCGGTCAGCGCGACCGTGTCCACCCACTGGCCGAGGCCGGTGTGCATGGCGACCCGCCACACGACGACCAGGGCCGCCGCCTGAACGATGGCCAGTACGACCAACCAGACCGCCGTCCAACGCCTTGCCGTCGCGTGCACCCGCACACGGTAGCCGGATCGGCGGGCCGGTCCGGCGACGGCCCGCGTGCTGACACTGCGTCGATTCACCACATCCGACCGGGTACCCGATAACGCGTCTCGAGTACCGCATTAGGTTTGTGCCGACGGTAGGAGGTGACGGGTGACCGGCGGACCGGAGCGGAACCTGCCGCCCACCGAGCGGTCGGACGGGGCTGGGGCGGGTCGCCCGGAGTCGCTCGCCGACCTGCTCGGCGGCCGACGGGGCGCGGTCGACGCCACCTTGCCGCCGGTCGCGTTCGCCGCCGGCTGGCTGCTCGGCGGGCACTCGCTCTGGGCCGGGATCGGGGCGGCCGTGGTCGCCGGCACGGTGGTGGCCGGTTGGCGGCTGCGCCGCGGCGACCGGCCGAGGTCGGTGCTGATCGGGTTGCTCGCCGTCTGCGTGGCCGCGCTGATCGCCCTGCGGACCGGGCGGGCCGAGGACTTCTTCCTGTTGCAGCTGCTCTCGAACGCGGCGAGCGCGCTGGCCTGGATGGTGAGCATCGCGGTGCGCTGGCCGCTGCTCGGGGTGGTGGTCGGGGTGGCCCTGCGCCAGCGCAGCCGGTGGCGACGGGATCCGGCGCTGCTGCGGGCGTACGGGCGGGGCAGCTGGGTCTGGGCGGCGAGCTACGTGCTGCGGGTGGCGGTGTTCCTGCCGCTCTACCTGGCCGGGCAGGTGCTCGCGTTGACGGTGGCCCGGGTGGCGCTGAGCTGGCCGCTGGTGGCCGCCGCGCTGGCGGTGAGCTGGGTGGTGGTGCGCCGGTCGCTGCCGGCGGGGCATCCGGGGCTGCGGCATCCGGTGGACCGGGCCGGTGCGGTGGCGGCGGCGCCGGAAAAGTGATGGAGAGGCCGCCACGGGGGGAGCGGCCTCTCCGGTGACGTACGTTACTCCGTCGCGGTCCCGCGCGTGATCCCGTGACGGCCTCTTTTTTCGGGCTTTTTCGAGGCGCGGGTTGTCCGGGCGGTGGGGTGGGCCGACCGACCCGCTGCGTCGGCCGGATGGCCGGCCCACCCCGGCCTGACCGTGGGCGTCAGGCCGCCTTGCCGACCGGGCGTCCGGGATTCCTCCCGCCGCCCGGTGGGCTCCCGGGTGGACGGGGCGAACCGTCCACCCGGAAGGCCGGTTCAGCCGTTGGGGAACAGGTTGCCGTAGTCCGCGTACGCCATGGCGACGTCGGCCTGCGCCCAGAACCGGTGGTAGTTGAAGGTCGGCTCGGGGCCGCCGTCGAGGTACGCCTGGACCTTCGGCCAGGCCGGGTCGTTCTTGTAGAAGGAACGGATGTCGACGAAGCTCTTGCCCGCGGCGATGGCGTCGCCGTTGGCCATCGTGCCGGTCCAGCCCGGCGGGACGTAGAGCCCCTGGCCGGTGCTGGCGTCGTAGACGTCGTCGAAGCGCCGGTAGTCGCCGCGCTTCTCGGTGGTGGAGACGCCCTGCGCGTCGCTGGCCGCGTGCAGCGCGTCCAGCAGCCCCTTGGCGGTGTCCTTCGCCGCGGTGTTGCCGGAGCGCGCCGCGTACGCGATGAGGGTGCGGGCGTAGGCGGCGGCGACGCCGACGTCCTGGCCGCGGGTGGTGACCTCGACGTGCAGGTTGGTGTTGGGCTGCGGGTTGCTCGGGTTCCAGGTGGTCGGCTGGCCGCTCCAGGTCATGTCCGACGGGATCGACCAGTTGGCGCCGAGCGTGGTGTTGGCGATCGCCCACGGCACCCACTTGTCCAGCAGTGCCTTGGCCCGGGTGTTGCCGGTCTGCAGGTAGAGCTCGGCGATCCGCTGCATCGACCAGGCCTGCATGCCGAACCACTGGTTGGACGGCGGGTCGTTGTAGACCGGGTCGACGTCGTAGAACATGCCGTAGAAGGTGGAGGTGCCGGCCGGCGGCTGGCCGTAGTGCCCGCCCCAACTGTTGGTCGCGCCGCCGGCGATGCCGCCCTCGGCGGACTGGAGCCAGGTGTAGAACTCCAACTGCCGCTCGAAGCTCCTGGTCCAGTCGTCCACCGCGGTGGGCGACTTCGGCTTCAGCTCGGCCACGTTGGTCAGCGCCCAGGCCGCGAACGGGTTCTGGTAGCCGAAGTGGTTGTGGCTGGAGCCGATCCGCCAGGACCAGTTCTGGTTCGTCTCGTACGCGCCGCCCCAGGCGTAGTACCAGGACATCAGGTAGTGCGCGGATTCCCTGCCGGTGCCGGCCGGGCAGGCGCTGGCGCCGACGCAGTTGCCGATCTTCTTGAAGTACTTGTCGAACATCGCGTAGCGCAGGTAGTCACCCATCTTGGCGGCCTTGGCCACGGTGGCCGCCACATCGGCCGCCTTGCCCTGCTCCTTGGCCCAGGTCAGCGCCCAGTAGGCGGCCTGCACCGCACGGGCGTCGGCGTCCGGGGCGTTGGTGTACTTCCACTGCTTCGCCGGCGCGTTGGACTCCTTGACGAACAGGTCCAGGTAGCCGTACTGGCCGCCGTGGGCGAAGGTGTCGCAGGACGGCTGCGGCACGGTCTCCCAGACCGACTCCTGGGTGCCGCGCTGGAAGGTGTTGATGTACGCCGGCCGGGTGGTGCCGTCGCCGCACCGGCCGTAGCCGTAGGTGTTGTCGACGTCGAGCAGCCAGTGCATGCCGTAGATGTCGCCGGTGCCGTAGGTGGACTGCAGCTCGCTGCGCAGCGGGTCCTGGCCGACCGGCACCGACGGCTCCAGCTGGGACGGGTACTGGCTGGGCAGGTCGTGTTCGGCGGCGTACTGCGGGGTGCCGGCGGCACCGGCAGTTGGCTGGTCGGCGTGCGACGGGATGATGTACTTCTCCATTACCGTCCAGGCGTTGTTGAACGGGGCCCAGTTCTGGGTGACCCGACCGTACTGGGCCTCCAGCCACAGCCAGAAGCTGAACGCCTCGGAGGTGGTCTCGTGGCCGTGGTCGGGCGCCTCGACGATCAGCGTCTCGATGGAGTGGTACGGCACGCCCTCCGGGCTGAAGTAGCCGGAGTTCTTGATCTTGCCGTACTGGGTGAGGAACCGCTCGACGTACTCGTTGTCGCCGCCCGGGGTGTCGTTGTCGATCTCGGTGGCGGTGATCGCCAGCGGGGCGTACCCGGTGGCCGAGGCGGTGAGGGTGGCGGTGCCGCCGACGGTGTCGGCGTCCTCCGCCGCGGCGACGGTGACGTTGACCCCGGTGTTCCAGTTGCTCGGGGTGAGCGTCACGGTGGTCGGCGAGACGGTGATGTCCGCGTCCCCGGTGCGGGCGACGGTCACCGGGACGTTGGCCGTCGGGGCCGCGCTGAGCTTGAGGTTGACCGCGGCGCTGGCGCCCTCGGTCACGCTCACCGAGGACGGGGTGGCCACCAGCACCGGCCCGCTGGCCGGGGTCACGGTGAAGGCGCGCTCCGCGGTGGCGGTCAGGTTGGCGTTGTCGTACGCCTTGGCCTGCACGGTGTAGTCGCCGGCCGGCAGGTCCTCCAGGGTGTAGCCGTACGGGGCGGTGGTGTCGGTGTTGACCAGCAGCCCGTTGCGGTAGAACTCGACCTTGCTGATCGTGCCGTCGGGGTCGCTGGCGGTGGCGGTCAGCGGCACGTCGGCCGGCGCCTCGAACGGGCCGGCGGGCACGCTCAGCGCGACGGTCGGGGGTTGCTGCGGGGTGCCGCCGCAGGTGACGCCGTTGACCGAGAACGAGGTCGGCTTCGGGTTGCTGCCGCTGTACGAGCCGTTGAAGCCGATGCTGGTGCTGGCGCCGGTGCCCAGGTTGCCGTTCCACGCCTCGTTGGTGGCGGTGACCTCGTTGCCGGTCTGGCTCCATCGGGCCGACCAGCCCTGGGTGACCCGCTGGTTGCCGGGGAAGGTGAACTTCAGCGTCCAGCCGTTGATCGGATCGCCGAGGTTCCTGATGGTGACGTTGGCGGTGAAGCCGGTGTTCCAGTCGTTGGTCGCGTAGACCACGTCGCAGGCCGGGGCGGCCTGCGCGGCGCCGGCCGGCAGGGTGACCCCGCCGACGGCCAGCGCGGTGACCGCGACCATCGCCAGCCGGCGACGTCGTGCCAGATTTCTCATGTGCGCGGTGTCTCCTCGGACCAGGCCGGGGGCTCGAAACCCCGGCGGGGCACCCGCCCCGACGAGGGGGACACAGGCGCCCGGGATGGTGGTGGCCCCGGCCCGGGCGGGGGTACGGCGGTCGACGCCCGTGACGGGGGCGGCGTTCGCCGGGCTGGCTCGGGTGCCGTGCCGGACCTGCCGGATGCCCTCGGCGACCCGCGCTCTCGCGAGCTGGCTCCGCGACGCGGTCGATCGACAGTGTGCCATGGAAGCGCTCCCACAACAAGCGCGGGCCGCGCCGGGCAGTCAGATGTTTCGATCTCGTTTTGGGGCTTTCACAAAGCCGTGACGGGCGTTACAGTCGCAAGCATCGTCGATGGGAGCGCTTCCATCGATGAAGTTCCACCAACAAGATCGACCTGAGGCGAGTCCGCGGACGGACCTCGGGACCAGCCCGAAGGCTGACGGCGGGCCAGCCCGGACGCCGCCGCCAGCCAACATCCCGCCCAGCGGAGGGAGGTGGATCCTCAAGCCACTCGCGTGGCCCGGCTCCCGCGCGACACGCACGACAGGACGCCGATTCCGCCCGTGCGTGTACAGCAACGGTGGGGACGGGGGTTGCCCTCCCCCGTCCCCACACTAAACCCCCCTTCACGACGGGGAAAGGGGCCGATCGGACCGGCCGCCACGCCGGCACCGCCGCCTCGCCCGTGCCTGCGCCCACCCCGTCTGCTCCCCGCCCGGCGCCCGCCCGGCGCCCCGGCCGGCACGCCACCGCGCGCCCCGGCGCCGCCGCGGCACACCCACCGGTGCCCGCCGCACCTCCCCGCCTTCGCCACCCCGATCGCCGCCGCCGCGGCCCGGGACCCCGTCCCGCCCGGCCGGCGGATGACCGGCTGGTAGCGCCTGACTATGCTGGGAGCGCTCCCGGCACCCGGCGGCGGCCACGCACCATCAGAGGAGAATCCATGTCGACACTCACCCGGCGGCACCTGCTCCGCCGCGCCGCGCTCTCCGCCACCTCCGCCACGGCCGCCGGCACCGGGCTGGGCGCCACCACGACCGCCGCCGTGGTGGGCACCGCCGGCGGCTGCGACGACCCGGACGAGAGCGCCGCCGACCCGGACACCGCCGCCGCACCCGCCGGGCCGCTGCGCTTCCCGCCGGACTTCGGCTGGGGCGCGGCCACCTCCGCGTACCAGATCGAGGGCGCCGCCAAGGAGGACGGCCGCGGCGAGTCGGTGTGGGACACCTTCAGCCGCACCCCCGGCCGGGTCCGCAACGGCGACACCGGCGACGTGGCCGCCGACCACTACCACCGCTGGCGCGACGACCTCGACCTGATGCGCGACCTGGGGCTGCGCAGCTACCGGTTCTCCATCTCCTGGCCGCGCATCCAGGCCGACGGCACCGGCGCGCCGAACCAGCGGGGGCTCGACTTCTACCGGCGCCTGGTCGACGGGCTGCACGAGCGGGGCATCGCGCCGATGGCCACGCTGTTCCACTGGGACCTGCCGCAGGCCCTCCAGGACGCCGGCGGCTGGGAGTCCCGGGACGTCGCCCACCGCTTCGCCGACTACGCCGACGCCGTCTTCCGCGCCCTCGGCGACCGGGTGCCGGTGTGGCTGACCATCAACGAGCCGAAGACCGTGGTGCAGAACGGCTACCTGTCCGGGCACCACGCACCCGGCCGGCAGGACCCCGACGCCGCGTACCTGGTCGCCCACCACCTCCAACTCGCCCACGGGCTCGCCGTCCAGGCGCTGCGGGCCGTCGGCGGCGCCGGGCGGATCGGCCCCGCCTTCAACCTGCACCCCTGCTACCCCGCCGACGACACCCCGGAAGCGGCCGCCGCCACCCGGCTCTACGACGGCTACGAGAACCGGCTCTACCTCGACTCCGTGCTGCGCGGCAGCTACCCGCAGGACGTGCTGGCCGACCTCGGCCCGGACAGCCGGCTGGTCCGCGGCATCCGCGACGGCGACCTGGCCGTCATCTCCGCCCCGGTCGACCTGCTCGCCGTGCAGTACTACACGCCGATCTACGTCACCGCCGGCGGCGGCACCGTGCGCCGGTGGCCCACCTCCGAGGCCGACTGGCAGCAGATCTACCCGGACGGCATGTACGACATCCTGACCCGGGTCACCCGCGACTATGGCCCGATCCCGCTCACCGTCACCGAGAACGGCCTGCCCACCCCGGACGTGCTCGGCGCCGACGGCACCGTCGACGACGCCGGCCGGATCGACTTCCTGCGCGACCACCTGGCCGCCGCGCACCGCGCGATCGGCGCCGGCGTGCCGCTGGAGAGCTTCCACGTCTGGTCGCTGCTGGACAACTTCGAGTGGGCCGAGGGCTACGACCAGCGCTGGGGTCTGATCTACGTGGACTACCCGACCCAGCGCCGGGTGCTCAAGCGCAGCGCCCACTGGTACCGCACGGTGATCGCCCGCAACGGTCTCTGACCGTCGGGAGCCCCCACCGGCCGGGTCGGCGGGGCCGGTGGGAGCCGGGACGCGCGCCGCCGGGGGCCCGAACGGGGGCCGGCGGTGCGCGTCCGCCGGACTCAGCGGGGCAGCGCCTGCTGCAACTCCGCGCGCAGCGCCGGGGTGAGCATCTCCCCCGCCTGCTTGGCCAGCCGCGCCATCTCGTAGCCGACCACGCCGATGTCGGCGTCCGCGCCGGCGAGGGTCGCCAGGATGGAACCGTCGCGCACCTGCATCACCAGGAAGTAGCCGCGGCCCATCTCGACGACCGTCTGCTTGACCACGTCGCCGTCGAACATCTGGGCGGCGCCCGCGGTGATGCTCATCAGCCCCGAGGTGACCGCCGCCAGCTTGTCGGCGTGGTCGCGGGGCAGGTGGTCGGAGATGGCGACCAGCAGCCCGTCGGAGGAGACCACCACCGCGTGCGCCACCCCCGGCACCCGCTGCGCGAACGCGCTGACCAGCCAGCTCAGGTCGCGGGCCTCCTGGCTCAACGTCGTCGTCACTGTCGTCCCCCTTCGCTGGGCACGCCGCCGCGCGGCATGGGTATCTCTCGGGTTTCCTCGGCCTCGGCCCGGCGCACCCCGCTGTAGAGCCGCGAGAGCATGCCGCCGACCGCGTCCGGATCCGGCTCGTGGCGGGTGGGCGGCTGCTCCGGCCGGGCCGACCGGGTGACCGCCGCCAGCTGTGCCATCGGCACCCGTACCGGCAGGCCGCGAGCGTTGGTGCCGCCGGTCACCGGAACGGCCGGCGGGACGGGGATGCCGTCCACGGACGGGGTCGTCGCCGGCCCGTGCCGGGTCCACCAGCCGCCACCGGCCGGCACCGGCGCCGCGGCCGGGGCGAGCACGTCCTCGGCCCGTACCGGCACCGGACGGGCCGACCGGGGCACGGCCGGATCCGGCCGCCGCCCGGCCACCGGCAGCTCGACCGGGCGGGCCCGGTTCGCGGCGGCGATCGCGCCGGTGAGCATCCGGGACGCCCCAGGCGGGTCCAGCTCCGGCCCCGGATCCGCGGCGAGCAGCTCGCGCGGCAGCCGGATCCGGGCGGTCAGTCCGTCCCCGCTCGCGTGCAGCCGCACCTCGATCTTGTGGCGGGCGGCCAGGTGGCTGACCACGAACAGACCCATCCGCTCGACGGCGGCGACGTCCGCCGCCGGTGGCGTGGCCAACACCGCGTTCGCCTCGGCCAGCGCGGTCGGGCTCATCCCCAGGCCCCGGTCGTCGATCTCGACCACCGCGCCGTGGCCCTCCGGCCGGGCGGTGACCCGGACGACGGTGTCCGGCCGGGAGAACGCGGTGGCGTTCTCCAGCAGCTCGGCCAGCAGGTGCACCAGCTCCCCGACCGCGTGCCCGACGACGTGCAGCTCGGCCACCGACTCGTGCCGTACCCGCTGGTACTGCTCGATCTCGGCGCCGGCGGCGAGCAGCACCACGGCCAGCCGGACCGGCCGGTTCCACCGCCGGGTCGACTCGGTGCCGGCCAGCACCAGCAGGCTCTCGTCGTTGCGGCGCATCCGGGCGGCCAGGTGGTCGAGCTTGAACAGGTTCTCCAGCTGGTCCGGGTCGCTCTCCTCCCGTTCCAGGTCGTCGAGGAGTTCCAGCTGCCGTTCGACCAGCACCTGGCTGCGCCGGGCGAGGTTGACGAACATGCCGTTGACGTTGCGGCGCATGGTGGCCTGCTCGACGGCGACGCTGACCGCGCTGCGGTGCACCGCGACGAACGCCTCGGCCAACTCGCCGATCTCGTCGAGCGACCGCACCACGGCCGGCGCCACGTCGATGGCCGGCACGCCCCCGCTGACCGTGCGCAGCCGGTCGAGGGCGTCGGGCAGCTCCACCTGGGCGATCCGCAGCGCCTGGCTGCGCAGCAGCCGCATCGACCGGGCCACCGAACGTCCGACCAGGACGGAGATGAGCAGCGCGAACAGCAGCACCGTGACGATCGCGCCGGCGACCAGCAGGGTGGTACGCAGCTGACCGGCGCTCGCGCCGTCGGCCTGCCGTACCGCGTCGTCCAGCACCGCCACCTCGAACTGCCGCAGCAGTTCCTGGCGGTCCTCGCTGGCCGCCCACCAGTCCGGAGCGGGCAGCACCTCCGGCTCGCCGCCGCTCGGCAGGCTGCGTTCCTCCAGCCGGGTGGCGGCGAGGAACTCCGGGTCCACCGAGGTCTGGTCGTAGCGGCGGATCTGCTCGGCGGTCGCGGCGACCCGGAACGCGCCGAGCGCGGTCAGCTGCTGGGCGCGCAGGTCGCTCAGCGCGACCTGGTCCTCCACGTCGTACCGGCCGGCACGGGCGGCCGCGTAGAGCTCGGCGCGCACCCGCGAGGAGAGCTCCTTGACCCGGGCGAGCTGCACGTAGCGCAGCACCGCGTCGCTGAGCGCCGGGTGCTCGTCGCCGGGCGAGGGCTCGGCGAGCAGGTTGAGCAGCACGTCGATGGCCCGGTGGTAGTTGCTCAGGATGGTGTCGCTGCCCAGCACCGCCGGCGGCACCGCGGCGCGGATGTAGACCACCTGGTCGTACGCCTCGAGCGCCTCGGAGTAGGCGACCCGCCAGGACGCGTCGGCGTCGGTCAGCGGTTGCGCCGCCTGGCGCAGCTCGCGCATCGCCTGGTCGGTGGCGGTCTCCAGCGGCTTCAGCGCGGCGATGGTGACATCGCGGTCGCCGCCCGCACCGACCCGGCGCAGCTCGGCCAGCTCACCGGCGACCCGGTCGCGCTCCTGCTGGAGCCGGTGCACCGCGGCGGTGATCTCCCGGCCGATGCCCACCTGCTGGGCGAAGTCGCTCAACGCCGTGGTCTGGTTGACCAGCGCGCCGGTCTGCACACCGGCCAGCACGAGGAAGGCCACCGAGGGGACGACCAGCACGGTGGCGAGCTTGGTCCGCATCCGCCAGTCGCGCAGCCGGAACGGCGAGCGGCGCCGGTGTGGCACGACCCGGACGTCGAACCGGCGCCGGCGGTGGCTGGACACCGCGCCGTGCGCCCGGTCCGAACCTGCGCCCACACATGCCTCCTACGTTCCCCGCGTCCGCCGCGACCCGGGGAGCGCAGTCCATCCAATCAGGCACGCGAGCTGTGTCAACGGGCCGGGCTGAGGTGCGACTCAGGAGGGTGAGGCGCTCTCATCCGTCCGGCTGATGTCGGCGAGTCGGGTGGCGTCACCGATCCGGCCGGACGCGACCAGCGCCGCGCCGCTGGCCCCGATCTCCGGATTGCTGCCATGCCACACCGGCCGGGGCGCGAGCACCGCGGCGAACGCCGACCGCCACCACCGGGAGGCGGTCACCGCTCCCCCGCCCAGCACCACGTCCACCGGTTTGTCGACGGTGGACTCCAGCACGGCGAGGTTCTCGGCGACCAGGTCGCACAGCCCCCGCATCAGCGCGGCCAGGATGTCCACCGCGCTGGTGCCGAAGCTCAACCCGCGCAGCTCGCCCGAGCCGGCCGGCACCAGGCCCGGCGGCCGGTCCCCGCCGAACCGGACGTTCACCGGCAGCCGGCCGGCCGCCGGCAACCGGGCCAGGGCGGCGTCCAGCTCCGTGCCCTCGGGCAGCCGCAGCTCCCGCTTGGCCCAGGCGAAGAGGTTGCCTCCGGAGGAGTACGCGGCGCCGGTCACCACGTGCTCGTGGTCGACCCGGTAGCGCCACAGCTCCTCGGGCAGCGGCGGCAGCGCCGCTCCGACCGGGACGTGCTGCATCAGCCGGACCGCCGCCGACGTGCCGACGGTCACCGCCGCCCGGTCCGGCCCGACACAGCCGGAGCCCACGTTCGCCGCCGCGCCGTCGCCCACCGGGCCGGCCCACGGCACGTCACCCAGCTGCGGCCAGCGCCGCGCGTACGCCGGGCGCAGCCGGCCCCGCCAGGACACCGACGCCAGCTCGGGCAGGTCGTCCGGCCGGCTGCCGGACAGCGCGCAGGCCTCCGGGTCCCAGTCCATCGTGCGCAGGTCCAGCAGGCCGGTGCCCGAGGCCTGGGACATCGACATCGGGGCGGAGTCGAGCAACTCGCCGAGCACGTACTCCGGCAGGCCGAGGAACTGGGCGACCCGGCCGCCGGTGTGCTCCCGCAGCCAGGGCAGCCGCAGCGACCAGTAGCAGCGGTGCCACCAGGCGCCGGTGCGCCGGTGGTACTCGTCCGGGTCGGCCGGCCCGACCGCACCGGGCAGCGCCTCCGGCCGCGTGTCCAACCAGGTCAGCACCGGCCCCAGCGGCGCACCGTCGGCGCCGACGGGCACCACCGAGTGCCACTGCGCGCTCGTCGCCACCAGCGACACGTCCCGCAGGTGACCGCCGGCGGCCAGCTCGTCCAGGCACTCGATCAGGCAGGCCAGGTAGCGGGGGCCGTCCAGGGTGCCGGTGCCGTCGTCGCCGACGAGCAGCTGCACCCGGCGCCGGGCCAGCGCACCCGGCAACGGCCGGGCGTCCGGGTCCAGCACGAGCCCGCGCACCGACGAGGTGCCCAGGTCCAGAGCGAGAATGTTCATCGCGGGTCAACGTACCCGCTGAGCTGGCAACCGAAGCGCTGGCGCAACGGCGTACGCCCGATCGGCTTCCCGCCGGCCCACCCACCGCGTAGGGTGGTCGCATGCTCGCGCGATTGACCTGCTGGTGGCCCGCCGACCCGGCGGCCATCCCCCGCGCGTAGCTATCCCACGCGGCCGCCCGTCGAGGCGGCCGCCGGTCTGCTCCGGCCCCGGGCCGTCCCGTCGGACGGCACCCCGGCCCGAGGAGAGACCATGCCCCACCTGTCCGACCTGCTCGCCGCCGTCGCCCGCGGCGCGGACCCCGGCCCGTTCGCGCTCGTGCGGCGCGAGGGCGCCGACCACCTGGAGCTGTACGCCGGTCCGGTCCGCGCCGTCGACCGGCTCGCCGACGTGCCGCTGCCGGCCGGCCCGGCCGGACCGCGGACGCTGGCGCTGGTCCCCTACCGGCAGGTCACCGAGCGCGGTTTCGCCTGCGTCGACGACGCAATGCCGCTGGAGTGCCTGCTCGTCGAGCGACACGAGCGGGTGACGCTGGCCGACGCGCTCGCCGCGCTGCCGGACCTGCCGGTGGTCACCACCGATGTCGGGTTCGACGTCGACGACGACGAGTACGCGGCCACCGTGGGCCGGGTGCTGGCCGAGGAGATCGGCCGTGGCGAGGGGGCCAACTTCGTCATCCACCGCACGCTGCGGGCCACCGTGCAGGGCCCGCCGCTGCGGGCGGCGCTGGCCGCGCTGCGCCGCCTGCTGCTCGGCGAACGCGGCGCGTACTGGACCTTCCTGGTGCACACCGGCGGCCGGGTGCTGGTCGGCGCGAGCCCCGAGCGGCATGTCAGCGTCGACGACGGTCTGATCATGATGAACCCGATCAGCGGCACCTTCCGGCACACCGGCGCCACCCCGGACCGGGCCGGGCTGCTGCGCTTCCTCGCCGATCCCAAGGAGGTGGAGGAGCTGTACATGGTGCTGGACGAGGAACTGAAGATGATGGCCACCGTCGCCGAGCGGGGCGGCCAGGTGGTCGGGCCGTACCTGAAGGAGATGTCGCACCTGACGCACACCGAGTACCTGCTCGCCGGTCGGGGTTCGAAGGACGTCCGCGAGGTGCTGCGGGAGACGATGTTCGCGCCCACCGTCACCGGCAGCCCGATGGAGAACGCCTGCCGGGTGATCGCCCGGCACGAGCGCACCGGACGGCGCTACTACGCGGGCGTCCTGGCCCTGCTGGGCCACGACGACGCCGGCCGGCAGACCCTGGACGCGCCGATCCTGATCCGCACCGCGGAGATCTCCCCCGCCGGCGAGCTGCGGGTGCCGGTCGGGGCCACCCTGGTCCGGCACTCCACCGCCGCCGGCGAGGTGGCCGAGACGCACGCCAAGGCCGCCGGCGTGCTCGCCGCGCTGGGGCTCGGCCCGCAGGCACCGGCGCCCGGCCGGCAGCCGGTGGTGGGCCACGACCGTGCCGCCTCGGCGCGTCCCGGCCCGGAACGACCGCTCGCCGACGACCCGGAGGTACGGGCCGCGCTCGCCGCCCGCAACGCCCCGCTGGCCCGGTTCTGGCTCGACCAGCGCGCCCCCGGGGCGGCCGGCCTGCCCGGGCTGACCGGCCGGCGGGCGCTGATCGTCGACGGCGAGGACACCTTCACCGGGATGCTGGCCCACCAGCTCGGTGCGCTCGGCCTGGCGGTGACGCTGCGGCCCTGGCACGCCCCCGGCCCGCTCGACGGGTACGACCTGGTGGTGGTCGGCCCCGGCCCGGGCGACCCGGGCAGCGCCACCGACCCGAAGATGCGCGCGCTGCGCGGGCTGCTCGCCGGGCTGCTCGCCGACGGCCGGCCCACCCTGGCGGTCTGCCTGGGCCACCAGCTGCTGGCCGGGCTGCTCGGGCTGGCCCTGCATCGGCGGGACGCGCCCTACCAGGGGCTGCAACGCGAGGTGACGCTCTTCGGCGTGCCGCGCCGGGTCGGCTTCTACTCCAGCTTCACCGCCCGCGCCGACGCCGACCGCCTGGCCACCGGATACGGGTCGGTGCTGCTGGCCCGGGACGAGGCCGACGGCGCGGTGCACGCGCTGCGCGGCCCGGGCTTCGCCGGGGTGCAGTTCCACCCCGAGTCGGTGCTCAGCCCGGACGGGCTGGCCGTGCTCGGCGAACTGCTGACCGACCTGCTGCCGGTGAGCCTGCCGGCCGCCGAGCCGGCGTGACCGGAGGCGTACCCGGGTAGAGCTGCCGGTGCCGGTGGTCCGGACGGGCCCGAGAGCCCCCGCCCGGGCCACCGGCCACCGCCCGCCGCCCGGATCCGGCCGGCGCCCCGGTTGCGCCGGTCAGCCGGCCAGGCCCTTCTTCACCGCGGTGCCGAGCTGCACCGCCCGCCTGGCGGTCAGCGCGGTGGCGGTGAGCGCGATGTCGTCCGGCGCGGTCTCGCCGTTGTTGCTGGTGTGCGAGGCGCCGTACGGGTTGCCGCCGACGAACTGGCTCGCCTCGGTGTAGCCGGGGGTCACCACCACTCCGCCCCAGTGGTAGAAGACGTTGAACAGCGACAGCAGGGTGGCCTCCTGCCCGCCGTGCGAGGTGGCCGTCGAGCAGAACGCCGAGTAGACCTTGTTCACCAGGGCGCCCTGCGACCACAGCGGGCCGGTGGTGTCGATGAACTGCTTGAGCTGGGCGGCCATCACGCCGTACCGGGTCGGTGAGCCGAAGATGACGACGTCGGCCCAGGAAAGGTCGTCCAGCGACGCCTCGGGCACGTCCTGGGTCTCCATGGCGTGCGCGTGCCAGCCCGAGTTGGAGCGGATCGCCTCGTCCGGCGCCAGCTCGTGCACCTTGCGCAGCCGTACCTCGGCGCCCGCGTCGCCGGCGGCCTCGCACGCCGCCTGCGCCATCTGGTACGTGATGCCGGTCGCGCTGTAGTAGATCACCGCGACCTTGGTCCGGTCAGCCATCGGTCCTCCTCGTCTCGGGCAAGCTCCGGCGACTACCCGGCAGACGCCCGGACAAACGGCGCCAGGGCGGCGATCGGTGCCGGTGCGGCCCCGGTGCGGCCGGGCCACCTGGACGGGCGATCCTGGAGGCATGGAGATCAGACCCGCCACCGCCGGCGACTGGCCCCGGATCTGGCCGTTCCTGCGCGAGATCGTGGCCGCCGGGGAGACGTACACCTGGCCCCGCGACGTCGACGAGGACCGGGCCCGGGCGATGTGGCTGGTGCCGGCGCCCGGCCGGGCCGTGGTCGCGGTCGATCCGGACGGCACCGTGCTCGGCACCGCCAAGCTGGTGCCGAACCAGCTCGGCCCGGGCGACCACGTCGCCAACGCCAGCTTCATGGTCGTCCCCGCCGCGGCCGGCCGCGGCGTGGGGCGGGCACTCGGCGAGTACGTGCTGACGCTGGCCCGCGCGGAGGGCTACCGGGCCATGCAGTTCAACGCGGTGGTAGCGACGAACACCCGCGCGGTGGCGCTGTGGCGCTCGCTCGGTTTCGAGGTGGTCGGCCGGGTGCCGGAGGCGTTCCGGCACCCGCGCGACGGGTTCGTGGACCTGCTCGTCATGCACCGGCGGCTCTGATCCGAGACGGTTGTCACGGCTCAAGATTTCCGCAAGTTCCGATCCGAACCGGTGCCGTTTCGGCCGCCGGCCGGGATCCTGGTCGCACCGGTGTCGGCGCGACCGGCAGCCCGCCGCACCGGGGAACCTGAACGGGGGATCGCGCTTCGCCGGCAGCGTGGCTGGCGCAGCGCGATCAGGGGAGCCACCGTCCGTGCCGTCCGGATCCGCGCTCAGTCGAGCCGGTCGCGCAGGTCGTCGACCTGCTGTTGCATCCGGTCCACCGCCGCCTCGTCGTTGAGGAAGGTGGTGATCCCGGCGCCGAAGGCCAGCCCGATCAGCACCGCCAGGGCACTGAGCACCAGGCCGCCGATCGCCACGCCCCGGCCGGTCACCCCCGGGCGGCCGGCCATCTTCAGGCCGACGATGCCGAGCACGACACCGATGATGCCGAGCAGCAGGCCGATCCAGGCCAGGATCACGGTGAGCACGCTGATCAGCGCGGCCACCCCGAAGACGAGGGCGAATGTGGCCGCGGCGCTGGTCTTGGCCGCCGTACCGGTCCGGCCGGCCCGGGTCGGTGCGCCGGCGCCCCGCACCGGCTCGCTGGATGCAGTCATGTCGCTCCCTTCGGGCGCGGAGCGCGCCCACTGCCCGAGGCGCATTCCCGTTCCGCCGGCCGTCATGCCTCCATGACAGTCGACGGACAGCGGCGGCGGACGGCGGCGGCAGCGGACGGCGGCGGCGGACGGCGGACGACGGCGGCGGTGCCCGGAAACGTCGGTGCCGGGACCTAGGCTGGCGGCCACCCGACCGGAAAGGGCCACCCCGTGCACCTGCTCACCGCCACCGAAGCGCTGGCGCTGCGGATGACCAGCCTGCTGCTCCGTCCGCACCCGGCCGCCGCCCCGGCCACGGTGGCTGACGTGGTGCAGTGGTTCGGCGCCATGCAGGCGCAGGATCTGGCCAGCGGGATGTGGTCGCTCGGGGTGCGGCTGCCCGGGCACGACCACGCCGCCGTGCACGCCGCCCTGGAGCGGCGGGAGGCGCTGCGCACCTGGCCGATGCGGGGCACCGTGCACCTGGTGCCGCCCCGCGACGCCCGCTGGATGCTGGAGCTGACCGGCGTACGGTCGCTGGCCGGCGCGGCGACCCGGTGGGCGCAGCTCGGGCTCAGCGAGGCCGACGCGGAGCGGGCGGTCGAGGTGCTCGGCGGAGCGCTGGCCGGCGGTGGCCGGCTGACCCGGGCCGAGTGCCTGGCCACGCTGGAGGCCGCCGGCATAGCCACCTCCGGGCAGCGCGGCTACCACCTGCTCTGGTACGCGAGCGTCCGGGGCGTCACCTGCCTGGCACCGAACGTCGGCACCGAGCAGACCTTCGCCCTGCTCGACGAGTGGGCGCCGCAGCCGCACCGGCCCGACCGGGACGAGGCGCTGGCCACGCTCGCCCACCGCTACATCCGCTCCCACGGGCCGGTCACCGCACGGGAGTTCGCCGGCTGGACCGGGCTCACCCTCACCGACGCCCGCCGGGGGTTCGCCGCCGCCGGTGACGCACTCGCGCCGGTACTGGTGGACGGCGAGGCCGCCGTGGTCGATCCGGTGCTGCTCGACACCGCGCCGCGCCGGGTCGACGACGTGCTGGTGCTGCCCGGCTTCGACGAGTACCTGCTGGGCTACCGCGACCGGTCCCTCATGGTCGATCCCGCCCACGTCAAGGCGATCGTGCCCGGCGGCAACGGCGTCTTCCAGGCGACGATCGTGCGCGCCGGCCGCGTCGTGGGCACCTGGAAGCGCACGCTCGACCCGACCCGGGTGACAGTGACGGTGCACCCGCTCGTGCCGCTGACCGAGCGGGTGCGGGCGCGGGTGGAGCGCGCGCTGACCGGCTACGCCGAGTTCCTCGGCCGGGCGCCGCGCCTCAGCTGGCCGGGCTGACCACCGCACCGGAGTTCATCCGGCGAGTGGCAGCGGGGACACCGCACCTTCGCGGTGGCGGCACGGGTCTGCGCAACCGCGCGCGGGGGCGCTTCTAGGCTGAGCTGATGGTCGACCGTCGGTGGCGCCCGTCACGGCTCAGCGGATTCTGGGCCTGCCTCGTCGGCGGCGCGGCCATCGCGGCGCTGCTGATGGTCCTCGACCCGGTCACGCGCTACGAGGATTGCCCCAACCACGGCGGGAACGGAAACGCGAGCGCGTTCGACGACGCTTCCTGGGATCTCTGGTTTCCGCTCGTACTGCTCGGCTGGTTGGGCCTCGTGGCCGTGGAGCAGACGTTGCCCGTGACCCGACGTCACCGCGGCGGCGTCGACGTCGCGGTTCGAGCCGGTTCTGCGCTCGTCTTGTGCACCGTGAGCTCGTGCTGCCTCTTCCTCAACGTCGCGATCGTGTGTCGCTGACGCCCTGGCGTCGGCCGAGTGGTGCACGCCAGGCGCGCGCGGTGGTTCAGGTGGTCGCGCGTTCCCACGGACGCTCTCTCCACGGATTGCTGTCGAGGTATGCCGTGATTCTGGGGAGACCCTGCCGAGCAGGAGCGTCGCGGCGTCCCGGACCGGCCAGGGGTAGAGCTCGTCCGGTGCCTGGAACCAGCGTTCCTCGAACTGCTCGATACCGCGCGAGGCATGACAACCCCGGTGCGGGCGTCGACCGGACTCGTGTTGACTCTGGCGGTGGATCGTCAACGGCTCAGTAGCATCGCGCACTCGCACCACCCGATCGCGGCCCCGATCTTCGGTGTCAACGTCAACCGGCTCCTACGCCGAGCGGGCCGCCAACCGGCGGCTCGCGTGCTCGACCTCGGCTGCGGAGAGGGAGCCTGGGCGCTGCAGGCCCTCGCTCACTACCCCGACGGGCACGCGGACGGCGTGGACGTCAGCCGGTACGCCCTCGAACGCGCCGCCGGCGCCGCCGCCGAACGCGGCCTCGCCGAGCGGCTCACCCTGCACGAGCGCGACGCCCGGACGTACGTGCCGGACGGCGATTACGACCTGGTGCTCTGCGTCGGTTCGACACACGCGTTCGGCGGATTCGGCGAGACGCTGAAGCTGGCCGGTCGGCAGGTGAACGCCGACGGCATCCTGCTGGTCGGTGAGGGATTTTGGCAGGTCCCGCCGGCTCCGGAGGCACTCGCGGCGCTCGACGCGAAGCGGGAGGACTTCACCGACCTCGCCGGCCTGGTCGACGCCGCCGAGCAGGCCGGCTGGACGCCGGTGTACGCCCATGTCAGCGACGCCGCCGAGTGGGACGACTACGAATGGTCGTGGATCGGTTCGCTCACCGAGTGGGCGCTGGACAACCCCGGCCATCCGGACGCCGCCCAGGCGCTCACCGTCGCCGCGGAGCACCGCGATCAGTGGTTGCGCGGGTACCGCAACGTTCTGGGCTTCGTGACGCTGGTGCTCCGCCGTATCTGATCGGGGTGCTGGCTCGCTCTCATCGACAGCCCGTGCGTGGCTATCGCGGCCCCAGCCCCGTCGTTCCGTCGAGCAACTCGCGTGCGACGTCGAGGTGGCCGGCGTGGCGGGCGGTCTCCTCGATCATGTGCAGGACGATCCGGCGCAGGTCGGTGGTCTCGTCCCCGAGCGGACCGGGGTGACGCCCGCGCGGGGGCGTCGACAGTGGAGTGGCGGCCAGGACGGCGTTGGATCGCGCGCATTGGTCGCGATAGAACGCGAGGACCACCGAGGGTGGGCGCGGGGTGGTGAGGGGGGTGTGGTCGTCGTCGGGCCAGGCCAACGGCTCGGCGGCGCCGGTGGCGACTTCCTGGAACCAGTGCCGCTCGGCGTAGCCGAGGTGTTCGATGAGACCGAGCGGTGTCCATCCCGAGGGCAGCACCGCGGTGGTCAGGGCTTCGGCGTCGAGGCCGTCGATGATCGCCAGCACGCTGGCACGTTGCGCCTCCAGGAACGCCAACAATGCGTTCTTCTCGCTGCCGTCCACCCGGTCCACGCCCCTTCGAGCACACCCGCCGGTAGCACCCGGGCCGCACGCTAACAGCCGGCACAGACACTTTCCGGGCACCGCCGGCGGGCCGCCACCGCCGCTCACCGCCTGGCACTGCCCGGCGACGGTCCCGGGCTGTGGTCGAGGTGGCGCGACGCGCGCTCGGCGCGCTCCTACTACTCGCACGCCAGGTGAAGCTTGTGGTCCACCCACTCGCGTGCACCGGAAGCGGTTTTCCTGATCGATGAATTCTGCCGGGCATCGCGCCATCCATCGACCCACCGACACCTCACCCGCCTCCCCCGGCCTCACCGGCCCCACTCGCGTGGCGCTCCTATCCGGCGTGCCGGTGACGCATCCGCTCGGCCCGGTCGGGTATCCGCCGGGTGAGACAGAGGGAGGTTACGGTCCATGAAGCTCAACGCACAGCAGGTCAGTTCGCTGTACGGACAGAACGTCACGGACCGCTCGGGGTCGAAGATCGGCAGCGTGGGTCAGATCTGGGCCGACAACGCCGGTGAGCCGACCTGGGTCAGCGTGAAGACCGGGGTGATGGGCAGGAAGGAGTCGATGGCTCCGCTGCAGAAGGCCCAGATCGCCGGCGGCGCGCTCGCCGTCGACTACGACAAGTCGACGGTGAAGGACGCGCCCACCGTGGACGCCGACACCGACGAGCCGCTCAGCACGGCGCAGGTCGAGCAGCTCTACCGGCATTACCAGCTCGCGCCGCAACCGGCTCCGGCCGCTCCGCCGGCCCGGGAGCGCGGACGCGCGCCGGGCGCCGGTGAGGACCTCATCCGGTCCGAGGAGCGCCTGCGGGTCGGCACCGAGAGCCAGCCCGCCGGCACCGCGCGGCTGCGCAAGTACGTCGTCTCCGAGGACGTGCACACCACCGTGCCGGTCGAGCACGACGAGGTGTACGTGGAGCGCGAGCCCATCTCCGCCGCGAACGCGCGCAACGTGAACGCCGACATCGGCGAGGCCGAGCAGGAGATGACCCTGCGCGCCGAGCGACCGGTGGTGCGCAAGGAAACGGTTCCCGTGGAGCGGGTCCACCTCACCAAGGACGAGGTGGTCGACCAGCGGGCCATCGACGAGCAGGTCCGGCGGGAGCAGGTCGAGGCCGACATCCCGGAACGCAGCCGGCGACGTCGCTGACACCTGACGCACGACGGGCGGGTGGGTCGGTTTCGACCCACCCGCCCGCGCGGTCGTACCGTCAGTCGGCGAGCGCGCCGGCCGACCGGCCCTCGTGCAGGGTCAGGTTGCGCCCGTTCGAGGGGTCGAACAGGTGGATCTTCTCCAGGTTGAACCAGACCCGGCGGGTCTCCCCCTCCACCACCGGCGACTCCGCCGACAGCCGGGTCACCAGGTTCGCACCGGCCCCGGTGAAGTCGGACGCGCCGGCGTCGGCTGCCAGCTCCTCCAGTTCGGCGGCGCTGGCCCGCTCCCCCTCGACCGTGAAGTAGACGTACTTGTCCGAGCCCATCGACTCGACGATCTCCGCCGGCGCCTCGAACTCCATGCCCCGGCGACGGGTGTCCTCGTCGACCAGGTCGGCGTCCTCGAAGTGCTCCGGCCGGATGCCGAGGATCAGCTCGCGCGGCGCGTCGGCGCCCTCCAGCTGCCGCCGGACCCGGTCGCCGAGCGGCACCTCGCCCAGCGCCGTGCGCAGCGCGCCGTCCTGCACGACGGCGTGCAGGAAGTTCATCGACGGCGAGCCGATGAAGCCGGCCACGAAGAGGTTGCGCGGGTGGTCGTAGAGCTCCTGCGGCGGGCCGACCTGCTGCACCGCGCCGCCGCGCATGATGACCACCCGATCGCCGAGGGTCATCGCCTCGGTCTGGTCGTGGGTCACGTAGACGGTGGTGGTGCCGAGCTGCTTCTGCAGCCGGGACACCACCGTGCGCATCTGCACCCGCAGCTTCGCGTCCAGGTTGGACAGCGGCTCGTCCATCAGGAACGCCTTGGGCTGCCGGACGATCGCCCGGCCCATCGCCACCCGCTGCCGCTGGCCGCCGGAGAGGTTGGCCGGCTTGCGGTCCAGCAGCGCGGTCAGCTCCAGGACCTTCGCCGCCTCCTCGACCTTGGTGTTGATGGTCTCCTTGTCCAGCTTGGCCAGGCGCAGCGGGAACGCCATGTTCTCCCGGACGGTCATGTTCGGGTAGAGGGCGTACGACTGGAAGACCATGGCGATGTCCCGGTCCCGGGGCGCCTTGTCGTTGACCCGCTCGCCGCCGATGCGCAGCTCGCCGGAGCTGATGTCCTCCAGCCCGGCGATCATGTTGAGGGTGGTGGACTTTCCGCAGCCGGAGGGGCCGACCAGGATGACGAACTCGCCGTCGGCGATCTCCAGGTCGACGTCGGCCACCGCGACGGTGCCGTCCGGGAACTTCTTGCTCACCTTGTCGAGCACGATGTCAGCCACGACTATCACCTATCCCTTGACGGCGCCGGAGGTCAGGCCGGAGACGATGCGGCGCTGGAAGAAGAGGACGAACAGGATGATCGGAATGGTGATCACCACGGCGGCGGCGCAGATCGCCCCGGTCGGGTCCTCGAACTGCGACTCGCCGGTGAAGAACGACAGCGCCACCGGCACCGTGCGGGACCGCTCGGTGGAGGTCAGCGAGATGGCGAAGAGGAAGTCGTTCCAGCAGAAGATGAAGACCAGGATCGCCGTGGTGAACAGGCCGGGCGCGGCCAGCGGCGCGATCACCCGGCGGAACGCCTGGCCCTGGGTCGCCCCGTCCATCTTCGCCGCCTTCTCCAGGTCCCAGGGGATCTGCTTGAAGAACGCCGACAGCGTGTAGATCGCCAGCGGCAGGGCGAAGGTGATGTACGGCAGGATCAGGCCCGGCCAGGTGTCGAAGAGGCCCAGCTGCCGCTCGATGTCGAACAGCGGCGAGACCAGCGACACCTGCGGGAACATCGCGATCAGCAGCGAGACGCCGACCAGCAGCCGCTTGCCGGGGAAGTCCAGCCGGGAGATCGCGTACGCGGCCATGGCGCCGAGCACCACCGCGATCACGGTGGCGATCAGCGCGATGCCGATCGAGTTGACCAGGGCCCGGACGAACTGGTCGGTGGCGAAGATCGTCCGGTAGTTGTCCAGCGTCCACTCCCGCGGCCAGAACTTGCCGTCGGTGAGGGTGGCCGGGGTCTTGAACGACAGCGACGCGATCCACAACACCGGGATCAGCGCGAAGACGACCACGACGACGTCCAGCAGACCCCAGCGGAGCTTGGCCCGGGTGGTGGTTTCGACAGCCATCTCAGCGCCTCTCCCCGTCGTCGCTGCCGGGGGCAGCGGTACCGAACAGCTTCACGAAGACGAAGGCGATGATCGCCACGGTGAGGAAGATCAGCACCGACATCGTCGACCCGATGCCGAGGTTGAGGCCCCGGATCAGGTTGTTGTAGGCGAGCATCGACACCGAGGAGGTCTCGTTGCCGCCCGCGGTGAGCACGAAGATGTTGTCGAAGACCCGGAACGCGTCCAGGGTGCGGAACAGCAGCGCGACCAGGATCGCCGGCTTCATCACCGGCAGCATCACCTTGGTGAACCGCTGCCAGGCGGTCGCCCCGTCGGTGGAGGCCGCCTTGAGCAGGTCCTCCGGGACCAGCGCCAGCCCGGCCATCAGCAGCAGCGCCATGAACGGGGTGGTCTTCCAGATCTCCGCCAGCATGATGATCGCCAGCGAGCTGGCCCGTTCGGTCAGCGGCGCGCCCTCGCTGAACAGGTTCGCCAGGTAGCCGGTGCCGGGCGTCCAGGCGTACCGCCAGGAGAAGGCGGCGACCACCGTGACGATCCCGTACGGGATCAGCGCCGCAGTGCGCACGATGCCCCGGCCGACCAGCGTGCGGTGCATGATCAGCGCCAGGCCCATGCCGAGCACCAGTTCCACCGCGACGGTGACCACGGTGATCAGCGCGGTGACCCCGAACGCCGTCCACCAGAACTCGTTGGTCAGCACGGTGACGTAGTTCTCCAGCCCGATGAACTCCCGCTGGTGGGGGAAGCGCAGGTCGAAGCGCTGCAGCGACAACCAGACCGAGTAGAGGATCGGATACGCCGTCACCAGCACCATGACCAGCGCGGCCGGCGCGCAGAGCAGCCAGCCCAGCCGGCGTTCGGCCTTCTTGTTCTCGCTCAGCGGCGGCTTGCGCCGGCGGTCACGCTGGGCCGGCACGGCGGCGTGCCGGGCGCCGGACCGGGCAGCGGTCTCGTCGGCCGCGACCTCCGCCCCGCCGGGGGTGGCGTTCACGCTCACGGTAGGACCCCCTTGGACTCCAGGGCGTCGGCGATGGCGTCGCGCAGCTCGTCGGCGGTCCGCTGCGGGTCGATCGCCGACGGCGGCGAGAGGATCGCCGACATCACGGTGGAGATGCTCTGGTACGCCGGGGTCAGCGGACGGGTCGCCGGCTCCTTGAGCTCCTCCAGGATGGTCTCCTTCATCGGGTACGCCTCGGCCATCTCCGGGTCGTCGTAGACCCGCTCGATGGTCGGCGGAACCCCGTCGTTGACCGCGGAGAACTTCTGGTTCTCGGCGTTGCGGATGCACTTCGCCGCCTCGAAGGACTCCGCCGGGTGTTCGGAGTAGGCGCTGACCGCCATGTTCACCCCGCCGATGGTGACCTTGCTCGGGGTGTTCTCGTCGATGCCCGGCACCCGCGCCCAGGCGACCTGCTTGGCCAGCTCCGGGTTGGCCTCCTGCATCGCGGGGTAGACGAACGGCCAGTTCACCTGGAAGGCGCCGTTGCCGGACTGGAACTCCAGCCGCACCGGGTCCTCGGTGGCGTTGCTGAACGACGGCGACGTCACGCCCGACGTGGCGAAGCGCTGCAGCTGCTCCAGCGCCTTGACGGTGCCCTCGTCCATCACCGCCCGCTTGCCGTCGTCGCTGAGGATGTTGCCGCCGGCGCTCTCCGCGAGGGTGTTGTAGAGGACCACCAGGCCCTCGTACTGGGCGCCCATGGTGAGCACCTGGTACGGCTTACCCTGCTGCTTCAGCTGCTGGGCCGCCGAGATCATCTGGTCCCAGCTCTTCGGCGCCTCGGGCACCAGGTCCTTGCGGTACCAGAGCAGCTGGACGTTCGTGTTTTTCGGCGCGGCGTAGAGCTTGTCCTGGTAGCGCGCGGTCTCCAGCGGGCCGGCCAGGGTGCCCTGCTCGACCTCCGCCCGGTCCTGCCCGGTCCACTCCAGGATCCAGTCGGCGCTGGCGAACTCCTGCGTCCAGGTGACGTCCAGGCCGAGCACGTCCATGCCGGGGTCCTCCGCGGCGAGCCGACGCACCATCTGCACCCGCTGGTCGTCGGCCTGACGCGGCAGCACCCGGTAGGCGATCTGGTACCGGCCCTGGGCCGCCGCGTTGCAGTTGTCCACCACCTTCTGCAGGTTCTGCTCCGGCGGGTAGTACAGGTTGATCGTCGGCACGCCGCCGTCGTCGCCGGATCCGCAGGCCGCCATGGGTGCCACCAACGTCAGCGCCGCGGCCGCGGCCAGCGCGCGTACGCGTGGCCGGCGCCGGCTCCCGTCGGGATCGCTCATCACCCCTCCCCTCGCAACAGCCGGGGTGACGCACCGTGCCCCGGCGCACGGCGAGACGGTCGGGACGCTGACCAGCGAGTGATCGGTCCCGGACGTTTCGTGGCCCCAACACTGCCCGACCTGCGAAGGCGCGAAACCTGACGGTGATGGAACGCCGACAACAGGTCGCCGGTGTGGCCCGGGTCACCGCGCTGCGGGGCGGCGCGCGGGCGCTTAGTCTCGGCCGATGGACGCCACGTTCTTCTTCGATCCCGCCTGCCCGTGGACCTGGCGCACCTCGCGCTGGCTGGTCGCCGTCGCCGACGCCCGTGGCCTGCGGGTCGAATGGCGGGCCTTCAGCCTGGCCATCCTCAACGAGGGGAAGTCCGCCCCCGAGTTCGCCGACGTGCTGGCCGCGTCGAGTCGGGCGCTGCGGCTGGTGGAGGCGCTGCGCGCGGACGGCCGGCCGGACGACATCGCCCGGTTCTACGCCGAGGTGGGCGCGCGCAGCCACGACGCCGGCAACCCGCTGTCGCCGAAGATCGTGGACGCGGCCGTGGCGGCGGCCGGCCTGGGTGACGCGGCGGCGGCGCTCGACGACGAGCGCTGGGACCGGGCGGTACGCGAGTCGCACGCGCTGGCGTACGCCTCAGCCGGCCCGGACATCGGCTCGCCGGTGCTCATGGTGCCCGGCGCGGAGCGGGGCATGCACGGCCCGATCCTCACCGAGGTGCCCGGCACCGACGACGCCCTGACCATCTGGGACTCCCTGCTCCCCCTACTCCACCTCCCGGCCTTCCACGAACTCAAACGCGGCCGCCACTAACCCCCCGGCCACCACCATCGCGTTGATCATGAGGTTGGCGGGGACGTTTGTCCGTTTCGACGCCCCAACCTCATGATCAAACGGGTTGAGGGGGTGCGGGTGGGTGGGGATGATGGGGGGATGATCGCTCGGTTCAAGGACCTGTGTCTGGATGCGGCCGACCCGCACGTGTTGGGTGGCTTCTGGGCCCGGATCCTGGACGGCGAGTTGGTGGACACCGGCGACGGGGACACCCGGGTCGACCCGCGCGGCGGCTCGGGCGCGGAGTCGATCTGGGTCAACCGGGTGCCCGAGCCGCGTACCGCCAAGACCCGGGTCCACCTGGACCTGCGGCTGGCCGACGCGGAGCCGGCGGCGCTGCTGGCCGCCGGGGCGCGGCTGGTCCGCGAGCCCGACGCGGAGATCGACTGGTGGGTGCTGGCCGACCCGGGCGGCAACCTGTTCTGCGCGTTCCCGCCCCGCGAGGGTGCGCAACCCGGCCCGATCGCGCTGATCGTGGACTCGGCCGACCCGGTCGCCCAGGCAACATGGTGGGCCGGCGTGGTCGGTGGCGAGGTATGCGCCAGCGACCGGGGGCACGCCTCGGTGCTCGGCGCGGCCGGCTTCCCCTGGCGGCAGTGGATCTTCGACCCGGTGCCGGAACGCAAGACCGTGAAGAACCGGATGCACTGGGACGTCGACCTGACCGACCCCGAGCCGACCGCCCTGATCAAGGCCGGCGCCACGCTGCTGCGCGAACCGGACGACACGATCAGCTGGTGGATCATGGCCGACCCGGAGGGCAACGAGTTCTGCGCGTTCGCGCCACGTCCCACCCAGTGAGCGGCGGTGCTACCCAGCCAGCGGCGAGTCGACTAGCGTCGTCCTAGCTCCGCAGCCAGCGCGTTCGCCGCCGACGTCGACACGCCTCCGGCCGACCCCAGCCCGTCCGATCGGTTGGTTCTCGCGGGAACTTCCCTCTGCCGGTCCACCGGTTGGGCAGGATCGTCCCCAACGAGGAGGTGCCGTCGTGGTGCAGGACACCCGCGCTCTCGCCCTGACGTTCGAGGTGAGCGGCCTGCCACCGGTCAAGACTGAGGCGCTGTCCATCTTCGCCGCCGGCCACCGGCAGGCGACGAGGGTCCGCGCCCTGCTCGAAGCGGCCTGCGCGGCGGCCCAGCAGACCGGCTGGACCCCGCTGTCCGGGCCGATCGAGGTGGACGTGGTGCTGCGCTGCCCACCCGGGCACCGCACCTCCGACGCCAGCACGCTGCTCGGCGGGGTGTGCGCGGTGCTCCAGGACAAGAAGCGGGTGTCCAGCATCGGCCTGGCCCACCTCGGCGTCCTGGTCGACGTCGCCCTCTACGACGACGACCGGCAGATCCGCCGGCTGTCGTACGTCGAGCAGCCGGCGGAGGACTTCTCGTACCAGGTGCGGGTCGCCGCCGTATCGAACGTGGTTTGACCGACGGCCGCGGTGGGGTACCGCGGACGCCGACGAAGGGAGCGCCGATGTCGGAGCCACATGTCACGCTGGACCCCCGCGGGCTCGACCCTGTGCAGCAGAAGCTGCGCGGCCCGCTGGAAGACCAGCTGACCTCGGCGCTGCAGGCGGCGGCGGAACGGGTCCGTGCCAGCTACGCCGGCGAGCCGGTCGAGCAGGTCTGCCAGCGGCTGCTCGACGAGACCCGGGCCGGCCTGCACCCCGACATCGCGGCCGGCTTCGAGCCGGACATGGACGAGTTCTGCCGGGTGGCGGTGGCCATCGTCCGCGGCGGAGCCACCTGACGACCGGGCGCCGGGTGTGCGGGCCGAGGAAGTACGCCACCGGGTCGGCTCGGCCCGGGTGGCCCGGCTCGCCACCGTCGGGCCCGACGGCCGCCCGCACCTGGTGCCGGTCTGCTTCGCCCTGCTCGGCGACGTGGCGTACCACGCGGTGGACGAGAAGCCCAAGCGCCACCGGCGGCTGCGCCGGCTGGTGAACATCGAGGCGACGGAGCACGCCTGCCTGCTCGTCGACGAGTACGACGAGGACTGGTCGGCGCTGTGGTGGGTCCGGCTGGACGGCCACGGCCGCCTGGCCGACGATCCGGCCGAGGAGGCAGCGGCCCGGTCGGCGCTGGCCGCCAAGTACCCGCAGTACGTGCGGCGCCCGCCGGGCGGGCCGGTCGTCGCACTCACGGTGACCCGCTGGTCGGCGTGGTCGGCGGCCGCGGGCGCGGTGGACCTGACGGGGTGAGCGGCTCGGGTCAGCGGGTCGGGGCGAGCGCGTCGAGCACCTCGTCGGCGCGGCGCAGCGACTCCCGCGGCTGCGCCGAGGGTGAGCCGATCTCGGGGTCGAAGTTGAGGTCGACGAAGAGTTCCGTGACGCCCGCCTCGGCGAGCCGGTCGACGTCCGACCGGATCTGCTCCAGCGTGCCGGTGAGCGGCGTCCGGTCGGCCGGGCCGGCCGGGCGTGCCCGCACGGCGCCGCGGCAGACGAAGCGCAGCGAGCGGGGATCGCGACCGGCCTGCTCGGCCGCCGTCCGCACCGTCGTGATCGCCGCGGCGATGCCGGTCAGGTCCTCCTGGCTGCCGCTGATCCAGCCGTCGGCGAGCCGGCCCGCCCGGCGCAGCGCCGCGGGCGCCTGGCCGCCGAGCAGGATCGGCGGGTGCGGTCGCTGCAGCGGCTTGGGGTCCAGCCGGGTCGGTGGGATCTGGTAGAACTCGCCGCGGTGGGCGATGACCTCGTCCTGCCAGAGGCTGCGCAGGACGGTGACGAACTCGGCGGCCCGCTGACCCCGCCGGTGCCGGCTCGCGCCGGTCGCCTGGTACTCCTCGTCGGACCAGCCGAGGCCGAGCCCGACGTCGAGCCGTCCGCCGCTGAGGATGTCGAGGGTCGCGGTCTGCTTGGCCAGCACGACCGGGGAGACGAACGGCATGTTGAGCACCGCGACGCCGAGCCGGATCCGGGTGGTGTGGGCGGCGAGGAACGCCAGCGTGGTCAGCGGATCCTGAACGCTGTGGTACGTCTCGCTCCAGCCGAGGTCGGCGGGGGCCAGCAGCCGCTGGAACGTCCACAGCGAGTGGTATCCGAGCAGTTCCGCGCGCCGGGCGACGTGGACCATGTGCTCCGGCGTGGCCCATGAGCCGGAGACCGGCGGGGCGAATCCGATGTCCACTCCGGCACGCTACCCAGCGCCGCCCCGGTCGGCACCCGGAACGGGACGGTGAGGGCCGCCCCGGTCGGGACGGCCCCGCGGGACGGGTCGGTGGTCAGTACCGGCCGAGGTTCTGCACCGGGCTGATCACGATCCGCGGCGCGCGCGCCGGGTCCAGCCAGGTCAGCACCCGGACCAGGTTGGCGTGCGAAAGGCTGACGCAGCCGGCGGTCGCGTTGCCGCCACTGGTGCTGAACTCGTGCAGGAAGATGCCACTGCCGGCGTTCGGGATCGGCTCCGGCACGTTCGGCCGCATGTTGTAGGTGATCACCGCGAAGTGGGTGTACGCGGGGATCTCCTTCCACAGCGCCTCACTGAAGCCACCCGGGTTGGTGGTGCTGTGCTGGAAGGTGTTGTAGAGCGGCGACTCGGGATTCTCGTTCCACCAGTCGTTGGTCACCACCCGGTGGTACGGGTAGCGCACCCCCGGGTCGGCGCCGATGCCGTACATCGTCTCGCCGAACGAGTAGACGCCGGTCGGCGTGGTGGGCACGCCCTCGACGTGGTTGTCGCTGAAGCCTCGGGAGCCGATCCGCGCCGGCAGCGGCGGGAAGACCGCGACCCAGTGGCCGCCGGCCACGGCGAACGTCTCCAGCGTCGCGTACGTGGTGTTGTAGCCGTTGCCGGTGACGAGGACGACCTGCCGGGTCTCCTCCGGCAGGGTGGTCAACGCCGACGCCCGGTTCGGCGGCGGGATCGGCCGCCCCCGCCCGGTCACGAGCGCCTCAGCGGGACGGCGGGACGCACGGAAGAGTGTCTCCGTTCCATTCGCAGCATGGTCGCAGTTCCGGTCCGGGCCGGCTGCCCCGGAAATGGTGAGGAATCTCAGCCGGGGACAGCGGCGGGTCGGTGTAACGGGATCGGCGATCCGGACGCAGCAGCACGCCCGCCGACGTTCCGGAAGACAGGACGGGTCAGGACCGGGTCCGCAACTCCCCGGTCCTGACCCCCAGCCGTCCGGCGTGGTAGCGGACTTCGCCGGATTGGACGCGCGGGCGTGGCACGCCGCCCACGCTCGGCTCAACCCGACGAGCCGGCCCGCCTGCACTCAGCTCCACGGTGCCCAGCTACCGGACTTCGGTGCGCTCCCGACCCACCCCGAAGAGCCGCGAGCGCCGGATCAGGCTAGGCGGGTCCTTCCAGGTCGGACAAGGCACGGGAGCCGTGGTGGAGGGTGATTGATATCAACGTTGAAAACCGGCATGTCGGCGTAACACGACCGTCATCAGGAGCGCTATTTCCGGTCGGAGCGACCTCTGCGCGGACGCTGCCCGCGGCGGGCGGCGAGGCCACCCACCAGCAGCGCGAGCGCCAGCGAGTGCAGCAGCCGTACGCCGGTGGCGGCCGGCTGAGCGGCGGCCGGCAGGGCCGGCGACCGCACCCGACTCAGAAGTGCTTGAGCAGGTCGGGGAAGGCGGTCAGGTGCAGCACGCCCGGGTCGGCCGGGTCGAGTTCGTCGTGCTCCAACACCCAGGTGTTGTCGTTCGGGATGAACACGGCGTTCATGCCGGCCGCCCGGGCCGGCAGGATGTCCGACTTCGGCGAGTTACCGATCATCCACCCGGCGGCCGGGTCGAACCCGTGCTCCCGGGTCAGCCAGCGGTACGTGTCGACGTCCTTCTCCGCCACGATGTGCGCGGCCTGGAAGTGGTGCAGCAGCCCGGAGGCGTCCAGCTTGCGCTGCTGCTCCTCCCGGTCCCCCTTGGTCAGCAGCAGCAGCGCGTGCCGGCCGGCCAGCTCGTCCAGCGCGTCGGCCACCCCGGGCATCAGCTCGACCTGGTGCTCCACCAGCGCCACCGCCAGCTCCTGGATCTCCCGGCGCTCGGCCTCGGTGACCGGCCGCTGGCGCAGCCGCTCCAGGCACTCGCCGAGGCTGTGCAGGAAGACCCTGCTGCCGTAGCCGTGCACGGCGGCGTTGGCCCGCTCGATGTCGTCCAGGACGGCGCGGATCGCGACCCGGTCCAGGGTCGGGTGGTCCAGCCACGCCAGGAAGTCGTCGATCACCCGCTCGAAGAGCACGTTGTTCTCCCAGAGCGTGTCGTCGGCGTCGAACACCAACACCTGCCCCGGGGACACCGTCACGCCACCGTCCGTCATGCCGTCCCCTCCCCGTGCCGGGCCGGTCACCGCCCGGCCCGGCGGGGAACTATAGGGCACCACCGCCGGAGCGCCCAGGGACTTTCCCGCGGCGCGGGGCCGGCGCCACCGGCGGCTCCAGCAGCCGGGTGGCGATCATCTCCTCCCGCTGCTCCTGCGCCTCCGGCCGCAGTCGGCCGCCACGGGTGAGCATGACCACCCCGTGCAGCAGGCTCCAGCCGAGTTCGGCCAGGGTGTCCGGGTCCCGGCCGGCGGCCAGCGGCGCCACGGCGGCGCGCAGCTGCGCGAAAGCGGCGGCCGGGGTGACCGGCGCCCGGTCCGCGCCGAGGGTCAGGTCGGGGGTGTGCGCGAGCATCGCGTCGTACACCTCGGGGTTGGCGTAGGCGAAGTCGAGGTACCCGGAGACCACCGCGGACCAGGCCCGGCGCGGGCCGTCGGCGGCCGACCGGGCGGCGGTGAGCGCGACGGCCAGCTCGGCGAAGCCGCGCACCGCGACCGCGGCCAGCACCGCGTCCCGGTCGGCGAAGCACCGGTAGAAGACGCCGAGGTCGACCCCGGCGCGCTCGGCCAGCCGGCGCGGCGTGACCGCCGGCCAGCCCTCCGCCTCGGCCAGCTGCCGGGCCGCCGTGACGATGGCCGCCGCCCCGCCCGGCTCGATGTGCCCCGGAACCTCGCGCCCATCCCCGAGCTGACCCTCCGCGTGGGCCGGCACCTCACGCGCACGCCCGGCCTGGCCCTCGGCGTGGACCGGGCCGTCACCCGGCTCGGCGTCGATGACAGCCCCGCCCGGGTCGGGGCGGGTCGGGGCGGCACGCCGGTCGGCGTGGACGGCGGCCTCGCGCTGGTCGGCGGCACCGCCCTGGTCGTCGGACACCTCACCGAGCGTAGTGGCGGTGGCGGACGGTGAGCGGTCGGCGACGGATTGGCGACTGTTCGCCGCCGCGACACAATCCGCAGGTCAGCGGCGCAGGGTGAGGATCAGGTCGGCCACCAGGGCGGTCCAGCCGGTCTGGTGCCAGGCGCCGAGCCCCGCCCCGTTGTCCCCGTGGAAGTACTCCGGGAAGGCGATCAGGTCCCGCCAGTCCGGGTGGGTCTGGAAGAGCTGGCAGGCGCCGTAGATCGGCCGTCGGCCCCAGCCGTCCCGGGTGAACAGCGCGATCAGCCGGGCGGAGAGGTCGTCGGCGATCTCGTCGAGCGTCCGCTTCACCCCGGACCGGGTCGGGTACTCCACCTGGAGGTCGTCACCGAAGAACGCCGCGTAGTCGCGCAGCGCGCTGATCAGCAGGAAGTTGGTCGGCATCCAGATCGGCCCGCGCCAGTTGGAGTTGCCGCCGAACAGCCCGCTGGTCGACTCGGCCGGCTCGTAGCCGACGCAGAACTCCTGACCGCCGAGGGTCACCGCGAACGGCTTGTCCAGATGCGCCCGGGAGAGCGTGCGCAGGCCGTACTCGGAGAGGAACTCGTCGGTGTCGAGCATCCGGGCCAGCAACCGGACCACCTGCTCCGGGCCGACCATGGACAGCAGCCGCTGCTGGCGGCCGTCCGGGCCGAGCCGGCGGGCGCCGATCACGTCGGCGTACTCCGGGCGGTTGGTGAGGAACCAGCGCAGCCGGGCGCCCAACTCGGGCAGCCGGTGCAGGGTACGCGCGGTGAGCCGGGTGACCGCCGCCAGCGGCAGCAGCCCCACCACCGAGCGGACCTTCAGCGGGACCTTGGTGCCGTCGGTCAGCCGCAGCACGTCGTAGAAGAACGCGTCCTCGTCGTCCCAGAGCCCCTGCGAGTACGCCGCCGCCGCGATGTACGCGAAGTGCTCGAAGAACTTGGTGGCGGTGTCCACCCAGGTGCGGTCGTGCTCGGCCAGCACGATCGCGATGTCGAGCAGGTTGAGCGCGTACATGGCCATCCAGCCGGTGCCGTCGGACTGCTCCAGCACCCCGGCCACCGGCAGCGCCGCCGACCGGTCGAACGGCCCCACGTTGTCCAGCCCGAGGAAGCCGCCCTCGAAGACGTTGTTGCCGCCGGTGTCCTTGCGGTTGACCCACCAGGTGAAGTTGAGCAGCAGCTTGTGCATCACCCGGGCCAGGAAGTCGTGGTCCCGGCTCCCGTCGATCTCGAAGACCTTCAACGCCGCCCACGCGTGCACCGGCGGGTTCACGTCGCCGAACGCCCATTCGTACGCGGGGATCTGCCCGTTCGGGTGCAGGTACCACTCGCGCAGCAGGAGCAGCAGCTGGTCCTTGGCGAAGCCCGGGTCGACCCGGGCGATGCTCACGCAGTGGAAGGCCAGGTCCCAGGCCGCGTACCAGGGGTACTCCCACGGGTCCGGCATGGAGATCACGTCGAAGCTGGTCATGTGCCACCAGGAGCTGTTGCGCCCGTGCCGGCGGCCCGGTGGTGGCGGCGCCGAGCCCGGATCGCCCTCCAGCCACCGCTTCACGTCGAAGTGGTAGAACTGCTTGCCCCACATCAGCCCGGCGATGGCCTGCCGCGCCACCAGGGCCTCGTCGGCGGTGGCGGCGGCCGGGATCACCCCGGCGAAGAACCGGTTCGCCTCCGCCCGCCGGGCCCACACCACCGCGTCGAAGCCGGCGCCCAGGTCCGCCGGCGGCGGCGCCGCGCCGCCGGGCGGCGGGGCGGTACGGGTCAGCCGCAACCTGATCTGCCGCTGCTCGCCGGCCGGCACGTCCAGCACGTAGTGCAGGGCGCCCTTGGTGCCCTCCCGCGCCGGGTTCACCGTCGCCGCGCCGTTGACCACGTGGTCGTTGATCCCGTCCTTCGGGTACCGGGAGCGGCCCGGCAGCCCCCAGAGCCGCTCGGCGTTGGTGTCGTTGTCGCAGAGCAGCGGGGTCGGCGCCCCCTCCCCCTCCAGCAGCAGCTGGCCGAGCACCCGGTGCTCGCCGACCAGCCGGGACCCCTCCCCGACCAGCCGGGGGATCCGGTCGCCGCCGGGCAGCCCCCATGCCCAGGTGTTGCGGAACCACAGGGTGGGCAGCACGTGCAGCCGGTCGTCCCGGTCGCCCCGGTTGGCCACCGTGATCACGACGCACAGGTCGGTCGGCGACGCCTTCGCGTAGTCGACGGTCACCGCCCAGTACCGGTCGTCGTCGAAGATGCCGGTGTCGACCAGCTCGTACTCGGTGTCGTCCCGGCCGCGCAGCGCGTTGACCGCGACCAGCTCGTCGTACGGGAAGGCGGCCTGCGGGTAGTGGTAGCGCCAGCGCATCCACGAGTGGGTGGGCGTGGAGTCCTCGTACCACCAGTAGTCCTTGGCGTCCTCGCCGTGGTTGCCGCCGTCGCCGCCGAGGCCGAACATCCGCTCCTTGAGGATCGGGTCGCGGCCGTTCCACAGGGCGAGGGCGAAGCAGAACGTCTGCCGGTCGTCGCAGACGCCCGCCATCCCGTCCTCGCTCCACCGGTAGGCTCGGGACCGGGCGTGGTCGTGGGGAAAGTAGTCCCACGCCGTGCCGTGCTCGCTGTAGTCCTCCCGCACCGTCCCCCACGCCCGTTCGGACAGATACGGACCCCATGCCCGCCAGTCCTGCTCCCCCGCGTCGGCCTGGGCGAGCCGGATCCGCTCGGGGTCGGGCGCGGGCGCGTTCGTCGGCGGCACGTCGGTGATCACGTGCACATCTTCGACGCCGCCGGGGTACTCCACCACAGCGGCCATTCTCGTCGTGGCGTGTTACACCCCGCCGCCGGTGGAGGAAAGTTGATCGACATTCGCTTCGGTCCGCAGGTGTGCGGGCAGCTCAGCAGCGGTGCGACCCGGGAGTGGCTGGTCACCGACGGCCTCGGCGGGTACGCCATGGGCACGGTCAGCGGGCTGCGGACCCGCCGCTACCACGGGCTGCTGGTGGTGGCCGGCGAGACGCCGGCGTCCCGCCGGGTCGGCCTGGTCAGCCTGGACCCGGCCGTGCTGCTCCCCTCCGGCGCCCGGGTGCGGCTGGGCGCGCACGAGTGGGCCTCCGGAGTCGTCGACCCGCCCGGCTTCGAGCTGCTGGAGCAGTTCACCCTGGTCGACGGGGTGCCCCGGTGGCGGTGGCGGATCGGCGACGTGGTGATCGAGCGGGAGCTGGCCATGCGGCACGGCCACCGCTGCGTCGCGGTGGTGCACCGGCTGGTCACCGGCGGCCCGGTCCGGCTGGAGCTGGCCGCGGCCTGCACCTGGCGGGACGCGCACGGCGAGCGGCGCGCCGACGGACCGGCGCCCCGGGTGGAGCCGGTGGCCGGTGGAGCGGTGGTCGAGGGCGCGTTCCGGCTCGCCGGCCCGGACTGGACCCCGGCGGGCCAGTGGTGGCTGGGCGTGCACCACCGGGAGGAGGCGGCCCGGGGCCTGCCGCCGAGCGAGGACCTCTGGTACGCGGGCCGCTTCGCCGGCGCCCTGGAGCGCCCGGGCGACACCGTGTCGGTGCTGGCCTGGGCCGGCGACCTGGCCGAGGAGCCGCCCCCGGCGACCGAGGTGGTCGCGGCCGCCCGGGCCCGCAACCGCCGGGTGGTGGCGGCCGCCGCGCCGGCCGACGAGGTGACCGCGACACTCGCGCTGGCCGCCGACGCGTTCGTCGTCAGCACGGGCCGGGGGCCGGACGTGGTCGCCGGCTACCCGTGGTTCGGCGCCTGGTCGCGGGACACGATGATCTCCTACGAGGGCCTGTTCCTCGCCACCGGCCGGGCCGACGAGGGGCGCGAGCTGCTGCGGTCGTACGCGGCGACGTTGTCGGAGGGGATGCTCGCCAACACCGCCGACACCGGGCGGGTGGAGTACAACACGGTCGACGGCACGCTGTGGTTCCTGCACGCGGTACGCCGGCACGTCGCCGTCACCGGCGACACCGACCTGGCCGCCGAGCTGCTGCCGGCGCTGCGCACGGTGGTCGACGCGCACCTGGCCGGCACCCGGTACGGCATCGCCGTCGACCGGGCCGACGGGCTGCTCACCTCCGGCGCCCCGGGGGCGGCGCTGACCTGGATGGACGCCCGGGTGCACGGGGTGCCGGTGACGCCGCGGGCGGGCAAGCCGGTGGAGGTCAACGCGCTCTGGATCAACGGGCTGGCCGGGCTGGCCGAGTTGAGCGAGCTGGCCGGGCGGGACGCCACCGAGCTGCGCCGGCTGCACGAGCGGGCGACCGCGGCGTTCCGCGACCGCTTCCCCGCCCCGACCGGCTGGCTGTACGACGTGGTGGACGCGCCCGCGCCGGCGTACCCGCTGGGCGCGGAGCGGCACGACGACGACCTGCTCCGCCCCAACCAGCTGCTGGCCTGGTCGCTGCCGTACGCCCCGCTGGAGCCGGACGCGGCGGCGCTGCGCCGGGTGGCCGCCGGGCTGCTCACCCCGCTCGGCCCGCGCAGCCTCGCCCCGGGCTCCCCCGGGTTCGTCGGGCGGCACCGGGGCGGGCCGGCGGAGCGGGACGGGGCGTACCACCAGGGCACCGTCTGGCCGTGGCTGCTCGGCCCGTACGTCGACGCCTGCCGGCGGGCCGGCCTGCCGGTCGACGACCTGTTCGTCGGTGTGGAAGCCCACCTGGCCGAGTACGGCCTGGGCTCGGTGAGCGAGACGGCCGACGCGGACGCCCCGCACCGGGCGACCGGTTGCCCGTTCCAGGCCTGGTCCGTCGCCGAGCTGCTGCGGGTGCGCCGTTAACGGTTTACACCTCTGCAACGACCGCGTCTCCGCTGGTTAGCCGGTCGCCCGCAGGATTGGATCCGATCCAGCCGCGACGACGGGCACCGGCGCAGGTGCCGGCCGGCGCGCGCTCGGGGACAACTCAGAGGGGGCCGCATGTCACCTGACGCCGACGTGATCGACATCCACCCCGCCCGGCACCAGCGGGTGCTGATGCTGTCCTGGGAGTACCCGCCGGTGCTCGTCGGCGGCCTCGGCCGCCACGTCCATGCCCTCTCCGTCGCCCTCGCCGCCGCCGGCCACCAGGTCACCGTCGTCACCCGCCACGCCGACGGCGCACCCCTGGAGGAATACGTCGACGGCGTCCGCGTCATCCGCGCCGCCGAAGACCCCGTCACCTTCCCCCTGGCCACCAACAGCCTGCTGGCCTGGACCATGGCCTTCAACCACACCCTCACCCGCGCCGCCCTGCGCGCCACCGACACCGCCGAATACGACGTCATCCACGCCCACGACTGGCTCGTCGCGCACACCGCGGTCACCCTCGCCGAGCACCTCGACCTGCCCCTGGTGACCACCATCCACGCGACCGAGGCGGGCCGGCACCAGGGCTGGCTGCCCGAGGAGATGAACCGCACCATCCACGGCGTCGAACACTGGCTCAGCAACGCCTCGACCCGGGTGATCGCCTGCTCCGGCTACATGCGCGACCAGGTCACCACCCTCTTCGAGGTGCCGGCCGGGCAGGTCGACGTGGTGCCCAACGGGGTCGACGACCGGGCCTGGCGGGCCCGTCCCCGGGCGGTGGCCTCGGCCCGGGCCCGGTTCGCCGGGGACGGGCCGCTGGTCGGGTACGCCGGCCGGCTGGTCTACGAGAAGGGCGTGCAGCACCTGGTGCACGCGGTGCCGTACCTGCGCCGGCGGCACCCCGGGCTGCGGGTGGTGATCGCCGGCGACGGGCCGTACCGGGCGGAGCTGGAGGAGGAGGCGCGCCGGCTCACGCTCGGGCCGACCGTACGCTTCACCGGTTTCCTGGACACCACCCAGCTGCCGGCGGTGCTCGGCGCCACCGACGCGACCGTGGTGCCCAGCCTCTACGAGCCGTTCGGGATGGTGGCGCTGGAGGCGGCGGCGGCCGGCGCGCCGCTCGCGGTGGCCCGTACCGGCGGCCTCGCCGAGATCGTCGAGCCGGGCGTCACCGGGGTGACCTTTCCGCACAGCGATCCGGACGCCCTGGCCGGCGCGGTCGGCCAGCTCCTCGGCGACGAGGTCTTCGCCCGCCGGGTCGCCCGGCGCGCCCGGACCATGGTGGGTCGGCGCTACGGCTGGGCGAGCATCGCGGGCCGGACGGTCGGCACGTACGCCGCGGCCCGCCGGGAGCAGAGCCAGTGGCGGGCCCGGCGCGCGGCCCGGCCGGCCGGCGGCCAGCGGATCGTCATCCCGGAGGGCAACCTGCTCGGCGCCGGCCACGCCGCCTGCTGAGCCCGGCCCGCCCGCCGACCGTCACGGTGTACCGGTCGGCGCCGGGGCCGGCGGGGTGGCGCCGTCGCGGGGGTGGCGGGCGGCGGCCATCGCGGCCAGGCCGGCGCCGGTGAGCGCGGCGGTGTACGGCGCGGCGGCGGGCTGCACCGCGATCCGCAGGGTCTGGGACAGGGCCGCGATCAGGTCGGGTCGGGCCGCCCCGTCACCGACCAGCACCATGCCCCGGGCCAGCGCCGCGACGGCGGTCGGCCGGACGGCCGGCTGCTGGTAGATCTCGCGGACCAGCCGGGCGACGACGGCGGCCAGCATCTGCACGGTGGTGCCGTCCTTGACGTCGCGGGTGCCGAAGTCGGTACGGCGGGCGGCGACCAGCTGCCCGTCGTCGAGGAGGCCGATCTCGGTGATCTGCGCGCCGACGTCGGCCAGCAGCAGGGCGCCGGCGGCCGCGCCGGCGCCGATGGCGGCGGCCCGGACGGTGTCGATGAACAGCAGTCGACGCGGTGCGAGCGCGGCGGTGACGACCTGCCGCAGGGCGTACTCGTCGGCCGGCGTGGCGGAGACCGGGCGGCAGGCGACGACCAGCGGCTCCACCTCGACCGTGGGACGGAAGCGCTGCAGCAGTTGGCGCAGCGCGCTGGTGCAGGCCGGGGCGTCGACGAGGCGTCCGCGTCGCACCAGTGGCGCTCCCTGGCCGGGGCCGCCTCCGGTGGGGACGTTGACCGTGCCGTGGCCCAGACCCCACAGCCGCAGTTGTGAGCTGCCGGCGTCGACCGCCAGCAGTACCGGCGCCGTACCGCCGCGGCCTGCGGCGACCGGGCCGCGGTGGGCGCCGTCCTGCGGTCGATCGACGGTGGTCCTGGCCGGCATGCCGCCCTCACTTTCGCCCGAGACGACCTCCAGCTTGGGTCGGCGGTCGCGCGGCGACAGCGGAGCCGGCGGGCCAACAACCGGCCCGCAGTTTTCCGGCCGTCGGCAAGGCGGCGGGCGCGGCGGCGACGGTTGGCCGGTACGCGTCCGACGCGGCTATGGTGTGCCGCATGCGAGTCCCTCAGCAGCGACGAACCGTCGAGCAGCCCGCCGCGCTGCCGATGCTGGTCGTCGCCGCCGTACTCTCGGTGATCTTCTCGCCCGGCCGCGCGGTCGGGCTGTGCATCGTCTTCCGGCTGGCGAAGCGGGCGGTCCCGGGCTGCGTCCCGGCGTGGTCGGCGGACCGGGCTCCGCCGCGGCGGCTCGGCATCGCCTGACGTCCCGCCCCGCGGCCCTCGCGGCCGTCGGTCCTCCTCCGCTGTCCCGAGCCGGCCGCGTACCGGCCTGCCCTGGCAGCACCCGCCGCCGGTCGCGACCAGCTCCGGCCGGCGGCACGACCCGCCCGGAAGGGTGCTGACATGCTCAACCCCGGCGCCTACGCCCGTGAGGGGCTGCGGCAGATACTCACCATCGACCTGGGCACGGCCCACGTACGGATCTGGTCGCCCGCCCTCGGGCGGGTGGTCGAGGAGCCGACGGTCGTCGCCTGGGGACCGCCCGGTTCCCGACGCGCCGTCGGCCGGGCCGCCGTCGAGCTGGCGGACCGCACCGGCGCCCCGCTGGTGTGGCCGCTGCGGCACGGCGTCGTGGACCACTTCGCCGCCTGTGTGCACCTGCTCCGGGTGCTGACCGTCGCGCACGCGGGCTCCGGCGCGCCGCACACTCCCGTGCTGGTCGGGGTGCCCGCCACCGCCACCCTGCGCCAGCAGCAGCGGCTGACCGCGGCCGTACGGCGGGCGACCGGTGGGCGGGTCAGCACCGTGGAGGAACCGCTGGCCGCGGCGCTGGCCTGCCGGGTCGGCCTGGACACCGAGGACCTGGTGGTGGTCGACATCGGACAGGGCCGCACCGAGGTCGTCCGGATCACCGACGGCACCGTCACCGCCGCGGCCCGGACCGACGGGTCGAACGACGTCGACCAGGTGCCCGCCATCGCCGCGGCCGTCCGGCGGCTCGGCGAGCACACCCACCGGCCGGGCCCGCGACGGCTGCTCGTCACCGGCGGCGGCGCGGCCACCATCGGCGTCGCCGCCCGGCTCGCCGCGCTCACCAGCCGCGCCGTCACCATGCCCGCCGACGTCCGGCTCGCCACCATCCAGGGGCTCGCCCTGCTGGCGCAGACCCGCCCGCCGCACCCCGACCGGCCCGGTCAGCCGGTCGCCTGACCCAGCGAGAGGAGCGGGAGCAACGCCATGCAGATCGAGGTCGTGCCGCTGCCCGGGATCGGGCTGCGCCACACATTCACCACCGAGCAGGGCCGCCAGGTCGGCGTGGTCACCCACCACGCCGGCGGGGTGCGCCGGCTGGTCCACGACGATCCCACCGACCCGGACCGCAGCTGCGATCTGCGGTTGACCCGGGCCGAGGCGCTCGCCCTGGCCAACCTGCTCGGCGTCCTCGACGTCGTGCAGGCCGACGCCGTCGGCTGACGGCCGGGGCGGAGACCGCCGCCGGACCGGACGCCGGCCGGCGGTGGATGAGAAACCGCGCTGCGCTGACTATCGTGTGACCCGGAGTGACCGGGAGGGAACGCGGAACGGTGCGGCAGCGGCTGATCGCGGGACGGTACCGGCTGCTGGACCTGGTCGGGACCGGGGGGATGGGCCGGGTCTGGCTGGCCCGGGACGAGATGCTGCACCGGGACGTCGCGGTCAAGGAGATCCGGCCGCCGGCCTGGCTGACCGAATCCGAACGCGACGAGGTGCGGCTGCGGACGCTGCGCGAGGCGCGCACCGCGGCCCGGCTCAACCACCCGAACGTGGTCCGGATCTACGACGTGGTGCACGACGGGGACAGCCCGTGGATCGTGATGGAGTACGTGCGGTCCCGCTCGGTGCACCAGCTCCTCGCCACCGACGGGCCGCTGAGCGCGCGCCGTACCGCCCGGATCGGGCTGGCGGTGCTCGCCGCGTTGCGTGCCGCGCACGCCGCCGGGGTGCTGCACCGGGACGTGAAGCCGCACAACGTGCTGGTCGCCGACGACGGCCGGGTGGTGCTCACCGACTTCGGGTTGGCCACCTTCGCCGGCGGGGACGGGGCGATGACCGGCCCGGGCATGGTGCTCGGCTCGCCGCAGTTCGTCGCCCCGGAGCGGGCCCGGGACGGCGTCTCCGATCCGCGTACCGACCTGTGGTCGCTGGGCGCGACCCTCTACGCGGCCGTCGAGGGGCGGGCCCCGTACGCCCGGCCCAGCGCGATGGCGACGTTGAGCGCGCTGGCCACCGAGCCGCCGGACCCGATGCGCCGGGCCGGAGTGCTCCGGCCGGTCCTCACCGGACTGCTGCAACGGGACCCGTGGCGGCGGTTGACCGCCATCGAGGCCGAGCCGCTGCTGCGCGCCGCCGCCGCGGACCTGGACCGGCCGGTCACCGCCTCGCCGCCACCGGCGGAGCCGGTCCTGTCGCCACCGGCGGAGCCGGCCCGGCCATCGCCGTCCGACCCGGCCCCGCCATCGCCATCCGAGCCGGCCCGGTCCGAGCCGGCAAGGCCGACCCGGCCGGCGGCCGGTGCCGGCCCGGCCGGCACGGACCCGGGCGGTGGCCCACCACCGGCGCGGGCGGCGCCGGCCGGGTCGCGGGCGCGGACCGCCCGGTGGGCGCGGACCGCCCGGTGGACGCGGACCGCCCGGTGGGCGCCGGCCGCCCGGTGGGCGCGGCCGCGGCGGCTGGTCGCGGCGGGTACCGCCGCCGCCCTGCTCGCCACGGTCGGCGTCGCGCTCAGCCTGGCGGCCCGGACCGGCGAGCCGCCGACGGCCCCGTCCGGTTCCGGCGCCGGCACCACCGCCGTCCCCCGGCCGGCCGCGTTCGCCTGTGCGGCGGCGCCCCCGCCCGGGGCCGCGCCGGTGCCGTCGGTGCCCGCGCCGGCGGGCGCGTTCCGGCTGGTGGACAACTGGACCTGGCACGTGGACCCGGCCGGCTACCGGATCGCCGCCCCGGTGGCCTGGCTGCGCTGGACCGACGGCGCGGCGACCTGCTTCCGGGAGCCGGACGGGGCCCGGGTGCTGAGCGTGGAGGCCGGCCCTCGACGCGCCGACCCGGCCGCCTGGTGGCGGGCGGAGGAGCGGCGGCTCACCGGGGGCGGGTCGCTCCCCGGCTACCAGCGGTACGACATCGCGGCGCTGGACATGTTCCGGGGCGCCGCGATCTGGGAGTGCGCCTGGATCGGCGCGACCGGCGACCGGGTGCACACCGGGCGGCTACTGGCGAACGTCTCCGCCGACCGGGCGTACATCGTCTCGTGGCTGACAAAAGAGTTCGACTGGCAGGTCAACACGGCATACTTCGCGATGATCCGGCAGAGCTTCACCCCCCTGCCCTGACACCGTCCCCTGTGGACCCGTCCGGGTGATGCCCGCGCGGCACGGCTCTGAACTACAGTGGCGTAGTTTTGGCGCTCAAGATCCCTGGGGAGGGTGAGCCGAGATGATGGGACCATCCCACGCGCTGTCCGGCGCGGCGGTGTGGCTGGCCGGGTCGTGGGCGCTGGACCACTTCGCCGACTACCACCAGTCCCCACTCGCGCTCGCCGTCGGGACGGCGGTCTGCGCCGGTGGCGCCCTCTTCCCCGACCTCGACCTGTCCGGCAAGGTCACCCGCAACCAGGGCGGCGCCACCGTGGCCCGCACCTTCGGGGTGTTCTCCCTGTTCATCGCCGAGGTGATGGAGAAGATCTCACTCGGCGTCTACTACGCGACCAAACTCAGCCGCGACCCGCGCCGCAGCAACGGGCACCGCACGCTGACCCACACCATCCCGTTCACCCTGCTGGTCGGCTGGGGCACCACCGCGCTCTGCGCCGCGTACGGCAAGTGGGCGGTGATCGGCATCCTGTTCTTCATGATCGGGTTGGCGTTGCGCGGGCTGTTCGACGAGTGGGCGGAGCGGGCCGGCTGGGTGATCGTCACCCTGGTGTCCGCCGGCGCGGCCTGGTTCGTCGCCGCCAACCTGCCCGGCGGGCGGGGTTATCCGCTGATCGGCACCGCCGTCGGCGTTGGCTGCTTCGTGCACATCCTCGGCGACATGATCACCAAGGCCGGAGTGCCGATCCTCTGGCCGATCCCGATCAAACGCCGGATGTGGACGATGATCGGCCTGCCGAACAGCATCGCGCTGCGGGCCGGCAGCAAGACCGAGGTGGTCGTGGTGCGCGCCGCGCTGACCGTGATCGCGGTGCTCGCCGCCGCCGGGCTGGTCGCCCCGTCGGTGCTGCAACGCTTCAACATCCAGATATGACCGGCCGGCCCACCCCCGCGGCACCGCTGTCCGGGGCCGACGACGCCGAGGTGCCGGCGTTCTGGCGCGGGCTGGGCCTGCCCGGGCTGGCCGACGTGCACGTGCACTTCCTGCCGCCCCGGCTGCTGCGCCGGGTGTGGGCGTACTTCGACGCGGCCGGGCCGCTGGTGGGCACCGAGTGGCCGATCCGCTACCGGTGGAGCGACTCGGAACGGGTGGCGCACCTGCGCCGGCTCGGCGTCCGGGCGTTCAGCGCCCTGGCGTACGCCCACCGGCCCGGCATGGCGGTGGAGCTGAACCGGTGGACGCTCGACTTCGCCCGCACCACCCCGGGCTGCCTCCCCTCGGCCACCTTCTTCCCGGAGCCGTCGGCCGCCCGGTACGTCGCCGACGCGCTGGCCGGCGGTGCCCGGGTGTTCAAGGTGCACGTGCAGGTCGGCGGGTTCGCGCCGACCGATCCCGCGCTGGACCCGGTCTGGGGGCTGCTCGCCGACGCCGGGGTGCCGGTCGTGGTGCACGCCGGGCACGCCCCGGTCGGCACCGCGCACACCGGGCCGGACCCGTTCGCCGCGCTGCTCGCCCGTCACCCGCGGCTGACCGCGGTGGTGGCTCACCTGGGCGCGCCGGACTACCGGGCCTTCCTCGACCTGGCCGAGGCGTACGAGCGGGTGCGGCTGGACACCACGATGGCCTTCACCTCGTTCTTCCACCGGTTCGTGCCCTTCCCCACCGACGAGCTGCCCCGGCTGCGGGCGCTCGGGCTGGCCGGCAAGGTGCTGCTGGGCAGCGACTTCCCCAACATTCCCTACCCGTACGCCGAGCAGCTGGCCGGGCTGGCCCGGCTCGACCTCGGCGACGACTGGCTGCGTGCGGTCTGCTGGCACAACGCCGCCGCCCTGTTCCAGTTGGACTGACCCGCCACTCAGTCGAGCCCGGTGGCGGCCCAGCGGACCAGCAGCTCCAGCACCGGACGGCGACCGGCCATCATCTCGGCCTCGTCGCGCCGGTCGTAGGTCTGCCCGGTCGGGCCGCCCAGCCGGGTGAGCATCAACGGGGCCAGCCAGACGTACTTGGCCGCCCCGGTGAGCCGGACCGCGCGGGTGACCGTCGCCGGGTCGACCGCGCGGCCCAGGCCGGCCCGGTACCCGTCGAGCACGATGGCCGCCACCTCGTCGAGCAGCGCGACGTCGACCAGCCCGTCGAGGAACGTGTCCAGCACCAGGTTGGCCGCGTCCTCGCCGATCGGGCCCGGCCCCACCCCCGACCAGTCGAGCAGCACCGGACCGGTGTCGGCAAAGACCAGGTTCATCGGCCACACGTCGTGGTGGCAGAGGGTGCGCGGCAGCCGGTCGGTGGCGGCCAGCACGGCGTGCCGCCGCTGCCAGAGCCGGCGCAGGCCCGCCCGCAGCGACGCCGGCCAGGCGGCGACGGCCACCGGGTGCTCCCACGGCACCGGTTCGGGCACCGGCCGGCTGAGCGTGTAGTCGCGCAGCCAGTCCCGGGCCAGCCAGCCCGGCGTCCGGTTCGTCCCGGTGCGGCCCGGGTCGGCCAGCCAGCGGGCGTGCCCCGCGCCGAGCCGGCCGGCCACCTCGCCGAGATCGGCGGCCGAGCAGGTGGTGCCGGGCCGGCCGGGCACGTCGGTCAGCCAGAGCGCCACCGTCCCGTCCGGCCGGTCGTCGATGGCGAGCGGCGCCGGAGCGGCCAGTCCGGGGTACGCGGTGGCGGCCAGCCCGCTGCGGTACGCCTCGACCTCGCGCCGCCAGTAGTTCCAGTGGCCCGGGTCGGTGCTGCCCGCCCAGTGCGTCGGGCCCGGCCGGCCGGGCGGGGCGAGCAGCTTCAGCACGGCCGGCCGCCCCTCGCGGCAGGTACGCCAGATGCCGCCGGTCACCCCGTTGAGAGTGTTGTGGGTCAGCGACTCGGCCGGCGTGTCGGCGGGCACCAGGTCGACCGATGGACGTGCCACGCCTACGGGGTCACGCCCTCTCCGGTGACCGGCGCGGCCGGCGCGGACCGGGCTATCCGGCGGCCGAGCACCCGCTCGGCCCACCGGCCAGCGCGGACGGTCAGGGTGTAGGCCAGCACCGGGCACACCACGGCGAGCGCGGCGAGCACGCAGGCCAGTACGACGCCGGCCGGGGACCCGTCGGTGGCCACCCCGACGCCGGCGGCGTACAGGGCCGCCAGCAGCATCGCCGCCGCGGTGCCGGTCAACGTGCCGACCAAGGGGTTGCGCCGCCGCCCGACCGCCTCACCGAGCAGCACCGCCGGCGCGAAGAGCAACGGCACCAGGACGGCCCCGAGCAGGGCGGCGATCAGCAGCAGCAGCGGCCCGGCCAGCGGGCCGCCGGGGTCGGCGCCGGTGACCAGCGCGTAGCCGAGCAGGGCGAGACAGCCGACCAGACCCTCGGCGGTGAACACCAGCCAGGCGGTCAGCGCCCCGGCGACGTGCCGGCCGATCGCGACGTACATCGGACCTCCCCCGTGCGCGGCGCGGAGCCGCCCGGGGTGACGATATCCCGGTCCGACCGGCCGCGAGGGCCGCGGACCCCCACCCGCGGTTGCGTGGCCTAGACGCCGACGCGCTGGGGCGGGACGGTGAGGCCGTAGAGCGCCATCAGCTCCGGGGTGTCGACCCGGCTGCCGTCGGCCACCGAGTCGCACGAGATGTCGACGATCTGGTCCTTGTGCGCCAGCAGGTAGGGCCGGGCGCCGACGTCGGCGCTGGCCAGGGTGGCGATGCCGGACCAGTGCCGGCGGCCGAACAGCATCGGGTAGCCGCGCAGCCCGCCGTAGGTGGCGCAGACCAGCACGTCCGGGTACGGCAGGGCGACCACCCGGCGCACTGCGGCGGCGGTCAGGCCGGGCATGTCGACCGGCACCACCACGACCGCCTCGATCGCCTCGTCGTCCAGCGCGGCCAGGCCGGCGCGGATGGACGACCCGACGCCGGTCCCCCAGGCCCGGTTGACCACCACGGTGGCCCCGGTCAGGTCCGCCGTCTCGCGCACCTGGTCGGCCGCGGCGCCCAGTACGACCACCAGCGGTGCGCAGCCCGCCTCGGCCATCGTGTCGATCATCCGGCTGACCAGCGGCTTCTCGCCCTGGTGCAGCAGGGCTTCCGGGCCACCGATGCGGCGGCCGCCGCCCGCGGCGATGATCATTCCTGCGATCCGGTTCAGCGCTGCGCCCCCTTTACCGTGGAGCGGACCGTGGCCCAGGGGGCACGGCCCGCTCCGTCGTACGGACATCGGGAGCAACGAGGAGGGGGCGGATCGGGTAGCGGGGCGAAAAGGGAAAATAGTGCAACCGTTATCCACCGGACTGATCACCATAAGCTGAGCCGGTGGTCAGCGCGGGCGGGGCCGGGGGTGGTGCGCCGCGACGGATCCGCCGCCCGCGTCAGCCGAGCGTCAGTCCGCGTCGGCGTAGCAGTCGACGATGGACAGATCGAGCGGGAACCGCACCGGCGTGTCGCCGAACAGCAGCGTCGTGGCCCGCTCGCCGGCCCGGCGCACCGCCTCGGCCACCGCCCCGGCCAGGTCGGCCGGGCAGTGCACGATCACCTCGTCGTGCTGGAAGAAGACCAGCTCGGCGTCGCTGCCGGCCAGCTCGCCGCGGAGGGTGGCCAGCAGCGTGGCGGCCCACTCGGCGGCGGTGGCCTGGATGACGAAGTTGCGGGTGAACCGGCCCCGGGAACGCGCCGCCCGCGCCCGGGTCGACTGCGGGTCGGCCCCGGCGTCCGGGTCGCCCTCCTCGCCGTCGGCGAAGCCGGCCGTCCCCGGTGGACAGGTGCGCCCGAGCCAGGACCGGACCAGCCCGCCGGCCTCGCCCGTGCGGGCCGCCGCCTCGACGTAGCCGAACCCCGTCGGGTAGCTGCGGCGCAGCACCGCCAGCGCCGGCACCGCCGCCCCGCCGGTCTGCCCGTACATCGCGCCGAGCAGGGCCACCTTGGCGCGGCCCCGGTCGCCGCCGAACGCGTCCTGGGCGAGCGCGGCGTAGAGGTCGCCGGCCCCGCCGGCCGCGGCGAGCCGGGCGTCGCCGGAGACCGCGGCGAGCACCCGAGGCTCCAACTGGCCGGCGTCGGCGACCACGAACCGCCAGCCGGAGTCAGCCACCACCGCCCGCCGGATCACCTTCGGGATCTGCAACGCGCCGCCGCCCCGGGTCGCCCACCGGCCGGAGACCACCCCGCCGGGCACGTACTCCGGCTGGAACCGGCCGTCGCGCACCCAGGCGTCGCGCCAGGCCCAGCCGTGCGCCGTCCAGATCCGGTAGAGCTCCTTGTATTCCAGGACCAGCGGCACCGCCGGGTGGTCCACCCCGCGCAGCACCCAGGCCCGGGTGTTGGGCAGCTCCACGCCGGCCCGGGCGAACGCCCGCAACAGCTCCGCCGGGGAGTCGGCGTGCAGCTGGCGTACGCCGAACGCGTCGGCGATCCGGGCGGCCAACTCGGCCAGCCGGCGGGGTGGGCCGCCGACCGGGGACGGCTCGCCGAGCAGCTCGGCGAGGATCTCGTCGTGCACCTCCGCCCGCCAGGGCAGCCCGGCCGCGCCCATCTCGACAGCGATCAGCGCGCCGGCCGACTCGGCGGCGACCAGCAGCCGGAACCGGCCGGGATGCTCGGTGGCGGCGATCCGGGCGAGCTGGTCGGCGTACACCTCGACCAGGGCGTCGAGGCCCGGCCCCGGCGGGCCGGGCAGGGTGTCGAAGAGCGCGTCCTGCCCGTGGCCGGGCGGGGCGGCCGGGCGCGGCGGCGGGTCGGCCGGCACCGGGGCGCCGGTGCGCCGGGCCCAGGCGGCGGCGAACGACCGCGGTTCGCCCCAGCGGCCGGCGTGGCCGAGCAGCAGCCCCTCGGTCAGCTCCACGTCGTGGCAGCGTTCGACCCGCACCCCGGCGCGCAACAGGGCCGGGTAGACGGCGGCCCCGGACGCCCAGACCCACCGGGGGTGCTCGGCCCGCTCCCGGGCGGCCACCGCGGCGGCCAGATCGGCGGCCGGCTCGACCGGGCCGGTGGGGCGGCCGGCGGCGTCGAGCGGTCGCAGGGCGCCCCCGCCCCGCTCGTCGGACACCACCGCCACCAGCACGGACGCGATTCTGCCTCGCCCGTGCGACACTCCCGCCACCCCACCCGCCCCCGCCACCCCAACGGCGCTCGTGCACGGAAAGAGTGGCCATTCCACGGGGAATGGCCACTCTTTCCGTGAACGAGCCGGGCGTCGGGGTCCGAGGGTCGGGGTCCGGGGTCCGGGGTGGGTTACTTGACGGCGCCGGAGGTGAGGCCGGACTGGATCTGGCGCTGGAAGATGGCGTAGACGATGATCATCGGCAGGATCGACAGGGTGAGCGCGGCGAACAGGGCCGCCCAGTCGGCCTCGTAGCCGGCCGAGGTGGAGATGCTGGCGATGCCCTGGGTCAGCACCCACTTCTGGTCGGCGCCCTCGCCCTGCATCAGCGCCACCGGCAGCAGGTACTGGTTCCACTGGCCGATGATGTTGAAGATCGCGATGCTGACCAGGCCCGGCCGGGCCATCGGCATCATGATCCGGAAGAACAGCCGGGTGTGCGACGCGCCGTCGATCATCGCCGCCTCCGCCACCGACTGCGGCAACGTCTTGAAGAACGCGGCCAGGAAGAAGACGGTGAACGGCAAGGAGTAGGCGATGTAGACCAGGATCAGGCCGGTGTAGGTGTTCAGCAGGCCCAGGTTGTTGACCACCAGGAACAGCGGCACCAGGGCGAGGAAGACCGGGAACGCCAGGCCGGAGACGAACAGGTAGTAGATCGCCCGGTTGCCCGGGAACGGATAGCGGGCCAGCACGTACGCGGCCATCGAACCGAACAGCATGGTGCCGGCGGTGCTCAGCGACACCACCAGGACGCTGTTGAGGAAGTACCGCCCGACGTTCGCCTCGCTCCATGCCCGGGCGTAGCTGCCGAAGTTGAACACCTCCGGCAGCGCGAACGGGCTGCCCAGGAAGATCTCAGTGTTGCTCTTGAACGAGGCGAGGATGGTCCAGACCAGCGGCGCGACCACGAGGATGGCCCAGACCAGCAGGGCGATGTGCCCGAGGCCGCTGAGCAGGCCGACCTCGGCGCGCTGCCCCCGCCGGCCGAGCCGGCCCCGCCGGGGGTCGGGGGTGCCCGGGCCGGCCGGGGCGGCCGGGGCGCTCGGTGCAATTTCTGTCGTCATCGCAGACCCCGCCTTACAGCTCGATCGTGTCACGCCGGCTGACGCGCAGGGTGAGCGCCGCGAACGTGATCGTCAGGAAGAACAGCGCCACGCCCATCGCCGAGGCGTAGCCGAACTGGGAGTAGCTGAACGCGTTGCGGTAGATCTCCATGCCCAGCACCGTGGTGGCTCCGTCCGGGCCGCCCTGGTCGACCGAGAGGACCTGCACGATGGCGAACGCGTCGAACGCGGCGATACCGAGGTAGACCCAGGCGACCTGGAGGGTGTCCCAGAGCAGCGGCAGGGTCACCTTGAAGAACATGGCGGCCCGCCCGGCCCCGTCGATGGTCGCCGCCTCGTAGATGTCCTTCGGCACCGAGGCCATGCCGGCGGAGAAGAGCACCACGTAAAAGCCGACCGCCTGCCAGACCAGCACGCCCACGATCGACCAGAGCGCGATCTTGGGGTTGGCCATGAAGAGCACCGGATCCAGCCCGAACAGTCCCAGCGCGCCGTTGAGCAGCCCGCTGTCGTCCGGGGCGTACACCCGGCTGAAGATCACACCGACGATGACCACGGCCAGGACCTGGGGGAAGAAGAACACCACCCGGTAGAACTTCGACCCCCAGACCCCGGTCATCACGCCGCCCCGGCTCCCCCCGCCCACGTTGAGCATGAAGGCGAAGAAGAGCGCGATGACGATCGTGAGCAGCGGCATGGCAAGCAGCAGGACACCGTGGTGCCGGACCGCTTTCCAGAAGATGTCGTCGGACAGCAGCCGCTCGAAGTTCTCCAGGCCGATGAACTTCGGGTTGGCGCTCACCCCCCGCCAGTTGGTGGTGGCGAGATAGAACGCCTGCGCGTACGGCCCGATGACGAAGGTCACGTAGATCGCGACCGGCACCGCCAGGAAGCCGACGATGAACGGGTACCTGCCATGCCGCATGGTTGTCGTCTCCGCTCGTTCCTACGCCTGGCTCAGCGCTTGAACTTCTCGATGGACGAGTCCTTCTTGACCGCGTCGGCGACCTTCTGCATCCGCTCGCAGAACTTGTCGGCCGTGCCGCCGTTGAACATCAGCTCGTTGGTGGCCGCCCGCGCCTCGTCGTCGAGCTTCTTGTACCAGGTGTCGAAGCGGTAGGCGAAGTAGTCGCTGCCGGCCGCCGACAGCATCGCGTTGCCGCTGGTGAGACCGGGCGAGATCTCCAGGCCGTCGACCGCGCCCTTGACCACGGTGAGCACCTTGGTCAGCTCGGTGAAGCCCTTCGCACCCTCCTTGGAGAGCATGTGCCGCAGGTACTCCATGCCACCGCGCGGGTTCTTGCCCTTCGAGGCGACGAAGTACATCTCGCCGGCCGCGGCGTAGATCGCGGTCTGCGGCAGCTTGTCCGAGGTGGTCACGCTGGGCACCGGCATGACCGCGTACTTGAACCCGGGCGGGGTGTCCTTGGCCTGCTCGTTCTCCAGCCAGGAGCCGCTGGGGTAGAACGCCACCTTGCCCTGGTTCTGCTGGAGCTGGACCTCGGTGTGCTTGAGGCCCAGGTGCGCCTTGTTGCCGTACTTGGCGCCGATCTCGGCCCAGGCCGCCGCGGCCTGCTTGACCGGCTCGGCCTGCCAGGCGCCGTCCTCCAGGTTGTCGATGTTCTTCAGCACGTCCGGCCCGCCGATCTTGGCGGCGCTGGTCAGGATGACCAGGTACTGGTAGTACGCGGCGTTCGCCCCGGCGTACGAGTACGGGGTGATGCCGGCCGCCTTGATCTTGTCGCAGAGCGCGGTGAACTCGGTCCAGGTCTTCGGCGCGGCCCAGCCGTTCTTCTCGAACAGGGCGCTGTCGTACCAGAGCCCGAAGACCGTGAAGGCATAGTTGAGCACGTACGGCTTGCCGTTGAAGGTGCCCTGCTCGACGGTGCCGGGGATCAGGGTGTCCTTGACCTTCGTGCCCGCGTTGTCCAGCGACGGGGCGTCGAACAGCTCGGTGAGGTCCTGCACCTGGCCGGCCTGCACCAGCGCGCCCTGGTCCATCAGCTTCGAGCCGGCGTTGTTGACCATGTCCGGCGGGGTGTTGCTGGTGAACCGCGGCTGCAGGACGGTGGCGATCTCCTCGGCCTGGGAGAACTTCACCTCCGCCTTCGGGAACTTCTTCTTGTACGACGGGATGTGCACGTCGGTGGCGTACTTGGTGCCCAGGCCACCGTTGAAGATGACCACCTCCAGGGCGGCGTCGTCCTTGACGCCCAGCGGGTTCTCCGCGGACTTCTCACCGGCGGCCTGCTCGGTCGGCTCGTCGTCGCCGCCGGCCACGCAGCCGCTCAGCAGGCCGGCGGCCGGGGTGGCGAGCAGGCCGACCGCGGCGGCCCGGCGCAGCACGGTGCGGCGGCTCAGGTCGGCCGGGTTCTCGGGGGTAATCGACATCGTCGTCTCTCCTTGAGGTGTTCGGGTCAGGCGGTCCGCCGGAGGCGCCCGGCGTACCGCGACTCGAGGGCGTGGTTGTGCTCGTCCCCACCGGGGACGTTGGCGGAGAGGTAGATAGGGGGTACCTCTCCGGCCTGGTGGAACCGTCGTACGACCTCGGCGGTCAGCAGCTGCGCCAGCAGCGCCGCGGTGACCGACGAGACCGCACAGACCGCGCCGCCGCCCTCGAGCGGCAGCAGTGCGTCGCCGTACGGCGCGCCGTTGTCCAGCACGACGTCGGCGAGGTCGGCGAGCCGCCGGCCGGACGGGTGCCGCGGGGCGACCCGTGCCGTGTGCTCGACCGAGGTGACCGCGATCAACGGGTGACCGCGCCCGGTGACCAGCGCCGCCAGCTCGACCACCGAGCCGTTGATGCCGGACTGGGACGCCACCACGAACACGTCCTGCGGCTGGGGGGCCGCGAGGGCGTAGAGCTGGTGGGCGATGGTGGGGTCGCGCTCCAGCTTCGGATCGGCGAGCACGTCGCGCGGGGCGTCGCCGTGCAGCACCAGGTCGTGGATGGAGAGCCGGTTGGTGGGGACCAGGCCGCCGGCCCGGGCGACCAGTTCGGCGGCGAACGCCTCGGAGTGCCCGGCCCCGAACGCCTGGAGCACACCGCCGGCGCGCAGGCTCGCGGCGATCAGGTCGGCCGCCGCGGCGATCCCGTCCGCGCTGGTGTCGACCAGCCGGTCGAGCACCGGACGGACCGCTTCCGCGTACCCCTGGGCGCTGATCATGCGCGGGCCTCCCTCGCGGCCTTGTGCCCGTCGACGGCCTGGGCGGTACGCCGGAAGGCCGCGTGGGCGCGGTCGTGGGTGCGTTGGGCCACCGCGATGTAGAGCAGGTCGAGCACGACCAGCTGCGGGTGCCGCGCGGAGAGCGCGTCCGGCCGGAAGGTGGTCGCCTGGCTGGCGGTGACCAGCACGAGGTCGGCCAGCTCGGCCAGCGGCGAGCGGGGGAAGCCGGTGAGCGCCACGGTGGTGGCGCCGCGGCTGCCCGCCTCGGCGAGCACCTCGATGGTCTCCCGGGTCTGCCCGGTGTGCGAGATGCCGAGCGCCACGTCGCCGGGGCGCAGCAGCGCGGCCGAGGCGAGCCCGGAGTGCACGTCGTTCCAGGCCCACGCGGCCACCCCGATGCGGTGCAGGCTGAACTGCATCTCCTCGCCGACCAGCGCGCTGCCGCTGGCGCCGAAGATGTTCACCCGGGAGGCGCCGGCGATGGCCACCGCGGCCCGCTCCACCTCGGCGAGGTCGAGCAGGGCGGCGGTGTCGTGCATCGCCCGGGTGTCGGCGGCCATGATCTGGTCGAGCACCCGCTCCAGCGGGTCGTTGGGCTGGATCTCCCGTCCGATGTCGACGGTCCAGCCCGCCGAGCGGGCCCGCCCGGTCTCGGCGGCGATGCCCAGCCGCAGGTCGGCGTAGCCCTCGAAGCCCATCGCCCGGCAGAACCGGGTGATCGTGGCCGGCGAGGTCCCACTTCGCTCCGCCAGTTCCACTATGGTCGCCCTGGCGGCCGCCTCCGGGTCGCTCAGCACGTGCTCGGCGACGCGGCGCAGCGCGCCGGTCAGCTCGTCGACGCCGGCGCGCACCCGGGCCAGCACGCCGTCGGAGGGCAGCGCGCCCCGTCGGTCGAACGCGTCGGCGTCGACCACCGCGGTCCCCGCGGAGGTGTCCACCTCGTGATCAACCATGGGACGCCTTTCGGAAAAGACTGTTAACTGTTAGTGGTAAAAGTTCTTACTGACGGCCCCTCCGTGTCAAGACCGTGGGCGAAGTTTTCAAACTGTTACCTGGCGCGCAGCCGCACGACGGTCGCCGACCTTGCCTGCCGGCACCGGGCCGACCAGCATGAATGCGCCACAGCAGCGCAGCAGGAGGGGCCCGAGCCGATGTCCGACACCGTCGTGGTTGGTCTCGACGTCGGGGGTACGTCCACCCGGGCGACCGCCCTCACCCTGGACGGCCGGCGACTGGGCGACGGACGCGCCGGCGGCGGCAACCCGACCAGCCACGGCGCCGACCGGGCAGCCGCCGAACTCCTCGCCGCGCTGCGCGGCGCGCTCGCCGACACCGACCCCGGCCGCGTCCGCGCCGGCACCATCGGCCTCGCCGGAGCCGGGCGGCTGCTCGCCGACCCCGCCGGGCGGGCGGCGTTCGACCGGGCCTGGCACGACGCCGGCCTGCGCTGCCCGTACGTGGTACACGGCGACGCCCTGGTCGCGTACGCCTCGGGCACCGCCGCCCCGGACGGCACGGTGCTCATCGCCGGCACCGGCGCGATCGCCGCCGAGGTCCACGAGCTGCGCCTGGACCGGGTGGCCGACGGCCACGGCTGGCTGCTCGGCGACGCCGGCTCCGGATTCTGGCTCGGCCGCGAGGCGGTCCGCCGGCTGCTGGCCGACCTGGACTCCGGCCGGGCACCCGACGCGCTGGGCCAGCAGGTGCTCGCCGACCTGCTCGGCGCCCCCGAGGTGGCGGCCCGCCCCCGGGACACCGTCGACACGCTGATCCAGGCGGTCACCCGGCGTCCGCCGGTCGAGCTGGCCCGGCTGGCCCCGCGAGTGGTCGCCGCGGCGGTGGCCGGCGAGCCGGCGGCGACCCGCCTGATCACCGAGGCCGCCGGTCACCTCGTGGAGAGCGTGCGGCGGATCCGCCCGGCCGGCGCGGTCAGCCCGCTCGTGCTGGGCGGCGGACTACTCACCGGGGACACTCCGCTCGCCGCCGCGGTGCGGGTCGAGGCGGCCCGCCGCTGGCCGGACGCGCCGCTCCGCTCCGCCGGGGACGGCGCGGCCGCCGCGGCCTGGCTGGCCGCCCGGGACCTGCCCGAGGTGGCCGACCCGGTCGCCCTGCACGCCCTCATCGTCCCAACCCCCACCTGACCCACCCCGGTGCGCCCCGCGCCCCGACGGAGGGGTCAGGGGGTGGTGAGGGCGTGGGCGAGGCGGGCGAAGAGGTGGGAGCGCCAGCCGCCGCCGAGCAGATCCCGGGTGCGGCGCTGAATCGGGTCGTCCGGGTCGAAGCCGGCGTGCTCCAGGAAGAGCCGGGTGCCGCGCCCCTCGGCGACGAGCGTCCAGGTCACCACGGTGTCCAGCCGGCCACCGCGCCAGGCCCAGCGCAGCAGGCGTGGCGGGTCGAGGTCGAGCACCTCGCAGTGCACTGTGCCGTCGAACTCCTGACCCGGCCGGGGGTCGGTACGGAAGGTGAACCGGCGGCCCACCTCCGGCACGAAGTCGTTCGGCATGAGCCAGCGGGCGAGCAGATCGGAATCGGTCAACGCCCGCCAAACCGTGGCCGGCGGGTGGGGCAGGTACTCGTCCACCGCGATGGTGCCCGGGTCATTCATCCGGCACCTCCGCCAGCACCTCGCGCAGTTGCGTGAGGCGGCCGCGCCAGAACCGCTCGTACGGAGTGAGCCAGTCGACGACCTCGCGCAGCGGCTCGGGTCGCAGCGAGTAGAGCCGCTGCCGGCCGGCGGGCTGCTCGACGACCAGACCGGCCTCCTTGAGCACCCGCAGGTGCTCCGACAGGCTGGGCCGGCGCATGGCGAAGTGCTCCGCCAGCCGGTGCACCGGCTGCTCACCCCGCTCCAGCAGCAGTCGGAGCACGGCCCGCCGGGTCGGGTTGGCCAGCGCGGCGAAGACGTCCGGTTCAGCCACCGGCGGTGGCCTGGAGCACGATGCCGTTGCCGTCCGGGTCGTCGAAGGTGACGAACCGCCCCCAGGGCGCCTGCTGGATCCCGCCGTCGGCGAAGCGGACGCCCCGGGCGGCCAGCGTCGCCACGTCGGCGTCGAGGTCGTCGGTCTCCAGCACCAGGCCCTTGAGCGAGCCGGGCGGCATGGTCGGGAACCAGGTGACCAGGGTCAACGCGGTGGCGCCGCCCTTGGGCGCGACCTGCACCCAGCGCCGGTCCGGCCCCATCGGGTTGTCGCCCTGCAGGTCGAAGCCGAGCGTGTCGACGTAGAAGTCGCGGGCCCGGTCCTGGTCGCTGACCGGCACCGAGACGAGCTGCACATGTGTGATCGCCATGTCACCCACAATAGGTAGGAGATTTCCTACCGGTCGACCGGCCGCCCCAGCGGCCGGTGGTCGGTCGCGGATTCGGCTACTTCAACTGACCCGCCGTCAGGCCCGCCTGGATCTGCCGCTGGAAGGCGATGTAGACCGCGAGCACCGGCAGCGTGGCGATGGTCAGACCGGCGAAGAGACCGCTGTAGTCGCCCTGGTAGCCCTGGCTGACCGCGAGCGCGGCGAGCCCCTGCGCCAGCACCCACTTGGAGTCGTCGCCCTGCATCAGCACCTGCGGCAGGATGAACTGGTTCCAGTGGCTGAGGAAGTTGAAGATTGCAATGCTGATCAGACCCGGTCGGGCCATCGGCAGCATCACCCGGAAGAAGAGCCGGAAGTGGCCGCACCCGTCGATCAGCGCCGCCTCGGCGACCGCGGTCGGCAGGGTCCGGAAGAAGGCGGTCAGGAAGAACACCGTGAACGGCAGCGAGTAGGCGGCGTAGACCAGCATCAGCCCGGTCCAGGTGCCGAAGAGACCGGCGTTGCGCACCACGAAGAAGAGCGGCACCAGGGCCAGGAAGACCGGGAACATCATCCCGCCGACGAACAGGTAGTAGAAGACCTGCCGGCCGGGGAACTCGTACCGGGCGAAGACGTACGCCGCCGTGGCGCCCAGCAGCATGGTCAGGGTGAGCGATCCGGTGACCACGATCGCGCTGTTCAGGAAGTACTGGCCGATGTGCGCCTCGGTCCAGGCCCGCGCCCAGTTCTCGAACCGCAGCGCCCCGGGCACGCCCCACGGGTCGGACAGGATCTCCCCGTCGCTCTTGAACGAGCTGAGGAACATCCAGAGCAGCGGCAGTACCGTCAGCGCGCCCCAGAACAGCAGGAACCCGTGTGAGAAGAGGTTGGCGACGCCCAGCTCGCCGCGCGGCTTGCGGCCCTGCGGCGCCGGCCGGTCCGCCGCGGCGGTGCCGTCGGTCGCGGGCTTGTCGACAATGGTCACGAGAACTCGATCCGATCACGCCGGGCGGCACGCAGGGCCAGCACCGCCACCGACAGGGTGAGGAAGAACAGCACCACGCCGATGGCCGAGGCGTAGCCGAACCTGTTCTCGCTGCCGAACGCGGTCTCGTACATCCGCAGACCGATGACGTCGGAGGAGAAGTTGGGGCCGCCGTTGGTCATCTGCTGGATCAGGATGAACCCGTCCAGCGCCGCGATGGCCAGGTAGATCCAGGCGACCTGCACGGTGTCCCAGAGCAGCGGGATGGTGACCTTGCGCAGGGTGGTCCAGCGGGACGCCCCGTCGAGCATCACCGCCTCGTAGATGTCGCGCGGGATGGCCGACATGGCCGCGCCGAAGAGCACCACGTAGAAGCCGACGTTGCTCCAGATCATCACCGCCAGCACGCACCAGAAGGCCGTACGCGGGTCGCCGAGCCAGGTCGGGGTGGGCAGACCCAGCGCGCCCAGGGTGCCGTTGAGCAGGCCGCTGTTGGGGTGGTAGACCTCCCGCCAGAGCAGGGCGATGATGACCACCGAGAGCACCTGCGGGAAGAAGTAGACCATCCGGTAGAACGAGGTGCCGCGGACGCCGGTCACCCCGGCCCGGCCCTTGCGGCCGCCCATGGCGAGCATGGTGGCGAAGAAGAGGCCCAACCCGATGGTCACCACCGGCACCAGGGCCAGCAGCCACGCGTTGTTCTTGAGCGCGTTCCACACCCGCCCGTCGTCGAGCAGCCGCTCGAAGTTGGCCAGCCCGACCGGGTTGGCCTCCGCCGAGTAGCCGAGCCAGTCGGTGGTCGAGATCTGGAACGCCTGCAGGTACGGCGAGATCACGAAGATGCCGTAGAGCAGCAGCGGCGGCACCAGGAACGTGATGATCAGCGGGTACTTGCCATGTTTCACGAGAAAGGACCTACTCCCCAGCGGAGGACCGGCGGGGACGGGCTCGCCGTCCCCGCCGGCCGGATGTCACGCGGCCCGCTTGTACTTCTTGATCGAGCTGTCCTGGGCGATCGAGTCGGCGCCCTTCTGGCACTGCTCGAGGAACTCGGCCGGGCCGATCCGGCCGCTGAAGAACTCGCCGCACGCCGCGTCGACGAGCTCGCGCTCCAGCTTCCGGTAGTAGTTGTTGTAGACCCAGTTGAAGCCGTTGCTGCCGGAGGCGTCCAGCGCCTTGACCACGGTGCTGAGGCCGAACGGCAGCTCGACACCCTCGGTCGCCCCGGCCACCACGGTGAGGCTGGAGACCTTCTTGGTGAAGTCCTGGGCGCCCTTCTTGGAGAGCATGATCCGGAAGTACTCCAGGCCGCCGGCCAGGTTCTTGGCCTTGGCCGGGACCATGAACGGCTCGCCGGCGGTGCCGCGGATCGCCTCGAACGGCAGCTTGTCGCCGCTGCCCAGGCTCGGCGTCGGCTGGATCGTCATGTTGAAGCCCTCGGGGGTCACCTTCTTCTGCTCGCTCTCCAGCCAGGAGCCGCAGGAGATGAAGGCGGCCTTGCCCTGGCACCAGGCGGTCTGCGACTGCACGTGGTCCAGGCCCGGCGAGCCGTCCAGGATGAACTTGTCCTTGACAATCTGGTGCCACGCGTCGGCGGCGGCCTTCATCGCGTCGGACTTCCAGGCGTTCGGCTCCAGGTTGTCGATCGCGGTGGCCACGGAGGGGCCGCCGAACTTGATGGCCGTGGCGATCAGCGGCCAGCTCATGTACCGGGGGTGCTTGCCGGCGTACGTCCAGGGCGCGATGCCGGCCGCCTTGATCTGCTTGCAGAGCGCGATGTGGTCGTCCCAGGTCTTCGCGTACTGCCAGTTGCGCTCGGTGAAGAGCTTGGTGGAGTGCCAGATGCCGTACGCGGTGTAGGTGTAGTTCAGCACCAGGAACTTGCCGTCGTACGAGCCGACCTCGACGGCGCCGGGCAGCAGGGTGTCCTTGACCGTCTTGCCGGGGATGTCGAGGCTGGGCGCGGCGAGCATCTCACCCAGGTCGGCGATGGCGTTCTGCGACACCAGGCCGTTGAAGTCGATCTGGCCGGCGCCGGAGTTGTTCACCACGTCCGGCGGGGTGCCGTCGACGAAGCGCGGCTGGAGGGTCTTGTTGATCTCCTGCGTCGCCGAGTGGTTGATCTTCGCCTTCGGGTACTTCTCGGTGTACATGGCCTCGTGGGCCTTGGCGTACTCCTCGCCGAAGCCGCCGTTGAAGATCACCACCTCGAGCGGCGCGTCCTCCTTGACCCCGAGCGGGTTCTGCTCGCTCTTGGTGCCCTTGTAGGTGCCGGAGTCGTCCTTGTCGCCACCACCACCGGTGGCGCAGCCGGCCAGCAGACCGGCGGCGGGGGTGGCCAGCAGGCCGGCAGCGGCGCTACGCCGCAGGATCTCACGCCTGTTCATGGTCTCTCCTCGGATCGGGTCCTGGCGGTCGCCGGTCGTCTGGGGGTGGCGTCCCGCCGTTTCGAGGCACGGGGGATTCGTTGCTTGTCTTCAATTCACAGAATGTTGCTGAAGAATTTCTACGGCAGCCGGGCCAGGACTTCAAGACCCGACGACCGAACCGTTATCAGCGCCGGCCACCCCGTGGTGGCATAGCCTCGGATCATGCGCCGACTGCGCGAGCTCGCCGCGCGGACGCCGGCTGACCGGGAGCGCTACGTCGACCTGCTCCGCGCGCTCGCCATCATTCTGGTCGTACTCGGCCACTGGGCGGTAGCCGCGATCGCCTACGACGCGGACGGCGACCCGACCGGGCGCTCCGCACTGCCCGAGCTGCCCTGGGCGTACCCGCTGACCTGGGTGGTCCAGGTGATGCCGGTGTTCTTCATCGTCGGCGGGTTCGCCAACGCCGCCTCGCTGACCGCGCACCGGCAGCGGGGCGGCGACGCCACCGGCTGGCTGCTGGGCCGCAGCGCCCGGTTGCTCCGGCCCACCACCGCGCTGCTGGTGGTGCTCGCTGCCGGCGCGCTCACCGCCCGGCTCGTCGGAGCCGAGGCGCCACTGATCCGCACCGTCGTCTGGTTCGCCACCATCCCGCTGTGGTTCCTCGCCGCGTATCTCGTGGTGGTTCCACTCACCCCGGTGACCTACGCGCTGCACCGGCGGTTAGGGCTGGCCGTCCCGGTGGCGCTGGCCGCGCTGGTCGCCGCCGGCGACCTGGGGCGGGCGCTGGGCCCGGCCGAACTCGCCCTGCCCAACTACCTGTTCGGCTGGCTGGCCGTCCACCAGCTCGGTTTCGCCTGGCAGGAGACCCGGGCCGACACCACCGGGCCGCGGCCGGCGGCCACCACTGCGGGCGGCGCGACCGCCCGCACCACCGGCGCGGACCGGGACGGCACCACCGGCGCGGACCGAGCGGGCACCGCCGCGACCCGGGGCCTCCGGTCCCGCCGGCTGCCGACGTCGCGGCGGGCCGGCGTGGCGATGCTGCTCGGCGGGCTCACCGTGGCCGTGCTGCTGACCGGGCCCGGCCCGTACCCGGTCAGCATGATCAACATACCGGGGGAACCACTCGACAACGCCGCGCCGCCGAGCGTGGCGCTGCTCGCCGTCACCACCGCCCAGCTGGGCCTGATCCTCCTGCTCCGAACCGGGGCGGACCGCTGGTTGCGCCGCTCCCGGCCCTGGCAGGCGGTGATCGCGGTGAACGCGGTGGTGCTCACCGTCTTCCTCTGGCACCTGAGCGCGGTGATCCTGCTCGTCGGCGCGCTGGACGCGGCGGGCGTGCTGCCGACGCCGCCGCCCGGCTCGGCGGCCTGGCTGGCCTGGCGGCTGCCGTGGGTGCTGATGCTGGCCGTGGTGCTCGCCGTGCTGATCGCCGTCTTCGGTCCCATCGAGGGCCGCACCCGCCGGCCCGCCGCGGCGCGGCCGCCCGCCGACGGCGCGCCCGAGCGGGCAGACCGCCGGCGGGCGACCGCGCGCACCGCGCTCACCGCCGCCGCCTTCGCCGCTGTGGTGTACGGGTTGGTGGCCAACAGCACCGCGCCGAAGGAGGCCGCCGAGCCACTGGGCGTGCCCGTCGCCGCCCTGGTGGCGTACCTGGCCGGGGCGGGCGTCCTGCGGCTGCTCAGGTCTGGGTGGGGAAGCCGAGGTTGACCCCGCCGTGCCGGGGGTCCAGCCAGCGGCTGGTGACCACCTTGCCCCGGGTGAAGAAGCGCACCCCGTCCTCGCCGTGCGCGTGCAGGTCGCCGAAGAGTGAGGACTTCCAGCCGCCGAAGGAGTAGTAGGCCATCGGCACCGGGATCGGCACGTTGACGCCGACCATGCCGACCTCCACCTCGTGCTGGTAGCGCCGGGCGGCGCCGCCGTCGTTGGTGAAGATCGCCGTGCCGTTGCCGTACGGGTTGGCGTTGACCAGCTCGACCGCCTCGTCGTACGAGCCGACCCGGACCACGCTGAGCACCGGGCCGAAGATCTCGTCGGTGTAGATGGACATCTCCGGGGTGACCCGGTCGAACAGCGTCGGGCCGAGCCAGAACCCGGCCCGGTCGCCGTCCGGCTCGACGTCGCGCCCGTCCACCACGGGCACCGCGCCGGCGGCCACCCCCGCCTCGACGTACGACCGGACCTTGTCGGCGTGCCCGGCGGTGACCAGCGGCCCCATGTCGCAGCCCCGCCGGCCGTCGCCGGTGCGCAGCCGGGCCATCCGCTCGGCGATCCGGGCGACCAGGTCGTCGCCGACCGGCTCCACGGCGACCAGCGCGGAGATCGCCATGCACCGCTCCCCGGCCGAGCCGAACCCGGCGTTGACCGCCGCGTCGGCGGCCAGGTCCAGGTCGGCGTCCGGCAGCACCACCATGTGGTTCTTCGCCCCGCCGAGCGCCTGCACCCGCTTGCCGGCCATCGTGCCGCGCTGGTAGACGTACCGGGCGATCGGGGTGGAGCCGACGAAGGAGACCGCTCGGACCGCCGGGTGGTCCAGCAACGCGTCGACCGCCTCCTTGTCGCCGTTGACCACGTTGAGCACCCCGTCGGGCAGGCCGGCCTCGGCGAACCACTCGGCGAGCAGCAGCGCGGCGCTCGGGTCCTTCTCGCTGGGCTTGAGCACCACCGCGTTGCCGCAGGCCACCGCCACCGGCACGAACCACAGCGGCACCATCACCGGGAAGTTGAACGGGGAGATCACCGCGACCACCCCGAGCGGCTGGCGCAGGCTGTACGAGTCGACCTCGGTGGAGACGTTCTCGCTGAACCCGCCACGCAGCGCCGAGGGGATGCCGCAGGCGTACTCGATCACCTCCAGACCGCGCTGCACCTCGCCGGCGGCGTCGGCGAGCACCTTGCCGTGCTCGGCGGTGATCACCTCGGCCAGCCGGTCCCGCCGGTTGTGCACCAGCTCGCGGAAGGCGAAGAGCACCGCCGTCCGCCTGGCCAGCGAGACGTCCCGCCAGGACCGGGCCGCGCGCTCGGCGGCCTGCACCGCGACCGCGACGTCCGCCGCGCTGGCCAGCTCCACCTCGCCGGTACGCCGGCCGGTGGCCGGGTCGAAGACGTCGCCGCGCCGGCCCGACGTGCCGGTGGACCGCTTGCCGTCGACGAAGTGCCCGATGGTGGTGATGTCCGGGGTGCTCACGCCGCCACCTCCGCCGCCGCGCTGGAACGGATGGCGTCGATGAGGATGGCCAGCCCCTCGCGCGCCTCGTCCTCGGTCAGGGTCAGCGGCGGACCCATCCGCAGCACGTTGCCGTACAGGCCGCCCTTGCCGACCAGCAGTCCGCCGGCCTTGCACGCCTCGAGGACGCGCCCGGTCAGCGCCGGGTCCGGCTCCGCGGTGCCCGGGCGGACGAACTCGACGCCGAGCATCAGCCCCTTGCCGCGTACCTCGGCGACGCAGTCGAGCCCGCCCACGGCGGCGCGCAGGCCGTCGGCGAGGATCGCGCCGGTGCGGGCCGCGTTGGCCTGCAGGTCGTGGTCGAGCAGGTAGTCCAGCACCGCGTTGCCGGCGGCGGTGGAGACCGGGTTGCCGCCGAACGTGCAGAAGCTGATCGCTGGCACCGACTCCAGCACGTCGGCCCGGCCGACCACGCCGGCCAGGGCGAACCCGTTGCCGATACCCTTGGCGAAGGTGAGCAGGTCGGGCGTCACGCCGTGTGCCTGGTAGCCCCAGAAGTGTTCGCCGGTACGCCCCCAGCCGGTCTGCACCTCGTCGGAGACGAACAGGATGCCGTGCTCGTCGAGCACCTTCTTCCAGGCGGCGAAGAGCCCGTCCGGCGGGTGCACGAAGCCGCCGACGCCCTGGATCGGCTCGGCGATCAGGCAGGCCACGTCGCCGGCGGTCTGGGTGGCGAGCACCTCGCGCAGGTCCTCCACGGCGGCATCCACCCGCTCGGACTCGCTGAGCCGAGCCAGCAGGCCGCGCAGCCGCTCGCCGGAGTGCAGCCAGGCCACCTGGAGCGGGTTGAGCGCGCTGGCCGACCAGCCGCGGTTGCCGGTCACGCCCATGGTGGCGTACGACCGGCCGTGGTAGCTGTTGCGCACGGCGAGGATCTGCGCCGAGCGGCGGTGGTTGGTGGCGAACAGCAGCGCCGCCTCGTTCGCCTCGGTGCCGGAGTTGGCGAAGAACACCCGGGCGTCCGGGATGCCGGAGACCCGGGCCACCTTCTCGGCCAGCTCGACCTGCTGGCGGATCAGGTAGAGCGTCGAGCTGTGCACGATGCCGGTGCGCACCTGCCGCTCGACCGCCTCGCGGATCTCCGGGATGTCGTACCCGATCATCGAGGTCAGCACGCCGCCGAAGAAGTCCAGGTAGCTGCGCCCCTGGGCGTCGGTGACCCGGCGGCCGGAGCCGGAGACCAACTCGATCGGCTCGGCGTAGTACAGCGGCATCCAGGACGGGAGCACGGCCCGGTGCCGGGCCAGCAGGTCGTCGGAGGTCATGGTCGCCTGTCCCCTTCAGCGGCGTACGCGGATACCGCACGCTTTCACCATCGGGCGCGGTGGACAAGTGCCAGCCTGTAGCGCGCGGACCGGCTTCGGCTGACAGATCGTCAAGCCTCGACGCCACGCTTTCCGTGGCCGTCGCCCCCACGGGAAACGTTTCCGGTGGCCTGGACGCGTTCTGGCCGCCGGTTTCCGTGCCCGTACGTCGGCAGGTGCAGGAGGGCGGCGGTCAGCGCGAAACCGGCCCAACCGGCGGCCAGTCCCGCCGCGGCCGAGAGGTCCTGGCACAGCCAGCAACCGGTGAGGAAGCCGACCAGCACCAGGCTGTTGCGCGCGAAGTGCCGGCAGAACGCGGGCAGCTCCCGCCGGACCTCGACGGCGACCAGCACCCCGGCGTACGGGAAGGTGACCACCAGCCCGCGCAGCAGCTGCCCGAGCAGCCCGGTCAGCACCGCCCCGCCGAGGATCAGCGCCAGCTTCGCCAGCGCCGGCAGCCGCTCCCCCGCCGCCTCGTCGCTGTTCCGCTCCGGGGACGCCGCCCGGTCGTCGTGCGTCGCGCGCCGCTCGGGGTCGTCCGGCGCCGGGGCGGCGGCTGGCGGGTGGCGGCGCAGCAGCAGCGCGGCGAGCAGCCAGAGCAGCACCGTGCCGGCCAGCGCCGGAAAGAACGGCACGGAGACGGCGAGCAGGGCGACGCCGAGCGCCACGTACCCGGCGACGCCGGCCAGGTCGGCGAGCAGGATCGGCCAGCGCAGCCGGTGGTGGGCCACGGTGACCAGGACGAAGAACAGGGTTGACGTGCAGGGCCGGGTCGACCGCGCCGGCCGGCAGCAGACCGACCCGTACGCCGGCCTTGCGCTGCGCCTCCAGGAGGTCCTCCAGCTCGTCGGAGAGCGTCGCGTAGGCGAAGATCCGGGTGATCCGCACGCCCCGGCCCAGCGCCTGCACGTTGACCGTCCAGTGGTGCCGGCCGATATCGCTGCGCCACCAGCTGAGTTCGCCGCTGGCCCGGGGCATCACGTTGGTCAGCGCCTGCATCTCCCGTACGCAGTCCCGGGTGGCGCCGAGCAGGTCCTGGTAGTCGTGGCCGGGCCGGACGATCCGCCCGTGGCGCAGCTGCTCGGTCTCCGCGCGGAACCGCTCGAACGAGCGGCGCGCCTCATCGGCCACCCGGGTGCCCGGATGCCGCTCCACCGCCTCCCGGGTGCCGGTCACCACCTCCGGCACGGCGGTCAGCAGCCACGGTGGACCGTCGAGCAGCGTCCGCAGGTGGAACCGGCGTTCGGCGCGGGCCAGCGAGTCGACCAGCAGCGAGATGGTGATGCCCATCAGGCCGGCGAGCAGGGACTCCACTCCGGACGCGGCGCCGGTCAGGTCGAGGGTGACCGAGAGCGAGATCGACAACGCGATCCCGATCAACGCGACCGGGTCGGTGTGCGCCACCAGCCGGGCGAACCCGGCGGCGGTGCCGAGCCGGCCGGAGCGCGGTCGGCGGAGCAGCTCAACCATCGACGACCTCCTGGGTGCCGGCTGCCGCCAGGGTACGACGCCGACACCATCGCGCCGCCCCACCTGCCGCCGCGCCGGTAGCATCCGAGGGTGCCCGAGCGTTCCGTACCGCCGTCGCCGGGGGGCGCCCGCACGCCACGGTCCACGGTGGTCGCCGCCGCGCCGGTCGCGGAGCCGCCACTGCCCGGCGGTGCGGACGCCGCCGCGCTCACCGCGGGCATCGCCGCCTGGATCGAGGCCGTGCCGCTGCGTGGGCTGGTGGCGCACTTCGGCGGCGACTGGCCGGGCGGTGACCTCGCCGCGGTGCTCGCCGGGCTGGACGACTTCTCCGCGAGGCACTGGGACTACCGGGGCGGCCGGGAGCGGCCCGAGGCCCGGGAACCGGCCTTCGACCCGGCCACCGCCGCCCGGGTGCTCGCCGCGGCGGCCGTGCTCGGCCTGGTCCGACCGCGGCCGCCGGCCCGGCCCGGCTACGACCACCTGGTCGTGCTCGGTGGGCTGGCGCACGCCTGCCTGCGCCGGGTGGCGTACGCCGCCCACCTGCTGCGCGCCGGCACCCGGATCGGCGGCGAGGTGGCGGTGCTGGGCAGCTTCCGCCCGCTCTCCCCGGCCGAGCACGCCATGCTGGCCGCGGCCGGGGTGGCCGGGGTGGCCGGGTGCGACACCGAGGTGGCCGCGCTGGACGCGGCGGTGCGGCTGGCCTTCGGCGTGGCCGAGCCGGCCGAGCAGGACGGCGTCGACGCCGGCCACCCGCACCACTCGTGGTCGTCCCGGACGTACCGCCCGGTCGGGACGCCACCGGTGCGGGTGCTGGCCGCCCCGTCCAGTGAGCCCGAGCGGCGTCGCGCGCACACCGCCGACACCCAGCGCTTCTGGGCCGAGCACGTCCGGCTCGCCCCCGGCGACCCGGTGCTGATGGTGACTGCGCCGATCTACGTCCCGTTCCAGCACTGCGACGCGCTGCGCACGCTGGCCGTGCCGTACGGCTGCCGGATCGAGACGGTCGGAGTGGACCCGGCCCTGCCCGACCTGGCCACCCTGCCCGAGCCGACCCTCAGCCCGGGCCGGTACCTGCAGGAGATCCGCTCCGCGATCCGCTCGATGCGTGCCCTGCACGCCGCCCTGCCGCAAGCCACCTGACCTCCACGGCCAGCGGACCCGGCTGAGCCACGCGCCCGGGCCGACCCGGCCGGGCGCGCGGCGCGGCGGTGGCCGGGGCAGGCCCGCCTCCACCGCGCGGACGCTGTGGAGCTGATGTCGCAGACGGATCACCGGGTGAGGAGCAGACCTGGCCGACCGACACAGCCCAGCGGACCCGGCTGAGCCGCGCGGCGGCGCAGACCCGGAAGGACGGCGGTCAGCCGGCGGTGTCGGCGACGGCCTGGGCGAAGACCTCCGAGCGGTGCTCGAAGTTGCGGAACCGGCCGTAGCTGGGCGCGGCCGGCGAGAGCAGCACCACCCCGCCGGCCGGGGTCAGCTCCCGGGCCAGCCGGACCGCGTCCACCAGCTCGTCGACCACCTCGGTACGCACCTTGGGCAAGCCGGCCAGCGCCTCGACGATCCGCCCGCCGCTGTCCGGGATGCCGATCACGATCAGCTCGCGCTCCGCGAGGTGCTCACGCAGCGGGCTGTAGTCCAGCCCCCGGTCGGCGCCACCGACGATCACCGTCAACGGCCGTCCCTCGTACGCGTCGATCGCGTGCATGGCCGCGTACGGGCTGGTGGCGAGGGTGTCGTCGACGAAGGTCAGCCCGGACGGGTCGGCGATCTCGGTGAGCCGGTGGGCCAGCCCCTGGAACCCGGCGACGGCCACCGCGAGGGTGTCCTTGCGGGCCACCACGTCGACGCCGACCGCGTCCAGCACGGCCAGCGCGACACAGAGGTTGCTCTCGTTGTGCCGGCCGACCAGCGGCAGCACCGCGCGCGGGAAGAGCGGCTGGTCGACGAGGTGGAACCAGGGGTCGCCGTCCGGCCCGGCGGCCACGTGGGCGGTGTCCGGCCGACCGGCGCGCACCGCCGCCCGGTCACCCAGTTCGAAGGCGAGCCGCGGGTCGTTGCCGTTGACCACCACGGTCCGCGGCCCGTACGCGATGAGGTTGAGCTTGTCCCGGTAGTACTCGGCCTCGCCGCCGTGCGCGTCCAGGTGCTCCGGGAAGAGCGCGGTGACCACCGCCACCCGGGGCGAGTCGGTCAAGTCGCTGCACTGGTAGCTGGAGAGCTCCAGCACGTACAGCTCGGCCTCGGGCAGGTCGAGCGTGGGCACGCCGATGTTGCCGCCGAAGACGTTCGGCCGGTCCACCGCGGCGAGCAGGTGGCTGATCAGGCTGGACGTGGTGCTCTTGCCCTTGCTGCCGGTCACCCCGATGGTGCGCTCGGCGTGGTCGGCCATCCAGAGCGCGGTGCCCTGGGTGACGGTGACCCCGCGCCGGCGCAGCTCGACCAGCCACGGGTGGGTCTGCGGCACGCCGGGCGAGCGGACCACCACGTCGGCGGCGACCAGCCGGGCGAAGCCCTCCTCGCCGACGACCAGCGGCGCCGCCTCGGCCAGCGGACCGTCCCAGGGCAGCGAGAGGAAGTTGGCGCTGTCGTCGACGGCGACCAGCCCGGCCGGGCCGTGCGCGGCGATCGCGGTGACCGCGGCCCGGCCCTCCCGGCCGGCGCCCCAGACGGCCACGGTACGTCCGCGCAGGTCAGACAAGCGCACAGGTGATCTCCTCCGGGCGGGCGGCGGGTCGGCGGCCGAGTCTGGCGCAGCCGGACGCGGACTGGTGAACCACGGCCTAGTATGGCGTGTGCTCAACGGACAGCTCCGGCGGATGGACGCCTTCACCTTCCCGTCCTACTCGATCGACCTCTCCACCGGCGAGGCCCTGTTCGACTACCGGCTGAGCGGCCCCGACGCGGAGCTGACCTTCACCGAGGTGGTCACCTTTCCGCTGCCGGCCGAGCCGCCGTCGGACGCCACGGTCGCCGCTCTCGGCCGGGTGCTGGAGCTGCTGCACGTGGTGGCCGGGGTCAGCTACTACAAGGCCGCCGCGCCCGGCCGGCTGGTGCTGCCCGCCCCGCTCGGCCCGGCCGCCGCCGCGCTGGTCACCGGCGTCTACACCCAGGGCCTCGCCGAGTACGCGTACCGCAACAAGCTGCCACACGTGCTGGAGCTGGCCCCGGAGATCCCGTCGGGATCGGTCAAGCCGGCGGCGCCGCTGGACAACTCCGACCGGCGGCCGCTCTCGGCGGTCGGCGGCGGCAAGGACTCGATCGTCAGCCTGGAGGCGTTGCGCCGGGCCGGGATGGACCCGGTGCCGTTCTCGGTCAACCCGAACCACGTGATCGTCTCGGTGAACGAGGCGTCCGGGCTCACCCCGCTCGCCGCCCGTCGGCGGATCGACCCGCGGCTGTTCGAGCTGAACGCTGCGGGGGCGCTGAACGGGCACATTCCGGTCACCGCGATCAACTCGCTGATCGCGGTGGCGACCGCGGTGCTGCACGGGCTGGGCCCGGTGGTGATGTCCAACGAGCGCTCGGCGTCGGACCCGAACCTGGTCTGGAACGGTCACGAGATCAACCACCAGTGGTCCAAGGGGGTCGAGGCGGAGGGGCTGATGCGGGCGGCGCTGACCGAGCACGCGGGGCTGGCCGAGCCGTACTTCTCGCTGCTGCGCTCGCTGTCGGAGCTGCACATCGCCCGGCTCTTCGCCGAGATCGACCGCTACGACGACGTGGTGACCAGCTGCAACGCCGCGTTCAAGCTGCACGATCCGAGCGAGCGCTGGTGCCGCAACTGCCCGAAGTGCCGGTTCGTCTTCCTGGCCATGGCGCCGTTCATGTCCCGCGAGCGGATCACCCACATCTTCGGCGGCGACCTGCTGGCCGACTCCGCCCAGCTGCCCGGCTACCGGGAGCTGCTCGGCGTGGACGGGCACAAGCCGTTCGAGTGCGTCGGTGAGGTGGAGGAGTCGGTGGTGGCGTTGAGCCTGCTCGCCGAGCAGGAGCAGTGGCGCGACGCCCCGGTGGTCCGCGCCCTGGTCGACGCCGTCCCCGACACCGCCTGGTCCGCCGCCGCCACCTCCGACGTCTTCACCCCCGGCGGCCCCCACCACATCCCCCCGGCCTACGCCAAGACCCTCACCCCCCTCCCCTGACTCGGTTCGGTCCAGCCCGTTGATCATGAAGTTGTTGCGGCGACACGCCGAGGCGGCGTGCAACAACTTCATGATCACCGGGGCCGGTCCGGCGGGCGGGACGGCGGGCGGGCGGCGTCAGGGGGTGCGGATGGCGTCTAGGGCGAGCAGGGCTACGTGGAGGGAGAGGCAGGCGTCGACCGAGTCGAGGTCGACGTCGAGGATCCGGCCGATCCGGGCCAGCCGCTCGTAGAACGCCGGCCGGGACAGGTGCGCCGCGGCGGCCGCCGCCGACTTGTTCCGGCCCTGCTCCAGGTACGCGCGCAGGGTGCCGAGCAGCTGCTCCCGGGGGTGCCGCGCGTCGTACGCCAGCAGGGCACCCAGCTCGCGCTCGACGAAGGTCTGCAGGCGCGGCTCGTCCCGGAGCAGGTGCAGCAGGCCGGCGAGACCGACGTGCGGCAGCCGGAAGATGGGCAGGTCCCGCCGGTCGCGCCGGGCGGCCTCGGCGATCTGGCGGGCCTCGGTGAGCGAGCGGCGCGCCTCGCGCAGGCTGCCCACGCCCGAGCCGGCGGCGACGATCAGCCCGGCGGAGCCGGCCGGCGCGCCCCGGCCGCCGGACCGGGAGGATCCGCCGTCCGGCTGCCGTGGCACGGCGGCGTCGAGTGGCCGGGCGGCGCCGTCCGGGTGCCGGCCGTCCGGGCGGCTCCGGCGCAGCGCGGTGGCGAACGCCGCCAGCGCCCGCTCCTCGGCGGCGGCGTCCGGCAGGGCGAGCAGCGCGCCGACCGCGTGGTCGTCGACCGCGCTGGTCAGCGCGGTCAGTTTCGCCTCCTGCACGGCCTGACCGACCGCCTCGGCGAGGTCCCGCAGCCGGGCCGGGCCGGCGTCCGGGGCGGGCTCGCCGAACGCCCCCGGTTCACCGGGGTCGCCGGGGTGCTCGGCGGCCTGGTCGTCGGTGCGGTACCGGACCACCACGCCGACCAGATGCCGGCGTTCCAGCACCACACCGAGCGCGCGGGAGCGCAGCGCCACCTCGTCCACCGGTCGGGAGTGGTCGAGCAGGGCGGTGAGCAGGGTTCGGTGGATCTGCCGCTCCAGCCCTTCGGCGTCGCGGCGGATCAGCCGGACCAGCGCGAGGGTGGACGCGGCCCGCTCGACCAGGATGGTCAGCCGGGTTGGCGGATCGCCGGCCGGGGCGGGCGCGGCGTCGTCGCCGGCCGGCTCCGGTTCGGGGTCCGGCCCGGTGCGGCCGGGCCGGGCCAGCTCGCCGGCGGCCGGCCAGCGCAGCAGCAGCCGGCCCCAGTCCTGCCCGCGGGCGCCGACCGTGGTGACCAGCCAGCCGCTGTCCGAGTCGTACGCGGTCCGCCCGGCCGGCCGGATCCGGCGGGAGTGCTGCTCCCAGCCGTCCAGCAGCAGCTCGGCGCTCTCCCCCGCCGGGTCGTAGGCGAGCACCTGGCGGGAGAGGTTCTCCAGCACCACCGGGCAGCCGGACAGCTCGGCCGCCTGCCGGATCACCTCGGCCGCGCCGGCGCCCTCGACGGAGAGGTCGGTGAACCGCTGGTGGATCTCCTCGGTGGCGCGCAGCTCGGTGAGCTGGGCGTCGACGATCAGCGCATGCACCGCCTCGGTGATCCGCACGAACGGGGTGTCCCGGCGCAGCTCGACCAGGGGCAGGCCGCGACGCTCGGCGGCGGCGGCCATCACCCGGGGCACCTCGCTGGCGTACCGGCGGCCCAGCTCGACCAACAGACCGGAGACGCCGACGTCGGCGAGGTCGCCGATGAAGGCGCGCAGGCCGGCGTCGTCGGCGGGCAGCCCGATGCCGGTGGTCAGCACCAGCTCGCCGCCACCGAGCAGGGTGGCGATGTCCGGCACCTCGGCCACGTGCACCCAGCGCACCGGGCGGTCCAGCCCGGCGGCCCCGGCGACCAGGCGCGGGGCGCCGCGGCGGACCGGGTCCAGGGCGAGGACCTCACGGACGGTAGGGAACACGGCCGACACGCTACCGTCCGTGACCTGGATTCTCGACCGCCGCCCGGGGTCACACTCCGTCCCGGAGCGCCGCCGCCCTCCGCCCCCGTCCGGCGCACCGGCCGCCCGCCCCGACCGATCCGGCGGGGCCACGGAGGTTGATCAACTCCGGTAACGTGCCTGTTTCCGTGATCAATCGGAAGGTGGGGCATGAACGGTACGACGGTCAGCCGCAGGACGTTCGGCAAGCTGGTCGGCGCGGCGGGCGCGGGGGCCCTCGGCGCGGGAGCGCTCGCCGCGGCGCCGGCCGCGTCGGCACCGCAGACCTGGTCCGCGAGCGGCACCGCGGTCGCCGCGCTGCGCAGCTTCGACGACACCATGAAGAGCTACATGCTGGCCCGGGGGATCTCCGCCGGGCAGCTCGCCGTGACGTACCGGGGGCGGCTGGTGCTGGCCCGCGGCTACGGCAACAACTCGCCGCAGCTGATCCAGCCGACGTCGCTGTTCCGGGTGGCCAGCCTGTCGAAGTCGCTGACCGCGGCGGCGATCGTCCGGCTCGCCCAGGACGGCCGGCTCAGCCTCGGCGACCCGGTCGGGAAGTTCGTCGACCTGACGCCCCCGGCCGGGCAGTCGGTCGACCCACGGCTGGGGCAGGTCACCCTCTGGCGGCTGTTGCAGCACACCGGAGGTTGGGACCGGGACGCGACCAACTTCGACCCGCTGTTCAAGGACCGGATCATCGCCCGGGCCCTCGGGGTGCCGATGGAGCTGCGGCACGCCGACGTCATCCGGTTCATGTCTGGCCAGCCGCTGCTGCACGACCCGGGCGCGACCGTGTCGTACAGCAACTACGGCTATCTGCTCGCCGGCCGGGTGGTGGAGGCGATCACCGGCATGCCGTACGAGACGTACGTCAAGCAGACGCTGCTCGCCCCGCTGGGCATCACCCGGATGGCGAACGGGTGGACGATCGCCCGGCACAGTGGCGAGGTCGGCTACCAGTCGCAGTACACCGGGACGACCGTGCTGGACGACTCGGGCGCGACGGTGGCCGCGCCGTACGGCACGTTCAGCATGCGGCTGCACGACGCGAACGGCGGCTGGATCGCCTCGGCGGTGGACATGGTGCGCTGGGCCTCCGCCTTCGACGCCGGCAGCACCCTGCTGAACGGCACCTCGCTCAGCCGGATCTGGGCGGTGCCGCAGCCGACCGGCGTGAACAGCAACGGCTGGTACTACGGCCTGGGCTGGGCGGTGCGCCCGGTCTCCGGTGGCACCGGACGCAACACGTGGCACACCGGCAGCCTGCCCGGCAACTACAGCCTGCTGGTCCGCACGTACGACGGGATGAGCTGGGCGGCCCTGTTCAACCAGCGCGACGACGAGTCCGGGCTCGGCTACGGCGAGATCGACCCGCTGTTGTGGCAGGCCGCGCGTGCCGTGACCAGCTGGCCCACGCACAACTTCTGGTCGAAGTACTACGCCTGACGGCGGTGGTGGGGGCGGCGAGCGCCGCCCCCACCACGGATCCGCCTCACAGGGGATCGTCGCGCCCGAGTTCCCAGAACGCCACGGCGGCCGCGGCCGCCACGTTCAACGAGTCCACTCCGCGCCGCATCGGGATGACCACCCGCACATCGCTGGCTGCCTGAGCCGCGGCGGTGAGGCCCGGGCCCTCGGCTCCGAGGAGCAGCGCCGCCCGCTCGCGGTGCGCCGCGGTGAGCCGCTGGATCGGCACGGCGTCCGGAGCCGGCGTCATGGCGAGCACCGTGAAACCTGCTTCCCGTGCCTGGTCCAGGCCCGCGGGCCAGCGCTCGAACTTGGCGTACGGCACCGCGAACACCTCGCCCATGCTGACCCGGACGCTGCGCCGGTACAGCGGGTCGGCGCAGGTCGGGGAGAGCAGCACGGCATCGATGCCGAGGGCGGCAGCGCCCCGGAAGACGGCGCCCAGGTTGGTGTGGTTGTTGACGTCCTCGAGGATCACCGCCCGTCGCGCGGTGGCCAGCACCTCGGTCGCCGTCGGCAGCGGCTTGCGGCGGAACGACGCCAGCACGCCGCGGTGCACGTGGAAGCCGGTGGCCCGCTGGAGCACGTCGGGGGTGGCGGCGTAGACCGGGGCGTCCCCGGTGTCGAGGTCGGCGAGCTGGTCCACCCGCTTCGCGTCCACCAGGTACGACCGGGCCGGGTAGCCGGCCCGCAGCGCCCGGCGCAGCACCAGCTCGCCCTCGGCGATGAACAGCCCGTGCGGCGGTTCCCAACGGGTGCGCAGCTCGACGTCGGTCAGCGCGCGGTAGTCGGCGATCCGGTCGTCGTCGGGGTCGGTGATCTGGTGGACGGGCACCCGCCGATTCTGCCGGACCGGTCCGGCGGGGCCGCTGCCCCGTCCGGTGAACATCCGACGCGGGTCGTTCTGTCCGGTAAAGATGGGAAATGCCGGGCGCGGCAGCGGATCGACCGGAGGGACCAGTCAGGTGAGCGCAGACCGCAGTGACGGGTGGCGGGGCGACGGGCGGGTGGCGGCCGATCCGTGGCCGCTGCCCCGGGACGCCACCGTCGCCGACCACCTCGTGCAACGGCTGGCCTGCTGGGGCGTACGCCGCTACTTCGGTTATCCGGGCGACGGCATCAACGGCATGACCTCGGCGCTGCAACGCACCGCCGAGCGGGCGCAGTTCATCCAGGTCCGGCACGAGGAGACCGCCGGGTTCGCCGCGTCCGCGCACGTCAAGTACGGCGGCGGGCCGCTGGGCTGCGTCCTGGTGACCAGCGGGCCCGGGGCGATCCACGCGCTCAACGGCCTCTACGACGCCAAGCTGGACCATCAGCCGGTGGTCGCCCTGGTCGGCCACACCGCCCTCACCGCCGAGGGCGGCGGCTACTACCAGGAGGTCGACCTGCTCGCCCTCTACAAGGACGTCGCGGCGGCGTTCCTGGCCCAGCTCGACCATCCCGCGCAGGTCCGCCACCTGGTCGACCGGGCCTGCCGGACGGCCCTGGCCCGCCGTACCGTGACCGCCCTGGTCCTCCCGCTGGACGTGCAGGACAAGCCGGCCGTCCCGGAGCCGCCCTACGCGCACGGCTACTACCACACCAGCAGCGTGCCGAGCAGCGGGCCGACCGTGCCGCCGGCGGCCGAGGTACGCCGCGCCGCCGAGGTGCTCGGCGCCGGCGAGCGGGTGGCCATGCTGGTCGGGCAGGGCGCGCTCGGCGCCGAGACCGAGGTACGGGAGGTGGCCCACCGGCTGGGCGCGGGAGTGGCCACCGCGCTGCTGGGGTTCACCGCGGTCGACCATCGGGAGCCCTGGGTGACCGGCGCGATCGGTCTGCTCGGCACCCGCCCGAGCTGGGACATGATGCGCGACTGCGACCGGCTGCTGATCGTGGGCAGCAACATGCCGTACTCGGAGTTCTATCCGCCGCCGGGCAAGGCCCGGGCGGTGCAGATCGACCGGGACGGCACCCAGCTGGGGCTGCGCTACCCGACCGAGGTGAACCTGACCGGCAACGCCGCCCCCACCCTGCGGGCGCTGCTGCGGGAACTCGGCCCCGGGCCGGCCCCGACCCGCTGGCGGGAGACGATCGCTGCGGCGACCTCGTCCTGGCGGCAGGCGCAGCGGGACCTGGCCGGGCAGTCCGCCGACCCGGTCAACCCGCAACTGCTGTTCAGCGCCCTCAGCGACCGGCTGCCCGACGACGTGATGCTCGCGGTCGACTGCGGCACCACCACCGCCTGGTACGCCCGGCACATCCAGGTCCGCCCCGGGATGCTGGCCAGCCTCTCCGGCACCCTGCTCTCCATGGGCGGCGCCATGCCGTACGCGCTGTCGGCCAAGTTCGCCCACCCGGACCGCCCGCTGGTGGCCCTGATCGGCGACGGCGCGATGCAGATGAACGGGGTCAACGAGCTGATCACCGTGGCGAAGTACTGGCGCAGCTGGGCCGACCCGCGGTTCGTGGTGCTGGTGCTGAACAACCGGGACCTGGCCTTCGTCAGCTGGGAGCAGCGCTCCAGCGAGGGGACGCCGATGTTCCCGGACAGCCAGCAACTGCCCGACATCGGCTACCACCGCTGGGCGGAGGTGCTGGGGCTCGGCGGTGAGCTGGTCGACTCCCCCGACCAGGTGCCGGGAGTCTGGGAGCGGGTCCTCTCCGCCGACCGGCCGGTGGTGATCAACGCCCTGGTGGACCCGGCCGAGCTGATGCTGCCGCCGCACTTCACCGCCGACCAGGCGCGCAGGACGGCGGCGGCGATGCTGCGCGGCGACACCGACTGGGCCGGGATCGTCCGGCGCGGGCTGCCCGCCACGGTCGCCGCCTTCCGCCCGCGCCGCGGCTGACCGCCGGGACCGAGCCCGGCGACGCACGTTCGCCGAATGTGTGGCCTTGCGGCGCGCCGAGGCCACACATTCGGCGAAAGTGTGGCCTCGGTCATCGGGCGGCGGCGGGTGGGGGGGCGGGTCAGCCTCGGCGGCCGAGCCAGCGGCGCAGGTCGGCCAGCGGGTCATCGTCGTCGGCGGCGGGGCGCCGCTCGTCGGACGGCGTCCGGACGACCGGGGGCCGCTCGACCGGGCGGCGCGGGTCGCCGACCAGTTCCCGGCTGGGCGCGGCGAACCCCTGCGCCGGCTTGCTGTCGACGGCGGTGGCGATCACCCGGGCGACCGCCTCGATCACCCGGGCCTGCACCGCCGAGCCGACCGAGTCGGCCGGGTCGTCGGGGTTGGCGGCGATGCCGGCGACCGCGACCTGCGGGGTGAACCCGACGAAGGTCTCGGTGGCGTTCCGCTCGGAGCTACCGGTCTTGCCGGCCACCGGGCGGCCGTCGAGGATCCGGTTCACCGCGGTGGCCGTACCGCCGTTGCACTGCCCGTACGGGGACTGCTGGCCGACCGGGCAGCGGGCGGCGTCGGTGGCGGCCCGGGCCACGTCGGCGTCGAGCACCCGCTTGCAGGAGGGGTCGCCGACCGGCACCCGCTCGCCGTCCGGCGCGGTCACCGAGACCACCGGCAGCGGCGCGCACCAGGTCCCCTCCGCCGCAACCGTGGCGTACGCGTTGGCCAGGTCGAGCGGGGTGGTGGCGGCCACACCCAGGGTGAACGAGCCCCAGTCCTCGGCGTGCTCGCGGGCGAACTCGGCGTCGGAGTCGGCCCGGAAGGTGATGCCGAGCCGCTGCGCCATCTGCACCACCTTCTCCGGCCCGACCTGCTCGGCCAGCCACACGAAGTAGGTGTTCACCGAACGGCCGAAGCCGTCCCACATCATCCGGTAGCCGTCCATCCACTCCGGGTTGGCGTTGGCCGGGCACCACCGGCCGTCGCAGCTGCCCTCGCCCTCGGCGGCGTACCGGGTGGGCAGCCGGCTGGGCGCGTCGAAGCCGGTGGCCAGCGGCTTGCCGGCCTCCAGCGCGGCGAGCATGGTGAACAGCTTGAAGGTCGAGCCGGCCTGGTAGCCGTCGACGCTGTCGCCGCCGGAGATCAGCGGGTTGACGGTGTTCGGGTGGTTGGCCTGCCCGTCCGGGTTGGCGTCGAGGCTGTAGTGCCGGTTGACCGCCATCGCCAGCACCCGGCCGGTGCCCGGCTCGACCGCGGCGATCGGCACGGCCCGCTTGTTGCCGTACCCGTAGATCTTGGTGGCCTCGCGCTGTGCGGTGGCCTGGACCTGCGGGTCGAGCGAGGTCACCACGGTGTAGCCGCCACGGCGCAGGGCCTGCTCGCGCTCCTCGACGGTGGCGCCGAACTCCGGCTGGGCCAGCCACCACTGCCGCAGGTAGTCGCAGAAGAAGCCCCAGTCGTCGTGCCCCTGGGCGACGGCGGTGCAGCCGTTCGGCTGCGCGGTCGGACGCAGGGTCAGCTTCTCCGCCTTGGCCTGCGCCGCCTGCTCGGCGGTGATCGCCCCGGTCTCGACCATCGAGTCCAGCACGTAACCGCGGCGCTCCAGCGCGGCGTCGGCGTCCCCGTCGATCGGGCTGTACGCCTCCGGCGACTGCACCAGGCCGGCGAGCAGGGCCGCCTCGGCGAGGGTGAGGTCGGCCGGGGACTTGGCGAAGTAGCGCTGGCTGGCCGCCGCGACGCCGTACGCCCCGGATCCGAAGTACGCGATGTTCAGGTAGCGGTTGAGGATCTCGTCCTTGCCGAGCCGCTCCTCCAGCGCGCCCGCGTACCGGATCTCCTGGAGCTTGCGGCCGACGGTCTGCTCGGTGGCCGCGGCGCGCTCCTCGGCGGTGCGGCTGGGGTCGGTCTTGAGCACGTTCCGGACGTACTGCATGGTCAGCGTCGAGCCGCCCTGCTCGGTGCCGCCGCCGGAGACGTTGGCCACCAGCGCCCGGAACAGCCCGCGCAGGTCGGCCCCGCCGTGCGAGTAGAACCGCCGGTCCTCGGCCGCCACGATCGCCTGCCGCATCACCGGGGCGATCTCGGACAGCGGGACGTCGCTACGGTTCACATCGTCGAACGTGGTGATCAGCGTCTTGCCGTCGTTGGCGTAGAGGTAGGAGCGCTGCGGCGTGGCCGGGGTGCGCAGCGCCTCCGGCAGTGCGGCGTACGACCCGAGCGCCGCCTTGGCGGCGAACCCGAACAGCAGGTTGCCCGGCAGCGCGGCGACCGCCAGGACGAGACCGGCGAGCACGCCGGCGAGCAGCACGGTGAACAGCCGCGACAGCGGCGAGCGGGGCACGGCCATGGTCCCCAGAATTACCGCGAATGCCACCAACCGACCACCCCCGCTCCCCCTTTGTCAGCAACCTCACCGCACCCTCCCAGCCCCCTCCCATGCACCCGCCGCCCAACCGCCGCCCCGGTTGGTCATGAGGTTGGGCGACGATGTCGATCTCCACAGCCGCCGCCAACGTCACGATCGACACGGCGGCGGCGCGGGGCGGGTGGGCGGTCAGGTGGGGAGGGGGCCGGTGGGGCCGGTGGTGGGGGTGGTCGGGGCGGCCGGGGTGGCGAGGCTGGCGTTGGCCGCGTCGCGCATGATCTCACTGGGGATCAGCCGGCCGGAGCGGTAACCGATGCCGATGCCGGCGATCAGCACGAAGATCGCCCCAAAGGTCTGCAACGAGCCCAGCAGGGCGCCACCGAGACCGAGCAGCGGCGCCGCGATCATCAACATCACCCCGTCGCCCATGCTGAACATCCCCGAGCGGGCCACCGACCAGCCGGTGCAGGCCCAGCCCACGCTGTAGCAGGTCGCGCCGACCAGCACCAGGGTCCGGGCGGTGGTGCCGAAGACCGGGGTCTGCTCCGCCAGGCCGGCGAAGGGCAGCATGAGCACCGTGCCGGCGATGCTGACCAGCAACCCGGCGGCGGCCACCCGGCGGCTGCGGGTCGCCGCCAGCAGCCCGGTCAGCGCGAGCAGGGCGAGTAGCCCCAGCCAGACCGCGCCCACCCAGCCGAGCAGGTACAGCGGGCGGCCGTCGGCCGGGTACGGGTCGTTGCCCACCCCGCCGTCGCTGGCCATCGCCACCACGCCGTAGAGCACGGCGTACGCGGGCAGCAGCCACACCGCCGCCCGGGCGAAGCGGCGCACCGACCAGGCCCAGCTGGCGTTGGTGGCGGGGCCGGCCGGTCCCGGGTCGCCCACGAAGGGCAGCACCCCGAATCCCCCGCCGGTACGCCGGCTGCCGAGCGGCCCGGCGGGGTCGTGCGCCCCGGGGATCGGGTCCGTGGACCACATCCGCTTCGCCGGATCCTTCATGCGTCACCTCGCTCATCCGACGAGCGGCGCGGGACGCCCCCCGGTGTCCGCTGCCTGGTCACCGCCCGTCCTCGCACCGATGGTGGCAGCGGTCGGGGCGGGCATGAGGGGCTTTCGCGTTATTCCCCGGGCCGCCCGGCGGCCACCACCAGGCGAAACGCGCCGCGATCGGACCCGGCGTGCCGGATGTCCCGAAACGGGAACGGGCCGCCAGGCGTGCTCCGCGGAGGAACACCCCTGGCGACCCGTGTCGCCGTACCGGTCAGCCGCGCTCGCGCTGGTCGGCCGGGTCGTTGAGCAGGCTCGCCGGGGAGACCGGCTCGGGCGCCGGCAGCCCCTGCGGCTTGCCGCCGGCGGCCTGCGCCTCGGCGACCCGTACCTCGTCGTGGATCTGCTGGGCCGCGGCGGCCGCCGCCTGCGCGGCCTCGGCCGCCTCGCGCTCGACCTCGCTCGCCCCGTCGGCGGCCTCCGGCGCCGGCTCGTCGCCGACCATCCGGCTCAGCCCGCCGAGCGCGCCGCCCATCCCCTCCAGGGCCTTGGTCAGCTCCGCCGGCACGATCCAGACCTTGTTCGCGCTGCCGTTGGCGATCTGCGGCAGGGCCTGGAGGTACTGGTAGGCGAGCACCTTCTGGCTCGGGTTGGCCTGGTGGATGGCGTCGAAGACGGTCCGGATCGCCTTGGCCTGGCCCTCGGCCTGGAGGATCCGGGCCTGCCGGTCACCGTCGGCGCGCAGCACCGCGGCCTGCTTCTCACCCTCGGCGGTGAGGATCTGCGACTGCTTGTGGCCCTCGGCGTTGAGGATGGCGGCGCGGCGGTCCCGCTCGGCCCGCATCTGCTTCTCCATCGAGTCGCGGATGCTCGGCGGCGGCTCGATCGCCTTGATCTCCACCCGGGTCACCTTGATGCCCCACCGGCCGGTGGTCTCGTCGAGCACACCCGACAGGTGCCGGTTGATCTCCTCCCGGCTGGTCAGCGCCCGCTCCAGGTCGAGCGAACCGATCACGTTACGCAGCGTGGTCACGGTGAGCTGCTCGATCGCCTGGAGGAAGTTCGAGATCTCGTACGTGGCCCGGACCGAGTCGACCACCTTGAAGTAGAGGACCGTGTCGATCGAGACCACCAGGTTGTCGGAGGTGATCACCGGCTGGGGCGGGAAGCTGACCACCTGCTCGCGCATGTCGACCTTGGTACGCACCGCGTCGATGAACGGCACCAGGAGGTTGAGCCCCGGGTTCAGCGTGCGCTTGTACTTGCCCAGTCGCTCCACCACGTCCTGGCGCTGCTGCGGCACGATCCGCACCGCCTTGGCCAGGGTGATCACCGCGATCAGCGCCACGGCTATCAGCAGGACCGGGAACACGAGTTCCATGTACTCACCTTTTCGCTTCGGGTAGCTCGCCGGAAGAAGAAATGTCGTCCCGCCAGACCAGGGCGGTCACACCCCGGACCTGGATCACCTGCACCCGTTCACCCGGGTCGAAGACCTGACCCGCGTCGTACGAGCGAGCGCTCCACAGCTCACCGTCGATCTTGACGAGGCCGCTGTCGGCGTCGACCCGCTCCAGCACCAGCGCGCTGCTGCCCTCGATCGCCTCGACTCCGAACGGCTGCTCGCCACTGGCCAGCGCGGAGCGCTGGTGCCGGCGCAGGGTCGGCCGGACGGCCAGCACGGTCAGCGCCGACACCCCGGCGAAGACGATCGCCTGCACCCCGACCGGCGCCCCCAGCGCCGCGGCACCCGCCGCGGCGAAGGCGCCGGCCGCGAACATGATCAGGAAGAGCGTCGTCGTGAAGATCTCGGCGACGGCCAGCACCACACCCAACACGATCCACAGCACGGCGTCCACCCTTAGATCGTGACACGGAAATGCACGCGCGACCTCTTCGCCATGATCAGTAAGCTCGACGGCACCCGCACCGCCGGCCGACCGAGGAGACGCCGTGGCCCTGCTGCCGGAGACCGCCCGGAAGATCGACGAACTGGTCGCCGCGGCGCAGTCCGCCGGCCGTACGCCGTCGCTGGTGATCGGGGTGGTGCGCGACGGCACGCTGGCCCACCTCGCCACCGCGGGCGAGCACCCCCGCCCGGACGCGGACCTGCAGTACCGGATCGGCTCGATCAGCAAGACGATGACCGCCACCCTGGTGATGCAGGAGCGCGACGCCGGGCGGCTGCGGCTGGACGACCCGCTGGCGGAGCACCTGCCCGGCACCGCGGTCGGCTCGCTCACCCTGCGCCAGCTGCTCGGGCACGCCAGTGGCCTGCAGCGCGAGCCCGACGGGCCGTGGTGGGAGCGCGCCGAGGGCGTCGACCTGGCCACCCTGCTGCGCGGCGTCACCGCCGACAAGATCGCCTACCCGCCGCACCGCTGGTACCACTACTCCAACCTGGCGTACGGGCTGCTCGGCGGGGTGCTGGAGCGGATCACCGGCACCCCGTGGGCCGACCTGCTGCGGCAGCGGATCTTGGAGCCGCTGGGGATGCGCCGCACCACGTACGCGGCGACCGAGCCGTTCGCCCGTGGCTACGTGGTGCACCCGTGGCACGACACGCTGCGAGAGGAGCCGCGTACCGACACCCGGGCGATGGCCCCGGCCGGACAGCTCTGGTCCACCGTCGAGGACCTGGCCCGGTGGGCCGCCTTCCTGGCCGACCCCGACCCGCGGGTGCTGGCGGCGGAGACGCTCACCGAAATGTGCGCGCCGGTGGTGATCAGCGACCTCGACTCGTGGAGCGGCGGGCACGGCCTGGGCCTGGAGCTCTACCGGGAGGGCGAGCGGGTGTACGTGGGGCACGGCGGGTCGATGCCCGGCTACGTGGCCGCCCTGGCGGTGCACCGCCCGTCCCGCACCGCCGTGGTCGGCTTCGCCAACTCGTACGGCTTCCGCAGTGGCGGGATCGGCTCGCTCGGGCAGCGGGCGCTCACCACCGTGCTGGACGCCGAGCCGGCGTTCCCGCGGCCCTGGCAACCGACCGCCGCGGCCCCGCCGGCCGGGATCGCCGAGGTGACCGGCCGGTGGTGGTGGATGGGGGTCACCCTCGACCTGACCTGGGACGCCGCCGCCGGCGAGCTGGTGGCCCACGTACGCGGCGAGCGGGTGAGCCGGTTCGCCCCGGAGGGGACGGACCGGTGGCGCGGCCGCTCCGGCCCGGAGAACGGCGAGATCCTCGCCGTGCTCCGCGACGACACGGGCCAGGTCGCCGCCCTCGACATCGCCACCTTCCTCTTCACCCGCACCCCCAACCAGGAACCCTGACCCGCGCCGCCGAGCCCAGGACCACCATGGCCAGCAGGGCCACCACGGCCGACGGGCAGCAGGGCCACCAAGATCACGCAACATCCTGGATGTAGTGCCCTCGCAGCAACCCCGATGCCACTACAACCAGGTCGAGCACGGTCTCGAACAGCAGGCGCAAGCGAGAGACCCGACGAACGGGGCGAAGGCCAGCGCGCAGACCAGGGCCGCACCGCAACAAGCGGGCGGGAACACCACCCACGGTCGAAGGCCGCCATGCCCAGCAAGCGAAGATCACCGAGTAGACAACGGCCGCACCGCAACAAACGGGCGGGGACGGCACCCGACGGGCCGGGGGCCGCCGTGCCCGGCGGAGGGATCAAGCCTGACCGCCCGGAGCCGGGCACGGCGGCCCCCGGCCCTGAGCGCAACCACCCCGATCAGCCAGGCTCCGTGACGAAGTCGATCAGGCGTTCCATCGCGTTGATCAACGGCGTCTCCACGTCGGCGAAGCTGTCGACCCGGGACAGGATGTGCCGCCACATGTGGGCCGGCTCGGCCACCCCGAGCGCCGCGCAGACGCCTTCCTTCCACGGCCGCCCCGGGGGCACCACCGGCCACGCCGGGATGCCCAGCGCCTTCGGCTTGACCGCCTGCCACACGTCGACGTACGGGTGCCCGGTGACCAGCACGTGCGGGGAGGTCACCTGGGCGACGATCCGGCTCTCCTTGGAGCCGGGCACCAGGTGGTCGACCAGCACGCCGAGCCGCCGGCCGGGGCCGGGCGCGAACGCGCGCACCTCGGTGTCGAGCGCGTCGATGCCGTCCAGCGGCTCCACCACCACGCCCTCGATCCGCAGGTCGTCGCCCCAGATCCGCTCCACCAGGGCGGCGTCGTGGATGCCCTCGACCCAGATCCGGCTGGCCTTGGCGACCTGGGCGCGTACCCCGTCGACCGCGATCGAGCCGGAGGCGGTGCGGCGCCGGGCGGCCGGGACCGGGGCGCGGGCGGGGCGGCGCAGCGTCACCGGCTGGCCGTCGAGCAGGAACGCGGCCGGCAGCAGCGGGAAGTTGCGCCGGCGCCCGTGCCGGTCCTCCAGCACCACCGCACCGGACTCGAAGCCGACCACCGCGCCGCAGAACCCGGATTCGGCGTCCTCGACCACGAGGTCCGGTTCCGCGTCCACCTCGGGGGTGACCTTCCGTCGCCGCCAGTCCCCCGCCAGCACGTCGTCCGCATACCGCCCAGCCATGCCGATCAAGCTAACGGTCGGTCCGCACCCCCGCACCCGACACGCCGACGGTCGGCGGCAGGTCGAACATGCGGTCCGGGGCGGCCGGCAAACCCGGCGGAAATCGACGATCCGCCCACCACAATGCCATGATCGACGGCAGAAGGAGCGGTCGGAGCGGCAGTCGAGACAGGGGCGGCGGAGACCACGTACCCTTTTCGGCATGTCCACCCCCGCAGCGGGTGCGGCCACACTCGCGCCGCGCCGGTCGAGCCGGTTCGTCGCCTGGGTGCGCGCGTGGCGCGCCGGGCTGGTTCCCTTCGACGAGGTCGCCGACGCGATCGCCGGCACCGAGGAGCACCTCGTCGCGGACGCGCCCGGCACCTGGCGGGACGTGTCGCTGCGCGACGCGCTGCCCACCCTGGCCAAGCTCTCGCCGGACGAGATCCGGCTGGTGCTGCCCGCGCCGGGCGACCCGCGCGGGCTGCCCGGGCCGGGCGACTTCGCCGGCGCGGCGCTGCTCGCCGGTGAGGCGGTGGTGGCCGGGGGTCTCGGGCTGATCCCCGAGGTACGCACGCACACCTCCGGCTCCGGCGACACCTTCGAAACGGTGCTGTGGCGGGTCTACCCGCTGCCGGCGGACGCGCCGGCGGCCTCGCTGACGCTGCCCGGGGCGGCCGAGGCCGAGGCGGAACTGGCCGCCGCGCTGGCTGAGACCACCGCGGCGCTGACCCGGCTCGACGTGGCGCAGTGGCGGCCGGAGCTGGCCGGGGCGCTGGAGGCGCTGCGCCGGCCGGACGGCACCACCGATTTGCCGCCCGGGTTCGACCCGCGGGCCCGTCGGCTCTTCGCCCGGGCCGCCGTGCTGGACCGGGTGCTCGCCCTGGCCGGGCACGCCGCGCCGGGCGGGGCGATCAACAACTACGAGGCCCAGCAGCGCGACGCCGCGCTGCGCCCGCTCACCGCGGCCTGCCGGCAGGCGCTGGTGGCCGCGTGCAACGCCCCGCTGCGCCCCTGACGGGAGGCACGCTGATGGCCGAGGCCGCGCTCACCGGGGTCCTGGCCGCGATCGAGGCGTTCTTCATGTGCTGGGCGGTCACCGTGCTGCTCCGCCGGTACGGGCGACGCGGGCGCTGACGGCCGCCGGTCAGACCTCGTCGAGCAGGTCGGCGACGGAGTCGACGATCCGCGACGGCCGGTACGGGTAGCGCTCCGCCTCCGCGCGGGTGCTGATCCCGGTCAGCACCAGGATGGTCTCCAGCCCGGCCTCCAGGCCGCAGAGGATGTCGGTGTCCATCCGGTCGCCGATCATCGCGGTCGACTCGGAGTGCGCATCGATGGTGTTCAGTGCCGAGCGCATCATCATCGGGTTCGGCTTGCCGACGAAGTACGGCTCCACCCCGGTCGCCTTGGAGATCATCGCGGCGACCGAGCCGGCGGCCGGCAGCGCCCCCTCCATCGACGGGCCGGTGGCGTCCGGGTTGGTGCAGATGAACCGCGCCCCGTCGTTGATCAGCCGGATCGCCTTGGTGATCGCCTCGAAGCTGTAGGTGCGGGTCTCGCCCAGCACCACGTAGTCCGGCGCGAAGTCGGACAGCACGTAGCCGACCGCGTGCAGCGCCGTGGTCAGCCCGGCCTCCCCGATCACGTACGCGGTGCCGCCCGGCCGCTGGTCGGCCAGGAACTGCGCGGTGGCCAGCGCGGACGACCAGATCGCCTCCTCCGGCACGTCGAGCCCCATCCGGCCGAGCCGGGCCCGCAGGTCCCGCGGGGTGTAGATGGAGTTGTTGGTGAGCACCAGGAACGGCTTGCCGGACGCGCGGAGCTTCTTGACGAACTCCGGCGCGCCGGGCACCGGCTGCCCCTCGTGCACGAGCACGCCGTCCATGTCGGTCAGCCAGCTCTCCACGGTCCTGCGCTCATGCATGGTGTCTCGTCCCAGGGGTCGTCGGGGCGGATGGTCCGCCGAAGGTCAGGAGGGGCGGCGGGTGGGCACGCAGCACACCGTCGGGCAGGTGTCCCACATCGGCAGCTCGCCGAGGCGGCGGCGCCGGGTGATCCCGTCCGGCTCGATCCGCTCCAGGACCAGCTCGCGCACCATCGCCACGAACCGGGGATCGATGCCGGGGGTGCCGGCCCGGACGAAGTCCAGGCCGTGCTGCTTGGCCGTCTGGCGGGCCTCGGTGTCCAGGTCCCACACCACCTCGAGGTGGTCGGAGACGAAGCCGATCGGGCTGACCACCACGGCGGTGGTGTCGCCGGCGGCGGCCAGCGCGGCGAGGTGGTCGTTGACGTCCGGCTCCAGCCACGGCACCTGCGGCGGCCCGGAGCGGCTCTGCCAGACCAGGTCCCAGGGCAGGTCCGGGGCGGCCGCCGCGTGGACCAGCCGGGCCACCTCGTGCAGCTGCGCCTCGTACCGGCCGCCGTGCGGGCCGGCGTTGGCGGCCATCGAGGTCGGCACGGAGTGGGCGGTGAAGACCAGCCGGGTGCCGGCCCGCGTCGCCGGGGCGAGCTGGGCCAGGGCTGACCGGACGGCGTCGGCGTGCGGCTCGACGAAGCCGGGGTGGTCCCAGAACTGGCGCAGCTTGTCGATCAGCGGGGCGTCCGGGCCGACCGCGGCGCGGGCCGCGGCGATGTCGTCCTGGTACTGCCGGCAGGACGAGTAGCCGCCGAACGCGCTGGTGACGAAGGCGAGCGCCCGGGTCACCCCGTCGTCGCGCATCTGGGTGACGGTGTCCGCGAGCATCGGGTGCCAGTTGCGGTTGCCCCAGTAGACCGGCAGGTCGAGGCCGTGGGCGGCGAAGTCGGCCCGGATCGCGGCGAGCAGGTCCCGGCTCTGCTGGTTGATCGGCGACACCCCGCCGAAGTGCTGGTAGTGCTCGGCGACCTCGGCCAGCCGCTCCGGCGGCACGCCCCGGCCCCGGGTCACGTTCTGCAGGAACGGCATCACGTCCTCCGGCCGCTCCGGGCCGCCGAAGGACACCAACACCACCGCGTCGTACGCCATGGGGCCCATTCTTCCCCGCGGCCGGCGCCGGGTCGGTGACGCCCCCGGATTGCGTGAGCCGGGCGACCCCGGCGGCGGCCGGCGCCCCGGGGTGCCCGGGGCGCCGGTCGGCGCGGCTCAGGCGCCGATGGCGTGGTAGCCGCCGTCGACGTGCACGATCTCGCCGGTGGTGGCCGGGAACCAGTCGGAGAGCAGCGCCAGGCAGGCCCGGGCGGCCGGCTCCTGGTCGGTGAGGTTCCAGCCCAGCGGGGCGCGCTCGGCCCAGGCGTCCTCGAACTGCTCGAAGCCGGGGATCGACTTCGCGGCCATGGTGCGCAGCGGCCCGGCGGCGACCAGGTTGCTCCGGATGCCCTGCTTGCCCAGGTGCAGGGCCAGGTAGCGGGAGGCGGACTCCAGCCCGGCCTTGGCCACGCCCATCCAGTCGTAGACCGGCCACGCCTTGGTGGCGTCGAAGGTCAGGCCGACCACCGCGCCGCCGGGGGACATCAGCGGCAGCGCCGCCATCGCGAGGGACTTGTACGAGTACGTGGAGACCTGCAGCGCGGTGGCCACGTCCTCCCACGGGGCGTCGAGGAAGCCGCCGCCGAGGCAGCTCTGCGGGGCGAAACCGATCGAGTGCACCACCCCGTCCAGGCCGTCGACGTGCTCGCGCACCTTGTCGGCGAGCCCGGCGAGGTGCTCGGCGTTGGTGACGTCCAGCTCGATCACCGGGGCCGGCTCGGGCAGCCGCTTGGCGATCCGCTCTACCAGGGAGAGCCGGCCGAAGCCGGTGAGCACGACCTGCGCGCCGTTCTCCTGGGCGAGCTTCGCCACCGAGAAGGCGATCGAGGCGTCGGTGATCACGCCGGTGACGAGCAGCCGCTTACCGGCCAGCAGTCCGGACATACAGGGGTTCCTCCGTACTTTCTCGAGTGACCGGTGCTCAGTGACCCATGCCCAGGCCGCCGTCGACCGGGATCACCGCGCCGGAGACGTACCCGGCGCTGTCCCCGGCCAGCCAGGTGACCACCGCGGCGACCTCGTCCGGGCTGGCCATCCGACCCGCCGGGATCGACTTGCGGATCTCCGCCCGGCGCTCCTCGGTCAGCACGGCGGTCATGTCCGTGTCGATGAAGCCGGGGGCCACCACGTTCGCGGTGATGTTGCGGCTGCCCAGCTCGCGGGTGATCGAGCGGGCCACGCCGACCAGGCCGGCCTTGCTGGCGGCGTAGTTGACCTGCCCGGCGCCGCCGGAGAGGCCGACCACCGAGGAGATGAAGATCATGCGGCCCCACTTGGCCCGCAGCATCTTGCCCGCGGCGCGCTTGGCGCACCGGTACGCGCCGGTCAGGTTGGTGTCCAGCACGCTGGTGAACTGCTCCTCGGACATCCGCAGCAGCAGCGTGTCGTCGGTGATGCCGGCGTTGGCCACCAGCACCTCGACCGGCCCCAGCTCGGCCTCGATGGCGGTGAAGGCGGCGTCGACCGAGTCGGCGTCGGTGACGTCGCAGCGGACCCCGAACAGCCCCGCCGGCGGCTCGCCGCTGCGGTGGGTCACCGCCACCCGGTCGCCCTGCTTGGCGAAGGCCTGCGCGATGGCCAGGCCGATCCCCCGGTTGCCTCCGGTCACCAGCACGGTACGGGCCACGGATCCCCCTAGAGCGTCGTCGTCTGCGCGGACGCGTCGGAGCCTAGGCGTTACCGGCAGGTAAGCGCTAACGGTGGGCACGTCACACCGGGGTACGACGCCCGGGTCACCCCGTGGTGGCACGACCGGCGGCGCACCGTCGTCGTAGCCTGCCGGGATGGCTCAGCCCGACAATCCGGTCCGCGTCGCCCTGTACGACCTGCGGCGGCTGCTCGTCGGCCCGGACGTGCCGCCGCGCCCCGCGACCACCCGGCGCCGCTGGCACGGTTGGCGCTCCTATCTGGTCCCGTTCGCCGTGCTGGCCCTGGTCGGGCTCACCGCGGCGGCCGCGCAGTACCTGGAGGAGAACCGCGGGCTGGCCGACGGCTACACCGTCGCGCTCGGCCTGGGCGCGACCGTCCCGGTGGCGCTGGCGGTGCGCTGGCCGCTGTGGGCGTGGCGGCTGGCCTACCCGCTGCTCTTCCTCGGCGTGGTGCGCGCCGGCCCCGACGAGCCGTGGCCGTGGAACCCGGTGCAGATCCTCGGCTACCTGGTGGTCCTGGTGGTGCTCGGCACGCGGGTGGAGACCGGCCTGGCCCTCTGGGCCGGGGCGGCTACCCTGCTGCCGGTCTACCTCTTCGTCGCCGAGCGCGCCAACGCGCACGGCGTCACGGTGCTCGTGATCGGCGCGCTGCTGCTGGCCGATCAGATCCGGCGGCGGCGGCTCAGCCAGCGCGCCCTCGCCGAGCAGGCCGAGCGGAGCGAGCTGGAGCAGGCCCGCCGGGCGGTGCTGGAGGAACGCACCCGGATCGCCCGGGAGCTGCACGACGTGGTCGCCCACCACATGTCGATGATCGCGGTGCGGGCGGAGACCGCCCCGTACCGGCTCGACGCCGTGCCGGAGCCCGCGCGGGCCGAGTTCACCGCCATTGCCGGCGCCGCCCGGGAAGCGCTGACCGACATGCGCCGGCTGCTCGGCGTGCTGCGCAGCGAGTCGGCGGATCCGGAGACCGCGCCGCAGCCCGGGCTGCCGGACGTGCCGGCGCTGGTCGAGGCCGCCCGGCGGGCCGGCATGACGGTGACCCTGGAGGTCGACGTGCCCGCCGAACCGCCGGCGTCGGTCGGGCTGGCCGCGTACCGGATCGTGCAGGAGGCGCTGGCCAACGCGGCCCGGCACGCGGCCGGCGCCGAGGTGCGGGCGACGATCCGGGGCGCGGCCGGCGCGCTGGAGGTCCGGGTGGCCAACGACCGCGGCGACGGCCCGACCACCGCAGGCGGCGGCCGGGCCGGACACGGGCACGGGCTGACCGGTATGCGGGAACGCGCCGTGTCGCTGGGCGGTACGTTCACCGCCGGGCCGACCGACGACGGCGGGTACGCGGTGGTCGCGGTGCTGCCCTGCGACGGGGAGGACGGGACAGCATGATCCGGGTGCTGATCGCCGACGACCAGGCGATGGTCCGGCAGGGCTTCGGCGCGCTGCTGGCGGCCCAGCCGGACCTGTTGGTGGTGGGCGACGCCGCCGATGGGGCGCAGGCGATCGAGGCGGCCCGCCGGCTCGACCCCGACGTGGTGCTGATGGACGTGCGGATGCCGGTGCTGGACGGCCTGGCCGCCACCCGCAAGCTGCTCGGCGACCGTCCCGCCGACCGCCCCCGGGTGCTCATCCTGACCACCTTCGACCTGGACGACTACGTCTACGAGGCGCTCCGCGCCGGGGCCAGCGGCTTCCTGCTCAAGGACGCCCCGGCCGCCGATCTGGTGCACGCGGTCCGGGTGGTGGCCGGCGGCGACGCGCTGCTCGCCCCGGCGGTCACCCGCCGGCTGATCGCCGAGTTCGCGGCCCGGCCGGAGCGGCGCCGCCCGCGCCCCACCGAACTGGCCGCGCTGACCCCACGGGAGACCGAGGTGCTGCGGCTGATCGCCCGCGGCCGGTCGAACACCGAGATCGCCGCCGACCTGGTGGTGGCCGAGCAGACCGTGAAGACGCACGTCGGCCGGATCCTGGCCAAGCTGGGCCTGCGCGACCGCGCGCAGGCCGTGGTGCTGGCGTACGAGACGGGGCTGGTGGCCGCCGGGGAGTAGCTCTCCGGTACCGGGTCGAGGACGGCTCCCCGGGGTGACGCGCCGGCGGTGCCCGACACCGCACGCTGCCCACCGTGACCGACACGGAGGGAGCACGGTGATGCGGTGCGTAGGTGTGCTGCGGGTGGCGCTGGCCGCGTTGCTCGGCGCCGGGGTGGTGCTGCCGGCCCGGCCGGCGCCGGTGGCCGCGGCCGGGTTCGTCGAGCGGTACCCGGACACGGTGGCGGCGATGCGGGGCGCCGGCCCGCCGTACGCCGACTGGGCGGAGCGCGGCCGACGGTTCCTGGCCTTCGACCCGCGCGGCGACGGGCTGGCCGTCGAGGTGGTCGGCGACCTGGCCGGCGCGGACCGGATAGCGGTGCTGGTGCCCGGGGTGGGGAGCACGCTGCGCGACTTCGACCGGGGGCTGGGCGGGGTGGCCCGGCGCGCGCCGGCGGTGCAGGCCGCCGAGCTGCACGCGGCGCTGCGGTCGGCCAACCCCGGCGCCCGGGTCGCCGTGCTCGCCTGGCTCGGCTACGACCCGCCCGACGGGGTGCTCACGGCGGCCGGGACGACCGCCGCCCGGCGGGGCGCGGACGCCCTGTCCGACCTGCTCGCCGAGCTGGCCGCGCGCCGGCCGGCGGCCCGGGTCACCCTGGTCGGGCACAGCTACGGCGCGCTGGTGGTCGGGCTGGCCGCGAGGCGGGCGCCGGCGCAGGTGACCGACGTGGTGACGCTCGGCGGGATCGGCGCCGGCACCGACCGGGCGGATCGGCTCGGCCGGGTACGGGTCTGGGCGGCCGAGGCGGAGACGGACTGGATCCGCCGGGTGCCCCAGCTGCGCCTGCCTGGGCTGGGGCACGGGATCCGGCCGGCCGACCCGGCCTTCGGCGCCCGGCCGCTGCCGGTCACCAGGGTGAGCGGGCACGACCGGTACCTGAGCCCGGACGCGGCCACCCTCGACGCGGTGGCGTCGGTGGTGCTCACCGGCACCGCCGACGCCACGACGGCGGACGGGGCGGCCCGGTGAGCCGGGACCGCGCGGTCGACGCGCTGCGGGCGTACGCCGTGGGTGGGGTGGTGCTCGGGCACTGGCTGGTCACCGGGCTGGTGCTCGCCCCGGACGGCACGCTGACCCAGGCCAGCCCGCTGACCGCGATGCCGTCCCTGGCGCCGGCCAGTTGGCTGTTGCAGACGCTGGGCCTGTTCTTCTTCGCCGCCGGGTACGCCTCGGCCCGCTCGGCCGCCCGGCAGCCCAGCGGGCGCGCCTGGCTCGCTCGCCGGCTGCGCCGGTTGGTGCTGCCGGCCGTGGCGCTGCTCGGCATCGGGGCGGCGGTGCTGCTGGCCGCCACCGTGCTGGGCACCCCGGACGGCACGCTGTCGGTGGCGCTGACGCTGGCGGTCAGTCCACTGTGGTTCCTGCTGCCGCTGCTCGTCCTGGTGGCGCTGACCGCGCCGCTGCGCGCCGCCGTACGCCGGTGGGGTGCGCTGCGCTGCGCCGCCCCGGCGGTGGCCGTGGTGGCCGTGGCCGACCTGACCGGCCGGCTGTACCCCGCCGTTCCCGGGCGGCTGCCGGTCGCCGTGCTGGCCGCGTGGGCGGTGCCCTACCTGCTGGGGCTGGCGCACGCCGACGGCCGGCTCACCGGCCGGCGGGCCGCACTGGGGCTGGCCGGCGCCGGGGCCGCCGGGCTGGCCGGCCTGATCGCGCTCGGCTACCCGGTCAGCGCGGTGGGGGTGCCCGGCGCGGCGGTGTCCAACCTGCACCCGCCGTCGCTGTTCGCGGTGGCGCTGGCGGTGACCCAGGTGGGGGTGGGGCTGGCGGTCCGGCCGGCGCTGGCCCGGCTGACCCGGCGGCCGTGGGCCGGGTGGGCGGTGGGCCTGGTCAACCGGCACGCGGTGCGGGTCTACCTCTGGCACCAGCCGGTGCTGGTCGGGGTCACGGTGCTGGCCGCCCGCGCCGGCGCCGACCTGCCGGGGCTGCACACCGCGCCGGACGGTCCCGGCTGGCTGGTGGCCCGGCTCTGCTGGTTGCCGGTGCTGGCCGCCGTGCTGCTGGTGCTGGTCCGCGGCCGCAGGGCCGGCGGCACGGCGTCCGCCCGGCCGGCCGGACACCCACCGATGGACGGCGTCGCGCGCCCGGTCGGCTGAGTGCGGGGGCCCGCATCGGCGGGTGTACGATGATCCGCGTTTGCGGGCCGTCGTGCGGCCCGCGTTCCGGGCCCCGCCGACCGCAGGAGGTGATCGCTGTGCGAGATAGCGATCCTCCCAGTCGTGGCCGGGCCGAACGTCCGCTCCGCTGAGCCACGACTCAGCAGGTGAGCTGACCCGATCCCGCTCCCCGCACCGCCCGCTCTCCGGCCACCCGCCGGGGCGGCCGTGCAGCGCCGCCCGCCGGGCCGGCGCTCCGGGAGCCGCCCGGTCACGACTTCGTGTGTGCGTCCTGATCCACCCGCACGGTCCGCGCCCCCGCCCGCCGGGCCGTCCAGCCGCCACCCGGAGCTGACCATGAGCCGCTACCTCGCCCCGCTGGGCTTCACCCTCGCCGCCGTCTGGGTCGCCGTCGTCTTCGTCCTGGCCGGCGCGGGTCACTGACCCGCACCGGCCGGCCGGTCGGCGCGCCCCCGATCACGACGGGCGGGCGCGCCGCCGGTCACAGCATCCGGGAGGACCAGAGCAGGCTCAGCGCCCCCGCGCAGAGGGCGAGCAGCAGGGCCACCCCGGCGTACCACTGGGTGATCTCCCGGGGCTGGGTACGGAACCCGATCGAGCTGCCCATGTCCTGGTAGACCTGCTTCAGTTCGCTCACCGAGGCCGCCTCGTAGAAGTAGCCCTCGGTGGTCTCCGCCAGCTCGGCCAGGGCCAGCCGGTCCACCGGCACCCGCTGGAGCTGACCGCCGATGTCCACCTGACCGGCGTCGGTGCCGAAGGCGATGGTGGAGACCGGCACGTTGGCCGCCTGCGCAGCGGCCGCCGCCTCCTCCACCGACCGGCCCGAGGTGCGGAACCCGTCCGAGAGCAGCACGATGCGCGCCGGCGGGATCCCGGCGGCACCGTCGGCGGGCACCGAGCGGATCGCCTCCAGGCAGGTGAAGACCGCCTCCCCGGTCGCGGTCGCCTCGGCCAGCACCAGCCCGTCGATCGCGCTGGTCACCGCCTCCCGGTCCTTGGTCGGCGGGACCAGCACGTTGGCCGCCTTGGCGAAGGAGACCAGCCCCAGGTTGTAGGTCTCGGGCAGCTCACCGACGAACTGCTTGGCCGCCTCCTGGGCCGCCTCCAGCCGGTTCGGCGCCACGTCGTCGGCCTGCATGGACAGCGACACGTCGATGGCGAGCATGACCGTCGCCCGTTCCAACGGCTGCTTGGTGTCCACCGCCGGCCGGGCCAGCGCGGTGGCCAGCACCAGCAGGCAGAGCAGGAACGCGGTGGCCGGCACGTGCCGCCGCCAGCCCAGCCCCTTCGGGGCGAGGGTACGCAGCAGGTCGACGTTGGTGAACCGGACGGCGTACGCCCGGCGGTGCAGCTGCCGCCAGACGTAGAACGCGGCCAGGGCGAGCACCGGCAGCACGGCCAGCAGCCACCACGGTTGCAGAAAACGGATCATCGTGTCGTCCCCCGGGTGCGGGCGTGCCGCTGCGCGGCCACGAAGCGCACCATGTCCAGCAGCCAGTCTCGGTCCGTACGCAGTCGCAGGTGGGCGGCGCCGGCGGAGCGCAGCGCGGCGGAGATCTCCGCGCGCTGGGCGGCCGCCGCCGCCGCGTAACGGTGCCGCAGCGCCGGGTCGGCGGTCTGCACCTCGTGCAGCTCGCCGGTCTCCGGGTCGACCACCGGCAGCACCCCGACGTCGGGCAGCTCCAGTTCCCGCGGGTCGACCACCTCGACGGCCAGCACGTCGTGCCGGACCCGCAGCTTGCGCAGCGGGCGGACCCACTGGGCCGGCGGGGCGAGGAAGTCGGAGACCACCACCGCGACGCCCCTCCGCCGGGGCGGCCGGTTCAGCATGTCGACCAACCGGCCCAGGTCACCGCGACCCGGGCGGATCTCGGTGCCGGCGATCGCCCGCAGCAGGCCCTGCGCCTCCTTGCGCCCCGACCGGGCGGGCAGCCGGGTGTAGACCCCGGGACCGGCGACCGGCGAAGCTGCCCGCCACCGGCCGGTCGGCGCCGCGGCGCCGCCGCCGCTGCCGATCACCGCGCCGATCCGGTTGCCGCCGCGCACGGTGAGGTGGGCGATCGCCGCCGCGGCGGCCACCACCACGTCGCGCTTTAGCCACTGCCCGGTGCCGAAGTCCAGGCTCGCCGACAGGTCCACCGCCAGCCAGGTCTCCAGCTCCCGGTCGGCCACCGTACGCCGCACGTGCGGCGTCGTCGTCCGCGCGGTGACCGGCCAGTCCATCCGGCGTACGTCGTCGCCGGGGCGGTACTCGCGGGACTCCCCCGCCTCGCTGCCGGGCCCGGGCAGCAGTCCGGCGTAGTCGCCCTGGAGCAGGCCGTCGAGCTTGCGGGTGACCAGCAGTTGGAGCCGGGACAGCACGGCCTCGCTGCGGTCGGCGGGGGCGCCGAGGGGTCGACGGGTGGGTGAGGTCACGGCCGCTGCCCGGGCCAGCCGGCACCCGGCGGGGCGACGGCCGGCGTCGGCGTGGCCTGCTGCCGGGGCGCGACCGAGGGCAGCGGGATGGTGGACAACACCCGGTGCACCACGTGGTCGGCGGGCACGTCGTCGGCGAGCGCGTCGTAGCTGAGCACCAGCCGGTGGCGCAGGATGTCCGGCGCGATGTCCTGCACGTCCTGCGGCAGCGCGTAGTCCCGGCCGCGCAGCAGGGCCAGCGCCCGAGTGGCCCGGACCAGGCCGAGCGAGGCGCGCGGGCTGGCGCCGTACTGGATGAGGTGGGCCACGTCCGGCATGCCGTGCTCGGCCGGGCTCCGGGTGGCCAGCACCAGCCGGACCGCGTAGTCGACCAGGGCGTTGTGCACGAAGACCTGGTCGGCCTTGCGTTGCAGGGCGATCAGATCCGGGGTGCTGAACACCGGGGTGGGCTCCGGCGCGGCGACGCCCATCCGGTAGACGATCTCCCGCTCCTCCGCGTCGGTCGGGTAGCCGACCACGATCTTCATGAGGAAGCGGTCCCGCTGCGCCTCGGGCAGTGGGTAGACGCCCTCCTGCTCGATCGGGTTCTGGGTGGCCATCACCAGGAACGGGTCCGGCACCCGGTGGGACTCGCCGCCGATGGAGACCTGCCGCTCGCTCATCACCTCCAGCAGCGCCGACTGCACCTTGGCCGGCGCCCGGTTGATCTCGTCGGCGAGCAGGAAGTTCACGAAGACCGGCCCCAGCTCGACGTCGAACTTCTCGCTCGACTGCCGGTAGATACGGGTGCCCATGATGTCGGCCGGCACCAGGTCAGGGGTGAACTGCACCCGGGCGAAGGAGCCGCCGACCACCTTGGCGAGCGTCTCCACGGCGAGCGTCTTGGCCACGCCGGGCACCCCCTCCAGCAGGCAGTGGCCGCGGGCGAGCAGCGCCACGAACATCCGCTCCACCATCCGGTCCTGCCCGACGATCACCCGTTTGATCTCGAACAACGCCCGCTCGAGCAGCGTCGCGTCCTCGGCCGGCGTGGTCGCCGGCGCGGTGGTCTCCGGGCCCGCCCCGTTCGGGGTCGGGACGTCGGGCGTGGTCGGCTGGGCCACCGGTCCTCCACAGCATGGTCGGTCGTCGCGGGGTGGTGCGTATCAAGACTCGCATGCCCGGCTGAGAGCCGAGGTGGGGAGAAGGCGATTTTCGCCGCGCCGTCCCCGGACGTCGAATCGCCGATCACGGGCTTACCGGGACCGCCCCGGCGCGTGTACGATTCACCCCGTCGCCGGGCGGCTCCCCCCGTGGCCGCCCGGCGCTCAATCTTCCGTCCCCGCCTAGACTGGCCGGGATGAGCATCCCCTCCCCGTCCGGCGATGCCGCCGACCCGGAGCTGATCTGCTCGGCGCGCGGGTGCCGGGCACCGGCGCGGTGGGCCCTGCGGTGGCGCAATCCCCGACTGCACGACGCCGAGCGGCGCAAGACCTGGCTGGCCTGCGCCGAGCACCGGGCCACCCTCGGCGATTTTCTCGACGCCCGGGGCTTCCTGCGGGAGGTCGTACCGGTGTCCGGATCGCCTACGCTCGACGTGTGAGCGCGCACGACGGATGTCCACGGTGAGCGGTGACGAGCAGAACGGCCCGGCGCCGGCCGAGCCCACCGCAGCGCCGGCCGGTCCGACCGCACCGCCCGGCCCGGCGGCCGGTCCCCTCGAACCCTGGCCGGCCACCGTCCGCTGGCAGCCCATCTCGACGGACCTGATCTGGGTGGAGCTGCTCCGGCTGGCCACGGTCGTCGGGGTGGTCCTGCTCGGGCTCGGCATCGGCTGGGCGCTCAGCGGCCACTGGCTGTTCGGCGCGGCGCTCGGGGCGGTGCTGCTGCTCACCGCGTTGCGCGTGGTGGCCATCGTCCGGGCGGTACGGGCCTGGGGTTACGCGGAGCGGGAGGACGACCTGCTGGTCCGGCACGGGCTGCTGGTCCGGCGGCTGTCGATCGTGCCGTACTCGCGGATGCAGTTCGTCGACGTCAGCGCCGGTCCGTTGGAGCGGGCGTTCGACCTGGCCACCGTGCAGCTGCACACCGCCGCGGCGGCAAGCGACGCCCGGGTGCCGGGGCTGCGTCCGGCCGAGGCGTCGCGGCTGCGTGACCGGCTCACCGCGCTCGGCGAGGACCGGGCGGAGGGCCTGTGAGCGACCCGGTCGGCGGCGGCCCGGACCAACCCGGCCCGGCCCTGCCGCGGTACGGCGCCGAGCCGGTCCCACCCGGGCCGCCGCTGCCCGGCACCCGTCCCGCCACCCCGCCGGCGGACCTCCCGCCACCCGGCGCGTCTCCCCCTGGCGCGGTGCCACCGGCCGGCGCCGCTCCCCCGCCGGGCGGGATGCCGCCGCCGGGCGCGGTGGAGCCGCGGCAACGGCTGCACCCGCTGAGCCCGGCGCTGCACGGCGCCAAGTCGCTGGTGGTGGTGATCGCCGGCCTGTCCTGGTCGACGCTGTCCCGGGTCGGCTTCGGCTGGTTCGCCGCGATGGTGGTGGTGATCGCCCTCGGCGCCACCGTGCTGTCCGTGGTGAGCTGGTACAACACCGGCTACCACGTGGTCGGCCGCGAGCTGCGGGTGTACGAGGGGCTGCTCTGGCGGCGCACCCGGGCCATCCCGCTGGAGCGGCTCCAGGCCGTCGAGGTGGTCCGCCCACTGCTCGCCCAGCTCACCGGCCTGGCCGAGCTGCGGCTGGAGGTGGTCGGCGGGGGCAAGACCGAGGCTCCGCTGGCGTACCTGAGCGTGGCCGACGCCGCCGCGCTGCGCGGCCGGCTGCTGGCCCTCGCCGGCCGGGTCACCCCCGGGGCGGCCGGGCCGGCCCCGGGCCTGACGACCCCGGCGGCGGCCCCCGTCCCGGACGCGGCCGTCCCGCCCGGCCGGCCGCTGCACGCGGTGCGCAACGAGGACCTGCTGGTCAGCCAGTTGCTCACCCCGCAGGCGTTCTTCCTGCCGTTCGGCCTGGCCTTCGTGGTGGTGCAGTTCCTCTCCGCGGGGTCCTGGTCGTTCATCGCGGTGGCGAGCACGCTCACCGCGATGGCCGGCGTGCTCCTGCAACCGATCCGCCGAGTGCTCGACGACTGGAACTTCCGGCTGGCCCTGGACGAGGGCACGCTGCGGGTACGCAACGGCCTGTTGGAGACCCGCGCCCAGACGGTGCCGCTGCACCGGGTGCAGACGGTCGGGGTGACCTGGCCGCTGCTGTGGCGGGTCAAGGGTTGGCTGCGGCTGCGATTGGAGGTGGCCGGCTACTCCGCCGGTGAGGCCGACGAGCGCAACCGGCCGGACCGGCTGCTCCCGGTCGGTGACCTGGCGACCGGCGAGGCGATCGTCGCCGAGGTGCTGCCCGGGGTGCGGATCGGCGCCCTGCCGCTGAGCCCGCCGCCGGCCCGGGCCCGCTGGCTCAACCCGCTCAGCCGCGGCGTGCTCGGCGCCGGCCTGCACGAGCGGGTCTTCGCGGTCCGCTCCGGCCTGCTCACCCGGCAGGTGGCGATCGTGCCGTACGCCCGGATCCAGAGCGTGCGGGTGGTGCAGGGGCCGCTCCAGCGGTGGTTGCGGCTGGCCTCCGTGCACGCCGACACCGCCGGCGGCGCGGGAGCCGCGGCCCGGGACCGCGACCTGGCCGAGGCGTGGGCGCTGGCGGCGGAGCTGACGGCCCGCGCGCACACCGCCCGCCGCGCCGGCTGAGCGATCCGGCGCGCCGGGGAGTCGTCACCGACCCCGGCCTGGCCGCGCCGGCCGGCGCCGGCGGTCAGCGGGTCGCGGGCACCGCCGGTGGCTCGGCGGCGGCCGGCGGGTCGCTCGGCCCGGGGTCGCGCTCCGGCACGGCGCGGCCGGCCTTCCGGGCCGCCCACCAGCGCTCGGCCAGGCCGACCACCAGGAAGGTCATCCCCACGTACGCCCAGCCGACCAGCACGTCGATGACGTAGTGCTCGCCGCAGTAGACCAGGGTGAAGGTCATCGCCAGCGGGTAGGCCAGCAGCAGCGGCCACCAGCGTCGCCGGGTCTGCCGCAGGAAGAACAGCACCACGAAGAGCGCGAACGCGGTGTGCAGCGACGGCATCGCGGCGACCGGGTTCGAGGCGATCTGGCCGGCGTTGAGCAGGTTGCCGGCGCCGTGCATGCCGAACGCCTTCCAGCCCCGGGTGGAGATCCGGGCGACCTCCTCCAGCAGCCCGTTCTGCGCCGCCCACCAGGGCGGGGCGGCCGGGTAGAGGAAGTAGGTGACCAGGCCGGTGGCGCAGAGGAAGCCCCAGCGCCGCATGAAGGCCGCCCAGCGCCCCCGGTCGCGCAGCCAGAGCACCGCGGCGGCGGCCAGCGCCACCACGAAGTGCGAGAAGTAGACCCAGCTGGCCGCCACGTCCCACCACTGCACCGCGGGCCGGTAGAGGTGCTCCTGGAGCCAGACCGTGGGCACCTCGCCCCCGGTGGCCCAACCGAACATGAACCGGTCGGCGACGATCAGCTCGTACGCGTGCGGGGTGGCGCCGTTGTCGGCGAAGCCGCGGGAGAGGTTGTAGACCGCAAGCAGCAGCACCACCGGCACCCAGTCCCGGGCGAAGCGCAGGTGGCTGCGCCACGGTCGGGTGGAGTTCCAGGCGATGGTGGCCGCCCAGATCCACAGGAACGCGTACGCCGGGTCGGTGGGCAGCCCGATGGCGAGCCAGCCGGCGACGAAGGCCACCCCCCAGCCGGTCATCGCGACCACGCGGCGACGCCCGCCGTCGGGCGACGCGGGCGGGTCGGTCGGGGCGGGGGGCTGGGGGTCAGTCACGACGGCCATCGCGGTCAAGGTTAACGGCGGGTCCGGCATCGACCGACGCGGACCGCCCGGGGCGGGTTCAGCGGCGCGGGGCGGTGCGGCGCTGGTGGGCGGCGCGCGCCTTGGCCCGGTTGCCGCAGATCTCCATCGAGCACCAGGTGCGCCGCCGGTTGCGGGAGTGGTCGTAGTAGGCCCACCGGCAGCTCGGTTCCCGGCACGCCTTGAGTCGGCTCCAGGTGCCGAGCGCCACCGCCTCGGCGACCACGGCGAGCAGCCCGGCCAGCGCGGCGTCGACGGGCGCCCGGGCCGCGGGCACCAGCCGGGGCGGGTCGAGGGTGACGTCGAGCACCAACGGCAGGTCGCGGGCCAGGGCGGCCAGCCCGGTCCGGGCGGCCGGGTCGAGGCCGTCCGGTCGAGGGCTGGGCACCGGCTCGGCGTTGTTGCCGGCGATCAACGCCCGGATCCCCTCGCGGACCGCCCGGGCCCGGTCGAGCTGCGCCGCGGTGGCCGTGCTGCCGGCCGGCACCAGGCCGCGGGCGTGCAGCCACTCGACGAGCCGCGCCGGCGTGTCGAGATCGTCCCGGTCCTCGTTCCGGGTGTTGACGAACGCCTCGATCCGGTCGAGCGGGGCGGGCGCCGCGTCGCCGTCCGGCGGGGCGTCGGGGACGGCGTCGGGTGCCATGGAGCAATCCTAACCGGCCATTGACCGTAGCCGGTTACCTAACTAACGTACGGCCTACGTTGGTTAGAAGAAGGGACCCAACCGTGAGCATCCGCATCGGCAACGTCGGCATCGACACGAACGACCTGCCCCGCGCCACCGCGTTCTGGCAGGCGGTGACCGGCTACCAGCTCGCCTCCTCGGACGCGAGCGGCAACTACCTGGAGGATCCGGCCAAGGCCGGGGTCGGCCTGTGGGTGCAGCTGGTCCCCGAGCCGGCGACCGGCAAAAACCGGCTCCACCTGGACCTCTTCGCCGCCGACCGGGCCGCCGAGGTGGCCCGGATCCGCGGGCTCGGCGCCACCGAGGTGCGCGCGTTCGACGGCTGGACCGTGCTGGCCGACCCGGACGGCAACCAGTTCTGCGTGGTCGCCGCGTAGCCGGCCGGCCCGGCCCGGGAGACGGACGCACCAGCGCCCGCTCGTCTAGGCTTTGTCCATGCAGGAACAGCCGGAGCACGCCGTCACGCCGGGGCTGACCGCCCGGGTGGAGTTGACCGTCACCGACGCCGACACCGCCCACGCGGTCGGCTCCGGGGACGTGCCGGTGCTCGGCACGCCCCGGGTGCTCGCGCTGGCCGAGGCGGCCACGGTGGCCGCCACGGCGACCCGGATCCAGCCCGGGTCGACCACCGTCGGGGTGCGGGTCGAGCTGGAGCACCTGGCCGCGACGCCGGTCGGCCGTACGGTGGTGGCCCAGGCCCGACTGGCCAAGGTCGACGGTCGCCGGCTGCTGTTCGAGGTCAGCGTCACCGACGGCGGCGAGCCGGTGGCCGAGGGTCGGGTGGAGCGGGTGCTGGTCGACCGGCAGCGCTTCGTGGAACGCGCGTCCCGGGCGTCATGACCGGCCGGTTCGTCGAGATCGCCGACGGGGTGCACGTCTACCGCGAGCCACTGCTGCGGGTGAACGTCACGCTGGTCGTCGGCGACGGCGCCGCCCTGCTGGTGGACACGCTCTCCACCGCCGGGCAGGCGGCCGAGCTGGCCGCCGCGGCCCGGGCTGTCACCCCGCACCCGTGGACGGTGGTGAACACCCACCACCACTTCGACCACTGCTTCGGCAACGCCACGCTCGCCGCCGACCCGCCCCGCCCGGTGTACGCGCACGCGCTGGCCGCCGAGGCGCTGCGCGAGCGTCCGGACCGGCTGCGCCGGGAGGCGTACGAGGAGATCCGCGACGAGCACCCGGCGCTCGCCGAGGAGCTGGTCGACGCGGCACTGCTCGCGCCCACGCACACCGTGCACACCGAGGCCACCCTCGACGTGGGCGGGCGAGAGGTGGTGCTGCGCCATCCAGGTCGCGGCCACACCGACGCCGACCTGCTGGTGCACCTGCCCGACGCCGACGTGCTGGTCGCCGGCGACCTGGTCGAGCAGAGCGGCCCGCCGGCGTTCGAGGACTCGTACCCGTTGCAGTGGCCGGACGCGGTCGCCGAGCTGCTCCGGCTGACCACCCCGTCGACCGTGGTGGTTCCCGGGCACGGCGATCCGGTCGACACCGAGTTCGTCCGCGCCCAGCATGCCCAGCTGGTCGAACTGGCGTGGCTGATCCGGGCCGGGCACACCGGCGGCGCGCCGCCCGAGCGGGTGGCCGCCGAGGCACCGTTCGGCGCCCGCCCGGCGCTGGCCGCCGCCCGCCGCGGCTACGCCGAACTTGACGGCACCAGCTGACCCGTCACCGGAATCGCCCCGCCGACCGGTGGCTGGCCGGGTCAGCCGGTGAAGCGGCGGATCACCTCCGCGCGGGTCGGCATCGCGGTGGCCCCGCCGGCCGACTCGCAGACCAGCCCGGCGACGCGCAGCGCGAACGCCACCCGCTCGTGCCAGCCGGCCGGCTCGACCGGCTCCCCGTCGACCAGCAGGTCGGCGACGAGCGCCGCCATCACCGAGTCGCCGGCGCCGGTGGCGTCCACCGCGCGAACCTTGGGCGCGGGCACGCGTACCGGGTCGGCACCGGCGGCGGCGACCACCGCGCCGGCCGCGCCGAGCGTGACCACGGCGGTGGCCGCGCCCAGTTCCCGCAGGTAGGCCGCCACCCCCTCGACCGGCTCGCCGGGATAGAGCAGCGCGGCGTCGGCGGTGCTGAGCTTGACCAGGTGGGCCCCGGCGGCGAACTCGGCCACCACCTCGCGCAGCCCGGCCAGCGCGGCCGGGCCGTCCAGCAGCCGGGGCCGCACGTTCGGGTCGAAGACCCGCAGCCCGGTGGCGAGCGACCAGGCCCGGCGGGCGGCGGCCAGCACCGCCGGCTGGAGCAACACGATCGAGCCGCAGTAGAGCACGTCGGCCCCGGCGACCAGGTCCGCGTCCAGGTCGTCGGCGGTGAGCAGCCCGTACGAGGGCGGCTCGCCGTAGAAGCGGAAGTCGGGTTCGGGCCCGGCGAAGGTGGCCACCGCCAGCGCGGTCGGGGCGGGCACGGTGACCGCGCCGGCCAGGCCGACCCCGACGTCGGCGAGGAAGGCGCGGATCCGGCCGGCCAGCACGTCGTCGCCGAGCGACCCGACGAACTGCACCTCGCCGCCGAGCCGGGCCACGCCGACCGCGACGTTCAGCGGCCCGCCGCCGATCGCCTGCCGGTAGACCGGCTCCCCGTCGCGCTCGGCGTCGAGCAGGTCGACCAGTGCCTCGCCGAGCACCACCGCGTATCCCATCACGGTCCTTCCGTCGTTACCGGTCGCGCCGTCCGCCGGGAACCGTCCGCACCCGTCGACGCTCCTGGGGAGATCTTGTCGCACCAGGCTGGCACAGTGCGCGGCATGACGACCGCAGAAGACACGGTATTGGCGTACTGGGACGCGTGCGAGGCGCGGGACTGGCCGCGGGTCGCTGCGCTGGTCGCCGACGAGGTGGTCTACCACCTGCCGCAGACCCGGGAACGGATCCGCGGCCGGTCCGCCTTCCTCCGGTTCAACCAGGAATACCCGGGCGACTGGCACGTCACGGTGACCCGGGTGGCCGGCGCCGGCCCGCGGGCGGCCACCTGGATCACCTGCACGGTCGACGGCGCCGACCAGCCCGCGGTGAGCTTCTTCGACCTGGACGACGCCGGCCGGATCGCCGGCATCACCGAGTTCTGGCCGGAGCCCTACGAGCCGCCGGCCGGCCGGGAGCACCTGGTCGAGCGGTACGCCCCCGCCACGCCGGGCTGACGGTCGCGCCGGGCCGTCTGACACATCGAGAGACGGCTATTGCGTCCGGCTCCGGCACGTGGTGGGATGACGCTTGCCGGGCGGCGCGTGGGCTGCGCGCCGACGGCTGCCGGGTTCTTTCCGCGAGGGCACCGGCCCGCAGTGCGGGCCGTCGCGGCGCGCGTCCCGCCGGGGTCGTCGCCGCGATCGTCGTATCCGCTCGTCGCCGTGGGGCCGCCAACCCCACGCGCTTCCGGCGGGGCGGCTCGGGCGGCACGCCCCGCGAGTCAGGAGAACCCGTGTCCCACCGTTCCCGTACGGCCGCGTTGCTCACCGCGGCCGCGACCCTCCTCGTGGGGGCCGTCGCGCTGGTCAGCGGCCCCGATCCGGCGGCCGCGCACGGCGCCGCGATGACCCCGGGCAGCCGGACGTTCCTGTGCTGGAAGGACGGGCTCACCGCCACCGGTGAGATCCGGCCGAACAACCCCGCCTGCTCCGCCGCGGTCGCGCAGAGCGGCGCCAACTCGCTCTACAACTGGTTCAGCGTGCTCCGCTCCGACGCGGGCGGCCGCACCGTCGGCTTCATCCCGGACGGGCAGCTGTGCAGCGGTGGCAACACCGGTTTCCGCGGCTACGACCTGGCCCGTACGGACTGGCCGCTGACCCACCTGACCGCCGGGGCGCGGATGGAGTTCCGGTACAGCAACTGGGCCCACCACCCGGGCACGTTCTACTTCTACGTGACCAAGGACAGCTGGAGCCCGACCCGGCCGTTGGCCTGGAGCGACCTGGAGGAGCAGCCGTTCCTCACGGTGACCAACCCGCCGCAGCGCGGCGCGGTCGGCACCAACGACGGGCACTACTACTTCAGCGGCAACCTGCCGACCGGCAAGAGCGGGCGGCACATCATCTACTCGCGCTGGGTCCGCTCGGACAGCCAGGAGAACTTCTTCGGCTGCTCGGACGTTACCTTCGACGGCGGCAACGGTGAGGTCACCGGGGTCGGCCCGGGCGGCACGCTGCCGCCGGACCCGACCACCCCGCCGCCGGACCCGACCACTCCCCCGCCGGACCCGACCACGCCGCCGCCCACCGGCGACTGCATGGCGGTCTACAAGGTGGTCAACTCCTGGCAGGGCGGATTCCAGGGCGAGGTCATGATCATGAACCACACCAACGCGACCTGGTCCGGATGGACGGCCACCTGGACCTGGCCCAGCGGCCAGTCGATCAGTCAGATCTGGAACGCGTCGCACGCCACGTCCGGGACGTCGGTGACGGCGAGCAACGTCTCCTGGAACGGCACGATCGCCCCCGAGGGCACCACGACCTTCGGCTTCCTGGCCAACACCACCGGTACCAACACCCTGCCCACCGTCACCTGCACCGGCCGCTGACCCCCTTCCCCACCCCGAAATGATCAAGAGGTTTGCGTCGTCCGGATCCGTTCCGGCGACGCAAACCTCTTGATCCACGTTGGGGCTCCGGCCCGCCCCGGCCGGGTGAGTGGGTGGGTCAGCGGACCATGGAGCCGACGACGGGCTTGGTGAGCAGGGCGGACTGGTTGCGCTGGATGCCCGGGTCGAGGGTCTTGGCGACGAAGATGGCGTGCCAGACGCAGAAGATCAGCACCGTCCACACCTTGCGGGAGTGGTCCGCCTCCTCGCGCTTGTGCTCCTCGAGCAGCCGCAGCGCGTACGACAGGTCGAGCAGGTCGCCGGCGCCGGAGGTGGCCAGCACGTGCCGGGCCCACTCGTACATCTCGCCGCGCAGCCAGACCCGGGTCGGGGTCGGGAAGCCGAGCTTCTTGCGGTTGACGATGGCCGGCGGCACGACGCCCTGCAGCGCCTGGCGCATGGCGTACTTGGTGGCGTCGGAGCGCGGCGGCAGCTTGAGGTCGACCGGGATCTTGGCCGCCACGTCGAAGACCTCCCGGTCCAGGAAGGGCACCCGGACCTCCAGCGAGTGGGCCATCGAGATCCGGTCGGCCTTGACCAGGATGTCGCCGCGCAGCCAGGTGTAGAGGTCGACGTACTGCATCTTGGTGACGTCGTCCAGCTCGGTGCACTCGGCGTAGATCGGCGCGGTGACGTCGGTGTAGCGCACCGAGGGGTCGTAGCGGCGCAGCAGGTGCTGCTTCTCCTCCTCGGTGAACATCCGGGCGTTGCCGTAGTAGCGCTGCTCGATCGGGGTGGTGCCGCGCTCCAGGAAGCTCTTGCCCTTGACCCCCTGCGGGATCGCCTTGGAGACCGCCCGCAGCCCCTTCTGCACGCCGCCCGGCAGGCCGTTGACGCTGCTCAGCGAGAGCGGTTCGCGGTAGATCGTGTAGCCGCCGAAGAACTCGTCGGCGCCCTCACCGGAGAGCACCACCGTGACGTGCTCGGCGGCCTTCTTCGCCACGAAGTAGAGCGGCACCAGCGCCGGATCGGCGACCGGGTCGTCCAGGTGCCAGACGATCTTCGGCAGCGCCTCGATCATGTCCTGCGGCCCGATCTTGGTCGGGATGGTGGTCACATCGAGGTGGCGGGCCGAGTCCTGGGCCACGTCGATCTCGGAGTAGCCGGGCACGTCGTAGCCGACGGTGAAGGTGAGGATGTTCGGGTTGAACTCGCGGGCCAGCGCCACCACGGCGGTGGAGTCGATGCCGCTGGACAGGAACGAGCCGACCGGCACGTCCGAGCGCATGTGCATCCGGACGCTCTCCCGCAGCGTCTCCCGGATCTCGTGGTAGAGCTTCTGCTCGTCGTCGACCGGCGCGGGCCGGAACACCGGCCGGTACCACCGGCGTACGTCGATCCGCCCGCCCGGGGTCCAGGTCAGGTACTCCCCGGAGCCGATCCGGTTGATCCCCTTGTGCAGGGTGCCCGGCTCCGGGACGTACTGCAGGGTCAGGTAGTGGCTGAGGTTGGCGGTGTCGATACCGGCGTCACCCGAGTAGTTGGAGTGCGCGAACGGCAGCAGCGCCTTCTTCTCCGAGGCGAGGTAGAGCCCGTCCGCGGTCTCCAGGTAGTGCAGCGGCTTGATGCCGAAGTAGTCGCGGGCACCGAACGCCCGCCGCTCCTGCCGGTCCCAGATGACGAAGGCGAACATGCCGCGCAGGCGGGTGAGCACCTGCTCACCCCAGTAGTGGTAGCCGGCGACGATCACCTCGCCGTCGCCGTTGGTGGCGAACTGGGCGCCGTAGTCGCGGATCAGCTCCTCGCGCAGCTCGATGTAGTTGTAGATCTCGCCGTTGAAGGTGAGCAGGTAGCGCCCGCCGGCGTAGGGCAGCGGCTCGTGGCTGAGCGCCACGTCGATGATCGCCAGCCGCTTGTGGGCGAACACGCCGTCCGCGTAGCGACCGGAAGCGTCGCCGACCACCTCGACACCGGTCTCGTCCGGCCCGCGGTGGTGCAGGCATTCCAACGCTCCGGCGATGTTGTCGCGGTGGGCCGCGGCGTCACCGCGCGCGCTGAAGAAGGCCAGGAGTCCGCACATGGGGGTCATCTTTTCACGGCACCGGAGCGGACGTCGCGGCACCGTTGGCTCTCGTCGGGGCCCGGCCGGCGGCGGCGTCCGACACCAGCGTCCCGGCGGGACGTGCGGCATCCTCGGGTAACGGGCCGCCCGGGACCGCGCCCCGTACCGGACCCGCCCGCGGCCGGCCCGGCAGGACGGGCTCCGGTGGGCCACCGCCGGCTCCCTGCGCCGCCGGTCGCGCGGTACCGTCGGGACCAGCAACGAGGAGGGAGCGAGCATGACCGAGGAACGCACCGGTGGCAAGCCGACGGACGGCACCGAATCGCACGACCCGGACTTTCCGGAGGCGTTCCTGTCGTTCATGCGGCAGGGCTGGCGGGACACCACGCTGCCGGTCGGCCCCCGGCCGGAGGTGCCGAACTACGCCAAGCGCCGGGCCGCGCTCTCCGCGGCCTTCCCGGGCGAAACGCTGATCATCCCCACCGGCGGTGAGAAGGTACGCGCCAACGACACCGACCACCCGTTCCGGCCGGGCAGCGACTTCGCCTACCTGACCGGCGACCACGACCCGGACAGCGTGCTGATGCTGCGGCCGAACGGCTCGGGGCACGAGGCGACGCTGTACATGCGGCCCCGGTCGTCCCGGCAGACCGACGAGTTCTTCCGCAGCCGGCACGGCGAGCTGTGGGTCGGCCGGCGGCACACCCTGGCCGAGAAGTCGACCGAGCTGGGCCTGCCGACCGCCGACCTGACCGAGCTGGAGGCCGCGCTGGCCGACATGGCGCCGGGGCGTACCCGGGTGCTGCGCGGTTTCGACGCCCGGGTGGATGCGGCCGTGCGCCCGTACGACGGGCCGCGCGCCGAGGGCCAGCCGGCCCGCGACCGGGAGCTGGCGATCGCCATCTCGGAGCTCAAGTTGGTCAAGGACGAGTGGGAGATCGCCCAGCTCCAGGACGCCATCGACGCCACCGTCCGGGGCTTCGAGGACGTGGCCCGGGTGCTGCCGGCCGACCGGAGCGTCTCCGAGCGGCTGCTGGAGGGCGTCTTCGCGCTGCGGGCCCGGCACGACGGGAACGAGGTCGGCTACAACTCGATCGTCGGCGGCGGCGAGCACGCCACGATCCTGCACTGGGTGCACAACAACGGCGCCACCCGTCCGGGTGAGCTGCTGCTGATGGACATGGGCGTGGAGAACCGCAACCTCTACACCGCCGACGTGACCCGCGTGCTGCCGGTCAACGGCCGGTTCACCGCGTTGCAGCGGCAGGTCTACGACATCGTGCACGCCTCGCAGCAGGCCGGCATCGACTTCATCAAGCCGGGGGTGAAGTTCCGCGACGTGCACCTGACCTGCATGCGGGTGCTCGCCGAGGGCCTGGCCGACCTGGGCCTGCTGCCGGTGAGCGTGGACGAGGCGATGGACGAGAAGTCGACGGTCTACCGCCGCTGGACGCTGCACGGCTTCGGGCACATGCTCGGGATCGACGTGCACGACTGCGCCAACGCCCGCAAGGAGATGTACCGGGACGGCACGCTGGGTGAGGGCTACGTGCTCACCGTCGAGCCGGGGCTCTATTTCCAGCCCGAGGACGAGCTGGTTCCCGAGGAGCTGCGTGGCATCGGCGTGCGGATCGAGGACGACGTCCTGGTCACCGCCACCGGCGCGGTCAACCTCTCCGCCGGGCTGCCGCGCGCGGCGGACGAGGTGGAGACCTGGTTGGCCGAGCAGCGTGAGGCGGGTCCGCGCCTGCCCGTCTGATCCCGCAGGTACGACCACGGCGGGCCCCACCGCCGGCGTCTGCGACGTATCTCGTCGTCAGGACGCCGATGGTGGGGCCCGTCGGCGTCTCTCGCCCTCCCACGCCCTGCCTGCCCAGCGCTACGTCGGGCGTGCCCGATCATCACCGTTGCCCCTCCCCGGTTTCGCCGCGAGCTTTCCGCCACCGGTCGCGGGCCGGTGGCGTCCGTGAGCTTTCCGCCACCGGCCGCGTTCTCCGTACCGGTCATGCCGAGCCGGTCATGGTGTCCCCGCTCCTGCCGTCCGCGTCGGTTATACCCAATGTGGGGTTTCTTCAGATTCGCCCTCATAGTGAAGAACACTCTCATACGGTGTGGTTCAGCAGCTACAACCGATTTGTAGCGAAGGCCGCCTCGCCACGGCGAAGCGACCTTGTCTGGGTACAAGGAGAGGGCAGAGAGCTCTGATGTCCAACTACCTTCGCAATAACAATGACGCGACCGGCGAGAAGACGTCACCGTTCCGCCGGCGCCGGCTCTGGCTCGTCACCGGCGTTGCTGGCCTCACGGGAGCGGTCAGCCTCGCGGGCGTCGCCTACGCCACCACCGGGGTGACCGGCTCGCACCGGCTGACCGACGTCAAGTGGTCGACCTCCCAGCTGGTCAGCGACGACGGCAAGGACAAGGCCAAGGACGAGGCCAAGGACGAGGCCAAGGACGACAAGGGCCGGGACCACAAGGACAAGGACAAGGACGACAAGGGCAGGGACAAGGACGACCGCGATGACGTGCGGGAGGTGGAGTGCGACGACGACGCCCTCGTCGAGGCCCTCGACCTGGCCAACCGTGATGACGGCGGCACCCTGAAGCTGGCCAAGGACTGCACCTACGAGCTCGACCAGCACGACAAGAAGTCCGAGGCGGGCCTGCCGACGATCAAGCAGGAAATCACCATCGAGGGCAACGGCGCGACGATCAAGCGGGAGGCCGAGGAGGGCTTCCGGATCTTCCGCGTCGCCAACGGCGGCGACCTGACCCTCAAGGACGTCGAGGTCCGTAACGGCGCCGCCGGCGAGGACCGCAAGCACGACGACAAGGACAAGCACGACGGCAAGGACAAGCACGACGGCAAGGACAAGCCCAACGGCAAGGACAAGCCCAACGGCAACCAGTCCGGGACCGGCGGCGGTGCTCCTGCCCCGGCGCCCGCCCCGGCCCAGCCGGCGGCCGGGCAGCAGACGGCTGCGCAGCAGGCGGCGCAGGCCAAGCTGGCGGAGGCCCTGAAGGCTGCCGTCCAGAAGGCGGCCGCGCAGCGGGCGGCCGCCCAGGCGCCGTCCGGCAAGGACGGCAAGGACGGCAAGGACGGCAAGGACTGGAACGGCAAGGACGGCAAGGACCGGGACCGCAAGGACGACAAGGAGCACGAGGGCGACGGCGGTGGCCTGCTGGTCGAACGCGGCGGCGAGGCCCACCTGGTGAACACCAAGTTCTTCCTCAACAGCGCCGAGAACAACGGCGGTGCCGTCGCCAACTTCGGCCGGGTCAAGGCCGAGGGCAGCACCTTCGACAACAACCACGCCGGAAAGGACGGCGGCGCCATCTTCAACGCCGGCATCCTCGACGTCAAGGGCTCCCACGACGGCAAGGGCCCCGAGTCGCGCATCACCAACAACACCGCGGGCAAGAACGGCGGCGGCGTCGCCAACGGCCACGGCGACAAGGACAAGGACAAGGACAAGGACAACCACGGCAAGGACAACCACAACAGCGGCGGCCGCCACGACGACCGCGACAAGCGCGACGACGACAAGGCCGGCACGGTCACGATCGAGAAGACCCTGATCGAGGGCAACACCGCCAAGAAGAACGGCGGCGGCCTGTTCAGCAACGACGGCTTCGTCGAGGTCAGCTGGACCTTCATCAAGAACAACACCGCCGGCGAGAACGGCGGCGGCATCGCCGCCGTCGACACGGTCCTGAAGGTCGACAACAGCAAGATCGAGAAGAACAAGGCCCACCAGGACGGCGGCGGCATCTACAACGTCAGCAGCGACGACAAGGACAAGAAGAACCACTGGTCCAACGGCCAGGACAAGGACGAGGAGAAGCGCGCCACGGCCACCGTCACCGACAGCGAGATCCTCGAGAACAGCGCGAACCGCTTCGGTGGCGGCGTCTTCAACGGCAAGCCCTTCGAGGACAAGCACAACGGCGGCAACTGGTCCAACCACAAGGACCGCGACGACCGCGAGGACGACGGGGCCACCCTGGTCCTGCGCGACACCAAGATCAAGGAGAACTTCGCCGGCAAGAACGGCGGCGGCATCTACAACAACGAAGGCAAGGTGACCCTGACCAACACCAAGGTCACCAAGAACAAGGCCGACAACGGCAACGAGAAGGACAACGACCGGGACAACGGTTGGGACAACGGCAAGGACAAGAACCACAAGGGGATCGCCGGCGGCATCTTCAACAACGATGGCAAGGTCAAGCTCGACGACGACTCCACCATCACCGACAACGACCCCACCAACTGCGCCAACACCGTCGAGGACTGCTTCGACTGAGCAACGCGACAGCCGTAACAGCGACGGAAAGGTCGGCCCCCTGCCACCCGAGGTGGCAGGGGGCCGACCCCGTGCGCACTAGCGCTGCACGAACACCGCGACGCTCCGCGCCGGCACGGTGAACGTGCCGGTCGACGCGTCGAACGAGGCGGTCCGCAGCACCGGGTCGGCCGAGGTGCGCAGCACCGGGTGCAGCGTCACGTCCGCCCCGCGCAGCCCGGTCAGCCGCTGCGTCGCCGTCTCCGCGGTGGCGTTGAAGACCACCGTAACCGACGTCCACCGTGGATCCAGGCCCCGACCGTCCAGCGTCATGGTCAGCACGCCCGGGGTCTCCGCCGCGCCGGACACCGGGAACGCCACCCGCCGCTGCACCTGCTCGGCGGTGGTCAGCCCGAACACCGGCGAGGACGCCCGGATCCGCAGCAGTTCGGCGTACCGGGCGGCGGTGGTGTCGATCGCCGCGCAGTCCGGCACCAGCGCCGGGTCGGCCAGCAGCGGCCGGGCGTACGACCACTTGTCCTGGTTGTCCTGCGCGGGCGGCAGGCCGGCGCCGAACCCGTTGCCCTGGGCGCAGTCCCACCGGATCTGGTTGAACCAGTCCCCCGAGTTGTACGAGTTGCGGTCCAGCGACTTCGAGCGCAGCCGCTCGGTGCCGGTGGTGACGAAGCCGGTGCCCTGTCCCATCACCACGGTGCTCAAGGCGAGCACCTGCATCCGGGACCGGTCCGCCGCCGAGGTGTCCTGCGGCAGCTTGTACGCCAGCGCGTCGTACAGGATCTCGTTGTCGTGGGCGTCGACGTAGGTGACTGCCTCCCCCGGCGCCGCGGTGTAGCCGGCGGGCGAGCCGTTGTAGTCGACCTGGGCGCCGGTGACCCGCTCGCCGGCGGCGTTGGTGAACCGGTAGCCGGCCAGGTTGCCGGTCAGCCCCACCTTGATCAGGTCGTGCTGGTGCAGCAGCCGGACCCGCTGGTCGGCCGCCGACCCGTTCACCGGGTCGCCGTTGGGGTCGGTGAACAGGCCGGAGGCGAAGCCCTGCTGGCGCGGGTTGGCGTCGAACGGCCCGCCGCCGCGCACCGCGTCGCGGAGCCGGTCGTTGAAGGTGCCGATCCCGGTGCCGGCCATGTTCGCCTGGGTGGCCTGCACGAAGCGGGCGCCGTTCGCCACCTCGCCGAAGTTCCAGCCCTCGCCGTAGAGCAGGATCGACTTCCCGTCCACGCCGTCGCGGGCCACGGTCAGCTTGTCCAGCGCCTGCCGCACGGCCACGATGTTCGCCTTCGGGTGGTGCCCCATCAGGTCGAACCGGAACCCGTCCACCTTGTACGCCCGGGCCCAGGTGACCAGGGAGTCCACCACCAGCTTGCCCATCATCGCGTGCTCCGGGGCGGTGTTGGCGCAGCAGGTCGAGTTCGCGACCGTGCCGTCCTCCAGCAGCCGGTGGTAGTAGCCGGGCACCACCTGGTCGAGCACCGACTTCGGGTCCGTGCCGGCGGCCGAGGTGTGGTTGTAGACGACGTCCATCACCACCCGCAGGCCGGCGCCGTTGAGGCCGGCGACCATCTGCCGGAACTCGGTGGTCCGCTGCGCCCCGGCCGGGTCGACCGCGTAGCCGCCCTCGGGGACCGTGTAGTGCAGCGGGTCGTACCCCCAGTTGTAGCCGTCGGTGTCGGCGACGGCCGCCACGCACTTCTGCTGCTCGTCCGAGTCCGGCGGCAGCGCGGCCAGGTCACAGGCCGGCTGCCGCTGGTCGGCCCGGCGCTCGGGGATGGTGGCGAAGTCGAACGCGGGCAGCAGGTGCAGGTGGGTCACCCCGGCCTCGCCGAGCGACCTGAGGTGCTTCATGCCGGCCGTGCCGGGGTCGGTGAACGCCAGGTAGGTGCCGCGCCGCTGCGCCGGCACGGTGGTGTCGGCGATGGAGAAGTCCCGCACCGACAGCTCGGAGATCTGCGCCCGGGTCGACGGCACCGCCGCCGGCTTGCGCAGCTTCGCCCAGCCGGGCGGGGCGAGTTTCGGGTCGGTGAGGTCGACGAGCTGGCTGTGCGTCGAGTTCGGCGCGAGCGCCAGCGAGTACGGGTCGGTCACCGCGGCGGTGACCACCCGCTGGGCCGCCGGCTGCCACACCTCGACCTGGTAGCGGTAGTACTTCCCGACCCAGTTGCGCGCGCCGCGCACCGACCACACGCCGGTGCGGTCGTCCCGGCTCATCGCCACCGTCTTCGGCTGCCCGGTGGGCGAGTCGAAGAGCTGGAGCGAGACCGTGCGGGCGGTGGGCGCCCAGACCGACAGCGTCGGCACCCCGCCGGAGAAGGTGGGGCCGAGGCGGGCGTCGGTGGCCCGGGCGTAGAGGTCGTCGAGCACCCCGGGGAGCTGCACGCCGGTGGCGGCGAGCAGCTCGCCCTCGGCGTCCCGCTCGGTCACCAGCAGCTGGCCGCGCAGGGCGGCCGGCACCCTGGCCAGGTCCCGCCGGTCCAGGGTGAAGCTCTGGTAGGCCCACAGGTGCGGGAAGGCCGCGCGCTGGGCCTCGGTGAGCCCGTTGCGCTGCGCCCGCAGCGGCAGCGAGGTGTACGTGCCGGCCAGCTCGCCGTCGACCACGCTCACCCCGCCGGACGGCGCGGCCACCAGGGCGTACGCCTTGCCGTCGGTGGACCCGGTCGGCCAGGCGACGGTGGACCGGTCGATCCAGTGCGCCCGCTGCCTGGTGATGTCGGTGTCCCGGCCGGTGCCGGTGGCGGTCGACGGCAGCAGCCGGCCCCGGACGCCGGCGAGCAGCCAGACCTCCCGCCCGGCGTCGGCGAAGTCGAGCCGCTGGTCCTCCGGCAGGTCCTTCTCGTCTCCGGAGTGGATGATGTAGCTCAGCCCGGTGGCGCCGGCCGCCAGCGGCACCCGGAACACCGCGCCGAACGAGTCGACGCTGGTCGGCGGCATCGGGGTGGCCCAGTCGGTCGGGTTGGCCGCGCCGTCCCAGAGGTGCAGGCCCCAGCCGTCGTAGTTGCCGTCGGCCCGGCGGTAGTGGATGACCGCGGTGCCGTCGGCGACCGGCGGGTCCGGCTCGCCGGTGGCCGCCTCCCGGCTCGGGTGGATGGTCGGGTCACCCTGCTTGACCCACACCTCACCGGTCTGTGTCACGTCGATGGTGCGGTCCTGCTCGACGTCCTTGTTGCCGAATTTGTCGACCACCAGGAAGCCGACCGACTTCGCCCCGGGCTTGAGCTTCACCCAGGCGAACCGGCCGTACGAGTCGGTGCCCGCGAACGGCTGCCCGGTGGGCCACTCGGTGACGTAGCCGGGGTCGATGTCGCCCCAGGCGTACAGGCTCCAGTCCGGGTAGTCGCCCGCCGGGCGCTGGTAGTGCACCACCACCCAGTCCCGCGAGGATGCCTGCCCCGGGGTGCCCACGGTGGCGGTGGAGCGGGCGGTGGCGGTCCGCCCCTTGCCGTCGCGTACCACCGCCTTGTACTCGATCGTCGTGCCCGCGGCCAGCCCGGCCAGGTCGTGGTGCACCGTGTACGGGGCCCGGTCGGCGCTGCCGAGCAGGGTCCACCGGCCGCCGGCGACCCGGGCGGCGACCGTGACGGTGGCCAGCGGGTCCCCGGTGACCTGCGCGGTGACCACGGCCTTGGTGGCGACCGGCTGGTCCGGGGCGGGGGTGGTGATGGTGACCGAGGGCGCGCCGTCGGTCAGCGCGATCGGCGTGCCGGCGCGGTGCACCACGGCCGACAGCGGCGGCACGGTCAGGGTGAGCTTGCCGTCGGCGGCGGCGACCGGGGCGGCCGATCCGCCGTAGACGCCGGTGAAGGTGGCACCGGCCGACCAGGTGTCCACGGTGACAGTCTGCTCGGTGGCGGCGTTGTTCACCGCGACCACGTACTCGGTGCGCTGCTTCGGGTCGATCCGGGAGAAGGCGAAGACGCCGGGCCCGTCGGCGGCGTACCGGGTGACCTGCACCCCGTCGCGCAGCGCCGGGTGGGCCTGGCGCAGCCGACCCAGCTCGGCGATGGCCCGGTAGAGCGGGTGCGCCGGGTCGTACTGGTCGACCGCGTGGGTGCGGTCGGTGCCGAGCAGGTCGTCGTCGAGGTAGTCGGGGGTACGCGAGGCGAACATGTCCTGCCGGGCGTCCTTGTCGCCGCCCGGGCCGGTGAAGCCCTGCTCGTCGCCGGAGTAGACCACCGGCTGGCCGCGGGTGAGGAACATCAGCTCGTGGGCGAGCCGGTCGCGGTGCAGGTGGCTGGCCGGGTCGGTGCCGCCGTTGGCGATGAACCCGCCGATCCGGCCCATGTCGTGGTTGCCGAGGAAGGTGGTCAGCCGGCCCGCGTCGGTGTCCCGGGAGTTGTAGAGGTCGTCGCGGGCGTACACGTCGGCGAGGGCCTTGGCCGAGCCGTCGCCGGCGGTGTAGCCGCGGGCCGCCTCCTGGAAGGCGAAGTCGAGGGTGGCCGGCAGGCCGCCGCGCCGCACGTACGTCGAGGTGATCTCCGGGTCGGCGCTGTAGACCTCGCCGAACATGAAGAAGTCCGGCTTGCCGGCGCGGGCGGCGGCCCGCTCGACGCCCTGGCTGAACTGCGGCCAGAACTCCAGGTTGGCGTGCTTGACGGTGTCCAGCCGGAAGCCGTCGACGCCGGTCTGCACCACCCAGTCGGAGTAGACCTCGGTGAGCCCGCGCACCACCTCGGGACGCTCGGTCCACAGGTCGTCCAGGCCGAAGAAGTCGCCGTACTCGCTGTTCTCACCGGCGAAGGTGGAGTCGCCCCGGTTGTGGTACATCGTCGGGTCGTTCAGCCACGCCGGCACCTTGACCTTCGCGTCCGCCGGGTTGGCGAACGTCGGCGGGTACGGGAAGGACTGCGCGTTCACCGGCGGGAAGTCGCGGCTGCCGTCGGCGTAGTTGCGATCCTCGAAGGCACGCCCCTGCGCGTCCCGGTACGGCGCGGTCGCCTTGTCCACGTAGGTGGCGGACTCGCCGTAGCGGATGACGTCGGCGGTGTGGTTGACGATGACGTCCAGGTAGACCTTGATGCCGCGCTGGTGGGCGAGCTTGACCAGCCGCTTCAGGTCCTCGTTCGTGCCGAAGTGCGGGTCGACCTGGGTGAAGTCGGTGATCCAGTAGCCGTGGTACCCGGCGGAGACGTCGTCGCCCCGGGCCTGCACCGGCCGGTTCTTGAAGACCGGGGCGAGCCAGATCGCCGTCGTCCCCAGCCCCTGGATGTAGTCGAGCCGGTCCATCACGCCCTCGAGGTCACCGCCGTGGTAGAAGCCCTTGTCGGCGGGGTCGAGGCCGGTGCTGAGCCGGTCGCCGGCCAGCCCACCCCGGTCGTTGCGCCGGTCGCCGTTGGCGAACCGGTCCGGCAGGACGAAGTAGAACTGCTCGGCCCGGGCGTCGTCGGTGCCCGCGCGCAGCAGCGCCTCGGCGGAGGGTTCGGCGCTCCACTGCACCGCGCCGGCGGCGGCGAGCGGGTCGGTGCCCGCCTGGCCGGTGGCGGCGCCGTCGAACTGGCGCACGGCGACCGGTACCGCGACGAGGGCGACGACGAGCATGCAGACGAGGGAGAGCAGGGCCTTGCGCGGTATCGGCGGGGGTTTCATCGACGGCCTTCCTCTGGTCGCTGATTGGCCCGCACGCTAGCCCTTGCCGAAACATTCTGCAATACCTTGCAAACCAAGTCGCAACAAAGCAGGGCGCTTGCAAAAAGGACGGCCCGACGCTGTCCCGCGCCGGGCCGTACAGATGCCGCGGTGGTGTCAGAGGCCGGTGCAGGCGACGCCGTCGACGGTGCAGCTCGCCGGCCGACTGTCCGCGTCCTCGACGTAGAACCGCAGTGCCACCGAGGCTCCGCCGGCCAGGTCCTGGCCACTGCGGTAGCTGAAGCCGTCGTCGGTGCGGCTCACCGTCCCCTGTGGCCCGCCCTCCAGCCAGGCGCTGTCCAACCGCCCGCCTGGGAAGACCAGCCGGGCCGTCCAGTCCCGTCCGGTCGACGAGGAGTTGCGGATCAGCACCTCGCCGATGAACCCGCCGTGGAACGAGTTCACCACCCGGTAGCGGCCGCTCAGCGGCGACGACGGCGGCACGGCCAGCGGGGCGTCGCCCCCACCGCCGGTGGGCGAGGGAGCGCGGCTGCTCCGACTCGGTGCGGGCCGGGTGGACGGGCTCACGGTGCGCTCCGCCGGCGTACGCGTCGCCCGCGCGGACGACGTCGGCGAGGCGGAGGCGGTCGGCGGCAGGGGCAGCTCGGGCAGGGCGACCGTGGGCGGCGGCGGGCCGGGCTGCGCGTCGAAGTCGGGACTGCGCCCCCGGTACGCCCCGAGCGCGACGACCAGCAGCACCACCATCACGGCCACGCCGATCGACACCACGATCCAGGGCGAGGACGCGACGGCGGTCGTGCCGTACGACTTGTTCGGTGCTCGGCCGGTGCCGGACATCTCATCCCTCCAGCGGTCGTCGGAAGCGTAACGGTCGGCGGCGCGGCGGCGGCGGGGGCCCGGCCCCGTGCCGGCCGGGTCCACCGCTCAGCCGATGACGCAGTCGGCGCCGTTCACCGTGCAGCTTCCCGGGCGGTCACCGGTGCCGTGGCGGGTGAACCGCAGCCCGAGCGTCCGGCTCTGCCCGGGGTCCAGCGGGCCGGTGCCGCGCAGCGTGTACCGGCCGGCGCCGGTGCTCGTCACCGCGATCCCGGCGCCTCCGGAGGAGACCTGGACGCTCTTCACGTTGCCGCCGAAGAGCAGCTCCACCCGCCACTCGCGGGCATCGTCGGTGCCGTTGCCGACCACCAGCCGGGCGGTGAAGGAGTCGCGGTCGCTCCCGGTCACCCGGTAGCTGGCGGTCAGCGCGCCGTCGGCCCGGTCGGCGGGGCGCGGCGAGCGGGCACCGGCGGGCACCGGTGGTCGCGAGGTGGCCTGGGCCGACGGGGTGGCCGACGTCGGGGTCGGAGTCGCCGGCAGCGGGGACGCCGGCGCCAGTCCCGGTAGGGCGGGCAGGGACGGCAGGGACAGCGGCTGGGGCGGCGGCGGCTCGGCCACCGGGCGGCGTTCGGGAGCGCGGAACGCCACCAGCGCGACCACCAGCATCGCGGTCAGCAGGCCGACACCGAGCAGGACGATGACCCAGGGCACCGACGCGAGCACCCGGGATGCGGCGTGCCGCCCGGGACCGCCGGCGGGCCGCACAGACATCCGTTCCCCCCTCGTCGGAGCCGACTCGCCAGCGTAGCCAGCGGTCCCGCTCGGGTGGAACGGAGCCGTCCGCGATCCGACCGACCGGCCGGTACGCCGCCGAAAACGGTTGGCCGACCGGCGGCGGTTCGGGTCTGATCGGCACATGCCCGCGCTGACGCCGCCCACCGAACGGGTACAGGCCAGCTTCCTGGCCGCGATGGCCGAGTTCCAGGCCGAGGGCCGGGGCGACCGGCAGGACCACACCATGGTCGGCACCGAGATCCGCCGGTACGCGGCGACCTGGCACCGCCCGGAGGCGTTCGCCAGGTACGTGGCCGACCTGCGCGCCCAGGCGCTGCCGGACACGCCGCGGCCGGCGGGCTGGGCGCCGGACACCACTCTGTGGTGGGTCGACGGCGACGAGTACCTCGGCCGGATCTCCGTCCGGCACCGGCTCACCCCGCAGCTGCGGGAGGTCGGCGGCCACATCGGCTACGACGTACGGCCCACCGCCCGTCGCCGCGGGCACGCCACCGCCATGCTGCGTGCGGCGCTGCCGGTGGCCCACCGGCTCGCCATCGACCCGGCGCTGGTCACCTGCGACGTGGACAATCTCGCCTCCCGGCGGGTGATCGAGCGCAACGGCGGGGTGCTCGCCGACGAGCGCGCCGGCAAGCTGCGGTTCTGGGTGCCCACCGGCCGACCGTGAACCGGTCCCCCACCCGGCCCGTCGTCCGGTCCGGGCAGGGCCGGCCGGCCGGGCGCGTCCGGCTCGGGCGACCCGGCGGCGGTCAGGCGGTCCGCACCACCGTGCAGATGACCGGGCCCCGGTCGGTGGTCCGCAGCAGGTAGCGGTACCGTTCGCCGGGCACCTTCCGCCCCTGGCTGTCCAGGAACTCCCACTCGACAGCCACCATGGTCAGCAGGGCGGAGACCGGCTGCACGTCCTCGATGGCGGCGTGCGCGGCGACCAGCTCCCGCTCCCGGTAGTCCGGCGCGGCGCCCACGAAGGACAGTGCGACCGCCGCCGGCGAGGTGAACGAGAAGCTGTACGTGTCGGCGACCACCAGCCCCGGCAGGGCGTAGCAGCCGGCGATGGCGGGCACGTCGCCGGCGGTCAGCGCCACGCCGTACCGGTCGAAGAAGTCGGTCAGCGTGTCCAGGTCGGTGGAGGCTCTCACCCCGCTGACAATTGCCGATCAGCCGGCCGGCCAAACCTCAACGCGCCGGTACCCGCACCTCGATCTCGGCCCCGAGCTGGGCGCCGCCGGTCAGGCCGAGGTCGTCGCCGCTCCAGAACCGGCCCGGGTCGTACCAGTTCGGTCGCCGCCCGGCGGGGAGCAGCCCCATCGCCTCGTAGGTCACCGCGACGACCTCCGCGCAGTACGCCGACTCCAGCGCGCCGTCGCGCACCGGCGTGCCGGCGCTGCCTCGGCGCCCGGGTGCCGGCAGCCGGACCGCCGGTACCCGGCCGCGCAACCAGCGCCAGGCGAGCTGGGCGGTGGACGGGAAGGGCGTGCCGTCCAGGCGGGCCACGGTACGCAGCACCGCGTCCTCCATCCCGGCGTCCGCGGGCGGGTCGAGCTGGCGCAGCCAGGCCCGCTGGCCATACCGGGTCGCCCAGACGCAGACCGCGTCCCGCAGGTCGTGCAGCTGCACGCCGCGCTGGTGGGTGCCAGACCACAGGTCCGGCAGCGACCGGCCGAGCTCGGCGTGCCACATCAGCGGCGGCATGTCGTCCAGCACCACCGCCATGCCGACGTGGTTGACCGGGCTGTTGGTGGTGAACTGGATGGCCCGGTCCGGCACGCTGCGGCCGCGGAACACCCACAGGTCGCCGGTACGGGTCAGCTCGACCGCCTCGTCCAGGCTGATACTCATGCCGGCGCCCCACCGTCGCCCGACACGCCACCGTGGGCCGGACCGCTGATTCGCACCCTCATGGCCGTCTACCCTAGGCCGATGCGGCGACGGTTGCGGTGGTGGAAGGTGCTCGGGCTCGCGGGTCTCGCCGGTGTCGCGGCCTCCGGCGTGGTGATCGCCCGGGCGGAGCGGCGGCGGCGCGCGTACACCCCGGAGGAGATCCGGGCCCGGTTGCGGGACCGGCACGCGCAGGCCAGCGCGGCGAAGCCGGCCGACGACGCGGCCTGAGCGGCGCCCGCCGCGGCGCGGTCAGTGACCGTCGTCGTGGTTGCGGTACCAGCTGCCGCCGTCCAGGGGCGTGTCCAGCCGCACCGGACCCGAGGCGTTGCCCGCGAAGTCGTTGTCGTCGACCCGACAGGCCACGCACCGGCCGCGCTCGGTGACCCACACCCCGTAGGTCTGCGTCTGCTGGTCCCGCCGGTCCCAGATCCGGTTGCCGCGGACGATCGCCGAGTCCACAGCGGCGTTGACGGTGATTCCGGCCCGCACCGGTGGGGCGTCGGGCAGAACGTACCCGGTGCCGGGCCCCGGGGTGTCCTCGTTCCAGGCGGTCACGGTGTCCGGACGGATCTCGGCGAGGGCCAGTTCGGTGTCGGTGTTGCCGGCCACCACCGCCGCCCGCGATCCGACCCGCAGCACCTTGCCCCGGTGCCCGTCCTGGGTCCAGTCGGCGCTGCGGTCGATCATGGACCGGGTGCCGTACCACACCGACTCGCCACCGCCGGAGGCCGCCGGGGCACACCGCCGGCCGTTGTTGCGGATCCGGTTGCCGACGATCGTCGGGTCGGTCATCGGCCGGTCGATCCGGATCCCGTCGCAGCCGTTCTCCCAGATCTCGTTGCTGTCGATCACGACGTCCGAGGCCGGGCCGCGGTAGCCGTCACCGAGCACGTGTTCGCGGTAGCCGTGGCCGCCGTTGCGGCTGATCCGGTTGCCCCGGACCGTGTACGGGCCGGGGGTGTTGCCCATGCTTACCCCGTCGCCGATGTTGCCGTCGATGACGCAGTCGGTGAGCAGGCCGCCGCGACCGGCGATCCCGGCCGTGCCGTTGGCCGACACGTCGAAGCCGGCCTCCAGGTTGCCGGTCATGGTGCAGGCCGTCACGATCAGGCCGTCCGCGCCCCAGTCGGAGATGCCGAACCGGTTGGCCTCGCTGTGGCAGCCGATGATGCGGTAGCCGCGCGGGGGCGTCCAGTAGTCCTTCTGGAGTTCCAGGAAGATGCCGTTGGTGCCGTTGCCGAGGGCGGTGGAGTTGGCGATGGTGAGCCGCTCCACCGCGCCCCAGCCGCCGATGCCCACCCCGATGCCGGCGCCACCCATCTCCTCACCGTTGTCCAGCCGGCCGCAGCCGACCACCACCACCCCGTCGATCAGGCTGTCCTGGAGGAAGTCGCAGCCGAGCCCGGTGGCTCCGGTGTGGTGGATGTAGAGGTTGCGGAAGATGCCCCGCACCACGTACTGCAGGCCGAGCCCCTTGGCGAGGTAGTCGTACTGCGCCAGGGCCACCCCCGAGCCGTCGATCTCGAAGTCGGCGAAGGTGCAGTCGGCGATGTGCCGGTCCCGGTTTGCGCCGTGCTGCACGGTGGTCCAGAACGCCAGCGGCATCGGGTCGGCCCGGTTCCCCTCGTTGCTCAGCAGGAAGCGGGTCGCCCCGGGCCCGGCGCCGATCAGCGACACCCCGCTGCGCCAGACCGTGCCGGCGTCGCGGATCGAGTAGGTGCCCGGTGGGCAGTAGATGACCCGGGCCCGCCCGTCGGCCGCATAGCCCGCGCCGAGGCGGTCCACCAGCGCGGCCAGCGCCGGCTGGTCGTTGGTCACGCCGTCGCCCCGCAGGCCGTACTCGCGGGCGTCGCAGTACAACGGCGCGCCGGCCACGGGCGTACGGCGCACCGCGGCCACCGTACCCACGCTGCGGTACCCCACCGGACCACTCCCCTCGGCGTACGGTCGGTCGGCTCCTCCCCCGGGCGGCGGGTTCCCGCTCCCGATACCGGGAAACGCGGACACGGCGAAGGGCCGGCCCCCGGGTTGGGGGTCGGCCCTTCGTGGTGTTGCTTGTTCGCGTGTCAGGCGGCGTAGCCGCGGGTGGCGATCCAGTCGGCGAGGTTGTCGATGCTCATCCGGTAGCTGGCGGTGTTCGGGTTGGCGGAGTCGGCGATGGTGACCGTGTTACCGCCGTCGCGGTAGCCGACGACGCTGATGTAGTGCCCGCCTTCGAAGGAGTGGGTGTTGCCGTCGGTGTCGGTGGCGGTGCCGGCGATGTTGGCGACCACGGCGCGGCCTTCGTCGACGGCCTTGACCACGTCGGCGCGCAGCTTGTCGGTCTGCTTGTCGTCGGCGGCGCGGTCGCGGATCTCGACGCTGCGGTAGACGTCCTTACCGGTTTCCTTGTTCAGGACGGGGGTGATGTCGTTGATGGAGTTGGTGCCGGCCTCGGTGGTGCCCATTTCCTCGGCCATGGCGTCCATGTTGATGTTCTTGCCCTGCACGGACAGGGCGTTGCGGGCGGCGGCGGGGCCGCAGTAGTAGAAGTTCGGCTGGGCCTCGTAGCGCACGCCCAGTTCCCGCTCACCGTTCTTGCGGTCGGTGGTCACCGAGGTGGTCGGCTTCTCGGCCGCGAAGACGGCGGTGCTGGGGGCGGCGATGGCGCCGCCGGTGAACGCGAGGCCGGCGGCGGTCAGGGCGGTCTTACGCAGGATGTCGGTACGCATGGTGATCACAAGCCTTTCGATCCGGGGGAAACACGGCACACCCAAGGGGGATGGGTGGGCCGCGCGGTGAGGAAAGGGTCGTGCGAAACAGTGGATCGCTCCGGGCGACGCCGGGCGACCGGGGGTGTAACCCATCCGGGCAGGCCCGCCATTTCCGGGGGCTCCGAGGCCGGGTGTATCGGCGGCCTGCTTCGGCCGTCCGGGGTTGTTCAACGACCCGGGCCGGCCCGCCATTCCGGGGGCGTCGGCCGGGGGCCTGCTCGGCCCGTCCGGGGATTGGTCAACGACCCGCGGCCGGTAGGCATTCCGCCCTGCGATCCGGCTGGGCTGCACCCGCGTGCCAGCACCCGGGGGGTGTGGCGCGGGTATGCCATGTTCAACGACCCCGACCCGCCACCGATTCCACCCCCAGCGTGGCCCCGACCACCCCACACCAACCCCGAAACCCCGCACCCACCCACACCACCGGACAACCCGATCCAGACATCCCCGGTGTCACCGGACAACCAAGACGCCACCGGACACCCGGCCACCACCGGACAACGGCCCGTCGCCGGCCAACGGGGCGCCCCCGGACGGCGGCTCATCCCCGGACAACCGCCCGTCGCCCGGACGACGGCTCGTCATCGGACGACGGCTCGTCTCCGGACCTACCGGCCCGTTCCCGGACAACGGCCCGTCCCCGGACTACCGGCCCTCGCCGGCCCCGACGCCATGGAGACACCCCCGACCGCACCCCAGACGACACCGGGCAACCCGACCGCACCGCCCGCCCGTCCGCCGGGGCGATCCAGGGGTTTGCGTCAGAATCCGGGCCCGGCGATGACACAAAACCCCTTGATCACCGGGCTGTCCGGGCGGCCGCGAGATGCGCGGCGGGCTGGTGTGGGGCGATGGGGAGGGAATGGCCGCCAGCGGGCGCGCTGTGGAGCTCATGTCACCAACGACTCACCACGCACCCCGGTGATCCACACCGTGTCGGGGACATGGGGGTGTCCGCCGGCTCGGGATGCCGCCACATCGCCGACACGGAGTGGATCACGACTGCAAGAGCACCGTGGTCAATGCGCAGGGGTGCCAGGGGCGTCGGGGACGCCAGCGCCGACCGATCGCCCGACGGGCGTGATGACACAGCGGCATATTTATGACTCTGAGGTATCACGCCGGTGCGGAACTGCCCACTCCGGCCACGACACGCGCGGCCGCGGCGAGCACCGGGCGGCGGTGGCCCGGTCGAAGGCCGGTTCCCGGGCCTCGGGCCGCTCCCGGCCGCCCGGACAGACCGACGGGCCGACGGGCCGACGGGCCGACCAGGTCGACGCCCGCCGGAACATCACGGCGCTTGACCGACGGGCCGGCCCCGGGCGGGCGTCCTCGCCGCTGAGTCCGCGCAACATGCGGGATGTAGTGGCCTGCCGGGGGCTCCGAGGCCCCTACATCCCGGAGCGCCGGGCGCCGGTGGGGCGCTACCGGGGCGGGCGTGCCAGGATGGGCGGCTGGCACCATGTCGGGCATGGAGATCTGGAACAACCCCGCCTGCTCCAAGAGCGCTTGCGCCCGGTCCGTCCTGGACGAGGCCGGCGTCGGCTACCAGGTCCGGCCGTACCTCGACCAGCCGCCGACCGTCGAGGAACTGGTCGAGGTGTTGCGCCGGCTGGACGCGCGTCCCTGGGACATCTGCCGGCTCCAGGAGCCGGCGGCGGTCTCTCGGGGGATGGCGGACTGGCCGCGCGACACGGCGACCGAGCCGCGTTGGATCGAGGCGATGGTCGCCTCGCCGGAGCTGATCCAGCGCCCGATCCTGCTGCTCGACGACGGCAGCGCGCTGGTCGGTCGTACCCCCGAAGCCCTGGACGAGGCCGTACGCCGTGCCGGCGGCGCCACCGGCACGGCCTGAACCCCGACGTCCCCCGCACGACAGGCCGGCCGCCGCCCGGCACGGACAAGCCAGGCATCGTCCCCGCAACGACGGGCCAGGCATCGCCCCCGCACGACAGGGCCGGCATCGGCCCGCACGACGGGCCGGACGCCGCCCAGCGGGCCGCGGGTCAATCGAGCGGGGTCAGGAACTCCAGCCGGTTGCCGTGCACGTCCTCGGTGTGGAAGCGGCGCATCCCGGGTAGCTCGTCATCGCCCCAGGTGACGGGGTGACCGGCGGCGGTGAGTCGGTCGGCGAGCGCGTCCAGGTCCGGCCAGACCAGGGCGGGGTGCGCCTTGCGGGCGGGCCGGAAGTCGTCCTCGACGCCGAGGTGCAGTTCGGTGCCGTGTCCGGTGAACCAGCAGCCACCGCGGGCCGCGAGCACCGGCGGCTTGGGCTTCTCGGTGAGGCCGAGCACGCCCACGTAGAAGGACCGGGACGCGTCCTCGGAGCCGCGCGGGCAGGCGAGTTGGACGTGATGGATCATGGTGGTACCTCCTCGTCCCGAACCATGGCACGAGGTTGCGTGTTTAGCAAGACGGACGTACGGTTTTGTTGAAAGCGAGAATCGGCGGTAAGTGTCACCTAACCACGGCGGCACTCCGGCCGGTGCGACAGACTGCTCAGGACTACTCACGGTCGCTGGTGTGAAGGAGTACGACGTGGCGAGCCTCGACACCTTCGGTGCGAAGACCCAGCTACGCGTCGGAGACGCGAGCTACGAGATTTTCAAGATCAGCAAGGTGGACGGCCACGACCGGCTGCCCTACAGCCTGAAGATCCTGCTGGAGAACCTGCTGCGGACCGAGGACGGCGCGAACATCACCGCCGACCACATCCGGCAGCTCGGCGCGTGGGACCCCACCGCCGACCCGAGCGTGGAGATCCAGTTCACCCCGGCGCGGGTGCTCATGCAGGACTTCACCGGCGTGCCCTGCGTGGTCGACCTGGCCACCATGCGCGAGGCGGTACGCGACCTCGGCGGCGACCCGACCAAGGTCAACCCGCTCGCCCCGGCCGAGCTGGTGATCGACCACTCGGTCATCGCCGACCTGTTCGGCCGCGAGGACGCCTTCCAGCGCAACGTCGAGCTGGAGTACGAGCGCAACAAGGAGCGCTACCAGTTCCTGCGCTGGGGCCAGACCGCGTTCAACGAGTTCAAGGTCGTCCCGCCGGGCACCGGCATCGTGCACCAGGTGAACATCGAGTACCTGGCCCGCACCATCATGGAGCGCAACGGGCAGGCGTACCCGGACACGGTCGTCGGCACCGACTCGCACACCACGATGGTCAACGGCCTGGGCGTGCTGGGCTGGGGCGTCGGCGGCATCGAGGCCGAGGCCGCGATGCTCGGCCAGCCGGTCAGCATGCTGATCCCGCGGGTCGTCGGCTTCAAGCTCTCCGGTGAGATGCCGGCCGGCACCACCGCCACCGACCTGGTGCTCACCATCACCGAGATGCTGCGCAAGCACGGTGTGGTCGGCAAGTTCGTCGAGTTCTACGGTCCCGGCGTGAGCGCGGTGCCGCTGGCCAACCGGGCCACCATCGGCAACATGTCGCCGGAGTACGGCTCCACCGTGGCGATCTTCCCGATCGACGCCGAGACCGTCCGCTACCTGGAGCTGACCGGCCGCGACCCGAAGCAGGTCGCGCTGGTCGAGGCGTACGCCAAGGAGCAGGGCCTCTGGCACGACCCGAACGCCGAGCCGGAGTACTCGGAGCGCCTGGAGCTCGACCTGAGCACCATCGAGCCGTCCCTGGCCGGCCCGAAGCGCCCGCAGGACCGGGTGCCGCTGGGCAGCGCCAAGACGCTGTTCCGCTCGGCGCTGAAGGACTACGTGGCCGCCGACGAGACCGGTGGCGACCGGGGCCGCGCCGCCGGCGTGCCGCAGCAGGAGAAGCCGTTCGGGGTCATCGGCCACGCCGACGAGGCCAGCGCCGAGTCCTTCCCGGCCAGCGACTCCCCGGCCAACGGGGTCAACGACCCGGCCGACGCCCCGCGCGACCTGGAGACGGCAGCGGTCGGCGCCGGTGGGCGGGCCACCAACCCGATCCGGGTCACCGGCGCGGACGGCACCGAGTTCGAGCTGGACCACGGCGCCGTGGTGATCGCCGCGATCACCTCCTGCACCAACACCTCCAACCCGCAGGTCATGATCGGTGCCGCGCTGCTGGCCCGGAACGCGGTGGAGAAGGGGCTCGCCCGCAAGCCGTGGGTGAAGACCACCCTGGCGCCCGGCTCGAAGGTCGTCATGGACTACTACGAGCGGGCCGGCCTCACCCCCTACCTGGAGAAGCTCGGCTTCCACCTGGTCGGCTACGGCTGTACCACCTGCATCGGCAACTCCGGCCCGCTGCCCGAGGAGATCTCGGCCGCCGTCAACGACGCCGACCTGGCCGTCGTCTCGGTGCTCTCCGGCAACCGGAACTTCGAGGGCCGGATCAACCCGGACGTCAAGATGAACTACCTGGCGTCCCCGCCGCTGGTGGTCGCGTACGCGCTGGCCGGCACGATGGACATCGACCTGGCCAACGAGCCGATCGGCGAGGACAGCCAGGGCAACCCGGTCTTCCTGCGCGACATCTGGCCGAACAGCGCCGAGATCCAGGACGTCATCGCCTCGGCGATCGGCGCCTCCGGGTTCAGCTCGGCGTACGCGGACGTCTTCGCCGGCGACGAGCGGTGGCAGTCGCTGCCCACCCCGACCGGTGACACCTTCGCCTGGGAGGGCGAGTCGACCTACGTCCGCAAGCCCCCGTACTTCGAGGGCATGGAGCGGGAGCCGAAGGCGGTCACCGACATCGCCGGCGCCCGGGTGCTGGCCAAGCTGGGCGACTCGGTGACCACCGACCACATCTCCCCGGCCGGCTCCATCAAGGCCGACTCCCCCGCCGGCAGGTACCTGGCCGAGCACGGCGTGCCGCGGCACGAGTTCAACTCGTACGGCTCCCGCCGGGGCAACCACGAGGTCATGATCCGGGGCACCTTCGCCAACATCCGGCTGCGCAACCAGCTGGTGCCGGGCGTCGAGGGCGGCTTCACGGTCAACCACCTGACCGGTGAGCAGACCTCGATCTACGACGCCTCGGTGGCCTACCAGGAGGCCGGCGTGCCGCTGGTCGTCCTGGCCGGCAAGGAGTACGGCTCCGGCTCGTCGCGGGACTGGGCGGCCAAGGGCACCATGCTGCTCGGCGTCAAGGCGGTCATCGCCGAGTCGTACGAGCGGATCCACCGCTCGAACCTGATCGGCATGGGCGTGCTGCCGCTGCAGTTCCCGGCCGGCGAGACCGCCGAGTCGCTGGGCCTGACCGGCACCGAGACGTTCTCCATCGCCGGGGTGACCGCGCTGAACGACGGCGACACGCCGCGTACGGTCAAGGTCAGCACCGACACCGGCATCGAGTTCGACGCGGTGGTGCGGATCGACACCCCGGGTGAGGCGGACTACTACCGCCACGGCGGCATCCTGCAGTACGTCCTGCGCCGCATGATCGCCGGCTGACGTCGTACACCGGAGAGGGCCCCTTCCCGCGGATGCGGGGAGGGGCCCTTTCGTCGTGCGGCCGGTGGAACGCCTACCCGGCGGTGCTGGTCACGCCTCCGCCGCGACGAGGGCGCCCGACTCCATCGCGACCCAGATCCTGCCGTCCGGTCCCACCGTCAGGCCGTGCGGTTCGGCACCCGGAAGTGGGTACTCCGTGACCGTGCCGTCGGTGGTGATGCGTCCCAGCCTGCCGGCGCCCCACTCGGTGAACCAGAGGGCGTCGTCGGGGCCGGCCACGATGGCGTGCGGCCGCGCCGCCCGATCCGGCAACGGATGCTCGGTGATCGTGCCGGCGCCGTCGATGCGGCCGATCTGGCCCGCGCCGATCTCGACGAACCACATCGCCCGATCCGGGCCGGCGCAGATCCCCACCGGCGCCGCGGCCCCGGTGGGCAGCGGATGGAGCGTGACCTCCCCCGCCACCGTGACGCTGCCGATCGCGTTGCCCTGGTTGAGGGTGAACCAGAGCAGCCCGTCGGGCCCGGCGGCGATCGCCGACGGCATGGCCTTCTCGGTGGGCAGGGCGACGAAGCTCATCCGGCCCGCCGGATCGATCCGGCCGATCCGGTCCTCCTGGAGCTGCGTGAACCACATCGCGCCGTCGGGGCCGGCGACGATGCCGTACGGCGAGGCGACGTCGAACGCGCGGACCGTCCCGTCGACGCCGATCCGGCCGATCCGGCCGCCGGCGTGCTCGGTGAACCACAGCGCGCCGTCGTGCCCCGTGGTGATCACCGTGGGCTGACCGTCCGGCGGATCGAGCTGGAAGAAGGTCGGCTCGCCGCCCGGCACGACGCGCCCGATCCGCCCTTGCTGGACGAGGGTGAACCACAGGGCGCCGTCCCGCCCGGTGACGACCCCGTACGGCGAACCGTCGATCTGCATGTGCAACCTCCCGAGAGCAGAATTCGCCTGCCGGTGAAGCGCTGCCGCAGCGCCCGATCGTGCGTCACCAGGACCGGCGCGCCCCGCCGTACCCGTCGAGCGCCTGTTCGAGCTCGTCGACCAGGGCGAGCGACAGACCGCGAAGGGCATGGTCAGTCGGCGGCGGCCCGGCGGCGGGCGTCCCGGGTCTTCATGGCGTGCTCCATCAGCGTGATGAGCACCTCCTTGCTGGACTCACGCTGCCGGGCGTCGCAGAGCAGCACCGGTACCCCCGGGTCCAGGTTGAGTGCCGCCTGCACCTCGTCCAGCCGGTACTGCCGGGCGCCCTCGAAGCAGTTCACCGCCACCACGAACGGGGTGCCCCGGCCCTCGAAGTAGTCGATGGAGGGGAAGCAGTCGGCCAGCCGACGGGTGTCCGCCAGCACCACCGCGCCGATCGCGCCGAGCGCCAACTCGTCCCAGACGAACCAGAACCGGTCCTGACCGGGGGTGCCGAAAAGATACAGCACCAGGTCGTCGCTGATGGTGATCCGGCCGAAGTCCATCGCCACCGTGGTGGTGGTCTTGCTCTCCACCCCGGAGAGGTCGTCGATGCCGACGCCGCTCTCGGTCAGCACCTCCTCGGTACGCAACGGGCGCGTCTCGCTGACCGCACCGACCATGGTGGTCTTGCCCACGCCGAATCCACCCGCGACCAGGATCTTGATCGCGGTGGGCAGTGGGGTCGCTCCCGCCGGCCGCTCAGAGTGCCCGTAGTCCATTGATTACCGCCTCGAAAACGCTGTTGTCGGGAAGGCCGGCCGTGTTCCGCGGCTCGCGGACCTGCACCAGGTTGCGAGCCACCAGATCGCCGAGCAGGACGCGGATGGTGCCCACCGGCAGGTCCAGGTGGGCGGCGATCTCGGCGACGGACTGCATCCGCTGGCAGAGCCCGACGATCGCCAGGTGCTCCGGCCCCAGGCCGACCTCCGGGGTCACGTCGGCCCGGGTCGCCGTCACCAGGGAGATCAGGTCGAACGTGCCGGTGACCGGGCGGGCCCGGCCACGCGTCACCGCGTACGGACGCACCACCGGACCCGCATGGTCGTCCACCCACTGATGTTCCGCGGACTCTCCCTGCACCGTCATCGCGGCTACTTCTCGCCGGCCGACTGCTCGGCGTTGCGTGTCGGCGAGGCGACGAACTTGCCGACCCGGGTGACCAGCATCGCCATCTCGTACGCGATCAGGCCCACGTCGGCGTCCTCGCTGGCCAGCACCGCGAGACAGGCGTTGCGCCCGGCGGCCGTGACGAACAGGAACGAGGACTGCATCTCGATGATGGTCTGCTGCACCTGCCCGCCGCCGAAGCGCTTGCCGGCGCCCCGGGCCAGGCTCTGGATGCCCGCCGCCATCGCCGCGAGGTGCTCTCCGTCGTCGCGGCTGAGTCCCTGCGAGGAGGCCATCAGCAGGCCGTCCGTCGAGAGCGCGACAGCATGCTCGGCCTGCTTCACCCGGCCGACCAGATCATCCAGCAACCACGTCAGGTCGGCACTCGAAGCCGTCTTCTGCGCCACTCGTCGTCCTCTTCTCCCCCGGCGTTGTCGCCGTGCTCGTGTGGGGCTGACCGTCACGTCGCGAGCGGGGTACCCGCACCGCCCGCGCCGGTCAGGTCGCTTGTTGCTCGTCGGGGTCGGGCCCGGAGTCCGGCCTGGCGCCGGGCCCGCCGAGCAGTCGCGCCGCGTCCGTACGCCCGCGCCGGGTGCCGGTCTGGTAGGAGCTCATCATCCGGCGTACCTGCTCGGGCGGGCGGACCACGTCCTCGTCGTCGTCCGGGGCGGCCGACTCGTCGCGCAGCTCGGGCACGATGTTGGCCTGCCGGACCCGGACGGGCAGCCCGGAGTCGGTCCGGGCCGGTTGCGGTTGTCCGGCGGCGGCGTCCGGGCGACCGTCGGTCGCCGGGGCGGCGTCGCCGGCGGGCGCCGGACCGGCCGGGGCACCGGTCGGCGTGACGTCCACGTCGGACCGGGCGGCGGCCATCGGCAGGCCGGTCGGGAAGGTCGGCCCGTCCAGGGCCGCCTGCTCCGACCAGCGCCGGGCCCGGGTCGGCAGCGGGTCCTCGCCGGCCGGCAGGCTCCGGCCCCGGGTCCGGGTGGGCAGCGCCCCGTCCGCACCGCCGTCGCTGCCGGACTCGCCGTCAGCGCCGTCGGCGCCCGCCGTGGCCACCGGGGCCGGCTCGACCGGCTCGACCGGCTCGGCGACGACCGGCGGCTCGGCCAGCGCCACCGGCACCGCCAGCGGGGCGGACGGCTGCTCGGCGGCCGGCGCGGCCGGGGCCGCGGCAGCCGGCGCCGCGGTCGGGGCGGGAGCGCCGGCGGGGAAGCCGCCCGAGGTACTCGGGTCGGAGTCGTCGGCGGTGACCAGGTCGGCCGGGATCAGCACGACCGCGGTGGTGCCACCGTAGGCGGACTCCTTCAGCTGCACCCGGATGCCGTGCCGCTCGGTCAGCCGGCTCACCACGTACAGGCCCAGCCGAGCGGCGTTGGCCAGGTTGAGGTCGGACTGGTCGACGATCCGGTGGTTCGCGGCGGCCAGGTCCTCCTCGCTCATGCCCAGGCCGCGGTCCTCGATCTCGATCGCGAAGCCGTTGGCCACCATCTGCCCGCGCACCTCGACGGTGGTGTGCGGCGGCGAGAAGGACAGGCCATTCTCGATCAGCTCGGCGAGCAGGTGGATGACGTCACCGACCGCGCGGCCGGTCAGCGACACCGGCCCGAGCGGCAGCACGTTGACCCGGGTGTAGTCCTCGACCTCCGCGACCGCGCCGCGGACCACGTCCACCATCGGCACGTTGCGCCGCCAGGCGCGGCCGGGGGTGGAGCCGGAGAGCACGATCAGGTTCTCCGCGTTGCGCCGCATCCGGGTGGCCAGGTGGTCGACCCGGAACAGGTCCTCCAGCTCCTCGGCGTCCTGCTCTCGCCGCTCCATCGCGTCGAGCAGGGTGAGCTGGCGGTGCACCAGCGCCTGGGTGCGCCGGGCCAGGCTGAGGAACACCTCGCGGACGTTGCGGCGCAGTTCGGCCTGCTCGACCGCGGTGCGGATCGCCGTCTCCTGCACCGCGTTGAAGGCCTTGCCGACCTGGCCGATCTCGTCGTCACCGAACTGCAGCGGCGGCGCCTCCTTGGCCACGTCGACCTCCTCGCCGTGGCCGAGCCGCTCGACCACGCTGGGCAGCCGCTCGTTGGCCAGCCGGAAGGCGGCTTCGCGCAGCCGCTCCAGCTGGCGCACCAGGGCCCGGGCAGTGGTGATCGACACGATGATCGAGGCGACGACGGCGAGCAGGCCGAGACCGGCGGCGAGCACCAGCCGGACGATGACGCCGATGGCGATCGGGGTGGCCCGGTCGACGATGTCGTCGCCACCGGCGAGCACCACGTCGCCGATCTCGGTCAGCGCCGGAGCGGTGGTGTCGTTCCACTGCGCCGCCTCGACCGGGGGCCGGGTGCCGGCGTCGCTCTGCATGACCTGGTTCTCCAGGTCGGCCAGCCGGCGGAAGGTTTCGCCGGTGGACATCTGGTCGTAGCGACGCTGGTCGGCCGCGGGCAGCCGGACGATCGACTGGTTGGCGGTGAACTGCCGGGCGCCGACGATCCGGGTGAACTGCGCCCGCTCCGCGGGGGTGATCCGACCGGCCGCCAGCACGCCGGCGAGCAGGGCGTCCTCCTGGGACAGCAGTTCCCGGGCCCGGTTGAGGCCGATCAGCGCGGCGGTGTCCTCGGCGGCCTGCTCGTCGTCGAGGTTGCCGAGCGCGTCGTAGACCCGGTAGATCGACTCGATCAGCTCGGTGAACGCGCCACCGGCCTCGGCCCGGTCGATGCTCTTGTCGTCGACCGCGGTACGGGTGGCCGCCAGCTCGTCGAGGCCGCCGACCAGTTCGTCGAGCCGCTGGTCGAGCGTGTCGCTGCCGAGCGCGGCGACCTGCCAGCTGTCGATCGACTCGGTGAACTCGGCGGCGAGTTGGTCGGTGCGCTGCCGCACCTCGGCCAGGGCCGCCCGCTGGCCGTCGTCGGGACGCCCGAGGAAGGTCACCGACGTCCGGCGTTCCAGCTGCAACTGCAGCAGCAGCGGCTCGGTGGGGTTGAAGACCTTGCTGTCCAGCGCCTGCACGCCGAGCAGGTTCACGCCGTCCCGGATGGTCACCCAGGCGGTGAAGCTCCAGAGCGCGACCAGCGAGGCGAGCAGGGCGACAACCTTGGTACGCAGATTCGAACTGCGGGAACCCATTACACCGTCCCTGGCGTGGCCTGTGTGATCCGTCAGTCAGTCGCGCACGTACGCGCACGCATCGACCCCGGCGCACGCTAGCAGCGTCCGCTTCGTCACTCAAGCGCTCCTGATCATGGAATCGTCCGGCGCGGGCGCGTCCAGCGCCGCCCCACCCCGCCCGAGCAGGTCCGATCTGGTGAGCGCGAGCTGCCGGGCCGCGAGCACGGCCGCCCGGACGATCAGCACCGGAGCGTAGAGGTCCTTGTCGTGCCACAGTGGCGGATCGTCCCGGCGGCCGTCCATCGTGGCCAGCTGGTGCAGGCCCCGGCGGGCCGCCTCCGGCACCCCCGGCCGCGCCGGGCGGTCGGTGCCGAGCAGCACGTGCAGCGCGTACGCGGTCTCCTCCACGGTGCCGCTCCAGCGCCCCCACGACCCGTCCGGCCGCTGGGTGGCCACCACCCAGTCCACCGCCCGGTCCACCGCCGGCCCGGCCAGCTCGGCCGGGGCGTACCCGGTCAGCGCCAGCACCGCGCAGGACGTGGCGTAGTACGGCGAGGCGTGCCAGCGGTCGGCCCACCGTCCGTCGGACCGCTGCTGCTCGCGCAGCCAGCCGGCCAGCGCGGCGACCCGGTCGCCGTACCGGGCGGCGCCGGTGGCGGTGTGCCGGGCGTGCCAGCCCAGCGCCTCCAGCACGTGCGCGTTGGTGGTCACCGACCGCCCGTCCTCGCCGCGCCAGGTGCAGAAGTGGCTGCCCACGTCGTAGCGCAGCAGACTGGCCGGGTCCACCGGGTGGCCGAGCCGGGCCAGCGCGTAGAGGGTGACCGAGGTGGTGTCGGCGTCGGCCGGCAGCCCCGGACCGGTCGGGGTGCCCTGCGGGCCGAGCGCGCCGGCCAGCTCCGCGACCAGCTTCGGCGCCGGCCGCACCGGCACGCCGGCCCGGGCCAGGCTGCTCAGCGTCCAGGCCCGCTCGAAGACCGTGATCGGGGTGCAGCAGGGCACCGGACCGCCGTGCGGGCGGACCGCCTCGGCCAGGTACGCCCGCACGGCCGGGTTCGCCGCGTCCGGGGCGTCGCCGACCCAGGCGGCGGTGGCGGCCGGCGAGGCGCCCACGGCACCGGCGACCGGCGCGACGTCGGGCCGGCCCCGGGCGGCCGGGCCGAGCACCTCGAATGCGTGCTGGAGCTTCTGTGGCACCGGCCGGCCGCTGGCCAGCAGCGCGCCGAGGCCGTCCAGCCGCCGCCGGTCCACCGGCGGCAGGCGCCGGCCGGCCCAGCCGTCCGGGCCGGTGCCGGGGCGCTCGTCGAACCACTCGAGGTGGGCGTCGATCCGCTCGACCAGCGCCGGCACGATCAGGTCGGCGGCCGGGGTGTCCGGCAGCGGCAGCCCGTCGGCGAGCCAGCCGTCGAGCGCGTCCAGCCCACGGCCGGCCGCCGCGGCCAGCTCGGTCGGGGACGGCGCCGCGTCCCCGCCGCCGGCGCGCAGCGTGGTGAGCAGCGCTTCCACCGCGCTGGCGGTCGGCACCAGGGCGTAGCCGCCCGGCGCGCCCCACCCGCCGTCGCGGCGCTGGCTGCCCAGCAGGTACGCCAGCCGCCGGTCGTGGCCGGTGAGCCACGGCGCGTGGGTGACCAGCCGCCCGGTCTCGTAGACCGATGCGGTGACCCGGCCGGCCGGTTCGAGGGCCAGCGCGGCGAGCAGTTCCCGGGCCGCCGCGGCGACCTCGGAGCTCGCCGTGGTGCCGAGCTCCGAGGTGGTCACAGCGCACCCCAGAAGTCCGTGGAGCGGTAGAAGCCGCTGCTGAAGCCGATCTGCCGGGCCAGGTAGTCGGCCTGCACCGGGCAGCTGTCCCGCAGCGGGGCCAGCAGCTCGCGGGCGTGCCCGACCAGCTCGTCGATCCGCCGCCGCACCACGGTTGGATCGTCCACCAGCAGCAGCGCGTTGAGGTCGCCCCAGCGCAGGTCACGCTCGTAGGTGCCGAGGTCGTTGACCAGGCGCAGGATCCGCTGCACCTCGGCGCTGGCCACCACCAGCGCGTCCAGGTGGGCGAGCGTCACCGGGTCGTCGGAGTGGATCCAGTGCACGACGTTGACCACCGTGCAGGCCAGGTTGTCGGCGTTGTCCAGGTACTCGTCGAGGGTGGGCAGGCCACCGGAGCCGGCGGCCTGCTTCCAGTCCCACTCCCGCGCCATGGCGTCGAGCACCTTTCGCAGCTCGGCCCGCCAGACCGGCGCGTGGGTCCGGTACGCCGGCACGGCGGCCAGCTCGTCGCGCAGTTCGGCGAGGAACCGGCCGAGCGGGTCGTCGGCGGCCGGTGCGGCGCCGTCGGCCACCGCGAGGCAGTTCGCGGCCAGCCGGTCGATCTCGTCCCGGCTCTTGGCGACGTAGTCGACCTGCCAGTCGACGGCGAAGCCCCAGAGCACCGCCCGGTTGGTGATCCGCAGCTGGTCGAGGTCGCACCACGGGGCGCCGAACGCGATCGCCATCGCGACGTTGCCGAACAGCGCCGGGTCGAACGGCCGGGGCGGGAAGAGTTCCGGGTACGCGGCGGCGCGCTCGGCCAGGTCGCGTTGCCCCTTGGCGGCGAGGGCGCAGATCCGGCCCTGTTCGGCGGCCAGCGCGATCTGGTCGCCACCGTCGTACGGCGGCGACGTGGGCTGTGGGCTCATGCCGCGGCGCTCCGCACCGGGCGCAGGGTCAGCTCGACCCGCTCCAGCGGCCGCAGCGCGGCGGCCACCTTGATGCCGGGCACCGCTGGCCGTTGCAGGCGGAACCGGTAGCGGCTCAGCAGGGTCGCCACGATGAGCGTCGCCTCGAGGTAGAACAGGTGCATGCCCAGGCACTGGTGCGGGCCGCCGCCGAACGGGAAGTGGGCGTACCGGTGCCGGCTGCGGGCCCGCTCGGGGGCGAACCGGTCGGGGTCGAACACCTCCGGCCGGTCCCAGAACATCGACATCCGGTGGGTGATCAGCGGGCTCACCACGAGGGTGGAACCGGCCTCGATCCGTACCCCGCCGAGGACGTCGGCCTCGACGGCCCGGCGCGGGAAGAGCCAGCCGATCGGGTAGAGCCGGAGCAGCTCGTCGAGCACCTGCCGGGTGTAGCGCAGCTCGCGCAGGTGTTCCCGGCGCACCGGGGCATCGCCGACCACCCGGTCGATCTCCTCGTAGAGCCGCTCGGCGATCAGCGGGTCCTGCTCGATGTGCGGCCAGAGCCAGGTGAGCACGCTGATCGTGGTCTCGGTGGTGGTGGCCACCATGGCCACCGTGTCGTTGCGCACCTGGCGCTCGTCGAGGCGGCTGCCGTCCTCGGTGCGGCCACGCCAGAGGGTGGAGATGATGTCGTCGCCGTCGGACTCGGCGGTCTCCCGGGAGGCCCGGACGATCGGCATCAGCGTGTCGTCGATGAGCCGGACGGCCCGGCGGAACGCGCGGTCACCGGGCATCGGCACGGCCAGCGGGGCCCACGGCACCATGATGCGCGGCATCACCGACCAGGCGATCGCGTCCTGCGCCTGCATGATCTTCATGGCGTCCGGCACCGAGATCTTGTCGGCGAAGAAGACCCGCATGATCGCCGAGCAGACGATCCGGGCCTGTTCGGTGCCCATGTCGACCGGTTGGCCGGCGCGGGCCGGTGCGTCCAGCTCGTCGACCGCGTCCTCGATCGCCTCGGCCAGCCGGTCGACCAGGTTGTCGATCCGCCGCGCGGTGAACAGCGGCTGGAGGATGTGCCGGCTGTTCGACCAGTACTCGCCGTCGCTGAGGATGCCCTCGCCGAACAACCGTTTCAGCGGCCGCCACTGGAGGCCGTCGCCGGCCCGGACGTAGTTGGCGGCCTTCTCCCGCAGCACCTGCTGCAGGTGTTCCGGCCGGGTGACCAGGTAGGGGCGGAACGAGCCGAGGTTGAGTTTGACCACCTCGCCCCGGGACCGTTCCCCGAACTCGACCAGGGCCTGCGCCGGATCACGGAGCAGGCTCGGCACCACCTGGCGCAGTGGGACCGCGTCCGCTCGTCTGGTGTGGACCGGCGCGGTGTGTGGCACTCCCACGGTGCTCTGTGCCCCCTTCGGCAACCGTGCGTCGCGGCACGACTGTGTGCAGTAAGCGTTTCGCCGAGCATGCCATTGCCGCGTCAACTTTCTCTAGTCGCACCAAGAGAAATTTTCGCGGCCGGCTTTGCCGTGCTCCACAAGGGATTGACGTGGGAACCCTCAGGGGCGCAGATCCCGCAGGTAGCGGTACTCGGCCGCGATCGGCCGGTAGCCGTGCCACCGGTTGAGCGCCAGCATGGCCTCGTTGCCGGCGTCGTTGACGGTCAGGGCGGTCCGGTGGCCGGCGGCCCGGGCCGCCCGCAACGAGGCGTCCTTGACCGCCCGGGCCAGCCCCCGGCCGCGCCAGTCGCGGCGGGTCCCGGTCATCCCCGACTGGTACCGGTCCCGGCCGTCGGTCAGCGCCACGCTGAACGCGACCACCGCGCCGTCCACGACCGCCACCGTGGTCAGCTCCCGGTCCAGGTCCGGCCGTTCCCAGTACGCCGCCCGCCAGTCGGCGTAGCTGATCTCCACCATGCCGACGTCGCCGGGCTCGTCCCGGGCGGCGTCCAGGTCCGCCTCGTAGAGCGGGCGCGGGTCGCCGAGGTCGGCGGCCGTGCTGAGCCGCACCGGCGCCGCCAGCGGCGAGGGCTCGGGCAGCACCGCGGCCGCCAGGTCCAGGCCGAGCAGCAGCGAGCGCCGCCCGCGCCGGTAGCCGTGCCGCTCGGCGAAGGTCACCGCCGCCGCCTCGTCCACCACCCGGGCGTACGCCCGCCGCACGCCCAGCCCGGCGAGCCGCGCCTCGGCGGCGGCGAGCAGCGCCCCGCCCACGCCGCGGCCCCGCTCCCGGGGATGCACGACCAGGTTGACGAAGCCCCAGCCGGGCTTCCCGCTCTCGGGCAGCAGCCCGGTGCGGGCCACCCCGGCCAGCCCGTCGTCGGCCTCGGCGACCAGCAGCCCGAAGCGTTCCGCCGCCGGCGCCCCGGTCAACTGCCAGCGGACCAGTTCCGGGGTGGCGATCAGCGGGCCGGCCGCCCGCAGCAGCGCGGCGACCCGCTCCGCGTCGTCGGGGCCGCCGGGGCGGACGGTGACGGTCATGGCCCGGCAACCTACCGCAGCGCCCGGACGGGCCGGGACCGCGCTCGATCGGCCGGGCATGAATCCGCGCGTGCTCCGGCACCCTGTGCCAGGCTCATGGGCATGGACGACAAGACCATCCTGAACCGGATCTCCGAGCTGGTCGACGAGGAGCACCGGCTGCGCGCGGACGCGCAGGCCAACGAGACGGGCACCGACGACGCGGCCCGCGAGCGGCTGCGCGAGCTGGAGGAGTCCCTCGACCAGTGCTGGGACCTGCTGCGCCGCCGGCGGGCCGCCCGGCAGACCCACGGCGACCCGGACGCCCAGGGCGTACGGCCCAAGCCGGAGGTCGAGCGCTACCTCCAGTGAGCACCGCACCGGGCGTGCCGGGCGGCCCGACGGCCGCCCGGCACGCGTACGCCTCAGCGGATGCCGGCCTCGCGTAGCAGCTCCCCGGCCAGCTCGACCGGGTCCTGCGCGGCGGGCAGGCCGCGCGCGGCGAACCAGGCGCTGACCACCCGGACGTCCCGGGCCAGGAAGTCCGGGCCCTGCGGGTTGGCCACCAGGTCGACCACCTGGGGCAGGTCGATCAGCACCAGCCGCCCCCGGTGCACCAGCAGGTTGTACGGCGACAGGTCGCCGTGCGCGAAGCCGGCGCGGGCCAGCACGACCAGCGCGTCGACCAGCTGCTCCCACAGGTCGCGCAGCTGCGCCGGATCGGGCCGCAGCTGGGCCAGCCGGGGCGCGGCCCGCCCCTCCTCGGGCTCGCCCAGGAACTCCAGCATCAGCTCGGTGCCCCGCAGCTGGACGGGGTACGGCACGGCGATCCGGCCGTGCGCGGCGCCGATCTCCCAGAGCCGGGCCAGCGCGGCGAACTCAGCCGCCGCCCACTGCCCGGCGATCATCTGCCGGCCGAAGGCGGTGCGGCCGGCCATCGCCCGCATCTCCCGGGACCGGCGGACCCGGCGCCCCTCCAGGTAGCCGGCGTCGCGGTGGAACATCCGGTGCTCGGCGTCCCGGTAGCGCTTGACCGCCAGCAGGCAGGACCGGTCGGTGCCGGGCACCGCCCGGCGGACCAGGTGGACGTCCGCTTCCTTGCCGGTCTTCAGCACACCGAGTTCGGTGTCCTTGGCGGCCAGTTCGGTGACCAGCCAGTCCGGGTGGGGTTGCGGGCCGTGCACGGCGTCGTCCCAGGAGGACCACCGCTCCCCGGTGTCCGGGTCCGGCTCGGCGTCCGGGTCGGTGAGGACGGGCTCGGCTGCCCGGCCGCGCTTCAGGAAGGTCGGTTCGTCGTCGTCGAAGCGGCGCTTGCCGCGGGTACGGCGCTCGCGCGCCGGAAGGTCGTGATCGCGCACTGCGGTGGTGATCCCTTGCTCGAGGCTGATGGAGGCAGGTGGAAGTGACCTGCGAAGACGGCCATGACCGACCCCCTCTCCTCGACCGGGCGCGCGCCCGGGTGCACGATGCGCCGACCATGCTCGCGACTCGGGTCGCGGCCGGTCAACCGAATTACCCGCGCGCCGTACCCGGCGAGCGCGGATCGCCGCCGGGCCCGGCCTCGGGGCTCAGCGGGCGAGCACGGCGGCGACGGCGGCGATCAGGCCGTCCGCCGTGCGGGTGGGCGCGAACCGCGGGTCCGTCCAGGTGCGCCCGCGGTGCAGCCAGACGCTGGGCAGGCCGACGGCGGTGGCGCCGCCGATGTCCGCCTCCGGGCTGTCACCGATCACCCAGGCGCCGCGCAGCGGCATCCGGACCCGCTGGGCGGCCAGCGCGAAGATCCTCGGGTTGGGCTTGCTGACCCCGGCCTCTTCGGAGATCACCCAGTCGGCCACGAACCGGTCCAGCCCGGTCCGCCGGATCATCGCCTCCTGCTGGCGGACGGTGCCGTTGCTGACCACCACCGGCACCCACCCGGCGTCGTCGGCGATCCGCAGCGCGCAGGCGACCAGCGGGTCCAGCCGGACGTTGGCCACCACCCCCTCGTACAGCTCCTCGACCAGGTCGATGGAGGGGATGCGGAGCCCGTACCGGTCCCGGATGGCGTCGGCGACGTCCCACTTGTCGGTCAGTCCGTCGGCGTCCATGGAGATCAGCCAGTCGATGTCGGCCGGCGGCGCGCCGATGCCGTCCAGGAACCGTTCACCCCAGGCGCGGAACGGGCCGGCCCGGTCGAGCAGGGTGTTGTCCAGGTCCAGCAGGAGCAGCGGCACTCGGGCACCCTACGGGACGCCGGCGCCGCACCGACAGGGCCCGGCGAGGCGCCGGCCCGGGTCAGGCGGTGAGCACCGCACGGGCCGCTCCCTGGTGCGGAAGGCGGTCGACCAGCATGGAGTGGGCCGCCCGGGTGGCCGCCAGGGCGGCCGGGTCGAGCGTCGCGACCAGCACGTCCTCGCCGGTGTCCGCGCCGCGCGCCAGCGGGCGACCCTCCGGGTCGTAGACGGCCGCGCCGCCGTTGAACCGCCACGGCGGTTCACCGCCAACCGAGTTGGCGAAGACCACGTACATGGTGTTGTCCAGGGCGCGCGCCGCGTAGTAGAGGTCGCGGCGGTGCTCCGAGCCGGTCAGGTAGCCGCTCGGGCAGAGGTAGCCGTGCGCCCCGTCGGCCGCGGCGGCCCGGCCGTGCTCCGGGAAGCAGCCGTCGTAGCAGATGCCGAGACCGAACCGCCAGCCGTCGACCAGCAGGGTGGCGCCGCGCCCGCCGGGCACGAACAGCTCCCGCTCGTCGCCCCAGAGCTGCTGCTTGTCGTACCCGACCCGGACCGCGCCGGTGCGGTCGACGACGAGCGAGGAGATGGTCCGGCGGCCGTCCGGGTGGCGGACCGCCGCGCCGACCACCACCACGGTGCCGCCGTCGCGGGCGGCGGCCCGCAGCGGGTCCAGCCGCGGGTCGTCGACGTCCGCCGCCGGATCGGCGGCGACGTCGGTGCCGGCCGGATCGGCCGCCAGCACCGGCGGGTGGTACGCGGGCAGGAAGAGCTCCGGCAGCACCGCCACCCGGGCACCCCGGTCGGCCGCCCGACGGACCAGCCGGCCGGCGGTCGCCGCGTTGCCGGCCACGTCGCCGGGGTCGGGTCCGGCCTGGACGGCCGCCACGGTCAGCGGCGCGGTGGGCAGTGCGATGGGGGTGGGGGGTGGCGTCACGGCGCGATCGTAACCGGAACGTGGCGGCGCGCTGATCGACCAACCGACGAACCCAAGCCGTACGTACGGTTTGCAGTACGCGGGGTGACCTGACACGATCGACCCGTGCCCAGAGTAAGTCAGGACCAGCTCGACGCGCGCCGGCAGGAGATCCTTGCCGCCGCGCGGGCGTGTTTCGCCCGGCACGGCTACGAGGGCGCCACCGTGCGCCGGCTGGAGGAGGCCACCCGGCTGTCCCGGGGCGCGATCTTCCACCACTTCCGGGACAAGGACTCGCTCTTCCTCGCCGTCGCCGAGGACGACGCCGCGGTGATGGTCGAGACGGTGGCCCGCAACGGTCTGGTCCAGGTGATGCGGGACCTGCTCGCCGGGGCGGTCTCCCCGGACACCACCGGCTGGCTCGGCAGCCAACTGGAGGTGTCCCGGCGGCTGCGTACCGACCCGGCGTTCGCCAAGCGGTGGGCCGAGCGGTCGGCCGCCATCGCCGAGGCGACCCGCGAGCGGCTGGCCCGGCAGCGGGAGGCGGGCGTCCTGCGCGACGACGTCCCGATCGACGTGCTGGCCCAGTTCCTGGAACTCGCCTACGACGGGCTGGTGCTGCACCTGGCCATGGGCCGCCCGGCCGGTGACCTCGGCCGGGTGCTGGACCTGGTCGAGGAGGCGGTCCGCCGGCGCTGACCCCGGCGGCTCCGACCACGTGACCCTGCGGCGGTACCCGGTTCCCGGCGGGGCGTCGCGCCCCTCGTACCTCTCCCCCAGGCGAACGCGGCCGGCCGGCACCTCGCCACGCCGGCCGGGTGGCACCAGGCGGTGCGGCGTGGCGGTCCTGCCCCACAATGGGGCCGCCGATCCCTCCGGCGACAGGAGCAGCCGATGTCCGTCCTTGCCGCACCGGGCGACACCTGGGGCATCCCCGGTCCGACCTTCCTGCGCTTCTACCTCGCCGCGGCCGTCCTGGTGGTGGTCCTCGGCGCGATCCACCGGGCCCGGGTGCTCGCCGGCTCCCGGGAACCCGGTTACGACCAGCTCAGCCCGGAGCAGGCCGCCTACCTCAACGGCGGCGCCGCGCTGGCCGTGCCCGCCACGCTCGGCGCGCTGCGCGGCGCCGGCTCCGTCGGCGTCGGCCCGGGCCGCCGCCTGGCCACCACCGGGCCGATGCCCGCCGGCGCCACCCCGCTGGCCCAGGCCGTCTACAACGCGGCGGCCCGCCGGACCCGGGTCGCGGACCTGCGCCGGGACCAGTGGGTCGCCTCGGCCCTCACCCAGCTCGGTGCCGACCTCGAACAGCGCGGGCTCGCCCTGTCGTCGGGCCGCCGCGAGTCCGCCCGGCGCGGGGCGATGGCCCTGCTGCTCCTGCTGGCCGTCGGGATCTTCCGGCTCTTCGACGGGCTGTCCGGCGCCAAACCGGTCGGCTATCTGCTGCTCACCCTGGTGGGCATCGTCGTGGCCTTCCTGATCCTGGTCCGGGCGCCGTACCGGACCCGGGCCGGCCGGGCCGCGCTGCGCACCCTGCGCCAGCGGCACGTCCACCTCGCCCCGACCTCCTCCCCCGCCTACGCCACCTACGGCGCGGCCGGCGCCGCGATGGGCGTCGCGCTGTTCGGCACCGCCGCGCTCTGGGCGATGGATCCGGGCTTCGCCGAGCAGGCCGAGATCCAGCGGCAGGCGCTGGGCAGCAGCGGCGGCACCGGCGGCTGCGGCGGCGGCAGCTCCGGTTGCGGCGGCGGCAGCTCCTGCGGGGGCGGCGGCTGTGGGGGCGGCGGGTGCGGCGGATGACCGGCCCGACCGGGGTGGGCATCGGCTGGCGTCCGGAGATCGCCGGCTTCGTCGCCGAGCTGCCCGGCCTGCGCTTCGTCGAGGTGGTGGCGGAGTCCGTGCCGGCGACCGGACCGCTGCCGGTCGGCCTGGCCGCGCTGCGCGAGCGGGGCGTCACGGTCGTACCGCACGGGGTGCGGCTCTCCCTGGGCGGCGCGGAACCGGTCGACCCGGCCCGGGTCGCCCAGCTGGCCGCGGTGGCGCGGCTAGTGGACGCCCCGCTGGTCAGCGAGCACATCGCGTTCGTCCGGGCCGGCGGGCTGGAGGCCGGTCACCTGCTGCCGCTGCCGCGCACCCGGGAGGCGGTCGACGCGGTCTGCGCCAACGTCGACCGGGCGCAGGCCCAGTTGCCGGTACCGATCGCGTTGGAACCGGTCGCGGCGCTGTTCGACTGGCCGGACGACGAACTGGACGAGGCCGCGTTCCTGACCGAGATCCTGGACCGCACGGGTGCCCTGCTGCTGCTCGACGTCGCCAACGTGTACGCCAACGCGCGCAACCGCGGCACCGACCCGATCGCGCTGCTGGACCGGCTGCCGCTGGAGCGGGTCGCCTACGCGCACGTGGCCGGCGGCGCCGAGCACGGCGGCTTCTACCACGACACGCACACCGACCCGGTGCCGGCCGAGGTGCTCGACCTGCTCGGTGAACTGTGCGCGCGGCACCGCCCGCCGGCGCTGCTGCTGGAACGCGACGGGCACTACCCGCCCGCCGCGACGCTCCGCGCCGAACTGGACGCCCTCGCCGCGGCCGCCGGGTTCCCGGTGGTCACGTGACCGCCGTCCCGCTCCCCACCGGCCCGGCCGCCCGCCCGGCGGACGGCCGGACCAACCGACCGACGGTCGACCGGACCGTACCGTCGACAGTCGACGTGACCACCCGGCCGGCGGACAGCGGCCCGGCCGCGCGGCCGGCGGACGACCTCGCCGCCCCGCGGGCGGACGACCTGGTCACCGCCCGGCCGGGGAACGACGACCCGGCCGCCGGGCCGGCGACGGAGGTGGCGGCTCGGGCGGCGGACGGCCCGGCCGCCCGGCCGGCGACTGACCTGGCGGCTCGGCAGGCGGAACTGGTGGCGGCGCTGGTGGCCGGCGCACCGGTGCCGCCGGGCTTCGACCCAGCGCCGCTGGCCGCGGCCCGGGCGGCGCTGCTGCGCAAGCGCGCCGGCGACGTGGCCCGGCACTGGCCGCTGCTCGCCGCCGGCTTCGGCGCCGCCTGGCCGGCCACCTTCGCCGGCTGGGCGGCCGGCCGACCCACCGCCGGGTCGCTGCGCGACGGTTGGGACCTGGCCCGCGCGCTGCGGGAGCGGGGCGCGCTGCCGCCGCTCGGCGCGGAGGAACTGGCGGTGCGCGAGGCGACCGACCGCTACGACGGGCACCGACCGCCGCGGCCACGCCGGTTGCCCGCGCTGGGGCGCGCCGGCGGCGCCGTCGCGGTGCAGCTCGCCGGTCGGGTACGCCTGCTGCGTCCGGCCCGCCGCTGACCGGCCGCGCCCGGCGTCGCCGGTGCGGCTCGCGGCGGCGGCCCACGGCCGGTCGCCCCATAAGTGGCGCGGGCCGCCGGATGGGGCAGGATCGAGCCATGGATCTCGGACTGACCGATCGGGTGTACGTGCTCACCGGCGCGTCTCGCGGACTGGGCTACGCCACCGCGGAGTGCCTCGTCGCCGACGGCGCCCGGGTGGTGCTCTCCGCCCGGGACCCCGACGGAGTCGTCGCCGCCGCCGAGCGCCTCGGCGGGCCCGGGCGGGCCGTCGGGCTGGCCGTCGACCTGACCGACCCGACCGCCCCGGAGCGCCTGGTCGCCGCCGCCCGGGACCACTTCGGCCGGCTGGACGGGGCGCTGGTCTCGGTGGGCGGCCCGCCGCCGGGCAGCGTCGCCTCGGTCAGCGACGAGCAGTGGCGACGGTCCTTCGAGACGGTCTTCCTCGGCACGGTCCGGATGGTGCGTACGGTGGCCGCCGAGCTGTCCGACGGCGGCGCGATCGGCCTGGTGCTCTCCACCTCGGCCCGCGGCCCGCTGCCCGGACTGGGCATCTCCAACGGGCTGCGCCCCGGCCTGGTCGGTGCCGCCAAGGACATCGCCGACGAGTACGGCCCCCGGGGCGTCCGGGTAGTCGGCCTGCTGCCGGGGCGGATCATGACCGACCGGAACCGGGAGCTGTTCGCCGCGACCGGCGACCCCGACCGGGCCCGCGCCGAGGCGGAGGCGGGGATCCCGCTGCGCCGCATCGGCGAGCCGGCGGAGTTCGGCCGGGTGGCCGCGTTCGTGCTCTCCCCCGCGGCGAGCTACCTGACCGGGGTCACCGTCCCGGTCGACGGTGGCGCGCTGCGCGGCCTGTGACGACCGGGCCGGGCCGGGGGCGCGGCGACCGGGCACGACCCGAGCCGGCCGCGCCGCCGAGCCCCGGCCCCGCGACGCGACCCGCGACCGGTACGCCGCCGATGGGCGAGATCCGGGCCGGTGGGTCCGGACAGCGGCGGCGAACCGGGGAGGAACTGGCGGCCGGCCAGCGGCGGCCGACCCGGGAGGAGTTGGCGGCCGCGGCGGGCCGGACCCTGCCCGATGTCATCGCGCCCGGGCTCGACGTGCTCTTCGTCGGGATCAACCCGGGGCTGTGGTCGGCGGCCACCGGCTGGCACTTCGCCCGGCCCGGCAACCGGTTCTGGCCGGCGCTGCACCGCGGCGGGTTCACGCCGCGGCAGCTGCACCCGAGCGAGCAGGACGAGCTGCCCGGCTACGGGCTGGGCATCACCAACATGGTGGCCCGGGCCAGCGCGCGGGCCGACGAGCTGACCGCCGCCGAACTCGTCGAGGGGGCGGAGATCCTGGCCGGCAAGGTGGCGCGGTACCGGCCGCGCTGGGTGGCCGTGGTCGGGGTGACCGCGTACCGGATCGGGTTCGCCCGACCGAAGGCCGGCTTCGGCCCGCAGCCGGAGCCGCTGGCCGGCGCGCGGCTCTGGGTGCTGCCCAATCCGAGCGGGCTGAACGCGCACTTCACCCCGGAGACGCTGGGCGCCGCGTTCGCCGAACTGCGGGCCGCGGCGACGGGCTAGTTCGCGGCGGCGGGCGGCAGCGCGTCGTCCGGCACGTACGAGCGCATCGGCAGGGTCACCGGCTCCGGGCCGGTCGCGTCGGCGTACGGGGTGGGCGAGTCGGCCACCGCGAACTGGGTGCGGTAGAGCTCGGCGTACAGGCCGCCGACGGCGACCAACTCGTCGTGCCGGCCGCGCTCGACGATCCGCCCGTCGTCGAGGACCAGGATCTGGTCGGCCTCGCGGACGGTGGAGAGCCGGTGCGCGATGACCAGCGCGGTACGCCCGGTCAATGCCACCGACAGCGCCCGCTGCACCGCCGCCTCGCTCTCCGAGTCCAGGTGGGCGGTCGCCTCGTCGAGGATCACGATCGAGGGGGCCTTGAGCAGCAGCCGGGCGATGGCGATCCGCTGCTTCTCGCCGCCGGAGAAGCGGTAACCCCGCTCGCCGACGGTGGTCTGCAGGCCGTCGGGCAACGACCGGACCAGGTCGGCGACCTGGGCGCCGGCCAGCGCCGCCCAGAGTTCGTCGTCGGTGGCGTCCGGCTTGGCGTAGCGGAGGTTCTCGGCGATCGTCTCGTGGAACAGGTGCGAATCCTGGGTGACCACGCCGATCTCGTCGCGCAGCGAGTCGAGGGTGGCGTCCCGCACGTCGACCCCGCCGACCAGCACCTGCCCGTCGGTGACGTCGTAGATCCGGGAGATCAGCATGGACAGCGTCGACTTGCCCGCCCCGGAGGGGCCGACCAGCGCCACCATCTGCCCCGGCTCGACGGCGAACGAGACCCCCTTGAGCACCGGCTCGTTGACCGTACGGTCCAGCGCGGCGACCTCCTCCAGGGAGGCGAGTGAGATCTCGGCGGCGCTCGGGTAGCGGAACCGCACCCCGCGGAACTCCACCCGGCCGTTGCCGCGCGGCACCGGGACGGCGTCGGGCTTCTCCCTGATGGCCGGATCGAGGTCGAGCACCTCGAAGACCCGGTCGAAGGAGACCAGCGCGCTCATCACGTCCACCCGGACGTTGGACAGCGCGGTCAGCGGGCCGTAGAGGCGGGTGAGCAGCAGGGCGAGGGTCACCACGGTGCCGGCGCTGACCGACCCGGTGACGGCCAGCCAGCCGCCGAGGCCGTAGGTGAGCGCCTGGGCGAGCGACGCCACCAGCAGCATCGCCACGAAGAACGTCCGCGAGTACATCGCGGACTGGATGCCGATGTCGCGCACCCGCTCGGCCCGCCCGGCGAACCGGCGGGCCTCGACGTCGGGCCGGCCGAAGAGCTTGACCAGCAGCGCGCCCGCGACGTTGAACCGCTCGGTCATCGTCGCGTTCATCTTGGCGTCGAGGTTGTACGACTCGCGGGTGATCTCGGCCAGCCGCTTGCCGACCCGCCGCGCCGGGATGATGAAGACCGGCAGCAGCACCAGCGACAGCGCGGTGATCTGCCAGGAGAGGGTGAACATCACCGCCGCGGTGAGCACCAGCTGGATGACGTTGCTGACCACGCCGGACAGCGTCGAGGTGAACGCCCGCTGGGCGCCGAGCACGTCGTTGTTGAGCCGGCTCACCAGCGCGCCGGTCTGGGTACGGGTGAAGAACTGCAGCGGCATCCGCTGCACGTGGTCGTAGACCCGGGTGCGCAGGTCGAGGATGATCCCCTCGCCGATCCGGGCCGAATACCAGCGCTGGGCCAGGGAGAGCAGCGCGTCGGCGACCGCGAGCCCGGCGATGACCAGGGCCAGCCGGACGACCAGCGAGCCCGCCTCCGCGCCGCCCCGGCTGATCGCGTCGATCACGTCACCGGCGAGCACCGGGGTGGCGACCCCGATGACCGCGGCGAGCACCACGGTGACCAGGAAGACGACGATGTCCCGGCGGTAGGGACGGGCGAAGGCCACGATCCGGCGGGCCACGCCGTGCTGGAGCCGGTGGGTGGAGATCTCGTCGCGGCTGCGCATCGACCGGAGCATGCTCCAGCCGCCCATGCCGCCGCCGGACATCGGGTTGGACACGCTCACCTCCGGGTCGTCGGGCTGACCAACACCGTCAGGTCAATTCTCCCGACGACTCTGACAACCTCGGCCGTAACCCGGATCTTCCCGAACGGTCCTTACTATTCTCCCCGACCGGCGAGATCACGCAGGCGGCGGGTCTGCGCCTCGCGCTCGGCCCGCTGCTGCTCCGCGGCGGAGCGACCGCCGGCGCCGGCCAGCAGCGCCTTGATCTCGACCACCGCGTCCCGGTTGCCGGAAAGCAGCCCGGCGGTGAGGTCGCGCACCGCGCCGTCGAGTTCCGCGTTCGGCACCACCAGGGTGGCCAGGCCGATCCGGTCCGCCTCGGCGGCGTCGAGCCGCCGGCCGGTGGCGCAGATCTCCAGCGCGCGGGAGTAGCCGACCAGGTCGACGAGCCGCTTCGTGCCGGCGAGGTCGGGCACCAGCCCGAGGGTCACCTCGGCCATCGAGAACTTCGCGTCCTCGGCGAGAACCCGCAGGTCACAGGCGAGGGCGAGCTGGAAGCCGGCCCCGATGGCGTGGCCCTGCACGGCCGCCACGGAGACCACGTCCGGGCGGTGCAGCCAGGTGAAGGCATCCTGGAACTCGGCGATGCGGTCGGCGCACTCCTGCTCGGGCAGGGTGGCCAGCTCCGCGAACGAGCCCGGCCCGGAGGCACCGGCCACCGACAGGTCGAGGCCGGCGGAGAACGCCCGCCCCTCGCCGCGGACGACCACCACGCGGACGTCACCGGGCAGGTCCCGGGCGAAGTCGCTCAGCGCCCGCCACATCGCCGGGGTCTGGGCGTTGAGCACGTCGGGCCGGCACAACGTGACAGTCGCGACGGGCCCGTCGCAGTCCAGCCGTACCCCGGTCGCCTCGGCGGTCACCGGGCGGCCCGGGGCGCGGCGCTGGACGACGCTGCTGGGCGGATCACGCCTTCTTGCGGCGCCGGGCGCCGCCACGCTGCCGCAGCTGCACGCCGGACTCCGTGAGCACCCGGTGGATGAACCCGTAGGAACGGCCGGTCGAGGCCGCGAGCGCCCGGATGCTCTCCCCCGAGGTGTACCGCTTTACCAGGTCCTTGGCGAGCGTCTGACGCTCGGCTCCGACGATCCGGCGACCCTTCTCAGTGCTGGTGGCTGTGCCCGTGGCTGCCATGCTGTGTCCTCACGTCCCAGACTGTGCGGTTCGGATACGGTCCCACCTATTAGACCGCCTCGAACGATCATGCGCCAGATATCAACTCTTCGCCAATCGACACGCTAAGCAATGTCAGCTTCCCGATAGGGTGACGCCGCCGACGGCCATCCGGCCACCCGGCATCGGCGGAACGGGCAGGACGCGGCAGCGGCTCCGCACCGCAGCGGGGCGGGACGCGGCGGTGGCACCGCGCTGAGCGGAATGGCGGTGGCACCGCGCCGGGCGGAACGCGGCGGTGGCACCGCACCGGGCGGATCGGGCGGCGGCGGCACCGCGCCAGGCGGGACGGCCGGGAGGCGGCGGTGGCACCGCGTCGGGCGGGACGGGCCGGGCCGTACCCTGCCCGGGTGATCGACCTTCTCGGCAGCGCGGTCGGTGCGGCCGTGGTGTTCGCGGCCACCGACGTGGACGACATCGTCATCCTGACCCTGTTCTTCGTGGCCGCCCGCACCACCGGCCGGCCCCGCCCCTGGCAGATCGTCGCCGGGCAGTACCTGGGGATCGGCGCGCTCGCGGTGGCCAGCGCGGTGGTCGCGGCCGGGCTGCTGGTGGTGCCCGACCCGTGGACCGGGCTGCTCGGGCTGCTGCCGATCGCGCTCGGCGTGCGGGCCCTGCTCGACACCGACGACGACGAGGCGCCCGCGGTGGTCGGCTCGGCGCTCGGGGTGGCCGGGGTGACGATCGCCAACGGCGCCGACAACGTGGCGGTCTACGTGCCGGTGTTCCGCGCCCTGGGCCCCGCCGACAGCGCGGTCTTCCTGCTGGTCTTCGTGGTGCTGATCGCGCTCTGGTGCGCGGCCGGCGCCTGGCTCGGCAGCCACCCCCGGGTGACCCGCCTCGTGGAACGCGCCGGCCACTGGCTGGTCCCGACCATCTTCATCGCCATCGGCGTGGTCATCCTGACCACCTCCGGCATCCTCCCCCACCTGCTCACCCTGACCCCCTGACGTATCGCGTCGATCATGAAGTTGTTGTCGCGACACGCCGGCACGTCCGACAACAACTTCATGATCAACCAGGCGGGGTCGCCGGCGGACCGACCGGTGGGGGTGGGGGTTAGGCGAGTTCGACGAGTTCTAGGAGGTCGTCGGACCAGGCGTCCTCGTCGCCGTCGGGGAGCAGGATGGCCCGGTCGGGCTTGAGCGCCATGACCGCGCCGGGGTCGTGGGTGACCAGCACGATCGCCCCGGGGTACCGGGCGATGGCGTCGAGCACCTGCTCCCGGCTGACCGGGTCGAGGTTGTTGGTCGGCTCGTCCAGCAGCAGCACGTTCGCCCCCGAGCAGACCAGCGTGGCCAGGGCCAGCCGGGTCTTCTCGCCGCCGGAGAGCACCCCGGCCGGCTTGTCCACGTCCTCGCCGGAGAAGAGGAACGCGCCGAGGATCTTGCGCAGGTCGGTGTCGGTCTGGTCGGCCGCGGCGCTGCGCATGTGCTCCAGCACCGTACGGTCCACGTCCAGCGTCTCGTGCTCCTGGGCGTAGTAGCCCAGCCGCAGCCCGTGCCCCGGGTTGACCTGGCCGGTGTCCGGCTCCAGCAGGCCGCCGAGGATACGCAGCAGGGTGGTCTTGCCGGCGCCGTTGAGCCCGAGGATGGCCACCCGGGAACCCCGGTCCACCGCCACGTTCACGTCGGTGAAGATCTCCAGCGAGCCGTACGACTTGGACAGGCCGGTAGCGGTGAGCGGGGTCTTGCCGCACGGCGCGGGGCTCGGGAAGCGCACCTTCGCCACCTTGTCGGCGACGCGTACCTCGTCCAGGCCGGCGATCAGCCGCTCGGCGCGCCGGGCCATGTTCTGCGCGGCGACGGTCTTGGTGGCCTTGGCCCGCATCTTGTCGGCCTGCGCCATCAGCGCGCCGGCCTTCTTCTCGGCGTTGGCCCGCTCCCGGCGGCGGCGCCGCTCGTCGGTCTCCCGCTGCGCCAGGTACGCCTTCCAGCCCAGGTTGTAGACGTCCACCACCGAGCGGGTGGCGTCCAGGAACCAGACCTTGTTCACCACCGACTCGAGCAGCGAGGCGTCGTGGCTGATCACGATCAGGCCGCCCTTGTGGTTGGCGAGGAAGCCGCGCAGCCAGGTGATCGAGTCGGCGTCGAGGTGGTTGGTGGGCTCGTCCAGCAGCAGGATGCCACCGCCGTTCTCGCCGGCGTCGCGGAACAGGATCCGGGCCAGCTCGATGCGGCGGCGCTGGCCGCCGGAGAGGGTGCCGATGGTCTGGGCGAGCGCCCGGTCGGGCAGGCCCAGGTTGGCGCAGATCCGGGCGGCCTCCGCCTCGGCCGCGTACCCGCCGAGGGAGGCGAACTGGTCCTCCAGCGTGCCGTAGCGGCGGACCAGCTTCTCGTCCGCGCCGTCGGCCAGCTTGGCCTCGATCTCCTTCATCTGGGCCATCAGCACGTCCAGGCCGCGGGCGGAGAGCACCCGGTCCCGGCCGGTGACGTCCAGGTCGCCGGTGCGCGGATCCTGCGGGAGGTAGCCGATGGCGCTGCGCCGGTCGATCTGCCCGGCGTACGGCTGCCCCTCGCCGGCCAGCACCTTCAGCGTGGTGGTCTTGCCGGCGCCGTTGCGGCCGACCAGGCCGATCCGGTCGCCCGGCTGCACCCGCAGCGTGGTGTCGGACAGCAGGATCCGGGCGCCGGCACGCAACTCCAGGCCGGTGGCAGTGATCATCTCGAGGTACTCGCTCTCGGGGTCTGGAAGGGCTGACTCAGGGCACGCGAGAGCGCCGGCGGGCCGGAGGGACCGTCGGCGCGGGGCGGTTCAGCCTTCGCAGAGCAGCACGCGGCAAGTGTACCGGGGCGTGCCCGGAGGCTCCGCCGGATTACCGACCAAGATCATCGGGTACCGGAATCGGCGTCCGGACCCGGTCCGGTACCGCAACCACCAAGACGGATCAAATCGGTGATCGGGGTAGACATGGAGCTGAACGAGAACGCGCGGATCGACACCAGCCAGGTGGACGACCGGCGAGGGTCCGGCGGAGGCGGCGGGCTGGGCGGCATCCCCATCCCGATCGGTGGCGGCCGCGGCGGCCTCGTCGGCATCATCGTCGCCGTGCTGATCGCCCTGGTCGGCGGCGGCTTCGGGCTGAACGCCGCGACCAACGGCGGCGGCGAGCAGGGCGACAACACCTCGCTGGAGCAGAAGTGTTCCGCCGACGACGCGCTCCAGCAGTTGGACTGCCGCAACACCCTCTACGTGAACTCGATCCAGGCGTACTGGCGCACCGCGCTGCCGGAGGCGTTCGGCGAGCAGTACCGCGCGTCCCGCACCGTCTTCTTCAGCCAGGGCGTGAACACCGCCTGCGGCCAGGCCGACTCCGGCGTCGGCCCGTTCTACTGCCCGGCCGACGACCTGGTCTACATCGATCTGACCTTCTACCAGGTGCTCGCGCAGCAACTCGGTGCCGAGGGCGAGTTCGCCCAGCCGTACGTGCTGGCCCACGAGTACGGCCACCACGTGCAGGACCTGCTCGGCACCGAGGCGCAGATGCGTCGGCAGCAGCAGCGCGACCCGGACAACGCGAACGCCCTGTCGGTGAAGCTGGAGCTGCAGGCCGACTGCTACGCCGGCGCGTGGGCCAAGAACGCCACCGGCACCGCCGACGAGAGCGGCCAGAAGATCTTCACCAGCATCACCGAGCAGGACATCGCGCAGGCGATCGACACCGCGGAGAAGATCGGCGACGACGCCATCTCGGAGCGGGCGAACCGGCCGGTGAACCCGGAGGAGTTCACCCACGGCTCCTCGGCGCAGCGCAAGGAATGGTTCACCCGGGGCTACTCCACCGGCGACCCGAAGTCCTGCGACACCTTCGGCGGCGCGCTCTGAGCCGCTGCGGAACCCTTCCGCGGCCGGTGGGCGCGAGCTCGCCGGCCGTCGGCCTGTCCGGCCCGGCCCGGCGACGCCGGCGGGCTCACGACCGGTCAGGCCCGGCTCAGGACCGGTCAGGTCCGGCTCAGGACCGGTCAGGCCGGCTCGGGACCGGTCAGGCCGGCTCGGGGTCGCGGACCAGGATCCGCACCGCCCGGGCGGCGTCGATCGCGCCCACCAGTACCGCGTGCCGGGGTTCGGGCACGTCGAGCAGCCGCTCGGCGCGCAGCGCGGCCAGCGGGGCGAGCCGCCGGTCGGCGAGCACGGTGTCCACCGCCCGCCGGTCGCCGCCGCAGACCAGCGCGTCCAGCGTCGACGCCGCCGGCAGCAGCAGCCGTACGGCCAGCTCCGCCGCATCCGCCAGCGCCGCCTTCGCCTGGTTGTCGCGCCGCCGGGCGAAGCGCTGCTGGGACCAGCCCCCGGCGGCGGTGCGGCCCTGCACGTAGCGGGTGTCCACCTTGGAGACCAGCAGCTCCTTCCCCGCGGCGACCCCCACCGCCACCGCGCCCTTGCGGGCGAGCAGCAGGCCGATCCGGCGGGACGCGGTCGCCGCGGCCACGAACCCGGGCAGGTCGGCGGTGGCCGGGGCGCCGGGTGGGGTGTGCAGCTCGGCGGTCGCGCCGTCCGGAGCGGCGAGCCGCAGGCCGTACGCCTCGACGGTGGTGACGGGCGAACCGTGCCGGTCGGCGAAGCCGTCGACCCAGCGGCTCACCCGGCCCGGGTCCACCTCGACCCACCGACCTCCACCTACCGCCGGCCTGCCGACCACGGCAACCTCCCGAATGACGTGCGCCTGGGTACGCGGACCGGGTCACCCACGGAGCAACCGCCACGTCGCGAGTGCCGTGTCGGCGGCACCGGCCGGAGCCCCCGCCGCCGTCCAGGTGGCGATGACGCCGGTGAGGGCGCCGGCGAGATAGGCGGCATGGACGTCCACCGGCACATCGTCCACCCCCCGGGGACGCGCCCGCTCTTGGAGGCTGCGCCGCAGTTCGGCGGCGAGCCGGTCGCGCAGGCTCGCCGCGAAGCGCGCGCTGCCGTGTGGGGAGAGCATCCTGCGGTAGAGAACCGCGTTGGCGGCGACGGTGTCGAAGAGGTCACGCAGCGGCTGCGGCGGCTCGTCGCGCGGGGCGTCCAGCGGGCAGAGCGCTGCGGCGCTCGCCACCTGGGCGACGGCCTCCTCCATCGCGTCGGTGACGAGCGCGTCCAGGTCGGGAAAGTGCAGGTAGGTCGTCGCGCGGTTGACCCCGGCCCGCTTGGCCACCTCGGCGATCGTGATGTCGCCCAGCTCCCGCTCGGCCGCGAGCTCGAGGACGGCCGCCCGCAACCGGGCCCGGGTCCGCCGGACGCGGGGGTCGGAGGAGTTCACCCCGACACTATACGACACCCGTGGTTTATGCGACAGGTGTTGTGTAACCTCCCGATCATGCGGATCGAGATCTGGGCCGACGTCGTCTGCCCGTGGGCGTACATCGGCAAGCGGCGGCTGGAGCGGGCGCTGGCGTCCTGGGAGGACGACCCGGTCGAGGTCGTCTGGCGGCCGTACCGGATCGACCCCTCCGCCCCCACCCCCGGCGAGCCCCTGGCGGAGGTCCTGCGCGACCCGATGGTGGACGCCGCCCTCCGCGGGTGTGCGCCGCACCTCACGCCCGGCGAGAACCGGGAGCGCGTCTCCCGCATCGCGCTCGCCGAGGGCCTCGGTCCCCGCTGGGGAGCCGGCTGGCGGGCCAGCAGCCACGACGCCCACCGCCTCATCGCCCTCGCTCACGAGGCCGGCGTCCCGCACCTGCAGGACGCGGTGGCCGAGGAGGTGATGCGGGCGCACTTCGTCGACGCCCTGGACATCAGCCTCCCGGCCGTGCTGGACGAGGTGTCCCGCCGGGCCGGCTTCCCGACGGGCAGTGGACTGCTCGCCGACGGCGGAGGTGACACGATCGTCCGGGAACTCGTGTTGCGGGGCCGGGCCGCAGGCGTGGCGACGTCCCCGACGTTCGTCGTGAACGGCGCGGCACTGCGCGGCGCGCAGCCCCCGGAGGTGATCCACGCCTTCCTGGCCGAGGCCGCCGGCCGCAACCCGCGCCACGTCCCCGAGGAGGTGGAACGCCTCCGGCACGCCGAGGCGCTGCTGGACCTCGGCGACCCGCTGGGCGCCCTCACCCTGCTCCGGCCCCTGCTCGACATCCACGGCGACGATCGCGGCACCCGACTGCTCGCCGCCCGGGCCTACTTCCACTCCGCCCAGCTCAACCGGGCGCTACGGATCCTGGAGCCGCTCGCGGCGCAGGCACCTGACGACTCGTACGTGCAGTTGCTGCTGGGGCGGACCCTCCAACGGCAGGGCGAGGCCGGACGGGCCGCCGTCCACTTGCATTTGGCCGCGGCGATGTCCCCCGGCTACACCGGCTGACAGCCGACGCCCGCTCGGCGGGCACCCAGGTCGGGCCGCCAACACCGCGCCGTCGGAGGGGCACCCCGGGGCGCCGGTGCCGGTGCCGGCCTCAGCGTGGCAGCAGCATGGCTATCGCCAGGGCCGCGATCAAGGCGCTGGAGACCAGCGCCGTGACGAGCCGGCCGCGCGGCCCGGTCAGCATCCGCCCGACGAGCGTGCCCCCGCCGGCGATCAGCAACTGCCAGCTGGCCGAGGCGACGAAGGCGCCCACCACGAAGAGCAACGCGCCGGCCGCGCCCGGATCCGTGCCGCCCTGCCGACCGATGACGAGGGCGGCGAAGTAGACCACCGTCGCCGGGTTCAGCAGGGTCAGCGCGAGCACCCCGGCGAAGGCCCGGATCGGGGTGTCCAGGCCCCGGCGACCGTCGGCGGGGCCACCTGGCGCGGTTCGCGGTCGTAGGGCGCGCCAGGCGCCGTGCGCGGCGATGGCGAGCAGCACGACCGCGGCGGCCAGCCGCAGCGGCCCGGCGACCGGGGCGATCAGCCCGGCGACCACCGCGCCACCGAGGGCCGCCACCGCGGCGTAGAGCCCGTCGGCGGTGGCCACCCCGAGCGCGGCGGCGGCGCCGACCCGGAACGAGGTGCGGGCGCTGAGCCCGAGGATGAGCACGGCGATCGCGCCGACCGGGATCGCGACGCCGTAGCCGGCGACCAGGCCGGCCAGGAACGCGCCGGTCACGACCGTCGGCGGCGGGTCGAGGCGCGACCGGGTGCCGTGCGCTGTCGGCGCGCGACGACGGTCGCGGCGACAGGGACAGGCTTCATCCGGTACGTCTCGATCACCCGCCCATCCTGCGCCCCCGCCCCCACCCCCGCCACCAATTTCCGCCCGCTCCCCCGAGTCCCGTGATCGTCTGTTGCTGAGCAGGCGAAAAAGGCTCACGCACGCCTGGGGAGCATCAGACGATCTCCGCGACGCGACGCGACGCGACGCGACGCGGCGCGGGCCGGCGCGACGCGGGGCGGGCCGGCGCGACGCGGGGCGGGCCGGCGCGGCCAACGCGGGGCGGGGCGGGGCGGGAGCAGGGTGAGACGGGTCGAGCGCGGCGCCCCGGTCGGGGCGCCGCGCTCGACGGGTGACCGGGAACGGTCAGACGTTGAAGCCGAGCGAGCGGAGCTGGTCGCGTCCCTCGTCGGTGATCTTGTCGGGGCCCCATGGGGGCAGCCAGACCCAGTTGATCCGGATGTCGTTGACCAGGCCGCCGCCCGGGCCAGTGGTCAGCGCCTGCCGGGCCTGGTCCTCGATCACGTCGGTGAGCGGGCAGGCCGCCGAGGTGAGCGTCATGTCCAGGGTGGCGACGTTGTCGTCGTCGACGTGCACGCCGTACACCAGGCCGAGGTCGACCACGTTGATGCCCAGCTCGGGGTCGACGACGTCCTTCATCGCCTCCTCGATGTCGGCGACGGCGGCCTTGCCGCCCGCCGCGCCGGCGACCGGCGTGCCCGCGGCACCCTCGGCCGGCGGCGTCGCCGCGGTGGCGGTGTCCTCGCTACTCATGCCTTTACCTCCGAAGGGCTCGCGCCCACGCCGGCGCGTGCCGCGGCGTCCTTGAACGCCATCCACGGCAGCAGCGCGCACTTCACCCGGGCCGGGTAGCGGGCGACACCCGCGAACGCCACCCCGTCGCCGAGCACGTCCTCGTCCGGCGTGACCTGACCACGACCGGACATCAACTGCACGAACGCCTCGTGCACCTGGAAAGCTTCCCCGGCCCGCCGACCGTTCAGCAGCTCGTGCAGCACGCTCGCCGACGCCTGGCTGATCGAGCAGCCCATGCCGTCGTACGAGACGTCGTGCAGCACGTCGCCGTCGGTGGCGACCCGCACGGTGACCTCGTCGCCGCAGGTGGGGTTGACGTGGTGCGCCTCAGCCACCCGGTCCGCCGGGTCGTCGGCGTCGCGCAGGCCACGCCCGTGCGGGTGCTTGTAGTGGTCCAGGATGATCTCCTGGTAGAGCTGGTCGAGCTGCATCAGTCGAACACCTTCCGCACCTGCTCCAGGCCCGCCACCAGGGCGTCGATCTCCTCGGTGGTGGTGTAGAGGTAGAACGAGGCCCGCGTGGTGGCCGGCACGCCGAACCGGGTGCAGACCGGGCGGGCGCAGTGGTGGCCGACCCGTACCTGCACGCCGAGCGAGTCGAGCACCTGCCCCACGTCGTGCGGGTGCACGTCGCCGAGGGCGAACGAGATCGTCCCGCCCCGGCCCACCGGCACGGTCGGCCCGAAGATCCGCAGCCCGGGCACCGTGGCGAGGGCGTCCAGCGCGTACGCCGTCAGCTCCTTCTCGTGCCACTGGATGGCCCGCATGCCGATGCCGCCGAGGTAGTCCACGGCGGCGCCGAGCGCGACCGCCTCGGCGATCGGCGGGGTGCCCGCCTCGAACCGGGCCGGCGGCGCGGCGAAGGTCGAGCCCGCCATCGCCACCGTCTCGATCATCGAGCCGCCACCGAACACCGGCGGCATCGCCGCCAGCAGCTCGGCCCGCCCCCAGAGCACGCCGATGCCGGTCGGCCCGCACATCTTGTGCCCGGTGAAGACGATGAAGTCGGCGTCGTAGTCGACGACGTCCATCGGCATGTGCGGCACCGACTGCGAGCAGTCCAGCAGCAGCAGCGCCCCCACCTCGCGGACCCGCGCGGTGATCCGCGCGGTGGCGTTGACCGTGCCGAGGATGTTCGACATGTGCACCAGCGAGACGATCTTCGTCCGCTCGGTGACCAGGTCGTCCAGCCCCGACTCGTCCAGCCGTCCCTGGTCGGTCACCGGGAACCAGCGCAGGGTCGCGCCGGTGCGCTCGCAGAGCAGCTGCCACGGGACGATGTTCGAGTGGTGCTCCATCTCGGAGATCACCACCTCGTCGCCGGGGCCGAGCCGGAACCGCGGGTCGCCGTCCGGGCGCAGCGAGGCGTTCGAGAAGGCGTACGCCACGATGTTGATCGCCTCGGTGGAGTTCTTGGTGAACACCACCTCGTCCACGCTCGGCGCGTTGATGAACGCGGCCACCTTGGCCCGGGCGCCCTCGTACGCCTCGGTTGCCTCGGTGCCCAGCGTGTGCACCGAGCGGGACACGTTGGCGTTGTGCAGCGCGTAGTGCTCGGCGAGCACGTCCAGCACCTGCCGCGGCTTGTGCGAGGTGTTGGCGCTGTCGAGATAGACCAGCCGGTGCCCGTTGACCTCCCGGTCGAGGATCGGGAAGTCGGCGCGCACCTTGGCCACGTCGTAACGCGGCACGTCGTCGTACTGCGGCATCCCGGGCGGGATCGCGATGGTGGTCATCTCAGCGACCCTTCCGCGCCTCAGGCCCGCGCCGAACCGGCCCCGGCGACGTACCGCTCGTAGCCCTCTTCCTCGAGCTTGTCGGCCAGCTCCGGGCCGCCCTGCTCGACGATCCGGCCGGCGACGAAGACGTGCACGTGGTCCGGCTTGATGTAGCGCAGGATCCGGGTGTAGTGGGTGATCAGCAGCAGGCCGGTGTCGCCGGTGTCGCGGACCCGGTTGACCCCCTCGCTGACCACGCGCAGGGCGTCGACGTCGAGCCCGGAGTCGGTCTCGTCGAGGACGGCCATCTTCGGCTTGAGCAGCTCCAGCTGCACGATCTCGTGCCGCTTCTTCTCACCGCCGGAGAAGCCCTCGTTGACGTTGCGCTGGGCGAACGCCGGGTCCATCTGGAGGCGCTCCATCGCACCGCGCAGCTCGCCGCCCCAGGTGCGCAGCTTCGGCGCCTCGCCGTCGATGGCGGTCTTGGCGGTGCGCAGGAAGTTGGCCACCGAGACGCCGGGCACCTCGACCGGGTACTGCATGGCCAGGAAGAGGCCGGCGCGGGCCCGCTCGTCGACGGACATGGCCAGCACGTCCTCGCCGTCGAGGGTCACCGAGCCGCCGGTGATCTCGTACTTCGGGTGGCCGGCGATCGAGTAGGCCAGGGTGGACTTGCCGGAGCCGTTCGGGCCCATGATCGCGTGGGTCTCGCCCGAACGGACGGTCAGGTCGACCCCGGCCAGGATCGGCTTGAGCTCACCCTCGGGCAGCTTGACCGACACCTTCAGGTCGCGGATCTCCAGGGTGCTCATTATCGGGTCACTCCATTGCTCGGCGTGAGGCTGACGTAGATGTCCCCGTCACGGACCTCGACGGGGTAGACGGGTACGGGTTCGGTGGCGGGCAGCCCGGTCGGCTCGCCGGTGCGCAGGTCGAAACGGGAACCGTGCAGCCAGCATTCCAGCGTGCAGCCGTCGACCTCGCCCTCGGAGAGGGCGACCGCGGCGTGCGAGCACTCGTCGTAGGCGGCGTAGAACTCGCCGTCCTCGCCGTGCACCAGCGCGATCTGGGTGCCGTCGACGTCCGCGCTGATCGCGGTCCCCTTCGGCACGTCCTCGGTGGAACAGATCCGGATCATCAGGCGCCCGCCTTGGCCAACCGGTCCTCGATGGCGTCGCCGAGCCGCTCGCGCAGCTCCTCGACCGGGATCTTGTTGATCAGCTCGGCGAAGAACCCGCGCACCACCAGCCGGCGCGCCTCGGCCTCCGGGATGCCCCGGGCCATCAGGTAGAACAGCTGCTCGTCGTCGAACCGACCGGTTGCGCTCGCGTGGCCGGCGCCGGCGATCTCGCCGGTCTCGATCTCCAGGTTCGGTACGGAGTCCGCCCGCGCGCCGTCGGTGAGCAGCAGGTTCCGGTTGATCTCGTACGTGTCGGTGCCGGTCGCCTCGGCCCGGATCAGCACGTCGCCCACCCAGACGGTGCGCGCGCTCTCGCCCTGCAGGGCGCCCCGGTAGCCGACGTAGCTGCGGCAGTCCGGCACCGCGTGGTCGACCAGCTGCCGGTGCTCCAGGTGCTGGCCCGAGTCGGCGAAGTAGAGCCCGTACAGCTCGGCCTCGCCACCCCGGTCGGTGTACTCCACGCTGGTGTACTGCCGCACCAGGTCGCCGCCGAGGCTGACCTGGACGTGGATCACCCTGGCGTCCCGGCCCAGCTTGACCTTGAGGTGCTGAGCCTGCACCGCGTCGTCGGCCCAGTCGGCGATGGTGACCAGGGTCAGCTTCGCCCCGTCCCCGACGGCCACCTCGACGTTGTCGGCCAGCGTGGCGCTGCCCTGCTGATCGAGCACCACGGTCGCCTCGGCCAGCGGCTGCACGTCCAGCAGGATGTGCTGGTAGGCGAGCGCGTCGCCCTGCCCCCGGGCCTCGATGGAGACCATGTCCGCCAGCACGGCCTCCCGCGCCACGGTCACCACCAGGGCCTTGTCGAAACCGCTCCACGCCTGGGCGCTGAGCCGGTCGAAGGGCACCAGCACCCGGCCGAGCCGGGCGTCGTCGCGCTCCACCCACTCGGCGGTGACGCCGTCGGGCGACCACACCTGGGTGACGACCTGCCCGGCCGACGCCCCGGCGCCGTCGAGCAGGCCGCGCAGGCGCTTGAGCGGGGTGAACCGCCATTCCTCCTCCAGGCCGGTCAGGGCCGGGAAGTCGGCGACGTCGTACGAGCGGAGCGCCTGCGATTTGGTGCTGGGCGGCGCGGAAGCCTGGGTAGTCATCTCTTCCTTGGTCTGTTCTGCGACGACGGTGTCATTAACTGGAGGGTCGGTCGGTGTTCGTGCGCCCCGGCCAGACAGGTCGGCGTTCGCGCGGCTCCGCAAAGCGGGTCGGGCTGGTCGCCGGCCGGGTCGGGGTCAGCCGACCGCGCCCTCCATCTGGAGCTCGATCAGGCGGTTGAGCTCCAGGGCGTACTCCATCGGGAGCTCCTTGGCGATCGGCTCGATGAAGCCGCGCACGATCATCGCCATCGCCTCGTCCTCGCTCAGGCCCCGGCTCATCAGGTAGAAGAGCTGGTCCTCGCTGACCTTGGAGACGGTCGCCTCGTGCCCCATCGACACGTCGTCCTCACGGATGTCGACGTACGGGTAGGTGTCGGAGCGGGAGATGGTGTCGACCAGCAGCGCGTCGCACTTCACCGTGCTGGCGCTGTGGTGCGAGCCCTCCAGCACCTGCACCAGGCCCCGGTACGAGGTGCGGCCGCCGCCCCGGGCGATCGACTTGGAGACGATGGTGCTGCTGGTGTGCGGCGCGGCGTGCACCATCTTGGCGCCGGCGTCCTGGTGCTGGCCCTCACCGGCCATCGCCACCGAGAGCACCTCGCCCTTGGCGTGCTCGCCGGTCATGTAGACCGCCGGGTACTTCATGGTGACCTTGGAGCCGATGTTGCCGTCGATCCACTCCATGGTCGCGCCCTCGTGGCAAACGGCGCGCTTGGTGACCAGGTTGTAGACGTTGTTCGACCAGTTCTGGATGGTCGTGTAGCGGCACCGGGCGTTCTTCTTGACGATGATCTCCACGACCGCGCTGTGCAACGAGTCGGAGGAGTAGATGGGCGCGGTGCAGCCCTCGACGTAGTGCACGTACGCACCCTCGTCGACGATGATCAGCGTCCGCTCGAACTGGCCCATGTTCTCCGTGTTGATCCGGAAGTAGGCCTGCAGCGGGATCTCCACGTGCACGCCCTTCGGCACGTAGATGAACGAGCCACCGGACCAGACGGAGGTGTTCAGCGCGGCGAACTTGTTGTCACCGACCGGAATCACCGTGCCGAAGTACTCCTTGAACAGGTCCTCGTGCTCCTTGAGGGCGGTGTCGGTGTCAAGGAAGACGACACCCTGCTCCTCCAGGTCCTCGCGGATCTTGTGGTAGACCACCTCGGACTCGTACTGGGCCGCCACACCGGCGATCAGCCGCTGCTTCTCGGCCTCCGGGATGCCCAGCTTGTCGTAGGTGTTCTTGATGTCCTCGGGCAGGTCCTCCCAGCTGGTGGCCTGCTTCTCGGTGGACCGGACGAAGTACTTGATGTTGTCGAAGTCGATCCCGGTGAGGTCGGCGCCCCAGGCCGGCATGGGCTTGCGGTCGAACAGCCGCAGGCCCTTCAGCCGCAGGTCGAGCATCCAGGCCGGCTCGTTCTTCTTGGCCGAGATGTCCCGCACCACCGCCTCGTTGAGGCCGCGCTGGGCGGAGGACCCGGCGACGTCCGGGTCGGCCCAGCCGTACTCGTAGCGGCCCAGGGCGGCGAGCTGCTCCTCCTGGGTCAGGGGCTGGACGATCTGCTCGGTCATCTATCTGTCCTCACAGTGGTGACGGTCTTACCGGACTGGGCACGCCCCGGCTGGGTCGGGATGTGCGTGGTGCACACCCCGTCGCCGTGCGCGATGGTGGCCAGGCGCTGTACGTGGGTGCCGACCAGACGGGAGATCACCGCGGTCTCGGCCTCGCACAGCTGGGGAAACTCGGCGGCCACGTGCGCCACCGGGCAGTGGTGCTGGCAGAGCTGGCCACCCGAGGCGATCGTGGACGCGTTGGCAGCGTAGCCCTCGGCGGTCAGCGCGGCGGCGAGCGCCTCCGCCCGGGCCAGCGGGTCGTCGCCGGCGTCCTCCATCGCCGTGCGGCAGCGCGCCTCGAGGGCGGCGACCTGCTCGGCGGCGAACGCCTCGACGGCCGTCGAACCGCCGTTGCGGGCGATCCAGCGCAGCGCGGCGGTGGCCATGTTGTCGTAGTGGTGGGTGCCGCAGCGGACCCGGGCCGCGTCGGTCAGCAGGAACACCTTGGCCGGGCGACCACGGCCGCGGTGGCCGCGCACGGTCTGCTCGCGGGCGACCACGTCACCCTCGGCGAGCATCGCGTCGAGGTGCCGGCGGATCGCCGCCGGGCTGAGCCCGAGCGCCGAACCGAGCTGCGCGGCGGTGGTGGCGCCCCGCTCCAGCAGCAGCTGGGTGACCCGGTCACGGGTGGAGACATCCGAGGCGGACGCGGACTTCGACAACTCCAGCTCGGCGCGTCTGACGCCGCGCAGCGACCTGGAGCCGTCGCCGGCGACCGAAGCGGTCGCCGGCTGGTGCCCGGAGAGGCCCGCCGCGTTTTTCACAACGCCAACGTTACGTAATTCGCTGGAGGCCCGCAAACCCGGGTGCCGGTGATCCGAACCACCGTCCGGGCGGAGTCGCACGCTCCTCGATCACTACGGTGCGTAGGATTTGCGCCGTGAAGCGTCCTGTCCGGTCCCCGGCCCCCGCCGCGCCGCAACGCCTGCTCGCCCGGTTTCCGGTCTCCGCCGCCCTGCTGCGTCGACTCGCCCTCGCGTCCATCATCGCGAACGTCGGGATCGTGGTCACCGGCGGGGCCGTCCGACTGACCGCCTCCGGCCTCGGCTGCCCCACCTGGCCGCGGTGCACCGACGCCTCCTACGTCGCCACGTCGGAGATGGGCGTGCACGGGGCGATCGAGTTCGGCAACCGGCTGCTCACCTTCGCGGTGGGCATCATCGCGGCGGCGGTGGTGCTGGCGGTGCTGCTGCACCGGCCCCGGCGCCCCGGACTGCTGCCGCTCGCGGTCGCCGTCCTGTTCGGCATCCCGGCCCAGGCCGTGATCGGCGGGTTCACCGTGCTGAGCAACCTGAACCCCTGGGTGGTCGGGCTGCACTTCCTCGCCTCGATGGTGGTGATCGCGGCCGCGTACGCCCTCTGGCGGCGGATCAAGGATCCGGACGCGCCGGCGGTGCCGGTAGTGCCCGCCCCGCTGCGCGCCCTGACGCTGCTCACCACGCTGGCCAGCGCGGCGGTGCTCGTGGTCGGCACCTGGGTGACCGGCAGCGGCCCGCACGCGGGCGACCAGGGGGCCAAGCGCAACGGGCTGGACCCGGAGACCATCTCGCAGGTGCACGCCGACGGGGTGTTCCTGCTGATCGGGCTCTCGGTGGCGCTGATCTTCGCGTTCCGGGCGGTGGGCGCCCGACGCGCCGAGCGGGCCGCCGTGGTGCTCGTCGCAGTGGAACTCGGGCAGGGCCTGATCGGCTTCGTGCAGTACTTCACCCACCTGCCCGCGGTGCTGGTCGGCGCGCACATGCTCGGCTCCTGCCTGGTGCTGCTGGCCATGCTCTCGGTGCTCTGGTCGACCCGGGAACGCCGCCCGCTCCCCGCCGAGCCGACCGCCGCCACCCCGGCCGCCGAACCGGTCCCCGCCACCGCCTGACCCAGGCGCCACCAGATCCGCGATGTGGCGGCCTCCCGCGCCGTCGAGAGCCCCACATCCGGGATGTTGCGGCCTCCCCCGCCCGCCGAAACCACCACATCCGGGATGTTGCGGCCTCCCCCGCCCGGCGGATGTGAGCCGGCCCCGCCGGTCCGCGTGGGCGGACCGGCGGGGCCGGGTGAGGGTGTCTGGCGCCGGTCAGGGGCGGCGGTCCAGGTGGGTGCGGATGGCGGCGGCCAGGCGCTCGGGAGCGCCCTCGGCGTGGCCCAGGAAGAGCGACGGCTCGGTCAGCTCCAGCTCGACCAGGACCGGCGCGCCGTCCGCGCCCGGGATCAGGTCGACCCGGGCGTAGAGCAGCCGCTCCGCGCCGCCCGGCACCGCCGCCAGGGTCTTCTCCGCCACCGCCAACTGTTCCTCGGTGGCGGTGCGTGCGCAGATCTCCTCGGGCTTGTAGAGCCCCTCCACGCCCAGGTCCGGGCCGGTGAGCATCGGACCCTTGCGGATCGCGTGGCTGAACGCCAGGCCGTCCGGGCCGGCCAGGAAGAGCAGCGCGGTCTCGCCGGCGCTGTCCACCGCCCGCAGGTACGGCTGGACCATGGTCACCCGACCGGCGGCGGAGAGCCGCCGCACGTGCGCCACGGCCAGTTCCCGGTGCTCGGGGTCGGCCAGGTCGTACCGGCCGGTGTCCTGGCTGCCCGCGCTCACCGCCGGCTTGATCACGTACTCGCCGGAGTCGGCGAGCGGCTGCCAGCTCTCCCCCGGCGCGACCCAGGACGTGGGCACGGTGGGCACCCCGGCGGCGGAGAGCTCGGCCAGGTAGCGCTTGTCGGTGTTCCAGCGCACCACGTCGGCCGGGTTGGCCAGCGTCGGGACGGTGGCGGCCCAGGCGACGAACTCGTCGCGGCGCAGCGCGTAGTCCCACGGGGAGCGGAGCACGGCCAGGTCGTAGCCGGCCCAGTCGACGGCCGGGTCGTCCCAGACCGCCGGCTCGGCGGTGACGCCGTGCCGGGCCAGCGGGGCGAGCACCAGCCGGTCGTCCGGGTCGAGGTCGCGCAGTTCGGTGCAGGTGACGAGAGCGACCCGGGGTTCCCCCCGGGTCGACTGGTGGTGGTCGGTCAAGGTCAGCGGGCCATCGTGCGTCGGGCCATCGACCGCCAGAGGTCGTTGCTCGGACGCATCTGGTCCATCAGCTCACGCTCCCAGGCGTTCTCGACCGCGACCCCAGCCTTGGCGCAGGCCTGCCGCGCGACGACGGTGTCGTCGGCGAACTGGTCGCCCCACGCGCCGTCCGCGCCCACCAGGACGATGCGCGCGCCCCGCTTGCCGACGTACTCGATGACCGCCTTCGCGCCGCCGTGCCCGGCGGCGAACGACTTGATCCCCGCGACCAGGCCGTTGGGGGCCTGCTCGGGAGCGGTCTGCTCGGCCGTCAGCGTCGTATCGGAACCATCTGCCATGACGCGAAGCCTAAGCAGACTTCCACCCAGGCGGGCGAGAACCATGAACCTTTTGTGATGCCAATTACCTCTAGGTTTAAGGAGAACCACAGGTGATTCGCCCGGTTATATCCGGACTTCCGCTGGCAAAGTGGCCCGGCAAACCACCCCGGGTCGGCACAGGTTGAGCCGGTCGGACTCATGACGACAGTCACCCTGATGTGACATGAAACCCGGACAACTCATCTATGATGATGATTTGTCGAGCCAGCTAGCGCCCCGGGAAGCCGTCTCGCTCCGTCGGCGGGAGCCACCGAGCAGCGGCCTCCGGCCGGCCGCCGTGGGTCAGATCAGGGCGTCCAGCGCGACGGCCGCGAAGAGGAGGGTCAGGTACGTCGTCGACCAGTGGAACAGCCGCATCGGCTTGACCGCCAGCCCCCGGGCGCTCCGGCGGGCCAGCTTGTGCGCCTCGACGAGGAAGATGGCGCCGACGACCACGGCGGGCACCCCGTAGACCAGGCTCATCCCCAGCGGCCAGACCGCCAGCGAGGACGCCACGGTCAGCCAGGCGAAGATGACGATCTCGGCGTTCACCCGGCGGGCGGAGGCCACCACCGGCAGCATCGGGATGCCGGCTCGGGCGTAGTCGTCCTTGTACTTCATCGCCAGCGGGTAGAAGTGCGGCATCTGCCAGAAGAAGACCACCGCGAACAGGGCCCACGCCGCCGGCGCCAGCGACCCGGTCACCGCCGCCCAGCCGATCAGCACCGGCGCCGCCCCGCAGGCGCCGCCCCAGAACGTGTTCGCCGTCGTGGTGCGCTTGAGCCAGAGGGTGTAGACGACGTCGTAGTAGACGATCGCGGCGAGGGTGAGCCCGGCGGCCAGCAGGTTGGTGAACGCCGCCATCAGCGCCACCGACACCGCGGCCAGCACCAGCCCGAAGATCAACGCGTTGCGCGGGGTCACCGTGTGCGCCGGCAGCGGGCGGCGCTTGGTGCGCCGCATCAGCTGGTCGATGTCCCGGTCGATGTAGCAGTTGATGACGCTGGCCGCGCCGGCCGCGAGCGAGCCGCCGACCAGCACCACGGCGACCAGCCAGAGCGACGGCAGGCCGCCGTCCGCGAGCATCATCGCCGGCACGGTGGTGACCAGCAGCAGCTCGACGATCCGCGGCTTGGTCAGCGTGACGTACGCCGACAGCACCGCCCGGACGTCCCGCGGCGCGGCCACCGCCTCCTTGCCCCCCGTGCGCACCGGCTGCTGCCCGGCAGGGGTGCTGACGGGGCGGTCGGTGATCATGCTCACGGATTGCCACCTTCCGGCGTCGGCAGGGGAGGTCGGGTCGGCCGGGCCCGGTTCGGGTCCACACACCGCCCCACACACTACGCGCTGTCGTTTTGGCTGCCCGGCCGACCCGGCAACGGTGCGAGCCGTCACACCGTCGCGGGATCGAACGTCGATCCGCCCGGACACGTACAGACCAGCATGCAGAGATCCCCGGGCGGACGTTTAGGACCGCTCGATAGGGTCATCAGTGAGGGTTCCGCCCATCTGCCGAGGAGCACAACGATCGTGGCTGCCAACCGTCCCGAGCACCCCGCACTGAACTGGTCCGACCTCGACCGCCGGGCCGTCGACACCGTCCGCGTGCTGGCCATGGACGCCGTGGAGAAATCCGGCAACGGCCACCCGGGCACCGCGATGAGCCTGGCGCCCGCGGCGTACCTGCTCTTCAACCGGGTGATGCGGCACAACCCGGCCGACCCGAACTGGCCCGGCCGGGACCGTTTCGTGCTCTCCGCCGGCCACTCCAGCCTCACCCTCTACATCCAGCTCTTCCTCTCCGGCTACCCGCTGAGCCTGGAGGACCTGCAGTCGCTGCGGCAGTGGGGCTCGCTGACCCCGGGCCACCCGGAGCACGGGCACACCCCCGGCGTGGAGACCACCACCGGGCCGCTCGGCCAGGGCATGGGCAACGCGGTCGGGATGGCCATGGCGGCCCGCCGCGAGCGCGGCCTGTTCGACCCGGAGGCCGAGCCGGGCGCCTCGGTCTTCGACCACGACATCTGGTGCATCGCCTCCGACGGCGACATCGAGGAGGGCATCAGCCACGAGGCCAGCGCGCTCGCCGGGCACCAGCAGCTGGGCAACCTCTGCGTGATCTACGACGACAACGAGATCTCCATCGAGGACGACACCCGGATCGCCAAGAGCGAGGACGTCGCGGCCCGCTACGAGGCGTACGGCTGGCACGTGCAGACGGTCGACTGGCGCCGCGGCGACGCCGACCAGGGTGACTACCACGAGGACGTGGAGGCGCTCTACCAGGCGCTGCTGGCGGCGAAGGCGGAGACCGGCCGCCCCTCCTTCATCGCGCTGCGCACCATCATCGGCTGGCCCGCCCCCAACAAGCAGAACACCGGCAAGATCCACGGCTCGGCCCTCGGCGCCGACGAGGTGGCCGCCACCAAGCAGATCCTCGGCTTCGACCCGCAGCGCACCTTCGAGGTGGACGAGGAGGTCCTCGCGCACGCCCGCCAGGTGATGGAGCGCGGCGCGGCGGCCCAGCGCGAGTGGACCGGGGCGTTCGACACCTGGGCGCAGGGCAACCCGGAGCGCCGGGCGCTCTGGGACCGGCTGGCCAGCCGGACGCTGCCGCAGGGCTGGGCGGACGCCCTGCCGGAGTTCCCGGCCGACGCCAAGGGCATCGCCACCCGGGCCGCGTCCGGCAAGGTGCTGGAGGCGCTCGCGCCGGTGCTGCCGGAGCTGTGGGGTGGTTCGGCCGACCTGGCCGAGAGCAACAACACCACGATGAAGGGCGAGCCCTCCTTCATCCCGGCCACCCACGCCACCAAGGACTTCCCCGGCCACGAGTACGGCCGCACGCTGCACTTCGGCATCCGCGAGCACGCCATGGGCGCGATCCTCAACGGCATCGCGCTGCACGGCGGCACCCGCCCGTACGGCGGCACCTTCCTGGTGTTCAGCGACTACATGCGGCCGTCCGTCCGGTTGGCCGCACTGATGAAGCTGCCGGTGGTCTACGTCTGGACGCACGACTCGATCGGCCTCGGCGAGGACGGCCCCACCCACCAGCCGGTGGAGCACCTGACCGCGCTGCGGGCGATCCCGGGCCTGGACGTGGTCCGCCCGGCCGACGCGAACGAGACGGCCTGGGCCTGGCGGCAGGCGCTGGAGCACACCGACCGGCCGACCGCGCTGGCGCTCAGCCGCCAGGCGCTGCCGACCTTCGACCGGTCGACGCTGGCCGGCGCCGAGGGGGTGGCGAAGGGCGGCTACGTGCTGGCCGAAGCGTCCACCGGCAAGCCGCAGGTGATCCTCGTCGGCACCGGCTCCGAGGTGCAGCTCTGCCTGACCGCGCGGGAGCGGCTGGAGGCGGACGGCACGCCCACCCGGGTCGTGTCGATGCCCTGCCAGGAGTGGTTCGCCGAGCAGGACGAGGCGTACCGGGAGTCGGTGCTGCCGCGCGGGGTAAAGGCACGGGTGAGCGTGGAGGCGGGCATCGCCATGTCCTGGCGCGCGATCGTCGGCGACTGCGGCGAGAGCGTCAGCCTGGAGCACTACGGGGCGAGTGCCCCGCACTCCGTGCTCTTCGAGCAGTTCGGGTTCACTCCCGACCGGATCGTGGCCGCCGCGCACGCGGCACTGACCCGGGTGGGCGACATCACCGGTTTCACCACCGGCAACTGAGGGAGCGTGGACGGCATGACGGACAGGCTGGGTGAGCTCAGCGCCGCAGGCGTGGCGATCTGGCTCGACGATCTTTCCAGGACGCGACTGAGCTCGGGCGGGCTGGACCAGCTCCGCCGGGAGATGCACCTGGTCGGGGTGACCTCCAACCCGACCATCTTCGCCAAGGCGCTGAGCGACGCGGACGAGTACAACTGGCAGCTCAAGGACCTCGCCATCCGTGGGGTGGACGTCGAGGAGGCCGTCCGCATGCTCACCACGTACGACGTGCGGTGGGCCTGCGACGTGATGCGGCCGGCGTACGACGCCACCGGCGGGGTGGACGGCCGGGTCTCCATCGAGGTGGACCCGCGGCTGGCGCACGAGACGGACAAGACCGTCGCCGAGGCCGGCGCGCTGTGGTGGCTGATCGACCGGCCCAACCTCTTCATCAAGATCCCCGCCACCGAGGCGGGCCTGCCGGCGATCACCGCCACTCTGGCCCAGGGGATCAGCGTCAACGTGACCCTGATCTTCGGGCTGGACCGCTACTCCCAGGTGATGGAGGCGTTCCTGGCCGGCCTGGAGCAGGCGAAGGCGAACGGGCACGACCTGTCCAAGATCGGCTCGGTGGCGTCCTTCTTCGTCTCCCGGGTCGACACCGAGGTCGACAAGCGGCTGGAGAAGATCGGCTCCGAGCAGGCCAAGGCGCTGCGGGGCAAGGCCGCCGTGGCCAACGCCCGGCTGGCGTACGAGCGTTACGGCAAGGTCTTCTCCTCCGACCGCTGGCAGGCCCTGGCCGACGCCGGGGCGCACCCGCAGCGGCCGCTGTGGGCCTCCACCTCGACCAAGAACCCGGACTACCGGGACGTCATCTACGTCGAGGAGCTGATCGCACCGGGCACCGTCAACACCATGCCGGAGCCGGTGATCCACGCGTACGCCGACCACGGCGAGACCAGCGCCGACACCGTCACCGGCGCGTACGACGACGCCCGCAAGGTCTTCACCGACCTGGAGTCGGTGGGCGTCGACATGGCCGACGTGATCGCGGTGCTGGAGCGCGAGGGCGTGGAGAAGTTCGAGGCCAGCTGGCTGGAGCTGATCGACGGCGTCCGCAAGTCGCTGGCCGCCGCCGGGCAGGGCACCGGGCACCCCGGCCGGGCCGCCAAGGACAACGCCCAGGCCGCGCAGCAGGCGGGAGGCAACGCGTGAGCGAACAGACGGACCGGCCCGGCGCGGGGCGGAACGCGGGTGGTGTCATGAGCGAGCGAATCATCAGGTTCAACGCGAAGGTGCCTCATGGCGGCACGCAGCGAAGCGGAGTGCTGTCATGAGCGACCTGTTGGCGGGGCCGGTCGAGGCGGCCGCCGGGATCGCGGTGCACGGGGCGGACGCGGTCGACCGGTCGGCCCCCGCCTCCACCCGGCAGGCGCTGGTCGCCAACGGCGTACCGGGCCGGCTGGCCGCGAAGGACGCCACCCTGTGGGGTCCCGACGCCGAGGCCGAGGCGAAGATCCGGCTCGGCTGGGTGGACACCCACCGCCGTAGCCGCGAACTGCTCCCCCAGCTCGCCGAGCTGAAGGCGGAGCTGGCCGACCTGGACCACGTGGTGCTCGCCGGGATGGGCGGCTCCTCGCTGGCCCCCGAGGTCATCGCGCGCACCCTCGGCAAGCAGCTGACCGTGCTGGACACCACCGACCCGGGGCAGGTCCGGGCGGCGCTGGCCGACCGGCTGGAGCGCACCGTGGTGGTGGTGGCCAGCAAGTCCGGCTCGACGGTGGAGACCGACAGCCACCGCCGCGCGTACTGGCAGGCGTTCCTCGACGCCGGGATGACCGAGGCGGAGGCCGGCCGGCACTTCGTCATCGTCACCGACCCGGGATCGCCGCTGGAGCAGACCGCCGCCGAGATGGGCGCGATCGCCGTGCTGGCCGACCCGAACGTGGGCGGCCGGTACTCGGCGCTGACCGCGTTCGGGCTGGTCCCGTCCGCACTGGCCGGGGTCGAGGTGGTCGAGCTGCTGGACGAGGCCGAGGCGCTGTTCTCCTCGTTCGGCCGGGACGGCGACAACCCGGGCCTGGCGCTCGGCGCCGCGCTCGGCGCGGCGGCCACCATGGGCCGGGACAAGGTCGCGCTGATCGCCGACGGCACCGGCATCGACGGACTGGGCGACTGGGCCGAGCAGCTGATCGCCGAGTCCACCGGCAAGGCCGGGGTCGGCATCCTCCCGGTGGTCGTCGAGTCGCCGCAGAGCCCGGGCGCCACCGGGCCGGACGTGCTCGCCGTGACCTACGGCGGCGCGCTGGGCGCCGGCCAGATGCCCGGCGGCGGCGCTACGCCGGACGTGGCGGTCAACGGGCCGCTCGGCGCCCAGTTCCTGACCTGGGAGTACGCCACCGCGGTCGCCGGCGTGGTGCTCGGCATCGACCCGTTCAACCAACCCAACGTCACCGAGAGCAAGGAGAACACCAACAAGATCCTGGCCTCCGGTGCGCCGGCGGAGACGCCGTCGTTCACCGAGGGCGCGATCGAGGTGTACGCCCCGGCGGGCGCTCCGGGCGACCTGGCCGGCGTGCTGCGCTGGCTGGTGGACGGGCTGGGTGACGACGGCTACCTGGCGGTGATGGCGTACCTCGACCGGTTCGCCGACGCCGACGCGGCCCGGCTGCGGCCGTTGCTCGCCGGCGCCGCCGGGCGCCCGGTCACCTTCGGCTGGGGTCCGCGGTTCCTGCACTCCACGGGGCAGTACCACAAGGGCGGCCCGCAGGTCGGCAGCTACCTGCAGCTGACCGGCGCGGTCACCGACGACCTGCCGGTGCCGGGCAAGCCGTACACCTTCGGCGAGTTGCAGGCGGCGCAGGCCGCCGGCGACCGGCAGGCACTGGCCGGCCGGCAGCGCCCGGTGCTGCGGTTGCACCTGACCGACCGGTCGGCGGGGCTGGCCCAGCTGCTCGATGCGACGGGGGCGCTGCGGGCGTGACGATGGACGACGTGGACCGGGCGGAGCGAGGAGGCGGCGTGAACCCGCTGCGCGACCCGCAGGACCGGCGGCTGCCGAGGATCCCGGAGCCGTGCGCTCTGGTGATCTTCGGCGTCACCGGCGACCTGGCCCGGAAGAAGTTGCTCCCGGCGGTGTACGACCTGGCCAACCGCGGTCTGCTGCCACCGGGTTTCGTGGTGCTCGGGTTCGCCCGGCGGGACTGGGGCGACGGCGACTTCGAGACCCTGGCCTGCGAGGCGGCGAAGAAGCACGCCCGCACCCCGTGGCGGGAGGAGGTCTGGGCGCGGCTGGCCGGCAACATCAAGTTCGTCGGCGGCTCGTTCGACGACGACGCCGCCTTCGACCACCTGGCCCGCTGCCTGGACGAGCTGCGCCAGTCGCACGGCATCCCCGGCAACGCGGCCTTCTACTTCTCCATCCCACCGGCCGCGTTTCCGGTGGTGCTCAAGCAGCTGGCCCGGACCGGGCTGGCCGACAACGAGAAGTCGGGCGGCTGGCGCCGGGTGGTGGTGGAGAAGCCGTTCGGCCACGACCTGCCCTCGGCGAAGGCGCTCAACGACCTGGTCGACGACGTCTTCACCCGCCGGGACGTCTTCCGGATCGACCACTACCTGGGCAAGGAGACGGTCCAGAACATCCTCGCCCTGCGGTTCGCCAACAACCTGTTCGAGCCGCTGTGGAACTCCAAGTACGTCGACTCGGTGCAGATCACCATGGCCGAGGACGTCGGCATCGGCACCCGGGCCGCGTTCTACGACTCGGTCGGCACCGCCCGCGACGTGCTCCAGAACCACCTGCTCCAGCTGCTGGCGCTGGTGGCGATGGAGGAACCGACCAGCTTCGACGCCGACGAGATCCGCACCGAGAAGCTCAAGGTGCTCAAGGCGATCACGCTGCCCAGGGACGTCTCCCAGGGCACCGTGCGGGGCCAGTACCTGCCGGGCTGGGTGGGCGGCCAGCGGGCGGTGGGCTACCTGGACGAGGAGGGGGTCCCGCCGGACTCCACCACGGAGACGTACGTGGCGGTGCGGCTGGGCATCCAGAACCGGCGCTGGGCCGAGGTGCCGTTCTACATCCGGGCCGGCAAGCGGCTGCCGCGGCGGGTCACCGAGGTGGCCATCATGTTCAAGCGGGCGCCGCACCTGCCGTTCAACCCGGCGGACATGGAGTCGCTGGGCAACAACCAGCTGGTCATCCGGGTGCAGCCGGACGAGGGCGTGGTGCTGAAGTTCGGCGCCAAGGTGCCGGGCACCACGATGGAGGTCCGCGACATTGCGATGGACTTCCAGTACGGCGAGGCGTTCACCGAGTCCAGCCCGGAGGCGTACGAGCGGCTGGTGCTGGACGTGCTGATCGGCGACCGCACCCTCTTCCCGGACGCCGCCGAGGTCGAGCAGAGCTGGCAGGTCGTGGACCCGCTGGAGCACGCCTGGGCGGGCACCAAGCCGGAGCCGTACCGGGCCGGCGAGTGGGGTCCGCGGGCCGCCGACGAGATGCTGGCCCGCGAGGGCCGCGCCTGGCGGCGCGCATGAGCGAGCGCAGCGAGCGAATCATCAGGCTCAGCGCGACGGTGCCTCATGGCGGCACGCAGCGCAGCGGAGTGCCGGCATGAGCGAGCAGAGCGAGCGAATCATCAGGCTCGGACGGACCGGGAGGCTCCAGTGATCGGCCTGTGGGACACCACCGGCAACGAGGTGGTCAAGGCGCTGGCCGCCGAGCGTCGCAGCGCCGGCGGGGTGGCCAGCGGGATGGCCCTGACGCTGATCGTGGTGGTGGACGAGAAGCGGGTCCGCGAGGCGGAGGCGGCCGCGACCATAGCGTCCGCCGCCCACCCGTGCCGCCTGGTGGTGGTGGTCCGCGCCGACGTCGAACGGGACCGCAACCGGCTGGACGCGGAGATCGTCGTCGGTGGCCGGCTCGGCCCCGGCGAGGCGGTGGTCACCCGGATGTACGGCCGGCTCGCGCTGCACGCCGAGTCGGTGGTGATGCCGCTGCTCGTGCCGGACGTGCCGGTGGTGACCTGGTGGCACGGCGAGCCGCCGGAGGAGATCGCCACCGACTTCCTCGGGGTGGTGGCCGACCGGCGGATCACCGACACCGCGCAGGCCGTGGATCCGATCGAGGCGCTGCGGCAACGCGCCCGGGACTACGCGCCCGGCGACACCGACCTGGCCTGGACCCGGATCACCCCGTGGCGCACGCTGGTGGCCGGTGCGTTCGACACCACGCAGGCGCGGGTCACCGAGGCGACCGTGGTCGCGCCGGGCAGCGACCCGACGGCGGCGTTGATGATCGGCTGGCTGGGCAGCCGGCTCGGCATCACCCCGCGCTGGCAGACCACCGACCAGTTCCCCCGGATGCGTGAGGTGCAGCTGCGCTGCGCCAACGGCGACGAGCTGACGCTGACCCGGGACGACAGCGTCGCGACGTTCCGCCGGACCGGCCAGGACGATCGCCAGCTGCCGCTGGTGCGCCGGCCGCTCGGCGACGAGCTGGCCGAGGAGCTGCGCCGGCTCGACGCCGATCAGGTGTACGCGGAGGCGCTCGGCGCCGCCGCCGGGCTGACCGGGCTGGAACAGCGCCCGGGCCAGCGGGTGCACGTCTGGAAGGACCCGGCCACCGCGCAGCGCGCCGAGGCCGGGGTCACCGCGCACGCTGACATGAGCGCCGAGCACTGAGCACCCCGACGGCCGCCGTACGGCCGGGATCGGGGATGACGGACAGCGACCGCCGGGCGGTCGGGAAACGAAGGCACACGGATGAGTGAGGTGAGTGTCGCCGTCCACGCCGACGCCGATCTGCTGGCGCAGACCGTGGCGGCTCGGCTGGTGGTGCGGCTGCTCGACGCGCAGGCCGCGCGGGGGCAGGCGGCGATGGTGCTGACCGGCGGGCGGATCGCCGCGGCGGTCTACCGGGCGGTGGCGGCGCTGCCGGCCCGGGACGCGGTGGACTGGTCCCGGGTGGACGTCTGGTGGGGCGACGAGCGGTTCCTGCCGGTTGGCGACCCGGAGCGCAACGAGACCCAGGCGCGGGCGGCGCTGCTTGACGCCGTGCCGCTGGACCCGGCCCGGGTGCACCCGATGCCGCCGTCCGACGCCGGCGCCGACCCGGAGGAGGCGGCCGCCCGGTACGCCGCCGAGCTGGCCGCCGCGGCCCGGCCGGGCACGGCCCTGCTCCCCCACTTCGACGTGCTGCTGCTCGGCGTCGGCGAGGACGGGCACGTGGCCTCGGTCTTCCCGGAGCACCCGGTGCACTACGAGAGCCGGCCGGTCAGCGCGGTACGGGGCAGTCCGAAGCCGCCGCCGGTGCGGACCACCCTCACCCTGCCGGCGATCAACACCGCCGAGGAGGTCTGGCTGGTGGCCAGCGGGGCGGACAAGGCCCACGCGGTGGGGATGGCGCTGGCCGGCGCGGGGCCGGTGCAGTTGCCGGCGGCCGGGGTCCAGGGCACCAGCCGTACCCTCTGGCTGCTGGACCGGTCCGCGGCTGCCGACGTGCCGGCCCGGCTGCGCAGCCTCCGCTGACCGGGCTGGGCCCGGCGGCGAAGGCCCACTTCGGGTGGAGCGGCGGCCCGGATTCGAGCGGGTTCGGTTTTCCCGCCGGCGAGGACGCCCGCGGACCGGTCGGCCGGGTTCCGGTCAGCCGGTGCCGCGGCGGCGGCGCAGCTCGGCGAGCGCCTCGGCCAGGATGGCCTCGCCCTCGGCGTCGGTGCGCCGCTCCTTCACGTACGCCAGGTGGCTCTTGTAGGGCTCGGAGCGCACCCGGCCGGGCGGGTTCTGCGCGTCCTGGCCGGCCGGGTAGCCGCAGCGCGGGCAGTCCCAGACCGGGGGCGCCTCCGCCTCGGCGGCGATCCGGATCTGGGTGTGGTGCCCGTTGCGGCACCAGTAGGTGACCGGCCGGCAGGGGGCCGGCTCGTAGCGCTCGGCGGGGCGTTCGGGCACGGACCCGACCCGCGAGCCGCGGATGACGTGGCCGTTCGGCACGGCTGCTCGCTCCTGTCGTCGGAGGGGACCGCCGCTCAGGAGGGCGGCGGGCGACGCGGTGCAGCGGGGTGAAACGGACTGCGCGCGGCCCGTCGGGGGACGGACCGCGCGCAGATTGTACGACTTGACGGGCGACTCAGGCGGCGCCGTCGAGTTGCAGCCGGAGCCAGAGGCCGAGCCCGACGATGCAGGCGAACCAGACAATACCCACCAGAACGGTGTAGCGGTCCAGGTTCTTCTCGGCCACCGACGACCCCGCCAGGCTGGAGCTGACGCCGCCGCCGAACATGCTCGACAGCCCGCCACCCTTACCTCGGTGGAGCAGGATCAGCAGGGTGAGCAGGACGCTCGTGATGATCAGCAACACGATCAACGTGTATGCGAACCAGATCGGCATGGCTGGGGTCAGTCCTCTCGTAGCGATCCTCGCCCGGCAGGTCGGGCACGCGGCACCGACCGGCGGACGGGCGGAGTCAAGGATAGCGAGCGATCAGCGGGCGATGTGCTCCGGGAACCGGCAGATCTGCGCGAATTCCTCGGCGTCGAGGCTCGCCCCGCCGACCAGGGCCCCGTCCACGTCCGGCTGCGCCATGATCGCGGCGACGTTGGACGCCTTGACCGAGCCGCCGTAGAGGATCCGGACCTGGTCAGCGGTCTCCTGACCGAAGGTCTCGACCAGCCGGGTGCGGACCGCGCCGCACACCTCCTGGGCGTCCTCCGGGGTGGCCGTCTTGCCGGTGCCGATCGCCCAGACCGGCTCGTACGCGACCACCACCCGGGTGACCTGCTCCGGGGTCAACCCGTTCAGCGCGCCGTCGAGCTGGTCGCAGCAGTGCGGCACGTGCTCGCCCCGCTCGCGGACCTCCAGCCCCTCCCCCACGCAGAGGATCGGGGTCAGCCCGTGGGTCAACGCGGCCTGCACCTTGGCGTTGACGATCGCGTCGTCCTCGTTGTGGAAGGCCCGCCGCTCGGAGTGCCCGACCACCACGTAGGTGCAGCCCAGCTTCGCCAGCATCGGGCCGGCGATGTCGCCGGTGTAGGCCCCGGACGGGTACGGCGAGAGGTCCTGCGCGCCGTAGCCGATCAGCAGCTTGTCGCCGTCCACGGCGGTCTGCACCGTGCGCAGGTCGGTGTACGGCGGCAGCACCACCGTCTCCACCTCGCTGAGCTGCTTCTCGGTGAGGCTGGCCGCCAGCTTCTGCACCAGCAGGTTCGCCTCGAGGTGGTTCAGGTTCATCTTCCAGTTGCCGGCCATCAAAGGCCGGCGGGTGGCGCTCGCCATCACTTCTCCAGGGCCGCGATGCCGGGGAGGGTCTTGCCCTCCAGGTATTCCAGGGAGGCGCCGCCGCCGGTGGAGATGTGCCCGAACGACGACTCGTCCAGGCCCAGCGCCCGCACCGCCGCCGCGGAGTCACCGCCACCGACCACGGTGAACGCGCCGGACTTGGCGATCGCCTCGGCGACCCCGCGGGTGCCGTTGGCGAAGGCCGGCATCTCGAACACGCCCATCGGGCCGTTCCAGAAGATCGTCTTCGCGCCCTTGAGCGCGGCGGCGAACCCGGCCACCGTCTCCGGGCCGATGTCCAGCCCGACCCGCTTGCTCGGGATCCCGTCGGCCGGCACGGTGTCGTGCGCGGCGTCCGGGGCGAACGCGTCCGCGGCCACCACGTCGACCGGGAGCAGGATCTTCCCGCCGGACCGCTCGATCAGGTTGCCGCAGGTCTCGACCATGTCCTCCTCGAGCAGCGAGCTGCCCACCTCGTGGCCCTGGGCCTTGAGGAAGGTGAAGCACATGCCGCCGCCGATGAGCAGCCGGTCGACCGTGGGCAGCAGCGCCTCGATCACGGCGAGCTTGTCGGAGACCTTGGAACCGCCGAGCACCACCACGTACGGGCGGGCCGGGTCGCCGGTGAGGGTGGAGAGCACCTCCACCTCGCGCAGCACCAGCCGGCCGGCGAAGTGCGGCAGCCGGGCCGGCACGTCGTAGACGCTGGCGTGCTTGCGGTGCACCGCGCCGAAGGCGTCGTCGACGTAGGCGTCGCCGAACGCGGCGAGCTGGTCGGCGAAGCCGCCCCGCTCGGCCTCGTCCTTGCTGGTCTCGCCCGCGTTGAAGCGCAGGTTCTCCAGCAGCGCGACCTCGCCGTCGGCGAGCGCGTCCACGGTGGACCGGGCGGAGTCGCCGACCGTGTCGGTGGCGAAGTGCACCGGGGCGCCGAGCAGCTCGCCGAGCCGCCCGGCGACCGGGCGGAGGCTGAACGCCGGGTCCGGCGAGCCCTTCGGGCGGCCCAGGTGCGAGCAGACGACCACCTTCGCGCCGGCCCCGGTGAGCGCGCTCAGGGTCGGCAGCACCGCGCGGATCCGGCCGTCGTCCGTGATGTCGCCGGACTGCTTGTCGAGCGGGACGTTCAGGTCGGCGCGCACCAGCACGCGCCGACCCGACACCCCCTCGGCGAGCAGGTCGTCGAGGGTCCGGATGCTCACAGCGACTGACCCACCAGCTTGACCAGGTCCACCAGGCGGTTGGAGTAGCCCCACTCGTTGTCGTACCAGCCGACGACCTTGACCTGGTTGCCGACCACCTTGGTCAGCGGCGCGTCGAAGATGCACGACGCCGGGTCGGTCACGATGTCGGTGGAGACGATCGGGTCCTCGTTGTAGACCAGGATGCCCTTGAGCGGCCCGTCGGCGGCCGCCTTCATCGCGGCGTTGACCTCGTCGACAGTGGTCTCCCGGTTGAGGTTCACGGTCAGGTCGGTGGTCGACCCGGTGGGGATCGGCACCCGCAGCGCGTAGCCGTCCAGCTTGCCCTTCAGCTCCGGCAGCACCAGCCCGATCGCCTTCGCCGCACCGGTCGAGGTCGGCACGATGTTCAGCGCGGCGGCCCGGGCCCGGCGCAGGTCCTTGTGCGGGGCGTCCTGCAGGTTCTGGTCCTGGGTGTACGCGTGGATGGTGGTCATCAGGCCGTGCTGGATGCCGAACGTGTCCTGCAGGACCTTCGCCATCGGGGCGAGGCAGTTGGTGGTGCAGGACGCGTTGGAGATGATGGTGTGCTTGGCCGGGTCGTACTGGTCCTGGTTGACGCCCATCACCACGGTGACGTCCTCGTTCTTCGCCGGCGCGGAGATGATGACCTTCTTGGCCCCGCCGTCGATGTGCGCCTTCGCCTTGGTGGCGTCGGTGAAGAAGCCGGTGGACTCGATGACGACGTCCGCGCCGACCTCGCCCCACGGCAGCTTCGCCGGGTCCTTCTCGGCGTACGCCTTGATGGTCTTGCCACCCACGGTGATCTCGTCGGCGGTGGCCTTGACCTCCTGCGGGAGGCGACCAAGGATGCTGTCGTACTTGACAAGGTGGGCGAGCGTCCCGTTGTCGGTCAGGTCGTTGACCGCCACGACCTCGACGTCAGCGCCGGACGCCAGCACTGCCCGGAAGAAGTTGCGGCCGATCCGGCCGAAGCCGTTGATGCCAACCCGGATGGTCACAGGTCCCATCTCCTCGCGTTCTGTCCGCCGGCGTGGGATCACCGCCGGCGAAGTGGTGTGCGCCGACCGTTGGAGCCGGCCGTTGACGGTTCATCTCGGCCACCCCGCCGCGGTCGTTGGAGACCTGACCGCCCGAGGCGGTGAGCACGGCGAGGAGAACCGGTGCCGGCCCCCTTGCCGTACGCAGCGACCTTATCCGAGCACACGGCGGCGCGCTGCGTCGGGTGGTGATCCCGCACGCGACCGCGACGCCTCACCGTCCTATCAGACCACGAGCATGTCGGGCGTGACGGCCGCTTCGGTATCCGGGATGCCCAGGTCCCGGGCCCGCTTGTCGGCCAGCGCCAGCAGCCGGCGGATCCGGCCGGCGATGGCGTCCTTGGTCAGCGGCGGGTCGGCCAGCGCGCCCAGTTCCTCCAGCGAGGCCTGCCGGTGCTCCAGCCGCAGCCGGCCGGCCGAGGTGAGGTGGTGCGGCGCGTCGTCGGCGAGGATCTCCAGGGCCCGGGTCACCCGGGCGGCGGCGGCGACGGCGGCCCGCGCCGAGCGGCGCAGGTTGGCGTCGTCGAAGTTGGCCAGCCGGTTCGCCGTGGCCCGCACCTCGCGGCGCACCCGCCGCTCCTCCCAGGCCAGCACGCTGGAGTGCGCCCCGATCCGGGTGAGCAGCGCGGCGATCGCGTCGCCGTCCTTGACCACCACCCGGTCCACGCCGCGCACCTCGCGGTTCTTGGCGGTGATGCCGATTCGCCGGGCCGCGCCGACCAGGGCCAGCGCCGACTCCGGGCCGGGGCAGGTAATCTCCAGCGCGCTGGAGCGGCCCGGCTCGGTCAGCGAGCCGTGCGCCATGAACGCCCCGCGCCAGGCCGACACCGCGCAGCACACGTTCGCCGCGACCACGTGCGGCGGCAGCCCGCGCACCGGCCGGCCGCGCACGTCGAGCAGGCCGGTCTGCCGGGCCAGCGCCTCGCCGTCCTTGACCACCCGGACGATGAAGTGGCTGCCCTTGCGCAGCCCGCCCGAGGCGAGCACGTGGATCTCGCTGGGGTAGCCGTAGACCTCCGCGATCTCCCGCCGCAGTCGCCGGGCCACCGCACCGGTGTCGAGTTCCGCCTCCACGACCACGCGGCCGGAGACGATGTGCAGCCCACCGGCGAACCGGAGCAGCGCCGCCATCTCCGCCCGCCGGCAGCAGGGCTTGGGCACGTCGACCCGACTCAGCTCGTCCTTGACCGCCGCCGTCATCGCCATTGTGCGTCCCCTCACGGACCGGTTCCGGCGTGTCGCCGGAGATTACGTACGTGTCTAACGATCGGCGCCCAGGACGGGCACCAGTGCGGCGCCCAGGGCGGCCGGATCATGACGGGGAGTGCCGTCGGTGACCGCGACGGGGGCGAGGACCAGTCGGGCACCCAGCGATTCTGCCGCACGCTCGACCGGTTCGGGGTCACCCACCGCCTTGGAATCCGCCAACACGAAGTCGACCTTGAGTTCCGGCAGGTACCAGCGCAGCGCGGCGAGATGGTCGGCCACCGACAGCCCGAGCGTCTCCTTCTCGGCCGCCAGGTTCAAGGTGACCAGCCGGCGGGCCGGGCTGCTGATGATCGCCTCGGCCAGTTCCGGCACCAGCAGGTGCGGCAGCACGCTGGTGTACCAGCTGCCCGGCCCGAAGATCAGCCAGTCCGCCAAGCCGATCGCGGTGACCGCCTCCGGGCAGGCCCGCGGCTCGGCCGGGGTCAGCCGCAGCGACTCCACCCGGCCGGTGGTGACCGCCACCTGGTGCTGCCCGGTGACGGTCCGCACCTCGTCCGGGCGGTCCGGGTCGACGCCACGGACCCGCGCCTCGATCCCGACCGGCTCGCAGGACATCGGCAGCACCCGGCCCACCGCGCCGAGCATCGCGCCGGCGTGCTCCAGCGCGGCCACCGGGTCGCCGAGCAGCTCCATCAGGCCGTGCAGGACCAGGTTGCCCACCGCGTGCCCGGCCAGCCCGTCGGCGACCGGGCTCGCCGGCACCTCGGCGAAGCGGTGCTGGAACAGCCCGGCGCTGCGCCGCGTCGACGGGTGGTCGCCGGCCAGCGCGACCAGCGCCTGACGCAGGTCACCCGGGGGCAGGCCACCCCGCTCGGCGCGCAGCCGGCCACTGGAGCCGCCGTCGTCGCCGACGGTGACCACCGCGGTGATGTCCAGGTCGAGTTCCGGGGCGCAGCGACGCAGCGCGCGCAGGGATGCGGACAGGCCGTGCCCGCCGCCGAAGGCCACCACCTTCGCCGTCGTCATTCCCGCCCCAGGTCCCGGTGCTGGGCGTTGGCGGCCAGGCCGGACTGGCGCAGCCGGGCGGCCAACTCCTCGGCGATCGCCACGCTGCGGTGCTTGCCGCCGGTGCAGCCCACCGCCACGGTCAGGTAGCGCTTGCCCTCCCGCTCGAAGCCGGTGGTGGTGGCGTTGACCAGGTCGGCGTACGAGGCCACGAAGGCGTCCGCGCCCTCCTGGCCGAGCACGTACGAGCTGACCGCCTCCTCCCGCCCGGTGTGCTCGCGCAGTTCCGGCACCCAGTACGGGTTGGGCAGGAACCGGGCGTCCAGCACGAAGTCGGCGTCCGGCGGTAGGCCGTACTTGAAGCCGAAGGAGAGCACGGTGACACGCAGCCGGCGGGCGTCCTCGCCACCGAACAGCTCCTCGATCCGCCGGCGCAGCTGGTTGACGTTCAGGTGGCTGGTGTCGATGATCACGTCGGCCTGGTCCCGGGCCTCCTCCAGCAGGCCACGCTCGACGGCGATGCCGTCGGCCAACCGGCCGTCGCCCTGCAACGGGTGCGACCGGCGGACGCTCTCGAACCGGCGGATCAGCACCTCGTCGTCGGCGTCGACGAAGACCACCCGGGGCGAGAAGCCGCGCTCCTTCAGCTCCCGGATCGCCCCTGCGAGGTCGGTGGAGAAGGCGCGCGAGCGGACGTCCAGCACCATCGCCGTCCGCCGGGCCGCCCCGCCGGCCTTGAACGCCAGCTCGGCCATGTCGAGCATCAGCGCCTGGGGCAGGTTGTCCACCACGTAGTAGCCGACGTTCTCCAGCGCCCGGGCCACCGTGCTGCGGCCGCCCCCGGAGAGCCCGGTGACCACCACCAGCGTGGTGTCCGACTCCGCCGGAGCGGGCTGCCCGGCGATCCCCGCCGGGATGCCGTCCCGCTCCTCGGCCGTGCGCGCCTCGCTCACCCCTACCCCCAAGCCGTGGCGCCGCGGCCGGCTGATTCCGGCCGCGATGTGGTCAAACAGCGACTCTATCCCGCCCGGTCGACCGGCCCTGCGGACGCCCGTCCCGGGGTGTCCGGCGCTGTCCGGATCCGCCCCGGCGCGCCCGGCGGCGCGGGCCGGCCGGGTGTCGGCGGCCGCTCGTAGAATCCGCGGATGGCTTCCCCCACCGACCTGCGCACCGACGACCCGGTCGAGGTGCTGCGCCGGGTGTTCGGCTACGACGCCTTCCGCGGCTTCCAGCAGGAGGTCATCGAGCACGTGGTGGCCGGGGGCGACGCGCTGGTGCTGATGCCCACCGGCGGCGGCAAGTCGCTCTGCTACCAGATCCCGGCGCTGGTCCGCCCGGGCGTGGCGGTGGTGATCTCGCCGCTGATCGCGCTGATGCAGGACCAGGTCGACGCGCTGACCGCGGTCGGCGTACGCGCCGGATTCCTCAACTCGACCCAGGATCCCGAGGCCCGCCGCCGGGTCGAGGCGGCCTTCGTCGCGGGCGAGATCGACCTGCTCTACCTCGCTCCCGAGGCGCTGGGCACCCGGGCCGCCCAAGCGCTGCTCGACCGGGGTCAGATCGCCCTGTTCGCCATCGACGAGGCGCACTGCGTGTCGCAGTGGGGGCACGACTTCCGCCCCGACTACCTGGCCCTGTCGATGCTGCACGAACGCTGGCCGCAGGTGCCGCGGATCGCGCTGACCGCCACCGCCACCAGCGCGACCCGCGACGAGATCGCCACCCGGTTGCGGCTGACCGACGCCCGGCACTTCGTGGCCAGCTTCGACCGGCCGAACATCCAGTACCGGATCGTGCCCAAGCGGGAGCCGCGCAAGCAGCTGCTCAGCCTGCTGCGCGACGAGCACCCCGGCGACGCCGGCATCGTCTACTGCCTGTCCCGGGCCTCGGTGGAGAAGACCGCCGAGTTCCTCACCGCCAACGGCATCCCGGCGCTGCCCTACCACGCCGGTCTGGACGCGGCCACCCGCGCCCGCAACCAGCAGCGGTTCCTGCGCGAGGACGGGCTGGTCATGGTGGCGACGATCGCCTTCGGGATGGGCATCGACAAGCCCGACGTCCGGTTCGTCGCGCACCTGGACCTGCCGAAGTCGGTCGAGGGCTACTACCAGGAGACCGGCCGGGCCGGGCGGGACGGCCTGCCGTCGACCGCCTGGCTCGCGTACGGCCTGCAGGACGTGGTGCAGCAGCGCAAGATGATCGAGACCTCGGAGGGCGACCTCGCCCACCGCCGGAACCTGGCCGCCCACCTCGACGCGATGCTGGCGCTCTGCGAGACGGTCCGCTGCCGCCGCTCCCAACTGCTGGACTACTTCGGCGAGCGGTCGACGACCGGGTGCGGCAACTGCGACACCTGCCTGAACCCGCCGGAGTCCTGGGACGGCACGGTGGCCGCGCAGAAGCTGCTCTCCACGGTGTTCCGGCTCGACCGGGAGCGCAACCAGCGCTTCGGCGCCGGGCACTGCATCGACATCCTGCTCGGCCGGGCCACCGACAAGGTCACCCAGCACGGCCACGACTCGCTGACCGTGTTCGGCATCGGCGGCGAACTGCGCGAGGCCGAGTGGCGCGGCGTGGTCCGGCAACTCCTGGCCGAGGGCCTGCTCGCGGTCGAGGGCGACTACGGCACGCTGGCGCTCACCGACGCCAGCGCCGAGGTGCTCGGCCGCCGCCGGACGGTGATGATGCGCCGCGAGCCGGAACGCGTCGCGACGGGCCGGTCGAGCAAGCCGCGCGGGGCCGCCACGGTCACCGCCGAGCTGTCGCCGGCCGCCGCGTCGGTGTTCGAGCGGCTGCGCGCCTGGCGGGCCGCCACCGCCAAGGAACAGGGCGTGCCGGCGTACGTGATCTTCCACGACGCCACCCTGCGGCAGATCGCCACCGACGCGCCGACGTCGCTGGCCGAGCTGTCCCGGGTCAGCGGCGTCGGGGAGAACAAGCTAACCAAGTACGGCGACCAGATCCTCGGCGTGCTCGCCGACGCCCCCGCCTGACCCCGCCGCCGCACCGGTCGCGAGGCAGCCCGCTCACGCTCGGCACCGTGGGGATCAGGGTGATCGACTCCAGATCCCGGATGTGGGGGTGTCCGGAGCGCACGCGGACACCGCCATTTCGCCGATCCCGTGTGGATCACCTTCCCCGACCGCGCCGATACCGCCACATCGGCGATCTGGTGTGGCTCAGCCCGCCGGCGCGCGGGCACGCGGGCGGTCAGTCGGTCGAGGGGGTCTTGGCGGGGTCGCCGTTGAGCGCGGCCAGCACCGCCTCGGCCGTCCGGCGACCCACCCCGGGCACCTCGGCGATCTCCTCGACGGTGGCCGCCGAGAGCCGCTTGAGCGAGCCGAAGTGCCGCAGCAGCGCCTTGCGCCGCACCTCCCCCAGGCCGGGCACCTTGTCCAGCGCCGACTCCGTCATCCGCTTGGAGCGCCGCTGCCGGTGGAAGGTGATGGCGAACCGGTGCGCCTCGTCGCGGACCCGTTGCAGCAGGTAGAGCCCCTCGGAGGTGCGCGGCAGGATGACCGGGAACTCGTCGTCGGGCAACCAGACCTCCTCCAGCCGCTTGGCCAGCCCGCAGAGCGCGACGTCGTCGATGCCCAGCTCGGCGAGCGCCTGCGCGGCCGCCGCGACCTGCGGCGCCCCGCCGTCGACCACCACCAGCTGCGGCGGGTACGCGAACTTGCGGGGCCGGCCGGTGGTCGGATCCACCAACGCGCCGACCCGGGGCTCGTCCCCGTCGGCCTGGCCGGCCGGGGCGCCCGGGTCGTCGGCGGACTCCACACCCGCCTCCCCGGTCTCGGCCCGCGAGTCCAGGTAGCGGGCGAACCGGCGGCGCAGCACCTCGGACATCGCGGAGAGGTCGTCGGTGGCGCCCCGGATGATGAACCGGCGGTACTCGCTCTTACGCGGCAGCCCGTCCTCGAAGACGACCATGCTGGCCACCACGTCGGTGCCCTGGATCTGCGAGACGTCGAAGCACTCGATCCGCAGCGGCGAGGTACGCATGCCGAGCGCCTCGCTGATCTCGTCGAGCGCCTTGCCGCGGGTGGTCAGGTCGCCGGCGCGGCGCAGCTTGTGCCGGGCCAGCGCGTCCTTGGCGTTACGGGCAACCGTCTCCAGCAGGGCCCGCTTGTCGCCGCGCTGCGGCACCCGCAGCGTCACCCGGCTGCCGCGGTGGCTGCTCAGCCAGTCGGCCAGCGCGTCGGCGTCGGCGGGCAGCTCGGGCACCAGCAGCTCGCGCGGCACGTCGGCCTCGCCCTGCTCGCCGCCGTAGACCTGGGTGCAGAAATGGTGCACCAGGTCGCCGGTGGTCAGGTCCTCGGTCTTCTCCACCACCCAACCGCGCTGGCCGCGCACCCGACCGTCGCGGACGTGGAAGACCTGGACGGCCGCCTCCAGCGGGTCGTCGGCGAACGCCACCACGTCGGCGTCGGTGCCGTCGCCGAGCACCACGGTCTGCTTCTCCATCGCCCGGCGCAGCGCGGCGATGTCGTCGCGCAGCCGGGCCGCCCGCTCGAACTCCAACTGCTCGCTGGCCTCGGCCATCTCGCGTTCCAGCCGGCGCACCATGGTGTCGGTGCGGCCGGCCATGAAGTCGCAGAAGCCGTCGACGATCTCGCGGTGCTGCTCGGCCGAGACGCTGCCCACGCAGGGCGCCGAGCACTTGCCGATGTAGCCCAGCAGGCAGGGCCGGCCGACCTGGCCGGCCCGCTTGAACACCCCGGCCGAGCAGGTACGCGCCGGGAAGACGCGCAGCAGCAGGTCGAGCGTCTCGCGGATGGCCCAGGCGTGTGAGTAGGGCCCGAAGTAGCGCACCCCCTTGCGCTTGGCGCCCCGCATCACCTGCAGGCGGGGGAACTCCTCGTCGAGGGTGACCGCGAGATAGGGGTACGACTTGTCGTCGCGGTAGCGGACGTTGAACCGGGGGTCGTACTGCTTGATCCAGGTGTATTCGAGCTGGAGCGCCTCGACCTCGGTGCCGACGGTGACCCAGTCGACCGACTCGGCCGTGGTGACCATCTGCTGGGTGCGCTGGTGCAGGCCCCACAGGTCGGCGAAGTAGGAGTTGAGCCGGCTGCGCAGGTTCTTCGCCTTGCCGACGTAGATCACCCGGCCGGTGCCGTCGCGGAAGCGGTAGACCCCGGGCGACTCCGGAATGGTGCCGGGCGCGGGACGGTAGGTCGAGGGGTCTGCCACGGCAGCAAGCCTAGTCCGCACCCCCGACAGCCCTCGGCCGGCGCGACGGACGCCCCGGGGCGGCTCGGCGCTCCCCGGGATGCGGCATCCCGGGGTGTCGCCCCACCGGGGACACCCCGGGACACCGCAACCCGAGACGATCGCGCCCGGGTGGTCAGGCGAAGGAGATCTGGTCTCCGGTGACCTTGACGTCCTTCGGCGGCAGCGGCTTGGTGGCCGGACCGGCCTTGACCGAGCCGTCGGCGATGGAGAACTTGCTGCCGTGGCAGGTGCAGTTGATCGTGCCGCCGTCGACGTTCGTCACCGGGCAGCCCTGGTGCGTGCAGATCGGGTCGAAGCCCTTGAACTCGCCGGCGGACGGCTGGGTGATCACGACGCCCTCCGCGGCCAGGACCACGCCGCCGCCGACCGGGACGTCAGCGGTCCGGACCAGCGACTGCGCCCCCTGGCGGTCGCCCCCGCCGGCGTCGCCGGAGCTCGATACGGCCGGCCCGCCGCTGGTCGGGGCGGACCCGTCGCCGGAGTCCTCGCCGCCGCAGGCCGCCAGGACCACCGCCGCCCCGACCGCTCCCGCGCCGGTGAGCAGGGCCCGCCGGGTCTGGGTGACCGGCCCGGTCAGCTCCTGATCGTCACTCATGCCTCGCCTTTCTCTCGGCTGCCGCCGCCCCTGGAGATCCCGCGGCCACACCTTGGGACACGCACCACGGTCCCCACCGGTTCACCCGATCGACGACGGCCGCTGCCCCTGCTCGCCCGGGGCAACTTCCGCTGATCACGAGGTTAACCGGGCGGACGATCACGGCGACCGTCGCCAACCTCGTGACCGGCAGGCGTCGTCCGAGCGGGCCAGGCTGCCCAGGTCGGCCAGGCCTGCCCGATCGCCCCGGCCGGCCCGGTCAGCCAAGCCGGCCCGATCGGCCAAGCCGGCCCGGTCAGCCAAGCCGGCCCGATCGGCCAACCCGACCCGATCGGCCAGGCCGGCCTGGTCGGCGAGCAGGATGCGGCCGTCGGGCGTCAGCGGGCCGCGGCGGCGGTCTTACGGGTGGTGCGCTTGGTGGCGCCGTTGGCCTTGGCCGCCCGGGTGGTGGCCGCGGTCGCGCCCTTCGCCGCGCCGTCGAGCTTGAGCACCTGGCGCAGGAACTGGCCGGTGTGGCTCTCGGCTACCTCGGCGACCTCCTCCGGGGTGCCGGTGGCCAGCACCGTGCCGCCCCGGTGCCCGCCCTCGGGGCCCATGTCGATCAGCCAGTCCGCCGACTTGATCACATCGAGGTTGTGCTCGATGGTGATCACCGTGTTGCCCTTGTCGACCAGGCCCTCGAGCACCATCAGCAGCTTGCGGATGTCCTCGAAGTGCAGGCCCGTGGTCGGCTCGTCGAGCACGTAGACCGTCCGCCCGGTGGAACGCTTCTGCAGCTCGGAGGCGAGCTTCACCCGCTGCGCCTCGCCGCCGGAGAGGGTGGGCGCCGGCTGCCCGAGCCGGACGTAGCCGAGGCCGACGTCGACCAGCGTCTTGAGGTGTCGGTGGATGGCCGGGATGGCGGAGAAGAACTCGGCCGCCTCCTCGATCGGCATCTCCAGCACGTCGGAGACGGTCTTGCCCTTGTAGTGCACCTCCAGGGTCTCCCGGTTGTAGCGGGCGCCCTTGCAGACCTCGCACGGGACGTACACGTCGGGCAGGAAGTTCATCTCGATCTTGATGGTGCCGTCGCCGGAGCACGCCTCGCAGCGGCCGCCCTTGACGTTGAACGAGAACCGCCCTGGGCCGTACCCCCGGACCTTGGCCTCGGTGGTCTCGGCGAAGAGCTTGCGGACGTGGTCCCAGACCCCGGTGTAGGTGGCCGGGTTGGACCGCGGCGTCCGCCCGATCGGCGACTGGTCGACGCCGACGACCTTGTCGACGTGCTCCAGCCCGGAGACCCGGGTGTGCCGGCCGGGCACCAGCCGGGCGCCGTTGATCTGGTTGGCCAGTACGGCGTAGAGGATGTCGTTGACCAGGGTCGACTTGCCGGAGCCGCTGACCCCGGTGACCGCGATCAGCTGACCGAGCGGGAACGACACGGTCAGGTTGCGCAGGTTGTGCTCCCGCGCGCCGTGCACCACCAGCTCGCGGCCCGGCGTCTGCGGGCGGCGCGACCGCGGCGTCGGGATCGACTTGCGGCCGGACAGGTACGCCCCGGTCACCGAATCCTGGTTCTCCAGCAGCGCCGGCACCGAGCCGCTGTGCACGATCTTGCCGCCGTGCTCGCCGGCGCCCGGGCCGATGTCGACGATCCAGTCGGCGGTACGGATGGTGTCCTCGTCGTGCTCGACGACGATCAGCGTGTTGCCCAGGCCGCGCAGCCGGACCAGGGTCTCGATCAGCCGGTGGTTGTCGCGCTGGTGCAGCCCGATGGACGGCTCGTCCAGCACGTAGAGCACGCCGACCAGGCCGGAGCCGATCTGGGTGGCCAGCCGGATGCGCTGCGCCTCGCCGCCGGAGAGGGTGCCGGCTGGCCGGTCCAGGGAGAGGTAGTCCAGGCCGACGTCGAGCAGGAACCGCAGCCGGGCGTTGATCTCCTTGAGCACCCGCTCGGCGATCATCTTCTGTCGGTCGGTCAGCTCGATGCCGGCCAGCAGCTCGGCGCACTCACCCACCGACAGGTTGCAGACCTCGGCGATGCTCTTGCCGGCGATGGTGACCGCGAGCACCTCGGGCTTGAGCCGGGCGCCGCCGCAGGCCGCGCAGGGCACGTCCCGCATGTAGCCCTCGTACTTGTCCCGCGACCAGTCCGACTCGGTGTCGGCGTGCCGGCGCTCGATCCACTGCACCACGCCCTCGAAGCCGGTGTAGTAGGAGCGCTCGCGGCCGTACTTGTTGCGGTAGCGCACGTGCACCTGGTCGTCGGAGCCGTGCAGGATGGTCTTCTGCGCCCGGGAGGGCAGGGCCCGCCACGGGGTGTCGACGTCGAAGTGCTCGGCCTCGCCGAGCGCCTCCAGCAGCCGCAGGAAGTATTCCAGGTTGTGCCCGGTGGCCCAGGGCTGGATGGCGCCCTCGCGCAGGGTGCGCTCCGGGTCGGGCACGACCAGCTCGGGGTCGACCTCCTTCTTGGTGCCCAGGCCGGTGCACTCGGGGCAGGCGCCGTACGGGGCGTTGAAGGAGAAGACCCGGGGTTCCAGGTCCTCGATGGCCAGCGGGTGGTCGTTCGGGCAGGCCAGGTTCTCGGAGAAGCGGCGCTCCCGCTCCGGGTCGTCCTCGGGCAGGTCGACGAAGTCGAGCAGCACCAGCCCGCCGGAGAGGCCCAGGGCCGCCTCGACCGAGTCGGTGAGCCGCTGCTTGGCGCTCGGCTTGACGGTGAGCCGGTCGATCACCACCTCGATGGTGTGCTTCTCCTGCTTCTTGAGCTTCGGCGGCTCGGTCAGCGGGTGCACCACGCCGTCGACCCGGGCCCGGGCGTAGCCCTTGGCCTGGAGTTCGGCGAAGAGGTCGACGTACTCGCCCTTGCGGCCGCGGACCACCGGGGCGAGCACCATGAACCGGGTGCCCTCGGCCATGGCGAGCACCCGGTCGACGATCTGCTGCGGGCTCTGCCGGGAGATCCGCTCGCCGCAGACCGGGCAGTGCGGCTCGCCGATGCGGGCGAAGAGCAGACGGAGGTAGTCGTAGACCTCGGTGATCGTGCCGACGGTGGAGCGCGGGTTGCGCGAGGTGGACTTCTGGTCGATCGAGACGGCCGGGCTGAGGCCCTCGATGAAGTCGACGTCCGGCTTGTCCATCTGGCCGAGGAACTGCCGGGCGTACGAGGAGAGCGACTCGACGTAGCGGCGCTGCCCCTCGGCGAAGATCGTATCGAAGGCCAGGCTCGACTTGCCCGACCCGGAGAGCCCGGTGAAGACGATCAGGGCGTCCCGGGGCAGGTCGAGACTGACGTCACGCAGGTTGTGTTCGCGCGCGCCACGGATGATCAGTCGGTCGGCCACTGTCCGTGTACTCCCGGGTGAAGAAGAGAGGAGGATCTGTCCCGCTCCGTGGTGATTCTGAGCGGTTGTGCGGGCGCAGAAAAGCGCCTCGGCAACTCTAGCCCCGAGGTACGACACTTTTCCCGACCGGCGCATTCCCGCAGCTCAGCCCGGTCGGCCGCGCCCCGCAAGTGCGGCGACGACCGCGGCCGTCCGCCCCCGGTACGGCGACGACGACCGCCCTCGCCGGGCCCGGTGCGGCGGCGAGGGCGGTCGAGCGACCGGTCGCCGGTGATCCACTCTCGGTCACCGGCGCCGCGGGTCAGAACCCGCCGGACGAGGGCGGTCGGGCCGGCCGGTTGGCCCGCCGGCGGGCGCCACGCCAGCCGCCGCGGCGCTCGGCGGCCAGTCGGGTCTCCCGGCGGCGGGTCTCGTACGCCACCTCCCGCTGCAGGCGCCGCCAGCTCTCCCAGCGTCGCGCCGGCAGTTCGCCGCTCTCCAGCGCCTCGCGCACCGCGCAGCCGGGCTCCCCGTCGTGCCCGCAGTCGCCGTACCGGCAGCCGGTGGCGAGCGCGGCGATGTCGGCGAAGGCCCGGTCGAGCCCGGCCGAGCCGTCGAGCAGGCCGACCGCCCGCACCCCGGGGGTGTCCAGCACGGCCCCGCCGCCGGGCACCGCGACCAGGGCCCGCCAGGTGGTGGTGTGCCGGCCCTTGCCGTCGACCCGGCGGATCGCCTGGGTCGGCATCACCAGCGCCCCGGCCAACGCGTTGACCAGGCTCGACTTGCCGGCACCGGACGGGCCGAGCAGGCCCAGCGTGCGGCCGGGCGCCACCTCGGCGCGCAACGGGTCCAGGCCGGTGCCCCGCTCGGCGCTGACCGGCAGCACGGGCACCCCGGGGGCGACGGCGGCGATCTGCCGGGCGATCGCCGCCGGGTCGGCGGCCAGGTCGGCCTTGGTGAGCACCACCAGCGGCCGGGCGCCCGACTCGTGGGCGAGGGAGAGCAGCCGCTCGATCCGGCCGACGTCCGGCTCGGGGTGCACCGGCTCCACCACGGCGGCGGCGTCCAGGTTCGCGGCGAGCACCTGGCCGCTGGCGTCCTTGCCGGCGGTCCGCCGGATCAGCGCGGTGCGCCGGGGCAGCACCGTCTCGACGGTGATCCGCGAGTCGGGCCAGGTGCCGAGCAGCACCCAGTCCCCGGCGCAGGGCAGCCGGGTCAGGTCGTGGGCGGCGGCGGCCAGCACCGCCCCGCCCAGGGTGGCGCGGACCGGGCCGTCCGCGCAGAGCACGGTGCAGACGCCGCGGTCGACCCGGGCCACCCGGCCCGGGCGGTGGTCGGTACGACGGCGCAGGTGTGCCGCCCGGTCGGCGTCCCAGCCGAGGGCGGTCAGGTCGATGGTCATGAAATCCTCATCGGTATCGGAGTGGGTGACGCACGCGCGCTGAGTCCGGCATGATCACCACCTCCTCCGAGCCCGGTGCCGCGTTCGAGCCGACGGTAGGGGTCCCGGCGACGCGCCGAAAGCGATTTCCCCGGCGACGTGCGGGCGGGCGACCGTTAGGGTCGGGACGTGACCACGGATCCGCTCCTGCTGACCGGTGAGGTGGACGACGCCACGGCGCGCCTGCTGCGCACCGCGGCCACCTTCGACCATACGGACATCGCCGCCGCGTCGCTGCTGCCCGGCTGGACCCGCGGGCACGTGCTGACGCACCTGGCCCGCAACGCCGACGGCTTCGTCAACCTGCTGACCGCGGCCCGTACCGGTGAGCAGGTGCCGATGTACGCCTCGGCGGCGGCCCGGGCGGCGGACATCGAGGCCGGCGCCGGCCGCCCGCCGGACGCCCACCTGGACGACCTGCGCCGCTCGGCGGACCGGTTCGCCGAGGCGGTGGCAGCGATGCCCGCCGAGGCGTGGACGGCGACGGTCGACACGCCGCGCGGGCCCAGGGTCGCGGCCCTGCTGGTCTGGGGCCGGCTGCGGGAGCTGGAGGTGCACCACGTCGACCTGGCCGCCGGGCACCGCCCGGCCGACTGGCCCGAGGCGTTCGGCCACCGGCTGCTGCACGAGGTGGCGACCGACCTGGTCGAGCGCGGCGACGCGCCGCCGATGGTGCTGCGGTTCGACGGCAGCCGGCACGAACTGGTGATCGGCGACCGGGCGGGCGCGCCCGTGGTCACCGGCGCCGCCCCCGAACTCGCCGCCTGGCTGATCGGACGCAGCCGCGGCGACGTGCTGACCGTCACCCCGGACGGTCCGCTCCCCGAGCCACCGGAATGGATATAGACACCGTCATGACCTACCGCGGAGACGTCTCACCCGGCGGCGCGCCGGCCGTACGCGAGCTCGACCAGCTCACCATCACCAAGGTGTCGGTGGGCCCGATGGACAACAACGCCTACCTGCTGCGCTGCCGGTCGACCGGCGAGCAGCTGCTGATCGACGCCGCGAACGAGGCCCCGCGCCTGCTGGAACTGGTCGGCGACGCCGGCCTGGCCACCGTGGTCACCACCCACCAGCACATGGACCACTGGGTGGCGCTGGAGGAGGTGGTCGCCAAGACCGGCGCCCGCGCCCTGGCGCACGCCGACGACGCGGCCGGGCTGCCGATCGAGTCGGAGCCGCTCGCCGACGGCGACACGGTGCGGGTCGGCGACTGCCCGCTGGAGGTCATCCACCTGCGCGGGCACACCCCGGGCTCGATCGCGCTGCTCTACCGCGACCCGGCCGGCACCCCGCACCTGTGGACCGGCGACAGCCTCTTCCCGGGCGGGGTGGGCAACACCAACAAGGACCCGCAGCGGTTCGCCGCGCTGATCGACGACGTCGAGCACAAGCTCTTCGACCGGCTGCCCGACGAGACCTGGTTCTACCCCGGCCACGGCAAGGACAGCACCCTCGGCACCGAACGCCCCGCCCTCCCCCAGTGGCGAACCCGCGGCTGGTAACCCCACCCACCCGGAACAGCCACCCACCCACCCAACCACCCAACCAACCAACCAGCTCAAAAGATCACCCCCATCCCGGCGGCGGCGACCACCCGCCACACCCCGGACGAACCCGGCCCACGCCGGGGAGGGGGCCTGCCGTGCCCGGCGCAGGGATCAAGCCTGACCGCCCGGAGCCGGGCACGGCAGGCCCCCTCCCCCCACCGCAACCACGGTCATCCGAGAACCACCCGTCACGCAGTCAGCGACCGCAGCCGCCGCCGCGTACCCAGCAGCACCAACGTGGCCAGCAGCAGCCCGACCGCCATGGTCACCAGCATCGGGCTGGCCGGCCCGGGCAGCAGCCCCGCGAGTGACCGGGAGGCGGTGCCGAGCACCAGGTAGAGGCCGGCCCAGGCCGCGGCGCCGAGGGTCGCGCAGCCGAGGAAGCGTCGGTACGACATCCGCAGCCCGCCGGCGGCCAGTGGCAGCAGCGCGTTGAACACCGGCAGGAACGGGGCGACCAGCACCATCCGGCCGCCCCCGCGGCGCAGGATCCGCTCCGCGGCCGCCCAGCGCGACTCGCCGATCCAGCCGCCGACCCGGCTGTGCCGTAGCCGGTCGCCCCACCGGCGGCCGGCCAGGAAGCTCAGCGACCAGCCGGCGAGGCAACCGACCACCACGGCGGCGAACGTGGCCAGGCCGGTCGCCGGCCGCCCCACCCCGACCGCGGCGAGGATCGCCACGTCGCCCGGGACCAGCACCCCGAGCAGCGGTACGGCGTCGAAGAGCATGACCACCCCGAGCACCCCCATGAGCAGGGTGGTGGGAAGCTCTCCGACCTGGGTCAACCAATCCGCCATGCCCCGTACGCTATGGCCCACGGACCACCGTGGACATCGGGTTTGCTCCCCCACGCGCCCCTGAATCCCCCTCCGGGTGGTCCCTGAGTCGCGGCCCGGGCGTCAGCGGGGGCGCAGCACCTGCACCCGGCGCACCGGCGAGTCGACGCTGGGCTCGGTGGTCGGCACCGGATAGTCGGCGACCACCGTCAGCCCCGCCGGCAGGTGACCCCGGCCGGGGTCGCCGACCAGCACGTCGGCGCCGGTGGCGGCGACCCGGTGCAGGAAGGCCCGCATCCGCGCGGCCAGCGGCGCGTCGTAGAACACGTCCCCGGCCACCAGCAGGTCCACCCCGGCGCCGTCGGTGTCGAGCAGGTCGCCTCCGGTGGCCGCGACGGTGACCCGGTTGGCCCGGGCGTTGACGGTGACCGCCGCGACCGCGTACGGGTCGATGTCGTTGGCGACCACCCGCCGGGCGCCGGCGAGCGCGGCGGCGATGGCCACCAGTCCGGAGCCGGCGGCCAGGTCGAGCACCCGGCGGCCGGCGGCCAGTTCGGGGTGGTCGAGCAGGTAGCGGGCGAGGGCCTGGCCACCGGCCCAGACCGACGCCCAGTACGGCGGTGGGAGGTGGCGTCCGGCGTGCGCCTCCATCCGGGCCCACCAGACGATGGCGTCCTCGGCCAGGTGCAGCCGCACCTCGGGCACGAACGGCGTACGCACCAGCCGGAGCCGGTCCAGCCCACCGCCGGGGGCGAGGATCTCCCGCTCCAGGTCGGTGAGGGCGGCGTTCGCGACTTCGGTCACCGGCGCAAGCATGCCGTAGCGGGCCGGCCGCCGCGCGGCTTTCGCGATGCCGGCCCGCGGAACTGCTCGCATCGCCTGCGGCACTTCGCCCGGCAGATCGGCGTTTGGCCGGTTACTGTCGGAAAGGTACAGGGCGATCATCGGCCGACGGCCGGCGGTCGGCCGCTTCGAACAGGAGAGATGCATGGCAACCGGCACGGTTAAGTGGTTCAACTCGGAAAAGGGCTTCGGCTTCATCGAGCAGGACGGCGGGGGTCCGGACGTGTTCGTCCACTACTCGGCCATCGCGACGAGCGGTTACCGGGAGCTGAGCGAGGGCCAGAAGGTCGAGTTCGAGGTGACCCAGGGGCAGAAGGGTCCACAGGCGGACAACGTCCGCCCGATGTGACCGATGCCGGTGGCGGCGGCCGGGGACCGGCCGCCGCCGCAGCGCGTCAGGATCTTCCGGGCGCGGTGGGCAGGTCCCGCCGCCGGCGCAGCGGCCCGACCAGCAGGATCAGCGGGGTGAGCGCCAGCCAGCCGGTCATCACCCCGAGCGCGGCGCGGGTGCCGAAGGCGGCGCCGAGCGCGCCGGCCGCCACCGCGGCGAGCGGGATCGTCCCGTAGTTGAGCAGCTGCATGGTGACCGTCACCCGGCCGAGCAGGTGGTGCGGCGGGTACGCCTGCCGGAAGCTGCTCTTGAGCACGTTGCCCACCGCCACGCCGAGGCTGACCAGCACCCCGCCGAGCGCCGGCCAGACCAACCCGGCCCCCGGCCCGGCGAGGGGGATCAACAGCGCCGGCGGCCCGGTGAACGCCGCCGCGACCAGCATCGTCCGGGCCGTGCCGAGGCGGCGCCCGAGCCCGGTGGCCAGCACCGCGCCGACGATGCCGCCGAGGCTCATCACCGCGACCAGCACGCCGACCGGGCCGGGCGCCACCCCCACCTCGCGGATCAGGAACACCACCAGGACGGCCTGGTAGCCGACCAGTCCGATGTTGCTGGCCGCGCCGAACAGCGTCAGCACCCGCAGATACGGGTCGCCGGCGACGAACCGGATCCCGGCGGCGATCTCCCGGCGCAACGACGACGTACGCCCGGCCGGCTCCGGCCGCGGCTCGACCCGCCGGATGCGCAGCAGGCAGACCGCGGAGACCAGGAAGCTCAGCGCGTCCAGCAGCAGCGCGGTGACCGCGCCGGCGAGCTGCGCCACCAGGCCGGCGATCCCCGGGCCCAGCACGTAGCTGGCGGTGTGTGTGGCCTGGATCCGGGCGTTGCCGGCCGGCAGCTGCTCCGGGCGCAGCAGGACCGGCAGGTAGACCTGGTCGGCGGTCTCGAAGAAGACCCGGGACACCCCACCGCCGAGAGCCACCACCAGCAGCTGCCCGACGGTGAGCACCTCCAGCACGGCGGCCAGCGGCACGCTGAGGAACAGCAGCGCCGAGGCCACGTCGCAGGCGATCATCACGGGCCGTCGGCGCAGCCGGTCCACCCAGGCGCCCACCGGCAGGCCGATCAGCAGCCAGGGCAGCCAGGCCGCGGCGGTGAGCACCGCGACCGCGAAGGTGCTGGCGTCGAGCACGGTCACCGCGACCAGGGGCAGCGCCACCGCGGTGACGTTGCTGCCGAGGCTGCTGACCGTCTGGGCGGCCCAGAGCAGCCGGAAGTCGCGGTGCCCGCGCAGCTCCCCGGCCGGGCGGCTGTCGGCGTCCTGCCCGGCGGGCCGGGTGGCCGTCGCCGGGCTCACGGCCGGGCCGGGAAGCCGTGGGCGAACAGGAAGACCGGTTCGCGGCGGTGGCCGTCGTCGAGCGCCTTCCGCTCGGCCCAGCGGGCCAGCAGGTCGTTCAGCTCGCGGCTCAGCTCGGCGAGCTCCGCCGGGGTGAGGTGCAGCCAGCGGTCGGTGGAGAACGGTCCGTCACCCCAGGCCTCGTGCGCGTCGTCGCCGGCGGCGTGCCAGGCCCGGGCCAGCGCGACGTGCCGGTCGAGGTTGAGCGAGGTGGCGGCGTCGGCCACCGCCCGGGTCGCCGGGTCGGCGTCGAAGTCGGCGCTCGACCACGCCACTGACCGGCTGACCAGGCGCCACCACCGCTCGCGGCGGTCGCGGGCCAGTTCCGGCGCCTCGGCGACCAGGTCGGCGGCGGCGAGCACCTTGAGGTGGTGGCTGACGTTGGCCGGGGCCTGTTCGGTGCGCTCGGCGAGCGCGCCGACCGTCGACGGCCCGTGCACCTTCAGCACGTCCATCAGGCGTCGGCGCAGCGGGTGGGCGAGCGCGGCCAGGACGCGCGAGTCGGTCACCTGGCGTACGTCGGGGTCCGGCATGCCGCCAGCCTGCCATTCGCAAGAGCGATTTCGCAAGAGCTATTGCGCAACTGCTCTTGCGGGGGCCGGTCGCGACGGCGGAAGTCTCGGGCCCGGGCGGCGGGAACCACGCGGCAAGGACGGTGATACCGCAGAGTCATCGTGATGACGCTGCGGTATCCGGTTCGCCGGGCAGCACCGGCGCGACCCGCGCCGCGCCGGCAACCCGTGCCGGCACCCGCGACCCGGGCCGCACCGCCCGTCCAGCGCGCACCGCGGCCCGCTGTGGCCGGCTCAGGAGGCGAGCCGACGGGCCAGTTCCTCGGCCACCTGGCGGGCCAGCGTGGGTGGGATCGCCGCGGCGATCTTCTCCGGGGTCAGCCCGGCCAGCACGCCCGCGATGATCGCCGGTTCGTCGGTGACGTCCTTGCCGGCGAGTTGGCTCAGCGCCGTCTGCACCGCGCTGAGCTGTGCGCCGAGGCTCTGCAGGCTCGGGTGCGGCACCACGTAGCTGGTGTTGAGGTGGTCCTCCCCCATCGCCATCCGGGTGTAGACCTGCCCGACCGGGTTGCGGCCGTCCAGGACGGTCAGGTTGCGGTGGATGGTCTCCAGCCAGGCATGCTCTTGCGGGGTCATGTCGTCTCCCTCGATGAGGCCGATGGTCGTCAGGTAGCGGCGGAACAGCGGGGTCTGGTCCCGGCCCGCCTTGATCGCGTCGCGGAAGAAGCTGAAGTGGGTGTGCCACAGGTGGGAGTTGTCGCCGGTGCTGCGCCGGTTGAGCCGGTCCCACCGCCGGACGACCCTGCCGTCCGGGGAGTAGATGATCTCGCGGATGTCCCGGGTGTCCGGCGCGTTGGCGGCGCACTGGCCGACGCACCAGACGGAGAAGCTGCGCAGGTCGTGGGTGCGTCCGCCGGAGCGGACCTCGAACTGCCCCACGTCGAGCGCCGCGGCGTCCAGGGTCAGCCCGTTGCGGTCCCGGGGCGACTCCACCACCGAGTAGTCGCCGGCGACCACCCGGTCGGAGCCGCAGTGGTAGCCGCCGCGGTGCGAGGCGTCGCCGACGATGCCGACCTCGGCCGGTTCGAGGTCCTGGCTCCGCACCCGGTCGGGATCGACGTTGAGATGGGCGAGCAGCAGGTTGCGCACGGTCAACAGGTTGGTGGGTGCGCGCGTCATTGGTCCCCCTCGTCGGGTCGGGGGCCGGACACGACAGTGACGCCGCGTACGCGGCGAGGGGGCTGCACGCGCGCGCCCGGCCAACTGGTGCACAACGCCGGGCGTTGCCCAACCATAACTCGGTCGATGGACAAACGCCCAGTTCAGATGGGGTCTGTTCAGCGTGGACGGAGCGGCGGAACAGAACTCAGCACGGGCAGGACGATCGCCGACGGGTGCTCGGGATCGTGCAGGATCTCCCGACGACCCGCACGCAGCGTGATGGCGGTGCCGAGCGGCTCACCGGTGCCGGGGTTGCGCGCGTACCGGGGGTGGGCGCCACCGGAGACCTGCACGCGCAACCGGTGCCCGGGCGCGAACCGGTGCGCGGTGGGCCACAGCTCCACCGGCACCCGTACGACACCGGCGGGGTCGGTCGGATAGCGGCCCGGCTCGACCCGGACCAGTCCGTCGCAGACGTTCCAGGACCGGCCGCGCCGGTCCACGTCGCACAGTCGCACGAAGACGTCGAGATAGGACAGCTCGCTGTGCACGTGCACCTCGGCGTGCACCGGGCCGGCCACCTCGACCGGGTCGGCGAGCGGCGCGCTGGTCCAGGTGAGCACGTCGGGCCGGGCCTCCACCGGGCGGTTGTCGACCGGTCCGGCGCGCTGGGCGACCAGCAGCGGGCCGCCGAGCGAGGGGGTGGGGTCGGCCGGGTCGTACCAGAACCCGTCCGGGGCGGACGGCGCCGCCGGCTCGGTGGCCAGCGCGCCGGCCGGGTGCAGGTGCCACCGGACGGGGGTGGCCGGCGGCGGCCAGTCCGGCAGGTCCCGCCAGCCGCCGCCGGCCCCGCCGACGTGCACCCGCACCGGCGAGGTCCGGGCCACCGGGCGGCCGGCGAGGTGCTCGTCGAGCCAGTCCAGCCCGTCGCGCAGGGCCGCCACGAACAGCCCCGGGCTGCCGTGGGTCCACGGCCCGACGGTCAGCCGGGGCGCGGCGCCGGCCGCGCGCAGGGCCGCGAAGTCGCGCAGCTGCGCCGGCAGGAAGATGTCGTGCCAGCCGCTGACCATCGCCACCGGCGCGCGCACCTGGGCGATCCGGTCGTCGAAGACCCGGGTACGCCAGTAGTCGGCGGCCGGGGTGTGGTGGCGTAGCCACTCCTGGAAGAACGGCACCCGCACCCCGGTGGCGATCCGGTCCGCCTCGGCCAGCGGCAGGTGAGCCAGCGCGGCGGCCAGCCGGGGCTGCCCGCGTTTGAGTTCCCACTGCCGGGCCAGCCAGGGCACGGTCTGCGCCTGCAGCAGCTCGGCCCAGGTGAGCACGGTGTCCAGCGCGAACGAGTCCCCGGCGTAGGTGGAGTCGCGGGTGGCCGAGGCGGTCACCACGGCGACCATCGCCCGCAGGTCGTCACCCGCGTCGGCGGCCAGCGCCCACTGCACGAACCCCTGGTAGCTGGCGCCGAACATGCCGAACGCCCCGGTCCACCACCGCTGGCGGCGCAGCCAGTCCAGGGTGTCCAGTCCGTCATCGCGTTCGTGCACCAGCGGCTCGAACACCCCGCCCGAGCCGTACGTGCCGCGGCAGGACTGGATCACCACGTGGAAGCCCCGTTCGGCGGCGAGGCGGCCGAGCAGCCGCATCGGCCCGCTCCGCCCGTACGGGGTGCGGATCAGCACGGCCGGCGCGCCGGGCAGGTCGGGGGCGTAGTGGTCGGTGCGCAGCAGCACCCCGTCGCGGACCCGTACCGGGATGTCGCGGGTGAGGGTGACCCGCCGGGTACGCGCGGCGGGCAGCCGCAGCACCGCGGTGGCGACCCGGGTGGCCAGCCGGTCCAGCACCGCGGTCAGCCCGGGCGGCGGGCCGGGGCGGGGCGGGTCGAGCGGACGGCGTCCCGGTGTTCGCGCATGGAGGCGCTCATCGCCGACATGAACCGGTGCACCACCGCCAGTTCGTCGTCGGTGAACCCGGACATCACCTCGTCGGTACGCCGCCCGAGCGGCCGGAAGAAGTCCATCGCCAGCTCGGCGCCCCGGTCGGCGTAGTGCAGGAAGACCTTCCGCCGGTCGGCGGTGTCCCGGTCGCGGCGGATGTGCCCGGCCCGTTCCAGCCGGTCGATCAGGGCGGTGACCGAGCCGGAGGAGAGGTTGAGCTGCTCGCCGAGGCGCCCGGGAGTGATCGGCTGGCCGACCAGCTCGGCGTCCATCACCGCGATCAGCGCCTGCAGGTCGGTGGCGTTCAGCCCGTGCAGCGCCGCGAAGGCGTGCCCGATGTGCTGCGCGTCGCTGGAGTACCGGCGCAGCTCGGCGGTGATCTCCGCGACCAGCCACTCGCGCCGGGTGTCCCGCGGCCGGTACATGCCGTGCGTCGCCACGTCCGCCTTCCCTGTCGACCCGTCGGTGTCGAGTTGCAGCATAACTCAGCGGTCGATAATCTCGGTCTTCGAGATACTTGGCAGCCGGGAGATAGGTCCGCCCGTCCACGGACGCGCCCCGCCCGGCCGCAGACCGGGAGGCGCCCGCCATGTCCGTGTTCACCCGCGTCGCCCGTGGCCGGCTGGCCGCGTGGCTCACCGTGGTCGCCGCGCTCGTCTTCGGCGCGGCCGTCTTCGGGCTGCCCACGCCGGACAACCCCGAACCCGTCTCGGCCACCGGGCTGTCCGTGCAGTGGCAGTCGACCCAGGTCGAACGGCTCCAGGACCAGTTGCCCTCCCGCGACGTGCAGCCGGCGATCGTGGTCACCAGCCGCGCCGACGGCGGCCCGCTCACCGAGGCCGACCGCGCGACGATCGGCGGCCAGGCCGGCGAGCTGGGCCGGTTCGCCGCCGGCGGTCGGGTCAGCCCACCGCAGGTCTCCCCGGACGGCACGGTCGCCCTGGTCGTCGTACCGCTGTCGACCGCCGGCGGGCAGCAGGACGTCGCCGACCGGGTCGAGCAGCTCCGCGCCGCCCTCGACGACGCGCCCGAAGCGCTCACCGTCGCGGTGACCGGCGGGCCCGCCTTCACCACCGACCTGACCAAGGTCTTCGACGGCGCGGACACCACGCTGCTCGCCGTCACCGCCACCGTGGTCGCGCTGCTGCTGCTGGTCACCTACCGCAGCCCGTTCCTGTGGATCGTGCCGCTCGTCGTGGTCGCCGCCACCGAGCAGCTCACCCTGCGCGCCCTGGACACCATCGTCCCGGCGGTCGGCATCAACCTGCCCGGCGGGGCCGTCACCGGCATCGCCAGCGTCCTCGTCTTCGGTGCGGCCACCGACTACGCGCTGCTGCTCATCGCCCGCTACCGGGAGGAACTGCGGCGCGAGGAGGACCGGTTCGTGGCGATGCGCGCCGCCCTGCGCCGCACCGCCGAGCCCATCCTCGCCAGCGGCTTCACCGTCGTGCTCGGCGTGCTCACCCTCCTGCTGTCCGAGCAGGAGCTCAACCGGGCCCTCGCGGTGGCCTGCGCCACCGGCGTCGTCCTCGCCATGGCCTCGGCGCTGTTCGTCCTCCCCGCCGCGCTGGTGATCTTCGGCCGCGGCCTGTTCTGGCCGTTCGTGCCCCGGGTCGGCGGCGCGGTCCGGGAGGGCCGGCTGTGGGGCCGCCTCGGCGCCGCCGTCGAACGCCGCCCCGCGCCGGTCGCGGCGCTCGCCGTGCTGCTGCTTGCCACGCTCTCCCTCGGCGCGCTCGGCATCCGCACCGGCCTGTCGGAGACCGAGCAGTTCCGGGTCAAGCCCGAGGCGGTCACCGGCGCCGAGACCCTCGCCCGGGCCTTCCCCGCCGGCACCACCCAGCCGGTCGCCGTGCTCACCGCACCCGCGGCGGTGCCCGCCGTCACCCAGGCCGCCGCGGCCGTGCCGGGCGTCGCGTCCGCGCGCCCCGGCGAGGCGGGCGCCGAGGTGGCCCAGGTCGACGTGGTGCTCGACGCCGAGCCGGGCACGGCCGGCTCCGACCGGACGATCGAGGCGCTGCGGGACGCGGTCGCCGCGGTGCCCGGCTCCGCGCCGCCCGCCGTCGACGGCGCCGACCCCTTCACCGGGGCGGTGGTCGGCGGCACGGTCGCCGCCACCTACGACTCCGACGCCGCCAACGGCAAGGACCTGCGGCTGATCCTGCCGATCATCCTGCTGCTCGTCGGCGCCGTGCTCGTGCTGTTGCTGCGCGGCCTGCTCGCCCCGGTGCTGCTGGTGCTCACCGTCATCGCGTCGTTCTTCGCCAGCCTGGGCGCGGCGTGGCTGCTCTTCGACCACCTGCTCGGGTTCCCGGCGCTGGACAGTCAGGTGCTGCTGCTGGCCTTCGTGTTCCTGGTGGCGCTCGGGGTGGACTACAACATCTTCCTGGTCACCCGGGCCCGCGAGGACGCCCGCGCCGCCGGCACCCGCGCCGGCATGCGCTCCGCGCTGCGGGTCACCGGCGGGGTGATCACCAGCGCCGGGGTGCTGCTCGCCGCGGTCTTCGCCGTGCTGGGCGTGCTGCCGCTGATCCTGCTCACCCAGATCGGGATCATCGTCTGCATCGGTGTCCTGCTCGACACCCTGCTGGTCCGTACGGTGCTGGTGCCGGCGCTGGCGTTCCTGCTCGGCGACCGGTTCTGGTGGCCGGGCCGGATCAAGCGGACCGAGCCCGCCCCGCCGCACCCCGAGCCGGTCGCCGCCCGGCGGTGAGCCAGGGCGGCCTCGGGCGCGCGCTCCCGGCCCGCCGCGCCGCCCGGAGCGGGCCGGGGGCGTCGCCGCCCCCGGAAGCCGGGTGCGCTTCCACCGGGAGTGGGGCCGGCGTCGCCGCACCGGGCGCCGCCACTAGCAGGGCTGGACCGGCCGGCGGGGCCCGGACGACATCTCCTCCGCTCCGTCCACCGGCTGCCCGGCGGTGCCCACCGCCCGGTCCCGGGTGGCCCAGGCCACCATGAACACGGTCGTCCAGGCGACCCCGAGCAGCACCGAGCCGGCGGTGCCGCTGGCGGTGCTGAACCCCAGGTAGAGGCGGGCGCCGCCGAGGCCCACCACCCCGGCCGCGGCGGCCGTCCAGGCGGCCACCGCCACCGGCCAGCGGGCGTGCCGGGACACCAGCCAGGCGAGGGTGCACAGGCTCGCCGTCACCACCGCGGTCTGCGTCGGGAAGACGACAGCGCCGCCGCCGGGACCGGTCAAATCGGTCACCACGGCCAGCACCACCAGCGGCATGAACGCGCCGGCCGTGCCGACCACGCTGAGCAGGTCGGCCTGCCAGGGCCGGTGCCGCCAGGCCAGCACCGCGGCCAGCACCGCCACCACCACGATCAGGACCGAGCCGCGCAGCACCGAGACCACCGCGAGGGTGGCGTCGACCGTCCCGGGGGTACGCCGGTCGGCGATCCAGCCGGCGATCGCCCCGTCGACGACGGCCAGCCCGCTGTGCCGCACCACCGCGCCGAGCAGCCAGGCGATGGCCAGCCCGGCGGCGAAGAGCAGCAGCAGCCCGGCGGCCAGGTTGATCAGCAGCGTCCAGGCCGGCCCGATCCGCATGGCGAGCAGGAAGAACAGGATGCCGTACCGGGCGCTGAGCCAGCGCACCGGCGGCAGCCCGGCGGCCCGGGACAGCAGCGCCCGGGCCGGGTCCGGGTTGCGACCCAGCCACCGCCCGCCCAGCACCACCGCGACCAGCGCGGCCAGCAGCACCAGCACCGCGCCGGTGGCCCGGCCGAGCAGCCGGGAGACCGTCTCGTACGACTCGCCGGCCAGGTAGCCGACCAGCACCGATCCGCCCACCCAGCTGGCCACCCCGGCCGCGTTCCACGGCGCGAACCGCCGGTACGGCATGCCCGCCGCGCCGGCCAGCCGGGGCACCAGGGTGCGGGCGAAGGCCACCCAGCGGGCGGTGAACACCCCCCGCCCGCCGAGCCGGCCGAGCATCGTCTCCGCCCGCCGCCACCGGTGCGGGCCGACCCGGGCGCCGAGTCGGCTGGCGCGCAGCCGCGACCCGTACCGCCGGCCGGCGCGGAACGCGAGTGTGTCGCCTATCACGGCGGCGCCCACCATCACCAGCAGCGCCGGGGCGAGCCGTAACGTCCCCGCGTACGCTAGGAAGCCGACCAGCAGCAGCGTCGCCTCGCCCGGCACCAGGAGCCCGAAGATCACGGCGGTTTCCGCCGCGACGATCAGCGCGGCGACCAGGTAGATCAGCAGGGCCGGCAGGCCCTGCAGAGACGTCAGCAGGTCGTGCACTCGGCCCCCATGAACACGAGGGTCAGCATGCCAGCCGTCGGAGCGGCTGGGACAGCAGTTTCGCCACAGACCGGGGCCATCTGGGGGTTGACCCCGACCCGACCCCGGCAACCGCAGACAGGAGAGTATGGAGGGTATGCAGCTTCGCACCGACCTCCGCAACGTCGCCATCATCGCCCACGTCGACCACGGCAAGACGACCCTGGTCGACGCCATGTTGCGGCAGGCCGGCGCGTTCAGCGCCCGGGCCGAGATGGCCGACCGGGTGATGGACTCCATGGACCTGGAACGGGAAAAGGGCATCACCATCCTGGCCAAGAACACCGGCGTGCGCTACCTGCCGGCCGACGGCTCGGACCCGGTCACCATCAACATCATCGACACCCCCGGCCACGCCGACTTCGGCGGCGAGGTGGAGCGCGGCCTGACCATGGTCGACGGCGTGGTGCTGCTGGTCGACGCCAGCGAGGGCCCGCTGCCGCAGACCCGGTTCGTGCTGCGCAAGGCGCTCAAGGCCCGCTTGCCGATCATCCTGGTGATCAACAAGGTGGACCGGCCGGACGCCCGGATCAAGGAGGTCGTGGACGACACCTACGAACTCTTCCTCGACCTGGACGCCGACGAGGAGCAGATCGACTTCCCGATCGTCTACGCCTGCGCCCGCGACGGCATCGCCTCGCTGACCCAGCCCGCCGACGGCGCGGTGCCCGACGACAGCCACAACCTGGAACCGCTGTTCCGCACCCTGCTGGACACCATCCCGCCGCCCGCGTACGAGCAGGACGCGCCGCTGCAGGCGCACGTCACCAACCTCGACGCCTCCCCGTTCCTGGGCCGGCTCGCGCTGTGCCGGGTGCGCCAGGGCACCATCAGCAAGGGCCAGACCGTTGCCTGGTGCCGCACCGACGGCAGCACCCAGCGGGTGCGCATCTCCGAACTGCTGATGACCGAGGGCCTGGAGCGCAAGCCGGCCGACTCGGCCGGGCCGGGCGACATCATCGCCGTCGCCGGCATCCCCGAGATCATGATCGGTGAGACCCTCGCCGACGCGGAGAACCCGCAGCCGCTGCCGCTGATCACCGTCGACGAGCCGGCCATCTCGATGACCATCGGCACCAACACCTCGCCGCTGGTCGGCCGGGTCAAGGGCGCCAAGGTCACCGCCCGGATGGTCAAGGACCGCCTCGACAAGGAACTCGTCGGCAACGTGTCGCTGCGGGTGCTGCCCACCGAGCGTCCGGACGCCTGGGAGGTGCAGGGCCGCGGCGAGCTGGCGCTGGCCATCCTGGTCGAGCAGATGCGCCGCGAGTCCTACGAGCTGACCGTCGGCAAGCCGCAGGTGGTCACCAAGGAGATCGACGGCAAGACCTGCGAGCCGGTCGAGCGGCTGACCATCGACGCCCCCGAGGAGTACCTGGGCGCGATCACCCAGCTGCTGGCCAGCCGCAAGGGCCGGATGGAGCAGCTGGTCAACCACGGCACCGGCTGGATCCGGATGGAGTGGCTGGTACCCGCCCGCGGGCTGATCGGCTTCCGCACCGAGTTCCTCACCGAGACCCGCGGCACCGGCATCCTGCACCACGTCTTCGAGTCCTACGAGCCGTGGTTCGGCGAGCTGCGGACCCGCAACAACGGCTCGCTGGTCGCCGACCGCTCCGGCGCGGTCACCGCCTTCGCGATGACCAACCTGCAGGAGCGCGGCCAGCTCTTCGTCGAGCCGGGCACCGAGGTGTACGAGGGCATGATCGTCGGGGAGAACTCCCGCTCCGACGACATGGACGTCAACATCACCAAGGAGAAGAAGCTCACCAACATGCGCTCGTCCACGGCCGACGAGACCGAGAAGCTGATCCCGCCGCGCAAGCTGTCGCTGGAGCAGGCCCTCGAGTTCTGCCGCGAGGACGAGTGCGTCGAGGTGACCCCGGCCGCGGTCCGCATCCGCAAGGTGGTGCTCGACCAGACCGCCCGCGCCCGGGCCGCCGCCCGCCGCAAGCACGCCGGCTGACACACCGCCGTACCGACCGGGGCCGGTCCGCCACGCGCGGGCCGGCCCCGCCGTCGTCCGCGCCCGTCAGGCCGGCTTCACCGCGGCCAGGCCGAACACGTCCGGCACCGGACCCGAGCCGGACTCCACCACCCGGGTCACCGTCAGACCGGCCTCGGTCACGGCGTTGAGCAGGTCGGCCAGCGGCACGTGCCAGGCGCCGACCCGGGCCCGTACCCCGTGCGGCGCCCACGCCCGGAAGCTGCGCTCACGCTCCGCGTACCCGCCGTCGATGAGGATCCGGGCCGGGTCGGAACGGTCGGCGAACGCCCCCACGAAGCACGGGTGCACGCCCAGGTGCACGAAGCGGCCACCGGGCGACAGCACCCGGGCCACCTCGGCGACCACCGCCGCGTAGTCGGGCACGTCGGTGTGCGCGAGCACACACACCGCCGCCGGCATCGCCGCGTCGGCGACCGGCAGCGCCGCGGCGTCGGCCACCGACACCGGCAGCCGGCCCCGGGCGTGGCGCAGCTGACCGGTCGACAGGTCGACGCCGACCGGGGCCCAGCCCAACCGGCGCAGCTCGGCCGCGTGCACCCCGGTGCCGCAGCAGACGTCCAGGCAGCGGCCGGGGCCGGTGCCCAACAGCTCGCCGAGGCGCTGCCGGACCCGGGACATGTAGTCGGCGGACGTGTCGGTGACGTAGTCCTCGTACCAGTCGGCGTAGGCGTCGTATGCGGCGACCGTCATCCCCGCACCCTAGACACCGCCCGGCCGGCCCGCCGCCCCACGACCGCCGCCGGCACCGCCCGGATGATCGGCTACGGTCACCGGCATGACCTGGGATGACCTCGACGCCCGGCTGGACCGGGTGCCCGGCACCGTCTCGGCGTACGCCGGCCGGCTCGACGCGGCCGCGACCTGGACCCGGCTGCCCGACGCCACCCACTACGCGGCCAGCACCATGAAGGTCGGCGTGCTCGCCGCCCTGCACCGGGCCGCCGAGGCCGGCACCCTCGACCTGGACGCCCCGGTCCCGGTGCGCAACTCGTTCGACTCGGCGCTGCCGGACACCCCCCGCTTCGCCTGCGCCCGCCACTACGACAACGACGACGCCGTCTGGGAGCGGGTCGGCGGCACCGCCACCCTGCGCTGGCTCGCCCACCGGATGATCGTGCGCTCCAGCAACCTCGCCACCAACCTGGTCATCGGGCACGTCGGCCTGCCCGCCGTCGCCGAGGTCTGGACGCTGGCCGGGGCCCGGCACGCCGTCACCGGCCGCGGCATCGAGGACTTCGCCGCCCGCGACGCCGGCGTCACCAACCTGGTCACCGCCGCCGACCTGGCCGCGCTGCTCGCCGCGCTGGCCACCGGCGCCACCCGGCCCGGCCCGCTGGCCTCCCCCGCCGGCTGCGCCGCCATGCTCGACGTGCTCTTCGCCCAGGAACACCGCGAGGACCTCGCCGCCGGGCTGCCCCCGGGCACCCGGATCGCGCACAAGAACGGCTGGGTCCGCGGGGTGCGCCACGGCGCGGGCGTGGTCTTCCCCGCCGACGCGCCCCCGTACGCGGTGGTCGTCTGCACCACCACCGACCTCGCCGACGGCGGCCCCAGCGGCGAGGGGGCCGAGGACGACGCCTGCCAGCTGATCGCCGACGTCTCCGCCGCCGTCTGGGCCGCCCGCCACGACCTGCGCAGCGACGGATAGCCGCCGCCCCGCCGCACCGGACGGCTCCGCCGGTGGCGAACGAAGCGGCGCGCCGGCGCCGACAGCCGCCCTTCGGAACGGTCAGCCACCGGGCGAGCGCGCACCGACCGATGGCCTCCGGCCCCCGCACCGCCTACGCTGCTGGCCACCGCCCCCGGAGGAGCCGCCGATGCCCAGCAGCCGCACCATCCTGACCGCCTTCGTCGTGGCGACGGCGGCGAACCTGTTCGCCAACGCCACCGGCAGCGACCTCGGTGTGCTGCTCAGCAAGCCGCTGCTGATGCCGCTGCTGGCCGCGTACCTCTGGCGGGCTGCCGCCGACCGCGGCGTGCCCGCGACCCGGCTGGTCCTCGCCGCGCTGGCCTTCTCCACCGGCGGCGACGTCGCGCTGCTCGGCGACGGCACCGCCGCCTTCCTCACCGGCATGGCGCTCTTCCTCGCCGCGCACCTCTGCTACATCGCGGCCTTCACCCGCGGCGGCGCGGCGGCCGCGCTGCTCCGCCCGCCGCTGGTCGCCGTCGGCGTGGCCTACGCGGTGCTGACCGTCGCCGCGCTGGCCTGGATGTGGGGCGGGCTCACCGACGCCGGGCTGGCCGTGCCGGTGGCCGGCTACGCGGCCGCCCTGGCCACCATGGCCGCCACCGCCGCGGCGCACGGCTGGCGGGTCGGCCTCGGCGGCGCTCTCTTCCTCGTTTCCGACCTGCTCATCGCGACCGGCGTGGCCGAGGTGGCCACCCTGCCCGGCCCGCCGATCTGGGTGATGGCGACCTACGCCGCCGGGCAGGCGCTGATCGTCACCGGCTGGGCCGCCCGCGGCACGCCGCATCCGGCGCCGGTCACTCCAGCAGGTGCGCCCGCAGCGACTCGATGACCTCGTCGGTCAGCCCCAGCCCGTCGCGCAGGTACGCCCCGAACGAGCCGTGCACCCGGCGCACCTCCCCGTACGCCGCGTCGAGGTACTCGGGGCGCACCTCCAGCACCGGCCGCACCGCCGCCTCGTCCAGCGCCGGCTGCCGCTGCCGCATGGCCTCCAGGATCACCTCCCGCAGGCTCGCGGTCAGCGGGTTGTTCGCCAGGTACTCGGCCCGGATCACCGCCTCGTCCACGCCGAGCGCGTGCAGCAGCACCACGGTCAGCCAGCCGGTGCGGTCCTTCCCCGCCGAGCAGTGGTACAGCAACGGCAGGTTCTCCGGGCGGGCCGCCGCCCGCACCGCCTCGGCGAACCTGGCCCGGGCCACCGCTCCGCTGACGAACCAGCGGTAGATGGCGGCCATCGCCGCCGGCGTGCCCTGCCGGGCCAGTTCCGCGTACGCGGCCAGGTCGTGGCCGAGCAGCACCGCCGAGACGTACGTGAAGACCGGGTGCTCCGCGTCGTGCACCGGCAGGTGCAGCACCCGCGGCTCGCCGGGCAGCCGGTCCGGCGGGGCGACCGCCTGCTCCGAGTGGTCCCGTAGGTCGATCACGCAGGCCGGGCCGAGTTTGGCCAGCACCGGCAGGTCCTCGTCGGTGAGCCGGCCCAGCGCCGGGGTGCGGATCAGCACCCCGGGCCGCACCCGCCGGCCGCCCGCGCCGACCATGCCGCCGAGGTCACGCGCGTTGGGTGCGCCCACCAGTGCCCAGTCGCGTTCCCTCACGCCGCCACCCCGTTCCGCTCGCCGCTGGCGCGAGCCGTCGCCCCACCGCGTCCACGATCCGCTCGGTGACCCTCGCTCATCCGGCCTCCCCTGTCGCCACCCGTGCTGGATATAGGGTGCCGCACATGACGATCGCCGCGGTACGCACCCACCGGCTCAGCGCCCCCTTACACACCCCGTTCGTCACCGCGCTGCGCCGCACCACCACCGTGGAGACCCTGGTCGTCGAACTGGTCGACGGCGACGGCCGCTCCGGGTTCGGCGAGGCGCCGCAGGTCTGGCAGGTCACCGGCGCCTCGGTCGCCGGCGCCGAGGCGTGCGTAAAGGACCTGCTCGGGCCGATGCTCACCGGCCGGGACCCGGACGACCTGGTGGCCCGCTGCGCCGAGGTGCAACGGGCGGTGGCCGGCAACGAGGCCGCCAAGGCCGCCGTCGACGTGGCCCTGCACGACCTGGCCGCCCGGCGGCTCGGCGTACCGCTGGTGCGGCTGCTCGGCGGCACCACCCTGCGGGTGCCCACGGACGTCACGCTCGCCGCCGGCGACGCGGTGGACCTGGCGGCCGCGGCCCGGCAGCGCAGGGCCGAGGGGTTCGGGGTGCTCAAGCTCAAGGTGGGCATTGACGCCGCCGGCGACCTGGAGCGGGTCCGGGCGGTACGCGCCGCCGTCGGCAACGGGGTACGCATCCGGCTGGACGCCAACCAGGGCTGGACGCCCCGCGAGGCGGTCCGGGTGATCCGCGGCATCGAGGACGCCGGCCTCGACGTGGAACTGGTCGAACAGCCGGTGCCCCGGTGGGACCTGGACGGCCTGGCCTGGGTCAGTGACCGGGTGCAGGTGCCGATCCTCGCGGACGAGGCGGTCTTCGGCGTCCGCGACCTGGTGGAGGTGATCCGCCGCCGCGCGGCCGACATGGTCAACGTCAAGCTCGCCAAGTGCGGCGGTCTGCACCCGGCCCGGACCCTGCTCGACCTGGCCGCCGCGCACGGCCTCGGCACGATCGTCGGGTCCATGATGGAGAGCCAGGTGGGCATCGGGGCCGCGGCGAGCCTGGTCGCCGCCTACCGCACCACCGCCGTCTCCGACCTGGACGCGGCGTGGTGGCTGGCCTGGTCACCGGTGCGCGACGGGATCCGGTACGACGGCGCCACGGTGGTGCTGCCGGACGCGCCGGGCCTCGGAATCAGCACCGTCACTGAAGCAAAAGTGCAATCTCGTAGTTGATGGTCGTTGGAATCTTTCATAGGGTCGCGGTGACAGGCGGCGCGAGGTGGGGGTGGACCGTGGAGCTGCAACCGGGCCGCGAGGCCGTGGTCCGGGTCGCGGTCGCGACCCTGTGGACCTCCCCCGAGGCGGTACGCCCCGTCGACCGGCCCGCCCTCGCCGCGCGCACCGACATCCCGGCCTGGATCTCCGGCATGAACACCGACCAGCAGGTCGGCGACTGCGTGCTCAGCCAACTGCTGCTCGGCGAGCGGGTGCTGGTCACCGAGCTGCGCCCGGACGGCTGGGCGCACGTGGTGGCGGTGCAGCAGCCGGCGGCCAAGCTCGACCCGCGCGGCTACCCCGGCTGGCTGCCCGCCGACCAGCTCGCCCCGGCCACCGCGCCGGCCGGCGTCGACCCGCTGGTGGTCGACGCCACGGTCACCGCGCTGCGCGCCACCCCGAATGGCGAGGTGGTCCTCCCCGACGTCATCCTCGGCACCCGGCTGACGCCGGCCGGGCCACCCGTCGACGGCTGGCGCCCGGTGCACGCCCCCGGCCACTCCCGCCCGCTCTGGCTGCCGGCCGCGCACGCGGTCCCGGTGCCCACCACGCCGCCGACGGCCGGCGACGTGCTCGCCGTCGCCGCCCGGCTGCTCGACGTCGTCTACATCTGGGGCGGCGTGTCGGCGTACGGCATCGACTGCTCCGGCCTGGTGCACCTGGCCTGGCGGCGATTCGGCGTGGTGCTGCCCCGCGACGCCGACGACCAGGCCCAGGCGACCACCCCGGTCCCGCTCGGCGCGGAGCGCCCCGGCGACCTCTACTTCTTCGCCCGCCCCGGCCGCAAGATCCACCACATCGGCATCGTGACCGCCACGCCGCGCCCCGGTGACGACCGCCGCATGCTGCACGCCTGCTACCTGCGGCGGCGGGTGCTGGAGGAGCGGCTGCCCGCCGACCGCACCGCCACCCTGGTCGGCGCGCACCGGGTCTGACCCACCTCGTACGCCCGAGGGGCGCTCCCTGGTGGGAGCGCCCCTCGTTCACGTCTCGGCCGCCCCGCGGCGGCGCGCGGTCAGCGGCGCGCGGTCAGCGGCGCGCCTCGGCCAGCATCCGGCGCCGGTCCCGGGACGACTTCACCAGGCTGGCGATGGTCGCCACCAGCAGGGTGCCGAGGATGACCGTGAGCGAGAGCCAGATCGGGATGTGCGGAGCCCAGCCCACGTGCTCGCCGTTGTTGATGAACGGCAGGTTGTTGTCGGCCAGCGCCTCCAGCACGAGCTTGACGCCGATGAAGCCGAGCACCACGGCCAGCCCGTAGCTGAGGTAGATCAGCCGGTCCAGCAGGCCGCCGAGCAGGAAGTAGAGCTGCCGCAGCCCCATCAGCGCGAACACGTTCGCGGTGAAGACCAGGTACGGCTCCTGGGTGATGCCGAAGATGGCCGGGATCGAGTCGAGCGCGAAGATCAGGTCGGTGGTGCCGATCGCGATCATGACGATCAGCATCGGGGTGAACAGCCGGCGGCCGTTCTCGTGCGTGGTGAGCTTCGCGCCGTCGTAGTCCTTGGAGATCGGCAGCGCCTTGCGGCTCCAGCGGATCAGCACGTTCTCGGTGAACTCGTCCTCGTCCGGCTCACCCTGGCGGGCCAGGTTGACCGCCGTGTAGATGAGGAACGCGCCGAAGATGTAGAAGACCCAGGAGAACTGGGAGATCAGCGCGGCGCCGGCGGCGATGAACCCACCGCGCATGACCAGCGCCAGCACGATGCCGATGAGCAGCACCTTCTGCTGGTACTGCCGGGGCACCGCGAAGCGGGCCATGATGATCACGAAGACGAAGAGGTTGTCCACCGAGAGGCTGTACTCGGTGAGCCAGCCGGTGTAGAACTGCCCGGCCGCGCTCGGGCCGGAGGCGAGCCACACCCCGGCGCCGAAGACCAGGGCCAGGGCGACGTAGAAGCCCACCCACAGGCTGGACTCCCGCACGCTCGGCTCGTGCGGCCGCCGACCGATGATCAGCAGGTCGACGAGCAGGATCGCGGTCAGTGCGACGAGGGTCCCCGCCCACACCAGTCCGGACACGTCCAACGTTCATTCCTCCGGCAGACACGCAACGTCCGGCACACCGTACGCCCCACAGGGGCGCGGCGTGCCGGTGACGCTGACTCTGGTGACTGTCGGAGGTCTCTTCCGTCACCGTCCCGGGAGCGGGGCGGTGACCGACGGGGCCGGGTCGCGCCACCGGGGGGCCGGCGTTCGACCGTGCTGACGACTCCGTCGCGGGGGAATACTCCCCTCCTCAAGCATCATTCTTCACCACTGCGACCAGTGACTGCACCCTGGGCGCTCGGTGTCCTCCCCCACCCCGTATCCGGCACCACCACGAATCGCCGCAGACCCGGTCGTAGCGCCGCGACGGCCGTGGGCTGCGGAGCCTCATGCGCGTGTGGGGCCCGGGCCTGACGCGCGCCTGCCGCGGGTCGCCGGCTGCGGACACCGTTGAAGTCCTGCCCCACCGCGATCACGCCAGTGATCGCCTCGCCGGCACCGCGCCTCCGCCAGCCGCCGTCCCGGCCGCGGCGGCCGACCGGGTGTCGGAGCGCACATCCCGTAGGGCGTCCTAGGAGGCTAGGTGCTCCGGGTCGGGCGGTGCGACCAGCGGGTCGGCCAGCGACCAGCCGACCGCCAGCAGCTCCTCGCAGGCGGCGACCGCCCGGGCCAGCCGCCGCTCGTGCGGCCCGGTGAGCTCGACCACCGGCACTCCGCAGCCGGCCAGCTCCGTCCGGAACCGGTCGGTCATCCAGGCCCGCAGGTGCTCGCCGTCGCGCAGCCCGTCGTCGGCGAAGGGCACCCCGACGTGGTCGGTGAGCAGGTAGAGCGCCGGCCGGCGGGCCGCCGCGCGCACCGGCGCGGACGACGAGCCCAGGTAGCGCTCCTCCCAGACGGCGGTCGCCCGGGCGTCGGTGTCGCAGAACAGCAGCGGGCCGCTGGACCGGGCCGCCGCGTCCTCCGCCGCCTGCTGCTCCCGGACCACCTCGGCGAAGTCGTCGCGGTCCCAGCTGACGTCGAAGACGGTGGCCGCCGGGTCGCGCTCGCGCAACCGGGCCAGCTTCCGCGCGGTCAGCTCCCGGCCGTACTCGGGGACCCAGCGGGTGCCGAAGTGGGCCGCGAGGGCGGCGGCCATCGTCGTGGTGCCGGTGGACTCCGCGCCGACCACCACCACCCGCCGGACGAACCAGGCGCGCACCGGCGCGCTGAGCTGGTCCCAGTGGCCCACCGGGTCCGCGCGCACCGCGGTCCCCGAGACCGGCACCCGCCGCCGCGCGGGATCCACCGCGACGGGTACGGCGTCGAAGCGCCGGGCCAGCTCGGCGCCGTACGCCTCGGAGGAGAAGACGGCGTCGACCGGCCGGCCGCCCAGCGCGTCGCGGAACACGGCGCAGTGCAGGTCCCACACCGCAGGGTCGGCGTAGTCCACCGGGTGGTTGTCGTACCGGCCGACGAAGCGGACCCACGGGGTGTCCGCGTGCACCTCGCGCAGCCACGCCAGCCGGGACGCGAGCGGGATCGACTCCCGGCGCGACGGCGCCGCCACCACGGTGACCGCGGCGCAACGCGCGGCGGCCGCCTCGATCAGCGCGTGGTGGCCGGCGTGCGGCGGGTAGAACTTGCCCACCACCATCCCGTGCCGGAACTCCGGCGCCGCCGGCCCAACACCCGGCGCGTGCCGCTGCCGGCCGACCGGCACCGCGTCCGCCACACCGTCGGCGCGATCCGCTGGGGGCCGCGCCGCCGCCGCGCCGTCGGCGGCCGCCGCCGAGAGCCGGGGCGTCGCTTCGAGCGCGCCGTCAACGACCGCCGCCGGAGGCCGGGGCGTCGCGTCGGTCATGCCGCCACCGGGGCCGGGCCGGGCGGTACCGGCGTCGCGCTGGCCTGGCGGCGCAGGTCCGCCCGCCACTCGCGCAGGCCGAGCACGCAGAGCCCGAGGAAGACCAGGTAGAGCAGCGCGGTGAGGTAGAGGCCCTTGTAGGCGTAGAGCGGGATGTAGATCAGGTCAGCGGTGATCCACAGCCACCAGCTCTCCACCCGCTTGCGGGTCTGCCCGTACGTGGCCAGCAACGAGAGCGCGGTGGTCAGCGCGTCCGGCAGCGGCACGGTGGAGTCGGTGGCCCGGGTCAGCAGTGCCCAGAGCCCGACGGTCAGCGCCAGGCCGGCAGCCGCCAGCACCCACCACTCCCGGCGACCGGTCCGGCTGACCGTGAGCCGGGAGCGCCGCTCGCCGCCGTACAGCCACGCCCACCACCCGTACAGGCCGAGGGCGACGTAGACGAGCTGGAGGCCGGCGTCGGCGTACAGGCCAGCCGTCCAGAACAGCAGCATCAGCAGCAGCACGTTGACGATGCCGACCGGCCAGTTGGCGATCCGCTGCCGGGCCACCAGCCAGACGTTGAGCGCCCCGGTGGCGAAGCCCAGCAACTCGGCCCGGGTGGTGCCGGTGCCCGCCACGGTGAACGCCGTGCCGGTCAGCCAGTCGATCATGCCGCTCCCCTTTCCGCGCGCCCACCCTAGGCGCGCCCGATCCCCGGGAACAGCCCCCCGCGGCGCTCCCCCGCCGGGGCGCCGTGAAAGGCTGCCGGCATGGTGCTAGAGGTCGCGCTCATCGACGTACTACCGGGACACGAGGACGAGTTCGCCGCCGCGTACGCCAAGGGGCATCCGGTGCTCGCCGGCACCCCCGGCTGCCGGTCGGTGCGGATGACCCGGGGCGTCGAGTCGCCGTCCCGCTTCGTGCTGCTGGTCGAGTGGGACTCCGTCGAGGCGCACAACGAGAACTTCCGGGGCAGCGACCGGTTCACCCGGTGGCGGGAACTGATCGGCCCGTACTTCGCCAACCCGCCGCTGGTCGAGCACTTCGTGGACGTGCCCGCCTGAGGTTGTCGTACCCCGTTCTAAGGTCCGCTCGCACGCGCCGGTCGCCGGTCCCGACGGGCTCGGGGGCGCCGGGCCCGGTGACTCGCGCGGCAATATCGGTTGATCTTCGATCGCCGGTGCCGGTTGACTGGCGGCCATGACGCAGCGGGTGGCCCTGGTGACCGGCGTGAGCCGGCGGATCGGCATCGGCGCGGCGGTCGCCCGCACGCTCGCCGCGGACGGTTGGCGGCTGCTGCTCAGCGGCCTGCCGGAGTTCGACGAGGCGCAGCCCTACGGTGGCGATCCCGACGGCGTGGCGGCCCTGCTGGGCGAGTTGGGCGACGCGGCGGCCTACCAGCGGGCGGATCTGCTCGATCCGGCGGCGCCGGCCGCGCTGGTCGGCGAGGCGGTGCGCCGGCACGGCCGGCTCGACGCGGTGGTGGCGGTGCACGCCTACTCCACGCACACCCCGCTCGGGGCGCTGGACGCCGCCGAGATCGACCGGCACCTGCTGGTCAACGTACGGGCCACCCTGCTGCTGGCCGAGGCGTTCGCGGCGGCGTTCACCGCCGGATCGGATGGCCGGCTGGTGCTCTTCTCCAGCGGGCAGCGCCTCGGCCCGATGCCCGGCGAGCTGGCGTACGCGGCGAGCAAGGCGGCGGTGGAGAACCTGACCGTCCAGCTCGCTCCGCTGCTGATGCCGACCGGCATCACCGTCAACTGTGTCAATCCCGGGCCCACCGACACCGGCTACGCCCCGCCCGAGGTCCACGAGGCGGTGGCGCGGCTCTTCCCCGGCGGGCGCTGGGGCAGCCCGCAGGACGCCGCCCGGCTGGTGCGATTCCTCTGCTCGCCGGACGCCGGGTGGATCACCGGCCAGGTGATCGACTCCGAGGGCGGCTTCCGCCGCCACGTGTGACCCGCGCCCTGCCCGATCAGCCGGCGGCGCGGCGGGCCAGCTCCGCGACGCTCTCCTCGACCGGCAGGGCCGCGCCGAGCAGCCACCCGGTGATCCGCTCGTACCTGTCGACGTCCGGCGGCGTCACCAGGCGCACGTCGGTGGTCAGCGCCTCCAGCATGACGGTGCGCGGGTCGGCCGGGTCCGGGAACGAGTAGCACGAGTACGGGGTGAGCGGCTGCACGCCCTGCCCGGCGACACCCCGGGGCAGCAGCCGGATCGTCACGTTCGGCAGCTCGGCCAGGTCGACCAGGTGCCCCAGTTGCTCCCGCCACACTTCGTGCGGGACGCCGGCGGGGTCACAGGCGGCCTCGGCGAGCAGCGCCGTGTACCGGGGTGGTTCGGGGCGACGGAGCACCTCGTGCCGGGCGATCCGGGCCCGTACGTCGGCCTCGACGTCGACGCCGCCGTCCAGCAGCCGTCCGGCGGCGATCCGCAACCGGGCGTACGCCGGGGTCTGCAACAGCCCGGGCACCACCGCGGGTTGGTAGTCCACGATGCTCGCCGCGCCCGCCTCCAGTTCCGCGTAGGTGCGCTGCCGCTCGCCCATCTCGCCGAGCGCCTTCCACCAGCCCCGGCTGGTGGCCGCGTCCCGGGCGATGACGATCAGCGCGTCCCGCTGCGGCGCCGGCACCTGGTAGACGTCCAGCAGGTCGAGCACGTCGGCGAGGTCCGGCCGGCTCTGCCCCAGCTCGATGCGGGACAGCTTGGAGGTCGAAGCCCAGCCCAGCCGGTCGCAGACCTGTTCCAGGGTGAGCGCCTCCCGCCGGCGCAGTTGGCGCAACTCGGCGCCGAGCCGCGCACGTCGAATGACCGGACTCGTTGGCAACGGCATCCCCGCCTCCCCACCGAGGGAGAGTACGCAGGACGATCACCCAGCGCAATACCATGCTCGCTCACCGCAATCACCGCTCCCTGTCCACTCGGCTGGCGTCGTGCCTCGCCGCTGACCGCCTGGCGGCCGGCCGCCGGGCCGGCCGCCGGGCCGGCCGCCGGGGTCAGGGCCGGTACGTGCCGAAGGACCAGACGTTGCCGGCCAGGTCACGGGCGGTGTAGTCGCGGGAGCCGTAGTCGGTGTCGAACGGCTCCCGGACGATCTCGGCGCCGGCCGACCTGGCCCGGGCGCAGTGCGCGTCGACGTCGTCGACCGCCACGTAGACCGACCAGTCCTCGTCCCCCGGCCGGGGTCGCGGGTCGGGCAGCTCGCCCACCATGATCATGCCGGTGTCCAGGGTGAGTTCGGCGTGGGCGACCGAACCATCGGGCGCGTCGTGCCGGGCGTGCACGGTGAAGCCGAAGGCGGCGCAGAGCCAGTCGATGGCTGAGCTGGCGTCCGGGTAGCGGAAGATCGGATAGATGGTTCGCATGCCCCGAGTCTGCCGCCGGCCCGGTCACCCCGGATTGGACGAATGTGACCCGAGCGCGGTCGGGGTGTCGCCGGCGAACTCCCGGAAGTCGCGGATCAGGTGGGACTGGTCGTAGTACCCGCAGCGGGCGGCGATCTCGGCCCAGCCGCCCGGCAGCGGACCGGCGGACCCGCCCGAACCCCCTGGGCCGCGCTGGCCGGTCGCGCCGCCCGGGTCGCCTTGACCGCTCTGGCCGGTCACGCCGCTCAGGCCGGTCGCACCGCTCAGGCCGGTCGCACCGCTCAGGCCGGTCACGCCGCCCTGGCCGGTCACGCCGCTCAGGCCGGTCGCACCGCTCAGGCCGGTCACGCCGCCCTGGCCGGTCACGCCGCTCAGGCCGGTCGCACCGCTCAGGCCGGTCACGCCGCCCTGGCCGGTCACGCCGCTCAGGCCGGTCGCACCGCTCAGGCCGGTCGCACCGCTCTGGTCGGTCACGCCGCTCTGGACGCCCCGAGCGGCCGTCGGATCGACGGCGAGGGCCGACCCGGCGGTCAGGGTCGCGTAGGCCCGCTGGAAGCGGAGCAGCCGCGCGGTGGTCTTCGGCGTCAGCCCGACCTCGTCGCGGAACCGGGCGGCGAGGTGCCGACGGCTCCACCCCAGCTCGCCGGCGAGGGCGCCGACGGCGACCCGGCCACCGGTCTCGGCGAGCCGCCGCCACGCCCACGCCAGCCGCGCGTCGACCGGTTCGGTGGCCGCCAGCCGGGCCGCCAACGCGGCGTCGAGCAGCGCGAACCGGGCCGGCCAGTCGGCGGCGACGGCCAGCCGGACGCGGAGCCGGTCGAGCCAGCCACCGGGCAGCGCCGCCACCCCTACCGCCCGGTTGGTCAGTTCGGCCAGTGGCAGGCCGAGGATCCGCCGGGCGGCCAACGGGGCCAGCAGCAGCTCCACCCCCTCGCCGACGCCGACCAGGCGGGTGGTGCAGGGGCCGTCGAACGTGCCGGCGACGAAGGAGTCCACCGCGTGGGCGCCCCGGGCGGCGTCCCGCGGGTCGACCACGTCCAGCGGGGCGCCCCAGCCGAGGATGACCACCACGAAGGCACCGGCCACCTCGCGGCGGACCAGCGGCAGCGCCGCCCGCTCCCGATAGCCGATGTAGCGGTCGACGAAGGGCCGCAGCCGGGCGTCGGGCGCCCCGAGGACGATCTCGTCGACCGCTACCTCGACCGCGTCCATCCCCGACCGCCCGTTCGTCCCGTCGACCCGGCGACCGCCCGCGCGTCACTTCACGCCGGCGGCGTCCATTCCCCGCAGTTCCTTCTTCAGGTCGGCCACCTCGTCGCGGATCCGGGCGGCCAGTTCGAACTGCAGCTCCCGCGCGGCGGCCAGCATCTGGTCGTTCAGCTCCTGGATGAGCTGGGCCAGCTCGGCCCGGGCCATGCCCTCACGCGCGGGCGCGGCGCCGCCCGCCCGGCCGCGGCTGCGGGTCTCCTTGACCGGGGCCTTGCCCCGGGAGAGCTGCCGCACCGCGCCGCCGACCCGGGTGTTCTGCTCGGTGTCCTCCGCCTCGCGGTAGATGTCGTCGAGGATGTCGTGGATCTTCTTGCGCAGCGGCTCCGGGCTGATCCCGTGCGCCTCGTTGTGCGCGATCTGCTTGGCCCGCCGGCGGTTGGTCTCCTCGATCGCGTCCGCCATCGACGGGGTGATCTTGTCGGCGTACATGTGCACCTGGCCCGAGACGTTCCGGGCCGCCCGGCCGATGGTCTGGATCAGCGACCGGCCGCTGCGCAGGAAGCCCTCCTTGTCGGCGTCCAGGATCGCCACCAGCGACACCTCGGGCAGGTCGAGACCCTCCCGCAGCAGGTTGATGCCGACCAGCACGTCGTAGTCGCCCTTGCGCAGCTCGCGCAGCAGCTCGACCCGGCGCAGGGTGTCCACCTCGGAGTGCAGGTAGCGCACCCGGATGCCGTTCTCGAGCAGGTAGTCGGAGAGGTCCTCGGCCATCTTCTTGGTCAGCGTGGTGACCAGCACCCGCTCGTCCCGCTCGGTACGCAGCTTGATCTCGTGCATGAGATCGTCGATCTGCCCCTTGGTCGGCTTGACGATGACCTCCGGGTCGATCAGGCCGGTCGGGCGGATCACCTGCTCCACGAACTCGCCCTGGGACTGCTCCAGCTCCCACGGGCCGGGGGTGGCGGAGAGGAAGACCATCTGGCCGACCCGCTCCAGGAACTCGTCGAAGCGCAGCGGCCGGTTGTCGGCCGCGCTGGGCAGCCGGAAGCCGTGGTCGATGAGCATCCGCTTGCGGGACGCGTCGCCCTCGTACATGCCGCCGATCTGCGGGATGGTCACGTGCGACTCGTCGACCACGGTGAGGAAGTCGTCGGGGAAGTAGTCGAGCAGGCAGTGCGGCGGGCTGCCGGGCAGCCGGCCGTCGATGTGCATCGAGTAGTTCTCGATGCCGGAGCAGAAGCCGACCTGGCGCATCATCTCGATGTCGTACGTGGTGCGCATCCGCAGCCGCTGCGCCTCCAGCAGCTTGCCCTGCCGCTCCAGCTCGGCCAGCCGCTCACCCAGCTCGGTCTCGATGTCGCGGATCGCCCGCTCCATCCGCTCCGGCCCGGCCGCGTAGTGCGTGGCGGGGAAGATCAGCAGGTGGTCGACCTCGCGGACCACGTCGCCGGTGAGCGGGTTGAGGTAGTAGAGCTTCTCCACCTCGTCGCCGAACAGCTCGATCCGGACGGCGAGCTCCTCGTACGCCGGGATGATCTCCAGGGTGTCGCCGCGGACCCGGAAGGTGCCGCGGTTGAAGGCCATGTCGTTGCGGGTGTACTGGATGTCGACCAGGCGGCGCAGCAGCTGGTCGCGGTCGAGCTCCTGGCCGACGGCGACCCGCACGGCCCGGTCGAGGTACTCCTCCGGGGTGCCCAGGCCGTAGATCGCCGAGACGGTGGCCACCACGATCACGTCGCGCCGGGTGAGCAGCGACATGGTCGCCGAGTGCCGCAGCCGCTCCACCTCCTCGTTGATCGAGGAGTCCTTCTCGATGTAGGTGTCGGTCTGCGGGATGTACGCCTCGGGCTGGTAGTAGTCGTAGTACGAGACGAAGTATTCGACCGCGTTGTGCGGCAGCAGCTCGCTGAACTCCTTGGCCAGCTGCGCGCAGAGCGTCTTGTTGGGCGCGAGCACCAGCGTCGGCCGCTGCAACCGCTCGATCAGCCACGCGGTGGTGGCGCTCTTGCCGGTGCCGGTCGCGCCGAGCAGCACCGTGGCGCGGTCGCCGCCGCGGACCCGACGCTCCAGATCGTCGATCGCGGCCGGCTGGTCGCCGGCGGGCTGGAACTCGCTGACGACCTGGAACCGGCCGTCGAGACGGGGAATGTCGAGCGCCATGACCCCAACGGTACGCCGGGGGTCCGACACTCCGCGGCGACTACGGTCGGTCCCTGATCGGCTTCGATATTCCCATTGTGTGGCCCATCTCACCCGGCTAGGCTCTTCGTGTAGGCCGCTCGCGGCGGCCGACCGGGCCGGTGGCCAGGCCGTCAACGGCCGGGCCCGCCCCCGGCACCGGGGTCGCAGCACCCGGTCCGTCCGGCGTGCGCACCCGTGTGGTCGCGCGTGACGCGCAGACCGGCCGCCGCGAGCGCCCCTGCCCGTCACCCCCCGCCTCCCGGCCGCTGACCGACGGCACAGCCCACGCCCTGACGTCGGCCCCGCAATGCTCGTCACCCCGGCCCGCTCCGGCCCGTTCAACTACCTGTGGAGACCTCACGACCGGCGCGCAGCCGCGACGCCGACGGCAGGCCCGACGACAGCCATCCGCCCCGCGGCCAACGCCCCGAGCACGCCGTACCGGCCGAGCCGGCCGGCCGGTGGACCGGGCTTCTGCGCCGTGGCGGAGCCCGCCGCCACCGCGACCCGGCGCCCGCCCCTACCGAGGCCGTGACGCCGGGCGCCGTCCCGCAGCCCGACGACCCCGCGGCCGCCCCCACCGAGCCCCCGGAGGCCGCGACCCGGGCCGCCGCAGGCCGCCGCGATCCGGCGATCCCCACCGAACCCACCGAAGCCCCGACCCGGGGCCCGGCACGCCGCCGCGAGCCGGCCGCCGCCGTCACCGAACCCGGACCAGAAGCGGTGGCCCGGGGCGCGGCACGCCGTCACCGCGGCCGGGCGACTGCCCGGACCGCACCTCCCGAGGGTGCCCGCTCCGGGCCCGATCGGCCTCGGGCAGGCCATCCCGCGTCGGGCGCGGCTCCCCGCCATCACGGCCCCATGACCGCCCGTGCCACGCCCACGGAGGCCGTGACGCCGGGGGCCGCCCGCCGGATCCTGAACCGGGACCAGGAGGCGATCCGACGGGTGCTCGACGGCGGGCCGGACCGGATCCGACGCGGCCCGGGCGGTCTGCGCCGAGGTCTCGTCCGACGCCGCCGGACCACCCTCCTGGCGCTCGCCGTGGTCGCCACGATCTCCGCCGCCGCGCTGGTCGCCGGGCTGCTGAGCTGGGCGCCCGACCCGCCGGAACAGGCCCGGACGCTGACCGCCGCGGAGCACGAGCGGCTCGCCGCCATGCGGGTCACCAACTACCGGGACCTGCGCTCCGGCCTGCACGTGACCACCGGCGACGGCGCCGCCCGCACCGAACTGATCGGCTGGGTGGACTGGTCCCGGCCGCTGGTCTACCTGGACGTGGGCGGGCCGGGCGCCGGCGCGGAGCGGGGCCTGCTCCAGGCCACGCCGACGGTGGTGCTGCTGCGCCCCGATCCCACCGCGGTGCCGACGCCCGCCCCGCCGCCGCTGGTACCCCCGGCGGACCGCTGGCGGCTGCACGACCTGCCGGCCGGGCACGGCCTCGCGCGGCTGCTCGACCTGCTCTTCCGCCTCGCCGCCGACCGCCCCGAGCCGGCCGGCGCGGCACCCGAGGCGGCACGCTGGCTGGGGCGGGAGACCATCGGAGCGGAACCAATGGACATCCTCCAGGCTCCACCGCCGAGCGGCCTGACCACCGCCGAGCACCCGCGCTACTGGCTCGACCAGTCCGCCCGGCTGCACCGGCTGGAAACCCGGCTGGCCGACGTGGGTCCGGTGACCGTACAGCTGAACCGCGCCAACCGGCCCACCCTGCGTCCGGTCGACGCGCTGGGCGGGCGGCCCGGGCTGCCGCGGGCCCTCACCGCCGCCGAGCAGGACCGGCTGAACCGTTTGGCGGGCCGGCTACGCGCCCGCGGCGGCGCCACCGTCACCCTGACCGCGCCAGTGGGCACCGACACGAACCTGCGCGGCGCCGGCTGGTTGAGCTGGACCCGGCGCACCGCGTACCTGACGGTCGCCGACCTGGGCCGGCCGAACCGCCGTACGCTGCTGCACCACGGTCCCGACGGCACCGCCCGGGCGGAGCTGCCAGCCACCGCGGTGCCCGGCCCCGCCGAGGCACCGGGCCGGCCACCGCTGCCCCGGCACAGTGACGGCTGGCGGGCCGGCCCGGCCCGAGCCGACGACCTCGACCTGCTGGTCGACGCCGCGCTGCGGGCCGGCGGCTCGGCCGGACAGCGCGGCCAAGCGGTACGGGTCCGGGGCGACAGCCTGGCCGGCCGGACCGTGGACGTCGTCGAGCTGCGCACCTCGCGGGCGCTGCTGCGCTACTGGATCGACCGGTCCGGGCTGCTGCGCCGGCTGGAGCTACGGACCCGACCGGGCGCCTGGGCCCAGCTCGACCTGACGCCCGGCTCGGTGCCCCGGTGGACCGCCCCGGCACCGGGCCGCGCCCGCCCGGCCGACGGCTGAGCACGGCCGGCGACACCTGCAGGCCGACCCGCGGGGTGGGCGCGCGGCGGCTGAGCACGGGCGGTGGCTGAGCACGGCCGACCAGTGCGCACGGCCGGAGGCTGCGCACCGGGCGGCGACATCAGCAGGCCGACCCAGCGGGTTGGCGCGGCGGCTGAGCACGGGCGGCGGGTTTCCGGCCGGGACGGTGCCCGTCGTCAGGGGCGCCAGCCGGTCTGCGCGGCCCACGCCTCGGCCCGCAGGTGCTCCTCGTCGAACCAGGGATCCTTGGCGGTGCTGTAGGTGACGCTGTCCGGGGCGGCGGCGGCCAGGTCCCGCTTCAGCTGCAGGTACGCCGCCCGCTGGTCCGGGTCGGCACGCAGGTGGTCGCGCATCAGCAGGGCGTACCGCCAGCCCGGCGAGTCCACCTCGCGGATGTGCAGGTAGACCGGGCGGGCCGGATCGGCGCTGCCGTGCAGCCGCTTGGGCCACCGGGCGCTGCCGGGCGGGCGCGGGTTGTCCCACCACTCGCCGGGCAGCCGCGGAAAGCCGGCCTCGGCCAGCCGCTCGGCGAACGCGCCGTCCGCGTCGGCGAGGGTCGGCACGGCGAGCTGGATGTCGATCACGTCCTTGGCCGCGAGTCCGGGCACCGCGGTGGAGCCGATGTGGTCGATCCGCGGCTCGGCGGGGGCGAGCGCGTGCCGGATCCGGGCGGCCAGCCGGGCGTACTGCCGCGGCCAGGTCGGGTCGGCCTCGATCAGCTCGACCCGCGCCGGCCGGACCACCCGCCGCTCGCGCAGGTTCGCCGCGAAGGGCAGCAGCCGGTCGTACCAGAGCGCGTCGACGGCCGCGTGCAGGTCGGCCAGGCTGCCGTCGTTGCTCAGCAGCACGTCCGCTGCCGCTCGGCGGCGGGCGTCGTCGGCCTGCGCGGCGATCCGCCGCTCCGCCTCCGCCCGCTCCATCCCCCGGTCGCGGGCCAGCCGCTCCAACCGCAGCGCCACGTCCGTCTCCACCACGACCACCAGGTGGTACGTGGGCGCGAGCCCCACCTCGACCAGCAGCGGTACGTCGTTCACCACGATCGCGTCGGGTCCCGCCGCGGCGGCCAGTTCGGCGGTCCGTGCCCGAACCCGGGGGTGGGTGATCGCCTCCAGCCGGCGGCGGGCCGCCTCGTCGGCGAAGACCACCGCCCCGAGGGCCGCCCGGTCCAGCGCCCCGTCGGCGTCGAGCACCCGCTCGGAGAAGGCGGCGACGATCTCGGCCAGCCCCTCGGTGCCCGGCGCGACCACCTCCCGGGCGATCCGGTCGGAGTCGATCACCACCGCGCCGCGCTCGGCCAGCCGGGCCGCCACCGCGCTCTTGCCGGAGCCGATTCCTCCGGTCAGTCCCACCCTCAGCACGACCACCAGTCAACCTGATCACGATCAGGCCGCCAAGTCGGCCGCTCACCACCCTTCCCCATTCCTGGGGCACGCCTCCCGGCAACGGCGACACGCCGCGGGAACGGCGCGGCCGGCGGGACCGGCGGGGCGGGGACGGCGAGGGCCCCGCCCCCGGCGATCTCACGGATCGCGGGGACGGGGCCCGTCGTCGTTCAGCGGGTCACTTACCGCCGGCGAGCTTCTCCCGCAGCGCGGCGAGCGCCTCGTCGGTGGCCAGGGTGCCGGCCGGCTCCTCGGCCTGCCGGCTCGGGGCCGGGGTGGTCGAGGTGGCGCCGCCACCGGTGACCGCCGGGGCCGGGTTGGCAGCGGCCTCGGCGTCGGCGGCCCGGGAGGTCTGCACCTGCTTGGTGTGGGCCTCCCAGCGCTGACGCGCCTCGGCGTACTGCTGCTCCCAGGTCTCGCGCTGCTTCTCGTACCCCTCGAGCCACTCCCCGGTCTCCGGGTCGAAGCCCTCCGGGTAGATGTAGTTGCCCTCGGCGTCGTAGGTCGCGGCCATGCCGTAGAGGGTCGGGTCGAAGTGCTCCTCGCCCTCGACGAAGCCCTCGTTGGCCTGCTTGAGCGACAGCGAGATCCGGCGGCGCTCCAGGTCGATGTCGATGACCTTGACCATGACCTCGGAGCCGACCTGGACGACCTGCTCCGGGATCTCCACGTGGCGCTCGGCCAGCTCGGAGATGTGGACCAGGCCCTCGATGCCGTCGTCCACCCGGACGAAGGCGCCGAACGGCACCAGCTTGGTGACCTTACCCGGCACGATCTGCTGGATCGCGTGGGTGCGGGCGAACTGCCGCCACGGGTCCTCCTGGGTCGCCTTCAGCGACAGCGAGACCCGCTCGCGGTCCAGGTCGACGTCCAGGACCTCGACCTCGACCTCCTGGCCCACCTCGACGACCTCGGACGGGTGGTCGATGTGCTTCCAGGAGAGCTCGGAGACGTGCACCAGACCGTCCACGCCGCCGAGGTCGACGAACGCGCCGAAGTTGACGATCGAGGACACGACGCCCTTGCGGACCTGGCCCTTCTGGAGCTTGTTGAGGAACTCGGTGCGCACCTCGGACTGCGTCTGCTCGAGCCAGGCCCGGCGGGACAGGACCACGTTGTTGCGGTTCTTGTCCAGCTCGATGATCTTGGCCTCGAGCTCGCGGCCGACGTACGGCTGCAGGTCACGCACGCGCCGCATCTCGACCAGGGAGGCGGGCAGGAAGCCACGCAGCCCGATGTCGAGGATGAGGCCACCCTTGACCACCTCGATGACCGAGCCGCGGACGACGCCGTCCTCGTCCTTGATCTTCTCGATGGTGCCCCACGCCCGCTCGTACTGCGCGCGCTTCTTCGAGAGGATCAGACGCCCCTCCTTGTCCTCCTTCTGGAGGACAAGGGCCTCGATGTGGTCGCCGACCGAAACCACCTCGGCCGGGTCCACGTCGTGCTTGATCGACAGCTCCCGAGAGGGGATGACGCCCTCGGTCTTGTAGCCGATGTCGAGCAGGACCTCGTCCCGATCGACCTTGACGACGGTGCCTTCGACAATGTCGCCGTCGTTGAAGTACTTGATGGTCTCGTCGATCGCGGCGAGGAAAGCTTCCTCGGAGCCGAGGTCGTCGACGGTGACCTTGGTGGCGCTCGAGGGGGCCTCGATGCTGCTCGTCATGTGGGCGGTTGCTCCGGTCGGATGGTGTGTCATCGCAGGCTTGCGTCGCGGTGACCTGTTCGCGCCAGCGGATCCGTCGCCGGGCACACCGAACGATCGCCAAGTGAGATCCTGATGTGGCTCCGGAGACCGCGCACCTGCTCCCTGCCGAGGCACACGATCCGCGAGCGCATCGTCTAGCCTACCGTGCGCATTACCACAGCGTGCAAGCCCTCCCGTCTCCTCGCCGCCTGGTGACCTGCGAAAGCCGAGAAATCGCCCGGAAAGCACCACGACTGTCTCGTCCGTCACAGCAGCCCCATCAGCCTCCGGGTCGAACCGGCCTCGTCCGCCCGGAGCCCGCTCCTCGCCCGCCCCGACCACCGACCCCGACCGTCCGGCCGACCCGCCGGTCGCGACCGGCGGGTGGCCCAGCCCGGTCGCGGTCCGTCGTCGGCGGGCGTCGGTGGTACGAGCCCGAGCGCCGGGACGCCGACGCCGGGGCCTAGCGTGAGCGGGTGGATGACGACAGCCGGGTGACCCGCCGCCGGGTCGGCGACGCCGAGGCCCGCCGGGCCAACCGCCGCTGGTGGGACGCGGACGCCGACGACTACCAGGCCGAGCACGGTGCCTTCCTCGGCGACCTCGACTTCGTCTGGTGCCCGGAGGGGGTGCGCGAGGCCGACGTGGAGCTGCTCGGCGCGTTGCCCGGTCGTCGGGTGCTGGAACTCGGCTGCGGCGCGGCCGCCGCGGCCCGCTGGCTGGCCACCCAGGGCGCCCGGCCGGTCGCCCTGGACCTCTCCGCCGGCATGTTGCGGCACGCCGCGCTCGCCGCCGCCCGCACCGGCGTACGGGTGCCGCTGGTACAGGCCGACGCGCTGGCCCTGCCCTTCGCCGACCAGGCGTTCGACACCGCCTGCACGGCGTTCGGCGCGATCCCGTTCGTGGCCGACTCGGCGGCCGTGATGCGCGAGGTGTTCCGGGTGCTGCGCCCCGGCGGCCGCTGGGTGTTCTCGGTCACCCACCCGATGCGATGGATCTTCCTCGACGATCCGGGCGAGGGTGGGCTGACCGCCGTGCACTCGTACTTCGACCGCTCGCCATACGTCGAGCAGGACGAGACCGGCACCGCCACCTACGTGGAGCAGCACCGCACCCTCGGCGACCGGATCCGCGAGTTGGTCGGCGCCGGGTTCCGCCTGCTCGACCTGGTGGAACCGGAGTGGCCGGAGGGACACGAGGGGATCTGGGGGCAGTGGAGCCCGCTGCGCGGCCGCCTCTTCCCCGGCAGCGCGATCTTCGTCGCCGAGAAGCCGGCGCGGGGGTAGCAGCCGTTTCCGGCCACCGGCGCCGGGTAGCCAGGGCGTATGGCCGAGAAGAGGGAATTCCGCGAGGGCGACCACGTCTCCTGGGCCAGTCACAGCGGCCGCGCGTACGGAGTGGTGAAGGAGAAGCTCATCGACCGGACGCACGTGCGCGGGCACGCCGTGAACGCGTCCCCGGAGCACCCGCAGTACCGGATCCGCAACGACGACTCGGGCCGGGACGTCGCCCACCGACCGGAGGTGCTTCGCCATGAGCCGAAGTGAGGACCCGCAGCAGACGTACCAGGAGTTCACCGAGGCGGTGAACATGAAGCCCGGTGAGCTGAAGTCCTGGCTGGAGACCGACGAGTCCAAGCACGTCGGTTGGCGCAAGGCCACCAAGGGCGGCGAGTCGGTGGGCCACGAGTCGGGCCGCCGGATCATCGACCTGCTGCGCCGCAAGCGCGGCGAGCTCTCCGAGACCGACTACCGGCACATGCGCAAGGTCGTCGGGTACGTGCGCCGGCACATGGCCCAGCGGCCCAGCGGCGACGTGCGCGACACCCGGTGGCGGTACTCGCTGATGAACTGGGGGCACGACCCGCTCAAGGCGCCGCTTCCGGCGCCGGGTGGCCGGTCCCGGCAGGCCCTGGAGCGGCACGGCAAGCCACCGGAGGCGCGCCGCGGACCGGGCCGCTGACCGAATCTGCCGCCCGAAGCTGCGGGGACGGGCACCCCCGGCAGCGTGCCCTTGGCACTGGCGCCGGAGGCCGACCGGTCGGGCCTGGTCGCCCTGGCCGGGCCGACCTGGTCGACGCCCTGGCCGCCGCATCCGTCCGGCTACCCGTGCCCGGCAGCGTGGCTGTCTCGGCCACGCGGAGGCGCCCGCCGGGTGGCGTACCCCGGCGGACGTCGCGGGTCAGTGGTCGGCGCTGTTCCAGTCGCGGCCCTCGCCGACGGACACCTCCAGCGGCACCGACAGCGGGTACGCCCCACCCATCTCGCGCCGCACCAGCGCCTCCAGCGCCTCCCGCTCGCCCGGGGCGACCTCGAAGACCAGCTCGTCGTGCACCTGCAGCAGCATCCGGGAACGCAGCCCGGCCTCGCGCAGCGCGGTCTCCACGTGCAGCATGGCGACCTTGATGATGTCGGCCGCGGAGCCCTGGATCGGGGCGTTGAGCGCCATCCGCTCGGCGATCTCCCGGCGCTGCCGGTTGTCGCTGCCCAGGTCGGGCAGGTAGCGCCGGCGGCCCAGGATGGTGGAGGTGTAGCCGTCGTGCCGGGCCCGGGCCACCACCTCGTGCAGGTAGTCGCGCACCCCGCCGAAGCCGGCGAAGTAGTTCTCCATCAGCCCGCGCGCCTCCTCGGTGCTGATCCCGAGCTGCTGGGAGAGGCCGAACGCGCTCAGCCCGTACGCCAGGCCGTAGTTCATCGCCTTGATCTTGCGACGCTGGTCGGCGGTGACCTCGGCGACCGGCACCTCGAACACCGACGAGGCGGTGGCGGCGTGGAAGTCGGCCCCGGAGTTGAACGCGTCGATCAGCGCCTCGTCCGACGACAGGTGCGCCATGATCCGCATCTCGATCTGGCTGTAGTCGGCGGTGAGCAGGCACTCGTAGCCCTCGCCCACCACGAAGGCGCGGCGGATCCGCCGCCCCTCCTCGGTGCGGATGGGGATGTTCTGCAGGTTGGGTTCGGTCGAGGAGAGCCGGCCGGTGGCCGCCACCGTCTGGTTGAAGGTGGTGTGGATCCGGCCGTCGTCGGAGACCGACTTGAGCAGCCCGTCCACGGTGGACTTCAGCTTGGCCACGTCCCGGTGGCGCAGCAGGTGGGCCAGCACCGGGTGCGGGTTCTGCGCGTAGAGCCACTGCAGGGCGTCGGCGTCGGTGGTGTAGCCGGTCTTGATCTTCTTGGTCTTGGGCAGCCCCAGCTCGCCGAAGAGGATCTCCTGCAGCTGCTTGGGCGAGCCCAGGTTGAACTCCCGCCCGACCGCCGCGTACGCGCCCTGCGCGGCGGCCTTCACCTCGGCCGCGAAGTGCGCCTCCAGCTCCGAGAGGTAGTGCGTGTCGGCGGCGATGCCGGTGCGCTCCATCCCGGCCAGCACCCGCATCAGCGGCAGCTCCACCCCGGCCATCAGCCGGGCCGACTGCTCGCCGTCGCGGGACAGCTCGGCGTCGATCGCGTCGGCCAGGTCGAGGGTGGCCCGGGCCTGAAGCATCAGGTTCTGCTCGACCGCACCCTCGTCGCCCAGCCCGTCGAGGGTGAGCTGGCCGTCGTCCGGCGCGTCGACCCGCAGCTCGCGGTGCAGGTAGCGCAGCGCCAGATCGGTCAGGTCGTAGGAGCGCTGGTCGGGGCGGGCCAGGTAGGCCGCGATCTGGGTGTCGCGGACGATGCCCTCCAGCGACCAGCCGTGCGCCGCGAAGGCGAGCACGGCCGGCTTGCTGTCGTGCAGCACCTTGGGCCGCTCGGCGTCGGCCAGCCAGCCGGCGAGCGCCGCCTCGTCGCCGGCGTCCAGCCGGGCCGGGTCGACCCAGGCCGCCGCCCCGCCGGCGGTGGCCAGCGCCAGGGCGGTCACCGTGGCCGTGTGCCGCCGGTTGGGGCCGGTGTCCAGGGTGACCGCCAGGCCGACCGGGGTGCCGGCCGGAGCGTGCGCGCCCAGCCAGCGGGCCAGCGCGCCCGGCTCGGTGAGCACCTCGCCGGCCAGGTCGAACCCGGCCTCGGCCTCCGGCTCCACCGCCTCCAGGTACTGGTAGAGCCGGTCGCGCAGGATCCGGAACTCCAGGGTGTCGAAGACCTGGTGCACCGCCTCGCGGTCCCAGCCGGCCCAGCGGGCGTCCTCGGGGCGCAGCGGCAGCTCCAGGTCGGAGACCAGGCAGTTGATGTCGTAGTTGCGGATCACGTCGGCGAGCCGCTCGCGCAGGCTGTCGCCGGCCTTGCCCTTGATCTCGTCGGCCCGGGCGACGACGCCCTCCACCCCGCCGTACGTGGTGATCCACTTCGCCGCCGTCTTCGGGCCGACGCCGGGGATGCCGGGCAGGTTGTCGCTGGTCTCGCCGACCAGCGCGGCCAGGTCGCGGTAGCGCTGCGGGGGCACGCCGTACTTCGCCTCGACCGCTGCCGGATCCATCCGGGCCAGGTCGGAGACGCCCTTGCGCGGGTAGAGCACGGTGATGTTCTCGCCGACCAGCTGGAACGCGTCCCGGTCGCCGGTGGTGATCAGGACCGACATGCCCTGGTCGCGGGCCTGGCAGGCGAGGGTGGCGATGACGTCGTCGGCCTCGTAGCCCTCCTTCTCGACCACCGGGATGCGCAGCGCCGCGAGCACCTCCTTGACCAGGCTGACCTGGCCCTTGAAGTCGGTCGGGGTCTCGCTGCGGCCGGCCTTGTACTCGGCGTACTTCTCGGTGCGGAAGGAGCGGCGGGAGACGTCGAAGGCGACGACGATGTGGGTGGGCTGCTCGTCGCGCAGCACGTTGATCAGCATGGAGGTGAAGCCGTAGACCGCGTTGGTCGGCTGACCCGTCGTGGTGGAGAAGTTTTCCACCGGCAGGGCGAAGAAGGCCCGGTATGCCAGGGAATGTCCGTCGACGAGGAGCAAGCGCGGCGTCGTAGCTGTCACGGAGGCGACTCTAGTCCGTACCACCGACAAGCCCGACCCGGCGGCACCGGGCCCGGACGGAAAAACGCGGCGGCCGCCCGCCCCCATCGGGACGGACGGCCGCCGGCGCTACGACGCGGTCAGGCCACGCCGAGGTACGCCTCCTTGACCGCCGGGTCGTGCAGCAGGTCCTGACCGGACCCCTCCTTCACGATCCGCCCGGTCTCCAGCACGTAGCCCCGGTGCGCCCGGGACAGCGCCTGCTGGGCGTTCTGCTCCACCAGCAGGACCGTGGTGCCCTGCTGGTTGATCTCCACGATGATGTCGAAGATCTGCCGGATCACCATCGGGGCCAGACCCATCGACGGCTCGTCCAGCAGCAGCAGCTTCGGCCGGCTCATCAACGCCCGGCCGACGGCGAGCATCTGCTGCTCGCCGCCGGAGAGCGTGCCGCCGGCCTGCTTGCGCCGCTCGGCGAGCCGCGGAAACAGGGTCAGCACCCGGTCCAGGTCGGCGGCGATGCCGGCGGAGTCCCGCCGGGTGTACGCCCCCATGTCCAGGTTCTCCATCACCGTCATGCCGGGGAAGATCTGCCGGCCCTCCGGGGACTGGCACAACCCCCGGACCACCCGCAGGTCGGCCCGGAGCTTGCTGATGTCCTCCCCGTTGAAGGTGATCTTTCCGGCGGAGAGCGAACGGGTGCCGGAGATGGCCCGCATGGTGGTGGTCTTGCCGGCGCCGTTCGCGCCGATCAGGGCCACCACCTCACCCTCGTTGACGGTGAGGCTGATGCCGTGCAGCGCCTCGATCCGGCCGTAGGCGACGGTGACGTTCTCGAGCTCAAGCAGCGTCATCGGTGGACTCCCCCAGGTAGGCCGCGATCACCTTCGGATCCCGGCTGACCTCGGCCGGCGCGCCATCGGCGATCTTCCGGCCGAACTCCAGCACCACGATCCGGTCGGTGACCCCCATGACCAGCCGCATGTCGTGCTCGATGAGCAGCACGGTCAGCCCCTTGTCACGGATCTTGCGGATCAGGGCGAGCAGTTCCTCCTTCTCCGCCGGGTTGAAGCCGGCGGCCGGCTCGTCCAGGCAGATCAGCTTCGGCTCGGTGGCCAGCGCCCGGGCGATCTCCAACCGGCGCTGGTAGCCGTACGGCAGGTTGCGCGCCGCGTCGTTGGCCCGGTCGGCGATGCCGACGAAGCGCAACAACTCCATCGCCTTGGCCTCGGCCGCCCGCTCCTCAAGGATGTGCCGGGACAGACCGAAGGTCTTGGCGAACGTCCGGCGCATCTCCTGCCACGTCCGCGCGATCCCGGCTTCCGCCGTGACCTGCGGCAACTCCTCCGGCTTCGGCCGCAGCCGGTAGAGCCGGAAGAGCGCGCCGGGGACGCTGGTCTTGTGCCGGGAATCCGTCCCGACCATGACGTTCTCCAGCGCCGTCATCTCCGGGAACAGCCGGATGTTCTGGAACGTCCGGGAGATGCCCAGCCGGCTGATCTGGTGCGGCTTGCGGCCGGTGACCCGCTCGCCGCGGAACCGCACCGCCCCGGACGTCGGCTTGTACACCCCGGTCATCACGTTGAAGGTGGTGGTCTTGCCGGCGCCGTTCGGGCCGATCAGGCCGAGGATCTCGCCCTCGTTGATCTGGAAGTTGATCCCGTCGAGAGCGACCACGCCGCCGAACCGCAGCGTGACGTTGTCGACCTCGAGCAGCACGGGTCGCGGCCCGGCCTGGGTCGGGATCTTCGGCGCCGTGGTGCTGGTGCTCTGGTCAGACATGAGCGGGCGCCTCCTCTGCCTCCGCCGCGCGGTCCTGCAACTCGCGGGCCCGCCGCCGGCTGGGGATCAGACCCTGCGGGCGCAGGACCATCACCAGCACCATGGCCAGACCGAAGGCCAGCCACCGGTAGTCGGCGACCTCCCGGAACCGCTCCGGCAGGTACGCCAGCAGCACCGCGCCCAGCGACACGCCGACCATGTTGCCGGAGCCACCGACCACGACCATCGCCACGAACAGGATCGACAGGTTCACGTTGAACTGGGTCGGGTCGATGAACGCGTACCGGCTGGCGAACAGGAAGCCGGACAGGCCGCCCAGCGCCGCGCCGATGGCAAACGCCCACAGCTTGAACTTGAACGGGTACACGCCCATCACCGCTGCGGCGTCCTCGTCCTCGCGGACCGCCAGCCAGGACCGGCCGACCCGGCTGTGCTCCAGCCGGCGCACCGCGAACACCATCACCAGAACGAGCGTCAACGCCAGCCAGTACCACGGCTTCACGTCCACCAGGCCGAAGACCCCGTTGTCCGCCGACGGCGGCCCCTCCGGGCCGGGGATCGCCGAGATGCCCTGCGGGCCGTTGGTGACGTTCTCCAGGTTCCGGGCGACGATCCGGATGATCTCGCCGAAGCCCAGCGTGACGATGGCCAGGTAGTCACCGCGCAGCCGCAGCGTCGGCCAGCCCAGCAGCACCCCGGAGATCAGCGCCAGCACCAGCGCGATGAACGCGCAGACCGCCCAGGTGACCGCCCACGTCTGCGGCAGGTCGAACTCCCGCTGGAACCACTTGACCACCGGCGAGTTCACCGAGCCGAACAGCGCCACGGCGTACGCGCCGATGGCGAAGAAGCCGATGTAACCGAGGTCGAGCAGACCGGCGAGACCGATCACGACGTTCAGGCCGATCGCCACCAGCACGTAGATGGCGCAGGTGAAGAGCACACCGGCCCAGTTGCTGCCGCCGGAGATCGAGTCGGTCCGCAGCCAGGTCAGGCCCGGGATGCCGAGCAGCGGCAGGTAGTAGAGGAACACCACGAAGGCGACGAACCCCAGGCCCCGCTGCCACTTCGGCAGCGCGCGCCACCGGTCGCCGACCGCGTGCAGGGCGCCCACCCGGCCGCGGTCCAGGTCCCTGATCTTGTCGATCATGCGCGGGCCCTCCCCAGCGACTCGCCCAGCAGACCGGTCGGACGGAACATCAGCACCACGATCAGCACGATGAAGGCGATGACGTCCTCCCAACTGGACTTGAAGAGCGTGGCGCCGTAGACCTCGACGATGCCGAGGACCAGGCCACCGAGCAGCGCGCCGCGCAGGTTGCCGATGCCACCGAGCACGGCCGCGGTGAACGCCTTGAGGCCGAGCACGAAGCCGATGCTGCTCTGCGTGAAGCCGAACCGCATGCTCCACAGCAGAGCGGCGGCGCCGGCCATGATGCCGCCGAGCACGAAGATCAGCATGATCACGCGCTCCTGGTTGACCCCCATCAGGGCGGCGGTCTCCGGGTTCTGCGCCACCGCCCGCACGCCCCGGCCGTACCGGGTGCGGTTGATGAACCAGTCCAGCACCGCCATCATCACCACGGCGGCCACGAAGACGATCAGCTGGATGTTGGTGATCGCCGTGCCGGCGATCGTGAACAGCGTCTTCTGCTCGATGATCGTCGGCATGCCGAGGATGATCCGCTCCCGGGCGAACATCGAGGGCACCAGGTCACCCAGGAGCCTCGGCAGCACCAGACCGAAGACCTCGACCAGCACCAGCGAGAGGCCGATCGCGGTGATCAGGAAGATGAGCGGCGGCGCGTTCTTGCGCCGCAGCGGCCGATACGCGATGCGTTCGATCGCGAGGGCGGTGCCGCCGGAGGCGAGCGCCGCGACAATCAGGCCGAGCACCAGGAAGAGCACCGCCTGGCCGATCGGCGGGTTGTTCTCCACGCCGAACGCGGTCCACAGTCCGAGCACCGCGAAGGTGCCGACCATGAACACCTCGGAGTGGGCAAAGTTGATCAGACGCAGGACGCCGTAGACGAGGGTGTAGCCCAGGGCGATCAGTGCGTAGATCGCTCCTTTGGACAGTCCGTCGACGGTGTGCTGGCCGATGTGGCCGAAGAGGTCGTCGAAATTCACCGGGGTCTCCTTGCATCGAGTACGGCCGGGGCGAACACCCCGGCCGTACTCCGTGCTGTCGTCAGCTGAGCTTGAGCTCCTGCAGCGGCTCGAACGCCGTGCCCTTGATCTGGTACGACCAGATGACGACCTTGGACGGGTCGACGTCGCCGTTGTCGGCGAACTTGATGTACTTCGACACGCCCTGCTTGTCGTAGGCCTTCACGTAGGCCAGGATGTCCGCCCGGCTCTTCTTGCCGTCCTTGAACGCGTCCACGAAGATCTGCGCGGCGTCGAAGCCCTCAGCACCGTAGGAACCCGGCGCCTGGCCGTACTCCTTCTGGTAGTCCGCGGAGAAGGTGCCGCCGGCCTTGTCGGCCGGGAGGCACGGGCAGGTGATGATCGAGCCCTCGGCACCGCCGGAGGCACCCTGCGGGAACGCCGGGTCGTAGAGACCGTCCGGGCCGACGAACTTGGCCTGGACGCCCGCCTGGCGCATCTGCCGCACCAGCGGAGAAGCCTCACGGGTGTAGCCGCCGTAGAAGACGTAGTCGGCGCCCGCGGCCTTGATCTTCGAGATCGTCGCGTCGAACTGCGACTGCCGCTCCTGGATCTTGTCGCTGCCGGCGAGCGCGGTACCGAGGTTCTTGGTCAGCTCGGCGGTGATGCCGGCGCCGTACGCGCTGCCGTCGTCGATGAGGAAGACCTTCGACGCGTTCTGCGCCTTCAGGTACGTCGACACCGCGCCAGCCTGGGTGCCGTCGTTGCCGACCACCCGGAAGAACGACTTGTTGCCCTTCTGGGTCAGGTCGGTCCGGGTCGCCGACGGGGCGACCATCGCCATACCCGCGGCCTCGTAGACCGGCATGGTCGCGTCCGACTCGCCGGAGAAGTGACCGCCGATGACGCCGAGGAACGACGCGTCGCCCGCGACCTGGTTGGCGACCGGGGTCGCCTGCGCCGGGTCACCCTGCGTGTCGAATTCGACCATCTCGACCTTGCAGTCCGGGTTCTTCTCGTTGTGCTGCTTCACGGCGAGCTTCGCGCCGTTCAGCGACGGGATCACCAGACCCGCGTTGTCACCGGTGAACGCGCCGAAGATCGCGATCTTGCCGCCACAGTCGCCGGACGCGGTGCCGCCATCGCCACCCGAGTCCTGGCAACCAGCTGCGACAACCAGGGTCGCGGCGAGCGCGGCGGTGCCGAGCGCCCGTACATAGCTTCGCCTCACGGCTTCCTGACCTCCTCCAGATGCGGGCCCGACCAACCCCACCAACGGGGACAGCCAGCAACCCGCAGTTCCACCCACCCCGCAGGGACGCCCCCTGCGTTACGGCTCGTGATGGCGGAGCGTACCGACACTCATACCGTCTCGGAAGGCCTGGAGCCGGGGTCTGCGAAACCGTTACGAAGAAGCACGGGATCCAAACATTTGCCGTAACAGGTCAATCCCCTGACCGGTCCTTAGGCGGTTGGCTGACCGAATCGCGGGACGGCCCGACCCCGGCTCACCGGCCGGTTCCGGGCCGGTCAGTGACCCGAATCGATCAGCCGGCGACCGGCCGACCGTTCACCCCGGCGCCGGCCCGGCGGGCGCCCACCAGAACCCGCTGCGGCTGCCGTCGTCCACCGCCAGCCACCAGCGCTCCCCCACCGCCAGCACGCTGACGTCCCGGTCCGCCCCGGCCGGCAACCCCGTCGCCGGGACCACCTCGTGCCACGAGCCGCCGAGGTCGGACGACGTCCACAGGCTGTGCCGCGCCCCGTCGGACACCGCGGCCACCAGCCGACCGCCGGCCGCGCCCAGCGAACTCACCGACGGCACCCCGCCCGCGCCGAGCGCACCGAAGCCACCCGCCGCCACCCAGTCACCGCCCGGCGACTGCCGCCACGTTCCGAACGTCCGGCCGCGCAACCCCACCGCGACCGCCGTGTCGCCGGCCAGCACCACCCGCTGCAACTCCTCGTGGTCGGCGCTGCCCGGCAGGGTCGTTCGCCGCCAGGACCGCCCGTCCGCCGACGTCCACACCGCCGGGTCCCGGTCGATCCGGCCCGCCGGCAGCACGCCGCCCACGGCCAGCCAACCCCCCGCGCCGGCCACCGCGTCGAACGCCCAGCTCACCCCGCGGGTGTCGGACGCCAGCTCCGGCGCGCCCTCGATCAGCACGAAGTCCGCCGCGTCCGGCGAGACCCAGGCCGCCGCGCCGCTGGACCGGTTGCCCACGATCAACCAACCCGCCGGCCCGCCGGCCAGCCGCGCCACGTTGATCGCCGTCGGCCCGCCGTACGTCTCGAACGACGCCGCCACCTCGACCAGCGCGCCGTCGTCGCGCTGCCGCCAGGTGCTCACCCGCGGGTAGCCGTGCGCGCCGCCGACCTTCGCCCCGACCACGGCGGCCACCCCGTCGCGGCAACCAACCGCGTAGAGCACGTTCTGCTTGCCGTAGAAGGAATCCGCGGCGATCGGCACCGCGCTCCACGAGGTGCCGTCCCCGCTCGTCCAGGCCGCCGGCCGGGTCGCGCCCGCGGCGTCGGCCACCCCGCCGACCACGTACCAGCGGCCGGCGCAGGCGACCGCGTCGCGCAGCAGGAGCCGCCCCGGCGGGCCCGGTGGCGCCGGGAGGGTCAGCTCCTGCCAGGCCGGGCTGACCGGCTGCGGGTTGTCGCCATCGTGCGCGGTGCTGCCCTCGCAACCGGCGAGCAGCAGGGCGAACCCGCCCAGCACCGCCATCAACCGCCGACCACGCATGGATCCGATGCTATCGATCACCGGGCCGGCGCGGTGCCCCCCGAACCGGCGTACCTCAGGCGCTCGGCTGGGCCACCTCGCCGCCGGCGGTCTCGGCGAGGATCCGCTCGGCGACCTCCTTCATGGTCATCCGGTGGTCCATCGCGGTGCGCTGGATCCACTTGAACGCCTGCGGCTCGGTCATCCCATACGTCGTCATCAGCGCGCCCTTGGCGCGCTCGACCGTCTTGCGGATCTCCAGCCGGTCGGTCAGCCCGGCGACCTCCGCCTCCAGCGCGGCGATCTCCGAGTAGCGGGAGAGCGCGATCTCCACCGCCGGGACCAGGTCGCTCTTCTGGAAGGGCTTCACCAGGTACGCCATCGCGCCGGCCGCCCGGGCCCGCTCCACCAGGTCCCGCTGGCTGAACGCGGTCAGGATGATCACCGGGGCGATCCGGGCGCCGGCGATCCGCTCGGCGGCGGCCAGCCCGTCCATGATCGGCATCTTGATGTCGAGGATGACCAGGTCCGGCTTGAGCTCCTCGGCCAGCCGGACGGCGGTCTCGCCGTCGCCGGCCTCCCCCACCACCTCGTAGCCCTCTTCGGCCAGCATCTCGGCGAGGTCCAGCCGGATGAGCGCCTCGTCCTCGGCGATCAGTACCCGCCTGCGCTCGGCATCCGTCTGCGTCTCGGCCACGAGCCCTACCCCCACCATCGATCTCGGCACGGCTACCACCCATGCTCCCGCATGAGCCTAGTCGGGTACAGTGAGCGACACCCGCCCGAGGGGCGGATGCCGGGATGGAGGAATCGGCAGACTCGGATGCCTCAAAAGCATCTGCCCGAGAGGGCGTGCGGGTTCAAGTCCCGCTCCCGGCACTTCTGTCATACACCTGTTCGATGATCCGGGTGTGCATCCACCCCAATTCCGGACGCGCGCCCGCGCTCTCCGCGCTCGTGGCGACAACATCCGCTCGATAGCCCGCGCCCTCTCCCTGCCCTACACGACCGTCTGGCACTGGTGCGTCGACCGGCCCGAACCCGCCGTCGTCGGCACCGCTGCCCGGTGTTTCCGCTGTTCCCCCACGGTCGAGAATCAGACAGATCCCGCCGCCTACGCCTACCTGCTCGGCCTCTACCTCGGCGACGGGCACCTGGTCACCTCGGATCGGGTGCCGGTCCTGCGGATCTACTGCTCCGACTCATGGCCCCATCTCATCGAGGCGTGCGAGAGCGCCATGCGAGCGGTGCTGGCGAACAAGGTCCAGCGCATACAGAAGCGCGGCTGCGTCGCGGTGCAGAGCACCGGCAAGCACTGGCCATGCTTGTTCCCCCAGCACGGCCCAGGCAAGAAGCACCAGCGGCCGATCGTCCTCGCCGACTGGCAGCGGGAGATCGTCACCGCACACCCCGGTCACTTCCTGCGTGGGCTGTTCCACTCCGACGGCAGCCGGTTCACCAACCGGGTCACCGTCCGCGGCAGGGAGTACGTCTATCCGCGCTACATGTTCTCCAACCGGTCCACCGACATCATGTCGCTGTGCCAGTGGGCACTCGACCTGCTCGGAATCCCCTGGCGAATGAACCTGCCGTGGTCCCTCTCGGTGGCGCGCCGGGAGGCGGTCGCCGCCCTCGACCGGCACGTCGGCCCGAAGTCCTGAGCTGAGCCTCGCCGGCCATCGGCAACCGCCGCCGACCGCCGGGCCTGACCGCTCGGGCCCAACCGCCGGGAGTTGACGGCCAAGGCCGGCAGCGGTCAGCCGAGTTCGGCGAGCGCCCGGGCGAGGTCGTCGCGCAGGTCTTCCGGGTCCTCCAGGCCGACGGAGACGCGCAGCAGCCCGCCGGTCGGCTTGGCCTCCCCTTCGACCGGGCGGTGGGTCAGCGAGGCCGGGTGCTGGATGAGCGTGTCGACGCCGCCCAGCGAGACCGCGTGGGTGATCAGCCGGCAGGCGTTCGCCACGGCGGCCGCGGCGGGGGCGCCGCCGCGTACCTCGAAGGCGAGCAGGCTGCCGGTGCCGGTCAGCTGCCGGCCGACGAGGCCGGCGGGGTCATGCAGCGAGGGGTGGTGCACGCGGACGACGGCGGGGTGGTCGGCGAGCCAGCCGGCGAGCTTCTCGGCGCCGGCCTGCTGGGCGCGTACCCGGACCGGGAGGGTCTGCAGGCCGCGGTGCAGCAGGTAGCCGCCGAGCGGATGCAGGATGGCGCCGGTGAGGGCGCGGACCTGGCGCAGCCGGGTGGCCCAGCCGGTGTCGCAGGCGACGACGCCGGCGAGGACGTCGCCGTGGCCGCCGATGCTCTTGGTGGCGCTGTGCAGGACGAGCGCGGCGCCGTGCCGGGCGGGTCGCTGGAGCACCGGGGTGGCGACGGTGTTGTCGACGAGCAGCGGCACGTCGCCGGCGGCGTCGGCGACGGCGGCGATGTCGACGAGGTCGAGAGTGGGGTTGGCCGGCGTCTCGAGGACCACGAGTGCGGTGTCGGGGCGGACGGCGGCGGCGACCTCGTGCGGGCGGGCCCAGGTGACGGTGGTGCCGAGCAGGCCGGTGGCGAGGACGTGGTCGGTGCCGCCGTAGAGGGGGCGGACGGCGACGACGTGGCGGCGGCCGTCGGAGGTGGCGGCGAGCAGAGTGGCGGTGAGGGCGGCCATGCCGCTGGCGAAGGCGACGGCTTCGGCGGTGCCTTCGAGGCTGGCGAGGGCGGTCTCGAAGCGGGCCACGGTGGGGTTCCACAGCCGCTGGTAGACGGCGCTGGCGTCGGGCGGGAGGGTGCCGCCGGTGGCGAGGGTCTCGTAGGCGTCGCCGCCGGCGTCGACCGAGGGCAGCGGGTTGGTGGTGGAGAGGTCGATCGGGGGCACGTGGACGCCGAGGGCGGCGAGGTCGTCGCGGCCGGCGTGCACGGCTCGGGTGTCCACGGTCGTCATGCGGAGAGCATCGAACATCACGCCGATCTCTAGCAACAGTTCCGCAGATGATTCGGTGGCCAGCCTTGGCATCTCCCGACGATTCGATGGAGGATGCTTTCATGCCCCCTGTAGCGAATGATGTGCGGCGCTTCCCGGCGCTGGACGACGTCGACCGCGCGATCCTGGCCGAGCTGGCCGCGGATGGCCGGTTGCCGAACAACGCGCTGGCCGAGCGGGTGGGGGTGGCCCCGTCCACCTGCCTGGCCCGGACCCGGGCGTTGCGCGAGTGCGGGGCGATCCGGGGTTTCCACGCGGAGGTGGATCCGGCGGCGGTGGGCCTGCCGTTGCAGGCGCTGGTGTCGGTGCGGTTGACCGCGCACGAGCGTCCGGTGGTGGACGCGTTCCGGGCCCGGTCGGTGCGGCTGCCCGGGGTGGTGTCGGTGTTCCACGTGGCCGGCGCGGACGACTACGTGCTGCACGTGCGGGCGGCGTCGGCGGACGCGTTGCGGGACTTCGTGCTGGACCACCTGGCGGTGGATCCGGCGGTGCAGCACACCCAGACCAGCCTCATCTTCGAGCAGGCGCGCGGGGTGGGTTGAGTCGCTGCGGGGAACAAATCCGGCGGGCCGCGGGTTGGCCAGCCGTGTGATCGACGTACCGCTCTCTGTTCTTGATCTTGCTCCGGTCGCGGCCGGCACCACCGCCGGCGACGCGCTGCGGCACACCACCGAGCTGGCCCGGCGGACCGAGGAACTGGGTTACCACCGGTTCTGGGTGGCCGAACACCACAACATGCCGGCGATCGCCTCGTCGGCGCCGGCGGTGCTGCTCGCCCACCTGGCCGCGCACACCAGCACCATCCGGCTGGGATCCGGTGGGGTGATGCTGCCCAACCACGCGCCGCTGGTGGTGGCCGAGCAGTTCGGCACCCTGGAGGCGTTGCACCCGGGCCGGATCGACCTGGGCATCGGGCGGGCGCCGGGCACCGACCAGGTGACCGCGCTGGCGTTGCGCCGGACGATGGAGGGGCTGTCGGCGGAGGGCTTCCCGCAGGAGCTGGCCGACCTGATGAACTACTTCAGCGGCGAGCGGCCGGGGCCGATCGTGGCGACGCCGGGGCGTGGCCAGCAGCCGGCGATCTGGCTGCTGGGTTCCAGCGGGTTCAGCGCCCGGCTGGCCGGGCTGCTCGGGCTGCCGTTCTCGTTCGCGCACCACTTCAGCGCGCAGAACACGCTCCCCGCGCTGGCGCTGTACCGGGAGAGCTTCCGGCCGTCGCGCTGGCTGGAGCGGCCGTACGCGATGGTCGCGGTGAACGCGGTCTGCGCGGAGACCGACGAGCGGGCCGAGTGGCTGGCCGGGCCGAGTGCGCTGTCGTTCCTGAAGCTGCGCTCGGGTCGCCCGGAGCCGCTGGCCACCCCGGAGGAGGCGGCGGCCTACCCGTACACCGAGATCGAGCGGGAGTTCGTCGAGCAGCGCCGGGACGGTCAGGCGATGGGCTCGCCGGAGACGGTCAGCCGGCAGCTGACCGACCTGCTGGCCCGAACCGGCGCGGACGAGCTGATGCTGACCACCCTGGTGTACGACGTCGCCGACCGGGTGCGGTCGTACCAGCTGATCGCGGAGCAGGTGGCCGGCGGCCTGCGCCGCTGAAACACGATCTTCACGCCGGCGTCACCTTCGCGACGCGGAGGGTGCCTAGCGTTGGTGCCGGTGGTGGTACGGCATTCCCGGTCGGGACGGGTCGGGGATGCCGCGGTGTGGCGCACCGGGCCGCGGCTGGGCGGATTCCGCGGCCGCGGCCCGGTGCCAGCCGACCGCCCGACCGGCCCGGCGGGACCGGGCCGGCGGGGCGCGGGTCAGCGTGGGTGGACGTTCGGGGTCGGCGGCGTGGCCATGCCGTCGCCGATGAAGAAGCTCGGGTGCGGTGGCTGGTTGTAGGCGGTGTTCTGCCAGGCGACCGCGACCCGGTACTGCGGGTCGTGCATCAGGGTGTGGATGCGGGTGCCGGTCGGCGTCGGGGTGCTGTAGATCCGCAGCGCCCGGCTGTCGGTGGTCCGCCAGACGACCTCCTCGCGCCAGTCGCCGAACAGGTCGGCGGAGAGCGCCGGGGTGGCCTTGGTGCCGTTGTTCGCCGCCACCCCGCTCCCGGTGAGCAGGCGGGTGTCGCCGGCGGTGCCGTACTTGTCGATCCGGGTGCCGTCGAGCAGTTCGCGGACCGGGTCGCCGTCCCACCAGGCGAGGAAGTTCGCCGACGACGGGTTGCGCCCGACGCTGCCGCCGGAGCCGTTGTAGAGGTTGCCCATGTTGCTGCCGGCGCCCCAGAACTCGGCGCCCGGGCTGCCGGCGTGGATGTCCGCAGCGACCCCGCGGCCGGGGCCCTCCGCGCCGCCGTTGTTCGGCCGCTGCCAGAGCACCTGACCGGTACGGGCGTCGTGCAGGTCGGCCGCGGGGGCGCTGCCGGACTCGTGGATGGTGAACGCCTCCAGACCGGCGCGGCCGGGCAGGAGGTCGCCGACGTGCAGGGCGTCGCCGTGGCCGAAGCCGGTGGCGTACCGGAGCCGGCCGTCGTCGTCGATGGTGGCCGAGCCGTAGACGATCTCCTGGCGGCCGTCGGCGTCGACGTCGGCCACCGACAGGTTGTGGTTGCCCTGGCCGGCCGCGGCGCCGTTGCCGGCGGCGTTCGAGTCGAAGGTCCACCGTTTGCGCAGAGTGCCGTCGCGGAAGTCCCAGGCGGCGATGACGGCGCGGGTGTAGTAGCCGCGGGCCATCACCAGCGAGGGCCGCTGACCGTCCAGGTAGGCGGTGGCGGCGAGGAACCGGTCGACCCGGTTGCCGTAGTTGTCGCCCCAGGAGGAGACGGTGCCGCGCGGCGGGTCGTAGTCGACGGTGGACAGGGCGGCGGCGGTGCGGCCGTCGAACATGGTCAGGTACTCCGGCCCGGCGAGCACGTAGCCGCTGGCGTTGCGGTGGTCGGCCCCGGCGTTGCCGATCACCTGGCCGGTGCCGGAGCGGGTGCCGTCGGCGGTCTTCATGGCCACCTCGGCGCGGCCGTCGCCGTCGTAGTCGTACACCTGGAACTGGGTGTAGTGGGCGCCGGCGCGGATATTGCGGCCCAGGTCGATCCGCCACAGCCGGGTGCCGGTGAGGGTGTACGCGTCGACCTGGACGGTGCCGGTGTACCCGGCCTGGGAGTTGTCCTTGGCGTTGGACGGTTCCCACTTGAGCACGATCTCGTAGCGGCCGTCGCCGTCGAGGTCGCCGACGGAGGCGTCGTTGGCGGAGTAGGTGTACGTCTCGCCGGTCGGGGTGGTGCCACCGGCCGGCACCTGCAGCGGCACGTCGAGGTAGCCGGCGGGGAACTGCAGCGCGGGCGGCGACGCCGGCTGTTCCACGCCACCGACCACGGCCCGCACGGTGTACGCGGCCCCGGCGGGCGCGCCGGCGTCGAGGTGGTTGGTGGCGCCGGTGATCGGGGCGCCGGTCACCCGGGTGCCGCCTCGGTAGAGGTTGAACGCGACGCCGGTGGTCTCGGTGCCGAGCAGCCGCCAGGAGACCAGGTTGGCGCTGCCCGAGCGGACGCTTATCAGGCCCCGGTCGAGGTCCTCCACCTGCACCGCTCCGGGCGGCGGGCTGCTCGGGGGCGGGCTGGTCGGGGGCGGGCTGGTGGTCGGCGGCGTCGAGGTGGGCGGGGCGCCGGTGCAGGTGGTGCCGTTGAGGGCGAAGCTGGTCGGCGCGGGGTTGCCGCCGGTCCAGCTGCCGTTGAAGCCGAAGGTGGCGGTGCCGCCGGTGCCGAGCGCGGCGTTCCAGTCGACGTTGCGGGCGCTGACGTCGGCGCCGGACTGGCTGACCGTGGCGTTCCACGCCTGGCCGACCCGCTGGCCGGCCGGGAAGGTCCAGGTGAGTGTCCACCCGGTGATCGGGTCGCCGAGGTTGGTGACCGCGACGTCGGCGCCGAACCCGTCGGGCCACTGGTTGGTGACCCGGTAGTCGACCCGGCAACCGGCGGCGGCCGCCGCGGCGGTGAGGGTGGTCAGGGTGCCGGCGGCGAGCGTGGCCGCGGCGGCCGCGGCGAGCAGCGCGACGCGGCGGGTGGTGACAGGCATGCGGAGCCCTCCGGAGAGGTGGGGCGCGCGGCGGCCGGGGCACCGCCGGCCTGCCCTGGGCCGGCGGGGAGGGCGTACGCCGCGCTGGCGACAGGGGGCCCGACGCGCAAGGTGGGCGTCGGGTGGCGGCTCCGCGCCCCTGCGATGCTACGGCTGTGGTCGGGTCGGCACAATCGGTGATTCTCTTGCCGGCCGGCCGGTTTCTTGATCGACTCGTCGGGTGGCTGAGCACATGACCCCGGACGAGTTCCGCCGCGCCGGGCACGCCGTGGTGGACTGGATCGCCGACTACTGGGCGACGCTGGAGCGGCGCCCGGTGACCTCGCCGGACCCGCCCGGCGCGCTGGCCGCGGCGCTGCCGGCCGGCCCGACGGAACACGGGGAACCGGTCGACGCCGTCCTGGCCGACCTGGACGCGCTGGTCGCGCCCCGGCTGACGCACTGGCAGCATCCCGGGTTCTTCGGCTACTTCCCGGCCAACACCAGCGGCCCCAGCGTCCTCGGCGACCTGGTCAGCTCCGGGCTGGGCGTGCAGGGCATGCTCTGGGCGACCGGTCCGGCCGCCACCGAGCTGGAGACGGCGATGCTGGACTGGCTGGCCGACCTGCTGGACCTGCCGAAGCGGTTCCGGTCGACCGGCAGCGGCGGCGGCGTGATCCAGGACTCGGCGTCCTCGGCGACGCTGGTGGCGACACTCGCCGCGCTGCACCGGGCCGGCGGCGGCCGGTGGCGGCGGGCCGGGGTGGACCGGCGGTACCGCGTCTACGCCTCGACCCAGGCGCACTCCTCGGTGGAGAAAGCGGCGCTGATCGCCGGGCTCGGGGAGCAGGGCGTCCGTCCGGTCGAGGTCGACCCGGAGACGCTGGCGATGGACCCGGCCGCGCTGCGCGCCGCGATCGAGGCGGACCTGGCCGCCGGCGAGGTGCCGGCGCTGGTGGTGGCGACCATCGGCACCACCTCCACCACCGCGGTGGACCCGCTGCCGGAGATCGGGGCGATCTGCGCCGAGCACGGCGTCTGGCTGCACGTCGACGCCGCGTACGCGGGCGCGGCGGCGGTCTGCCCGGAGCTGCGCTGGTCGCACGCGGGGTTGGAGTACGCCGACTCGTACTGCTTCGACCCGCACAAGTGGCTGCTCACCGGCTTCGACTGCGACGCGTTCTGGGTGGCCGACCGGGCTTCGCTGATCGAGGCGTTGACGGTGCTGCCGGAGTACCTGCGCAACGCCGCCAGCGAGTCCGGGGCGGTGATCGACTACCGGGACTGGCAGGTGCCGCTGGGCCGCCGGTTCCGGGCGCTCAAGCTGTGGTTCGTGCTGCGCTGGTACGGGGTCGAGGGGTTGCGGACGCACATCCGCACCGGGGTGGCGCTGGCCGACCGGTTCGCCGACCGGGTCCGCGCCGACGAGCGGTTCGAGCTGGCTGCGGCGCACCCGTTCTCGCTGGTCTGCTTCCGGCTGCAGGCCGGCGACGAGGCGAGCGCGCGGCTGCTGGCCCGGGTCAACGCCACCGGCCGGGTGCACCTGACCCAGACCCGGGTGTCCGGCCGGTACACGCTGCGGCTGGCCGTCGGCTCGCCGTTCACCACGCAGACGCACGTCGACGAGGCGTGGGAGCTGCTCAGCGCCGCCGCCGACGAGGAGTAAGCGCGTCGGTCAGGGTGGACGGGGTCAGGTCCAGGCGCGCGGGTCGGCGACCAGTTCGGTGACCCGCCCGGGCAGCGTGCCGCTGGCCACGTCGGCCACGGTGACCAGTTCCAGGATCTCCCGTTCGGTGGCCCGCAGGGCGATCCACACGTCCTGCAACGCGCGGGCGGCGCCGTGGTAGCCGAGCTGCTCCGGGCGCTGCCCGCGGACGTGCGCCAGCGGACCGTCGATCACCCGGATCACCTCGGCCAGCGAGATCTCCTCGGCCGGGCGGGCCAACCAGTAGCCGCCCTCGGGGCCGCGCTGGGCCTGCACGATGCCGCCCCGGCGCAGCTGCAACAGGATGCTCTCCAGGAACTTCGGCGGGATCTCCTGGGCGCGGGCGACCTGTTCGGCGGTGACCGGCCGGCCTCTCCCGACGCCGGCGCCGCCGGTCACCGAGGCGAGCTCGACGACCGCTCGGAGGGCGTAGTCGACCCGGGCGGAGAGGCGCATGCCGGCAAGGTTAGCTGCCGCTGCGCCCACCCGGACGATCACCCCTCGGCCGACCGTCGCGGCGCGGCCATCGCCTCGGGCGAGGGGTGCTCCGCAACGGCGCGGACGCGCCGGGGCAGGCGGACTCAGGCCCCGACGCGGCGCAACAGACCCTCCTGGACGGCGCTGGCGATCTGCCGGCCGTCGCGGGTGAACATCCGGCCGGTGGCCAGCCCCCGGGCGCCGGACGCCGACGGGCTCCAGCAGTCGTAGAGGAACCACTCGTCGGCCCGGAACGGCCGGTGGAACCAGAGCGCGTGATCGAGGCTGGCGCCCACCACCCCGCCGGGGCCCCACACCTCGCCGTGCACCGAGAGCACCGAGTCCAGCAGGGTGAGGTCGGAGGCGTAGGTCAACGCGCAGGCGTGCAGCAGCGGGTCGTCGGGCAGCTTGCCGTCGATGCGCATCCAGACCCGCTGGTGCGGGTCGGCGGGCCGGTCGCCGGGGCGTACCCAGCCGGGCTCGCCGACGTAGCGCACGTCGATCGGGCGCGGGATCTGCCCCCAGATGCCGAGCCGCTCCGGGTAGCGGGAGAGCCGGTCGGTCATGGTCGGGACCTCGTCCGGGCCGGGCACGTCCGCCGGCAGCGGGGCGTGGTGGTCCAGCCCCTCCTCGAGGCGCTGGAACGAGGCCGACATGAAGAAGATCGGCTTGTCGTGCTGGAGCGCGACGCAGCGGCGCACCGAGAAGGAGCGGCCGTCGCGGATGTTCTCCACCTCGTAGGCGATCGGCTCGACCGGGTCGCCGGCCCGCACGAAGTAGCCGTGCAGCGAGTGCACGAAACGCTCCGGGTCGACCGTCCGGCCGGCGGCGACCAGCGCCTGACCGGCGACCTGGCCGCCGTACACCCGCTGGGGGCCGACCGGCGGGCTGATCCCGCGGAAGGTCATCTCGCCGGTCGGGGTGAGGTCGAGGACCTCCAGCAGCTGGTCGACGGCGGCCTGGCCGACCGCGGCCTGGCCGGCGGTCACTGCAGCGCCCGCGCGGACGCGGCGTCGACCAGCGACCCCAGCTGGTGTACGCGCAGCGTGTTGGTCGAGCCCGGGGTGCCGGGCGGGCTGCCGGCGACGATCACCACGTAGTCGCCGGGGTTGGCCCGGTTGAGCCCGAGCAGCGCCTGGTCGACCTGGCGGAACATGTCGTCGGTGTGCTCGACGAACGGCATCAGGAAGGTCTCCACGCCCCAGGAGAGGGCCAGCTGGTTGCGCACCTCGGGCACCGGGGTGAAGGCCAGCAGCGGCAGGTCGCAGTGCAGCCGGGACAGCCGCCGCACGGTGTCGCCGGTCTGCGAGAAGGCGACCATCGCCTTGGCGCCGATCGCCCGGGCGATCGAGGAGGCGGCGACGGTGAGCGCCCCGCCGTGGGTACGCGGGTCGTGCTGCAGCCGGGGCACCCCGATCGAGCCGGACTCGGTGGTGGTGACGATCTTGGCCATGGTGCTGACGGTGAGCACCGGGTACTTGCCGACGCTGGTCTCGCCGGAGAGCATCACCGCGTCGGCCCCGTCGAGCACCGCGTTGGCCACGTCGGAGGCCTCCGCCCGGGTCGGCCGGGAGTTCTCGATCATGGAGTCGAGCATCTGGGTGGCGACGATGACCGGCTTGGCGTTCTCCCGGCACAGCTGCACGGCGCGCTTCTGCACCAGCGGGACCTGATCCAGCGGCAGCTCGACGCCGAGGTCGCCGCGGGCGACCATGACCCCGTCGAAGGCCAGCACGATCGCCTCGAGGTGGTCGACCGCCTCCGGCTTCTCGACCTTGGCCAGCACCGGCCGGTGCACCCCGGCCTCGGCCATGATCGCGTGGACCAGCTTGATGTCGTCGGCGGAGCGGACGAAGGAGAGGGCGACCAGGTCGACGCCGAGGCCGAGGGCGAAGCGCAGGTCCTCGGCGTCCTTCTCGGAGAGGGCCGGCACGCTGACCGCCACGTTGGGCAGCGACACACCCTTGTTGTTGGAGACCGGACCGCCCTCGGTGACCAGGCAGCGGATGTCGTTGCCGGTGACGTCGGTGACCTCCACGGCCACCCGGCCGTCGTCGATCAGCAGCCGGTCACCGGGCTTCACCTCCTGCGGCAACTTCCGGTAGGTGCAGGAGACCCGGTCCTTGGTGCCCATCACGTCGTCGCCGGTGATCACCACGGAGTCGCCGGTACGCCACTCGTGCGGGCCTTCGGCGAACCGGCCCAGCCGGATCTTGGGCCCCTGGAGGTCGGCCAGCACCGCGACCGGCCGACCGGCCGCGTCGGCCGCCTCGCGTACCAACCGGTACACCGCCTCGTGGTCGGCGTGGCTGCCGTGGCTGAAGTTGAGCCGGGCCACGTTCATGCCCGCCTCGACGAGCCCTCGGATCCGTTCCGGCGACGAGGTGGCAGGACCAAGAGTGCAGACGATCTTCGCGCGGCGTGTCACGCCCATCAGGCTAGTCTCTCCTCCGGGTCGCACTTCGGGCCGACCCCTCGCGGCACTGCGGAACAAATTGTCCAACGACGCGCGATCCGCGCGCAGCCGGCGGGCGGAACCCGCGCCGGGAACGTTGAGGTGGCGGGCATCGGCGACCGCGCGCCGGGAATCGTACGCCCCCACCGCGAGCGCGCCCCCGGGTGCTCCCGGCGGGTGCGACGGCCCCCCGGTCTGCGCTGGTGGATGTCGCGGAGTGCGGCTCGAGGGTGCGGCGGGGCCGGGTCGACGAACCCGGCGGCGGCCGGAACGGCCCTCGGCGGGGCGTCGCGCAGGCGGCGCGGCGGCCGGAACAGGCCCCGGCGGGGCATCGCGCAGGCGGGCCGCGGCCGGAACAGGCCCCGGCGGGGCGTCGCGCAGGCGGGGCGGCGGCCGGAACAGGCCCCGGCGGGGCGTCGCGCAGGCGGGGCGGCGGCCGGAACAGGCCCCGGCGGGGCGTCGCGCAGGCGGGGCGGCGGCCGGAGCAGGCCCCGGCGGGGCGTCGCGCGGGCGGGCGGCGGACGACGGACCTCGGGCTGGCGGTGGCGGAGGTCATGGCGGCTCCTCGACCGGGGCCGCGGCCGGCGCCCGGCGCGCCCGGGCGGTGGTCCAGGCGCCGCGACGGTAGCAGCGGGCACCGGCCCGGGCGCCGTCGCGATGACGACAGCCGTCGCTGGACCTCGGCTCAGCTCTGCGTCTTGGCCAGCGGAAACTCCAGCGAGCCGGCCGGGCAGAGGAAGGTCATCACGTCCACCCGGTAGAGCCCCGCCTGCACCGCCGGGTCGGCCTCCATCACGCTGCGCACGTCGTCGACCGAGCCGGTGCGGGACAGGCCGAACCCGATCGGCGGCTCCGGATTGCGGGCCGGGCCGTCCACCGAGCCGGCGACCAGCAGGATCCCCCGCCGTTGCAGCGCCTGCATGTGCTCGGCGTGCTCGGACTGCAACCGCTGGACCGTCTCCGCCGGCAGCGCCCGCCCGGCCGCGCCCGGATACAGCACGATGCACTCGTACGTGTCGAGCGCGAAGTCGACCTGCGGCACTGCGGCCATGACGCCCCCCTGCTCCGCCGGATCTCGGTAACTGCGCCCAGCGTCCCACGCGCGGTCGCGGCGCGCGGTCGCTCGCGCCAACTGCCGCCACCGCTGTCGCGCCGACGATCCGCCGCCCCCCGGCGCGACCCGGGCCGCCGGTTCCGCCGGCAGGTGACCCGGGCGCGCCGGACGACTACCGTGGACGGTCCGGTCAGGGATTCGGTCATCGGAGGTCGCGGATGGACGATCTGGCGCGGACGCAGCCGGCGCCGCTGCCGTACGCCGAGGTCACCGACGAGGCGTACGCGCGGGAGGCGGCCGCCACCTTCACGGTGCGCGAGTTCGACGCGGCGGTCGTGCTGAGCGGCGGCTGCCCGCGCTGCCAGGATCCGATCACCTTCACCCTGGTCGACGCGGTGTTCCGCCGGGACGCCCCGCCCGCCCCACCGCTCGCCCCGGACGGGCCGACGGCCAGCACGCCGGACCGGGCAACGGTCGGCACGCCGGACCGGCCGGGGGCCGGCGGCACGGCCGAGCCGGCAGCCGTGCCCGCACCCCGGGGGGCGACCGCGCCGTCCGGGCCGACCTACCGGACGATCTTCTGCACCTGCGAGGTCGCCCACCCGTACCGGGCGGAGGGGCAGGTCGGCTGCGGCGCGTACTGGACCCTGCGGCTGGACGTCGAGCCGTGATCCGGCTGCGCCCCGGGCCGCCCGCCACGGTGGCGGACCTGCGCCAGGCACAGGCGCTGGCCGGGCTGCTCCGCGCCGAGCTGGACCGGGTCCGGTCCGCCGCGCTGGCCTGGCGCAACGGCCTCGGCGCCCTGCTGCTCGCCCTGGTCGGCTTCAGCCTGATCCGGGGCCGCACCGACGTGGGCACGCTCGCCCCGAACTGGGCGGCGCTGGTCGGCGCTCTGCTGCTCGCCGCGCTGGTCACCGGCGCGGTGGGCGCGCTGGCGCTGCTGTGCGCCGCGCACGGGCGGCTGGCCGTCACGCCGGTGGCCGCGCTGCCGCCCCCGCCGACGGGCGACCACCAGGAGGCGGTGGCCGCGGTCCGCGCCCTGCGCACCGGGGTGGGCCTGGTGCTGCTCTGTGCCGCGCTGCTGGTCGCTGCGGTCGGCGTGACCTGGTACGGCCCGCCACGCACCGGCCCGTTCGTGCAGGTCGGCACCGGCGCCGGCGCGGTCTGCGGGACGGTCACCGCGACGGCCGCCGGGACGCTGACGATCCGCACCGCCACCGGCCCGGTCCAGGTGCCGCTGACCGACGCCACCACGGTCAAAGCGGTACCGGCCTGCTGACCCCTAAACCGGCGCCCCGGGCGGTGGGGGTCAGGGGCCGACGTGCGCGTAGGCGGCCCAGAGTTCGGGGGCCTCGCGCAGCGCGTGCCGGGTCTCGCGCACCGCGGCGTGCAGGGCGATGGCGGCGCGCTCGGGGTCGATCCGGCCCGGCCCGCCCGGCGCGGCCAGGCCGGCGTAGAGGCGGTCGCAGAGCCGGGCGGTGACCGCGTCCGAGATGGACCAGAGCGAGCCGATCACGTGCCGGAATCCGGCGAGCTGGAACGCGGTGCCGAGGCTGATCGTCTCGTCGGGCAGGACGGCTCCGCCGCGTACCGTCTCGCAGGCGGAGAGCACCGCCAGCCCGGCCGGCGCGGCCGCGCGGAGCTGCCACAGGTCGCGGACGTGCAGCGGGCCGTCGGCGAGCGCGAGCCGGCCGAGCGCCGGGGCAGCCAGGTCCTGGGCGCCGTGGCAGGACAGGTGGGCGACCGGGCGGCCGGCCAGCGCGGCCAGCACCGCCTGCCGGGTCGCCGCCGGCCCGGTCAACGGCTGCACCCGGGCCAGGTGCCGGGTCACGATCTCCTGTTCCCGGTCGACACCGGGCAGGTCGGCCAGGCCGGGGGTCTGCGGCAGGCCGACGAAGAGCGCCGCGTCCACCGTGACGGAGCCGGCGGCCCGGCCGTCGCCGGCGCGCAGCAGCTCCCGCAGCGAGGCCGTGTACGACGGGACGACCCGGTCCAGCGCCCCGTCGCCGGTGGCCGGGCTGGCGGCGTGCAGTGGCAGCAGGCTGAGCAGCCCGGTCGGGCACCACCAGAGGCGGGGCAGGTCGGTGCCGCCGGTGGCGGCCGGGTCGAGGTCGTCGAGCACCGGGCGGGCCACCACCCGCCACAGCCAGTCGAGGGTTCCGGTGATCGTCCGCCGGGCCGCCAGCCGGCGTCGCTGGTCGGCCAGCGCCTCCGCCGGCCCGCCACCGGCCGCGCCCGACCCGGCGGGCGCGGCGCCGGCGGGCGCGGTGACCGCACGGATGGCGGTGAGGAAGGCGACCACCCGGTCGACCAGGTCGGCCTGGGTCAGCTGCGGTAGCGGGACCACCCGGACACCGCTGCCGTCGACCACCAGCGCGTCGCAGCGCCGCCGCGCCACGTTGACCAGCACGACCGGCCCCCGGCCGGCGGCCCGGGTCAGGTCGGCGAAGGCGGGTGGGCGGAGGAAGTCCGCGAACCCGGGCAGCCGGCGGATGTCGGCCAGCAGCTCGCGTCGCCGGACGGCCAACTCGTGCCGCCGCTCCGGGTTGCCGGCCGGCGGTTCCATGCCGACGCCGATGGCCGACCCGGCGACCGCCATGCCGACGTCGAGGGCCGACCCGGCGACCGCCGCGCCGGTGGCCAGCGCGGCACGCGCGCCCGCCGGGCTCGGGGTGAGGCCGTCCAGCTCGGCCTGCACCTCGGCGAACCGGTCGGCCAGCTCCGGTGCCCGCTTCCGGAGCGCGTCGAGGCTGGCCCGGGCGTCGCGGACCCGGGTGAGCAGCACGCCCCGGCCGTACTCCAGCAGCTCCACCGCCCGGTCCGGCCGCCCGACGGCGAGGGCGCACGCCGCGGCCGCCCCGGCGAGGCCGGGGAACTGGGCCAGTAGTCGCGCCTGGTCGTCCGGGTCCATGCCGTGCCAGGCGACCAGGTCGATCAGCTCGATCGCCGAGGCGTACCCGGCCAGGGCGGCGGGCAGGTCGCCGAGGTGTTCGGCGAGGGCGGCGTACCGCCGGGCGGCGGTGGCCCGCAGCAGCGAGGGCGCGGCCTCGACGGCGGCCGCCTCGCGCAGCGCTGCCAGCGCCTCGGCGCGCAGCGCGTCGGGTGAGGTGCCGGCCCACTCCCGGACGTCCGACGCGGCCGGCTCGGTGGCCGGGTCAGGCTCGGCCGGCTGCGCATCGTCGTCCAGGACCGGGACGCCGCCGCCCGCCCGGGCGGCCGCCTCGTCCAGCGCGACGGCCAGGTTGATCAGGTACGTCGCCCGGTCGGCGTGCCCGGCCGGGAGGCCGGCCGGCGCCTCCCGGAACGCCCGGACCGCCGCCGCGAGATCGGCGGAGCGGCCGGCCAGCCGGGACCGCCACAGCAGGGCGCCGCCGAGGCTGGTCAGCAGCCGGTGCCGGTCCGGGCCGCTGCCCTCGGTGACGTCGCGGGCCGCCGCCAACGCGTCGACCGCCTCGTCGAGCGCCGCCGGGTCACCGGTGACCTGGTGGCGCAGCAGGTTCGCCAGGGCCAGCGTGCCGAGCGCCTTGCCGACCTCGTGCGCCTCCGCGCCCTGTCGCGCCAGGTCCGTCGCCTCGCGCAGCGCCGCCACCGCCGTCTCCACGTCCGGCCCGACGGCGTCGGCCACGCCCTCCGGCCTGGCGAGGGTCGCCTCGACCCGGCGGTTGAGCGCCGAGCCGTAGTTGGTCAGGACGAGTAGGCGGTCCGGGTGCTCGGCCGGGGTCGAGGCGAGCGCCCGGCGCAGCACCTCGACCGCCTCGGTCAGGGTGGCCAGGTCCTGGGTGCGGGCGAACAGCGCCTGCAGCACCAGGCCGAGGTTGGACAGGTAGGCCGGCAGCTTCGGCGAGTCGGGCCGGGCCGTGGCCACCGCCTCCCGCAGCACGGCGGCGGCCGGTTCCAGCCGGTCGGCCGCACCGGTCCGGTCGGCGATCTCCCGCCACAGCTCGCCGAGGTTGTTCAGCACGTCCGGCCGCTCGGGATGCCCGGCCGGGAGCAGCCGTACCGCCTCGCGCAGGCCGTTCTCGGCGGCGCGCAGCGTATCGAGCCCGTCCAGCGCGGCGTGCCAGCGGCCCAGCGCGTACGCGAGGTCGGATAGGCGAACCGCCCGCTCGGTGTCGTCCGGGGCGCCGGCGACGCCGAGCCGCAGCAGGTGGATCGCGCTCCGCAGGTCGGCATCGCGCCGGTCCCGGGCGTACCGCTGTTCGAGCAGCTTGCCCGCAATGTGCCGCAGCCCGTCCGGGTCCGGCGCGTCGGCCACGGCGGCCAGATGCGCGTCGATCGCCGCGTCCAGGTCGGCCGGATCGCCGTCGGTCCCGTATCGGGCGCCGAGCAGCGCGGCCAGGCCGACCCGGGCCACGCCGGCCAGCGCCCGGTCGAGCCCGCCGGCAGCCAGCGCGGTGCGGTACGCCCCGATCGCGGCGTCCCGGTCGGCGGCCGCCTGGGCGCGCGTGAACCGGTCGGCCAGGGCGCTGCCGAGCAGCACGGTCACCCGCGGATCGGCCATGCCCCCGGCGGCCGCGGTGAGGGCGTCGACCGCCCGGTCCAGGTCGGCCGAATCGTGGCGCAACCGCCAGCGGTCGCGCAGCCGCTGGCCGAGGTTGCCCTGGGCCATGGCCCGGATCCGGGGGTCGACCCCGGCGGCCCGCGCCGCGTCGCCGAGCAGGGTGATCGACTCGTCCAGCGCGGCCCGGTCACCGTCGAGTTCGTAGCGGTCGCCGAGAACGTTGCCGAGGTGGAACAGCCGCACCGGGCGTTCCCGGTCGCCTGCCGGAGTGGATTCCAGGCTCTCCCGGTGCGCCTCGACCGCCCGCCGCAGGTGCTCCGGCGACCGGCCCCGGTGCAGGAACAGATCCCGGTGCGCCTTGCCGAGGGCGGAGAGGTAGTGCAGCCGGGCGGGGTCACCGGCCGGCGTGCCGGCGACGGCCCGGCGCAGCAGGTCGACGGCCCGGTCGGCGGTCGAGTAGTCGCCGCTGCGCTCGGCGCCGCCCATCAGCTGCGCCGCCTCCAGGAACAGCGCCATCGCCTCCTCGCCGGACGAGCCCGGCTCACCTGACGAGCCCGCCCGCCCGGCCGAGCCCGGCCCGCCGGATCCGGAGGGGGCGGTCGGGGCGGTGCGGGCGCCCGCCTCGGACGGCGCGGATCGCTGCCCCGGCACGCCCCCGCGAGCGGCGGCGGACCGGGGGCCGTGCACCCGCAGCATCTCCAGCAGCGAGGGCGGCACGCGCTCGGGCGCGGCGGCCAGCAGCAGCTCGGTGAGCAGGACCGCGTAGTCCCGTTCGGCCTGGCCTTGGCCGGCCGGCAACACCTGATACCGGTACCAGTGCAGGCAGGCGAGGAGGAATACGGCCTCGGCGGCGCGTTCGTCGAGGCGGCCCTGGCGCGACCCCCGGGACACCAGCTCGGCGACGTCCTCCGCCTCGCGGAGCGCCCGCGGATCGAGCACGTGCCGAGGGTCCATCGTGGAACCGAACGCGTCCAGCCGCCGGCGCAGCCGGGCCAGCGGGTCAGTGTCCCGTCGCCACATCGGGCCTCCCCCCGGTCGGCTCGCGCCGTGCTCCCTCAGGGGTAGCAGGACGGTACGACGGCGCGCGAGCACAAAGCCGACATCACGCCTCGCCCGGACACCCCCGGGGTCAGGCCGGGGCGTCCGGCAGGTCGCCCGGTTCGCGGACCGCGCGCAGTGCCTCGGTCGCCTGGGTCAGCAGGCGGGCCGCGTCGGTACGCCCGTTGACCTGCAGCTCCACCTCGGTCTCCCCGGACTGGATGCGGATGCTCGCCTCGGTGCGCTGCTGGTCGACCCAGGACTGCAACAGGTTGAACAGCCCCGGCAGCAGCCCCTGCGCCAGCACCGCGATGATGACCGCGTCGCTGAATCCGGGACGGCCGCCACCGCCTCCGCCGGCCGAGCGGACCGCCGGCCGGTACTCCGGCCGCCGGTGGATCCAGTCCAGCAGGGCGACCTGGGGCGGCTGCCGGTGCCGGGGAATGATGGTCAGCCGCACCGGCTGCCGCGTCGCGCTGTCCACGTCGGTCACGTCGGTCTCCCCGATCAGTCGCGGGTCTGGAAGGTGAGGCTGTCGCCGCTGGCGGTGAGGACGCCGCTGACGACCAGCTCCTGCTCGTCGGTGAAGGGTGTGGTCCCGCCGAAGTAGCCGGTGGAGGTGCCGGTGGCGCGGATCCGGCCCCGCCCCTCGTACGGGGTGTCGACCCGGGCCGTGTCCGGGCCGGTCAACTCCACGCTGACACGCGGGTATTCGAGCACCTCCCAGGTGATCTTCCGGATCCCGCTGCCGTAGTAGCGGAACGGGCAGCCCTCCGGTGCGGCGACTGCCTTCTTCGCGCAGTCGTCCAGGTACGCCCGGACGCGTTCCTCGGCGGCGGTGGTCGCCTCGGTCCTGATCACCGGAGTCAGGCCGAGCGCGGCGCCCTGCGGCTGCCCCGGGCCGACCTGCACCGGCTCCGGTGGCACCTCGCTGAGGGCGCTGCCCGGACCGGTCGCCGTGTAGCCACCCGGCAGCAGCGACAGGACGCCGCCACCCTCGCCGGTGGCCGGGACCGGCACCCCGTTGAGCGCCAGGCCGGTGCGACCGGGTGGCACGTCGAGCGAGGTCAGGCCGTCCAGCACCCGCCAGCCGTGGAACAGCCCGGCGGTGGCCGACGCGTCCCGCCGCAGCGCGAGCGTGCCCGTACGCCGCGCGTCGCCGAGCCGGTAGGAGACGGTGGCGGTGGCCCGGTCGTCGTCCCGTTCGAGCCCGGTGATCTCGACGTCCGTCGGCGGCTGGTAGCCCTGGGCGCGGAGCACGTCGGCGAGCAGTTTCCGGTCGCCCACGGTCGCCCGCTCCTCCGGCGTCAGCCAGTCGAGCGCCGCGTCGACGTCCCGGTCGGTCAGCGCGGAGAAGTATCCGTCCACGGCCGCCTGCGGCCGGAAGAAGGCCCACTGCACGACGCCCAGCCCGGCGACGCCCACGCACAGGGCCAGCGCCGCGGCGCCGGCGACCAGCCAGCCTCGCGGGGTGCCGATCGGCCCCGATTTCCCGAAGAGCAGCTCCGGGGTGACCGCGTCGCCGACGGTCGACGGCGCGGCCGCCCGGTCGAGGCGGTCCAGCCGTAGCTCGTGCGGCGGGTGGGTGGCGCAGACCGCCTCGTCCCAGCCGCTGCGCCCGGTCTCGAACGACCGGCGCCGTTCCAGGATGGCGCGCAACCCGTCCACGTGGCCGGTGAGCACCGCGCCCAGGTCCGCCCGGTACTCGGCCGCCCGGACGTCCCGGGCGTGCAGGGGCAGCACCACGTACTTCATGGTCAGCAGGACCGGCCAGAAGAACAGGAACACCACGAGGTTGGTGGCCGGATGCGGGAAGGTCCGCATCAGCCACGCCGGGACGGCGTGCAGCAGGGTCAGCGGCAGCGCGACGCCCCGGACGAAGGCGCTGGTGACCTCGTCGCCGGCCCGCCAGTGCACCAGTTCGTGGCTGAGCAGCGCGGCGATCTCCTCCTCCGGCTCGGTCAGCACGCTGGTGGTCACCACGATGTGCCGGGCGTACGTCCGGGCGTTGGGCAGGACGGGGTCGTCCTCCATCAGCAGCCGCGGCAGGGTGGGCAGGCCGAGCCGGTGCGCGCACCGCTCCAGCACGGGGCGCAGCCGGGCCTCCTCCCGCCGGCTCGGCTCGCGGGCCCCGGACACCACCAGCAGCCGGGGCTCCAGCAGCACCCGGTAGAGCGTGTAGAGCAGGCCGATCAGGGCGGCGGCGGCCACCATGCCGAGCAGTCCGGTCAGCAGCGCGAGCGGCTCGTCGCTCGCACCGCGCCAGGGCAGCAGCAGTACGCCGAGGAATCCGCTCAGGAAACCGACGGCGAAGCCGACGAAGCCGCCGAGCACCCCGCCCGAGCGGCTGAGGAAGGCCTCGAGCAGCGTGCCGACCAGCGGGGTGTCCCGCACCTCGGCGGGGAGCTGGTCGGCGATGCCGAGGGCACCGGCGAAGAGGCCCAGGACGGCGAGGGCGATGCCGCTCCAGACCGCGGAGAGCAGTGCCAGCGGCAGGTAGAACCAGGTGGCGACGAACGCTCCCAACACGCCCCGCCAGTCGCGCAGGATGCCGACGCGCAGCCAGACCAGGGCGCTCGGGTAGCCGGGCGGACGGTGGGCGATGTGCCGGTCGGGCGGGTCCTGCTCGGTAGCGGGCTCGACGGCGCGTACCACCGGCGAATCGGTCATGGTCGCGGCTCCTCGACGGGTACCGGTCACGCACCGGGTGTCGGGTGTGGACAGCGAGGCAGGTTATCGAGCGAGGCCGATTTTTGTCAGCCCCGTCCGGTGTCGGCCATCCGACCGCGACAGGGGTGGCGCCGCGGGCGGCGGAGGCGCCGCGCCCGCACCGGATCGGTGCGGGCGCGGACACCTCGCGGGCGGCCGGGCCGTCAGAGCGCGTAGCAGTTGGGTCGCACCGGGGCGTCGGTCAACGCGCCCCGGATCACCGTGTACGTGGTGCCGTCGAGCACCAGCCCGAGGTGCCCGACCACCCGCAGCGGGCAGGACGACTGGATCAGCACGTTGGTCGACCCGTCGTGCAGCAGAGCGTTGTCCACCGGCCGGACCAGTTCGTCCTGGATCGTGCGGACGGTGGTGTACCGGACCGCGCCGGGGGTGTCGTCGCCGGCGTTGAGGTCGGCGAGGAAGGCCGAGCCGATCGACATCTGCTGGCAGGCGACGACGCCCGCGCAGCTGCCGAGGCCGAGGAACTTCAGGATGTTGGCCACGTAGGTGCCGTACTGGGGTGAGCCGAGGCTGACGTAGCGGCCGACGACGCCGGTGCCGCCGAGCCGCTTGAGGTAGTAGCGGGAGACGAGCCCGCCCTCGGAGTGGCCGACCAGGTCCACCCGGGCCGCGCCGGTGGCCGCGCGGACCTGGTCCACGTAGCCGGCGAAGGCGCGGGCGGAGGCGGGGATGTCGCCGAGGCCGAGGCCGGGCAGTTGGTAGATGAAGACCCGGTACCCGTCGGCGCGCAGGCGGGCGGCGAGCGGTTCGTAGGCGATGGCGACGCCGCTGAGCCCGCCGACGACGATGACCGGGGTGGTGGCGGCGCTGGTGGTGGCGGGTGCCGCGTCCGCCCGGGCCGGGGCGGCGACGGCGGCGGTGGCCGGGACGAGCAGGGTGGCGGCGGTGGCGAGGACGGCGGCGGTGACGATCTTTCGGAGCAGCATGGCTGCACCTCCGGCGGGAGGCACCCGGCGAACCGGGGAGACGGGTGAGGTGTCCGATCGACCGTGCGACGATGATGCGCGTCACAATCCAGAAACGTCAATGCAAAGTTACGCGCTGGTAACCCGTTGTTCCGCGAAGCATGCAAACCGGCATTTCGCCTCGGGTGTCTCCACAAGGGATCGACGCTTTCCCCTGCCGCACAAAGGATTGCCAGCCACACCCGCGGCTGCTCCACTGGCACCTGCGGGCGGGCGACCGCGTCCACCGCGTCCACCGGGCCGGCGCGACCCTGGATCCGGCCGGCGCGGCTGGAAGGGGGCCGTCGTGCGACGGCCCGGCGGCCCGGCGGCCCGGCGGCTCGGCGGCCCGGCGGCCCGGCGGCTCGACGGCGAGGGGCCGCCGCTGGTCGACCCCTGAGCGGCCAGCCGGCCAGGGTCAGCCGACGGGCCGCTGCCGGAGGCCGTCGAGGGCGATGCCGAGCACCCGGTCGCGCTGCTCCGGCGCGGTGAACTGGGCCATGGTCAGACCGCTGATCAGCCGCAGCACGTCGTCGAAGGTGACGTCCGGCCGCACCGCGCCGGCGTCCTGCGCCCGGCGCAGCATGGGCTCGCCGGCCGCGTAGATCTCGGTGCGGCAGGTACGGAAGACCTCGGAGTCGTGCACCAGTTCCTCGGCGAGCGCCCGCTTGGTGGCCACGTAGCCGACGAACCGGTGCAGCCAGGCGACCAGCGCGTCCCACGGCGGCAGGCCGGCCAGGTCGGCCGCGGAGCGGGACAGCGCCTGGACCTCATCGACGTAGACCGCCTCGAAGAGATCGCGCCGGGCCGGAAAGTGCCGGTAGAGGGTGCCGATGCCGACCTTGGCCCGCCGGGCGACCTCCTCCAGCGAGGCGCCGGCCCCGGCCTCGGCGAACGACTCCCGGGCGGCGGCGACCAGGGCGTCGTAGTTGCGCCGGGCGTCGGCCCGCTTGGGGCGCCGCGCGAAGACCGCCGGCAGCTGTTCACCGCTGGTCATGGCGTACGTCACCCCTCGTCGGTTGCATGCGGAGGGACCCCTCCGCTAGCTTAGTGGAGGCACCCCTCCGGAACTGACCGGAGCCGTGCCTCCGGATAGCGTACTCCGGCTCCGGCCCGATCCCGCGCGCGATCGACGGCCCACAGACCACCCGCCGGGCGGCCACCGTCGCCGGCTTCCGTACCTCGACTCCTGGAGTCCCACCGTGGCAGTGACACTCCGACGCGGCTCGCGTCGGCTGACCTTCCTCGTCCTCGCCGCCGGCACCGGGTTCTTCGCGATGCTCCAGTCGCTGATCACCCCGGTGCTGCCCACCATCCAGCACGACCTGCACACCTCGCAGAACACCGTCACCTGGGTGCTGACCGCGTACCTGCTCTCGGCATCGATCTTCACCCCGATCCTCGGCCGGGTCGGCGACATGGTCGGCAAGGGCCGGATGCTCGTCGTCTCGCTGGCCGCGCTCGCCGTCGGCTGCCTGCTCGCGGCGGTCGCGCCCAGCATCGGGGTGCTGATCGCCGCCCGCGTCGTCCAGGGCATCGGCGGCGCGGTCTTCCCGCTCTCCTTCGGCATCATCCGCGACGAGTTCCCCGCCGCGCGGGTCTCCTCGGCCGTCGGCGTCATCTCCGCGATCATCGCCGCCGGCAGCGGCGTGGGCGTGGTGCTGGCCGGGCCGATCGTCGCCGCGCTCGACTACCGCTGGCTGTTCTGGATCCCGATGGTGGTGGTCGGACTGACCGCGCTGGCCGCGCACCGCTTCGTGCCCGAGTCGCCGGTACGCACCCCGGGCCGGATCAGCTGGCTCGCCGCGGTGCTGCTCTCCGCCGGCCTGGTGGCGCTGCTGCTGCCGATCAGCAAGGCCACCACCTGGGGCTGGACCTCCGGCCCGGTGCTCGGGCTGCTGGCGCTCGCCGCCGTGCTGCTGGCCGGCTGGCTGGTGGCCGAGGTCCGCTCCCGGAACCCGCTGATCGACATGCGGATGATGCGGCTGCCGTCGGTCTGGACGACCAACCTGGCCGCCCTGCTCTACGGCGGGTCGATGATGGCTCTCTTCGCCTTCCTGCCGCAGTTCGCCCAGACCCCCACCGTCGCCGGGTACGGCTTCGGCGCCAGCGTCACCGAGGCCGGCCTGCTGATGCTGCCGATGCTGGTCACCATGTTCCTGGCCGGCGTGGTCAGCGGCCGGCTGGAGGCCCGGTTCAGCGCCAAGGCCCAGCTGGTCGGCGGCGCCGCGATCAACGCCGTGGCGCTCGCCCTGCTGACCGTCGCGCACGACGCCCGCTGGCAGGTCGCCCTCACCGCCGGCCTCTTCGGGGTCGGGGTCGGGCTGGCGTTCGCCTCGATGGCCAACCTGGTGGTGCAGAACGTCCCGGCCCGGCAGACCGGCGTGGCGTCCGGGATGAACGCCAACATCCGTACCATCGGCGGCGCGATCGGCGCGGCCGTGGTGAGTGGCATCATCACCGCCCACCCGCAGACCAACGGCCTGCCCCGGGAGGCCGGCTTCACCCTCGGCTTCGGTGTCCTCACCGCCCTGGCGCTGGCCGCCATGGCCGCGGCGCTGGCCGTACCGTCCGGCCGCCGGCGTCGGGTGACCGAGGAGCCGGCGGCCCTGGGCGTGCCGGCCGGCGCGGACGAGCTGGTGCCGGTTCCCGCGTCGCAGTGACGACGCCCCCGGGCCACGGTTGCCTCCGTGGCCCGAGGGCGGTCCCCGGCAGCCGCACACCGCGCAGGGCCGGGTCCGACCCATATGATCATCAGCGTGACCCGCGCTCTCGTGCTGATCGACCTGATGCCCCGGATCATCGCCCTGGACCTGGCTCCGCACACCGGCGCCGAGGTCCTCGACCGGTGCCGACGGCTCGCCGCCGCGTTCCGGGCGGCGGGCGAACCGGTGGTGCAGGTCCGGGTCGAGCGGCCGGGTGTCGCCGAGCAGCCGCCCGGCAGCGACTTCGCCGAGGACCTGGTCGCGCCCGGCGACATCCTGGTGGTCAAGCGCACCGTCGGCGCCTTCCACGGCACCGACCTGGACGAGCACCTGCGCCGGCGCGGGGTCGACATCGTCGTGCTCGCCGGCCTGGTGACCACGATGGGCGTCGAGTCGACCGCCCGCGCGGCCAGCGACCACGGCTACGAGCTGGAGTTCGTCGCCGACGCCATGTCCGGCTTCGCCGCCGACGAGCACGAGTTCGCGATCAGCCGGATCTTCCCCCGGTTCGGCACCGTCCGGGGCACGGCCGACTACCGCTGAACCGGCTACCCTGGCCCGATGGCCGACACCATTGAGGACAGTCCGGTCGGTTGGGTCGCCAGCCACGTGCGGCGCTACCTGGCGACCGACGGCGCGGACGGCGGGAAGTACCACGGCTACGACAGCCTGCTGCTCACCACCCGGGGTCGCCGGTCGGGCAAGCTGCGCCGCACCGCCCTGATCTACGGGCGCGACGGCGACCGCTACCTGCTGGTCGCCTCCAACGGCGGGGCGGCGCGGCACCCGAACTGGTACCTGAACCTGTGCGTCGATCCCGAGGTGTGGGTGCAGGTCGGCGCGGAGAAGTTCGCGGCCCGGGCGCGCACCGCAACCGGCGAGGAGCGATCGCGGCTGTGGCAGGTGATGACCGGGGTCTTCCCGACGTACGCCCGCTACCAGCAGCAGACCGACCGCGAGATCCCCGTGGTGGTCGTCGAACCGACCTGACCGGCGTCGCTCCTCGTGCCCGATCAGGCCGGAAGGGCGATCACCGGCAGGTCGCCACCGTCGCCATACGCCTTGGCTTCACCCGTGAGTACGCACGCATCGTGCTCAAGGACGGCCATGACCGCCGCGGCCAGGTCGACCCGGCCGGTGACACTGCGCCAGTACGCCAGCTCCTGCCAGTCCTCGCCCCAAGTCGGGAGCACCGCGCAGGCCGAGCGGTCCAGCAGCCGGTACAGCACCGCTCGATCGGCGCCATCGTCGACCGACGCCAGCGTCTCGGCGACGACAACGGCCGGTACGCCGAACCGCACCCCGTCCTGCGCGACCTCGTGGATGGGCTCGGCGACGTCCATCGAGCCGGCGACATAGGCCAGCAGCGCCGACCGGTCCAGCACCAGCCGCACCGGTGGCAGGTCCGGCCCGGTCACGCGGCCGGGGCCTGCTGGCCGGGGCCGTCGAGCATCTCCTGCGCCGCTCGACGGGACCGGTCCCGCAACGCCGCCCGCCGGCCGGGCGACCACTCCTGCTCCACCTGCGCGCGTCGTGCCCGGGCGCGAGCCCGTCCCTCCGCTGAGACGGTCATACCGCGACGGGCCAGCTCCGCATCGAGATCCTCGGCCCGCATCCGGGCCCGGACGGCCTCGACCACGTACGCGCTGGCATTCGGCTCGCGCTCCAGGCGCTCCGCGACGTCCTGCGGCAGCGAGAACGACTTCTTGCTCACCGGTCCGGTCATACCAGGGATCCTATCGAATCGCACCGAGGGTTGGGGATTGTGGCGCGCCCGTTCGAGGACCGCCGACGCGGGACTTACGGCGGGCAGCGTCAGTGGTCTGCGACGAAGACGCCGAGGCCGTGGACGCCCTGCACCCACCCCTGTGTCTGCAGGACGAGGATCGCCTGACGGACCACCGTCGTGGAGACGCCGTGCTGGGCGCGGAGTTGTGCGGTGGACGGCAACGTCGCCGTCGCCGACGCCGACGCCGACGCCGACGACATCCTCTTCTGCCATCCGCCCCGGGTGGTGACCCGGCGGCTCTGCGGCTGCGGCGAGGACTACCCGTGTTTCGACGTACGTTTCGCCCGGCTGGTCAAGGCCGCCCGGGTCAGGACCGCCCGCTGACCGTCGTCCGGGCCGGTCAGCGCCGGTCTCCCCCACCGCCGCAGCACCAACCACCCGACGACCGGCGCCCCGGCGACCAGCCACCCGGCATCGCGCAGCGCCGCGCCGGCGATCAGCACCACGGCGATGAGCACCAGGGCCACGATGCCGGCGGCGGCCAGGTGCACGACGGCCGCCCGGGCGGCCGGTGACCAGGCCGGCAGCAGCGCGGGCCGCCGGGCCAGCAGCTCGGCCCGCTGGCCGTACCGGTCGGCCTCGTCGGCACAGCGGCGAGCCAACTCCAGCTCGACCGCCGGGTCGACCTCCGCCGGGGCCTCCCCCACCTGGGCGTACGCCCCGACGCCCGGCCGCCCCGGCGCGGCGGTCGCGCCGGTCGGCGGCGGAATGGCGGGCGGCTGGCCGATCGCCCGGCCGAGCTGGTCGAGGCGCTCGCCCTGGGCGGTGAGCCGGCGTTCCAGGTGATCGGCGGCGGCGGCCAGGTTGCGGCGGCGGCCCGCGACACCCGCCCGCCCGGCCGGCGGCCGCAGCTCGGCCAGTTGCCGAGCCAGCGCCGCGTACTCGGCGAAGGACATCCGCTCAGCCCTCCCGGTCCAGCTCGCGCCCGGTGAACGGCACGATCAGCCGGGTGCGCTGGTCGTGCCGGTCGACCAGCAGCGCCCGGCCGGGCCGGGGCGACCACAGGTCGGGCAGGCCGAGACACGTCCCCAGCTCGTCGCCGGGCACGTCCAACGCGACCAGGCAGGCGAGGTCCTCCGGCTCCCGGGTGTCGCCGAGGTCGCGAGCGAGCGGGCCGATCCCGCGCCACCAGCCGAGCAGATGCGCGCCGTGGCCGGGCCCGTGGCGCAGCAGCGCGCGCAGGTCGTCGTGGCCGGTCCGGCCGGTCTCCGGGTCGGCCGTCGCCAGCACCTGGTGCGCGGCGTCCGCCCCGAAGACCACGAGGTAGGTCCGGCCGGCGGGGGCCGAGGCGGCAAAACCCCCCGCCGGCCCGCATCCGGGTCCTGCGGGCGGGCTTGAGGTGGCCCCGGGGAAGAGGGCCGCGATGTGGGCGCGCAGGCCGACGGCATCGAGCCGGACGACCGGGTGGCCGGCGGCGGCCAGCGTCGCGGCGGTGTCCTCGGCGGCGGAGTCGGTCGCGCCGGTCAGCGGGGCGAGCAGGAACCGGGCGTCGCCCGGGGCATGCTGTCGGGCGAGGCTCAGGGTGGCCGCCCGCAGCACCGCCGCGCCGGTGGCCGAGGCGCCGACCACGGCCAGGTGCCGGCCGGGGGCGGCGTCCATGATGAACAGCGCGGAGGTGCCGTCCACGTCGACGGTCCGGCCGACCAGGGCCAGCGGACGCCGACCACCGGGCCGCAACCCGGCGAACGTGGCGTCCTCCTCGACGCGCACTGTTGCGTCCCCGGCGAAGAACGACGGCGGGCGCGAGCCGGCCGGGCGGGCCTGCCACAGCTCGCGGCGCAGCCGGACCAGCTCGCCGGCGGCGGCCTGCGCGTCGGGCAACCGCACGGGGCCGGTCGCGGGCCGGCCGGCGACGGCGCGCGTGGCACCGGGTGGTGCGCTGAGCAGGGCCGAGCCGGCCGGCGGATCGTCGACAGCGTCGCGCGGCAGCGCTACGCGCAGCGCGAACCGCCCGAGGGCCGCCACGACCCGGCCGGGAAGCGCCCCGGGCGGGTTCGGGCCGGCCAGCACCAGGTGCATCCCGACCGGGCCGCCGGCGCGGACCAGTTCGACCAGCAGGTCGGTCGCCTCGCGAGCCAGCGTGTCGTCCCCGGCGAGCAGCGCCTCGAATCCGTCGACCACCGCCACGATCCGGGGCTGGTCCGCCGCTGCGGCGACGCCGTGCCGCTTCCGAGCCGCGACCCGGCGACGCAGTTCGCGGCGCAGGTCACGCAACACGGCGACGCCGTACTCACGGTCGGGCCCGATGCCGACCGTGCGGGCGTGCGGCAGCCAGGACGGATCGCCCGCGGTGGGTACCAGGTCGGCGAAGCCCGCCCGGCCGGTGACGTCGAGCAGGTGGAGCTGGAGTTCGGCCGGGGCGTAGCGGGCAACCAGCCCGTGCACCACGGTGAGCAGGAAGGACGCCCGGCCGGCGGACCCGTCGACCAGCCAGTGCGGGGTGGCCCGGTCGAGGGCGGCGGCGACGGGTTCCGGGCCGGCCCGGCCGATCACGGTACGCAGGCCGCCGGCCGCCGAGCCGGTCCAGCGGCGCTCCGGCAGCAGCGCGGCCACCTCCACCCCGTTCCCGGGTGCGCTCAGGCGCTCGGCAAGGGCGGCCACCCTTACCCCGTTCCCGGGTGCGCTCAGGCGCTTGGCGAGGGCGGCCACCTCGGCGGCCGGCGGGTCGCCGTCGAGCAGCACCGGAGCGGCCAGGCCGCTGCCGTCGGCGCTGAACGGCACGCCCGGCGGGTCGCCGACGTGGGCGTACCGCTCGGCCAGCCGGACCTGGGTGGCGGAGCCCGGCGGCGGCTCGGTCGCCGGCCAGCCGGCGGCCAGGACGCAGACCGCGGCGGCCGGGCCGCGCTCGGTGAGCGCGGCGAGCCGGGCCGCTGCGGTGCCGCCGACCGACGCGGCGACGACGACCAGCAGCTCCCGGCCCGGGTCGACGGCGCCGGCGTGCCGTTGCACGGTGTCGAGCAGCGCGTCGACCTCGGCCGCGCCGGTCGCCGACGGCATCAACACGCCGAGGTCGACCAGCGGTCGCAGCGGACCGGCGAAACCGGTCCACGCCGGGTCGGCCCCGGCGGCATCGTGGCCGTCGGGGCCGGGTCCGGCGTGGTCGCGGCCGTCGGGGCCGGGTCCGGGGCGGTCGCGGCCGTCGGGGCCGGGTTCGGGGCGGTCGCGGCCGGCGCGGCCGGGTTCGGGGCGGTCGCGGCCGGCGGGGTCGAGGACGGCGACCCGGACGCCGCCGGGCGGGGCGGCGGCGAGCAGCCGCAGCAGCACGGCACGCAGCAACCCGGCGACCCGGGGATCGCCGGCGTCCGTGTCGAGCACGAGGTGGTGGCCGGCGCCGAGCGGCACCAGGGCCGGGAAGTCACCGTCGGGGGTGGCCGCCGATCCGATCCGGACGCAGGGCGGGGTGCCGGGCAGCGGGGTCGGGGTGGCCAGCGCGTCGCCGAGGCGGGCCAGCCGGGCGACCAGGTCGGCGGGAGCGATCGGCTGGTCCGCCGGGTCCAGCGCCCGGCGGGCGGCGTCGAGATGCCCCCGGGCGGTCCGGTGGGCGGCGACCGCCTGCCCGTACGCCGATGCGAGCCCGCCCACCCACCGCTCCCGTCGCCGCCCCGCCAGGTCCCTGCGAAGACCTAACTGACCTGGGGCGGCACGGTTGCGCACGGGGTTGGGGCCGGCTCGTCGGCGGTGCCGCACCGGTAGACCTCCACCGGCTCGGCGGTCACCTCGGGCACCCGCTCGACCCGCATCAGCGAGAGCCGCTTCTCCACCGGCTCGCCCGAGTCCGGGGTGTAGCGGATCAGCCCGGCCACGCCGCGGTGGCCCGCACCGGCGTTCTGCCGCAGCACCTCGGCGTGCACGCCGATCGGGTTGATCGACTCCGGGTCCCAGCGCTGCCGATGGTCGGCGTGGTGCAGGCGCGCGGCGAGGCTCTCCACCGCCCGGATCATCATCATCGCCGCGTCGTAGGCCAGGCTCACCCGCTCACCGACCTGCTCCGGGCGCTCCGGCCGGCACCGCGGCGGGTCGAGCAGGTCGTCGGCCTGGATCCAGGTCAGGAAGCTGGCCCGGGCCTCGTCGCGCCGGTCCTGAGCGGCGCGCAGCGCGGCGCAGGTGCCGAGCGCGGCCTTGGAGACGTAGGTGACCGGCAGGTTGCCCGGTGCGGCGGCGCGCAGGCCGGGGTTGGCCATGTAGCGGTTGACCGAGTCGTCACCGACCAGGTGCCGGGGCGGGTTGTCCCCGCACTCGCGCAGCGCCCGCAGGAAGCCGTCGAACTCCGACCAGCGGCCGGCGTAGAAGAGCAGGCCCTGGTAACCGCACTCGGCGGTGAGCCGGCGCCCGGTACGCCACTCGTCGAGCCGGGTGATCCGGGTGCCGAAGCGCTGCCGGAGCCCCTCGATCAACGTCTGGACGTAGAGGTCCTCCGCCAGCGAGCTGCCCTCCCCGGTGGTCCAGTAGACGTGCGCCTCGTCCACCTTGAGCACCTGGCGGGCGTACGCCTCGACCATCCGCGCCTGGTCGTCGTTGGGCGCGGAGATCTGCAGGTAGAGCCGGGAGTTGGCGTCAATCCGGTCGGCGGACAGCGTCGGGGCGAGCACGGGCAGCCCGATCCGGTTGAGGTCACGCAGTGCCCGGGCGGTGCTGGCCCGGCTGTCCACCAGGCCGACCACGCCGAGCACCGTGGGGTCGTCGCGAGCCAGCTCGGCCAGCATGGCCACCGCCCGGTCGGCGTGGCGCATCTGCCGGCCGCCGTTGGCCACCACGATCCGCAGCAGCGCCGCGCCGTCCGCTCCGGCGGACTCCTTGAGCAGCGCGTACTGCGCGGTCGCCATCCCCTCCAGTTCCTCGCGTTCGGAGACGTACGACTCCTCGTCCGCCCGGGTCCGGTTGCCGGTGAGGGTGCCCAGGTAGACCCGGGTGAGGTAGGGCCGGCGGCGGTCGCTGCGCCGCCAGACCTCCTCGGCGGCCCGGTTCTGCGCGAAGATCCGCTCCTGGATGGTGCGCAGCCGCTGCTGGCCGGGGTCGTTGTTGAACACCTGGGCGGCGCTGTCGCTGTAGCCGATGCATTCCCCGTCGACCAGTTGCACCGACACCCGCCCGCCGCTGACCGACGGGTGGCAGCCCGGCCCCCACCGGGTGGTCACCCAGGCGCCGGCCCCGGCCAGCAGCACCAGGCAGACCGCCGCGGGCAGGAAGCGCCGGGACCACCACGGCGGCTCCGGGGCGGCGAAGGGTCGCACGCCGCCGCGCGGCGGCGGGCCGGTCTCGGTGGCGTCCGGCCGCAGCACCACCAGCCAGGCGGCCGCCCGCCGGAGCCGGCGCATCTCCGGCAACGCCTCGACCCATTCGTCGTGCGCCTCGTCGGCCTCGTCGAGCGGATGCGGCTCGGGCAGTTCCGGGGGCGGCTGGTCGCCGGCCGCCACGACCAGCAGCGGGTCGTTGCGGCCGGTCTCGTTGCGCACGTCGTTGACCAGCCGGACCAGGACGTGCCCGACAGTGCCGGGCTCGACGTGGTCGAGCAGCAGCGCGGGGTACGCGGTGCGCCGCCAGTCGGCCGGGCGCCACAGCCGCCGCCGGTACGCCTGCCGCAGGTCCTCCAGGAACGCGTGCAGCAGCAGCTTGTTCACCTGGTCGGGCTGCTCGCCGTCGCGCCAGCCGGCGGTGAGCCGCTCGGCGAAGCCGAGGAAGGTCGTCGACTGTCGGGGCGCGAGGTACTGCTGGCGCATGAACCACCGGTAGTGCCGCCCGACCAGCGGCACGCGCCCGGAGACGGCCACCCGGAACACCGCCCCGGGCACCGCGCGGCGGATCAGCCAGAGCAGCACCTGGGAGACGATCGCGGCGGCGTCCCCGCCCGGGGGCACCGGCGCGCCGGCGGTCCGGGCGCCGCGCCGGTCGCGCAGCCGGCGCACCAGCGTCGCCCGGCCGTCCTCGGTGTCCGGGCCGAAGGCGAGGCTCTGGTGCATCAGCCAGTCGGCGAGCGGGTAGTGGCGGAAGCGGAGCCGGGCGGCGCCGAACGCCTCCAGCGAGAGCTGCCGGTGCAGCTCCCGCAGCAGGGCGGGCACGTCGACGCCGGCCGGTTGGGCGGCCAGGTCGAGCACCGCGTGCGGGACGCGGCGGCGTTGGCCCTGGCTGAGGAAGCGGCGCAGCAGCGCCATCAGGTCGGGGGTGTCGGGGGTGCGGACCAGCCAGAGCAGCGGCAGCCGGCGGTCGCCGCGGCGTGGCCGGCGCAGCAGGCGCGCGAGCAGGGCGAGGAACTCCAGTCCGCCGGCCGGGACCTGTTCCCGGGACGGTGGTGACTGTTTCTGACCGGTCAACTCGCGCATGGGTACCCCCGATCGTGGCGGGCCGTGTCCGTCCGATCCACCCAGTGTCGCCGTCGTCGGCAAGCGACGGCGACCGATGCTCCGCTGTGGAGCGTCGGCCGCCGTCGTGCCCGTACGTCTCAGCCGGTGACCGAGGTCAGCGCCGGCAGGTAGCCGTACCGGTAGCCGTCGGCGTCCGGGTGGTACGCCTCGATCACCCCGCTGACGTCGCGGATCCACGGGTCGGCGCCGCAGACCCCGTGCCCGGCGAAGTACGGGCGGGTGTCGACGAAGGTGGCCCCGGCGGCGCCCGCCCGGCCGGCGATGACGGTGGCGAGCAGGTCGGCGGCCTCGTTGAGGATGGTGCGCTTGTAGACGCTCATCGCCAGCCACCCGCAGCTGGTGGTCTCGAACAGGCGCGGGTAGCCGAGCACGATCAGCCGGGCGTTCGGCGCCCGCTGCCGGATCGCGGCGTACGTGGCGTCGAGCCGGTCGGGCAGCGTCGCGGTGGCGAACGCCTTCGCGTCGTTGACCGCGTCGGTGCAGGTCGAGGTGCTGCCGAACCGGCAGCTGGTGATCACGTCGGCGAAGCCGGCGTCGTTGCCGCCGATGGTGATGGTGACCATGGTGGTCGTGCTGGACAGCGCGGCGACCTGGTCGTCGATGACGTCGGCGGTGACCGCGCCGCCGCAGGCGGCGAACCGGAAGCTGGTCACCGAGTGGGCGGCGGCCCAGAGCGGGGCGTACGACTTCTGGCTGCGCAGGCAGCCGGACCAGTCGTACGGGCCGGCGCCGACGCCGGAGGAGTAGGAGTCGCCGAGGGCGACGTAGTTGACGGTGGCGGCGGCCTGCGCGGTGCCGGGCAGGAACACCGCGCCGAGTGCGGCGGTGAACAGGGCGACCAGCGCGGCCAGGGCGCGGGCCAGCGGGCGGTGGGGCATGACGGGACCTCCACAGGACTGAGGTGGTGGGGCCCTGTGACCGCGCGCATGGCCAGGGGTGTGACGGTTGTTACTAGCCGGTAATGCTATCGAAATATTTCCATCCGGGGAACCACCGCCGCCATCGCCGAGCGGAGCGGCGCTGCTGGGCGGCGGCGGCGCGGCGGGCGCGACATGTTCACATGTGTCGATTAGGTTGACCGTGCGAACACCCCGATGGAGGGAGTCCACCCCGTGCGACGAGCGCTCACGGCGGCCATCGCCGCCCTGACCGTCACCACCGCCGGCACCCTGGTCGCCGGCACCCCCGGCCACGCCGCCCTACCGGGCTGGGGTCGGCCGGTCCTGCCCACCGCCGCGCCGCAACCCGGCGGTCCAGGGCTCGGTGACAGCTACTTCCCCAACTACGGCAACGGCGGCTACGACGTCGAGCACTACGACGTCCGGCTGCGCTACGACCCGCAGACCGACCTGCTCACCGGCACCACCACCATCCTGGCCCGGGCCACCCAGGACCTGTCCCGGTTCAACCTCGACTTCCTGCTCGACGTCGACTCGGTACGGGTCAACGGCTGGCAGGCGACCGCCACCCGGGAGGGCGTGCACGAGCTGGTCGTCACCCCACGCCGGACGGTGACCGCCGGTCAGCAGCTCACCGTGGTGGTGCGCTACTCGGGCGTGCCGTCCGAGACGCTGGTCGGCGGCTACACCGGCTGGACCCGTACCGACGACGGTGCGATGGCGGTGAACGAACCGGAGTCGGCCTGGTGGTGGTTCCCCAGCAACGACCACCCGACGGACAAGGCCACCTACGACATCTCCGTCTCGGTGCCCACCGGCGTCGAGGTGATCAGCAACGGCGTCCAGCCGCGGCCGCCGGTCGCCGAGGCCGGCAACCGCACCCGGTGGAGCTGGCGCACCACCTCGCCTACCGCCACCTACCTGGCCTTCCTCGCCATCGGCCAGTACGACATCGTCAGCGACACCGCGCCGAACGGCCAGCCGGTGGTGAACGCGTACAGCACCACGCTGGGTGAGCTGGGGCCGGCCGCGCGGGCCAGCATCGAGCGCACCGCCGAGATCGTCGAGTGGGCCAGCGGGATCTTCGGCCCGTACCCGTTCGAGGCGCAGGGCGGCGTGGCCGGGCCGGTCGACGGCATCGGTTTCGCGCTGGAGACGCAGACCCGCTCGGTGTACGGGCCGGGCTTCTGGCGCCGCGGCGCCAACACGTACGTGGTGGTGCACGAGAACGCCCACCAGTGGTTCGGCGACTCGGTCTCGGTGGGCGACTGGAGCGACATCTGGCTCAACGAGGGCTTCGCCTCCTACGCCGAGTGGCTCTGGTCCGAGGAGCAGGGCGAGGGCACCGCGCAGGAATTGTTCGACTTCACCTACGCCAGCTACCCGGCGGATGACGAGTTCTGGCAGGTGCCGCCGGGTGAGCCCGGCCCGAACCGGATCTTTGACGGCGCCGTCTACGACCGGGGCGCGATGGCGCTACACCAGCTCCGGCTGGCCGTCGGCGACGACGCGTTCTTCGCGATCCTGCCGGCCTGGACCGCCGAGCACCGGCACGGCAACGCCAGCATCGAGCAGTTCCAGGCCCTCGCCGAGCGGATCTCCGGCCTGGACCTCGACGACCTCCTCGACGCCTGGCTGTTCACCCCCGGCCGTCCCGACGTCCCGAACACCGCCCGCAAGTCCGCCCCGCCCACCGAACCGAAGTCCTGGCCCCACCTCCGCGCCACCCACCACCTCCTGACCCGCTGACCCTGAGGACCCACCACGTTGATCATGAGGTTGGCGGCGCGACAGGCCGACCCGACCGCCGCCAACCTCATGATCAAGGGCAGCCGGGGCGGGTCAGGGGTCGGGGTCAGGCGGTTTCGGGGGTGGAGCGGGCGCAGTCGACCGGCGGGCCGGCGGGGCGGGACGCGGCGGCCAGCCCGGGGCGGCGGCGGGCCCGGCGCGGCGCGGCGGCCGCGTACTCGTCGGCCGGCGGGCGCAGCCGGGCGCCCCTCGGCCGGGGCGGCGCCCAGCGGGCGGTGGGGACGCCGGCCACCGGCCGGACGGTCGCCATCGGCGCCGGCCGAGCCACCGTAGCGGCGGGCCGGACCACGCGGGCGGCGGTCGAGGCGGCCCGACGCACCCGCGGCGCGGCCAGCGCGCGGGTGATCCGCCCGCGCAGGCGGCGACCCCGCAGCCCGTCCAGTGCCACCCCGGCCACGGCGGTGGCCACCGCCGTGGCCACACCGGCCAGCACCAGCGTCTGCCGCGGGCCGGCGTGCTCGGAGAGCCAGCCGAGCAGCGGGGCGCCGACCGCGGCGGAGACCGAGCCGGTGACCGCCAGCGCGGCCAGCACCCGGCCGCGCATCGCGTAGTCGGTGTCGAGCTGGGCCCGGGTGCCGACGGTGGTGTCGATGATCACCGCGGCGGCGGCGATCGGCAGGATCACCGCGGCGAAGCCCAGGGTGTTCGGGGCCAGGCCGGCGCCGACCTGCAGCCCGCTGGCCAGCAGGCCCGCGCCGACCAGGACGCCGTAGCCCAGGTGCCGGCGGCGGGCCGCGACGAACGCGCCGAGCACCGTGCCCACCGCAAAGACAGTGGACAGCACGCCGTAGCCGGCCGCGCCAGCGCCCAGCGGCCCCTCGCTCATCGCCGCCATGGTCACCTGGTAGTTGCGGCCGAGGCTGCCGAGCACGAAGGACAGGGCCAGCGCGACCAGCACCACCGGCTGGCGCAGCAGGTAGCGGAAGCCGGCCCGGATGCCGCCGTCGGCGGGCTCCGCGTCGGCCGCCGGCCCGCCGGTGTGCAGCTCCCGCTCCCGTACGGCGAACAGCGCGGCCAGCACCGCGACGAAGCTGGCCGCGTTGATCGCGAAGAGCAGGGCCGGGCCGACGGCGGCGACCACCACGGCGCCGGCGCTCATGCCCAGGATGCGGCCGGCGGAGTGGGTGAGCGACCCGAGCGCCAGGGCGTTGCCCAGGCTCTCCCGGTCCACCAGGGTCGACGTCCAGCGGCCCATCACCGGCCCCTCGATCGCCGAGACGGCGCCGGTGGCCAGCGAGATCGCGTAGATCGCCGGCAGGCCGCCGGCGCCGGTGAGGGCCACCACCGCCAGCCCGGCGGCCAGCGCCGCGTGGGCGGCCTGCGCGGCGATCAGCAGCGGCTTGGCCCGCAGCCGGTCGGCCAGCGCCCCGCCCCAGACGCTGAGCAGCAGGGTGGGCAGGGCCTGGAGGAGGACGGCGAGGCCCATCGAGGTCGCCGACCGGGTTTCGGCGAGCACGTACCAGTTGACCCCGAGCACCTGCATCCAGGTGCCGACCACGGACACGAAACCCGCAGCGGCCCAGATCCGGTAGTTGCGGTGGCGCAGCGCTGCGAACGTGGCACCCACGGGCCACGACCTCCCCGTACGACGGCGACTGACGACGCCGACCCGCTCGGTGGTTCGGCGGTCGCCAAGTCTGGCGGCCGGTAAACCGATCCGCCCCTGTTCGTGAGGGGGTTCACCGGGCGCCGACGCAGACGGTTACAGGCTGGACGAAACCGGACAACCGTCCGGTCACCACCGCGTCCCCCGATCGGCCAGGCCACGGGGACGGACGGCGGATCAGGCGCCGAGGATCGTGGCCGGAAACGACCCCCGGTGAGGGGCTGCTTCCGGCCACGAATTCAGCGGCCGTGCCCGGTCAGCGGGCGGCCAACGGCTCGGTGGCGGGGTCCACCGGGGCGGGCAGGGTGCCGGGGGCGCCCAGGTGGGCGTGGATGGCGGCCGCGGCGGCACGGCCCTCGGCGATCGCCCAGACGATCAGCGAGGCGCCCCGGTGCATGTCGCCGGCGACGAAGACCCCGTCCACGCCGGTCTGCCAGTCCGGCCGGGCGTCCACCGCGCCGCGGGCGTTGCGGGTCACCCCCAGCTGCGCCAGCAGCGGCTGCTCCTCGGTGCCCTCGAAGCCGATCGCCAGCAGCACCAGGTCCGCCGGGAGTTCCCGCTCGGTGCCGGGCAGCGGGGTGACGATCCGCCGGCCGTCCCGCTTCTCCACGGTCACCTCGGCGATCCGGACCGCGCGCACCGCGCCGGTGCCGTCGTCGACGAACTCCTGCACCGCGACCGCGAAGACCCGCTCGCCGCCCTCCTCGTGGGCCGGGTAGCTGCGCAGGATCCACGGCCAGGTGGGCCACGGGTCGCGCGCCTCGTCCCGGGCCCGCGGCGGCTGCGGGTACAGGTCCAGCTGGTGTACGCCGGCGGCGCCCTGCCGGTGCGCCACGCCGAGGCAGTCGGCCGCGGTGTCGCCGCCGCCGATGATGACCACGTGCTTGCCGGCCGCGTCGATCGGCGTGCCGTCCGGCAGCACCGCGAGCGCCGGCCGGCCCGCGCCGGCGGCCGCGACCACCCGGTTCGCCGCCACCAGGTGTGCCATCGCCTGGTGCACGCCGCGCAGCTGCCGCCCCGGCGTCTCCGGGGTGTCCCGGCCCTGCAACGCGCCGCAGGCCAGCAGCACCGCGTCGTGCTCGGCGCGCAACTGCTCGGCGGTCACGTCGACGCCCACGTTCACCCCGGTGCGGAACCGCACCCCCTCGGCGGCGAGCTGGGCCAGCCGCCGGTCGATGTGCTCCTTCTCCAGCTTGAAGTCGGGGATGCCGTAGCGGAGCAGGCCGCCGAGCGCGTCGTCGCGCTCGTACACCGTCACCGCGTGACCGGCGCGGGCCAGCTGTTGGGCGGCGGCCAGCCCGGCCGGCCCGGAGCCGACCACGGCCACCGACCGCCCGGACGGCGCGGGCACCGGACGCGGCAGCAGCCCACCCGCGACGGCCGCGTCGGCGATCTCCACCTCGACCTGCTTGATGGTGACCGGCTCACCGCCGCCGATGCCGAGCACGCAGGCGGCCTCGCAGGGCGCCGGGCAGAGCCGGCCGGTGAACTCCGGGAAGTTGTTGGTGGCGTGCAGCGACTCCACCGCCGCGTCCCAGTTGCCGGTACGGACCAGGTCGTTCCAGTCCGGGATGCGGTTGCCCAGCGGGCAGCCGTCGTGGCAGAACGGGATGCCGCAGTCCATGCACCGGGTGGCCTGCTCGCGGATCAGCTCCTCGCCGGCCGGCGGGTAGACCTCCCGCCAGTCGCTGATCCGCACCGGCACCGGACGCCGGACCGGCAGCCGCCGGTTGTAGCGCAGGAAACCGTTCGGGTCAGGCACGAGCCACCTCCTGGGCCGCCGCCCGCGGGCCGGGCGTGGTCGGCATGGACGAATCGGACGGCGCCGCCGGCGCCGCCGAGGCGGCGGGCGCCGCCAGTGCGGTCATCACCGCGTCGTCGACGTCGCGGCCGGCGGCTTCGGCGGCCCGCATGATCTCCAGCACCCGGCGGTAGTCCCGGGGCACCACCGCGGTGAACTCCGCCACCGCCTCCGGCCAGCGCTTGAGCAGTTCCTCGGCGACCGCCGAGTCGGTCTCGGCGAAGTGCCGCTGCACCAGCTCGTGCAGCACGGCCTGCTCCTCCTCGGACAGCGGCGCCAGGTCGACCAGCTCGGTGTTGACCCGGCGCCGGTCGAGCTGCCACACGAAGGCGGTGCCGCCGGACATGCCGGCGGCGAAGTTGCGGCCGGTCGGACCGAGCACCACCACGGTGCCACCGGTCATGTACTCGCAGCCGTGGTCGCCGACGCCCTCGACGACGGCGACCGCGCCGGAGTTGCGCACCGCGAACCGCTCCCCCACCCGACCGCGCAGGAAGACCTCGCCGGCGGTGGCCCCGTACAGGATGGTGTTGCCGGCGATGATCTGGTCCTCGGCCCGCTCCCCCGGCCCGGCGTCGCCGTCGACGAACGGCGCGGCGGCGTCCGGCCGGACCACCAGCCGCCCGCCGGAGAGGCCCTTGCCGACGTAGTCGTTGGTGTCGCCGTGCAGCCGCAGGGTGACCCCGCGCGGCAGGAACGCGCCGAACGACTGCCCGGCGGTGCCGCGGAGGGTGAACTCGATGGTGTCGGCCGGGAGGCCGGCCCCGCCGTAGCGGCGGGTCACCTCGCCGCCGAGCATCGCGCCGACGCTGCGGTGCTCGTTGCGCACCGCCACCTCGACCCGTACCGGGGTGCCGTCGGCCAGGGCCGGCTCGGCCAGCGCGATCAGCTCGTTGTCCAGGGCCAGCTCCAGGCCGTGGTCCTGGGCGCGGACGCCCCGGCGGGCGGCGCCGGCCGGCAGCTCCGGCAGGTACAGCACGGGGGTGAGGTCGAGGCCGGTGGCCTTCCAGTGCTCGATCGCCGGGGTGACGTCGAGGAGTTCGGCGTGCCCGATCGCCTCCTCGATCGACCGGAAGCCCAGCTCGGCCAGGTAGCCGCGGACCTCCTCGGCGAGGAAGAGGAAGAAGTTCTCCACGAACTCCGGCTTGCCGGTGAAGCGTTCCCGCAGCACCGGGTTCTGGGTGGCGATGCCGACCGGACAGGTGTCCAGGTGACAGACCCGCATCATCACGCAGCCCTCGACGATCAGCGGCGCGGTGGCGAAGCCGAACTCCTCGGCGCCGAGCAGCGCCGCGACCAGCACGTCCCGGCCGGTCTTGAGCTGGCCGTCGACCTGCACGGTGACCCGGTCGCGCAGCTTGTTGAGCAGCAGCGTCTGCTGCGCCTCGGCCAGCCCCAGCTCCCAGGGGGTGCCGGCGTGCTTGAGCGAGTTCAGCGGGGACGCGCCGGTGCCGCCGTCGTGCCCGGAGATCAGGATGACGTCGGCCTTGAGCTTGGCCACGCCGGCCGCCACCGTGCCCACGCCGACCTCGCTGACCAGCTTGACGTGCACCCGGGCGGCCGGGTTGACGCACTTCAGGTCGTGCACCAGCTGGGCGAGGTCCTCGATGGAGTAGATGTCGTGGTGCGGCGGCGGGGAGATCAGGCCGACGCCCGGGGTGGCGTGCCGGGTACGCGCGATCCACGGCCAGACCTTGTTGCCGGGCAGCTGCCCGCCCTCGCCGGGCTTGGCGCCCTGGGCCATCTTGATCTGGATGTCGTCGGCGTTGACCAGGTATTCGCTGGTCACCCCGAACCGGCCGCTGGCGATCTGCTTCACCGCCGAGCGGCGGGCCGGGTCGTGCAGCCGCTCGACGTCCTCGCCGCCCTCGCCGGTGTTGGACTTGCCGCCGAGCCGGTTCATCGCGATCGCGAGGGTCTCGTGCGCCTCGGCGGAGATCGAGCCGTACGACATGGCGCCGGTGGCGAACCGCTTGACGATCTCGGTGGCCGGCTCGACCTCCTCGATCGGCACCGCCGGCCGCACCCCGGTACGCAGGGTGAACAACCCGCGCAGCGAACCCGCCCGGGCGGCCAGCTCGTCGACCTTGGCGGTGTACTTCCGGAAGACGTCGTACTGCCGGCTGCGGGTGGCGTGCTGGAGCAGGAAGACCGTCTCCGGGTTGAACAGGTGCAGCTCGCCCTCGCGGCGCCACTGGTACTCGCCGCCGACCTCCAGCCGGTCGGTGGCGGCGGCGCCCGGCGCCGGCCAGGCCCGGGCGTGCCGGGCGGCGACCTCGGCGTGGATGCCGTCCAGCCCGATCCCACCGATCTTGCTCGGGGTGCCCCGGAAGTAGCGCTCGACCAGCCGGGTGTCCAGCCCGACCGCCTCGAAGACCTGCGCCCCGCAGTACGAGGACACCGTCGAGATGCCCATCTTGGACATGATCTTCAGGACGCCCTTGCCGAGCGCCTTGACGTAGTTGCGCACCGCCGTGCCCGGTTCCACCCCGGCCAGGGCGCCAGTGGAGATCATGTCCTCCACCGACTCGAAGGCCAGGTACGGATTGACCGCCGCCGCGCCGTACCCGATCAGCACCGCCGCGTGGTGCACCTCGCGGCAGTCGCCGGACTCGACGATCAGCGCCACCTGGGTGCGGGTCTGCTCGCGGACCAGGTGCTGGTGCACCGCCGCGGTGAGCAACAGCGACGGGATCGGCGCCAGGTCGGCGTTGGAGTCCCGGTCGGAGAGCACCAGGATCCGCACGCCGTCCTCGATCGCCTCGGAGACGTGCCGGCAGATCTCGGTCAGCCGGGCCTTGATTCCCTTGGCGCCCTCCCGGATCCGGTACAGCCCGGAGACCCGGACCGCCTTGAAGCCGGGCAGGTCGCCGTCCTCGTCGATGGAGAGGATTTTGGCCAGCTCGTCGTTGTCGATCACCGGGTAGGGCAGCACGATCTGCCGGCAGCTGGCCGGGCCCGGGTCGAGCAGGTTGCCCTCCGGGCCGATGGTGGAGGCCAGGCTGGTCACCAGCTCCTCCCGGATGGCGTCCAGCGGCGGGTTGGTGACCTGGGCGAAGAGCTGGTGAAAGTAGTCGTACAGCAGCCGCGGCCGGGTGGACAGCGGGGAGATCGGGGTGTCGGTGCCCATCGAGCCGATCGGCTCCGCGCCGGCCCGGGCCATCGGCGCGAGCAGGATCTTCAGCTCCTCCTCCGTGTAGCCGAAGGTCTGCTGGCGGCGGCGGACCGAGTCGTGGGTGTAGACGATGTGCTCACGGGCCGGCAGGTCGGTCAGCTCGATCAGGCCGGCGTGCAGCCACTCGCCGTACGGCCGCTCGGCGGCCAGCTCGGCCTTGATCTCGTCGTCCTGCACGATCCGGCCGGCGGCGGTGTCGACCAGGAACATCCGCCCCGGCTGCAGCCGCCCCTTGGCCACCACCCGGGCCGGGTCGAGGTCGAGCACACCCGCCTCGCTGCCGAGCACCACCAGCCCGTCGTCGGTACGCCACCAGCGCCCCGGGCGCAGCCCGTTGCGGTCCAGCACCGCGCCGACGATCTCGCCGTCGGTGAAGGCGACCGAAGCCGGCCCGTCCCACGGCTCCATCAGGCTGGCGTGGAAGCGGTAGAACTCCCGCTTGTCGGCCCGCATGTCCGGGTCGTTCTCCCAGGCTTCCGGGATCATCATCAGCACCGCGTGCGGCAGGCTGCGCCCGGCCAGGTGCAGCAGCTCCAGCACCTCGTCGAAGTTGGCTGAGTCGGAGGCGGCCGGGGTGCAGACCGGGAAGATCCGCCGGATGTTGCCCGGCAGGTTCGGGGTACGCAGCAGCGCCTCCCGGGCCTGCATCCAGTTCCGGTTGCCGCGGATGGTGTTGATCTCGCCGTTGTGCGCGATGAAGCGGTACGGGTGCGCCAGCGGCCAGGACGGGAAGGTGTTGGTGGAGAACCGCGAGTGCACCAGCGCGATCGCGCTGTCCACCCGCTCGTCGGTCAGCTCCGGGTAGAACGCCGGCAGCTGGTCGGGGGTGAGCATGCCCTTGAAGACCATGGTCCGCGCGGACAGCGACGGGAAGTACGCCGGCACGCCCCGCTCGGCGGACTCCCGCTCGGCCTGCTTGCGTACGCAGAAGGCGACCCGGTCCAGCTCGATGTCGCGCAGCGGCGTACCGGCCGGACCGGCGGGCGAGTCGGTGAGCCGGTGCGCGGCGAGGAAGAGCTGCCGGATCCGGGGCATCGCGGCGAGCGCGGTCTCGCCCAGGCCGGCCGGGTCGACCGGCACCTCCCGCCAGCCGAGCAGCTCGGCCCCCTCGACCAGGGCGTACTTCTCCACCACCCGGCGGGCGCGCGCCTCGGCGGCGTCGTCGTCGGGGAGGAAGACCAGGCCGGTGGCGTACTCGCCGGCCGGTGGCAGCGGGAAGTCCACCACCGCGCGCAGGAACGCGTCCGGCACCTGGATCATGATGCCCGCGCCATCGCCGGTATTCGGCTCCGCGCCCCGGGCGCCCCGATGGTCCAGCCGGCAGAGCGCGGCGAGGCCGTTGGCGACCACCGCGTGGGAGCGCCGTCCGTGCAGGTCGGCCACGAAGGCCACGCCGCAGGCGTCGTGCTCCTGGGCAGGGTCGTAGAGCCCGGCCGCGGGAACACCGGGGCCGTGCGGCGCGGCCGGCTGGGGGCGATGAGGGTACGGAAAAGCCACCGGGCCTCCTGTCGTCGCTCAGGGATGGTTCACGGGATCGGGACGACGTCGGCCCTTGTGGGTTTATTGAGTCTACGTTAGGGCGCGGTGCGCAAGGCCAGTGCGGATTGATCACACCGTCCAGAGTCTGGGACGTGTAGTCTCGCGCGGTGGATCCCGCGCACAAAGCCCTGTTCGACCGGTTGGAACACTTCTACGACGCGGTGCCCCGGGACGCGGCCCGAGCCGAGGAACACGGCGGCCTGGTGCTCTTCGTCCGGGAGGGCACCGGCTGGCCGTTCTACGCCCGGCCCCGGCTCGACGCCGACGCGGCCCCCTCGCTGGCCGACGTCGCCCAGGTCCGCCAGCGCCAGCGCGAACTGGGCCTGCCGGAGGCCTTCGAGTGGGTGCACGAGACCACCCCCGACCTGCTCGCGGTGGCCCGCTCGGCGGGGCTGTCGGTGCTGGAGGCGCCGCTGATGGTGCTCGACCCCGCCGCGCTGCCCGACCCGGCGACGCTGGCCGACGTACCGGTGCGGGTGCTCGGCCCCGACGCGCCCGACCTCGCCGCCGACGTGGCCGCCGGGCGGGCCGTCGCCGCGGTCGGCTTCTCCTTTCCCGGCACCGGCCGGGGCGACGCCGGCCCGGGCCAGCGGGACGCCGCGATGACCGGGCTGGACGTGGCCGCGCTGGACGATGAGCGGGTCCGGATCGCCGACGGCCGACGGCTCACCGTGCTGGCCGGCACGCCCGAGGAGGGCCCGCTGGCCAGCGGGATGGCGATGCGGGTCGGCGACGTCGCCGAGATCGCCGGGGTGGCCACCCTGCCGGCCGCCCGCCGCCGGGGCCTGGGCGCCGCGGTGACCGCCACCCTGGCCCGCGAACTGCTGGCCGCCGGCACCGACCTGGTCTTCCTCTCCGCCGGCAGCGAGGACATCGCCCGGGTCTACCTGCGGGTCGGCTTCCGCCGGATCGGCACCGCCTGCATCGCCGAGCCGGCCCCCGTACTGCCCTGACCGCGGGTCAGCTCGGCGGTCGCCAGGCGGGCCGCGGGGGCGGGCCGATCTCCGTTCAGCTCGGCGGTCGCCAGGCGGCCGCGGTGGTCGCGGCGGTGGAGAGCAGCCGGGGGCTGATCGTGCCGAGGGCCGCGTCCCGGGCCCGCAGGGCGAGCCGGCCGCGGGTGCGCAGCACCGCCGACATCCGGCGGGCCTGCCGGACCACCGACGCCGCCCGGGGCCGGCGCGTCCGGTCGTACGCGGCCAGCGCGTCGGGCAGCCGGGACTCGCGCAGCAGCGTGGCGAGGGTGGCGGCGTCCTCGAAGGCGAGGCAGGCGCCCTGGCCGAGGTGCGGCGGCATGGCGTGCGCGGCGTCGCCGAGCAGCACCACTCCGCCCGGGCCGGACGGGTAGGCGTACGCCCGGGGCAGTGGCCGCAGTTCGCGGATCTCCTGCTGCACCAGGTCCGCCGGGTCGGTGGCGTCGAGCAGCTCGGTGACCGGGGACGGCCAGCCGGCGTACCAGCGACGCAGCAGGGCCAGCTGGGTCTCCGGCGGCTCCGGGCGGGGCGCGCCGGCCGCGGTGGCCACCCAGTAGATGCCGCCCCGGCTGGAGCCGCCCGACGAGCCGCGCTCGCCCAGCGAGGCGGAGACGAACCGGTACCCGGCGCCGAGGGTCTCGCCGCCCACCGGCACCTCGTCGCGCAGCTGGGGCGCCCGGTACCAGGGGATCACCGCCCGCCAGGCGGCGCAGCCGGAGCTGACCACGCCGGCCTCCGGGGCGAGCTGGCGGCGCAGCTCACTGTCGGTGCCGTCGGCGGCGACCACCAGGTCGGCCTCCAGCGTGTGCCGGCCGTCGCCGACCGCGGGGCGGGCGCCGGCGCCGGTGCGTATCGTCCGCACGGTCACCCCGGTGCGCAGCTCCACCCCGTCGCCCAGCCCGGCGATCAGCGCGTCGTGCAGGTCCTCCCGGTGCACCACCACCGGCATCCGGTCGGCCGGGGTGGGCCGGGGTTGCACCAGCCAGTGCCCGTCCGGGCGACGGATGCCGCCGTCGGGCACCGGTGTGGCGATCGCCTCCAGGCCGGCGCCGAGGCCGAGGGCGCGCAGCGCGCGCACGCCGTTGGGCCAGAGCACCACGGCCGTCGGCTCCGGGCGGATCCGGTCGGCCCGCTCCAGCAGGGTGACCTGCCAACCGGACCGGGCCAGCGCACCGGCGACCGCGAGGCCGCCGATCCCGGCGCCGACCACCACCGCGCTACGCATGGTTCTCCGCTCAGCTGTCGCCGTCGGCGGGGCGGGAGCCGGCCGCGCCGGCCCGCTCGTCCCGCACCGTCGTCTCCCCGGACTCCGCGTCCTCGGTCCCGGTGTCGCTCCCGGCAGCCTCGTCGCCGTCCGCGGAGCGGTCGGCCGACCCGGTCGCGTCGGTCTGCTCGGCCGGCGCGGCGTCCGGCTCGGCGGGCAGCTCGCCGGTCTCCCGCCAGCGGCGGTACTGCTCCTCGCTGACCACCCGGTAGCCCTCCGGCGCGGCCGGCTGCGCGCCGGCCTCGGTGGCGGAGAGGTCGACCTGCGAGACGTCGGACTCCGGCGGGGTCGGCGCCGCCGCCGCCCCGACCGGGACGAGGTACTCCCGGGGGCCGCGGACGCGCAGGAAGTAGACCAGGGCGCCGAGGAACACCAGCGCGGCGGTCCACACGTTGAGCCGGACGCCGAGGATGGTGTTGGCCTCGTCGGTGCGCATCAGCTCGATCCAGAACCGGCCGGCGGTGTAGCCCATCACGTACAGCGCGAACGCCCGGCCCCGGCCCAGTCGCAGCTTGCGGTCGACCACGAGGACCAGCACCGCGACGCCGACGTTCCAGAGCAGCTCGTAGGCGAAGGTCGGGTGGTAGAGGCCCGGCTCGAGGATGGGCCGGTCGGCGTCGTCGCGCAGCGCGTGCCCGGGGTTGTCCGGGTCCATCCGGTGGATCTCCAGGCCCCATGGCAGGGTGGTCCGCCCGCCGTAGAGCTCGTTGTTGAACCAGTTGCCGAGCCGGCCCACCGCCTGCGCCAGCGGCAGGCCGGGCGCGAGCGCGTCGGCCACCACGGCGAACGGGATGCCGAGCTGGCGGGCGGCGATCCAGGCGCCGATCGCGCCGCCGGCCACCGCGCCCCAGATGCCGAGACCACCCTCCCAGATGGCGAACGCCTTCATCGGGTCGCCACCGGTGCCGAAGTACTTCTCCGGCGAGGTGATCACGTGGTAGATCCGCGCGCCGATGATGCCGGCCGGCACGGCCCAGACCGCGATGTCGAGCACCGCGCCCGGGGCGACGCCACGCCGGCGCAGCCGGTACTCGGTGACCACGCAGGCCACCACGATGCCGAGGATGATGCACAGCGCGTACGCCCGGAGCGGAACCGGGCCGAGCTGCCAGACGGCGGTGCTGGGACTGGGCAGGGCCGCCTGGGGGGACAGCGAGGCGAGATTCACGGGTGCACACGCTACCGCTGCGGACCCCTTCGGCGGCACCCCGGGCGGGCCGGGCGGCGTCGCAGTGACTTCTGGTTTGCACCGACGTAGGCTCTTTGTCCATGAGCGCGCTCACCTGGGCGGTGGCCGCGATCGTCACCGACGGGGCCGGTCGGGTGCTGCTGTGCCGGCAGGGCCGGGGCGAACGCCGGTACGCGCTGCCCGGCGGCCGGCTGCGCCGGCCGGAGAGCCCGGTGCCGGCGGTGCTGCGCGACATCCGGGCCGAGACCGGCTGGGAGATCGAGATCGTCGACCTGGTCGGGCTCTACCACGTCGCCGAGCCGGCGGCCGGCCCGACGCCGGCCGGGCGGGCCGGTCCGCTGCCCGACGTGCTGGTGCACGTCTTCCGGGCCCGGGCGCTCGGCGACCGGGCGGCGGGCGAGCCGGTGGGCGGCTGCCGGCTCTCCTGGCACGACCCCGCCGACCTGCCCACCGCGCTGACCCCGACCACCCGGCTGGCGCTCGCCGACGCGCTGGCCGGCCGCTCCGGCGTGCTGGCCGACTGCGCCACTCCGCCCGGGCCGGCACCCGGGCAACGGTCGGGGCAGCCGGCGGACCGCCGGGCCGAGGACGGCCGCTCCGGCGCCGACGCGCTCGCCCGGCACTGACCGCACCGCCGGGCACCGGCCCGGCACTGACCGCACCGCCGGCGGCCTCTCCCACCCGACGGCGGCCACCACCGGCACCGATCCGCATCGCCAGCGACGAACCGACCCCCGACCCCCGACACCGAGGCACCGCCAGCGGGTCCGCACCGGCCCGGCGAACCGCTGTCGCTCCGCCACCACTTCCACCCTGGACCGACCGAACCACCCCGTCCCGACCAGCTTCACCCCACCGCCGTGACGGTCCCGCGCCGAGGCGACCTATCACTGAATGGCTGATACCTGAGAGTCATCATGATGACTCTCAGGTATCAGCCATTCGCGTGACTTGGCCCGGCACCGCGACACGCCGCGGGGCCGCGAATCCGGATCACGGCCGCCGCCAGGGCGGGGCCGGCGCCACAGCGGGGGCCGGCCGGCGGACGGAGCGCCGCGGCCGGCGGCCTGGATCTGGCACTGCTGGGGCGGCCGCTGGCAGGGGCGGCGGTCAGCGGGCGGGGTTGCGGACGCCCTCGGCGAGTTCGGCGCTGAGCGTACGGAGCGCGGCCAGGCCGCTGTCGAGGTCCGGCGCGTCGAGCAGGCAGCGGATCAGCGCGCTGCCCACGATCACGCCGTCGGCGTACCCGGCGACCGCGCCGGCCTGCGCACCGGTGCCGACGCCGAGGCCGACGCCGACCGGCAGGTCGCTGACCGCACGGACCCGGGAGACCAGCACCGGCGCCGCCTGTGAGGTCTGCGCCCGGGCGCCGGTCACGCCCATGATCGCGGTGGCGTAGACGAAGCCGCGGCAGTGCTCGACGGTCATTGCCAGCCGGGCCTCGGTGGAGGACGGGGCGACCAGGAAGGTGCGGTCCAGCCCGTACGCGTCCGAGGCAGCCAGCCACTCGTCGGCCTCGTCCGGGATCAGGTCAGGGGTGATCAGCCCGGTGCCGCCGGCCGCGGCGAGGTCCCGGGCGAAGGCGTCGACGCCGTACCGCTCGATCGGGTTCCAGTAGGTCATGGTGACCACTGGGGCGCCGGTGCCCGCGACCGCCTCGATGATGCGCAGCGTGTCGGCCGTGCGTACGCCGCCGGCCAGCGCGATGTCGCTGGCCTTCTGGATCACCGGACCGTCCATCACCGGGTCCGAGTACGGGATCTCCACCTCGATCACGTCGACCCCGGCCTCGATCATCGCGGTCATCGCCGCGATGCTGCCCTCGACGCTCGGGAACCCGGCCGGCATGCAGCCGACCAACAGGGCCCGCCCGTCGGCGCGCGCCTTGTCGAACGCCACCCCGATCCGGCTCATCAGTCACTCCTTGTCGAGGACGCCGAAGTAGTTGCCGGCGGTGTGCACGTCCTTGTCGCCCCGCCCGGAGAGGTTGACCACGATGGTGGGCTCGCGGCCCAGGTCGGCGGCGAGCTTGGGGGCGATCTTCAGGGTGCCGGCCAGCGCGTGCGAGCTCTCGATCGCCGGGATGATGCCCTCGGTACGGCAGAGCAGCTCGAACGCGGCCATCGCCTCGTCGTCGGTGACCGGGGCGTAGGTGGCCCGCCCGGTGTCGTGCAGCCAGGCGTGCTCGGGCCCGACGCCCGGGTAGTCCAGGCCGGCGGAGATCGAGTGCGACTCGCAGGTCTGCCCGTCGGCGTCCTGGAGCACGTAGGTGCGGGTGCCGTGCAGCACGCCGGTGGAGCCGCCGGTGATGCTGGCCGCGTGCCGGCCGGTCGCGACCCCGTCGCCGCCGGCCTCGAAGCCGTACAGCCGCACGTCCGGGTCGCCGACGAAGGCGTGGAAGATGCCCAGCGCGTTGGAGCCGCCGCCGACGCAGGCGGTGACCGCGTCCGGCAGCGCGCCGGTGAGGTCGAGGCACTGCTGCCGGGCCTCGTCGCCGATGCCCCGGACGAAGTCGCGGACCAGCGCCGGGAACGGGTGCGGGCCGGCCGCCGTGCCGATCAGGTAGTGCGTCTCGTCGACGTTGGCCACCCAGTCGCGCATCGCCTCGTTCATCGCGTCCTTGAGGGTCCGCGAGCCGGTGGTGACCGGTACGACGGTGGCGCCGAGCATCCGCATCCGGGCCACGTTCAGCGCCTGCCGCTCGGTGTCGACCTGGCCCATGTAGACCACGCACTCCAGGTCGAACAGGGCGGCGGCGGTGGCCGCGGCCACCCCGTGCTGGCCGGCGCCGGTCTCGGCGATCACCCGGGTCTTGCCCATCCGCTTGGTGAGCAGCGCCTGGCCGAGCACGTTGCGCACCTTGTGCGCGCCGGTGTGGTTGAGGTCCTCACGCTTCAGCAGCACCCGCGCGCCGGCCTTGGCGGAGAACCGCCGGGCGGCGTAGAGCAGCGACGGGGTTCCGGCGTAGTCGCGCAGCAGCGCGGCGAACTCGGCCCGGAACGACTCGTCGGCCATCGCCGTACGGTGCGCGGCGTCCAACTCGTCCAGCGCCGCGACCAGCGCCTCCGGTACGAACCGGCCGCCGAAGCGGCCGAAGTGGCCCGCCGCGTCGGGGAACGGACCGGTCTCGGCGGCCAGGGCGTCGGCGCTCATGGGGATCGTCCTCTCCGTGCTGGCGGCCGGTGCGCCGATCAGCGCACCGGGCGGGGCGTGGCCGGGTGGTTGCCGGCGTTGACCAGTTCGGCCACCGCCTCCCGAGGGCTCTTCTGGGTGACCAGGCCCTCGCCGACCAGGACCGCGTCGGCGCCGGCCGAGGCGTACCGGATGAGGTCGTGCGGACCGCGCACGCCGGACTCGGCGATCTTGACGACGCTGCTGGGCAGGCCGGGCGCGATCCGCTCGAACACCGAGCGGTCGACCTCCAGGGTACGCAGGTCACGGGCGTTGACGCCGATCACCTGCGCGCCCGCCTCCAGGGCCCGGTCGGCCTCCTCCTCGTCGTGCACCTCGACCAGCGCGGTCATCCCGAGCGACTCGATCCGCTCCAGCAGGCCGACCAGGGCGTTCTGCTCCAGGGCCGCGACGATCAGCAGGACCAGGTCGGCGCCGTGCGCGCGGGCCTCGTGCACCTGGTAGCTGGAGACCACGAAGTCCTTGCGCAGCACCGGGACTCCCACCGCGGCGCGGACCGCGGCGAGGTCGTCCAGCGAGCCGCCGAACCAGCGCCCCTCGGTGAGCACGCTGATCGCCCGGGCGCCACCGGCGGCGTACTCGCCGGCCAGGTCGGCCGGGTCGGCGATCTCGGCCAGCTTCCCCTTGGACGGGGAGGAGCGCTTGACTTCGGCGATCACCGCGACACCGGGCCGGCGCAGGGCCGCGTACGCGTCCAGCGGCGGCGGCGCGGCGGCGGCCAGCTCGCGGATGCGCTCCAGCGGCACCTGCTCCTGTCGCCGGGCGACGTCCTCGCGCACGCCGGCCAGGATCTCGTCGAGCACGCTTGCGGACGCCGCCGGACCGGCCTCGTCCCCCTCCGCGTGCGCATGCTCAGCAGTCACCAACGGACTCCCCTCTCCGGGTGTCATGGGCCGATGCTAGGGGGCGCCATCCGGGGCCGGGAGGTGGGGGTATGGCGCGGCTCACGGAACGGCCTGCGGCATAATGGCCGACTTCGGTGAAGGCCAGATCACGTAGCGCCACCGTTGGCATCGACGATCGCCCATACGCCATTGGACCACGGGATCCCGCCCGGGCGCACCCGCCGCGGCGGCGCCGGGCGGCTGTGACGAAGCTCAAGGACGAACGGCCCTGTGCAGGTGGCGGGCCCGGACAGAGAGTTGACGCGTAGGTCACCACCGCGAAACGTGAGCCGGCCAGCATGTTCGTCGGGCAGACTCGACGATGCGCCTGCCCACCCCGTTCGCCGACGATCCTCGCGCGGAGAGATCATGAGTACTGCCGGGCCCCACCAGAGCATCGGACTGACCACCATTTCCCGTACCGTCGCGTCGCTCGCCGTCGGGGTGGTGCACACCCTGGAGCGGGCCGTGGTCGGCGAGGCGCGGATGCGCACCGCGCGGGGCAACGCCTGGGAGGCCGTCTGCGCCGACCGGGCCCGGGCCGACCAGCGGGCCGAGCTGAACCGCCTGGTGGCGGAGCTGGCGGCCGCCCGGGCCGCCGCCCGCGACCGCCAGCCGGTCAGCTGACCGTCGGGTCCTCGCCCCGGTCCAGCGCGTCCCACGCCTCGGTGGTGCGCCGCCCGGTGACCGGCCCGGCCCCGGCGGCGGGCGCGGCCGGCGTGGCCGTCTTCCGGGCCGGCCGTTCGTAGCGGGCGCCCATCGCCGGCCACCGCTCGCCGCGCAGCGCGGTGAGCATTCCGCCGGCCGCGGCGAGCAGCCCGCCGAGCAGGCAGAGCGCCGGCCAGTGCCGGCTCACCTCGCCCGGGAACGACGCGGACAGTCCGTAGCCGCCGCCGGCCGTCACGGCGAGCCCGAGCACGGCCAGCAGCCCGCCGAGCAGCCGCCGCAGCCGGCCCCGGGTGGCCAGCACCGCGCCGCCGCCGGCCAGCCCGACCAGGGCCAACGCCGGCAGCCACGGCAGCAGACCCGCGCCGGTGTGCGCGTCGCGCACCGGGGGCAGCGGCGCCGGCCGGGCGGCCAGCTCCACCGACCAGGTGCGGGTCGCGGCCCACAGCGCCAGGCCCGCGCCGGCCAGGCAGAGCAGCACCGCGTACGTCAGCTCGCGCCGCCCCGCGACCGGCCGGCCGGCCGCCTCGATCTCCCCGCTCACCGGGCCGGCCTGTCGTTCGCCACCGTGGGGCCCGGGCTGCGCTGCACCGCTCGCGCTCACCGGGCCGGCCTCAGGGTCTCGGCGGCGGCGATCGCGGCGAGCACGGCGGCCGCCTTGTTCCGGGTCTCCTGGTCCTCCGCGGCCGGGTCGGAGTCGGCCACCACCCCCGCGCCGGCCTGCACGTACGCCCGGCCGGCGCGGATCAGCGCGGTGCGGATGGCGATCGCCATGTCGAGGTCGCCGCCGAAGCCGAAGTACCCGACCGTGCCGCCGTACAGGCCCCGCCGGACCGGCTCCAGCTCCTCGATGATCTCCATGGCCCGCACCTTGGGCGCCCCGGAGAGGGTGCCGGCCGGGAAGGTCGCGGCCAGCGCGTCGAACGCGGTGCGGTCGGCGCGCAGCGTGCCCACCACTGTCGAGACGATGTGCATGACGTGGCTGTAGCGCTCGATGGTGGCGAACTCGGGCACCTCGACGGTGCCCGCGCGGCACACCCGGCCCAGGTCGTTGCGGCCCAGGTCGACCAGCATCACGTGCTCGGCCCGCTCCTTCGGGTCGGCGAGCAGCTCGGCGGCGAGCCGGGCGTCGGCGGCCGGGGTGGCGCCGCGCGGCCGGGTGCCGGCGATCGGGTGCAGCAGCGCCCGCCGCTCCCCGCCGGCCTCGACGGTCACCTTCAGGTGCGCCTCCGGCGACGAGCCGACGATGTCGAAGTCGTCGAAGCGCAGCAGGTACATGTACGGGCTGGGATTGGTGGTGCGCAGCACCCGGTAGACGTCGAGCGGGTCGGCGTGGGTCTCCCGCTCGAACCGCTGCGCCAGCACGATCTGGAAGCACTCGCCGGCCCGGATCGCCTCCTTGGCCGCCTCCACCGCCTTCGGGTAGCCGCCGTCGGGCGTACGGCTGCGCACCTCGCCGGCCGGCGGACGCTCCACCGTCGAGATCATCGGCGGGATGGGTCGGGACAGCGCGGTGGTCATCGCGTCGAGCCGGCCCACCGCGTGGTGGTACGCGGCGACCACCTGCGCGTCCCGGTCCGGCGCGTCCGGCGGCGGCAGGATCGCGTTGGCGACCAGGATCGCGGAACCCTCGTAGTGGTCGAGCACCACCAGGTCGGTGGCGAGCATCATGCCCAGCTCGGGCAGGTTCAGGTCGTCCTCGGTCAGCTCGGGCAGCCGCTCGAAGCGCCGGACCAGGTCGTAGCCGAGGTAGCCGACCATGCCGCCGGTCAGCGGCGGCATGCCGGCGGCCGGCTCGGTGGCCGGGCCGGCGAGCGCCTCGACGGTGGCGCGCAGCACCTGCACCGGGTCGCCGGTGGTGGGTAACCCGGCCGGCGGCTGGCCCAGCCAGGTCGCCCGGCCGTCCCGCTCGACCAGGGTGGCGCTGCTGCGTACGCCGATGAACGAGTAGCGCGACCAGGCCAGCCCGGCGGAGCCGACGCCCTGCTCGGCGGACTCCAGCAGGAAGGTGCCCGGGCCGCCGGCGAGCTTGCGGTAGACCCCGACCGGGGTCTCCGCGTCGGCCAGCAGCCGGCGGGTGACCGGAACGACCCGGCGGTCGGCGGCGAGCGCGGTGAAGGTGGCCGCGTCCGGGCTCACCCGGCCGTCGGTCACGACCGGTCCCCCGCCGCGTCGACCGGCAGCTCGGTGAAGAAGCAGCTGCGGTGCCCGGTGTGGCAGGCGGCGCCCACCTGCTCGACGCTGACCAGCAGCGCGTCCCCGTCGCAGTCCAGGGCGACCGAGCGGACGTACTGGTGGTGCCCGGAGGTGGCGCCCTTGACCCAGTACTCGCGCCGGCTGCGCGACCAGTAGGTGGCCCGGCCGGTGGTCAGCGTGCGGTGCAACGCCTCGTCGTCCATCCAGGCGACCATCAGCACCTCGCCGGTGTCGTGCGCGCGGACCACGGCGGCGACCAGGCCGTCCGGGGTACGGCGCAGCCGGGCCGCGATGGCCGGGTCGAGCCGGGACGGGCGGGCCGGGCCGCCGTCCGCCGGCCCGCTCGGGCGGGGGTGGGCGCCGGTCACCGGCGCGTCAGGTACGGACACAGTGACCCATTGTCCCGCACGCGGCGCGGGCACCGGCGACGACTCCCGCCGGGGGCGTGGCGGCCGGCCGGCGGGCCGGGTCAGCTGGGCGACGTAGCGGTCCAGCCGGCCGTCGACCAGCGCCTCGGCCAGGTCCGTCCCGGCCACCTCGGCGATCTCCGCGGCGTACCGGCGGACCAGCGGCAGGACGCCGGTGACCAGGCGGACCGCGGCCGCGCCGAGCTGGCCGGTGGAGCCCGGGCGCAGCCCCAGGCAGAGCAGCATGTCGTCGCGGTAGCCCGGGGGTGCCACCGGCAGGGCGAGCGCGGCGGCGAAGGCCGCCCGGCGGGAGACCACCCGGACCGAGGCGTTGGCCAGCCGGAGCACCGACGGGCAGAGCCGGGCCAGGTCGGCGGCGGCCAGCCGGACGCCGAGGTGATCGCCGGCGTCCCGCGCCGCGGCGACCTTGCCGAGGGTGGCGACCAGCTCCTCCAGTTGCGGCTCGCCGGCCGGCTGGCAGAGCACCGGCAGGTCGATCCGGGGCCGCCAGTGCGGGTCGGCCCAGAGCAGCCGGGCGGGGGCGGCGACCGGCAGCCCGAACGCCCAGTCGGCCGGTTCGCCGAGCCGGGTGACCCAGGACCGGACGTCCCGCGCGGCCACCGAGACGTGGGTCAGCCGGCCGCCGTGTTCGGCCAGGTAGGCCCGGCGGGCGGCGTACGGGGCGCCGCCGAGCAGCACGTCGACGTCGACGTCGCTGTGTGCGGTGGCGGCCCGCCGGGCGTGGCTGCCGCGCAGCATGATGCCGACGACGGGCCGCTCGGCCGCCGCCCGCAGCCGGGCGGTCCAGTCCGCGAGGAACCCACTGTCCGGTGACGGAGGGTAGTCCACCGGATCATCGTGCCGTACGCCCCGATCGAGGGGCAATGCCCGATGACGGACCCGGTGTCCGGTCCGGGGCCTATGACCCTTCGCAGCGTCCCTCCGCCCGCCGGTACGCATCGATCTTGTGGTCGAGGACCCTCAGGTCCTCCGTCAGGTCGGCCATCCGCGCCAGCACCCGGGCGCGGTGCGCCTCGAACAGCGCCCGCCGGGCGCCGAGCGTGCCGTCGCCCTGGCGGGCCAGGTCGGCGTAGCGGCGCATGTCCCGCACCGGCATCCCGGTCCGCCGCAGCCGGGTGAGCAGGAACAGCCAGTCGACGTCACCGGCGGTGTACCGGCGCCGCCCGGCCGAGTCCCGCCCGACCGGGGCCACCAGCCCCTCCTGCTCGTACCAGCGCAGTGTGTAGGTGGTGAGGCCGACCCGCTCGGCCGCCTCGCCAACGGTGAGCGTGCTCTCCCGGGTGCTGATGTCCACGGCTCCAGGCTTCCAGTTCGAGCGCACTCGAAGTCAAGCCCCCCGTTGCGCGGCCGGGCGTATCTCATCTAGCGTTGAGTTCATCAGGTGTTGAGTTTTTGGGGAGGTGTGCGATGGACGACGCGATCGCCGTCCGCGACCTGGTCGTCGACCGGGGCGGACGGCGGGTGCTGCACGGGATCAGCGCCACGGTGCCGCGCGGCGCGGTCACCGGGCTGCTCGGTCCGAGCGGCAGCGGCAAGACCACGCTGATGCGCGCGGTGGTCGGGGTGCAGGTGGTCACCGCCGGCACGGTCACCGTGCTGGGCCGGCCCGCCGGCTCGGCCGAGCTGCGCCGCCGGGTCGGCTACCTGACCCAGGCGCCGAGCGTCTACGCCGACCTCACCGTGCGGGAGAACGCGCGCTACTTCGCCGCGCTGCACGGGCGTGGCCGGGCCGACGCCGACCGGGCGGTGGCCGACGTCGGGCTCGCCGACGCCGCCACCCAGCTGGTCGGCACCCTCTCCGGCGGCCAGCGCAGCCGGGCGTCGCTGGCCTGCGCCCTGGTCGGCGACCCGGAGCTGGTCATCCTCGACGAGCCGACCGTCGGGCAGGACCCGGTGCTGCGGGCCGACCTCTGGGCCCGGTTCCACGAGCTGGCGGCGAACGGGACGGCCCTGTTGGTGTCCAGCCACGTGATGGACGAGGCGGCCCGCTGCGACCGGCTGCTGCTCATCCGGGAGGGGCGGCTGATCGCCGACGACACCCCGGACGCCATCCGGGCCGCCGCCGGGGTGGCCGACCTCGACGAGGCGTTCCTACGGCTGATCAGGGCGTCCGAGACGGCCGGTGCCGCGCCGGCCGGCATCGGCGGTACGGCCGGCGCCGCCGGAGGGGAGACGTCGTGAACCCGAGGATCCTGGCGGTCACCACCGGCCGCATCCTGCGCCAGCTGCGCCACGACCGGCGTACCGTGGCCCTGCTGCTGGTGGTGCCGGCCCTGCTACTCACCCTGGTCTACTACATGTACGCCGACCAGCCCGCCCCGCCCGGCCAGCCGTCCGCCTTCGACCGGATCGCGCTGATCATGCTCGGCTTCTTTCCGTTCATCGTGATGTTCCTGGTGACCAGCATCGCGATGCTCCGCGAGCGCACCACCGGCACGCTGGAACGCCTGCTCACCACGCCGCTGGCCAAGGCAGACCTGCTCTTCGGCTACGGCATCGCCTTCGGGCTGGCCGGCGCGGTGCAGGCCACCGTCGCCTCGGCCGTGGCGTACTGGCTGTTCGACCTGGACACCGCCGGCGGCAGCGGGCTGGTCATCATGATCGCCGCGTTGAACGCGGTGCTCGCGGTGGCGCTGGGCCTGTTCTGCAGCGCCTTCGCCCGCACCGAGTTCCAGGCCGTACAGTTCATGCCGGTCGTGGTCGCCCCTCAGCTGCTGCTCTGCGGGCTCTTCGTGCCCCGGGGCGAGATGGCCGGCTGGTTGCAGGCGGTCAGCGACGTGCTGCCGCTGTCGTACGCCGTCGAGGCGTTGCAGGAGGTCGGCGCGAACGCCGAGCCGACCGGCACCATGTGGCGGGACGTCGCGGTGGTCGGCGGGGCGGCGGTGCTGGCCCTGGTGCTGGCCGCGGCCACCCTGCGGCGACGCAGCGGCTGATCCGGTACCGTCCCCGCCCCGGCGGCGGGCCGGGACGGGAACACCCGGCCAGCCGGCGGGCCGGGACGACCTGACGAGTACGGACGAAGGGCGGCGATGGCACGGCGGACCGGCCGACGACCAGGCAAGCCGGGCACCCGGGAAGCGATCCTCGACGCGGCGCGCGCCGCATTCGCCGAGCGGGGCTTCGACGGGGCCTCCATCCGGGCCATCGCCGCCACGGCCGGGGTCGACCCGGCCCTGGTGCACCACTACTTCGGCAGCAAGGACCAGCTCTTCCTGGCCGCCATGAACGCGCCCGTCAACCCGGGCGAGCTGATCCCACGGATCGTCGCCGGCGACCGCGACGGTCTCGGCGAGCGGCTGGTGCGCCTCTTCCTCAGCGTCTGGGACTCCCCGGCCGGCACGGCCGGCGTGGCGCTGCTGCGCTCGGCGATGAGCAACGAGTGGACCGCCAGGCTGCTGCGCGAGTTCCTGGTCACCCAGGTGCTCCGCCGGGTGCTCGACCACCTCGACGTGGACCCGGCCGAGCTGCCGCTGCGCGGCTCGCTGGTGGCCAGCCAGCTGATCGGGCTGGCCGTGATGCGGCACGTGGTGCGGCTGGAACCGGTCGCCTCCGCTCCGGCGGAGACCCTGGTCGCCGCCGTGGCCCCCACCGTGCAGCGCTACCTCACCGGCGACCTCCCGACCTAACCCCTGCTCCGCCCTTTGGGTGCAGCTGTTGTCGTCCCCGCAACCACAGATGCACCCAAACCGGTGGGGCCGGCGAAGGCGGCGGGCGGGGAGGACGGGTGGTGGGTCAGGCGGATTCGGCGTGGCCGGTCGCGGCGGCCCGGCGGCACAGCATCGGGTGCAGCAGGCGAGCCAGTTCGGCGTGGTCGGCGACCGGGTGCGGGAAGGTCAACCGGGCCCGCCGCCGCGCGCCGGGCCGGCCGTACGACACCATCAGGCCGTACCTGTCGATCCGCACCACGCGGGGTACGCCGTGGCCGCCGCCGTCGGCCAGACCGAGCTGCCGGCGCAGGTAGCCGGCCACCTCGGCGGCGTGGTGCTCGGCGAGGTCGATCAGTAGCTCGCCCTCGACCGGGTGCAGCGGATCCGGCTCCGCCTCGGCGTACACCTCGGGGTCGATCCGGCGCACGGAGCCGGCGCGGTCCCAGCGGGCCTCGACCACCTCGAAGCGGTGGAGCCGGAACCGGGTGCCGACGTCGAGCAGGTCACCGGTCGGGTCCATGGCGGCGAAGTCGAGGGCGGCCCGCCGGGCCTCGTCGCCGTCGAGCCGGGTCGCCCAGCCGGAGACCCAGGCGCGGCCGAGCGACGGCGCGCCGGCCGACGGGGGCAGGTCGAGCACGTCGAGCACCGCCGGGACGTCGGTGTCGCCGTCGGCCGGGCGCAGCGCGGCGGCGAGGTCGCTGACCACCGGCACCAGGAGCAGCACCCGCCCCTCCTGGTCGGTGACGTGCCGGACGTGGTGCGGGCCGGGCCGGTGGGCGACGTGGACGAGGCCGGGCAGTCGGCCCGCGACGAGGGTTCGGACGATCTCCGCCGGGCTGGGCCGCATGGCACGACCTCCTTAGTAGGTTAGGCTTACCTAAGTGCAGGCTAGAGCACCGGAACGGAGACGTCCAGCGTGAACCACCCCAGGCCCAAGGCCCGGCTCTCCCGGGCCCTCGGCATCCCCCTCACCCGCAAGTGCGTGAAGTACTTCGAGCGGCGACCCTTCCCGCCGGGGGTACACGGCCGACAGCGCCGCAAGACCTCGGACTACCAGGTGCGGCTGTTGGAGAAGCAGCGGCTGCGCCACCAGTACAACGTCAGCGAGGCCCAGCTGCGCCGGGCCTTCGACGAGGCGCACCGCGGCGCCGGCAAGACCGGCGAGAGCCTGATCGCGCTGCTGGAGCGGCGGCTCGACGCGGTGGTGCACCGGGCCGGGCTGGCCCGCAGCATCTACCAGGCCCGGCAGCTGGTCAACCACGGGCACTTCACGGTCGACGGCCGCACGGTCGACCGCCCCTCCTACCGGCTGCGCCCCGGCCAGGTGGTGGCCGTCCGCGAGCGCAGCCGCCAGGCGCCGCCCTTCCAGCTCGCCGCCACCGGCGCCAACGCCGGCGACGGCCCCGGCCGCCCGTACCTGTCGGTGGCCCTGACCGACCTGCGCGCCACCCTGGTCCGCGAGCCGGCCCGGCACGAGGTGCCGGTGGTCTGCGACGAGCAGCTCGTCGTGGAGTTCTACTCCCGCTGACCGGGCTCCCGCGATCTTGCAGTTCCCGCGGCGTCCATCGCTTCCGCCGGGGCGGAGACTGCAAGATCGCGGGGAGGGGTCAGCGGGTCTGCTCCAGCCAGGAGGCGTAGAGCAGGCCGTAGACCGACTCGGGGTCGCGGACCAGCTCCTCGTGCGGGCCGCGCTGCACGATCCGCCCCCGGTCCACCACGATCACCTCGTCGGCGGACTGCGCGGTGGAGAGCCGGTGCGCGATGGCGAGGGTGGTCCGGCCGCGGGTCACCGCGTCCAGGGTGCGTTGCAGCCGCACCTCGGTGGCTGGGTCGACCGCGCTGGTCGCCTCGTCCAGCACCAGCAGGTCCGGGTCCGCCACGTACGCCCGGGCCAGCGCGACCAACTGCCGCTCCCCCACGCTCAGCGCCTCGCCACGCTCGCCGACCGGGGTCCGCAGCCCGGCCGGCAGCCCGTCGAGCCAGTCGGCCAGCCCCAGCTCGGAGAAGGCCGCGGCCAGCTCGGCGTCGGTCAGCTCCGGCCGGGCGAACCGGACGTTGTCCGCCACCGTGGCGTCGAACAGGAACCCGTCCTGCGGGACCATCACCACCCGCGAGCGCAGCGAGTCGAACCGGACCTGGTCCAGCGGCACGCCGGAGAGCAGCACCGCGCCGGCGGTCGGGTCCATCAGCCGGGTGAGCAGCTTGGCGAAGGTGGTCTTGCCGCTACCGGTCTCGCCGACCACCGCCACCCGGCTCTTCGCCGGGATCTCCACGTCGATGTCGTGCAGCACCGGCGGGCCGCCCGGATAGGCGAAGCGGACACCGGCGAAGCGGATGTCCAGCGGGCCCGGCGGCAACTCCCGGCCCTGCTCCCCCGGGTCGGCCACGTCCGGCGCCACGTCCAGCACGTCCAGCACCCGGCGCCAGCCGGCGATGGCGTTCTGCGCCTCGTTGAGCACCTCGGTGGCGATCTGCACCGGCTGGATGAAGAGCGTCACCAGGAACAGGAACGCGGTCACCTCGCCGATGCTCAGCGTGCGGTCGGCGCCGAGGGTCACCCCGAGCACCACCACCCCGGCCAGCGCCAGCCCGGCGGCCAGCTCGCCGACCGAACTGCCCATGATGCTGATCCGGATCGCCCGCTGCTGCGCCCGGCGCTGGCTGTCGATCGCCTCGTCCAGCCGGCGCGCGGTCCGCCCGGCGATCCCGTACGCCCGGATCACCGGCGCCCCGACCACGCTCTCCCCGATCGCGCCGAGCAGCGCGCCGGTGCGGTGGCGGACCACCCCGTACGCGGTGCCGAGGCGGCGCTGGAGCACCCGGATCACGAACACCGCCGGCAGGAAGGCGGCGAAGACCACCAGGGTCAGCTGCCAGGAGTACACGAGCATCACCACCGTGGTGACCACCAGCTGACCCAGGTTGATCACCAGGATCACGCCGCCCCACTGGAGGAACTGGGTGATCTGGTCGACGTCGCTGGTCACCCGGGAGACCAGCGAGCCGCGCCGCTCGGCCTGCTGGTGCAGCATGGACAGGTCGTGCACGTGCCGGAACGCCCGGATCCGCACGTTCGCCAGCGCCGTCTCGCTGACCGTGAACAGCCGGCGCATCATCAGGTAGCCGCAGAGCGTGGTCACCACCAGCACCGCGGCGGTGATGGCGACCACCGTCCAGACCACGCCGAGGTCGAGGCCGCCGACGATGCCCCGGTCGATGCCCTGCTGCACGGCGACCGGTACGGCGGCCCGCCCCACCATGTAGACCAGGGCCAGGGCCAGCGTGCCGGCCAGGCCGACCCGCAGCTCCGGCGAGAGCGCCAGCCCGCGCCGCAACGTCCGCCACGTCGTCTCGGTCGGCTCGGGCTGTGCGGTCGCGTCGGCCCGCTGCTCGGACGCCGTAACACTCACCGGGCTCGCCTTTCGTTCGCGACTGCGGGGCTCTGCTCCGCTGCACTCCTCGCGCTCACCGGTCCACCTCGATCTCCAGGCCCGAGGTCAGCGGCGGCGTGACCTCGTCGTCGTACGGCCGTTCCTGCTCACGGTCGATCTCCGCCTGCTCGTAGGCGGTGACCAGATCGGCGTAGCCGGGCACGGTGGCGAGCAGCTCGGTGTGGCTGCCCCGGGCCACCACCCGCCCCTGCTCCAGGTAGATCACCTCGTCGGCCAGCGCGATGGTGGCCCGGCGGTAGGCGACCACCAGGATCGACGCGGCCGGCGCCGAGGCGTCCGCCGCCGACGAGCGCAGCCCGGCCAGGATGGCCGCCTCCACCCGGGGGTCGACCGCGCTGGTCGCGTCGTCGAGCACCAGCAGGCGGGGCCGGCCGGCCAGCGCGCGGGCCAGGGTGAGCCGCTGCCGCTGCCCGCCGGAGAGCGAGGTGCCGCGCTCGCCGACCCGGGTGTCCAGCCCCTCGGGCAGCGCCGCGACGAACCCGTCCGCCTCGGCGAGCCGCAGCGCCGCCCAGACGTCGTCGTCGCCGATGCCCGGCCGGTCCAGGGTGATGTTGGCCCGGACGGTGTCGTCGAAGACGAACGGCACCTGGGCCACCAGGGCGGCGGTGCCGGCCAGCGAGGCGGCGGTCAGCCGGCGGACGTCCACGCCGTCCAGGGCGACCGTGCCGGAGCGCGGGTCGACCAGCCGGACGGCCAGCGACGCGATCGTCGACTTTCCGGCGCCGGTCGGCCCGACCAGGGCGACGGTCTTCCCGGCCGGCACGGTGAAGGTGACCTCGCCGAGCACCTCGGTGCCGGGCAGGTGCGCCTCGGCCGGCTCGTAGCCGAAGCAGACGTCGGTGAAGGTGAGCGTGGCCGGCCGGGGGTCGGCCGGGTCGAGCACGGTGTCCCCGTACGGCATCTCGCCGGTGGCGTCGAGCACCCGGCGCACCCGGTCCCAGCCGGCGACGCTGCGCGGCAGCTCGGCCAGCACCCAGCCGATGGCCCGCACCGGGAACGCCAGCACGGTGAACAGGAAGGCCACGCTGACCAGCTCGGCGACGCTGATCGCGCCCTGGCGCAGCCGGAACGTGCCGACCACCAGCACGGCGAGCGTGCCGAGGCTGGGCAGGGTCTCTAGCATCGGGTCGAAGACGCCGCGCAGCCGACCCACCGAGACCAGCGCGTCGCGCAGCTCGCCGGCCCGGTCGGCGAACCGGCAGGTCTCCTGCGCCTCCCGGCCCATCGTCTTGACCACCAGCGCGCCGTCGAAGCTCTCGTGGGCGATGCCGCTGACCTCGGCGCGCAGCCGCTGCGCCCGCGCCTGCCGCGGCGCCATCCGGCGGGAGTAGACCACGTTGAGCGTGAACAGCGCCGGGAAGACGGCCAGCCCGACCAGGGCCAACGCCCAGTCGGTGGCGAAGAGCGAGGCCACCGCGCCGACCAGCATCACCAGCGTGCCGACCGCGAACGGCAGCGGCGCGATCGGGTACCAGGCGGCCTCCACGTCGGAGTTCGCGTTGGACAGCAGGGTGCCGGTGGCGTTGCGGTGGTGCCAGGACAGCGGCAGCTCCAGGTAGCGCCGGGTGACCCGGCGACGGTACGCGGCCTGGAGGCGGTACTGCATGTAGCCGGCGCCGAGCCGCCGGCCGACGATGCCGGCCACCCGCAGCACGCTGATCCCGAACAGCGCCGTGGCGGCGAGCGCGAGCGTGCCGACCCCCACCGAGCCGCGCGCGATCGCCGGCACCACCACGTCGCCGACCACCGTGCCGACGACGTACGCGCTGGCGATCACCATGCCGCCGAACAGCACGCTGCCGGCGACCGCGACCGCGAAGATGCGCGGCTGCTCCCGGATCGCCCGACCGAGGACGGCCAGCCCCCGACCGAGCACGTCCCGACTTGTCCTGCTCGCCACGCTCTCCCCCGCCGTAAGCCGCAATTATCTCCCTCATCCTTACCGGTCGGGGCGAGCTCCGCCGACCCGTACCGGTATGGCCGGCGTCACGCGCGCCGCTCCCCACCGTCGCCCGCGCACCGCTCCCGCCGTCGTCCGCGCGCCGCTCCCCGGCGTCGTCCGCGCACCGCCGCCCCGCCGGCACGGCGCGGCCCGCCCGGGTTCCGCCTAGGATCGATCCATGTCTCGGTACGCCCGATCGGAGCGCGAGGCGCTCGCCGACCTGATGTTGACGCTGGGACCCGACGCACCGACGGTCAACACCGGGTGGACCACCCGCGACCTGGCCGCGCACCTGGTGGTGCGGGAGCGCCGGCCGGACGCCGCCGGCGGCATCGTGCTCGCGCCGCTGCGCGGGTACGCCGAACGGGTCCGCCGGCGGATCGCCACCCGGCCCTGGACGCAGCTGGTCGGTCAGGTGCGCCGCCCACCGGTGTGGAGCCCGGTGAGCAACCCGGTGACCGACGAGCTGGCCAACACCCTGGAGTTCTTCATCCACCACGAGGACGTCCGGCGGGCGGGTGAGCGGTGGCAGCCGCGTGACCTGCCGGCCGGCCTCTCCGCGGCGCTGTGGCGGCGGTGCGCGCCGCTGGCCCGGCTGGCGCTGCGCCGGTTCCCGGCCGACCTCTTCGTTCAGGCGCCCGGGCACGGCGAGGTGAGTGTGGGCCGCGGCGGCGAGCCGGTGCGGATGGTGGGCGCGCCGGGCGAGCTGGCGCTGTTCCTCTCCGGCCGGCAGCGGGTCGCCCGGGTGCAGATCGACGGGGCGTCGGAATTGGCCGAGCGGCTGCGCGGTGCCCACCTGGCCATGTGACCGAGTGTGCACAATAGGTCACGCAGAGACATGAAACTCCGGCCACCCGAACGATGGGCGCCGATCCCTGCTCCCGTAGGCTGTGCCGCGTCGTCCCGTGGGGGGACGGCGCGACAGGGGGCGGCATGCGGACCTTCGCGGTCTCGGCGCTGCGGGAACCCCCCTTTCCCGCCGGGCGTCATGACAGCACGGACCAGGTGGCTCGGCAGAGCATCGAGTGGGCACGCGGTTTCGGGCTGATCGATAGCGGGCAGCGACTCCGCCGGGCCGATGTCGCCGGGCTGGCCGGCCGGGCCTGCCCGAACGGTCCGGTCGAGCGGCTGCGCCTGCTCTGCGACCTGGTCGCCTGGCTGTTCGTGGTGGACGACGCCTGCGACGAGGACGGCCTGGGCGAGGCGCCGACCCGGCTCGCGCCCACGGTTGCCGCGCTGCTCGACGTGCTGGACCGGCACGGCGACCCGGCCGCGCCGGTGCCGACCGCCGCCGGCCCGCTCGGCGACGCGCTGGACGACCTCTGCCGGCGGATCCGGGCGGACGGACCGCCGGCGATGCTGCTGCGCTTCGCCGCCCAGGTGCGCGACTACCTGCTGGCGCTGCTCTGGGAGGCGGCGAACCGGGAGCGGGAGCGGGTCCCGCGGTTGGCGGAGTACGTGCAGATGCGCCGGCACACCGGTGCGGTCGGCCCCAGCCTCACCCTCACCGAGCTGGCCCTCGGCGGGCACCCGGCGGCGGCCCGGCGGGCCGAGCCGGCGCTGGTCGCGCTGGACCTGCTCGCCATGGACCTGGTCTGCTGGTGCAACGACGTCTTCTCGTACGGCAAGGAGCAGCGGTCGGCGCCGGACGGGCACAACCTGGTCACCGTGATCGCCCGGGAGACCGGCGGTGACGAGGAGACCGCCCTACGTGCCGCCGCCGACCGGTTCAACGACGCGCTCGCCGCCTACCTGGCCGCGGAGGCGACGTTGCTGCCCGACGCCGACGCCGAGCTGCGCCCGGCGCTGGTCGCACGGCGTAACTGGATCCGCGCCACCTACGACTGGTCACTGGTGGCCGCCCGGTACGCCTGAATCCGCGTCCCACCAGGCGGGATAGGGCCCGCCGACGGTCGGGGGGCTAGCCGACGCCACGAGGCAGGCAATACTCTTCGGTAACGAACACCGACGTGACGACCGTCACGCCTCCACCCCCGAAGGCGGCTACAGCGATGGCTCTCGATGTACCGTACCGTTCCATCCCGGAAATGTTCCTCAAGCGCGTCGCGGCAACCCCCGACCGTGACGCCTTCGCCCATCCGTCCCCGGACGACTCCGGCCCGGTCTGGCTGACCTGGGCGCAGGTGGCCACCCGCGCCAAGGCGATCGCGGCCGGCCTGCACGACCTCGGCGTCGGCCAGGAGCACCCGGTGGCGATCCTGGCCAACACCCGGATCGAGTGGGTGCTCGCCGACCTGGGCATCATGTGCGCCGGTGGCGCCACCACCACCGTCTACCCGACCACCGAGCCCGAGGACGCGACGTACATCATCGCCGACTCCGGTTCCCGGGTGCTGTTCGCCGAGAACCCGGCCCAGGCCGCGAAGATCGCCGGAGCGCAGCTGCCGGCGCTGACCCACGTGGTGCTCTTCGACGGTGAGCCGGACCAGGCCGCCGCGGTGCCCCAGCTCACCCTGGCCCAGCTCGAGGAGCGGGGCGCGGCCCGGCTCGCCGCCGAGCCGGAGCTGATCGAGAACATCGTCGCCGGGCTCGGCCCCGACCACCTGGCCACGCTCATCTACACCTCCGGCACCACCGGCCGGCCCAAGGGCGTGGAGCTGCTGCACGGCGGTTGGTGCTGGGAGGGCGTCGCGCAGGCCGAGCTCGGGCTGCTGCGCGACGACGACCTGCAGTACCTCTGGCTGCCGCTGTCCCACTCGTTCGGCAAGACCCTGCTCTGCGGCGCCATCCACGTGGGCCTGCCGACGTACGTCGACGGCCGGGTGGACAAGCTGGTCGATCTGCTGGCCGTGGTCAAGCCGACGCTGATGTGCGGCGCGCCGCGGGTCTTCGAGAAGGTCTACAACCGGGCGGTCACCACGGCGCAGGACGCCGGCGGCGCGAAGGCGAAGATCTTCGCCTGGGGCGTCCGGGTGGGCAAGGAGAAGGTCGCCCTCGAGCAGGCCGGCAAGCCGGTGCCGGCCGGGTTGAAGCTGCGCTACGCGATCGCCGAGAAGCTGGTGTTCAGCAAGCTCCAGGCCCGGCTCGGCGGCCGCATCCGGGTGCTCGTCTCCGGCGCCGCGCCACTCAGCCCGGACATCGCCACCTTCTTCGCCGCGGCGAACCTGCCGATCTCCGAGGGCTACGGCCTGACCGAGACCAGCGCCGGCAACTTCGTCAACCCGCCGGAGGGCCTGCGCATCGGCACCGTCGGCAAGGCGATGGGCGACCTGGAGTGCCGGATCGACACCGACGGCGAGATCCTGGTCCGCGGCCGGCCGGTGATGCGCGGCTACCACAACCTGCCCGAGGAGACCGCCGCCGCGTTCACCGAGGACGGCTTCTTCCGCACCGGTGACATCGGCACGCTGGACGCCGACGGCTACCTGAAAATCACCGACCGGAAGAAGGACCTGGTCAAGACGTCCGGCGGCAAGTACATCGCGCCGTCGCACATCGAGGGCATGTTCAAGGCCACCTGCCCGTACACCTCGCAGGCGGTGGTGATCGGCCAGGCGCGCAACTACTGCACGATGCTGGTCACCCTCGACCCGGACGCGATCAAGGGCTGGGCCACCGGCACCCCGCTGGAGGGTCGCAGCTACGCCGAGATCGTCGCCTCGCCGGAGGCGCAGGCCATGGTCGAGGAGTACGTCGCCCAGCTCAACAGCAAGCTGAACCGGTGGGAGACGATCAAGAAGGTCACCATCCTGCCGCGCGACCTGACCATCGAGGACGGCGAGATCACCCCGTCGCTGAAGATCAAGCGCCGGGGCGTCGAGGCCAACTTCGCCACCGAGATCGAGAAGATGTACGCCGGCACGCTCGCCGAGATCTGAGCGAGCGGCGGTCCCGCGCCCGACTCCCCCGGCCGGGCGCGGGACCGCCGTAGGCGTTCTCCGCCGAGGTGGTGGCGCGACCGGAGCGGTCGGCTCACAGGTGGTGCCCCCGCCACCTGGTCTGCTCCGCCTCGGCGGCGAGCTGCTCCTCCAGCGCCACCTGGCGGACCCGCCGCCGACGCGGCGCGTCGACCACCGTCTGCACCCCCACGATTAGCACCGTGGCGGCGGCCAGCAGGGCCAGTGCGACCAGCTCGGGCAGCTGCGCGGCCACCGGCACCAGCAGGAGCAGCAGCAGCACCCCGCCGACCGTCGGCCAGCGCGCCGCGCCGAGCATCCGGCCGCCGAGCACGATCATCGCGAGCAGGTAGACCGAGACCCCACCGTAGAGCGCCAGCAGGTCGAGGCCGGGCAGCGTGACCCCCCAGGCCGGGGTGCCGGGATCGGCCCCCTCGTAGATCAGCCCCTTGAGCCCGAGCGCGAAGAGGATGACCCCCGCGACGACGGGCAGGTGCAGGTAGGTGTAGGCGTCCCGGGCCAGCACGGCGCGGGCGAGCCGGTCCCGGGTGCGGTGCAGCGCCTGCTCCATGGCGAACGCGAGGGTGTCGAAGTACGCCCACCACAACGCCGCGACCACCGCGATGCCGAGCACCGCCCCGATGAGCACCGGCCAGGTCAGCGGCAGGCTGATGGTGCCGCTGGGCCCGAGCCCGAGCGCGATGATGGTCTCGCCCAGGGCCACCAGGATGATCTGGGCGTGCCGTTCCGCCCAGTGCCCGGCGGAGAGGATCGTCCACCCGGTGCCGCGCAGCGCCAGCCCGGCGCCGTACTCCACGCCGATGGCGGCGATCCAGCACGCCAGCCGGGCCAGCCCCTCGGCCGTCCCGTCGAAGAGCCGCTGCGGCACCAGCGCGGCGGTGACGATGAACGTCGTGGCCAGGACCACCGGCACGGCCATCAGCAGCCACCGCTGGCGCAGGTCGCGGTTGCGGCGACCGACCCACAGGAAGATCGACACCTGGCTGGCCCGGACCAGGAAGTAGCAGCTGGCGAAGACCAGCGGGCCGGACAGCCCGCCCGGTCGGTCGATGAACGCCTTCGGCAGGGAGAGCGCCAGCACGAAGGCGGCGGCCATGGTGACGAAGCCGACCAGCGGCACCACCCCCTGGTCGGTGCGGATCACGTTGCCCAGCGCCGCGAAGCCGGTCCAACACCACCAGAGCAGGGCGAGCACCACCAGCGCCTGGATCACGCCCCGGACCGTCGGGTTGCCCGCCGCGGCGGTGGTGACGTTCAGGAAGGCGAAGACGAAGACCAGGTCGTAGAAGAGTTCGAGCCGGGTCGCGCGGGAGCCCGGTGCGCTCCGCTGGACCCCGCTCGCCCGCCGGCCCCCGTCCGCGCGTGCCACCAGGGCAGTCTGGCAGCCCGTACCGGACCGAAGGTCGCTTCCCGGCCGGGCCGGACGAACCTCCACCTTCCGGGTAGCACGCGACGGGTCGGTCCGCGGCTGGCCGGCGCGCTCAGCCGCTCAGGCGATGACGGCGGGCTCCCGCCACCGGGGCCGGCCGCCGCGGTCCAGGTCGTAACGGACCGCGGCGATCCGGCCGACCGCCTCGACCAGGTCGGCGGCGGGCAGCGTGAACGGCAGCCGCAGGAAACGCTCCAGCGTCCCGTCCAGCCCGAACCGGGGCCCGGGGGCCAGCCGTACGCCGACCTCCTCGGCGGCCCGGGCGAGGGCGCTGGAGATCGGCCCGTCCAGCTCGGCCCAGAGGGTGACGCCGCCCCGCGGCACGGTCACCCGCCAGTCGGGCAGCCGCTGGGCGAGCGCGCCGAGCAGGGCGTCCCGCTGGGTGGTGAGCTGGGCCCGGCGGGCCGCGACGATGGCCGGCGCGTCGGCCAGCAGGTGCACCGCGACCAGTTGGTCCAGCACCGGGCTGGCCATGTCCACCCCGACCCGGGTCGCGGCCAGCCGCTGCACCTGCGGCGCGGACGCGCGCACCCAGCCGATCCGCAGGCCGCCCCAGAACGGCTTGCTCAGCCCGCCGATGGTGACCACCCGCGAGTGCCGGTCGAACACCGCGGCCGGCGGCGGCACGACCGTGCCGTCCAGCGGCAGGTCCACGAACGACTCGTCGATGACCAGGTCGGTGCCGACCGCGTGCGCGGTGGCGACCAGCCGCTCGCGCAGGTCGGCGGGCATCAGGTGGCCGGTGGGGTTCTGGAAGTCCGGAATCAGGTAGGCCAGCTTCGGGCGGGCCTGCCGCAGGCTGCCGAGCAGCAGGTCGGCGTCCCAGCCGGTGTCGGCGGCCAGCCCGTGGGTGGTGATCCGGGCCCGCCGCGCGGCCAGCGCCGCCAGCGCGTTCGGGTAGCTCGGCGACTCCACCAGCACCCCGGCGCCGGGCGCCAGCGCCAGCCGGAGCACCAGGTCCAGGGCGTGCTGGGTGCCGTTGGTGACCATGATCTGGTCGGCCGAGGTGGGCAGCCCCCGCTCGGTGTACGCGTGCGCCACCGCCTCGCGCAGCTCGACGATGCCGGTCGGGTGGTAGCCGGCGCCACCCAGGTAGCGGGGCAGGTCCTCGGCGGCGGCCCGGGCGGCCGGCACCAGCTCGGGCGGGGCGGCCAGCGCCGCCACGCCGAGGTCGATCATGTCGTGGTCGTCCTGCGGGGTCCACAGTCCGGTGCTGGCCACCCGGTGGGTGCGGGGCAGCATGGTCCAGCTGCCGGCGCCCCGGCGGCTGGCCAGGTGGCCGCTCTCGCGCAGTTCCCGATAGGCGGCGCTGACGGTGGTGCGGCTGATCCGCAGCGCCTGGGCCAGTTCGCGCTCGGCGGGCAGGCGGACGCCCAGCGGGAGCCGGCCGTCGGCCAGCAGGCCGCGTACCGCGCCGGCCAGGGCGGCGTAGTCGGGGCTGCGCCGGCGACCCGGGAGGGCGTGCCACTGGCCGAGCAGCCGGGCCAATTGGACCCCTCGCACCTGGCTCGTCATGCCACTCCTCGGCTATTGGCTCTCTCCGTCGCGCAGGATTGGCCCCTAGAGTGGCATGCATGGCAGCGATTGGCAATCTCCGGTACCGCCCCGTCCGGCGGCTGACCCAGCTCTACGCGGGCCTCGTCCTGTACGGCGTCAGCATGGCCCTCATGATCCGGTCGGGGCTGGGCCTGAACCCCTGGGACGTCTTCCACCAGGGGCTCGCCCGCGGCACCGGGTTGTCCTTCGGCACCGTGACCATCGCTGTCGGCGCGCTGGTCCTGCTGCTCTGGATTCCGCTGCGGCAGCGCCCCGGCCTCGGCACGGTGAGCAACGTGGTGGTCATCGGGCTGGTGGTGGACGCCACGCTGGCGGTGCTGCCGGCCGGCGGGCCGCTCGCCGTCCGGATCGGTCTGCTGGTCGCCGGCATCGTGGGCAACGGCGCCGCCACCGGCCTCTACATCGGCGCCCGGCTCGGCCCCGGCCCCCGCGACGGGCTGATGACCGGCCTGGTCGCCCGCCGGCCCGGCTGGTCGATCCGGGTGGTCCGCACCGGCATCGAGGTGATCGTGCTGGCGGTGGGCTGGCTGCTCGGCGGCACCGTCGGCGTCGGCACGGTGGCGTACGCGCTGGCCATCGGGCCGCTGACCCAGCTGTTCCTGCCCCGGTTCACCGTCGCCGAGCCGGTGCCGGCCCCGGGCCGGGCCGCGCCGGTGCCCGCCGGCTGACCCGCGTACCCGGGTCGTCGCGCAGGGTGCGGGCGGTGGGCGGGGTGTTCCCTTTTGGCCGCGGGGCCCGGCAGAATCTGCGCATGGGGGAGAGCGGATGGCGCTGGAGCGACGCCTGGATCTTCGTCTCGTTGGTGATCGCCAGCGGTGCCGGACGGCACCGCCGGTCGCCGTCCAGCCGCCGGCCGGAAGGGATCCGGCTAACCGATGTGCTCTCCACCGCCGACCACCTCAACCAGGCGATCCCTGAGCGGCACGAGGTCGAGGAGGCGGTCCGCCGGCTGGTCGGCGCCGGTCTGGTCGACGTCGCGGACGGCTGGTTCCGGATCACCCCCGACGGTGAGCGGCTGTGGCGTACCCGGCCGAGCGCCGGACTGGCCACCACGGTGGACACCGTGCAGGGGGTGCTGAGCCGCCGGCAGCCGCCGGTCAGCGCGGACTGGCACCTGGACGAGGCCGACCACGCCGCCGCGGTGCAGGAATACCTGGTCCGCTCGATCCCGGCGCCGCGCCGCTCCCCGGAGAACCGCGCCCACCGGGACTGACGCCCGGCCGGGCGAGTGCCGGGTCAGGGGTGACGGCTCAGCGGACGGGGTGCCCCGCGCCGCGCAGCGCGTCCTTGACCTGCGCCACGGTCAGCTCGCCGAAGTGGAAGACGCTCGCCGCGAGCACCGCGTCCGCGCCCGCGTCGACCGCCGGCGGGAAGTGCGCCACCTGGCCGGCGCCGCCACTGGCCACCACCGGGACGTCCACCGCCCGGCGTACCCGCGCGATCAGGTCCAGGTCGAACCCGGCCTTGGTGCCGTCGGCGTCCATCGAGTTGAGCAGGATCTCGCCGGCGCCCAGCTCGGCGCCCCGGCGGGCCCACTCGATCGCGTCCAGCCCGGTGCCCCGCCGGCCGCCGTGGGTGGTGACCTCGAAGCCGCTGGGCGTGGTGCCGGCCGGCGCCCGCCGCACGTCCAGCGAGAGCACCAGCACCTGCCGGCCGAACCGGTCGGCGATCTCGGCGATCAGCTCCGGCCGGGCGATCGCCGCAGTGTTCACCCCGACCTTGTCGGCGCCGGCCCGCAGCAGCGTGTCGACGTCGGCGACCTGGCGGATCCCGCCGCCGACGGTCAGCGGGATGAACACCGACTCGGCGGTACGCCGGACCACGTCGAGCATGGTGCCGCGCTCGCTGGCGGAGGCGGTGACGTCGAGGAAGGTCAGCTCGTCCGCGCCGGCCCGGTCGTACGCCGCGGCCAGCTCGACCGGGTCGCCGGCGTCGCGCAGGTCGAGGAAGTTGACCCCCTTGACCACCCGCCCGGCGTCCACGTCCAGACACGGGATCACCCGTACCGCCACCGTCATGCCGCGAGCCTATCCGGTGCCGGCGCTGCGGTGGCCGACCCGGACGGGCCGGCCACCGCCGAGGAGGCCCGGGTCACACCCGGACGAGCATCTTGCCGAGGTTCTCGCCGCGCAGCAGGCCGAGGAACGCCTCCGGGGCGTGCTCGATCCCGTCCACGACCGTCTCGTCGTAGCCGATGCTGCCGTCGCGCAGCCAGCCGGACATCTCCCGGACGAACTGCCCGCGCAGCGCGCCGTGGTCGCCGACCAGGAAGCCGCGCAGGGTCAGCCGCTTGCCGATGACCAGCGCCAGGTTGCGCGGCGCGGCCGGCGGCTCGGTGTCGTTGTACTGCGCGATCATGCCGCAGATCGCGGCCCGGCCGTGCAGCCGCAGGGCGGAGATGGCCGCCTCCAGGTGGTCGCCGCCGACGTTGTCGAAGTAGACGTCGATGCCCTCGGGCGCGGCCGCCTTCAGCGACTGGCGGACCGGGCCGTCGTGGTAGTCGAACGCGGCGTCGAAGCCGAGCGCCCGCAGCCGCTCCACCTTGGCCGCCGAGCCGGCGCTGCCGATCACCCGGGACGCCCCCTTGAGCTTGGCGATCTGCCCGACCAGGCTGCCCACCGCGCCGGCGGCGGCGGAGACGAAGACGGTCTCCCCCGGCTTCATCCCGGCCACCTCGAGCAGCCCGGCGTACGCGGTCAGCCCGGTCATCCCGAGCACGTGCAGGTAGGTGGTGACCGGCGCCAGGTCGGGGTCGACGGTACGCGCGGAGCCCGCGTCGACCAGCGCGTACTCCCGCCAGCCGAGCCCGTGCAGCACCCAGTCGCCGGCGGCGAAGCCCTCGGCCTCGCTGGTCACCACCTCGCCGACCGCGCCCCCGTCCAGCGGCGCGTCGAGCTGGAAGGGCGGCACGTAGGACTTCACGTCGTTCATCCGCCCGCGCATGTACGGGTCGACCGACATGTACCGGTTACGGACCAGCAGCTGGCCGGGCCCCGGCTTCGGCACCTCGGTCTCGACCAGCCGGAAGTTCTCCGCCGACGGCCAGCCCTGGGGCCGGGACGCCAGGTGGATCTCCCGGTTGACCGCGGTCACGCGGCGTCCCGCACGGTGAGCACGACCTCGATGTTGCCCCGGGTGGCGTTGGAGTAGGGGCAGACCTGGTGCGCCTGGGCGACCAGCTGCTCGGCGGTGGCCCGGTCGACCGTCGGCAGGTCGACGACCAGCGTCACGGCCAGCCCGAAGCCGCCCGCGCCGTTCGGCCCGATGCCCACCTCGGCCTCGACCACCGAGCCGGTCACGTCCGCCTTGGCGCGGCGGGCGACCAGCCGCAGCGCGGAGTGGAAGCAGGCCGCGTAGCCGGCGGCGAAGAGCTGTTCGGGGTTGGCGGCGCCGCCGGCCCCGCCCATCTCCTTCGGCACCGCCAGGTCGAGGTCGAGCGTGCCGTCGGAGGTCTGGACGTGGCCGTCCCGGCCGTCACCCGTGGCCCGGGCGGACGCGGTGTAGAGGACCTGCATGAGGGGTCACTGCTCCTTCTGTCGGTGGATGGTTTCGGTGACCCGGGTGAGGGTGTCGCGGATGGCGACCAGCTCCGCGGCGGTCAGCCCGGTGGCCCGGGCCACCCGCAGCGGTACGTCCGCCATCCGTTCGCGCAACGCCCGACCCTCGGCGGTCAGGCCCACCTCGACCCGCCGCTCGTCGCGCGCCGACCGGCGCCGGACCACCAGGCCCGCCCCCTCCAGCCGCTTGAGCAGCGGCGAGAGGGTGCCGGAATCCAGCCGCAGGCGTGCGCCGAGCTCGGTGACGCTGGGCGCCTGCTCGTCGTGCTCCCAGAGCACCAGCAGCACCAGGTACTGCGGGTAGGTCAGCCCGAACCGGTCGAGGATCGGGCGGTAGACATCGGTCAGCGCGCGCGACGCCGCGTAGAGCGCGAAGCACACCTGCCGGCCCAGCACCAGATCGTCGGTCACCGGTAGACAGTAGCGCACAATTAAGTTGTGCACAATCTATTCGTCGGTCAGACCACGCAGAGCGGCACGTTCGGCGGCACGGTCTCGGCCCGTTTCAGCACCACGACCTCGTCGCCGAGCTCGCCTCGCTGTCTGATCGGCTTGGTCCGGAACACCTTGAGGAAGAAGTTCACGACGTCGGCGACCACCTTCGGGATCGAGTAGCTGACCCCGTAGCGCATGTGCACGCCCAGCCCCGCGCCCCGGCAGACGATCAGGCCGGCCCCCGAGCCGAGGCTCGCCCCGACCGAGGCGCGCAGGGCGACGTACACCCCGGCGGTGAACCCGAGCGCCCCGATCCCGACGGTGAACTTCACGTCGTACGTGACGAGCAGCCCGCTCGCCCCGATGGAGATCCCGGTGATCGAGTTGGTCAGGCTGTTGCGCACCTGGAAGCCGCCGGGCTGAATCGGGCCCCAGTACGGGCGGTGGTAGCCGTAGCCGATCGCGCCGCTGAGCGCGTACTCGCCGGCGGCGTCGAGGCGGCCGTCCTTGGCGCTGAACGCCGTCTTGATCTCCAGTAGCTGGTCGACGGTGGCCGAGAAGGGCACCCCGAGGATGGTCCCGATCGGGATGCTGAACTGCGTCGGTACCACCAGCGACTTGGCCAGGTTGCGGGTGTTGCCGACGCTGGTCGCCGCCTTGACCGCCACCCGGAGGCCGGCGCCGCCGGTGACGCTGAACTCCGCCCGGGTGACCGTGCCGCCGGAGATGGCCAGGTCGAAGGTGGCCGTCGGCTTCTTCAGCAGCAGGGTCACCGATCCGGTCATCCGGATCTCGCCGTCGTCGTGCTCGAACCGCGCGGTGACCCCCTCGGAGCAGCACTCCGTCGTCAGCTTCAGGGCGCCGGCCTGCGCCGACTGCTGGTTGGCCACCCGGGCGGGCGGGGCCGGCGGGCGGGGTGCGGGCGCCCGGACCGGCGCGAGGCGGGTCCGGCCGATCGGCGCCCCGCCGCCGGTGCCGCCGGCGCCCGCGCCCGGCCGACCGCCCGCGCCCGGCCGACCGTCGGTGCCCGACTCCCCGCTCGGCGCGCCCGGGAGGTCCGCGCCCGGGAGGTCCGCCCCCGATCTTCCGCCGCCCGTACCGCCGCTCGGCGTGGGCTCGGGCGGCAGGTCGGCGGCGACCCAGGACGGCGTGCCCGCGGAGTAGGCGATCGGGCGGTCCAGCGGCACCGGCGCGGCGGTGCGGAACGTGCCGTCCCGGATCACCTCGGTCAGCTCGACCGGACCGATGGTCACCGCCAGGTCTCCGCCGTCGCGGCGGACGTCCACCACCCGGCCGACGGCCCGGGAGGTGAGGAACATGACCTTGCCCGGAGCGAGGTCGCCGGCCCGCTCCGCGTCCGGGTCGATCCGCCAGGTCAGCCCGTCGTCGGTCACCGACCGCACGGCGGCGCCACCGCCGCCGACCAGGACCACGTCCGGCTGGTACGTCACGTCGGGGTGCGGCTGCGGCGCGAGCCCGTACCGGACGGCGTCGGCGTGGTACGGGTCGGTCGGCCCGCCGCCCGGTGGCCGGTCACCCGAGCAGGCCGCGGCCGGGGCCAACACGGCCAGCACCGTCACCACGGCGAGCCAGCGTCCACCGGCGCAGCGGTTCGTCCTCATCGCCGCCGCACCCCGCTCACAGCCGTCCGGCCACGGTACGCGCCACCTTCTCCAGCGGCGCGCGGTTCTCCGCCGGGTCGTTGAGCCGGACCAGGCGCACCGACACCCAGACCCCCGAGCCGTTGACGAAGACCGCCTCGTGGCTCGCGTACGCCTCGTCGCCGACCCCGGCCAGCGGGCGCAGCTCGTGGCCGAGGTCCCGCTCGATGTCCAGGAACTTCTTCGCCCCGTCGCCGACGAAGACCTCGACCTGGGCGGTCGGCCCACTGACCGGCCCGACGTAGGTGCAGGTCTCGCGCACCGGCTGGCCGTCCTCCAGCCGGGTGCCGGCGAGCTGTTCGGCCTCCTGCCTGGACACCAGCGCGCACGGGTCCACCGCGGCCGCCGTCGGGGACGGCTCGGCGGCCGCGCTCCCGGTGGTGGCGACCACCTCCGGCGCACCGCCGGCCGCCGGCGGTGTCTCCTCCGCGCCGCCGCAGCCGGCGACCGCCCCGGTCAGGCCGAACAGCCCGGCCAGCAGCAGCCCGGACCACCGGGAACGATGAGTCTGCTTCACCTCGACATCCCTCCTTTGCGGACGAACGGCCGCGTTCCGCGCACCTGGACCCGCGGCCCGGTCACGACGGGTCCGCCCCGGCCGCCGGCGCCGGGCACTCCGGCGCGACGATCCACTCGGCCGGCCCGAGCCGGTCCACCCGCCAGCCGGCGGCGACCGCCACCGCCGCCACCGTCTCCGCGTCGGGTCCCTCGACCAGGGCCAGCACCACGTCGTCGGCGGGGATCCGCAGCGCGCCCCGCAGCCGGGTGGTGCCGGTGGTCAACCCGCCGACGGGCTCGTCGGCGCGCTCCTCCGGACCCCGGTCGTAGCGTTCGAGGACGAACAGTCGAGCGGCCATGCGTCGACGCTAGGTCCGCGCGGCGCCCGGGTAATCGGGTGTTTCCCTATCCTTCGACGTCGGCGCGGGCCATCACCGCGCCCAGCTCGGCCCGGCTGGCGACGCCCAGCTTGCGGTAGACCCGGACGAGGTTCGCCTCGACCGTCTTCGGGCTGATGAACAGCGTGTCGGCGATGACCCGGTTGGTCCGCCCGGCGGCGGCGAGCCGGGCCACCTCCAGCTCGGTGCCGGTCAGCTGGCGCGGCGCCGGCGGACGGCCGCCGGTGCGGTCCGCCTCGGCACGGGCCCGGGCCGCCAGGGCTGCCGCGCCCAGCGCGTCGAACTCGGCGGCGGCGGCGGTCAACGCCTCCCGCGCGTCACGCCGGCGCCGCAGCCGCCGGTACGCGACCCCGGCCACCAGCAGGCAGCGGGCCCGGTCCAGCGGCAGCACGTCCGCCGGCACCGCGGCCCGGGCGGCGGCCAGTTCGGCCAGCGCGTCCGACGGGTCCCGGCCGAGCGCGCCGGCCAGCAGCACCCGGCTGCGGGCCAGCCCCAGCGTGGTCCACGGTCGCGGCAGCCGCCGGTGCCGGGTGGCCAGCCGGTCCAGCGCCGCCTCGGCGGTGGTCAGGTCACCGGCGCCGACGCAGGCCTCCAGCCAGTCGGGTTCGAACCGCTGGGCGAGCGGCTCGACCAGGCCCAGCTCGTCGACGGTAACCGCCAGCTCACCGTAGTGCTGGGCGGCCACCGCCATCCGTCCCGCGCTCAGCGCCACGAACCCGGCGAGCTGCGCGTAGATCCGCCGCCGCCAGCGGTCGTCCAGTTCGGCGGCCCGGCGCAGCCCCTCCGCGGCGATCCGGTCCGCTTCGGGCAGCCGCCCCCGGTGGGCCAGCAGCAGCCCCTCCAGCCAGTGCTCGCCGGCCGAGTCGGTGCCGTACTGCTCGCCCAGGTCCCGGGCGACGGCGATGTGCGCCGCGGCGTCCGTCCACCGGCCGGCGAGCAGTTCGGTCTCGCCCAGGTGGCAGAGCAGCTCGTGCTGGGACGGCTCGTCGCCACGGGCGACCGCTCGAGCCAGCATCCGGTGCAGCCGGTCGCGGGCCCGGCCGTGCTCGTCCACCGACCGCCACCAGATCGCCGGGACGGTGCCGGCCAGCCAGGACGGCTCCGCCCCCTCCAGCTCCAGCGCTCGCGCCAGCAGGTCGGTGCGCGCCGGCAGCCCGGCCCGCACCGCGTTGAAGAAGAGCAGCAGCAGTGCGGCGGCGTACACCGGCCGGTCGTCGGGGCTGTCGGCCAGCAGCGCGACCGCCGCCTCCGCGTGCCGCCGGGCCGTGTCGGGGGCGTCCCGGAACAGGCTGAGGTGGGCGTGGATCCGGCCGGCCAGCGGCGAGCCGGCCGGCGCGGACGCCAGGGCCGCCTCGGCGGCGGTCCAGGCCGCTTCCGCCGGCTCGTCGGCACTCCAGGCGACGACCGCCCGCAACAGCAGCGCCTCCGCGCTCGCCGGCCCGGTCAGCTCCTCGGCCGCGCGGTCGGCGGCCGCCCGCGCGGCGGAGTAGTCGCCGCAGTCGTTGCGGCACGCCGCGGCGGCCAGCCGCCACCTCGCGTGCTCGGCGGTGGCGCCGGGCGCGGCGAGCCGGGCCGCGCTGTCGTACAGGCCGGCAGCCGTCTCCGGCGCGCCCCGGCTGCGCTGCCGGGCGGCGGCCGCGGCGATCTCGGCCGCCGCCGCCGGATCCGGCCCGGTGAGGCAGCGGGCCAGCTGCCGGGCCCGCTCGTCGGGGTCGAGCGTGGTGTCGGCGAGCAGCCGGTGCAACCGGCCACGCACCCCCGGCGGCACGTCGGCGCGGACCGCCGCCGCGTACACCGGGTGGGCGAAGCCGATCGCGTCCCCGCGTACGGCGACCAGGCCGGCCTCCTCGGCCGCGTCGAGGGCCGCCGCCGGCACCCCGGCGCGGGCCAGCCCGGCCAGCGTGGGTACGCCGGAGAGGGCGGCGAGGCGCACCGCGTGCCGGGTGTCCGGCGGCAGCGCGGCCACCCGGTCGGCGACCAGCTGCCGCAGCGACGGCGCGGCCGGCAGGTCGGCGCCCGGGGCCGGCAGCTGCGGCAGCCGGAGCACCGCCCGGGCCAGCTCGATGGCGAGCAGCGGGTTGCCGCCGGCCTCGGCGGCGATCCGGACCAGCAGCGGCCGGGGCAGCGCCGTTCCGGTCTCGGTCCGCAGCACGTGGTGCAGTGCCCCCACGCCGAGCGGCCCGAGCGCGATCCGGTCCAGCCGGGCGCCGGTGGCGCCGTGGTCGAGTCCGAGCGGCGCCGGGTCGCTGCCGGGCCGGTCGGCCCGCGCGGTGACCAGCACGGCGATCCGCGGCACCAGCCGGCGCACCGCGAACCGGAGGGCCCGCTCGCTCGGCGGGTCCAGCCACGGGGCGTCGTCGACGGCCACCAGCAGCCGGGGCGCCGCCGGATCGGCGGTGGCGGCCTCCAGCAGGGACCGGGTGGCCGCGCCCACCGTCCGCTCGTCGATCGGCTGCCCCGGCACGTCGCCGGTGAGCAGCACCCCGGCCAGCGCCGCGCGCTGCGGCGCCGGCAGCTCGGGCACCCGGCCGGCGAGTGGGTCGAGCAGGTCGGCCAGCGCCGCGAACGGCAGCGCCGACTCCGCCTCGGTCGGGGCGCAGCCCAGCACCAGCCAGCCGGCCCGGCGGGCCGCGCCCAGCAACTCCCGGTGCACGACCGTCTTGCCGATCCCGGCCGGGCCCTCCACCAGCACCGGCCGGCCCTCGTCCAGCGACCGCCGGGCACGGTCGACCAGCACGTCCCGACCGACGGCCGCCCCGCTCACCGGGTCAGTCTGGCACCCACCGGCGGCCCCGGTCGAGGACCGTACGGCGGACGCGCCGGGGCTGTCCGGGCCGACTCCGGGCCGGCTCAGCGCTCGCCGAGGTAGGCCTCCAGCTCCACCTCGACCAGCTGCTCCGGGTCGATCAGACCGGCCACCACCACCATGGTGGCGGCCGGGCGGACCGCGCCGAACACCGCGTTGTGCGCCCGGCCGACCTCGTCGGCGTACGCCCGGTCGGTGACGTACATCCGGGTCCGCACCACATCGGCCGGCTGCGCGCCCACCTCGGCCAACGCGGCCAACCCGATCCGCAGCGCCTGCGCGGTCTGCGCGGCCGCGTCCCCGACGTGGGTCACCACCCCGTCAACCGTGGACGTGCAGCCGGCCGTCCAGGCGAGGTCACCGGCGCGGACCACCCGGGAGTAGCCGTAGGCGGCCTCCCACGGCCCGCCGGAACCCAGCCGGGTGACGGTCGTGCCGCTCTCCTCGACGCCACGCGCGCTCACGCCGGCGCTCCCCTTCGCTCCGTGCCGCCGTGCGGCACCGACGCACCGGGCCAGCTGGTTCGCTCGCTCCGCTCGCTCACGCCGCCGCCAGGGTTTCCAGCGCCTCGGCGACCGTGAAGGCCCCCGCGTAGAGCGCCTTGCCGGCGATGACGCCCTCCACGCCGAGCGGCTCCAGGGTGGCCAGCGCCCGCAGGTCGTCCAGGGTGGAGACACCGCCGGAGGCGATCACCGGGGCGTCCGTGCGGGCGCAGACCTCGCGCAGCAGGTCCAGGTTCGGCCCGCGCATGGTGCCGTCCTTGGTGATGTCGGTGACCACGTACCGCGCCGCGCCGGCCTTGTCCAACCGCTCCAGCACCTCGTACAGGTCGCCGCCGTCGCGGGTCCAGCCCCGGGCCGAGAGGGTACGGCCGCGCACGTCCAACCCGATCGCCACCCGGTCGCCGTACTCGCCGACCACCCGGTCGCACCAGACCGGGTCCTCCAGGGCCGCGGTGCCGATGTTCACCCGGGCGGCGCCGGTGCCGAGCGCGGCCGCCAGCGACTCGTCGTCCCGGATGCCGCCGGACAGCTCCACCTTCACGTCGAGTTGCCGGACCACCTCGGCGAGCAGGTGGGCGTTGGAGCCGCGGCCGAACGCGGCGTCCAGGTCGACCAGGTGGATCCACTCGGCGCCGTCACGCTGCCAGGCCAGCGCGGCCTCCAGCGGGTCGCCGTAGCTGGTCTCGCTGCCGGCGGCGCCCTGCACCAGCCGGACGGCCCGGCCGTCGGCGACGTCCACGGCGGGCAACAGGGTCAGGCTCAACGTGCTTCTCCTCGGTTCAGGTACGACGGTCCAGGGCGATCACCACGATCGCCGGCAGTACGAGCAGCAGCAGCACGACCAGCGCGACGCGCAGCGCCAGATCGTCCACGAGCGACCAGATCAGCATGATCGCCGCCAGGGTGAGCAGCACGATCGCCGCGCGTTCACCCCGGCTGTGCCGGGGCAGCCGGCCGGTACGCCCGCGCTGCCAGGTCGGCGTCAGCCGGCGCAGCAACGCCCGCCGCCGGGCCCGCCGGTCCGACCGCCGCTGCCGGACGGCCCGCTCCCGGGCCTGCGCGGCCTCCCGCTCCGCCCGCCGGCGGGCCCGCTCCTTGCTCACCGGGCACCCCGCCGGCGCCCCTCGCCGGGGCGGCCGGCCGGGCGGCGGACCGGCTCAGCCACCGGTGCCCAGCGTGCCGAGCCAGTTGCGCAGCAGCGCGGCACCGGTGTCGGCGGACTTCTCCGGGTGGAACTGGGCGGCCGACAGCGCGCCCCGCTCCACCGCCGCGACGAAGTCCACCCCGTGGTGGGCGGTGGTGACGGTGGCGCCCGCGGCGGCCAACGCGCCGGGGTCGCCGACCGCGTACGAGTGGACGAAGTAGAAGCGGCTGTCGGCGGGCAGTCCGGCGAAGAGCACCGAACCGGCCGGCGCCGCGACGGTGTTCCAACCCATGTGCGGCAGCCGGGCGGCGGGCAGCCTCGTCACCCCGCCGGGAAGCAGGCCGAGTCCCTTGGTCACCACGCCGTGCTCGTCGCCGTGTTCGAAGAGCACCTGCATGCCGACGCAGATGCCCAGCACCGGACGGCCCGCGGCGACCCGCTCGGCGATGACCGGCCCGGCGCCGAGCGCCTCGATCCCGGCCATGCACGCCGCGAACGCGCCCACCCCCGGCACCACCAGGCCGTCCGCCTCGGCGGCGGCGGTCAGGTCGTCGGTCACCCGCACGTCGGCGCCGGCCGCGGCCAGCGCCCGCTCCGCCGAGCGCAGGTTGCCCGACCCGTAGTCCAGCACCACGACGCCGCTCATGCCCCCACCTCCGGCAGCAGCCAGAGCACCCCGCCGGTGGTGGCCAGCACGGCGAGCAGCGCGGTGACCACCACCGCGCCGCGCGGCGCGCCCTGCCGGTGCAACGAGACGACCCCGCCCACCAGCACGCCGGCCAGCACCAGCAACAGGATCGGCAGCACTGCCCCCATCACAGCGCCCCCTTCGTGCTGGGGATCGCGCCGGCCGCGCGCGGGTCGATCGCGGTGGCCTCGCGCAGCGCTCGGGAGACCGCCTTGAACTGGGCCTCGACCACGTGGTGCGCGTCCGGGTGGCCGCCCGGCCGGGCCGCCCGCAGCACGTCCACGTGCAGGGTGACCCGGGCCGCCTGGCCGAAGGACTCCCAGATGTGCCGGGTCATGCTGGTCGGGTAGACCGGCCCGATGTACGGGGCCAGCGGCGGCTCGTCGTGCACCACGTACGGCCGGCCGGACAGGTCCACCGCCGCCCGGACCAGCACCTCGTCCATCGGGACGGTCGCCGAGCCGTACCGCCGGATGCCGGCCTTGTCCCCCAGCGCCTGGTCGAAGGCGGTGCCCAGGGCGAGCGCGGTGTCCTCCATGGTGTGGTGCGCGTCGATCTCCAGGTCGCCCACCGTGCGCACGGTCAGGTCGAAGCCGCCGTGCCGGGCGATCTGGTTGAGCATGTGGTCGTAGAAGCCGACCCCGGTGCTGATCTCGGCCCGGCCCGTGCCGTCGAGGTCGATCTCGACGAGGACCTTCGTCTCCTTGGTGACCCGCTCGACCCGGCCGGTCCGGCTCATGCTGTGCAACCTTTCGTTCGTGACCGCGGGGCTCCGCTGTGCGCGCTCACAGCTTCTCCATCGCCCGCAGGAAGGCGTCCGTCTCGGTGGGGGTGCCGGCGGTGACCCGCAGCCAGCCGGCCAGCCCGACGTCGCGCACCAGCACGCCCTGCTCCAGCAGGGCCCGCCAGGCGACGCTCTGGTCGCCGCCCACCTCGAAGAGCACGAAGTTGGCGTCGCTGTCGGCGACCCGCAGGCCCCGGCCGCGCAACTCGGCGACGATCCGGTCGCGCTGCGCCTTGATCGCGGCGACCGTGCCGAGCAGGGCGTCCCGGTGGGCCAGCGCCGCGCGGGCGGCGGCCTGGGTGAGCGCCGAGAGGTGGTACGGCAGCCGGACCAGCTGCACCGCCGCCACCACCGCCGGGTCGGCGGCGAGGTAGCCCAGCCGGCCGCCGGCGAACCCGAACGCCTTGCTCATCGTCCGGGTCACCACCAGCCGCGGGTGACCGGGCAGCACGGCGAGCGCGCTGACCGTGCCCGGGCGGGCGAACTCGGCGTACGCCTCGTCGACGACCACCATGCCGGGGGCCGCGTCGAGCACCGCGGTGACCACCGCCGGGTCGAGGGCGGTGCCGGTGGGGTTGTTCGGCGAGCAGAGGAAGACCACGTCCGGGGCGTGCTCGCGGACCTGGGCCACCGCCTCGTCGGCGGTCAGGCCGAAGTCGACCCCCCGGCGGGCCGGCACCCACCGGGTGCCGGTGCCCAGCGCCAGCAGCGGGTGCATCGAGTACGCCGGGGTGAAGCCCAACGCCGTCCGGCCGGGACCGCCGAACGCCTGGAGCAGCTGCTGCTGGATCTCGTTGGAGCCGTTGGCCGCCCAGACCTGCTCGACGGTGAGCCCGTGACCGAGGTAGCCGGCCAGGTCGGCGCGGAGCGCCACCGCGTCCCGGTCCGGGTAGCGGTTGAGGTCGCGCAGCTCGGCCGTGAGCGCCTTGGCGATCGCCTCCACCACCGGCTCGGGCACCGGGTAGGAGTTCTCGTTGGTGTTCAGCCGCACCGGCACGTCCAGCTGCGGCGCCCCGTACGGCGACAGCCCGCGCAGGTCGTCGCGGATCGGCAGGTCGTCGAGGGTGGTCACGCCGGCACCCCGCTGCGCGCGGCGAACACCCGGCGCGGCCCGGACGCGCTCACGACGCGGCTCCCGGGAAGCGCACGCCGACCGCCTGCCCGTGCGCGGGCAGGTCCTCCACCCCGGCCAGGGTGACCACGTGCGGGGCCACCTCGCGCAGCGCCTGCTCGGAGTATTCGACCAGGTGGATGCCGCGCAGGAAGGACTGCACGGACAGCCCGGAGGAGTGCCGGGCGCAGCCGCCGGTGGGCAGCACGTGGTTGGAGCCGGCGCAGTAGTCGCCGAGCGACACCGGCGACCAGGCGCCGACGAAGATCGCCCCGGCGTTGCGCACCCGCAGCGCCCACTCCCGGGCGTCCCGGGTCTGGATCTCCAGGTGCTCGGCCGCGTACGCGTCGACCACCCGCAGGCCGGCGTCGAGGTCGTCGACCAGCACCACGCCGCTCTGCTCGCCGGTGAGCGCGGTGGTGACCCGCTCGGCGTGCTTGGTCGCCGGCACCTGCCGGGCGAGCTCCCGCTCGACCGCCTCGACCAGCTCGACCGACGGGGTGACCAGCACGCTCGCCGCCAGCGGGTCGTGCTCGGCCTGGCTGATCAGGTCGGCCGCGACGTGCGCCGGGTCGGCGGTGTCGTCGGCCAGGATGGCGATCTCGGTCGGGCCGGCCTCGGCGTCGATGCCGACCACCCCGCGCAGCAGCCGCTTGGCGGCGGTCACCCAGATGTTGCCCGGGCCGGTGATCATGTCGACCGGGTCGCAGTGCGCGCTGCCCGCGGCGTCCACCGCGGCGCCGTACGCCAGCATCGCCACCGCCTGGGCGCCGCCGACGGCGTAGACCTCGTCGACGCCGAGCAGCGCGCAGGCGGCGAGCACCCGCTGGTCGGGCAGGCCGCCGTTGTCCTTCTGCGGCGGGCTGGCCACCACCAGCGAGCGGACCCCGGCCGCCTGGGCCGGAACCACGTTCATCACCACGGTCGACGGGTACATCGCCAGGCCGCCGGGGACGTAGAGGCCGACCCGGTCGACCGGCACCCAGCGCTCGGTCACCGTGCCGCCCGGCACCACCTGGGTGGTGTGGTCGGCGCGGCGCTGGTCGGCGTGCACCTTGCGGGCGCGCGTGATCGACTCCAGCAGCGCGGCGTGGACCTGCGGGTCCAGCGTGCCCTCCGCCGCGGCGATCGCCTCGGCGGGCACCCGCAGCACCTCCGGGGACACCCCGTCGAACCGCTCGCTCGCCTCCCGGATCGCCGGGTAACCATGCTCCCGGACCGCCTCCACCAGGGGGCGGATCCGCTCGACGGCCACCGACACGTCGAGTTGGGCACGGGGCAGCAGGCGGCGCGGGTCGCGCACGCCGCCACGCAGGTCGATCCGATTCAACACCCTTGCGAGTCTAGGCGGCCGGCCCCGGCGACGACCGGCGCCGCCCGTACGACGGGACGGTGAGCCGGGACACGCCGCCCGGGCGGGGCCGGGCTACCCTCGACGGCGTGACTGCGCGGCTGCCGGTGTTCCCGCTCGGAACGGTGCTCTTCCCCGGCCTGGTGCTGCCGCTGCACATCTTCGAGGAGCGCTACCGGGCGCTGGTGCGGCACCTGGTCGGGCTGCCCGCCGGTGCCCCGCGCGAGTTCGGTGTGGTGGCCATCCGGAAGGGCTGGGAGGTCGCCCCGACCGGGCCGGACGGCCGGCCGACGCCGGGCGGCGGCGACGTCACGCTGCACGACATCGGCTGCACCGCCGAGCTGCGCCAGGTCACCGAGCTCGACGACGGGGGCTTCGACATCGTCACGGTCGGCAAGCGCCGGTTCCGGATCGCCGACGTCGACGCCCGCTCCGCGCCCTACCTCACCGCCGAGGTGGAGTGGCTGCCCGAGCCGGGCGGCCCGGACGAGACCGCCGAACTGCTGGCCGCCCGGGTGATCGCGGTGTTCCGGCAGTACCTGGGCCTGGTCCGCGCCGACCCGGAGGAGATCTCCGAGCAGCTGCCGGAGGACCCGACGGTGCTGTCGCACCTGGTGGCCGCGACGGCCGCGCTGACCGTCGCCGACCGGCAGCGGCTGCTCGCCATCGACGACACCGCGGCCCGGCTCCGCGCCGAGCTGCGGCTGCTCAATCGCGAGGCGGCTCTGCTGCGCCAGGTGCGGGCGGTTCCGGTGCCGCTGGCGGAGCTGGCGTCGCCACCGACACCGAACTGAGCCCGGCCGCGCCGAGCTCGGGCTCCGGGCGCAGCGACGGCCACCGCGACCAGCCGGCCAGCAGGGTGTACGTCACCGCGGCGCCGAACGCGGGCAGCAGCAGGTTGCCGTGCGGCACCGGCAGCACGCCGAGCACCAGGTCGACGCCGCCGGCGCGCAGGTCGGCCGGTTTGCTGAAGGCCCGGCCGTCCGGGGCGGTCTGCAGCAGCCGCTCGAACGTGGCCAGCCCGATCCGGCGCCCGACCTGCCAGGCGACCAGCGCGGCGCCGAACGCGCCGAGGGTGGCGGCGAAGAGCCCGACCGGCCCCCGCACCCGGCGCAGCACCAACCAGAGCGCGATCGCGGCCAGCACCCCGAAGCCGAGCCCCAGCAGGCTGAACCAGCCGTCGGCGGCGATCGGCTGTTCGGGCTGCGGCTGGGCGTAGACGGCCCCGTCGGGCGCCTTGATCACCGGGGTGTCCGGCGCGAGGGCCGCCCAGAGCAGCCCGAGCGGCACCCCGAGCAGGGCCAGCGCGCAGGCGGCGAGGGCGCCGAGCCGCAGCGCCCGCCGACGCGGCAGCTCCGGCTCGTCCGGCCGCCGGCCGGCCGGCCACACCTCCGCCGCCGCGCCCCGCTCGACCTGCCACGCCGCCGCCTCGCCGGAGTCCACGTACCGCGGCCGGTCCGCACCGGCCGGCTCCGGCCACCGCGACCCGTCCGGGTCGACGCCGTCCACGTACCGCGGCCGGTCCCCGTCGGCCGGCTCCGGCCGTCGCGACCCGCCCGGGCCGGCGCCGTCGACGTACCGCGGCCGGTCCGCGTCGGCGGGAACCGCGGGCCGGTCGGTGGCCGGCCACGCCGGAGCCGCCGCGGCGGGCGGCGGCACGGCGGCGTCGGTCGGTGTGGTCGGACCCGCCTCGTCGGGGCGGGTGCCGGGCCGGTCGCGGTCGGGGGTGTCCGGGCTCACCCGGTGATCCTCTCAGGCCGGGCGGGGCGCCGGGTCGCCGGTGGCGACAGACCCGCTCACCGGGCGAACGGCTCCAGCATCACCGCGGCCGCCCGCAGCCACGCCTGCCGGGTCTCCGGCTGGAGCTGGTGGTACTCGATCGAGGAACCGGTCTCCAGCGCCGGGTCGTACGGGACCACCGCCACCGCCCGGGTGCGGCTGGCGAAGTGCTTCTCCAGGTCGTCCTGCAACGGCGAGCGGCCCGGCGTGGGGCAGGAGATCAGCGTCACCGCGTTCTCCGCCAGCTCACCCATGCCGACCTCGTGCAGCAGGTCGAGCATCCAGTCGGCGCTGAACGCGGCGTCCTCGCGGGGCACGGTGGTGACCACCAGCTGGTCGGCGGCCTGCATCACGGTGCGCCAGTTGTCGCTCTCCACGTTGTTGCCGGTGTCCACACAGACCACCTCGTGGGTACGCCGCAGCAGCTCCAGCACCCGCCGGACGGTGAACTGGTCGAGCCGCTGGGCGAACCGCGGGCTCTCCTCGCCGGCCAGCACGTCGTACGAGCCGTCGGAGGCGTGCCGCAGGTAGTCGTCGAGGGTCTCCAGCAGGTCGTTGCCCTCCCGGATCTCGATCTGGGCGAGGTCGGTGACCAGGTGCCGGATGGTCCGGGCGTGCCGGGCGCTGCCGGCGCGCAGCCCGAGCGTGCCGCGCAGCTCGTTGTCGTCCCAGGCCAGCACGCCCCGCCCGCGTACGCTGCCGACGGTCGCCGCGGCGAGCACGGTGGCGGTGGTCTTGTGCACGCCGCCCTTGGGGTTGGCGAAGGCGAGCACCCGCGGGCTGCCCAGCTCGCGGCGGAGCACCGCGGCGGCCCGCTCCAGGTCGGACTCCGCGCCGCGCGGCCGCCATTCGACCCGCGCCGGGTAGCCCCGCTCGGCGGGCGCGGGCGCGGGCGGAGCGGGTGCGGGGGCGGGCGACGGCGGCGGGTAGCCGCGCTCGGGGCGGTAGGCCCCCCGGTCGAGCAGCGCGTACCGCGACTCCCCCGGAGGCGGTTCGGGGCGGTAGCCGCCGTTGTCCAGCAGCGCGTACCGCGACTCGGGTGGCTCCGGCCGGCGCGGCTCCGGCACCCGGTACGCCGGCTCGCCCGGGTGTCCCGGCTCGGGCCGGTACGCCGGCTCCGCCCGGTACGCCGGGTCGACCCGGTAGGTCGCTTCCGCCCGGTAACCGGGATCCGCACCGTACGACCGCTCGCCCGCGGGGTTCACCGGCCGCGCCGACCCGGCGTAGCCGTTGCCCGCCGAGCGCCGGGGCAACGCCTCGGGCGGGGACAGCGGCCCGGGCGGGGACAGCGGCCCGGGCGGGGGCAGCGGCTCGTCGACCCGCCGCTCGGGCTCCGGCTGCTCGGCGCCCCGGCCGGCGAGGCGGGCGCGGTCGAGCAGCGCCCGCAACCGCGGTGCTGGTTCGGCCGGCCGACCCCAGCCGGTCTCGCTGCCGTCCAAGGCTCGCCCTCCCCAGCGCCGTCGAACTCCGCCTGACAGGCTACGAACCAAACCCTATTCGGGCCACACCCGTCCGCGCACCTTCCCCCCGTACCCGATCGTCACGGTGACGATGCCGCGGGACTACCCTCGGTCGCGTCCATCGAGGTCGGCGGGGTGGGCGACCGGGTCGCCGGCGGCGCGGGCGGCGACGGCGGACGTGACGGATCTGTCACGGTCGGTGCGGGTTCCGACGGATCGCCCGCCGACGGGACCGCGGCCGGGCTGCGGGTGGCCGGCTCGGTGCTGCCGGTCGGGGCCGGCGAGGCGAGACCGCCGTCGGCCGGCGGCCGGGCCACGTCCCGTTGCTCGGGCAGCGGCGGGGTGAAGACGGTCCGGTCCAGCCGGCGCACCTCGGGGGCCGGGTCGACGACCCGGACGTCGGGCCGGGTGGCCACCCCGCGCAGCGCCGCCGGTTCGGCGCGGACCACCGCCGCGTAGACGCACGCGCAGCCCGACCGGTACGCGGCCGCCTCCGCCGCCGCCACCTCGGCGCCGCTGGCGTACACCTGGCGCAGCTCGGGGTCGGCGGCGCCGGCGGCCCGGGTCCGGTAGTCGGCCGCCTCCCGGTCCTTGCGCGCGGCGAGGTCGGCCATCGCGCCGACCACGTCGTCGGGCACCCGCTGGGCGGGCAGGCGGACGATCTCCGTCTGCCGGTCCGGCAGCGGCACCCGACCGAAGACCTCGGCGACCGACACGTCCCCGACGACCGCGGCCAGCCGCTGCGGCGTCAGGTAGGTGGAGAGCGACACCAGGGCGTACGTGCCGTCGCCCGGCGTCGCGGCGGCGCTCGGCAGGGTGGCCAGGTCGGCCGTGGCGGCCCGCAGGTAGCCCGGGATGGACTCGCCGTTGGCCACCCCGACCCGGGTCACCTCGCCGACGGTCGGGTCGCCGACCGGCCGGTCGTCGGTGGCCCAGACCGCGGTGAGCAGCACCGCCGCGCAGGACAGCAGCGCCACCGACGGCAGCAGGCGCGGCCGGGCCGGGCCGTGGCCCAGCCGGGCCACGGCCGTGGCCAGCCGCGGCAACAGCCGCTGGTCCAACTGCCGCAGCAGATCGCCGGCGCGCACGGGCGGAGGTCCCCTCGTCGGATCGTCTCGGACGGGCGCGCCGCTCAGTCGCGGAGGATCTCGAGCGCGCGCTCCAGGTCGTCAGGGTAGTCGCTGACGAAGCTGACCTCGTCCCCCGTTCGGGGGTGCAGGAAGCTCAACGCGCGGGCGTGCAGCCACTGTCTGGCCAGGCCGAGCCGGGCCGACAGGGTGGGGTCGGCGCCGTAGGTGAGGTCGCCCACACACGGGTGGCGCAGGGTGGAGAAGTGCACCCGGATCTGGTGGGTACGCCCGGTCTCCAGCCGCACGTCGACCAGGCTCGCCGCCGGGAACGCCTCGACCGTGTCGTAGTGGGTGATGCTCGGCTTGCCGCCGGAGACCACCGCCCAGCGGTAGTCGTGGGTGGGGTGCCGGTCGATCGGGGCGTCGATGGTGCCGCGCAGCGGGTCCAGGTGGCCCTGCACCACCGCGTGGTAGCGCTTGTCCACCTCCCGGTACTTGAACGCCCGCTTCAACGCGCTGTACGCCTGCTCGCTCTTGGCCACCACCATGATCCCGGTGGTGCCCACGTCCAGCCGGTGCACCACGCCCTGCCGCTCGGCGGCGCCGCTGGTGGAGATGCGGTGACCGATCGCGGCCAGCCCGCCGATCACCGTCGGGCCGGTCCAGCCCGGGCTGGGGTGGGCGGCGACCCCGACCGGCTTGTCCACCACCACGATGTCTTCGTCGGCGTAGACCACCCGCAGCCCGGGCACCGCCTGCGGCACCACGGTCGGCGGCGCGGCCGGCGCGGGCAGCGTCACCTCCAGCCACGAGCCCGCCTTGACCTTGTGCGAGTTGGGCCGTCGCACGCCGTCGACCAGCGCGTCCCCGGCGTCCACCAGGGCCGCGGCGGCGGTCCGGGACAGCCCGAAGAGCCGGGACACCGCCTGGTCCAGCCGCATCCCGTCGAGGCCGTCGGGCACCGGCAGCGAACGGTGGTCGCCGCCCGCGGCGAACGCCGAGGTCACGCCCGCTCCCGCTGCTCGACACCGGCCGCCGCCGGGTCGCCGGCCGCGACCGGGCGGCCGTCGCGGCCGACCCGCCCGCCGTCGCGCTGACGGCCGGTGAGTTCCAGCAGCACGGCGAGCACCACGCCGCAGACCAGCGAGCTGTCGGCCACGTTGAACACCGGGAAGTACTCGCCGTACGGCCCGAAGACGCTGACCATGTCGACCACGTGGCCGTGGAACGGGGCGGGCGCCCGGAAGATCCGGTCCATCAGGTTGCCGAGCGCCCCGCCGAGCACCAGGCCGAGCGAGACCGCCCACGGGGTCGAGCGCAGCCGCAACGCCATCCAGATGATCCAGCCGACCACGCCGATGGTGATCAGCGGGAAGACCCAGGTGTGGTCGGAGCCGATGCTCCAGGCGGCGCCGCTGTTGCGGACCAGGCTCAGGTAGATGGCCCCACCGAGCAGCCGGACCGGCTCGCGGTCGGTCAGGGCAGCCAGGGCCCAGTGCTTGGTGACCACGTCGGCCACCAGAGCGACCAGCGCGACCGCGCCGAGCAGCGCGACGGCCCGGGGTCGGAGCCGGCGACCGCCCGGCTCGGCGCGGCCAGGCTCGGCGGACGGTGCTGCGGTCATCTGCTCCCCATCGAGTCGGCGGTGATCGCTCACCGTCTCCGGCGCCGCCGGGGAGCGGACCTCAGCGCCGCTCCTCCAGCTGCTTGCAGGTCACGCAGAGGGTGGCCGACGGGAAGGCGGCGAGCCGCTCCACCGGGATCGGGTTGCCGCACCGCTCGCACCAGCCGTAGCCGCCCTCGTCGAGCCGTTCCAACGCGCGCTCGACCTGCGTGATCCGTTCCAGGATGCTGTTGGCGAGGGAGATCTCCTGCTCCCGCTCGAACGTCTTAGTGCCGGTGTCGGCCTGGTCGTCCCCGGCCGAGTCGGTCAGCCGGTCGCGCTGCAGCTCGGTGATCTCGCTCAGCGTCTGATCGTACTCGGCGCGCAACTCGTCGCGCCGTGCCGCCAGGGCCGCCCGGATCTTCTCGGTCTCCGCCGCGCTGCGGGTGGCCTTGGCCACCGGCTTGCGGCCGGCGGTCCTGGTCTCGGCTGGCTTCGCCATCGTCGCTCCCTCGGCCGCGGAACCGCGGCGGTCCGCGGCACCTGGACAGGGGTCGCCGGCATTGGCGCCCCCAGGTACAAAACGGGCGCGCGGCGACGAGGCCGCGCACTCCGGAGGTTGGCAAGAATACGGAACGTACAGGCGTCCGACAACGTGCCGCACCGTCGCTCCGCTTTTCAGCCCCGAGTCATGCCGTATCGGGACAAAGGGAACGCTAGCAGATCAACCGTCGCGATCCTCGCCGTACTCGCCAAACCAGCGGGCCAGCCGACCCCGCCGGCTGACCGCCCGCAGCCGGCGCTCCGCCTCGTCGCGCACCCCGTGGGTGGCCACGATCAACAGGCTGTCGCCGGTCTTCAGACGGAAGTCCAGGCCCGGCACGAAACCCACCCCGTCGCGCAGCACCAGCGTCACCGCCGCCCCCAGCGGCAGCCGCAGCTCGTCGATGTGCACCCCGGCCAACCGGGACCCCGGCGGCACCTCCAGCTGGAGCAGGTCCGCCCGCATCCGCTCCAGCGGCGCGGTCTCCACCAGGATCTCGGTCGCCTCGGCCGGCGCCGTCACCCGCAACCAGCGGGCGACCGGGCCGAGGGTCCCGGTCTGCAACAGCGTGAAGATCACCACCAGCACGAAGACCGCGTCGAAGAGCCGGTCCGCGCCCGGCACCCGTTCCGAGAGCGGGATGGTGGCGAGCACGATCGGCACCGCCCCGCGCAGCCCGGCCCAGGACAGGAACGCCTGCTCGCGCAGGCCGAACCGGAACGGCAGCGCGGACGCCGCCACCGACAGCGGGCGGGCGAGCAACACCAGCGCCAGCCCGGCGACCACCGCCGGCAGCACCGCCGCGTCCAGCCGGCTCGGCGTGGCCAGCAGGCCGAGCAGCACGAAGAGCCCGATCTGGGCCAGCCAGGCCAGCCCGTCGGCGAAGCCGAGGATCGCCTGCCGGTGCGGCAGCCGGGCGTTGCCCAGCAGCACCCCGGCCACGTAGACGGCGAGGAAGCCGGAGGCGTGCAGCACCGCGCCGCCCGCGTACGCCAGCACGGTCAACCCGACCGCCGCGATCGGATAGAGCCCCGCCGAGGGCAGCGCGGCCCGCCGCAGCGCCCACCGCCCGCCGAGGCCGGCGGCGAACCCCACCAGGGCGCCGAGGGCCAGCTCGTAGCCGACCAGGCCGACCTCGTACCACCAGGGGTGCCCGGCGGCGCCACCGTCCCGGGAGAGCAACACCACCAGCAGCACCACCGGGGCGTCGTTCATCCCGGACTCGGCCTCCAGGGTGGCCACCAGCCGGGGTGGCAGCCGCAGCCGGCGCAGGGTGGCGAAGACCGCCGCCGCGTCGGTGGAGGAGAGCACCGCGCCGTAGAGCAGGGCGAGCCGCCAGTCCAGCCCGAGCAGCAGGTGTACGGCGATCCCGACGACCAGGATGCTGACCACAACGCCCACCGTGGAGAGCGCCGCGGCGAGCCCGAGCACCGGCCGCAGCGTGCTCCACCGGGCGGAGAGGCCGCCCTCGGCGATGATCACGATGAGGGCGCAGAAGCCGAGCGTCCGGGTCAGCTCGGCGTCGTCGAAGCGGATGCCCAGCCCGGCCTCGCCGATGCCCACGCCGAGCGCCAGGTAGACCAGGAGGCTGGGCACCCCTAGCCGGGTGGAGAGCCGCACCGCCCCGACCGCGACCAGCAGGACGGCCGCCCCCAGCAGGAGCGCGACGTCCAGCCCGGGGGTCACGGCCGCCTGCCCCGGGCGTGGCTCACCCGGCGGTCCCGTCGCGCAGCTGTCCGAGCCGCTCGGTCAGCCCCGGGTCGGGGCGCTCGATCAGGAAGAGCTTGTCCCGGCTGGCCGCCCCGGCCCGCAGCGAGACCACCGCCGGGCGGACGCCGAGCGCCTGCGCCAGGGCGCGGCGGGCCGCCTCGGTGGCGCGGCCGTCGACCGCCGGCGCGTTCACGGCGATCACCAGCGCGGGTCCGTGCGGCCCGTCGAAGCGACCGCCGACCCGGGCCCGGGCGGAGCCGGGCTTCACCCGGACCGCGACGGTGAGCGTGTCGTCCATCAGGCGCCGGGTCAGATCCGGTGCGCGTCGGCGAGCAGCGCGGTGGCCGGCGCGCAGTGGGCGCACGGAGAGAACCCGAGCTCGCCCGCCTCGGCGACGGGCAGCGGCTCGGACGCGCGCCCGACCAGATGCGCGCAGCCGGCCAGGTGGTAGCGCGGCCGGCCGTCGACCACCCGTACCTCGGTGGTCAACTCGGCCAGCCGGGCGGCCTGGTTCGGGGTGAGCTCCTGGGCGGCCGGTTCGTCGTCGTACGCCTCGACCGGCCCGACGCCCGGCGTCGCCGGCGGGTCGGCCTCGGTCACCGGCGGCTCGGGTGGTTGCCGCCACCCGGCACCGCCGGCGTCGACCGTCGGAGGAACGTGCTGGACGGGGATGTCCGGCTCCCCCAGCGGCGGCCCGTACGCGGACCCGGCCGGGGTGGTCGGACGGGTGCCCGTCCGCACCCGCTGCGCGGAGCCGTCCCGGTACGCCGTCGCCCGGTCGGCGGCCGCCTGGCGGGCGCCGGCGACCAGTGCGACGGCGGCCAGCAGGCTGGCCGCGATGGAGATGATCAGGAGCAGGCTGGAGCCACCGGCCAGGCCGAGCACCAGCAGCACCACCGCGACGAGGATGAGCAGGAGACTGGCGACTATCACGGCTCACCCCCGCCGCGTCCGTAGCGATGAGCGAGGCCGGCGACCGCCGTCACGGGGCGGCCGCCGACCGGTGGTCAGCGACCGGCTTCCAGCGCGCCGGAGCGACCGCCGCCGTAGGAACCGGCGAGACCCGCCGCGGCCAGGCCGTTGCCGCCGGCGGCGCGGTTGCCCTCGGAACGGGTCAGCTCCGCCTCCAGGCCCTGGCCACGACCGTCGAGGTCGCGCAGCTGGCTCTCCAGGTAGGCCTTGAGGCGGGTGCGGTACTCCCGCTCGAACTGCTTCAGCTCCTCGATGTGCTTCTGCAGCGCGGTGCGCTTGGCGTCCAGGCCGCCCATGGCCTCCTGGTGCCGCTGCCGGGCGTCCCGCTCCAGCGCGTCGGCCTTGGCGCGCGCCTCGCGGGTGACCTCCTCGGCCTTCGAGCGAGCCTCGGAGAGCAGTTGGTCGGCCTCGCGACGGGCGTCCGAGACGTGGTCGTCGGCCGTCCGCTGGGCCATCATCAGCACCCGCAGCGCCTGCTGCTCGCCGTCGCCGACCGCCGCCGGCCCACCGGCCGCGCGGACCTGCTCCAGCTCCGCCTGCATCGCGCGGGCGGCCTGCTCGGCCGCCGCCTTGTCGCGCTGCACCCGGTCGAGCTGCGCCTTGACGTCGTTGAGCTCCGCCGCGAGTCGGGCGTCGCCGCCGGGGCCCGCCGGAGCGCCGCCACGGCCGCCGCGCTCCACCTGGGCGCGCAGCTCGTTGTTCTCCTCGATGAGACGGGCGAGCTCGCGCTCGACCTCGTCCAGGAAGGCGTCGACCTCCTCCTCGTCATAGCCCCGCTTACCAATCGGCGGCTTCTTGAAGGCGACGTTGTGCACGTCGGCCGGGGTCAGCGGCATCGAAACTCCTCGGGTCAGTTGCGGCCGCGATAGCGCGTCGGTCATCAGGCGGTCCTGATGATCGCCGGCTCTAACACAAACCTCATCAGCACGAACAGGATAACCAGGAGCACAAGGGAGGCCAGGTCGATGCTCACGGTACCAATTCGCAGCGGAGGGATCACACGCCTCAACGCGCTGAGAGGGGGATCAGTGACGCTCCACACGGATTCCAGTCCTGCCGATGCCCCCCGGCCCGGCTGCCACCGGCGGCCGTACTGCAGCACAGCGCTCAGGACAAACCGGGACAGAAGAAGGAGCAGGAAGACATAGACGATCAGGTACAGGACCTGCAACAGGATCGACAACACGACAGGCGACGTCCCTCGGTCGGCCGGGGTCAACTCAGACTGAAAAAGCCACCCTCAGCGATCTTGGCCTTGTCCTCCGCGGTGACCTGGACGTTGGCCGGTGAGAGCAGGAACACCCGGTTGGTCACGCGCTCGATCGTACCGCGCAGGCCGAAGGCCAGCCCGGCGGCGAAGTCCACCAGACGGCGGGCATCCGCCTCGTCCATCTCGGTGAGGTTGATGATCACGGGAACGCCGTCGCGGAAGTGCTCGCCGATGGTGCGCGCCTCGCGGTAGGTGGTCGGGTGCAGCGTGGTGATCTGGTACCGCTGCTCCTCCTCGGCCACCACGGCCCGCTCCCGGGGCTGCACCTGCGGCGCGAGGGCGAGGTTGTCCCGGGTGTGGTAGGTCAGCGCCCCGGAGGGCTCACCGGCCGTCGACCGGGTGATCGACCGCACGCTGGACCGCTCCGACCGCTCCGACCGCTCGGCCTCGGCGCGCTCGGTGTCGCCGGCCCGGCCGCTGGACCGCTCGGTGAACCGGCCACGGTCGCCCGACCGGGGCCGCGGCGCCGGCGGCTCCTCGGCGTCGTCCTCGTCGTCGTCGGCGAACTCCTCGGCGTACCGGCTCTGCCGGTAGCGCGATTCGCGGTAGCCACCCTTGTCGTAGCCACCGTCGTCGTAGGCCCGCTCGTCGTCCTCCTCGACCAGACCGAGCCAGACCCCCGCCTTGCGCAGTGCACCCATCCCGCGCCCTTCCGTCCGCCGTGCGGCACACGCCCCCGTGCCGTGTCGCCTTGTCGCGAGTGGAACATTCCTGCCCACCGGACCGGAACGGCAATCCCCTGGCGCGCGATTCGCGTCGCGCGCCACGACCCCCGGCAAAGGAAAGCCGTTCCCAAAACAACACCGATGTAATTTGCTTCTTCCGCGGTCAGGCTACCGCAGCGTGGGGCGCATTCCGAGCAACGCGCTACCCACGCGGACATGTGTCGCGCCGTATCCGATCGCGACTTCCAGGTCGCCACTCATTCCGGCCGACAACGAGGTGGCTCCCGGGTGGACGGACCGGAACGCGGCGGCCAGCTCGGCCAGCCGGGCGAACGCCCGCTCCGGTTCCCAACCCAGCGGCGCCACCGCCATCAGGCCGGTCAGCCGCAGCGCCTCGGCGCCGGCGACCGCCTCGGCCACCCGGTCGAGCCCGACATCCGGGTCGGCCGAGCCGGGCAGCGCGCCGCCCCGGGCCGCGTCGCCGTCGATGCTGACCTGGACCAGCACGTCCAGCGGCCGATCCCGGGCGGCCGCCGCCGCCGCGTCCACCGCCCGGGCCAGCCGGACGCTGTCCACCGAGTGCACCGCGTCGGCGTACCGGACCACCGAACGCGCCTTGTTGCGCTGCAACCGGCCGATGAAGTGCCAGCGCGGCGTCACCCCGGCGGCGGCCACCTCGGCGGCCTTCGGCGCCGCCTCCTGGTCGCGGTTCTCCCCCACGTCGGTGACGCCGAGCCCGGCCAGCGCCACCACGTCGCCGGCCGGGTACGTCTTGGTCACCGCGATCATCGTGACCTCGGCCCGGTCCCGGCCGGCGGCGGCGCAGGCGTCAGCGATCCTGGACCGCACCCGGGCCAGGCCGGCCGCGAGTTCGGCGCGCCGGTCGGGGCGTACCGAAGCTTGGCTGTCGCTCATGGGCGCGGGCTCAGGACCCGTTCTTGAGGAAGTCGGGCACGTCGACGTCGTCGAAGAGCACCCGCCGCGGCGACTGCGGCGGCGCCGGCATGGTGGCCGGCGGCGAGACCGGGGCGCTCTGCTGCGCCGGCTGGTTCTGGTTGGTCTTGCGGGCCGGCTCGGCCGCCTTGTACGACGGCGCACCGCCGTCGAATCCGGCCGCGATCACGGTGACCCGCACCTCGTCGCCGAGGGCGTCGTCGATCACCGCGCCGAAGATGATGTTGGCGTCCGGGTGGGCCGCGTCGGTGACCAGCTGCGCCGCGTCGTTGATCTCGAACAGCCCCAGGTCGGAGCCGCCCGCGATGGAGAGCAGCACGCCGCGCGCGCCGTCCATGCTCTGCTCAAGCAGCGGGCTGGAGATGGCCGCCTCGGCCGCCTCGACCGCGCGGTTCTCGCCCCGTGCGCTGCCGATGCCCATCAGCGCGCTGCCCGCGCCGCTCATCACGCTCTTGACGTCGGCGAAGTCCAGGTTGATCAGACCCGGGGTGGTGATCAGGTCGGTGATGCCCTGGACACCGGAGAGCAGCACCTGGTCGGCGGTGCGGAAGGCGTCCATCATGCTGATGTTGCGGTCGCCGAGCGCCAGCAGCCGGTCGTTCGGAATGACGATCAGCGTGTCGCACTGGTTGCGCAGCTCGTCGATGCCGGACTCGGCCTGCACCTGGCGGCGCTTGCCCTCGAAGGAGAACGGGCGGGTCACCACGCCGATGGTCAGCGCGCCGAGCTTGCGGGCGATGTTCGCCACCACGGGCGCCCCGCCGGTGCCCGTGCCGCCACCCTCACCGCAGGTCACGAAGACCATGTCGGCGCCCTTGAGCACCTCCTCGATCTCGTCCCGGTGGTCCTCGGCGGCGTTCTTGCCGACGTCCGGGTTCGCCCCGGCGCCCAGGCCGCGGGTCAGCTCGCGGCCGACGTCCAGCTTGACGTCGGCGTCGCTCATCAGCAGCGCCTGCGCGTCGGTGTTGATCGCGATGAACTCGACGCCCTTGAGCCCAACCTCGATCATCCGGTTGACGGCGTTGACGCCGCCACCCCCGATGCCGACGACCTTGATGACCGCCAGGTAGTTGTGCGGAGGTGTCATCTCCGGTCCTTTCCCTTCGAGATTGGCTTCGCCCCGACCCGGTACGGCGTGGCCAGACCAACGGTCGACGACAGCTGTCCTCAGTGGAGGGTCAGGGGTGAACCCTCACCCTCTACTAGAGGCTTACAGTTATGTCAACCACTGATCCTCTTCGGGGCAACGTAAGCGCCCCCGCGCGATGAGCCAAGGACCTGACCGGCGTGTCGCCGCCCATAGCGGAACGGGTCACGCCGGGCGGACCGGGCCCGGCCGCCACGCTGACCGGCGGCTCACCGGAAGGTCACCACGTCCGGCGCGCTGACGTCGATGGTGTCGGCTTTGCGACCCAGCAGCGCGGTGGCCACCCGGGCCTTGTCCGGGCCCCGGGTGGCGTCCCCCCAGACCACCGTCCGGTCGTCGCGTAGCCGCAGGTTGATCCGGGCCAGGCCCTCCACGGTCACGTCCACCAGTTCCGCCCGCAGCTGCGGGGTGAGCGCGGCGAGCACGTCCAGCGCGGCCCGGGTGCCCGGGTCGTCCGGACCCGGATCGGCGACCCGGACCAGGGGCAGCTCCGCCGGGCGCCGCGGCAGCGTCCGGAACACCACCCCGGCCCCGTCGACCACCAGGAACTCCTCGCCCCGCGGCACCACCGCCACGCCGGTGCGTTCGGTCACCCGGACCACCAGCGCGTCCGGCCAGTCCCGGGACACGGTCACCCGCTCCACCGCGGGCAGCGCGCCGATCCGGCGGGCCACGTCGGCCAGGTCCACGGTGGCCAGCGGGACGTCGTCGGGCACCTCGGCGGCGTCGCGTACCTCCACCGGGGTCACCAGGTCGGCACCCTCGACGCGGACCTCGCGCACCCCGAACAGCCCGGTGCCGAGCAGGGTCCAGGCGACCAGCCCGGCCAGCGCCAGCACCCCGGCCGCCACCGCCCAGGGCAGCGCCGCGCGCATCCGCCGCCGCCGGGCCCGGGCCATGAACCGGCGGGTGGACGCGGGCACCGCGTCACTGCCGGCCCGGACCAGCTGCCAGCGCCGGACCGGCCCACGCCGGCCGGCGCCGCCGTCCGCGCCGCTGGTCCGCCCCCGGGCCGGGCCGGGACTCATCCCGCGGTGGGCGCCGTGCCGTCCGGGACCACCCCACCCATCGCCGGGGTGTCCGCGGCCGGGCCACCGCACCGCGCCGCCAACGCCGCCAGCAGCTGGTCACCCATCAGCGAGATCGGCGGGGCGCCCATGGTCACCACCACGTCGCCCGGCCGGGCCCGCCGGGCCACCTCCGCCGGCGCCGCCTCCCAGGAGTCGACGAAGATCTTCCGCTCCGCGGGCAGCGGCACCGCCTCGATCAGCGCCGCCGACCCCTCGCCCGGCTGACGCAGCTCACCGGGGCCGAAGACCTCCAGCAGCACCAGCTCGTCGGCGATGGCCAACCCCTCGGCGATCTCCGCCTGCAGGTCGCGGGTGCGGTAGAGCCGGTACGGCTGGAACACCACGATCAGCCGGCCGTCCCCGGCCACCTCGCGCAGCGTCTGCAGGGCCAGCGTGATCGAGGTGGGGTGGTAGGCGTACTCGTCGTAGACCAGCACGTCGTCCGCGACGCCCTTGCGCTCGAAGCGCCGCCGCACCCCGGGGAAGACCGCCAGCGCGGCCTCCGCCGCCTCCAGCGGCAGCTCCAGCAGGTACGCGGCCAGCACCGCGGAGGCGCTGTTCAGCCCCATGTGCCGCCCCGGCACCGGCAGCCGGAACTCGCCCAGCGACCGCCCGTCGATGCTGGCGAGGTAGCGCACGCCCCGGGCCGACGAGGCCATCTCGGTCAGTCGCAGGTCGGCGTCGGCCGCCTCGCCGTAGGTGTGCACCCGGCGCCCCTCGGCGCGCAGCGTCTCGGCCAGCCGCCGCCCGCCCGGGTCGTCGGCGCAGGTGATGATGAACCCGTCCGGGTCGGTGAGCCGGGCGAACTCGGCGAAGGTCGCCTCCAGGTTGGCCAGGTCGCCGTAGGTGTTCAGGTGGTCCGCCTCGATGTTCGTGATGATCGAGACGTACGGGCGGTAGATCAGGAAGGACCGGTCGCTCTCGTCCGCCTCCACCACGAAGTGGTCGCCGGTGCCGTGGTGCGCGCCGGAGCCGACCTCGGAGATCTCCCCGCCGATCACGAAGGACGGGTCCGTACCGGCCTGCTGGAGCACCATGGTGACCATCGAGGTGGTGGTGGTCTTGCCGTGGGTGCCGGCGACCGCCACCGTCCGGCGACCGGTCATCGCCGCCGCCAGTGCCTCGGAGCGGTGCAGCACCCGCAGCCCGCGCCGGCGCGCCTCGACCAGCTCCAGGTGGTCCTGCGGGATGGCCGACGAGTAGACCACGGTGTCCACGCCGTCGAGGTTGCTCGCCTCGTGGCTCATGTGGATGGTGCCGCCGAGCGCGCGCAGGCCGGCCAGCGAGGGCCACTCGCGCAACTCGCTGCCGGAGAGCGGGATGCCCCGGGTGAGGAAGAGCCGGGCCAGGCCGCTCATCCCGACGCCACCGACCCCGATCAGGTGGATGGTGCCCAGGTCCTCCGCGGTGAGCGTGCCGGCCGGGGTGAACTGCGCGGTGTTCATGACAGCTGCCTTCCAGTCACGGTGTGCCGCCTCATCGGGCCACCGCCTCGTAGACGAAGTCGAGCAGCGCCTCGTCGCCGTCCCGCCGCCCGTACCCGGCCGCGGCGGCGCCCATCGCGGCGAGCCGGTGCGGGTCGCGGATCAGCGGGATCACCGTGCGCTCCAGCCAGTCCGGGGTCAGCTCGGCGTCGTCGACGAGCAGCCCGCCGCCGGCCTCCACCACGGGCAGCGCGTTGCGCTTCTGCTCCTGGTTGCTGTGCGGGTAGGGCACGTAGATCGCGGGCAGGCCGATCGCGGCCACCTCGGCGCAGGTCATCGCCCCACCCCGGCCCAGCATCAGGTCGGCCGCCGCGTAGCCGAGCTCCATCTCGGACAGGTACGGCAGGGTCACGTACGGCACCGGCAGGTCGGTGGGGATCGGCACCGGCTCGTTGCGGGCGCCCATCACGTGCAGCACCTGCACCCCGTGCCGAGCCAGTTCCTTGGCCGCGCCGGCGACCGCGAGGTTGATCGACCGGGCGCCCTGCGAGCCGCCGGCCACGAAGAGCACCGGCAGGTCGGGGCGGAGCCCGAAGTGCGCCCGGGCGGCGTTGCGCAGCGCGGCCCGGTCCAGCCCGGCGATGCGCTGGCGCAGCGGCACGCCGACCACCCGGGCGTCGCGCAGCGACTCGGCCTGCGCGGGCTGGTGCGGGAAGCCGACCGCCACGTGCTTGGTGAACTTCATGCCGAGCCGGTTGGCCACGCCCGGCGGGACGTTCACCTCGTGGATCACGATCGGCAGCTCCCGACGCCAGGCGGCCAGGTAGGCCGGCACCGAGACGTACCCCCCGAAGCCCACCACCACGTCGGCGCGCACCTCGTCGATCACCTTGCCCGCGGCGCGGGCCGCGGTCCACATCCGGCCCGGCGTCTTCACCAGGTTCATGTTGACCGACCGGGGCAGCTGGTAGGCGGGAATCTGGCGCAGGTCGTAGCCCTGCGGCGGAATCAGCTCGTTCTCCAGGCCCTTGGGTGTGCCGAGACAGGTGATCCGGACGCCGGGGTCGTGTCGGCGCAGGCAGTCGGCGAAGGCGAGCAGCGGGTAGATGTGCCCCCCGGTGCCACCTCCCGCGAGCACCACCGAACGCAGCGGACCCATCACCGTCTCCTCTCGTCCGCCGACCTGCCGCGGGTCCGGGTGGTCCGGACGCCGCCGCGCGGTGCGGCCTGGTCGTCCTGCCGCCGCTCCCGCGCCCGGGGCACGGACCCTCGGGCGGCCGGCGGGGCCGCCGGCCGGCGGCGCCGCGCGGGAAGCGGTGGCAACGGGGCCCACACTAGTCGGACCCATCGGGCCGGCGGACGGGCATGCAGTGCTCTGGCGGCGTCGGGTTCCGCCCGGGCGAAGGAGGCCAGCATGCCGACCGCGGCGAGCGTGACGACCAGGGCGCTGCCGCCGTCGGAGATGAACGGCAGCGGCAGGCCGGTGATCGGCAGCAGCCCGACCACGCCGCCCACGTTGATCACCGCTTGGCTCACCAGCCAGGTGGTCACCGCGGTCGCGGCGAGCCGCCGGAACGGGTCGTCCACCCGGCGGGCGATGCGCAGCCCGGTGTACGCCAGCACGGCGAACAGGGTGAGCACCACCGCGCAGCCGACCACGCCGAGCTCCTCGGCGATGATCGCGAAGACGAAGTCGTTGTGCGCCTCCGGCAGCCAGTTCCACTTCAGGCTGCTCTTGCCGAGCCCGACGCCGAACCAGCCGCCGTGCTCGATGGCCAGCCGCCCCTGGAAGATCTGGTAGCAGCCCTCCAGCTTGCAGTCCTCGGGAGCGGGCGGGTTGAAGAAGGACATCAGCCGGGCGAACCGGTAGTTCTCCTCGCCCCGCTCGCCGGAGCCGGCGCCGAGCGAGGCCACCGCGATCAGCAGGCCGACGCCGATCAGGCCGAACACCGACAGCGCGCCGAACACCCGCAGCCGGACCCCGGCCGCCCAGAGCAGGCCGATCACCAGCGCCAGCAGGCAGAGCATGGTGCCCAGGTCGTTGTAGCCGACCAGCACGAAGAGCAGCCCGACCACCGGGAAGAGCGGGGTGGCCAGCTCGCGCCACCAGCCCAGCGCGGCGCCCTTGCGGGCGATCACGTGCGCGCCCCACAGCACCAGGGCGAACTTGGCCAGCTCCGAGGGCTGCACCTGGATGCCGCCGATGAACAGCCAGAGCAGCCGGGCCTCGATCGGGCCGATCCGGGCGGAATCCTGGCCGGTCAGCCGGGCGTAGGCGAGCAGCAGGTTGAGCACCAGCAGCAGTCCGACGGCGGTGAAGAGCAGCGGTCGGCCCAGCGACCGGTAGGTGGTCGCCGGCAGCCGTTGGCAGGCCCAGAACGCGCCGATGCCGATCACCGCGAAGATCGCCTGCTTGGTGAGCGAGGCGGAGGCGTTGCCGTTCTCGGCGTAGTCCTTGACGCTGGTGGCCGAGAAGACCATCGTCAGGCCGATCAGCAGCAGCAGGCCGGCGCTGGAGAGCAGCAGGTAGTAGGAGGCCAGCGGGCGGTCCAGCAGGCCACGCAGCGCGGCCAGCCCGCCCGCGGCGTCCAGGCCACGCAGCGCGGCCAGCCCGCCCGCGGCGTCCAGGCCGCGCAGCGCCGCCGCGCCGCCCGGCTCGTCCGGCCCGCGGGTCGTCCCGGCCGCCTCGGCGGTACGCGTCCCGCCCGCCGCCGCGCGTGCCCTGGTCCCGGTCGTGCCCTCGGTTTCTCGCGCCTCCCCCACCCCGACATCATCGCGGGTTCCGGGGGCCGCCACCGGCGCAACCGCCCGGTCGGCGTGTCGGCGCCCCCTCCCCTCGCCGATCTTGCACTTCCTGCCCGGGCGAAGGCCGCAGAACGGGGCATTCCACGGGCCGAAAGTGCAAGATCGGCGGGAGGGGGTCGTCAGGTGACGGCGGCGAGGAACTCGCTGTAGAAGAGGCCGAGCGCGATGGCCACGCCGATCCCGGCGATGATCCAGAACCGCACCACGATGTTGACCTCGCTCCAGCCGGCGAGCTCGAAGTGGTGCTGCAACGGCGACATCCGGAACACCCGCTTGCCGGTGGTCCGGAACGAGATGATCTGGATGACCACCGACATCGTGATGATGACGAAGAGACCGCCGATGATCGGCAGCAGCAGGATCGTCCGGGTGGACATCGCCATGCCGGCGATCAACCCGCCGAGCCCCAGCGCGCCGGTGTCCCCCATGAAGATCCGCGCCGGCGAGGTGTTCCACCACAGGAAGCCCACACAGGCCCCGGCGGCGGCGCCGGCGATCAGCGCGATCTCCAGCGGGTCGCGGACGGTGTAGCAGTAGTCCTGGGTGTAGTTCGGGTCGGCGCACCAGTGCCGGTACTGCCAGAACGCGATCAGCGCGTACGCGGCGAGGACCATCACCGAGGCGCCGGTGGCCAGGCCGTCGAGGCCGTCGGTGAGGTTCACCCCGTTGGTCGCGGCCATCACCACGAAGATGAAGATGATCACCGCGCCGACCTTGCTGACGTCCAGCGCCGGGATGTCCCGGATGAAGCTCAGCGTGGTACTGCCGACGGTCTCGGTGTTGGTCACCGCGCCGGAGGCGTCGGTCATGGTGCTCGGGAAGTAGAGCGCCACCACCCCGAAGACCGCGCCGACCAGGATCTGGCCGAGCAGCTTGCCGCGCTTGTTCAACCCGCCGCTGTGCCGCTTGCGCACCTTCAGGAAGTCGTCGATGAAACCGACCGCCCCGGAGAAGACCATCAGCCCCAGCAGCACCAGCGCGGTGATGGTCGGCTCGACCTGGGCGATCTGCTGGTCCGGCAGGGTGGTCAGGGCGAGGTGCCCGGCGACGTACGCGATGACCGTGGCCAGGATGAAGACCACGCCGCCCATCGTCGGCGTGCCCTTCTTGCCCTGGTGCATGGCCGGGCCCTCGGCCCGGATCGGCTGGCCGGCCTTGAGCCGGGTGAACACCTTGATCGCGATCGGGGTGCAGAAGAGCGAGATGAGGAAGGCGACCCCGACGGCGACGATCACCGCCCTCATGCGGTGCCATCCTCGGTCGCGACTGCGGGGCTCGCAAGCTCACTCCTCGCGCTCCCAGGGCTCTCCCCGGTCGCGTCGCCCGCCTCCGCGCGCAGCGCGTCGGCCACCTCCCAGGTGCGGTACCGGGAGCCCTTCACCAGGACGACGTCGCCCGGCCGTAGCTCGCCCCGCAGCACCTCGACGGCCGCCGCCTGATCGGTGAGCAGCACCGACTCTCCTCCCCAGTCACTTACCGATGTCGCGCCCTCGTGGATCGGCGCGGCCGGCTCACCCACCACGAGCAACCGGTCCACGCCCAGCTCGGCCGCGAGCCGGCCCACCTCGGCGTGCCCGTCGTGCTCGAACGGGCCCAGCTCGGCCATGTAGCCGAGCACCGCGAGGGTACGCCGGTCCCGTCCGATGCCGGCCAGCGCACGCAGCGCGACGGCCATCGAGGCGGGGTTGGCGTTGTACGAGTCGTCGATCACGGTCACCCCGTCGGGACGCTCGAAGACGTCCATCCGGCGGGTGGAGACCATCCCCAGCTCACCCAGCGCGATGGCCAGCTCGGTCAGCGGCATGCCCAGCTCGCGGGCCACCGCCGCGGCGGCGAGGGTGTTCGAGACCTGGTGCCGCCCGGTCAGCCCGAGCCGCACCGGGGCGTCCCCCTCCGGGGTCACCAGGGTGTACGCCGGCCGACCGCGCTCGTCCACCGTGACGTCGACGGCCCGGACGTCCGCGTGCGCCGCCTCGCCGTACCGGACCACCCGGGCGACGGTACGCGTCGCCATCGCGTCCACCAACGGGTCGTCGGCGTTGAGCACCGCCAGCCCGTCCGCCGGCAGCGCCTCGACCAGTTCCCCCTTGGCCAGCGCGATGGTCTCCCGGGAGCCGAACTCGCCGATGTGCGCCACACCGACGTTGAGCACCACGGAGATCCGCGGCGGCACCACGTCGCAGAGGTAGCGCACGTGCCCCACCCCGCGGGCGCCCTTCTCCATCACCAGGTAGCGGGTGTCCGGCCCGGCCTGCAACGCCGTGTACGGGTGCCCCAGCTCGTTGTTGAACGAGCCGGGCGGCGCGACCGTCGGGCCGAGCCGCGCGGCGAGCTGCGCGATCAGGTCCTTGGTGGTGGTCTTGCCGGACGAGCCGGTCAGGCCGACCACGGTGAGGCCGGGCAGCCGGTCCACCACCGCGCGGGCCAGCCGGCCCATCGCGGTGAGCGCGTCGCCGACCAGGACCATCGGCACGCCCGGCACCTCCCGGGTGCCGAGCACCGCCACCGCGCCGGCCTCGACCGCCGCCGCGGCGTAGTCGTGCCCGTCCACCTTCTCGCCGGGGAAGGCGACGAAGAGCGCACCGGCGGACACCTTGCGCGAGTCGAACTCGACCGGCCCGGTGACCCGTGCGTCCGGGTCGGCGGCCACCAGCCGCCCGTCGACCGCCGAGGCGACCTCGGCCAGGCTGAGCGGGATCACCGGTGACCCGCCAGGTCGCCGAACCGGGCGCGCAGCGCGTCGGCCAGCTCGGTGCGGTCGTCGAACGGGAGCACCTCGCCGCCGACCTCCTGCCCGCGTTCGTGGCCCTTGCCGAGCAGCGCGACCACGTCGCCCGGCTCGGCCAGCGCGACCGCCGCGTCGATCGCCGCCCGGCGGTCGCCGACCTCCTCGATCCGGGCCGCCGTGCCGGCCCCCCGGGCGCCGGCGAGCACCTCGGCGCGGATCGCCGCCGGGTCCTCGGTGCGCGGGTTGTCGTCGGTCACCAGCACCACGTCGGCTCCCTCCGCCGCGGCGGCGCCCATCACCGGGCGCTTGCCCCGGTCCCGGTCACCGCCGGCACCGATCACGCAGATCAGCCGGCCCGCGCTGAGCTCCCGCAGGGCGGCCAGCGCGGCCACGATCGCGTCCGCCTTGTGCGCGTAGTCGACCACCCCGCGCACCGGGCCGTCGGCCACCAGTTCCAGCCGGCCGGGGACCCCGCCGCAGGCGGCCACCCCGGTGGCCGCGGTGGTCGGGTCCACCCCGGCGCCGACCAGCATGGCGATGGCCAGCAGGGCGTTGGCGACGTTGTGTCGCCCCGGCAGCGCCACGCCGGTGGGCAGCGCCAGGCCGTCCGGGCCGTGCGCGGTGAAGTGCTGCGCGTACCCCTCGCCGCCGATGCCGTCGGCCCACCAGGTCGCGGCGGTGTCGCCGGCCGCCGAGTAGCTCACCGTGGCCGGCTTGAACAGCGGCCGCAGCGCCGGGTCGTCGTGGTTGAGCACCTCCACCGCGCACCGGCCGTCGAAGAGCTGCGCCTTGGCCGCGAAGTAGTCCGCCGAGTCGGCGTGGAAGTCCAGGTGGTCGGAGCCGAAGTTGGTGTAGCCGCCGACGGTGAACCGGACCCCGCCGACCCGGCCCATGGCCAGCGCGTGGCTGGACACCTCCATCACCACCGCGGTGACCCCGCGCTCGCGGGCGGCGGCCAGCATGGCGTGCAGGTCGGTGGCCTCCGGCGTGGTGCGCACGCTGTCGATCCGCAGGTCGCCGAGGCGGGTCTCCACGGTGCCGATCAGGCCGGTGGTGTGGCCGGCGGCGCGCAGCCCGGACTCGACCAGGTAGGCGGTGGAGGTCTTGCCGGCGGTCCCGGTCACCCCGATCACGGTCAGCGCCTCGGTCGGGTCGCCGTAGACGGCGGAGGCCAGGGCGCCGAGCACGGCCCGCGGGTCGGGCACCACCAGCGCCGGCAGGCCGGCCTCGGCCGCCGCGGCCGCGCCCGCCGGGTCGGTCAGCACGGCCACCGCGCCGGCCGCCGCCGCGCCGGCGGTGAACTCGGCGCCATGCCGGCGGGCGCCGGGCAGCGCCGCGTACAGGTCGCCGGGGCGGACCTCCTGGCTGGCGTGCGTGATGCCGGTCACCACCGGGTCGGCAGCGTCGGCCGGAGGCTCCACGGCCAGCAGGGCGGCGAGATCGCCGAGCCGGGTGCCGATCACGGTACGGGGGCGAGGATTGCCGGGCACGGCGTCAGACCCTACCCGGTCGTCCGGTTCCGGCCGCACAGCCGCCCCGGTGGTTCGTCCGCACTCACCGATGATGTCCCGCCATGCCTGGTCAGCGGGGATAGACCACGAACTTCGGGGCCTTGCCCGCGGCGGACGGCGGCACTCGGTAGTGGTGCAGGGTGAACTGCATCATCTCGCGGAACGCCGGGGCGGCGATGTCCCCGCCCCCGCCCGACGGGGTGTGCGCGAAGACCGCGATCACGTACCGGGGCTGCTCGGCCGGGGCCATCCCGATGAACGAGGCCACCTCGCCGGGCTGCTTCTTGCCGTCGACCAGCCGCCAGCCGGTGCCGGTCTTGCCGGCGACCCGGTAACCGGGGATCGCCGCCGCCGTGCCGGTGGCCCCGTCGACGGTGGTCACCGCCTCCAGGATGGTGCGCAGCGCGGCCGCGTTCTCCGGGCTGAGCACCGACCGGGTGACCGGCGCCTTGGCCGGCGTGCGCTTGCCGTCCGGCCCGATCACCTCTTTGATCAGGTGCGGCTGGACGTAGGTGCCGTTGTTGGCGATCGTCGCGTACGCGGCGGCCATCTGCAGCGGCGTGGCGTCCACGCTGTGCCCGATCGGCACCGACCCGTACGACGATCCGCTCCACTCGTCGGCGGGCAGCAGCCGGCCGCTGGCCTCGCCGGGCATGCCCACCCCGGTGGCCTGGCCGAGCCCGAACCGGCGCTGGTAGTCGATCAGCCGGTCCCGGCCGAGCTTGTCGGCGATCTCGATGGTGCCGACGTTCGACGAGTACGCCATCATCCCGGGCAGACTCATCCGCCGCCCGTTGGCCGGGTGGGTGTCGGAGAACCAGGTGTCGCCCATCTTGATGCTGTTCGCGATCGGCAGCGTGGTGTCCGGGGTGATCACCCCCTCCTGCAACGCCGCGCCGAAGGTGATCGCCTTGTGCACCGAGCCCGGGTCCACCACGAAGCTGGTGGCCGCGTCCTCCCGGTCGGCCGGGTCGCTCGGCAGGGGCTTCGCGGCGTTGTAGGTCGGGTGGCTGGCCTGGGCCAGCACCTCCCCGGTGGCCACCTCGATCACCACCGCGGCGCCGGTGCTGCCCTTGCTCTGCGCCATCGCCTCGCTGAGGATCCGCTGCACCTTGAACTGCAAGTCCCGGTCGACGGTGAGCCGGAGCGAACTGCCCGGCTTGGGCGGGGTGGTGCGGCTGTAGCCGCCGGGGATCGGGGCGGCCAGGTCACCCAGGCCGACCTCGTAGACCCGCTTGCCGTCCTCGCCGTGCAGCAGGTCGTCGTAGCGGGCCTCCAGCCCCTCCAGCCCGTTCATGTCCTGGCTGGTGAACCCGATCAGGTTGGCGGCCAGGTCGCCGCCGGGCACCTCGCGCCGCTCATCGCGGTGGGTGTTGATGCCGGGCAGCTTGAGCTCCATGATCTGCCGGGCCTTCTCGATCTCCACCCCGCGGGCCAGGTACTCGAACTGCGACCAGACCCCGTCCGGGCGCTTGCGCGGGGCCATCCGCCCGGCCAGCTCGGAGGCGGGGATGCCGAGCAGCGGCGAGAGCGCCTTCGCGGTGGCCTGCGGGTCCTTGACCTGGGTCGGGTCGGCGTAGACGTACCGGGCCTCGACGCTGTGCGCCAGTTCGGCGCCGTCCCGGTCATAGATCGCGCCGCGCGGCGCGGGCAGGGTGACCGTCCGGGTCCGGTCGGCGACGCCGCCGCCCGCGTACGCCGGGGTCTCCACCGCCTGGAGGTAGACCAGCCGGATACCGATGGTGGCGAAGAGCGCCAGGGTCAGCACGGTGCCCAGCCGCAGCCGGCGGCCCGGGTCGGCCAGCTTCGGCGGGCGGCGCGGCTTGCGGGCCGGCCGCCGGGCGGCCGACCGGTCCGGCCGGCGCGGGGTGCGCGGCGGGGTGCGCCGGCGGGGCGGCGCCGGCGGCTCGTCGTCCCTGGGCGCCCGCGGGGCGCGCGGCGTGACGGTGCGGACGACCCCCGACCGGCCGCCGGCCGCGTCCCGCCGGCCGGCCCGGGTGGCCCCGGTCCGGCCGCCGTCGAGCACCTGGAGAGCGGGCCGGAACGGGTCGCCGGAGCGGGTGCTGCGCGGGGTGCGCCGCTGCTCCGGCCGGCCGGCCCGCTCCTCGCGGTCGGCCCGGGCCGCGCCTTCCCGGATGGTGCGCCCCCGGGGGGTGTACGCCCGGGCGTCGGAGATGCCGCCGACGCCGGGCTCGGCCGTGCGGTCGGTGCCCCGGCCACCGCTGCCACGCGACGAGCCGCGCCGGGAGCCCGTGGCGTCCCGGCGCGGTTCGTCCGATCTCGGGGGCACCGTCCTAGCCCCCCGAGCCCTGCTGGCTGGTGATCGACGGCTCGCCGTCGGCCGGCTGCGGCACGCCGATCAGCTGGCCGTCCGGCAGCCGGATGTACGCCGGCTCGCCCGCCTCGACCAGGCCGAGCCCCTTGGCCGCGGCCTCCAGGTTGCCCGGCGCCTCCGCGTCGGCGATCTGCTTCTTCAGCTGCTGCTGCTCCAGGTCGAGCTGAGCCTGCTGCTGCTGCAGCCGCTCCAGCCGGAAGGCGTTCTCGTTGATCTTCGTGTTGACCAGCAGGATGCCGAGCACCCCGCCGACCACCAGCACCACGATCAGCGCCGCGAACGGCGCCCGCGGCACCCGCACCGGCGGCGGCGGTGCCACCCGCAGCCGCGGCGGCCGGGCCGCCGTGGCGGTGGCCCGCTCCGCCGGCCGGAGCGCGGCGCTGCCCTGGGTCGGGAACTCGCGCGCCCCCCGGGCGCGAGTCTCCCCCAGCCGGCTCACCCGCTCCGTACCCGGAGCGCCGGTGCCGACGCGCGTGGCCCGCTCCGCCGCGGTCCGGCCCCCCGACCGCGGTGCGCGCTGCCCGCCGCCGGTCACGTCCCGGCGGTCGCGCTTGTCTATGCTCATGTCCCTCCCCCTCTACGTCCGTCCCTGTCCCGTCCCCCGGGGTCCACCACGGTTCCCGCGGTCGACCCCGTTCCCGGTTGGTGCATCGCCTTGACGCGGCGGCGGGACCGTTCGCGGTCGGTCCGCCCCTGCTGCTCGGCGTTCGGGTCGATTCGCTCCGCGGCCCGCAACCGCACCGAAGCGGCGCGCGGGTTCGCGGCGACCTCCACCTCCCCCGGCAGTTCGGCGCCCCGGCTGAGCAGCCGGAACGTCGGACCGGACCCGGGGAGTTCGACCGGGAGGTCGATCGGGCCCTTGCTGCGCACCCGCTCGGCGAGCGCCGCCTTGGTGAGCCGGTCCTCCAGCGAGTGGTAGGACAGGACCACCATGCGGCCGCCCACGTTGAGCCGGTCGAGCGCGGCCGGCAGCGCCGTCTCCAGCGCCGCCAGTTCCCTGTTTACCTCGATCCTTAAAGCCTGAAACGTTCTCTTTGCCGGGTGTCCCCCGGTTCGTCGGGCTGGTGCCGGAATGGACTCTCTGACCAGCTCGGCCAGCCGGGCCGACGAGGTGATCGGAGCCCGCTCCCGCTCGCGGAGGATCGCCGAGGCGATCCGGCCGGCGAACTTCTCCTCGCCGTAGACCCGCAGCACCCGGGCCAGGTCCGGGTGGGAGTAGGTGTTGACCACCTCCTCGGCGGTCACCCCCCGGGTCTGGTCCATCCGCATGTCCAGCGGCGCGTCCTGCGCGTACGCGAACCCGCGGTCGGGCGCGTCGAGCTGCAACGACGAGACGCCCAGATCGAACAGGATCCCGTCGATGCCCGGGTAGCCCAGCCGGTCGAGCACCTCGGGCAGCTCGTCGTAGACGGCATGCTCCAGGTGGACCCGGTCGGCGAAGCGGGCCAGCCGGACGCGCGCGTGGGCGAGCGCCTCGGTGTCCCGGTCCAGGCCGATCAGCACCGTCTCCGGATGCGCCTGCAGCACCGCCTCGGCGTGGCCGGCCAGACCCAGCGTCGCGTCGACGTGGACCGTCCGGCCGCCCCGGCCCAGCGCGGGGGCGAGCAACTCGAGACACCGCTCGAGCAGCACCGGCACGTGCGTGCCGCGTAGCTCCCCCATGTCGACCCCCACTGGTTCGTTGCCGGTTCTTCCGTCCGCGTCCTGTCGTCGGACGACGCCGTGCCGTCGTACCGCCAGATCCCCATCCGCTCCCGCCCGCCGGAGGCCGCGGCCCTCCCACTGGATCGTGCGCCTGGCACCGGGGAAGGGGTGCCAGGAACTCGAAAGCGGCTGGAGATCTCGCAGTACGTCGGGCGCCGTCACGCCCTACAGTCCGCCGGGCAGCACCCCCTCCTCGATGTCGGCGAAGTCGTCTTCGCTCTCGGCGAGGTAGCTCTCCCAGGCGGCCTTGTCCCAGATCTCCACCCGGCTGCTCGCGCCGATCACCACCAGGTCCCGGTCGAGCGCGGCGTAGTCCCGCAGGTGGGCCGGGATGGTCACCCGGCCCTGCTTGTCGGGCACCTCGTCGTGGGCGCTGGCGAAGAAGACCCGGCTGTAGGCCCGGGCCGCCTTGCTGGTCATCGGCTGCGCGCGCAACTGCTCCGCGATCCGCTGGAACTCGGGCATCGGGAAGACGTAGAGGCAGCGCTCCTGCCCTTTGGTGATCACGACACCCCCCGCCAGCTCGTCCCGGAACTTCGCCGGAAGGATCAACCGGCCTTTGTCGTCCAGGCGTGGGGTGTGGGTGCCGAGGAACATCGGCCCAACCCCCTCGCCCTTGAGCGGCGTTCGCGGCGCCGCTGACCCCCCGGGCCGGTGGGCCCTCCCGGCCTCACCATTGGGCCCCACTCTACTCCACTTCCCTCCACCTGCAACCAGAAACGCCCGCGTGGCGCGCCCGTCCTGCGGGCAAAACCGCACGTCAGAAGGGGTGGAGCGGAGTGGAGGGGGAAAGGGGCCCACCGGCCGCGTCCGCTTTCCGACATAGATCGACTCCATCCGGCTGAGCGCGATCCGTCCCACCCGCCGGGCCACCCCGGCCGAACGGTTCGCCCTCGGCGGCGATCTGGCGGGGGCGTCGGTCCGGTAACCTCGCTCGGGTGACGGACGCGAAGATGCCCCTGCGGGCGAAGGTGGCCAGCTCCGTGTCCCGGACGGCCGCGGCGCTGTCGCGGGCCGCGGGCCGGGGCGACGGCTCGGTGATCGGTGGCTGGATCGGCCTGAAGATCGACCCCGACCTGCTCGCGCACCTCTCGGCCGGGCGCGCCATCGCGCTCATCTCCGGCACCAACGGCAAGACCACCACCACCCGGCTCGCCGCCGCGGCGGTCGGCGTGCTGGGCCGGGTCGCCACCAACTCCTTCGGCGCCAACATGCCCACCGGGCACACCTCCGCGCTGGCCAAGGCCGGCAGCACCCCGTACGCGGTGCTGGAGGTGGACGAGCACTACCTCGCGCAGGTGCTGGAGGCCACCGAGCCGCACGTGGTGGCGCTGCTGAACCTCTCCCGCGACCAGCTCGACCGGGCCAAGGAGGTCGCCATGATGGCGCAGCTCTGGCGGGCCGCCCTGGTCAAGCACCCCGACGTGCGGGTGGTCGCCAACGCCGACGACCCGATGGTGGTGTGGGCCGCGTCCCCGCCGCCCAACCACGACCACCGGATCAAGCCGCCGCACGTCACCTGGTTCAGCGCCGGGCAACGGTGGCACGACGACTCCTGGGTCTGCCCCGAGTGCGGCTCGACCATCCAGCGCTCCGGCGAGCAGTGGTGGTGCAGCGGCTGCCCGCTGCGCCGGCCGGAACCGCAGTGGACGGTCGAGGACGACGGCGTGGTCGACCCGACCGGCGCCTGGCACAAGGTCAAGCTCCAGCTGCCCGGCAAGGTCAACATCGGCAACGCGGCCACCGCGCTGGCCGTCGCCGCCGAGTTCGGCGTCCGCCCGGTCGACGCGGTGCTGCAGCTGGGCACGGTCGCCTCGGTCGCCGGCCGCTACGCGCAGGTGGAGCGGGACGGGCGCAACATCCGGCTGCTGCTGGCCAAGAACCCGGCCAGCTGGCTGGAGGCGTTCGACATGGCCGACGAGGCGCCGACGCTGCTGTCGATCAACGCTCGCGACCCCGACGGGCTGGACACCTCATGGCTGTTCGACGTCGACTTCTCCCCGCTGCGCGGCCGGCAGGTGCTGATCACCGGCGACCGGGCGTACGACCTGGCCGTGCGGCTGGACGTCAACCAGGTGCCCTTCCAGCACGTGCGGACGTTCGACGAGGCCGTCCGGACGGCGCCGCCGGGGCGGCTGGAGGTCATCGCGAACTACACCGCGTTCCAGGACATCCGAGCGGAGTTGGACCGTGTCAACTGAGAGCCTGCGCATCGTCTGGGTCTACCCCGACCTGCTCTCCACCTACGGCGACCGGGGCAACGCGCTGATCCTTGCCCACCGCGCCCGCCAGCGCCGGATGCCGGTGGAGGTGCTGGAGGTCCGCTCCGACGAGCGGCTGCCCGCCACCGCCGACATCTACCTCATCGGCGGCGGCGAGGACGGTCCGCAGGCGCTCGGCGCGCAGCGGCTGATCGCCGACGGCGGCCTGCACCGGGCGGTCGCCCAGGGGGCGGTGGTGTTCGGCGTCTGCGCCGGCTACCAGCTGCTCGGCACCTCCTTCTTCGCCAAGGGCACCCAGTACCGCGGTCTGGAGCTGCTCGACCTCTCCTCCGACCGGGGTCCGACCCGGGCCGTCGGCGAGTTGGCCGGCGACATCGACCCCCGGCTCGGCCTGCCCCCGCTGAGCGGGTTCGAGAACCACGGTGGCCGTACCCACCTCGGCCCGGAGGTCGCCCCGCTGGCCCGGGTGACCGCCGGCATCGGCAACGACGGCGCCACCGAGGGCGCCTGGCGGGGCAAGCTGCTCGGCACCTATTCGCACGGGCCGGCACTGGCCCGCAACCCCGCCCTGGCCGACCTGCTGCTGCGCTGGGCCGCCGGCGTGCACCAGCTGCCGCCGCTGGACGACACCTGGTCCGACCGGCTCCGCTCCGAGCGCCGCGCCGCGGTGGCCGCCGCCCGGGCATGATCCGCGCCGTCCGGCGGCTGCGGGGGCAGCCGTCGGCCGTCCGGTTTCTCCTGCTGCTGCTCCTGCTCGCCGGGTTCGGGGTGCTGCTGCTGGTGGCGCCCCGCCCCGACGTCGCCGAGCTGCCGCGGCTGGCCGACCGGCTCGGCACGGCGGCCCCGGTCGCGGCGATCCTCGGCGGGGCGCTGCTGCTGGTGGCGCTGGTGCCGCGCACCTTCATCACGCTCGCCGCCGGGGCGATCTTCGGCCCCCTCGAGGGCGCCGGGTACGCCCTCTGCGCCGCGCTGCTGGCCGCGGCGCTCGGCTTCGCGGTCGGCCGGCTGCTCGGCCGGGAGTTCGTCGCCGAGCGGGTCCGCGGCCGGCTGGCCCGGCTGGACCACTGGTTCGCCCGGCAGAGCGTGCTCGGGGTGGTCACCGTCCGGCTGCTGCCGATCGCCGGCTTCGGGCTGGTCAGCTACGGCTACGGCACCACCGGCGCCCGGGTGCTGCCGTTCCTCGCCGGCAGCGTGCTCGCCTCCACCCCGACCGCCTTCGGCTACGCCGCCGTGGGCGCGGCGGTCGCCTCCCCCGGCGACGTCAACTGGTTCGCCGCCACCCCCGCCGCGCTCGGCCTGGTCGCCAGCGTGGTGCTGATCCGCGGCTGGTGGCGCGCCGAGCGGCACCGCCGCCCGGGCCTGAGCTGACGCCGTGCCACCAGCTCACGGCGACGGCCCGGACCCGGCCGGCGAGGAACGCCTGCCGGGCGGCTTCATCGCCGAGGTGGTCCGGGCCGGCGACACCATCCGGCGTACGCCCCCGACGAACGCCGACTTCGTCGCGGCGCTGCTGCGCCACCTGGAGCGGGCCGGCGCCGACCTCGCCCCCCGCCACCTCGGCACCGACGAGCACGGCCGGCAGGTGCTCAGCTACCTCGACGGCCAGGTGCCCTGGCGGGACCGGGAGGACCCGGGATACTTCGCCGACCCGGCGCTGGTCCGGCTGGCCGTCCTGATCCGGCGGCTGCACGACGCGTGCGCCGGCAGCCCGCTGGCCGGCGGGGCCGAGACGGTCTGCCACGGCGACCTGTCCCCGAAGAACACCGTCTACCGGCGCACGCCGCAGGGGTTGCTGCCGGTCGCCTTCCTCGACTGGGACCGGGCCGGGCCGGGCCGCCGGATCGAGGACGTGGCCTTCGCCGCCTGGCACTGGGCCGGACTCGGCGACGGTGCCGATCCGGCCGAGCTGGGCCGCCGGGCGCGCGTGCTCCGCGTCGCCTACACCGGGGCGGACGGCCCGCCGCTGCCCGGGGCCGAGCTGGTCGAGGTGATGCTCGACCAGGTCGAGGGCACCTGGCGGGGCATCGACGCGGGCGCCGACCGGAACGAGCCCGGGATGGCCCGGCTGCGGGCCGCCGGAATTGTTCGGCTGGTCCACGGCTGGCACGACTGGCTGCTCCGGCACCGCCGACAGGTGCTGGCCGCGCTCGGCGACGACTGACCGTCGGGCGCACGGTCAGCCGGCGGGGGTGACCAGGCCGGCTTCGTAGGCGGCGATGACCAGGTGCACCCGGTCGCGGGCGCCGAGCTTGGCGAAGAGCCGGGCCACGTGCGCCTTGGCGGTGGCCACGCTGATCACCAGCTCGGCGGCGATCTCCGCGTTGGACAGCCCCCGGCCGACCAGGGTGAGCACCTCCCGCTCCCGCTCGGTGACGCCGTCCAGGCTCCGCCGGGGGGTGAGCCGTTCCGGCCGGCGGGCGAACTCGGCGATCAGCCGGCGGGTGACGGCCGGCGCGATCAGCGCGTCGCCGGCGGCCACCACCCGGATCGCGGCCAGGATGTCGTCCACCGCCATGTCCTTGACCAGGAACCCGCTCGCGCCGGCGCGCAGCGCGGCGTGCACGTGCTCGTCGTCGTCGAAGGTGGTGAGCACCAGCACCCGGGTCGGGCCGCCGTGCGCGCTGATCGTGCGGGTGGCCTGGATGCCGTCCGTGCCGGGCATCCGCAGGTCCATCAGGACCACGTCGGGTGCCAGGTCGCGGGCCAGCCGGACCGCCTCCGCGCCGGTGCCGGCCTCGCCGACCACGGCCAGGTCCGCCGCCTCGGCGATGAGCACCCGCAGGCCGGCGCGGACCAGCGGCTGGTCGTCGACGAGCAGCACCCGGACGGTCACCGGCCCACCTCCGTGGCCGCCGCCGGCTGGACGGCGGCGGGCGGCGGGACCGGCAGCCGGGCCTCGACCCGGAAGCCACCCTCGGGGCGCGGGCCGGCGTGGAACCGGCCGTCCAGCAGCGCGACCCGCTCCCGCATGCCGACGATGCCGTGTCCCTCGCCGCCGACCGGCCCGCCCCGGCCGTCGTCGACCACCGCCACGGTCAGCTCGTCCGGGCCGTGCGTCACGGTGACCCGGCACTCGGCGGTGCCGGCGTGCCGGACCACGTTGGTGAGCGCCTCCTGCACGATCCGGTACGCGGCCAGGTCGAGGTCGGCGGGGAGCGGGCCGGACTCGCCCCGCCGGTGCAGCCGTACCCGGACCCCGGCGTCCGCCGCCGCGGCGACCAGCCGGTCCAGGTCGGCCAGCCCGGGCGTCGGGTCCAGTGCCGCCGGCTCCCCGTGTGGGCGGCGCAGCGCGCCGAGCGTACGGCGCAGGCCGGCCAGGGTCTCCCGGCTGGTGGCCTCGATGGTGGCGAGCGCCGCCCGGGCCTGCGCCGGCTGGCTGTCGATCACCCGCGCGCCCATGCCGGCCTGGATGGCGATCACCCCGATGCTGTGCGCCACCATGTCGTGCAGTTCCCGGGCGATGCGCAGCCGTTCGGCGGTGAGCGCCTCGGCGGCGGCGTGGTCCCGCAGCGCCTCGGCGTGCCGGCGGCGCGCGGCCACCGAGTCGCCGACCGTCCACGCGGTGACCACCGCCAGCACGGAGAGGGTGGCCCGGCTCAGCGGGTCCTCGGCCGGGTTCACGAAGCTGGCCGCGACCTGCACCAGCAGCACGACCACCGCGGCCGGCACCGAGACCCGCCGGGGCCGGCGCGCCGCGACCAGCCCGACCACCAGGTCGATGCCGAGGAACTGGGCGTACCAGATGTCGCGCAGGTAGCCGTTCTCCGGGACGTGGACGGTCACGGTGACCAGGCACGCCGCGACCAGCATCAGCCCCAGGGCGAGCAGCGGTCGGCGGCCCAGCAGGCCGGCGGGCAGGCCGAGCGCCAGCAGCGGCACCAGGTAGCGCTCGGCAAGCCACCAGTCGCCGAACCCGATCCCCATCGGGCTGGACGCCAGGAGCGGGGCGAGGAGCAGGGCGACGGGCAGCAGCGCGACGCCGACCCAGGGCAGCACCACGCGTGCCAGCCACCGGGCGTCGCGCGGCGGCGGCAGGGTGACGTGCATGCGGACACGGTAGCCACCGGGCCGGGGCCCGGCATCGGCCCACGGGCGTACGCCCCGGGGCGGGTGCGGGGCCGCCGGATGTGGCCGCCGGCGCGACGCCGGCGCGGCACCGGCCCGGCAGCGTGGGTGAGGTGATCGAACTCCACGCTCTGACCAAGAGGTACGGCCCGACCACGGCCGTCGACGACCTGACCCTCACCGTCCGACCCGGCCACGTCACCGGGTTCCTCGGCCCGAACGGGGCCGGCAAGTCCACCACTCTGCGGATGATCCTCGGTCTCACCCGGCCGACCGGCGGCACCGTCACCGTGGCCGGCGTCCGGTTCGTCGACCGGCCGCGCGGGCTGCGGCACGCCGGCGCGCTGCTGGACGCGGGCGACGTGCACGGCGGCCGGTCGGCGGCCGCCCACCTGACCGCGCTGGCCCGCGGCAACGGCATCGGCCGGGCCCGGGTCGACGAGGTGCTGCGGGAGGTGGGGCTGGCCGGGGTGGCCCGGCGCCGGATCGGCGGGTTCTCCCTGGGCATGCGGCAGCGGCTCGGCATCGCCGCGGCGCTGCTCGGCGACCCGCCGGTGCTGCTCTTCGACGAGCCGTTCAACGGGCTCGACCCGGAGGGGGTCCGCTGGGTGCGCGACCTGTTCCGGCGGCTGGCCGGCGAGGGGCGGACGGTGTTCGTCTCCAGCCACCTGATGAGCGAGATGGAGAACTGCGCCGACCGGCTCGTGGTGATCGGCCGGGGCCGGTTGATCGCCGAGCAGAGCCTCGCCGAGTTCGCCGGCACCCGGACCAGCGTCGCCGTCCGTACGCCCGAGGCGGCGGCGCTGACCGCGGTGCTGGCGGCCGAGGGCGGCAGCGCGCACCCGGACGACGCCGGCGGGCTCGTGGTGACCGGCCTGACCGCCGAGCGGATCGGCGACCTGGCGCTCGCCCACCGGATCGCGCTGCACGAGCTGACCACCCGGACGGCCTCCCTGGAGGAGGCGTTCATGGAACTCACCGCCGCCAGCGTCGAGTACCCCGGAGGGAAGACCCGATGACCACCGTGACGCCCCTGCCCACCCGCACGCCGGTGACCGACGCGCCGGCCCGGTTCCGCGACCTGCTCGCCGCCGAGTGGATCAAGCTGTGGTCGCTCCGCTCGACCCGGTGGACGCTGCCGCTGGTGTTCCTCTTCGTGGTCGGGGTGAGCGTGCACGCCAGCCTCGCCGACTACCGGAACTGGCCGCGGTACCCGGCCGGGACGCGGGAGCTGTTCCACCTGTACGGGCCGGCGCGGGACGCCTTCCCCGAGGCCGGTTACCTGCTGCTGATGCTCGCCGCCGCCAGCGTCGGGGCACTGACCCTCGTCGGCGAGTACCAGAGCGGGCTGATCCGGGCCACGTTCGCCGCCGTTCCCGCCCGCCGCTCGGTGGTGGCCGCGAAGGCGGCCGTGCTGACCGCCGTGATGCTAGTGCTGGGCCTGGTCACCGCGGCGACCGCGTTCTGGGTGTCCCAGGCGATCCTGTCCGGGCGGGACGCCGGCTGGTCGATCGGCGACCCCGGGGTGGCCCGGGCGGTCCTGGGCAGTGCCCTGTTGGTACCGGTCTGCGCGCTGATCGGGATGGGGCTCGGTGCGGTGATCCGGCACGCCGCCGGGGCCGTCGTGGCGGCCACCGCGGTGCTCGTGCTGCTGCCGCTGATGGTGGACAGCGACAAGCACCGGTGGATCGCCGAACTCCGGCACGCGCTGCCCGTACCGGCCTGGCAACGGCTGATCGAGGTGCACCCGGACGTGCTGAACCCGGACCCGTTCCCGGCCACCGTCACCGGCGCCTGGCTGGGGTTCGCCGGGTGGTCCCTGGCCGCGACGCTGGTCGCCGTGGCCGTCGTCCACCGCCGGGACCCGTAGCCGCCACCGGCGGGGCCGTCGCCGGCCGGGCAGGCCATGCCCGGCCGCGCCGGCGCCGGGCGGGGACGCTCGCGTGCGGAAGACGCGGCGGCCCCGCCCGGCGGCGGGTCAGGCGACGACGGAGACCATCCGGCCGGAGACCACGATGACCTTGCGGGGCTCCTTGCCGGCCAGCGACGACGCGACCGCCTCCAGGGCCGCCGCGCGGACGGTCTCCTCCGGCGCGTCGGCGGGCACCTCGACGCGACCGCGGACCTTGCCGTTGACCTGCACCGGGTAGGTCACCGTCTCGGCCACCAGCAGCGCCGGGTCGGCCACCGGGAAGTCCACGTAGGTCAGCGAGGTGTCGTGCCCCAGCCGCCGCCACAGCTCCTCGGCGATGTGCGGGGCGAACGGCGCCAGCATCAGCACCAGCGGCTCGGCCACCTCGCGCGGGGTCGCCGGCAGCCGGGTCAGCCCGTTGGTCAGCTCGATCAGCTTGGCGATCGCGGTGTTGAACCGGATCGCCTCCATGTCGCCGCGGACCCCGTCGATCACCTTGTGCAGCAGCCGCCGGGTCGCCTCGTCGGCCGGATCGTCGGTGACCCGCACCGCACCGGTCTGCTCGTCGACGATCGCCCGCCAGACCCGCTGCAGGAACCGGTACGAGCCGACCACCGCGCGGGTCTCCCACGGCCGGGACACCTCCAGCGGGCCCATCGACATCTCGTAGACCCGGAAGGTGTCCGCGCCGTACGCCGCGCACATCTCGTCCGGCGTGACGACGTTCTTCAGCGACTTGCCCATCTTGCCGTACTCGCGGTTGACCTGGGTGTCGCCCAGGTAGAAGCCGCCGTCACGCTCGACGACCTCCTCCGCCGGCACGTACGCGCCGCGCGCGTCGGTGTACGCGTACGCCTGGATGTAGCCCTGGTTGAACAGCTTGCGGAACGGCTCGAACGACGTGACGTGCCCCAGGTCGAACAGCACCTTGTGCCAGAACCGGGCGTACAGCAGGTGCAGCACGGCGTGCTCGGCGCCGCCCACGTACAGGTCGGTGCCGCCGCAGTCGCCGGCGGAGCGCGGGCCCATCCAGTACCGCTCGTTCTCCGCGTCGACGAACCGGTCGGCGTTGGTCGGGTCCAGGTAGCGCAGCTCGTACCAGCACGAGCCGGCCCACTGCGGCATCACGTTGGTCTCCCGGGTGTACCGCTTCGGGCCGTCACCCAGGTCCAGCTCCACCTCGACCCAGTCGCGGCGGCGCGACAGCGGCGTCTCCGGGTTCGAGTCGGCGTCCTCCGGGTCGAACGTCTTCGGCGAGAAGTCGTCCACCTCGGGCAGCTCGACCGGCAGCATCTCCTCGGGCAGCGCGATCGCCGCGCCGGTGGAGTCGTACACGATCGGGAACGGCTCGCCCCAGTACCGCTGCCGGCTGAACAGCCAGTCGCGCAGCCGGTAGGTGACCGCGCCCTGGCCGTGCCCGGCGGCCTCCAGCCACTCGATGATCCGCGCCTTGGCGTCGGCCACCCCCAGGCCGTTCAGGTCCAGGCCGCGGTCCGGCGCAGCGCTGTTGATCGCCGGCCCGTCCCCGGTGTACGCCTTGCCGGTGAAGCCCTCCGCGGGCTGCACGGTACGCACGATCGGCAGCTCGAAGACCTCGGCGAACTCCCAGTCCCGCTCGTCCTGGGCGGGCACCGCCATGATCGCGCCGGTGCCGTAGCCGGCCAGCACGTAGTCGGCGATGAAGATCGGGATCTGCGCGTCGGTGACCGGGTTGGTGGCGTACGCCCCGACGAAGACGCCGGTCTTCTCCTTGGTCTCGGCCTGCCGCTCGACGTCGGTCTTGGCCGCCGCCGCCTTCCGGTACGCCTCGACGGCCGCCCGCGGGTTGGCGTGCCCGCCGGTCCAGACGTCCTTCGTCCCCTCCGGCCAGGCCGCCGGCACCAGCGCGTCGACCAGCTCGTGCTCCGGCGCCAGCACCATGTAGGTGGCGCCGAAGACGGTGTCCGGCCGGGTCGTGAACACCCGGATCGGCTCGACCGGGGTCGGGAAGTCGATGTGCGCGCCCTGGGAACGGCCGATCCAGTTGCGCTGCATCAGCTTGATCGCCTCGGGCCAGTCCAGCGTGTCCAGGTCGTCCAGCAGCCGGTCCCCGTACGCGGTGATCCGCATCATCCACTGCTTCAGGCTCCGCTTGAAGACCGGGAAGTTGCCCCGCTCCGAGCGGCCGTCCGCGGTGACCTCCTCGTTGGCCAGCACGGTGCCCAGCCCCGGGCACCAGTTCACCGGGGCCTCCGAGACGTACGCCAGCCGGTGGTCGTCGACGATCCGCCGGCGCTCGGCCACGGTCAGCTCGGCCCACGGCCGGCCGTCCGGGGTGGGCCGGGTGCCCCCCTCGAACTCACTGATCAGCTCGGCGATCGGCCGGGCCCTGCGGGCCTGCGGGTCGTACCAGGAGTTGAAGATCTGCAGGAAGATCCACTGGGTCCAGCGGTAGAAGTCGGTGTCGATGGTGGCCACCGAGCGGCGCTCGTCGTGCGCCAGACCCAGCCGGCGCAGCTGGGACTTGTACCGCTGGATGTTCGCCTCGGTGGTGGTCCGGGGGTGGGTGCCGGTCTGCACCGCGTACTGCTCGGCGGGCAGGCCGAAGGCGTCAAAGCCCATCGCGTGCAGCACGTTGCGCCCGGCCATCCGCTGGTAGCGCGCGAAGCAGTCGGTGCCGATGTAGCCCAGCGGGTGCCCGACGTGCAGCCCGGCACCGGACGGATACGGGAACATGTCCAGCACGTACAGCTTCTCGGCGCCCGACCGGGGGTGGTCGGGGTCGGCCAGCGGGCCGGTCGGGTTCGGGGCGTGGAAGGTGCCCTCCCGTTCCCAGAAGTCCTGCCAGCGGTTCTCGATCTCGTCGGCCAGGGCCGCTGTGTACCGGAACGGGGGGATGTCGCTGGCCGGTGCGGCTGCCTCACTCATGGCGTCTCCTCGCGTCGCTCGGCGCGGTGGTCTCGTGCTGTCTGGTGGGTGCGGCGGCCCGGAACGCCGGGCCGGCCGGCGACGGGCACAAAAAAGCCCCTCACGCATGAGGGGCCGCCGTGCTGTCGCGCGTTCAGCGCATCAGCACGGCTCGGTAAGAAGCAGGAAGACTCCGGCCATGACGGCAGTGTACCCCCAGCCCGGAGGCGGGCGACGCCCGCCACCACGGGTCGGGACGGCGGTGCGCGGTCGCGCGTCCCCCGTCCCGGCGAATATTCGGGGCGTAACCGGCGGTCCACCTGCGGGGGTCGGCGATCACGACAAACATGGTTAGCCTGAGAGGCCAGTGAGATTTCTGCGGCAGACGAGGCTCGGCGTCGCGAACCCAACGGCGGGTCCAGGTGCTCTATACAGAGCTGCCGTGATCGGCGACGAGGAGGAGGCCCGTGACACAACAGACCTGGGACGAGGTGGGCGGTCTGCTGCCGCACGACGAGTTCCGCGCCGCCAGCGAAGCCATCGTCTCGAACATCGAGCAGGTCATCGAGGGCAAGACCGCCACCGTGCGGCTCGCCCTGGCGGTCCTGTTGGCCGAGGGCCACCTGCTCATCGAGGACGTTCCGGGCGTCGGCAAGACGAAGCTGGCCAAGGCGATGGCCCGGTCGATCGACTGCTCGGTGCGCCGCATCCAGTTCACCCCCGACCTGCTGCCCAGCGACGTGACCGGGGTCAGCGTCTACAACCAGGAGACGCACGACTTCGAGTTCCGCCCGGGCGCCGTCTTCGCCAACCTGGTGGTCGGCGACGAGATCAACCGTGCCTCGCCGAAGACCCAGTCGGCGCTGCTGGAGTGCATGGAGGAGCGGCAGGTCACCGTCGACGGCGTGACCTACCAGCTGCAGACGCCGTTCATGGTCATCGCCACCCAGAACCCGATCGAGATGGAGGGGACCTACCCGCTGCCCGAGGCACAGCGCGACCGGTTCACCGCCCGGATCGCGATGGGCTACCCCGACCCGGGCGCCGAGCTGGCGATGCTGGACGGGCACGGCGCCACCGACCCGCTCACCGACCTGCGGCCGGTCTCCGACGCCAACACCGTGCGCCGGCTGATCGGGCACGTCCGCCAGGTGCACGTCGCCGACGCCGTCAAGCAGTACGCGATCGACCTGGTCACCGCCACCCGCGAGGCTCCCGACCTGCGGCTGGGCGCCTCGCCGCGGGCCACCCTCCAGCTGTTGCGCACCGCCCGCGCGGTGGCCGCCCTGGAGGGGCGTGACTACGTCCTCCCCGACGACCTCCAGGTGCTCGCCGTGCCGGTGCTGGCGCACCGGATCATCCCCACCGCCGACGCCCAGCTGGCCCGCCGCACCACCGACGCCATCGTCGCCGAGCTGGTGCACCGGCTGCCGCTGCCGCACGACCGCAAGCGCTCCCCCTACGACACCCGGCCCGGCCAGGGCCACGGCCGGCCGCCGTACGAGCCGCGGAGGCCGTGAGGTGCGCGAAGGGCTGCGCGGGCTGACCACCCGGGGCCGCTCGTTCCTGGCGGCCGCGGTCGCCGCCGCGATCTCGTCGGCGATCCTCGGCGAGAAGGACCTGCTCCGGGTCGCCGTGCTGCTCGCCATCCTGCCGCTGCTCGCCGCGGCCTACGTCGGGCGCAGCCGCTACAAGCTGGCCTGCAACCGGTCGCTGGACCCGCACCGGGTGCCGGTCGGGGCCAGCTCGCGGGTGGTGCTGCGGCTGCAGAACATGTCCCGCCTGCCGACCGGCACGCTGCTGCTGGAGGACCGGCTGCCGTACGCGCTGGGCAGCCGGCCGCGGGTGGTGCTGGAGCGGCTCGGCGCGCACCAGGCCAGCTCGGTGGCGTACACCGTGCGGGCGGACGTGCGCGGCCGGTACGAGGTGGGGCCGCTGGTGGTCCGGATGACCGACCCGTTCGGGTTGTGCGAGCTCAGCCGTGCCTTCCCGAGCACCGACCACCTGACCGTCATCCCGCAGGTCACCCCGTTGCCCTCGGTGCGGCTGCCCGGCGAGTACGCCGGCAGCGGCGACAGCCGGGCCCGGTCGGTGGCCGTGCACGGCGAGGACGACGCCGCCACCCGCGAGTACCGGATGGGCGACGACCTGCGCCGGGTGCACTGGAAGTCGACCGCGCGCACCGGCGAGCTGATGGTGCGGCGGGAGGAGCAGCCCTGGGAGAGCCGCGCCACCGTGGTGCTGGACACCCGGGCGTACGGCCACCGCGGCGACGGCCCGACGGCCAGCTTCGAGTGGGCGGTCTCGGCCGCCGCGAGCATCGCTGTGCACCTGCGCCAGGCCGGCTACAAGCTGCGCCTGGTCACCGGCTCGGGGGCGGACGTGGACGCCTCCGAGGTGAGCGGCGACGGCCTGCTGCTGGACCACCTCGCCGAGGTCCGGCTGGACAAGAACGTCGAGCTCACCACGCTGGTGCAGCGGGTACGGCAGCGCTCGGACGGCGGCCTGATCATCGGCCTGTTCGGTTCGCTGAGCACCGCCGAGGCCGAACTGCTGGCCGGGCTGCGCGGCAACGGCGCCACCTGCGTGGGCTTCCTGCTGCACAGCTCCACCTGGCTCAACCTGCCGGAGAAGGCCCGGGCCGAGGCCGACCAGGCGCACGGCGCCGCCGCGCTGGCGCTGCTGCAGAGCGGCTGGCGGGTGATCGGCGTCGACCACGGCGGCCGGCTGCCGGCGCTCTGGCCGCAGGCGGCCCGGGGCTCGCAGGGTTTCGCGTTGCGGGCGGCGCTGGCCGAGACGGTGGCCGGCGGCATGCGATGAACGGAAGGCTCCCCTCATGATCGCCCACCGGAACCTGGGCTTCGTCGCCGCGGCGGCGACGCTGCTCGCCGCCGCGCCGCTGTCGGCCATCTTCGAACGCTGGACGTGGCTGATCCAGGCCACCATCGCGGTGGCGGTGGTGGCCGCCGTGGCCGCGCTGGCCCGGTTGGCCCGGTTCCCGCTCTGGGCCCAGGTGGTGGCCATGGTGGCCGGCCTGACGCTGGCCCTGACCTGGCTCTTCCCGGGCGGCACCGAACTGGTCGCCTTCATCCCGACCCCGGCCACCTTCGGGCACTTCGCCGACCTGCTGTCCGCCTCGATGCAGGACATGCGCTCGTACGGCGTGAAGGTCCCGGACACCGACCCGCTGCTCTTCCTCACCGTGCTCGGCATCGGCGGGGTGGCCGTGGTGGTCGACGTGCTCGCCGTCGGGCTGCGCCGTCCGGCGCTGGCCGGGCTGCCGATGCTCGCCATCTACTCGGTGCCGGTGGCGGTCTACGTGGACAGTGTCCCGCCGGTGCCGTTCGTCGTCGGCGCCGCCGGCTACCTCTGGCTGCTGGTCACCGACAACGTGGACCGGGTACGCCGGTTCGGCCGCCGGTTCACCGGCGACGGCCGGGACGTGGACGTCTGGGAGTCCAGCCCGCTGGCCGCCGCCGGCCGGCGGCTCGCGGTGCTCGGCGTGGCGCTGGCGGTGGTGCTGCCGTTGGCCGTGCCGGGGATGACCGGCGGGCTGCTGGACACCCTCGGCACCGGCGCCGGCAACGGCACCGGCACCGGCCGGCCGGGGGTCGGCACCAATCCCGGCCGGATCAACCTGTTCGCGGCGCTGAGCGGGCAGCTGAACCAGTCCGAGGTCGCCGACCTGGTGAAGGTCACCACCAACGAGCAGCAGCCGTTCTACCTGCGCTTCGGGGTGGCCGACCGGCTGAGCAACGACGGCTTCCGGGTCAACGATCCCAGCGGCCGGGCGGCCAACCGGGACCTGCCGGACCCGACGCGGGACCTCCGGTCGGGTGTCGGGCAGAACCGCTACCGGGCCACCGTCGAGGTGACCGACAACCTCGACATGCCGCTGCTGCCGGTCTACGCCCAGCCGGTCCGCACGGAGGACCTGAACGACCGGTGGCTCTACGACGCCGATCGCCAGATCGTCTTCTCCGGCCGGGAGTCCGCGCGCGGCAAGAAGTACTCGTTCGAGTACGTCCGGCTGACCTACACACCGAGCGTGCTGCGGCAGGCGCGAGAGCTGGGGTCCTCCCACCCGGCGCGGGTCCACTACACGATCAAGCCGGACGTGCCCGAGGTCGACGCGCTGGTCGAGCGGCTGATCCGCGGCGCGAACACCGAGTACGACAAGGTCCGGGCGATCTACGACTACTTCTCGGCGGACAACGGCTTCGTCTACCGGCTGAGCACCGAGACCGGCACCAGTGGCCAGGACATCCTCGACTTCCTCACCAACAAGGCCGGCTACTGCCAGCAGTACGCCGCCGCGATGGCCTGGCTGGTCCGGGCCGCCGGCATCCCGGCCCGGGTGGCGTTCGGCTTCACCAACGGCAGCAACCGGTCCGGCGACACGTACACGCTGACCAACCGGAACCTGCACGCCTGGACCGAGGTCTACTTCGACCAGATGGGGTGGGTGCCGTTCGACGCCACCCCGGCGTACGGCGTGGCGGGGTCGACCCGCTCGGCCTGGGCGCCGGACATCGACGCTCCCGAGGAGTCGAACCCCGCGCCGGGCAGCACCAGCGCGCCGGGCGACACGGAGGCATCGGCCGGCCCGCAGGGCCCGGACTCCCCGGAGGAGGACCCGGACTCCGGCCTGGCGCTGGGCGGCACCGCCCCGGCCGAGCAGGCCCCGGTCTGGCCCTGGTGGGCGGGCGGCGCGCTGGCCCTGCTCGCCCTGCTCGCCCTGCCGGCGCTGCGCCGGCTGGCGCTACGCCGGCGGCGCAGCGTCGCGACGGCTGCCGCCCCGGCGACGGTGCGGTCGGCGGGCGGCGACGCGCCCGCCGACGGGCCGCGGATGGTCGTGCTCGGCGTGGACGCCGCCCGGGCCCGGGCGGACGCCCACGCGGCCTGGGACGAACTGCTCGACACGCTGGTCGACTACCGGGTCCGGGTGGACCGCACCGAAACCCCCCGGGCCACCGCCGACCGGCTGGTCCGGGAGGCGTTGAGCGCCGACGCGGGGGCCGTCACGGCGGTACGTCTGCTCGGGCGGGCGGAGGAACGTGCCCGCTACGCGCGGGACCCGCTCACCGGCGAGCGGCTGCTCCCGGCCCTGCGGTCGGTACGCGGCGCGCTCGCCGCGCAGGCCGACCGGCGTACCCGGCTGCTGGCGGCGGTGCTCCCGCCGTCGGTGCTGCTGCGCTGGCGGCTCGCCACGGCGGACACCTCGTCCCGCCTGGTGACGGCGACGGGACGGGTCCGCTACCGGCTGCTGCGCTGGAGCCCGCGCCGCCTGCTCGCCAGCCGGATGGCCCGCTGATCCACGCCGGGTGGGCGGCGGTCGCCCCGCCGCCCATCCGGACCACGCCCAACGCGAGGCCCGCTGGCCCACCGCGAAGATCGCGCCCTTTCCTGGATGTAGTGGTCTCCCCGCGGCGGGATACCCCTACATCCGTGAAGTAGCACGACCTTGCGCTGCGACGGCGGGCCGCGTCGCGCATCGCCGGTGGAATGAGCCCGGCGGGACGGGCCGCGACGGGACTGCCAGTCGGCCGAGCGACGGCGGGCGGGTTGCGCGGGGCGGCCCCTTGGCTGGACCTCGCGGTCCTGCTGAGGCGGCCGGCGTGCCGACTGTCGACGGGTCGGGGCGCGGAGGAACGTCAAAGGTCGCCGGGACGTCCCGGCGATCCGCCTGGAGCGGTGGGGGTGCCCGCCTCAGCGGCGGGTCGGCGTCAGCGGTGCCCCTCCGGGCGCTGCCGCCACCGATCCTCCAGCCGATCCAGGATCGACGGCCGTCGACCGGCACGGCCGCGGGGACGGCGACGACTCGTCGTACCGCCCACGACGTGCAGGTCGGGTGACTGCGCTCGGCGGTGCGACTGCACCGCGAACGCGGCCGAGGCCAGCATGACGACGAAACCCGCCACCGCCAGCGGCGGAGTCTTGATCACCGCGCCGTAGACCAACAGGGCCAGGCCAGCGATGATCACGCCGGCAGCGACGAGCAGGCGACGCCGCGCGTGGAAACGCGGGTCGCTGGCGCGCACGGCCGAGGCGAATTTGGGGTCCTCGGCAAGCGACCGCTCGATCTGCTCGAACAGCCGCTGCTCGTGCTCCGAGAGCGGCACGGCACTCCTCCCCGGTCACGTTGGTCGGCCCGGTCGGACCGACAGACCGTGGCAGCCAACCGGCTGCTTACCCGCAAGTCTACGAGGGGGGTCGCGCGTCGGAAAGCGGGACGACCTATGGCCGGCGGGGATTTTCATTTCGACGCACGTCGCGGCCACCGAGCAGACTGGCCGGACCTATGACGGACCGCCCGAAACGGGCAGCCGCGGCGTCGGCGGCAGCTTCCGCCTCCCGCCAGCCGCGCTCGGGCGCGCCGAGGGTGAGCTGGCGCGGGGCGCCCGCCGCCCCGGCGAGCCCTTCGACCCGGACGCCGACCAGGCGGATCCGGTCGCCCGGATCGAGCGCGGTGTAGAGCGCCCAGACTGTGTCGAACACCTCGCGGGCGGTGTCGGTGGGCACGGCGAGGGTGCGGGAGCGGTTGACGGTGCGGAAGTCGGTCAGCCGCACCTTCAGCGACACCGTCCGCCCCACCTGACCGGCCCGGCGCAGCCGGGCGCCCACCTTCTCGGCCAGGGCGAGCAGGGCTCGCCGGATCTCCAGCGAATCGGCCACGTCGGCGTCGAAGGTCACCTCCGCGCCGATCGACTTCTCCACGTGCTCCGGGCTGACCCGGCGCGGGTCACGGCCCCAGGCCAGCTCGTGCAGGTGCGTGGCGGAGGCCTCACCGACCGCGCGGCGCAGCATGCCGAGCGGCGCCTCGGCGAGATCGCCGATGGTGTTCAGGCCGAGCCGGCGCAGCGCCTCGGCGGCCCGCTCCCCCACGCCCCACAGCGCCGCCACCGGCAACGGGTGGAGGAATTCGAGCACCCGCCCGGCCGGTACGACGAGCAGGCCGTCCGGCTTGGCCCGGGTCGAGCCGAGCTTGGCCACGAACTTGCTCGGCGCCACCCCGACCGAGCAGGTCAGCCCCTGTTCGGCGGCGACCCGCTCGCGGATCAGCCGGGCGATGGCGGCCGGGGGGCCGAACAGCCGCCGGGCGCCGGCCACGTCGAGGAACGCCTCGTCCAGGGAGAGCGGCTCGACCAGCGGGGTGAAATCCCGGAAGATCTGCATGACCGCCCGGGAGGCCGCCGTGTACTGGGTGAAGTCGGGCGGGAGGTAGACCGCGTCCGGGCAGAGCGCCCGGGCCCGCATGATGGGCATGGCGCTGCGTACGCCGTAGCGCCGGGCCTCGTAGCTGGCCGAGCTGACCACCCCGCGCGGGCCGAGCCCGCCGACCACCACCGGCCGGCCACGCAGCTCGGGCCGGCGGCGCACCTCCACCGAGGCGAAGAAGGCGTCCATGTCGACGTGCAGGATCGGGCAGCCGGAGTCGTCGGCGTCCGGCCCGAAGCGGGGATCACCGCCCCGCGGCAACGACTGACTCCGACCCATTGCCGCAGGCTAACCGGCACCTGCGACACTCCGCCCGGACGGTCCGGCGCCAACGCGACACCGGTCCGTCCGGGCGGTCCCGTTGGCCTCAGTCGGCCGACGCCGTTCCCGCGGGTACGCGACGCAGGGCGACGCCACTGGCGAGCGCTCCGACGAGGAGGATCGCCGCGCCGACCACGGCGGTGACCGTGAAGCCGTCGGTGAAGGCGGCGAAGGCGCGGTCGAGCAGCGCGCCGGCCACCTCGGCCGGCAGCTCGCCGGCCGCGGCGAGGGCACCGCCGACGGTGTCGACGGCCGCGCCGGCGAGCCCGTCGTCGAGGCCGGCCGGCGTCTGGGCGTCCATCTCGGCCCGGTAGATGCCGGCGGCGATGCTGCCCAGCACGGCGATGCCGAGCGCGCCACCGAACTCGGTGCTCGTCTCGGAGAGCGCCGACGCGGCTCCCGCCCGCTCGGGCGGCGCCGTGGTGAGCACGAGCGAGGTCGCCAACGTGCTGGTCATCCCGACGCCGAGCGTGAGCAGTCCGTAGCTGGTGACCAGCCACCAGACCGGCGAGTCGACCCGCATCGTGCTGACCAGCAGGAAGCCGGCGGCGGCGAGGACGAGCCCGGTGCTGACGAGGACCGCGGGCCGGATGCTCGGCGCGAGGGCGGAGGCGAGGGCGACGCCGACCACGCTGCCCAGGATGGTGGGCAGGGTCCAGAGCGCGGCGTCGAACGGGCTGAGGCCGAGCACCGTCTGCATGAACGTGACGGCGAGCAGGCCCATGCCCGCGCTGGCGAAGGTGATCGCCGTGTTCGCACCGATGGCCGCCGAGAAGGAGCCCGTCGAGAAGAGCCGGACGTCGATCATGGGCCGCTCGCTGCGGCGCTGCCGGCGTACGAAGAGGGCGCCGACCGCCAGCCCGGCGAGGAGGGCGACCAGCGAGGACGGGTTCGCCCCCACCTCGGCAAAGTGCTTGACCGCGTAGATGACCGGCAGGACCGCGCCTAGGCTGAGCAGCGAGCTGAGCGGGTCGAACCGCCCCGGGTTCGGATCCTTCGACTCGGGCAGCAGCAGCGGCCCGACGACGAGCAGCAGCAGCATGACCGGGACGTTGACGACGAACACCGAGCCCCACCAGAACCGCTCCAGCAGGAAGCCGCCGATGATCGGCCCGATCGCGATGCCGCCGGTGAAGCCGGCCGTCCAGATCCCGATCGCGGTCCGGCGTTGGTTCTCGTCGGTGAACATCCCGCGGATCAGGGCGAGGGTCGACGGGGCGAGGGTGGCGCCGCCCAGACCGAGCAGGGCGCGGGCGGCGATGAGCAGCTCCGCGCTGGTGGCGAAGGCGGCCAGCAGCGACGCCGCCCCGAACGCGGCGGCGCCGAGGAGCAGCAGCCGGCGGCGCCCGATGCGGTCGCCGAGGCTGCCCATGGTCACCAGCAGGCCGGCCATCACGAACCCGTAGATGTCCACGATCCACAGGTGTTGGCCGGCGGTGGGGCCGAGTTCGGCGCTGATCAGGGGCGCGGCCATGAACAGGATGGACAGGTCCATGGAGGCGAGGAGGGCGGGAATGACGAGGGCGGCGAGGCCGACCCAGTCGCGGCCCCGGGCACGGGAGGGAATGGTGGTCGTCACGCGGCGAATGTACATTCGTACAAGACGCTTGTACAAGACACCTGTACAAGACGGATGTTCAAGAGGTGGACTACACTGCCGGCATGGGACAGCGCGAGGACCTGCTGGCGGGGGCGAAGAAGTGCCTGGTGGAGAAGGGCTACGCGCACACCACGGCCCGCGACATCGTGGCGGCGGCGGGTGCTCATCTCGGCTCCATCGGTTACCACTTCGGCAGCAAGGACGCCCTGCTGAACGCCGCCGTCATGGAGACCTTCGACGCCTGGGGCGACGCCATCGCGGCGGCTGTCGTACCGGACGCCGGCGGCACCCCGCTGGACCGGCTGCGTGGGTTCGTCGACGGCCTGCTGGCGGCCGCCCCCGAGCAGCGGGCCATCCTGGTGGCCAGCGTGCAGGCGTACGCCCAGGCGGAGTTCGCGCCCGAGGTCCGGGCGCAGCTGGTGGCCGGCTACGCCGCCGGCCGGCGGGACCTGGCCGCGCTGGTGCTCGGCATCCCACCGGCGGAGGTCTCGGAGGAGCAGGCCCGCGCCTACGGCGGACTCGCCATGGCGATGGTCAACGGCGCCATGATCCAGTGGCTGATCGACCCCGCGTCCGCACCCACCGCCGACGACCTCGCGCGGGCGCTCGGCGGGCTCAGCGGGCGCTGACCGGACCGCACCGGCCGCCCGCCGTCGACCAGCGTCGCCGGCGGGACCGGGCTCGGTCAGCCGGTGACCGCGTCACCGAGCGGGACGGGCGGCCGCCGACCCGCTCAGCCGCGGACCACCAGCAGCGGGATGGTCATCTCCGCCGCGGTGTCCGCCCCGTGGTAGGCCACCAGCCGGGAGGCCAGCGGCTTCTCCGACCGGGTGGCCATCACCGCGTACGTGTCGTTGCAGATCACCACCACGTCGCCGATCCGGCTCAGGTGCTCCTCGGGCACCGGTCCGAACCAGCCGTCGGCCACCACCTCGTCCCGGGTCCGTACCCGGGCCGCGGCACCGAGCACCGTCGACCAGGCGCCCACCACGTCGTCGGTGGCGCCGGGGGCGACGTGCAGGTAGCGGACCCGGGGTTCGCCGGAGACCACCCGCACCCCGGCCCGCAGCCGCGGGTCGGTGTCCAGGTCGAAGCGGTGCCCGGCCGGCACGTCGAGCTGCCCGTGATCGGCGGTGACCAGCAGCGCGGCGTCCGCCGGCAGGCCGTCCACCAGCCGGGCGAGCAGCCCGTCCACCTCGGCGGCGGCGTGCCGCCAGGGCATCGAGTCGACGCCGGTGAGGTGGCCGTGCCGGTCCAGGTCGGGGTGGTAGCCGGAGACCAGGGTCGGCCCGGCGCCGGCGGCGAGCGCGGCCAGCATCTCCTCGGCGAGCGCGTCGACGCCGGCGGCGCCGCGGTAGTCGCCGCCGCGGTTGGCGGCCACGGTGAGCCCGCTGCCGCCGAACTCCGGCCGGCTCACCACGGTCACCGCGACCCCGGCGGCCCGGGCCCGCTCCAACTGGGTACGGACCGGCTGCCAGCGCAGCGGAGCCGGGTCGGCGGCCCACTCGATGTGGTTGAGCACCCGGTCGCTGCCCGGCACCCGGACGGTGAAGCCGAGCACGCCGTGCGCGCCGGGGGCGGCGCCGGTGCCGAGGGTCACCAGGCTGGTCGGCGTGGTGGACGGGAAGCCCGAGGTGAGCGGCCGACCGGCGGTCGCGGCCAGCCCGGCCAGCGTCGGCGCGTACGGGGCGGCGGTGGGGATCTGGTACCAGCCGAGCCCGTCGACCAGCAGCACCGCGATCCGGCGTACCCCGGCCAGCGCCTCGGCGAGCCCGAGGGGGTCGGTGGCGCCGGGCACGCCGAGCACGGCCAGCGCGCTGGGCAGCACGTCGGCCAGGCTGCCGGTGCCATAGCGCGGGGCGACCACCGCCAGCGGGTCGGGCGCGCCGGCCGGTGCGGCGGGTCGGGTCATGCCGGCCGGCGGGCGAACAAATGCAGCTGGGCGGCCAGGTCACGCCAGGGCGACCGCCCGGCGAGCGTCCGCTCCAACTCGACCAGGGCGCCCGGCTGGCCGTCGGCGACGGCGGCGGGGAGCAGGTCGGCGAGCACGCGTACCCCGTGGATCTCCTCGACCACCAGCCCGGCGGCGCCGAGCAGCGCGGCGGCGCCGTCGGCGTCGTAGCGCCGGCGCAGGGTGTCCCGGGGCCCGGCGGTGCCGGCCGGGTCGGCGGCCAGCGTGGCGGCGGTGTCCAGGTGCCCGTTCATCGCCCGGCCGAGCACGGCGGCGGCCCGGCCGGCGACCAGCACGCTCGCGGCGCCGCCGGGGCGCAGCGCGGTGGCCAGCGCGGCCACCACCGGTGCGGGGTCGTCGACCACCTCCAGCACGGCGTGGCAGAGCACCAGGTCGGCCCCGGCCGGCTCGACCAGCCCGGCGAGCGCGTCCCCGTCGCCCTGCACGGCGTGCACCCGCCCGGCGACCCCGGCCTCGGCGGCCCGGCGGGTCAGCGCGGCGAGCGCGTCCGGGCTGGCGTCGACCACGGTGACCCGGTGCCCGGCCTGGGCCAGCGGAACGGCGAACCCGCCGGTGCCGCCGCCCACGTCGAGCACGGTCAGTTCGGCGTCGCCACGACGGTCCAGCTCGGCGCGCAGCACCGACCAGATCACGGCGGTACGGGGGGTCAGCGGCGGCCCGGCGATCCGGCCTGGGGTCTGCTCCACCCGGTCGAGCCTAGTCACCCGCGCCAGTCACCCCTTGCGGCCGGTGGTGGCGATCCCCTCGACGAAGTGCCGCTGGGCGAGGAAGAACAGGATGATCATCGGGACGGTGGCGAGCACGCTGCCGGCGAGCACCACCTCCCACTGCTGCTCGCCGCCGTAGCCGAACCGGTCCAGCACCACCTTCAGCCCGCGCGGCAGGGTGAACAGCTCCTCGTTGCGCAGGTAGATCAGCGGCTTCATCAGGTCCGTCCAGCTGGCCTTGAACTCGAAGACGAAGGCGACCAGCAGCGCGGGGCGGATCAGCGGGAACGCCAGTTTCCAGAACAGCTGCGGGTAGCTCGCCCCGTCCACCCGGGCCGCCTCGAAGTACTCCCGGGGCAGCGAGAGCAGGAACTGCCGCAGCAGGAAGATGTAGAACGCCGAGCCGAACAGGTTGCCGGCCCAGAGCGGCACCTGGGTGTCGGTCAGCCGCAGCTCGGACCAGATCAGGTAGGTGGGGATCATGGTCACCGCGAACGGCAGCATCATGGTCGCCAGCACCAGCCCGAAGAGCAGGTCCCGGCCGGGGAAGCGGAAGTAGGCGAAGCCGAACGCCACCCAGGCGCTGGAGATGGTGACCGCCGCGGCGGCGGCCACGCCGACCACCACGCTGTTGACCAGCCAGGTCAGCAGCGGCGCCGCCGACCATGCCTCGGCGTAGTTGTCGGGGGCGAAGGGCACCGGCAGGAAGCCGGGGGCGAAGACGTACTCGCGGGGGCGCAGCGAGGCGCTGACCAGCCAGACGAACGGCAGCATGAAGATCACGGACGCGCCGGTGAGCGCCGCCACGAACGCCACCCGCTGCCAGAGCGGCCGCCGGGCGTCCTCGGCGGGCGGCCGGCGGGCCGCCGCCGGCGCCGGCCCGCCCGCGGGCACCGGCGCGGCGGCGGTCCGCTCGACCGCGGTGGTCACGACTCCGCCCCGCCCTCGGGGTCCTTCTCGACCCGCGAGCGCCGGGCGTTGGCCACCGGTCCGCCGGTGACCGGGTACTCCCGGGCCTCGCACTGGTGCGGGCGCCAGTCGGCCGCCAGCCGGGTCCGCCGGCTGTTGGCCACCTCGTGGTACGTCTCGCTCATGCCGGCACTCCGCTCCGCTGCGTGCCGTCATGAGGCACCATCGCCCTGAACCTGATGATTCGCTCGCTTCGCTCGCTCATCGGTCCTCCCCCTCGTAGAACACGAACCGGTTGCTGAGCTTCACCTGCACCAACGTGACCACCAGGATGATCACGAAGAGCAGCCAGGCCATGGCCGAGGCGTAGCCCATGTGCAGGAACTGGAACGCTTCCTGGAACAAATGGATCACGTAGAACGATGCCGCGTCGCTGTTGAACCGGTTCTGCGTCTCCCGGTTGCCGAAGTACATGGTGTAGACCTCGGTGAACATCTGCAGCGACGCGATCGTGTTGACGATCAGCGTGAAGAACAGCGCACCGGAGATCATCGGCAGCGTGACGTGGCGGAACCGGGCCCAGCCGCCGGCCCCGTCGATGCTGGCCGCCTCGTACAGGTCGCGCGGCACGTTCTGCAACGCGGCGAGGTAGATGATCACGGTGGAGCCGAGGCTCCAGAGGCTCATCAGCACGATGCCGGGCATCACCCAGTCCGGGTCGGTGGTCCAGCTCGGCCCCGCGATCCCGACCAGCGCCAACCCGCGGTTGATCAGGCCGTCCTGGGTGTTGAGCAGGAGCAGGAACAGGATGCCGACCGCCACCGCCGGGGTCATCACCGGCAGGTAGAAGACGGTACGGAAGAAGCCCTGCCACCGCCCCACCCGCTTGAGCAGCAGCGCCAGCCCGAGCGAGACGGCCATCACCAGCGGCACGTGCAGCGCCGTGTAGTAGACGGTGTTGCCGAGACTGCGGGCCACCTGCTGGTCGGCCATCAGCTCCCGGTAGTTGTCCAGCCCGGTGTACTCCGGCGGGTTGATCACGTCGTACTCGGTGAAGCTGAGCCAGGCGCTGGCGATCATCGGGCCGGCGGTGAACGCCAGGAACCCGATGATCCACGGCGCCAGGAACAGGTACGCCCAGCGCGCCTCCCGCCGGGCCAGCGGCGTACGGCGGCGCCGGCCCGGTACGGGAGGAGCGGTGGCGGTGCTGGCCATCCCGGCGCCTACTTCGACGCCTCGTCCAGCGCGGCGGTGGCCTCCTGCTGGGCCCGGGCCAGCGCCTCGGCCGGCTGGGCCTGCCCGGCGAGCACCCGGTTCACCGCGTCGTACCAGGCCTTGTCGAACTCGGCCCCGGCCGGCGAGGCGGGCATGGCGAAGGCGGCGTCCTGCACCGAGCGGATGGTGGCCACCGCGTCGTCGAACCGCTTGTTGCCGGTCGGCTGGTACAGCTCGTCGAAGATCTTGTTGTCGGCGTTGAGGTTGCCGGTCCAGACGCCGGTGAACGGCTGGCCGGCGGCCTTGCGGGCGTCGGCCCGGGCCTTCGCCGCGGCGAGCCAGGTGTCGGTGGCGGTCATCTGCTTGGCGAACGCGCACGCGGCGTCCGGGTTCTTCGCCCCCTTGGTGATCACCCAGGCCTGCCCGGAGGACATGGTCAGCGGCTTGCCCTGCCGGTCGACGAACGGCTTGACCACCAGTTCCGCCTTCGGGCTGTTCTTGGCGGCCTGGTTGAGGAACCACTCCTCCATCGGCCAGGCGACGATCTGGCTCTTGGTCAGCGGGTTCTCCGCCCCGAAGAAGTCGAAGGTGTCCCGGAACGACTTGAACCTGCCGAACCCGCCCTGGTCCTGGATCAGCTGTAGGCCGGTGGTGAGCGCCTCGACCACCTTCGGGTCGGTGAGGTTCGCCTTCGTCCCGTCCGCCGAGATCATGTCGGCGCCGTTGGCCTTGGCCCACATCGGCAGGAACTCCGGGATCTTCGGGTCGATGCCGATCCGGGAGAGCCGGTTGCCGGAGACCTTGGCGAGCTTCGCGTTGAGCGCCGGCAGCGCCGCCCAGTCGGCCAGGTCGACGTCGTCGACGGTCAGGCCGGCCTGCCGGAGCAGCGCCTCGTTGAGGTAGACCACCCGAACGCTGGAGAACTCCGGGATGCCGTACACGGTGCCGTCGAGGGTGACCTGGTCCTTCGCGGCCGGCCGGTACTGCGCCAGGTCGATGCCCTGCTTCTCGACGCAGTCGGTGAGCGGCTGGATGGAGCCGCGCTTGGCGTACGTGCCGATCAGCTTGCGGTCCATGTACACCAGGTCCGGCGGGTTGCCCGAGGCGACCGCGGAGAGGAACTGCTGCTCGTCGAAGGCACCCTCGGTGATCTTCAGGTCGACGCCGGGGTGGTCCCGCTTGAAGGCGTCCACCCGGGTGGTGGCGATCTCGTCGGAGAGGCCGAAGCCCATGGTGGTCAGCGTGCCGCTGGTCGCGGTGCCGCCCCCGCCGTCGTCATCGCCGCCGCCGACTCCCCCGCAACCGGTGACGGCCAGGGCGAGCACTCCGGCGAGCGCGGTCGCCCGCAGTGTCCGTGACATGGTTTCCTCCCCGGGACCGCACGGGCCACCCTGCCCGCGCGGAGCAGCAGTTCTCCGGTTCGCCGACGTTTCAAACCCGGCGGCGTCGGGATCGGCGTGTGGCGCGGATCTCCGCCGGAGCGGTCGGTGCCCGGCCCGGCCGAGGGGCTGGTCAGGCTGGTCCCGTGCTCCTGCTGCTCACCGTCTTCGGCGTCGTGCTGCTCGGTGCCTTCGCGCAGGCGGTCAGCGGTTTCGGCTACGCGCTGGTGACCGTGCCGCTGCTGACCGTCGTGGTCGATCCGCGCGCCGCGGTGGTGCTCTCGGCGCTCACCGGCATCGGGCTGACCCTGGTGGCCGCCGTCCGGGAACGCGGGTACGCCCGGTGGCGGGTGGCCGCGACGCTGACCGGGGCCGCGCTGCTCGGCCTGCCGCTCGGTCTGCTGGTGCTCGCCCGGGCACCGGAACGCGCGCTCAGCGCGCTGATCGCGGTGGTGGTGCTCGGTTGCGTCGTCCTGGTCTGGTCCGGCGTCCGGCTCCGCACCGGCCGGGCCGGACTCGGCGCCGTCGGGGTGCTCGTCGGGGTGCTCACCGCCGCCACCGGCACCAACGGGCCGCCGCTGGTCGCCGCGTTCCACTCCCTCGGCTACGATCCGCGCACCTTCCGGGCCACCCTGGCCGCCACGTTCTCCGGCACCGGCCTGATGGGGCTGGCCGGGTTCGCGGCGACCGGTCAGCTGCACCTCGACGTGGCGCGGACCGCCCTGATCGCGCTGCCCGCCGTACCGCTGGGCTGGTGGTTGGGGAACCGGCTGTTCCGCCGGATCGATCCGCTGCTGTTCCGGCGGATCGTGCTGATCGGGCTGCTCGGCAGCGCCGGCACGGCGCTCGCCGGCCTGGCCGGCTGAGCCGGGCCGGTCAGCGGAAGTCGCGGGAGGCCGGGCTGACCGGCGGCTCGATCGCGTCCAGCCGGTCGGCGTCCAGGTTGAGCACGCCCTCGTGCCGCTGCAACCGGCCCCGCACCACCAGCCCGGTGCTGGTCCGGGCCACCCGCCGGTAGCGCTGCCACAGCCCCGGCGAGCAGGTGACGTTGAGCATGCCGGTCTCGTCCTCCAGGTTGAGGAAGGTGACCCCGCCGGCCGTCGCCGGGCGCTGCCGGTGGGTGACGATCCCGCCGACCCGGATCCGCTGGCCCGGCTCCACCCGGCCGAGCCGGGCGATCGGCACCGCGCCCAGGGCGTCGAGCTGGGGGCGGATGAAGCTGGCCGGGTGGGTCTCCGGGGACAGCCCGGTGGCCCAGACGTCGGCGACCAGCCGGTCCACCGCCTCCATGCCGGGCAGCGTCGGCGCGGCGGCGCCGGTGACCGTGCCGGGCAGCCGGCCGGGCCGGTCCTGGGCCGCCGCCCCGGCGGCCCAGAGCGCCTGGCGCCGGGTGAGCCCGAAGCAGGCGAAGGCGTCCGCGGTGGCCAGCGCCTCCAGCTGCGCGGCGGTGAGACCCACGCGCCGGGCCAGGTCCGGCATGTCGCGGTACGGCCCGTGCGCCGTCCGCTCGGCCTCGATCCGCTCAGCCACCTCGTCGCCGAGGGTACGCACGCTGGACAGCCCCAGCCGGACGGCCGGCCCGCCCAGCCCCCAGGCGTGCGGCGGCTCCCCCGGCTCACTGCCCCACCGGGTCTGCGGGGTGGATTCCAGCACCGCCTTGGCGCCGCTGGCGTTGATGTCCGGCCGGCGTACCTCCACCCCGTGCCGGCGGGCGTCGTCGACCAGGGTCTGCGGCGAGTAGAAGCCCATCGGCTGGGCGTTGAGCAGCGCGGCCAGGAACGGGGCCGGGTGGTAGCGCTTGAGCCAGGAGCTGGCGTAGACCAGGTAGGCGAAGCTCATCGCGTGGCTCTCCGGGAAGCCGTAGCTGGCGAACGCGGAGAGCTTGCGGTAGACGTCGTCGGCGAGGTCGCCGGTGATGCCCCGCTCGGCCATCCCGGCGTAGAGCCGGTCGGCGATCCGGGCCATCCGCTCGGCCGAGCGCTTGGCCCCCATCGCCCGGCGCAACTGGTCGGCCTCGGCGGCGTCGAAGCCGGCCAGGTCGATGGCGAGCTGCATCAGCTGCTCCTGGAACAGCGGCACGCCGAGGGTCTTCTCCAGCGCGTTACGCATCAGCGGGTGGGCGTACTCCACCGGCTCCTGGCCGTTCTTGCGCCGGATGAACGGGTGCACCGAACCGCCCTGAATCGGGCCCGGGCGGATCAGCGCCACCTCGACCACCAGGTCGTAGAAGACCCGCGGCTTGAGCCGGGGCAGGGTGGCCATCTGGGCCCGGCTCTCCACCTGGAACACCCCGACCGAGTCGGCCCGGCAGAGCATGTCGTAGACCTCCGGGTCGTCCAGCGTCATGTCGCCGAGGTCCAGGCTCATGCCGATCATGTCGTAGCCGTAGTGCAGCGCGGAGAGCATGCCGAGCCCGAGCAGGTCGAACTTGACCAGGCCGACCGCGGCGCAGTCGTCCTTGTCCCACTGGAGCACGCTGCGCCCGGGCATCCGGCCCCACTCCACCGGGCAGACCTCGATCACCGGCCGGTCGCAGATCACCATGCCGCCGGAGTGGATGCCCAGGTGCCGGGGAAAGGTCTGCAGCTCGTTCGCGTACGCGACGACCTGCTCGGGGATGTCCTCCACGTCGACCGCGGCGACGCTGCCCCAGCGGTCGATCTGCTTGCTCCAGGCGTCCTGCTGCCCGGGCGAGAAGCCGAACGCCTTGGCCACGTCCCGCACCGCCGAGCGGGGCCGGTAGGAGATGACGTTGGCGACCTGGGCGGTGTGCTCCCGGCCGTAGCGGGCGTACACGTGCTGGATGACCTCCTCCCGCCGGTCGGACTCGATGTCCACGTCGATGTCCGGCGGGCCGTCCCGCTCCGGGGCGAGGAAGCGCTCGAAGAGCAGCCGGTGCCGGACCGCGTCGACGTTGGTGATCCGCAGCGCGTAGCAGACCGCCGAGTTCGCCGCCGAGCCCCGGCCCTGGCAGTAGATGTCCTGCTCCCGGCAGAACGCGACGATGTCGTAGACCACCAGGAAGTAGCCGGGGAAGCCCAGCTCCTCGATCATGTTCAGCTCGTGTTCGAGCTGCTCGTACGCCCTCGGGTGCGCCGCGCGCGGGCCGTAACGCTCCTGGGCGCCGGCGTAGGTGAGGTGGCGCAGCCAGCTCATCTCGGTGTGCCCCGGCGGCACCGGGTACGCGGGCAGCTTCGGCGCGACCAGTTGGAGGTCGAAGGCGAGTTCGGCGCCGAACTCGGCGGCCCGGGCCACCGCACCCGGGTACGCGGCGAACCGGGCCGCCATCTCGGCGCCGCTGCGCAGGTGGGCGGTGGCGGCGGCGGGCAGCCAACCGTCGATCTCGTCCAGGCTGCGCCGGGCCCGGACGGCGGCGACGGTGGTGGCCAGCCGGCGCCGGGCGGGGGTGGCGTAGTGCACGTTGTTGGTGGCCACGGTGGGCAGGCCGGCCGCCGCGGCCAGGTCGGCGAGCGCGTCGTTACGGTCGGCGTCGACCGGGTGCCCGTGGTCGGTGAGTTCCACCGCGACCGTCTCCGCGCCGAACAGGGCGGTCAGCCGGTCCAGCTCGCGGGCGGCCGCCTCGACCCCCTCGGTGAGCAGCGCCGCCGGCACGTGGCCCTTGCGGCAGCCGGTGAGCACCAGCACGTGGTCGCGCAGCTCGGCGGCCACCTCCTCCAGCTCGCCGTAGACCGGGCGGCCCTTCTCCCCGCCGCGCAGCTGGGCCCGGGCGATGGTGGCGGCCAGCCGGGCGTACCCCTCGTGGCCGTGGGCGAGCACCAGCAGGTGCCGGCCGAGCGGGTCGGGCTCGCCGTTCTGCGGACCGGGCAGGCCGAGCGACAACTCGGCACCGAAGATCGTCGGCAGGTGCAGCGCGCGGGCCGCCTCGGCGAAGCGCACCACGCCGTAGAAGCCGTCGTGGTCGGTGACGGCGAGCGCGGTGAGCCCCAGCCGGGTCGCCTCCTCGGCCAGCTCCTCGGGGTGGCTGGCGCCGTCGAGGAAGCTGAAGTTGGTGTGCGCGTGCAGTTCGGCGTACGGCACCGCGGCGTCCGGGCGGGCCAGCTTGGGTGGCTGGTACTGCTGCCGCTTGCGGGTCCAGGCCGGCGAGTCCCCGCCGTCGGCGTCGACGGCCAGCGGGTCCACCACGTGCAGGTGCCGCTCCGGCCGGTCTCCGCCGGACCGGCCGGAGAGCACCCGTTCCAGCTCGGACCAGGGCAGCTTGGGGTTGTGGAAGCTCACCCGGCCCCCCTCCGGCTGTTCCCGGCCCAGCCGCTCCCGGCCCAGCCACTGCCGGCCGGGCGGCTCCGCCGGGGCGAGCTCCCGATCGGCGAGTTCGGTCCGGCCCGCCGGTCACCACCGGGGCGGACCGGTGGGCCGCTCCCACCGGCCCGGCCGCTTGCCACCGGGCGCTCCGTCCGCGAATCGGCCGGCCGACCACCGCCACCCGACGGCACCGCCGCCCGGCGCCGCCCCATGCAGCGGGCCGGCCGGCGGCCCTTCGCCGACGAGCGTGATACCTGTGCGTCATCAATATGACGCACAGGTATCACCGTGCGAGGTAGGTGTGGCCGGGCGAGCTGGCCACCGCAGCGACGGAGGGGCCGCCGATCCGCCTGGCCGACCCGGCCGCACCGGACCACGCCGGCATGACGAAGACCGCCCGGACCAACCTGACCAACCCTGCCGGGCCGGGCCGGCGTGCCGGAACGCTCAGTCATAGATCGCCTCCACCAGCCACTGCCCCGCCTCGACGGCCAGCAGCAGGGCGGCGCCGTCGGCGAGGCAGACCTGGAATCGGGCCCGGCGCCGGGCCTCGGCCGGCGCCCACCAGCGCTCGTCGACGGGCCATGGGCCGGCCCAGCCGACGATCTCGGCCGGCTGGCCCGTGCCGACGGTCAGCCGGGCCGGGGCGGCGTTCAGCTGGAGCCGCGCGCTGACCACGACCGGCTCGCCGGCGTCGTCGTGCACGGTGGCGGCGAGTGGTTGGGGCAGCACCACGGCCGGTGCGGGCGGCGGAAGCTGGCCCGGCCACGGCGGTTCAACCCGCCCCGCCGACCGGGGCGACCGCGCCGCCCGGCCCGACCCCCCTCGGCCCGCTTGCGCCCCCTGACCCGACGCCCCCGACTGAGCCAACGATCCCGACTGACCGGGCAATGCCGGCCGGCCCGACGACGCCGACTGGTCGGGCACGCCCGACGACACCGGCCCACCCGGCGGCACCGGGCCGGCCAGCGACATCGGCTGCCCGGGCCGGGCGGGGAGTCGCTCGTCCCCCCAGGGCACCAGGCGCACCTGGTCGGCCGGGGATCGTCCACCGCCGAGCACCGCGGTGACCACCGCCTCGGGGCCGAGGATGCCCTGCACCCGGCTCAACGCCCGGTGTGCCCGCTCGCGCTCCTCGCCGGCCTCCCCCCAGAGGCCGGGTTGCAGGCCGGCCTGGGCGATCACCCCGTCTGGGACCAGCCGCAGCCGGATGATGCCGGCCGTTGGCCGGGCCGCTCGGCCGCCGGCCCGGCCGTTGCTGCCGGAGAGCCACCCGTCGAGCTGCCAGCGCACCCGGTCGGCGATGGCCGCGGCGGTGAGCAGGCCGTCGTGCCGCCAGACCCGGTGCAGCTCCTGCCCGTGCGCGGTGACCGCCTCGATGCCGAGCCGGGTGCAGGCCAACCCGTGCCCGGCGAGCCGGTCGTGCAGCTGTTCGGCCAGCGCGCGGGCGGCGAAGGCCGCGGCGTCGACCCGGTCGAGCGGCTCGTCGTACCCGGCGGTGACCGCCAGGTCGACCGGGGGCTGGCGGACGGCGAGCGGGCGGTGGTCCCGCCCCGCGGCGAGCCGGTGGGCCAGCGCGCCGTCGAAGCCGAACCGGGCCAGCACGTCCCCGGCCGGCAGCGCGGCGAAGTCGGCCAGGGTGCGTACGCCGAGCCGGCGCAGCAGGTCGGCCAGCGCCGGGCGGCCGAGTGCCTCGACCGGCAACGCGGCGAGGAACTCCGGCGTGCCACCGGGCGGGACCACCCGACCGCTGCGCGCGGCCAGCCCGGCGGCGAACACCCCGTCGGCGATGCCGACCTGGCTCTCCACCGCGCAGGTCTGCGCGACGTGCTCGACGATCCGCTCGGCCGCCACCTCCTCCCCACCGAGGTAGCGGGCCGGGCCGCGGGCCGCCACCGCGCAGGAGCCGGGGCGGACCACCTCCACCCCGGCGACCAGTTCCTCGACCGCGGCGACCACCGGCTCGAACGCCCGGGCGTCCCGCCCCGGGTCGTGGTCGACGACGGTGAGCTGCGGGCACCGTCCCTGCGCCTCCCGCCGGCGCAGCCCGCGGCGCACCCCCTCGGCGCGGGCCCGCTCGGAGCAGGCGACCACCCGGTTGGCGTGCAGCACCGCCACCGGATCGGTGGCCGGCACCCCCTCGACGATCTCGGCGGCGAGCACCGGCCAGTCCGGGCACCAGAGCAGCAGGGTCCGCACCGGCCCGGCACCCCCAGGCCGAGCCGACGACGCACCGGACCGGTCGGTGCGCGACGGCGACGCACCGGGCTGGTCAGCGCGAGCCGGCAACCCACCGGACCGGTCGATGCGGGCCGGCAACCCACCGGACCGGTCAGCGCGGGCCGACGGCCCACCGGGCTGGTCGGGATGCGCCGGAGCGGCGTCGCTCATGCCGGACCGACCAGGGTGAGCGTGCCGCACCGCCCGACGGGGTCGGACGGGCCCGACGGCACCGGGCGGAGCCGGCCGGCGGCCGACCGGCCGGTGACGGAGGCGACGGAGGTGGCCACCGGTCGCGGGATGACCCGGGTGAGCCCGTCACCGGGCAGCCAGACCTTGACCTCCTTGGGGCGGGCGGCCGCCCCGCGCCCGCGCGCCGAGACGGTGACCTCCCGGCGGCGCAGCCGCCCGCGGCCCGGCCCGAGCCCTTCCCACACCCCCCGGACCACCTGCAACGTCACGTCCGCGCCGTCCCACCGGCCGTACGGGACGAGCACGCTGCCCCGCTGGCGGGCCCGGGCGGCCAGCCGGTTGGCGACCGAGGCGGAGACCGCGGCCGGCACGGCGGTGACCACGACGTCCACCCCGTCGATCAGCGCGGCGACGACGGTGGCCCACTCCGGACCCGGGTTGGGCACCAGAGCGAGCCGGTCCAGGGCGATGCCGTACTCGGCGGCCGCCCCCGCACCGAACGTCGGCACCCCGACCACGGCACACCACGAGCCGGCCCGGGACGCCTCGGCGAGCAGCGCCAGGACCAGGGAGGTGCCGCCACTGCGTCGGGGCTGGCCGGTGGCGACCGCGACGGTGCTGCCGCGGCGCAACCCCCGGTTGGGCAGCAGGCCGGTCAGTTCCGGGGCCACCGGCAGCACCCGGTGGCCGCCCGCCGGGTCCGGCGCGCTCGCCGGACGGACCAGGCCGGCCAGTGCGGCGGAACCGACCACCATGCGGCCCGCCATCGGACCTACCCCCCGTCGTGCTGTTCGGATCAGATGTGCGCGTGGGCGCCCCGGCCGCCCGGCTCCCCCCGCCGGGCGGTCGGGGTGTCACAGGTGTCAGGCGGCCAGACCGTCGAGCGCCGGCTGGTGGGCCACGCCGAGCGCGGTCTCCACCACCGTGACGAACTGCTCGGCGGCGCGCAGCAGGTCGTCGGCCTCCCGGGCGGTCACCACCCGGGGGATGCCGGCCTCGGCGGCGGCCCGCTTGCCGGCGCCGGCGGCGAAGAACCGGGCCCACTCGTCGAGCTCGGGGGCGACCCCGGAGAGCAGGACCCAGACGCTGGTGATCCGGTTGCGCCGGGCCGGTGCCGGGCGGGCCCGGGCGCCGAGCAGGGCGGCGGCGGCACGCAGGGCGGCCAGGTGGGCGGCCGCGTAACGGAGGCCGTCGGGACGGGTCCGGGCGGCCTCGGCGAGCCCCTGGCGGGCCACCGCGAGAAGCTGGGCGGGAGTGCGGTGCGGCAGCACGTGCGCCGGCACCGTCGGTGCCTGAGCCGGGTTGGTCGGCATGGGACTGTCTCCTCCACGTGGCCGGGTCGCCACCCCACCGCGACGGACGGACCGCCGGCGGGGCGCCGGATCGAGTGGTGCGGAGGAAGACGCACCGGATGGGGGCCGGCCGGGTGTGGACGCTTCCCCACACCACACCCGGCCGGCGTACCGGCGGGTTCGTCGCCCGCCGCCCGGGGGTCGTGGGCGGCGGGCGACGCTCCTGCCTGACGGGACCGGGCTCGCGACTGCCCGGAACCCAGGTGCGGCCCGCGGAGCCGCACCGCCCGGAGCCGGCGCCGCGAAACACCGCCCCGGGCTGGTTGGAACGAGCGTACGAGGCAATCGAACACTCGTTCTAACTACTGCTGACAGTACACCCTCCCTCCGACGAAAATGCAACGTGTGACGCGCGGCCGGTCGCGGACCGGCCCGGCGTACCGGGAAGAATGGCGGGCATGCAGTCACACCCGAACGTACGGGCGGTGCAGGACGCGCTCGACGCCGCCGACGCGCGGAACGGCTCCGGCGCGCCCAGCGTGGTCCGCCTGCTGCCCGAGGCGGTGCACACCGCCGCGGCCGCCGCCGAGGCGCTCGGCGTCGGCGTCGGCCAGATCGCCAACTCGCTGATCTTCGAGGCGGACGGCGAGCCGCTGCTGGTGCTCACCTCCGGCGCGCACCGGGTGGACACCGCCGGGCTGGCCGCCGGCATCGGGGTCACCCGGCTGCGCCGGGCCACCCCCGACTTCGTCCGCACGCACACCGGGCAGGTGATCGGCGGAGTGGCCCCGCTGGGCCACCCGAAGCCGCTGCGCACCCTGGTGGACACCGCCCTGGCGGGGTACGACGAGATCTGGGCCGCCGGCGGGGTGCCGCAGGCGGTCTTCCCCACCACGTACCGGGAACTGCTCCGGATCACCGCCGGCGCCCCGGCCGAGGTGGCGTGAGCGACCCCGCGCACGCCGTACCGGGCCTGGTCACCCTGCACGTGTGGCGGACCTCCCGGCCCGCGCTGCCCCGGGCGCTGGCCCGGATGGCGCTCGACCCGCGCCGGCTGCGCGTCGTGCCGGGCGTACGGTTCGGCAAGCTCCTCGGCACCGGGACCGGCACCGGCTTCGGCCCGGGTGACGCCGACCTGACCCGGTGGGCGGCGCTGGCGGTGTGGGACTCCCCCGCCGCGGCGGCCGGCTTCGACGCCTCGCCGGTGGGCCGGGCCTGGTCCCGGATCGCCCGCTCCGCCGTCCGGCTCGACCTGCGCCCGCTGACCAGCCGGGGCGAGTGGTCCGGCCGCCGGCCGTTCGGCGAGCCGCCCGGCGGCCGCGCCGACGGCCCGGTGCTGGCGCTGACCCGGGCCCGGCTGCGGCCCCGCCGGGCGGTCACCTTCTGGCGGGCGGTCCCGCCGGTGGCCGCCGCCCTGCACGCCGCGCCCGGCCTGCTCGCCCGGTTCGGCGTCGGCGAGGCCCCGGTGGGCTGGCAGGGCACGGTGAGCGTGTGGCGTGACCCGGCGGACCTGGTGGCGTTCGCGTACCGTCACCCGGAGCACCGCGCCGCGATCATGCGGACCCCCACCGAGGGGTGGTACGCGGAGGAGCTCTTCGCGCGGTTCGCGGTGTGCGACGTGGTCGGTGACCGGACGGTGCTGGGATGGGTCGCGGACGGCGACGCGGAGACGGCGAAGGGCGCGCGGGCATGAGGTTGGTGCGGTGGACACCGGACGATCTCGTCCGGCGGCTGGACGACGTGGTGGCCGTCTACGGCGAGGCGATGGGCTACCGCACCGACCTGCTGGAGGCCCGCCGCGGCTACATCGCCACCCACGTCCGCCGCCCCGGCTTCCGGGCCGTGGCCAGCCTGACCACCGAGGGGCACCTGGCCGGCTTCGGCTACGGCTACCTCGGCGCCCCCGGGCAGTGGTGGCACGACCAGGTCTGGCGGGCGCTGGACCCGGCCACCCGGCAGCGCTGGCTGGCCGACTGCTTCGAGGTGGTCGAGCTGCACGTCCGGCCGCCCGCGCAGGGGCACGGCCTGGGCGCGGGGCAACTGCGCGCCCTGCTCACCATGGCCGAGGGGGCCACCACCCTGCTGTCCACCCCGGAGGCCGACGAGCAGCGGTCGCGGGCCTGGCGGCTGTACCGCCGGTTCGGGTTCGTCGACATCCTGCGCGACTTCCACTTCCCCGGCGACGAGCGCCCGTTCGGCGTGCTCGGCCGGGACCTCCCCCTCCCGCCTCCCGGCCCGGCGCCGGCCCCGCCGCGCTCCTCCGCGCAGGCCCCGCCCGGCCCGGCCGCGTCGTGAACCGGCAGCGGGCCTGCTGGGCGCTGCTGGCCGTGCTGGTGCTCGCGCAGATCTGCTACCCGCTGACCACCGGCACGACCCGGGCCCGGCTGACCGTGGCCACCGTCGGCCTCGGCTGGCTGCTCTCGGTCGGCCACGCGCTGCTCAACCGGGGTGCGCGTACCGCCGTGGCGCTGGTGGCGGTGGCCACCGGCGGCGGGTTCGCCATCGAGGCGCTCGGGGTGGCCACCGGCTTCCCGTTCGGCAGCTACGACTACTCCGGCCAGTTGGGCCCGAAGCTGGCCGGAGTGCCGCTGGTCATTCCGCTGGCGTGGACCTGGATGGCCTGGCCGGCCTGGCTGACCGCGGTCCGGCTCACCACGCCGCCCGACCCCGTGGGCCCGGCCGGCGACCACCACCCCGGGTCACCGGTCGCGCTCGCCGTCCGGCGGATCGCGCTGGCCGCGCTCGGGCTGGCCACCTGGGACCTCTTCCTCGACCCGCAGATGGTGGCCGAGGGCCACTGGGTCTGGCGCGACGCCACCCCGGCGCTGCCCGGCCTGCCCGGCGTCCCGGTCAGCAACTACCTCGGCTGGCTGCTCTTCGCGGTGCTGCTGATGACCGCGCTGCGCCCGCTGGCCGGGTCGGCGGTGGCCGGCACCGACCGGCGGGACCACCCGATGTTCGCGCTCTACCTGTGGACGTACGGCTCCAGCATGCTGGCCCACGCGATCTTCCTCGACCTGCCCGCCTCCGCGCTGTGGGGCGCGGCCGGCATGTCGGTGACCGCGGTGCCGCTCGCGCTGACGCTGCTGCGGACCCGCCGCGCCGACCGGCCGGCGTCCCACCCGCCCCGGCGCGCCGACGCCGACGCACCGGCATGAGCGAGCGCATCAGCGAACTCAGCGCCGCCATGCCTCAGGCCGGCACGCAGCGCAGCGGAGTGCCGGCATGAGCGGCGTGCTCGTCCTGCTGCTCGGCGTCGCCGTGCTGACCGCGCACACGCTGGTCAACGCCGGCCGCTGGCTGCGCCGCCCGGCCGTACCGCCGGCCCCGGTGGACGAGCCGGTCGCGGTGCTGCTGCCGCTGCGCGACGAGGCCGCCCGGGTCACCCCGTGCCTGCGCGCGCTGCTCGCCCAGCGCGGCGTGCCGGGGCTGCGCGTCGTGGTGCTCGACGACGGGTCCACCGACGGCACCGCCGAGGTGGTCCGGGCGGTGGCCGGCGACGACCCGCGGGTCACCCTGCTGCGCGGAGCCGCCCCGCCGCCGGGCTGGCTGGGCAAGCCGTATGCCTGCTGGCAGTTGGCCAGCCGGGCCGACCCGGCGGCCACCGCGCTGGTCTTCGTCGACGCCGACGTGGTGCTCGCCCCGGACGCGGTGGCGGCGGCGGTCACCGAACTGCGCGCCGCCCGGCTGGCGCTGCTGTCGCCGTACCCGAGGATCCTGGTGGTCACGGCGGCGGACCGGCTGGTCCAGCCGCTGCTGCAGTGGCTGTGGCTGACCTTCCTGCCGCTGCGCGCGATGGAGCGCTCACCGCGGCCGTCGCTTGCCGCGGCCGGCGGGCAGTTCCTGGTGCTGGACCGGGCCGGCTACGAACGGGCCGGCGGGCACGTCGCGGTGGCCGACAAGGTCCTGGAGGACGTCGAGCTGGCCCGGGCGGTCAAGCGGGCCGGCGGCCGGATCGCCCTGGCCGACGGCTCGCGGCTGGCCACCTGCCGGATGTACGACAACTGGCCGCAGCTGCGCGACGGCTACACCAAGTCGCTCTGGGCCTCGTTCGGCCACCCGGTGGCGGCGGCCGTGGTGGTGGCGCTGCTGCTCCTGCTCTACACCGCGCCGCCGCTGCTGGCGGTGGGCGCGCTCGCCGCCGGGGCGGCGCCGGTGGCGGCCGCCGCCGCGGCGGCGTACCTGCTCGGGGTGGCCGGACGGGCGATCAGCGCCCGGGCGACCGGCGGCCGGTGGTGGCCCGACTCGCTGGCACACCCCGTGTCGGTCGTGGTCCTCGGTTGGCTGACCCTGCGGTCGTACCATCTGCGGAAGCGGCGCCGGCTGACCTGGCGGGGCCGCCCGGTCACCTAGGAGGCGGCATGGCGCGGATCGTGGTCGTCGGCGCCGGAGTCGGCGGGCTGGCCACCGCCGCGCGGCTGGCCGTCACCGGGCACCAGGTCACCGTCTTCGAACGGGCCGACACGGTGGGCGGCAAGCTCGGCCGGTACCTGCACGACACGCCGGCCGGCCCGTTCCACTTCGACACCGGACCCAGCCTGCTCACCCTGCCCGAGGTCTTCCACGACCTGTTCGAGGCGACCGGGGCGAAGCTCGACGAGTACCTCGACCTCACGCCGCTGGACCCGATCGTCCGGCACGTCTTCCCCGGCGGCCCGGCGCTGGACTCGTGCGCCGACCCGGCCGAGTTCGCCGCCCGGATCGGCGCCGCGCTCGGCGACCGGGCCGCGGCCGACTGGCAGCGGCTGTGGCGCCGGGCCGGCCGGGTCTGGCAGGCCTCCCACCAGGACATCCTGCGCCGCCCGGTCGGCTCCCCGCGGGACCTGGCCGCGCTGGCCTGGCGGCTCGGCGACCTGACCGCGATCGCCCCCGGCCGGAGCCTGCGCGGGCTGGGCCGTCGCCACCTGTCCGACCCTCGGCTGCGGATGCTGCTGGACCGGTACGCCACGTACACCGGCGCCGACCCGCGCCGGGCCCCGGCCGCGCTGGTCGCCGTACCCTACGCCGAGCTGGCCTTCGGCGGCTGGTACCTGCGCGGCGGGCTGGGCACCCTCGCCGACGCGCTGCTGACCCGCTGCCTGGACCTCGGCGTGGTGGTGCAGACCGGCGCCGAGGTCACCCGGATCGACGCCGCCGGAGGCCGGGTGACCGGGGTACGCCTCGCCGGCGTCGCCACGCCGGTCCCGGCCGACGTGGTGGTGGCCAACGCCGACGCGCTCACCGTCTACCGGGACCTGCTGCCCAGCCCGCGCCGGCTGGCCGGGCTCGCCGACCGCAGCCTGGCCGGCTTCGTGCTGCTGCTCGGGGTCACCGGCGAGTCCGGCCTGGCCCACCACACCGTGTTCTTCCCGCGCGACTACGACGCCGAGTTCGACGCGGTCTTCGGTGACCCGGGGCGCGGGGTGCGCGCCCGCCCGGCACCCGACCCGACGGTGTTCGTCACCGTCGCCGACGACCCACTGGTCCGGCCGGCCGGGCACGAGGCCTGGTTCGTGCTGGTCAACGCGCCCCGGCAGGGCACCGCCGCCGGCGCCGTGGACTGGCGGCGGCCCGGGCTGGCCGAGGCGTACGCCGACCGGATCCTGGACGTGCTGGCCGAGCGCGGCGTTGACGTGCGCGACCGGCTGCTGTTCCGCCAGATCCGTACCCCGGCCGACCTGGACACCGCGACCGGCGCGCCCGGCGGGTCGATCTACGGTACGGCCGGCGGGCTGCTCCGCCCGGCCAACCGCGGCCCGGTACGCGGGCTGTGGCTGGTCGGCGGTTCCAGCCACCCCGGCGGCGGCCTGCCGATGGTCACCCTCTCCGCGCAGATCGTCGCCGACGAGATCGGCCCCGCCTGGTGACCGGGCCGCACCCGCTGCCGGTCATCGCGGGGCCGCGGCCCGGTCCGGCGGCCGCTCCGCGTCGAGCAGGGCGCGGCGGACGGCGGAGAGGAGCTGACCCAGGCCGAAGGCGGCCAGCAGCACCCAGACGGCGGTGGCCATGGTGATGGTGCCGGCGGCGAGGTCCGGCTCGATCAGCCCGGTCAGCCCGGCCAGCAGCAGCCCGGCCAGGGCCACCGAGACCCGGGTGGGGCGCTCCCCCACGGTCACCGCGCCGATCTCCCGCATGCCCGCGGCGACCGCCCGGGCCCGGACGTACTCGTGCAGCCAGGACAGCGCGCCGGCCGTGGCCACCAACGCGCCCGGCGCGCCGACCAGCCAGAACGCGACCAGCCAGGCGACCTCACCGAGCCGGTCGGCGAGCGAGTCGTAGACGTAGCCGAGCCGGGTGGTCCGGCCGGTGGCCACCGCCACCGCGCCGTCGACGCTGTCCGCCACCGCGGCGAGCAGCACGAACAACGCCCCGAGGAACGGCCCGTCCCCCGGGCGTACCGCGAACACCGGCACGAGGACGCAGAGCAGCACGCCGGCCGCCGTCACCGGGGTCGGGCCGATCCGGAGCCGGCCGAGCACGTACCCGACGTGGTAGGCGAACCGCAGCCAGGCGCGCACCACCGGAGCCGCCACCCGGGGATCGAACCCGCCGTGCAGCCGGGCCCAGGCGGTCGCGTAGTCGTCCCACTTCAGCAGCTGTGTGCCCACCACAGATCAACCGTCGCACCGCGGCCGAGGTGTCGCGGCCCGTACGCTCACACCCGCGCGCCCACCTGGAGGTTCTGCCAGACCTCGCGGGTGGCCGTGGAGCGGTTGAGGGTGATGAAGTGGATCCCCGGCACGCCCTCGTCGAGCAGCCGCCGGCACATCTCGCTGGCCTGCTCGATGCCGAGCCGGCGCACCGCCTCCGGATCGTCGGCGACCCGCTCGAACCGTTCGGCCAGGGCCGGCGGGAACGGCGCCCCGGACAGCTGCACCGACCGCTCGATGGTGCTCATCTGGGTCACCGGCATCACGCCGGCCAGGATCGGGGTGTCGCAGCCGGCGGCCGCCACCCGGTCACGCAGCCGCAGGTAGTCGTCGGCGTCGAAGAACATCTGGGTGATCGCGAACTCGGCACCGGCCCGACATTTGCGGACGAAGTGCTCGGTGTCGCTGGCCACGTCGGGCGACCGGGGGTGCTTGTACGGGAAGGCGGCCACCCCGACGCTGAAGTCACCGGACTCGCGGACCAGGCGGACCAGCTCCTCGGCGTAGAGCACGCCCTCGGGGTGGCGGACCCACTCGCCGCCGGGGTTGCCCGGCGGGTCGCCCCGCACCGCCAGCACGTTGCGCACGCCGACCCCGGCGAGCCGGCCGATCACGTGCCGCAGCTCGGCGACGGAGTGGTTGACCGCGGTGAGGTGGGCCATCGGCAGCAGGGTGGTCTCGGTGGCGATCCGCTCGGTGACCGCGACCGTGGTGTCCCGGGTCGACCCGCCCGCGCCGTAGGTGATCGAGACGAACGAGGGCCGCAACGGCTCCAGCTCGCGGATCGCCTGCCAGAGCAGCCGCTCGCCCTGCTCGGTCTTCGGTGGGAAGAACTCGAAGGAGAAGGTCGGCTGGCGGTCACGGATCAGCTCCCCGATCGCCGGCTGCGACTGGGGAAGGACGGAGGGAAGACCGAGCGCCACGCCCCGACTCTAGCGGGCGGCGCCGGTCGCACCCACGCCCTTCCCACCCCGTCGGACACCGGGCCACCCCCGATGACACCGTGATCGGGCCGGCGGGCGCCGGAGAGCGTCGTACCCGCGGGGTAGGAACGGGGTCAGCGCGGGTGGGCCGGCCGGGGCCGGCCGCACCGGGGGGCGCGCGGGGGTCGAGATCCGATCGGTGGCGCACGGTCCCGCCCGGCGGGGCGCGCCGCCGCCGTGCCGACGCCCGTCCGGAGGACCCATGACCCCGTTCCCGCCCGGCCCGCGGCTGCTCGGGCCGCTGCTCGCCCAGCTCCGGCTGGCCCGGGGCTGGAGCCAGCCACGGCTGGCCGCCGAGCTCTGCGCGGCCGCCGGCGTGCCGACGCTGAGCCGGCACGAGGTCTCCCGGTGGGAACGCCAGCTGCGGGTGCCCGGCGACTTCTGGCTCGGCTGGCTCGCCGTCGTGCTGGGCGCGCCGGTCGAGCTGCTGCGCTCCGCCGCGACCCGGTCCCGGGCGCTGGGCGCCCCGCCGGCCGTGCCCGGTGCCGGCGCCCGGTCCCGGGCCGCGCTGCTCGCGCTGGCCCAGCGGTGGCTGGCCGACCCGCAGGCCCCGCTCCTGGTCGGCGCGCCGGCCGGGCTGGCGGTCGGCGCGCCACCCGGGCCCGCCGAATCCGACCCGCCGGACCGGGACCGGCGGCCGCCCGACGAACTGCGCCGGCTCGACGACCTGTGCGGCGGGGCCGACCTGGCCGGGTTGGCGGCCGGCCGGATGCGGCGGGCGGTCCGGGCGCTGTCCGGTGCGGCCCCGGTGGCCCGCCGCCGGCTGCTGCCGGTGTTGGCCGAGTCCGCCCAGCTGGCCGGTTGGCTCGCCGCCGACGCCGGGGACCCGGTGGGCGGGCTGGACGCCTACCGCCTGGCGCTGCGGGCCGCCACGGCGGCCGGGGACGTGGCGCTCGCCGGGCACGTGCTCGGCTCCGCCAGCCACCTGCTGGCCGGCCTCGGCGACCCGGCCGGCGCGCTGGTGCTGGCCCACACCGGGTACGCCGGGGTGCGCCGGCACGCCACGCCGGGCCTGCGGGCGCTGCTGCTGCACCGGGTGGCGCTGGCGGCTGCGCTCGACGGGCGGGCCACCGCGGCCCGGCAGGCGCTCGACGGGGCGCGGCGCGCGGGCGGCGACCCGCCGGAACCGGGCCGGGAGCCGTCCTGGCTCTACTGGCTCGACGGCGTCGAACTGGCGGCGATGACCGGGCGCACGCTGGTCGCGTTGGGCCACCCCGGCCCGGCCGAGGCGCCGCTGGTCGCCGCTCGGCGGCGCGGGCACCCGCGCGGCGCGGCGATCTACGGCGGCTGGCTGGCCCGGGGCTACCTGCAACTCGGCGAGGTCGAGCGGGCCGGCGCGGTGGCCGGCGAGGCGCTGCTCGACGCGGTCCGCGCCGGCTCGCCGCGGGCGCTCGGCCCGCTGTCCGAGCTGCGCCGCCGGCTCGCCGGGCACCCGCACGAGCCGGCCGCACGGCGGTACACGGCGCTCGTCGCGGCGGCCGGGCCGTACCTGCCCCGCGCGCCGGCGGCACCGCCGGGCCGGGCCCGCTCGGGCGCGCCACCGGGTCGCGGCAGGGTCGTCACGGCGAGTCGGATACCCACGGGTACGGCGGCGCGGGGGCGGACCGGCTAGCGTCGGGGCGTGACCGACGCTGCTCCTGTTTCCCCCGTCGACCGCGCCGGGCTGCGCCAACGGGTCGACAAGGCCCTGGCCGAGTTCCTGGCCACCCAACGCACCTGGATGGCCGGGGTCGACGACGCCCTGGCACCGGTCGCCGAGGCGATCGAGGCGTTCGTCCTCGGCGGCGGCAAGCGGCTCCGGCCGGCGTTCGCCTACTGGGGCTACCGGGGCGCCGGCGGGGTGGACTCCGACCAGGTGGTGAGCGCCCTGGCCGCGCTGGAGTTCGTCCAGGCCAGCGCCCTGATCCACGACGACCTGATGGACCGCTCCGACACCCGGCGGGGCGAGCCGGCGGTGCACCGCCGGTTCGCCGGCCAGCACCGGTCGGCCGGCTGGCGCGGAGACCCGAACGGCTTCGGCGACGCGGCGGCGATCCTGCTCGGCGACCTGTGCCTGGTCTGGTCCGACGAGCTGCTGCACTCGGCCGGACTGGAGCCGGACACGGTGGCCCGGGCCCGGCCGGTCTTCGACGAGATGCGCACCGAGGTGACCGTCGGGCAGTACCTCGACGTGCTGACCCAGGCCACCGGGGACACCTCGGTGGAGCGGGCCGGCAAGGTCGCCCGCTACAAGTCGGCGAAGTACACGGTCGAGCGGCCGCTGCTGCTCGGCGCCGCGCTGGCCGGCGCGTCGGCGGACGTGCGGACGGCGTACTCGGCGTACGGGCTGCCGCTGGGCGAGGCGTTCCAGCTCCGCGACGACGTGCTCGGGGTCTTCGGCGACCCGGCCCAGACCGGCAAGCCGGCCGGCGACGACCTGCGCGAGGGCAAGCGCACCTACCTGGTGGCGGCCGCCCTGGAGGCGACCGACGAGGCGGGCCGGGAGCTGCTGCTCGGCCGGCTGGGCGACCCGGAACTGGACGAGAAGGGCGTGGCCCGGCTCCGCGAGCTGATCACCGGGTGCGGCGCGCTGGCCCGTACCGAGCAGCGGATCGTCACCCTCACCGACGCCGCGCTGGCCGCCCTGACCACCGTCGACCTGGACACCGAGGCCCGCCAGGCCCTGGTCGACCTGGCCATCGCCGCCACCCGCCGCGCCGACTAACCCCCGCCCCCGTCCCCACCCCACCCCCGCCCCCCGCGCCGTTGATCATGAGGTTAGCGGTCCGGTAACGGACATTTCCCCCCGCTAACCTCATGATCAACGGAGGCGGGGAGGGGCGGGGGGCAGGAGGGCGGGTGGGGTGGGGTGGGTTAGAAGCCGAGGGCTTGGGCGCGGCGTTTGATCTCGCGGGCCTGGTCGCTGGCGAGGGCGGCGGCGGGGGTGGCGCCGGGGAGGGAGTCGTCGGGCTCGTAGAGCCAGCGCAGCGCGGCTTCGTCGTCGTAACCGGCGTCGGCCAGCAGGGTGAGCACGCCGGGCAGGTGCTTGAGCACCGTACGGTTGGCCACCAGGTCCGCGGGGATCCGGCGGACGCCGTCGCGGCGGACCGCGATCAGCTCCCGGTCCCGGACCATCTGGTGCACCTTGCTGATCGACACGTCGAGGCGCTCGGCGACGTCCGGCAGGGTCAGCCAGTCGGCCGGGTCGGCCGGGCCGGCGAGATCGGGGCCGGGCACGGCCCGGTCGGCGGGTACGGAGTCGGTCACCCGACCACCCTGCCATGCCCTGCCCGGCCTGCGTCAACGGCACCCCGGGCGGGCCATGTCCGCAGGTGGCGCGCGGCGGGCAGCGGTGTGTTCGCCCCCCGGCTGTAGCATCCTGTTCAACCTTCACCCTCCGGACACATAGACTCCCTGCCGATGGACACACAGGTCGCCGACACGTTGCTGGGCTCGCTGATCGACGGGCGCTACCGCATTCGCGGTCGCGTGGCCCGTGGCGGCATGGCGACCGTGTACACCGCCACCGACGAGCGCCTCGAGCGCACCGTGGCGGTCAAGATCATTCATCCGACCCAGGCCCCGGAGGCGCGGGCCCGCCTGGCCGGGTTCCTCGAGCGGTTCACCGACGAGGCGAAGACCATCGCCCGGCTCACCCACCCCAACGTGGTGGCGGTCTACGACCAGGGCACCCACAACGGGCTGCCCTACCTGGTCATGGAGTACGTGCGCGGCCGCACCCTGCGCGAGGTGCTCGCCGAGCGGCGCCGGCTCAACCCGGACGAGGCGCTGGCCATCTTCGAGCAGATGCTCGCCGCGATCGCCGCCGCGCACCGGGCCGGGCTGGTGCACCGGGACGTCAAACCGGAGAACGTGCTGGTCGCCGAGGCGCCGACCGGCGGCGTGGCGAACCTGGTCGACAGCGTGGTCAAGGTGGCCGACTTCGGGCTGGCCCGGGCGGTCGAGGCGAGCGCCGACGAGACGCAGGGCAACCAGCTGATGGCCACCGTGGCGTACGTCGCGCCGGAGCTGGTCACCGACGGGCACGCCGACCCGCGCACCGACGTCTACTCGGCCGGCATCGTGCTGTTCGAGATGCTCACCGGCCGGGTCCCGTACGACGGGGACCGCCCGGTGGAGGTCGCCTGGCAGCACGTCGACCAGGACGTACCGGCGCCGTCGACGCTGGTGCCCGTCCTGCCGAAGGTCCTCGACGACCTGGTCGGCCGGGCCACCCGACGTGATCCGGGCGCCCGGCCCACCGACGCCGGTGCCCTGCTGGCCGAGGTGCAGGTGGCCCGGGACGACCTGGGCAACCCGAACACCCGTACCGCCGTGCTGCGCCGGGTGACCGACGAGCCGCCGGTGGCCCAGCCGACCATGGTGGTCGCGGCGGTCAAGCCGGCCGAACGGCCGTCCTGGGCCCGGCTGCCCTCCGACGGCGGACCCCGTACCGGCCGGCGGCGGGCCGTCCCGGAGGACGGGCAGGACCTGTGGTCCCGGCTGGTGGCGCTGCGCACCCGGGTGATGGCCGACCGGCGCGGCCGGCAGGCCGTCGCCGCGGCCGTGGTGGTGCTCGGCCTGGTGGCCGCCCTGACCGGATGGTGGTTCGGGGTGGGTCGCTACACGGTCGCCCCGCAGCTGGTGAGCCTGACCAAGGCCGAGGCGGCGGCGCAGGCCGAGCGCGCCGGCTTCACCCTGGTGTACGCCGAGCCGCGCTACGACGAGCAGGTCCCGAAGGACGCCGTGCTGGTGCAGGATCCGGCCTCGGCGACCCGGATCGTCAAGGGTGGGACGATCACCCTCACCCTCTCCCTGGGTCCGGAGCGGTTCCCGGTGCCGGACGTGGTGGGCAAGGACTTCGAACTGGCCGAGGCGGATCTGGCCAACCTCAAGCTGGTGGCGGTCAAGGGCGCGGCGCGCTACGACGACAACCTGCCGGCCGGAGTGGTCATCGACACCAACCCGAAGGTGGGCACGGAGGTCAAACCGGGCGCCAAGGTCACCCTCATCCTGAGCAAGGGCCGGGCCCCGGTCTCGGTGCCCAACCTCGTCGGCAAGAGCCTCACCGAGGCCCGGGAGGCCCTGACCAAGCTGGGCCTGGTGCCGGTGGAGAACTACAAGGACTCCGACAAGCCCCGGGACGAGGTCCTCGGGCAGAGCCCGTCCGACGGCACCGGTGTCGAGAAGGGCGCCCAGGTCAAGCTGGAGGTCAGCAAGGGCCCGCCGTTGACGGTGGTGCCCCGGGTGATCGACCTGCCCTGCCCGCAGGCCAAGCAGTTGCTGGAGAGCCAGGGCTTCCCGGTCGCTGTGCAGTTCAACCCGAACGGCATCGTGCGCTTCCAGAACCCGAACGAGAACAGCCAGGTGCCGCCGGGCACCCAGGTCACCCTCGGGTGCCTGTGATGACCGGGGCGCGACCCGGCGGGCGCCGGCGGGTGGGCTCGCACACGCCCACCTCCGGCGGCCTGGCGAAGGCGGCCCTGCCGTACCTGGACGCGGCCGGCTCCGAGGTCGTGCAGGTCTACGTCTCGAACTCCCGCGGCTGGGCGCTGCCGCCGGGCGACCCGGTGCAGGACGGGCTGTTCCGCGACGGCTGCGCCGAACGGGACGTACCGGTCTTCATCCACGCCTCGCTGCTGGTCAACCTCGGCTCGCCGACCGCCGCGACGGTCGAGCGGTCGGCGTTGACGCTGGCCCACGCGTTGCGCCGGGGCACCGCGATCGGCGCCCGCGGGGTGGTGTTCCACGCCGGCAGCGCGGTGGACGCCGGGCACGCCGAGGCGGCGATGCGGCAGGTCCGCGAGACGCTGCTGCCGCTGCTGGACGGTGCCGCCGCCGAGGGTGGGCCGATGCTGCTGGTGGAGCCGAGCGCGGGCGGCGGCCGGTCGCTCGCCTCCCGGGTGGAGCACCTCGGGCCCTACCTCGACGCCGTGGACGGGCACCCCTGGCTCGGGGTCTGCTTCGACACCTGCCACGCCTGGGCCGCCGGGCACGACCTGGCCGCCGAGGGCGGCATGACCGCGACGCTGGACACCCTGGTGGCGACGGTCGGGGCCGACCGGCTGAAGCTGGTGCATGCCAACGACTCGAAGGATCTGTGCGGCTCGACCCGGGACCGGCACGAGAACATCGGCAAGGGCACCATCGGCGAGCCGGCGTTCGCGGAGCTCATGCGGCACCCCGCCACCGCCGGCCTGCCGATCGTGGTGGAGACCCCGACGGAGAAGCACGTCGGCCACGCCGCCGACATCGCCACCCTCACCCGCCTCCACCCCTGAGCACCGGGCGCTTTCGGCGAAAGAGTGGCTGTTCCGCGCGGAACAGCCACTCTTTCCGTGAACGAGGGCGGGTGGTCAGGCGCGGAGGATGCCGGTGAGGGTGGTGACGGCGCGGTCGATGCCCGCGTCGTCGACGTCCATGTGGGTGACCAGGCGGGCGGTGCGCGGGCCGAGCACGGAGACCAGCACCCCCTCGGCGCGGGCGGCGGCGGCGAGCGCGTGCGCGTCCAGCGGGGCCTTGGTCAGGTCGAGCGGCACCACGTTGGTGCGCACCGGGCTGGCGAGCACCCCGAACGGGGCGATCGCCTCGGCCAGCCGGGCCGCCTTGGCGTGGTCCTCGGCGAGCCGGTCGATGTGGTGCGCGAGGGCGTACCGGCCGGCCGCGGCCAGGATGCCGGCCTGGCGCATGCCGCCGCCCATCCGCTTGCGGATCCACCGGGCGCGTTCGATCTTCTCGGCGCTGCCGACCACCAGCGAGCCGACCGGCGCGCCGAGCCCCTTGGAGAGGCAGACCGACAGGGTGTCGAAGAGCGCGCCGTACTCGGCCAGCGGCACGCCGTCGGCGACGTGCGCGTGCCAGATCCGGGCGCCGTCGCAGTGCAGCGCGAGCCGCGCGTCGTCGGCGACCCGACGCAGCTGACGCAGGGTGTCCAGCGGGATCACCCCGCCCCCGCCCCGGTTGTGGGTCTGCTCCACCGCGATCGCCCGGGTCGGGACCGCGAAGTAGCCGTCCGGCCGGATCATGGCGGCGACCACGTCGGGGTCGAGGTCCGCGCCGACCGCCGGCCAGGTCCGCGACGAGATGCCGCCGTACGCGGCCGCGGCGCCGATCTCGTACGTGACCACGTGCGCGTCGGCGTCGCAGAGCAGCTCGTTGGCCGGCGGCACCACCAGTTGCAGGGCGATCTGGTTGGCCATCGAGCCGCTCGGCGCGAACAGCGCCGCCTCGTGCCCGAAGAGCGCGGCGATCTCGGCCTCCAGCGCGTTGACCGTGGGGTCCTCGCCGTAGACGTCGTCGCCGACCTCGGCGGTGGCCATCGCCTCCCGCATCCCGGCGGTCGGCCGGGTCACCGTGTCCGACCGAAGGTCGACGATCATGTCTGCGCTCGCGGCCGCGGGGCTCGCCAGCTCACTCCTCGCGTCAGCCACGGAGCATCTCCGCCACCAGGAAGGCCAGCTCCAGCGACTGCTGGGTGTTCAGCCGCGGGTCGCAGGCGGTCTCGTACCGGTCGGGCAGGTCGAGGTCCTCGATGCCCTGGGCACCGCCGAGGCACTCGGTGACGTCCTCGCCGGTGAGTTCGACGTGCAGCCCGCCGGGGTGGGTGTCCAGGCCGCGGTGCACCTCGAAGTAGCCGAGCACCTCGTCGACGATGCGGTCGAAGTGCCGGGTCTTGTAGCCGTTGGACGACTCGTGCGTGTTGCCGTGCATCGGGTCGCACTGCCAGACCACCTTGGCGCCGGCCGCGGTGACCTTGGACACGATCGGCGGCAGGGCGTCGCGGACCCGGTGGTTGCCCATCCGGCTGATCAGGGTGAGCCGGCCGGGGATGTTGTCCGGGTTGAGCTTCTCGCAGAGCTCGATCGCCTCGTCCGGGGTGGTGGTCGGGCCGAGCTTGACGCCGATCGGGTTGGCGATGCGGGAGATGAAGTCGATGTGCGCGCCGTCGATCTGCCGGGTGCGCTCGCCGATCCAGAGGAAGTGCCCGGACAGCCCGTACGCCCGGCGGTCGGAGACCCGGGTCAGCGCCCGGTCGTACTCCAGCGCGAGGGCCTCGTGCGAGCAGTAGAGGGTGACCGTGCGGAGCGCCTCGTCGTCGGTCATCCCGCAGGCCCGGATGAACGCCAGCGCCCGGTCGATCTCCCGGGCGATCGCCTCGTAGCGCTCGCCGGCCGGCGAGTTCTTGACGAAGCCCTTGTTCCAGTCGTGCACCGCGTGCAGGTCGGCCAGCCCGCCGGCCAGGTACGCGCGGAGCATGTTCATCGCGGCGGCCGAGTTCGCGTACGCCCGGATCATGCGCTGCGGGTCGGCGACCCGCGCCTCCGGCGTGGCCTCCAGCGAGTTGATCATGTCGCCGCGGTAGGCCGGCAGGCCCCGGGCGTCGGTCGGCAGCGAGCGCGGCTTGGTGTACTGACCGGCGACCCGGGCCACCTTGACCACCGGCAGCGACGCGCCGTAGGTGAGCACGATCGCCATCTGGAGCAGGGTGCGGGCGTTGGCCAGCAGGTGGCTCTCGGTGTTGTCGGCGAAGGTCTCCGCGCAGTCGCCGCCCTGGAGCAGGAACGCCTTGCCCTCGCAGACCAGCGCGAGCCGCTGCCGGAGCTGGTCGACCTCGTACGGCGCCACCACCGACGGGACGACGTCGAGCACCTTGCAGACCTCGGCGACCTGGGCCGGGTCCGGCCAGGGCGGGGTCTGCGCCCGGGGCAGCTCCCGCCAACGGTCCAGACCGAGGGCCGCGTCCTCGGCGGAGTCGACGGTCGGACGGCTGGTCTGCAGGCCGGGGCTGCCCACGGCGGGATGGCTCAGCTGGTGCCACTCATGGCGCATGCCAGAAAGCGTACGGCGACCGCCGGGGCCGCCGACCGCCGAGGGGCACGGTTCCGGCTGGTGAGAGGTGTCTCACCCACCCGCAGGTCAGGGCGTGACGGCGGGGGCCGGAGGGTGCCCGCCCGGCTCCTCGGCGGCGATGCACCAGTCGGCGCCGTCCCGGGTGACCGTGAACAGCAGCGGCCGGGTGGCCTTGCGGGAACCGGCGGTGATCGAGACGGAGGTGCTGACCTCCTGCCCCCGGGGGCCGGGCCGGACGTCGGTGATCTCCGCCTGCGGCACCTGGAAGTGGTCGGCGAAGTCACCGTTCGGGCCGGTCGCGGCGGCGTCGAAGCTCTCGTGCGCGGTCGCGCAGAACTGGCTGCGGCCGGCGGCCACGTCCTTGGCGGTCATCGCGTCGAGGTACGCCTGCACCCGCTCCCGGGCCCGCGCGCTCGCCTCCTCGGCGGGCGCCCGGCCGGGCTTGGCCGCCGGGTCGTCTTTTTTGATCAGACCGCAGCCGAGCAGGGCAAACGGCAGGGTCGCGAGCAGGGCGGCGGTCGCCGCCAGCCTCCGGTGCGTCACGCGCATCGCCACCTCCGTCGACGGGCCATCGAGCCGCGAGTCTGTCACACGGACCCGCCGGGCCGGCCGCCAGGCGCGCCCGGAGCGCGCCGGGCGGGGAGGGACCGGTGCGTGGTCCCTCCCCGCCGTGTGGGTGGTGCGTCGGCCTGCGGCCTAGCCGAGACCGCCCTTGATGGCGCCGATGAGCTCGCCGTTGCCGGTGTCACCGGAGAGCTCCCAGAAGAACGCGCCACCGAGGCCCTGGTTCTTCGCGTACGTCATCTTTCCGTTGATGGTCGACGGGGTGTCGTAGCTCCACCAGTTGCTGCCGCACTTGGCGTACGCGGTGCCGCCGACGGTGCCCGTCGCCGGGCAACTGTTCTTGAGCACCTTGTAGTCCTCGATGCCCTGTTCGTAGGTGCCCGGGGCGGGGCCGGTGGCGGTGCCGCCCGGCGCGCTCTGGGTCACCCCGGTCCAGCCCCGGCCGTAGAAGCCGACGCCGAGCAGGAGCTTGTTGGACGGGATGCCCTTGCTCTTCAGCTTCTGGATCGCCGCGTCGGACCAGAAGCCCTGCTGCGGGATCCCCGGGTAGGAGTAGAGCGGGGAGTGCGGGGCGGTCGGGCCCTGCGCGTTGAAGGCGCCGAAGTAGTCGTACGTCATCGGCATGATCCAGTTGAGGTGCGTCGCGGCGCCCGCGTAGTCGGTGGCGTCGATCTTGCCGCCGTTGCTGCCGTCCGCGGTGATCGCCGCGGTGACCAGCGCCGACGAGCCGAACCGGGTGCGCAGCGCGCTGACCAGGTTCTTGAACGCGTTCGGGCCGCTGCTGTCGCAGGTGAGGCCGCAGGCGTTCGGGTACTCCCAGTCGACGTCGATGCCGTCGAAGACGTCCGCCCAGCGCGGATCCTCGACCAGGTTGTGGCAGCTCTCCGCGAACGCGGCCGGGTTCTGCGCGGCCTGGGTGAAGCCGCCGGACCAGGTCCAGCCACCGAAGGACCAGATCACCTTCAGGTGCGGGTACATCTTCTTGAGCTTGCGCAGCTGGTTGAAGCTGCCGCGCAGCGGCTGGTCCCAGGTGTCGGCGACGCCGTCCACGCTGTCCGCCGCGGTGTACGCCTTCTCGTAGTCGGCGTAGCTGTCGCCGATGGTGCAGCGGCCGCCGGTGGTGTTGCCGAAGGCATACAGGATGTGGGTCAGCTTGGCGGCCGAGCCGCTGGTGTGGATGTTCTTGACGTGGTAGTTGCGGGCGTACACGCCCCACTGGGCGAAGTAGCCGACAACCTTCTTGCCGCCCGGGTCCGGCGGGGTGGTGGTCGGCGGGGTCGTGGTGGGCGGGGTGGTGGTCGGCGGGGTCGTCGTCGGCGGCGTGGTGGTGGGCGGGGCGGTGGTGGTGGGCGGCGCGCCGCCGCCGCACGGGGCGCCGTTGATGGTGCAGTTCAGCGGGGCCCGGTACGGTCCGGTGCCGTTGTAGCCCCAGCTGAAGCTGGCGCCGGGGGCGAGCGGCCCGGCCCAGCTCTTCTTCACCGCGACGTAGTGGTCGCCGGTGCGGGTGACGTCCGCGTCCCAGGAACTGCCGATGCTGGTGCCCGCGGGCAGGTCGAACTCGATGCGCCAGGTGCTGACCGAGGCGTCCGAGCCGTTGGTGATCGTCACCCTGGTCTCGTGACCGGTCCCCCAGTCCTGCACCTTGGTGAATGTGGTGGTGACGGTGCCGGCGCCGAACGCCGAGGCCATCGGCACCGTGGCGACGGTGACGGCGACCACGACGCCGGCCCAGAGGGCCCGGCGGAGCGATCTCTTCATGTGGCGTCTCCCCAAACAGTTAGGAAACTTTCCAAAATGATTGCTGAGACGCTACTCACGACGTCATCACTTCGTCAAGATGCGCATGTTTCGATTTCCGGCGCGCCGCCGGGGAGGCTGACCGGCGGGTGATCTGAGCGCGTAGCCTCGGCGCATGACCGTCTTCGACACCCCGATCGACGCCCTCGGCGGCGGCCCGGCCGACCTCGCCCGCTACCGCGGCCGGGCCCTGCTGGTAGTCAACGTCGCCTCCCGCTGCGGCCTCACCCCGCAGTACGCCGGCCTCCAGGCGCTGCACGAGGAGTACGCCGAGCGCGGCCTGGTGGTGCTCGGCGTCCCGTGCAACCAGTTCGCCGGACAGGAGCCGGGCACCGCCGCCGAGATCAGCGACTTCTGCCAGGTCAACTACGGGGTGACCTTCCCGCTGACCGAAAAGGTCGACGTCAACGGCCCGGACCGGCACCCGCTCTACGCGGCGCTGGTGTCCACTTCGGACGCCGACGGGCACACCGGCGACGTGCGGTGGAACTTCGAGAAGTTCCTCGTCGCGCCGGACGGCACGGTCGCCGCCCGATTCGCCCCGACGGTGACCCCGGATTCCGCCGAGCTGCGCGCCGCGATCGAGAAGGTGCTGCCGGACGCGGTCTGACCGCCGCTGTCCCGCGTCAACCCAGCGGCCCGTCGTGATCCACCCCATGTCGGCGATGTGGCGGCGTCCCGAGCCTGAGGACAGCCCCATATCCCCGGCACGGTGTGGGATCACAGCCAGCGCCGGTGGTGGAGGCGGAACGGCGCGCGGGGCGTGACCGCTTTCGGTCACGCCCCGCGAGCCACCGGCGTCAGCCGGCGACGGAGCGGAAAACCGGGTAGTAGCCGCCGGACTGCCCGGCCGCCGTCGGGTGGTAGGAGATGCCGAGGTTGGCGAAGTTGAGGGCGTGCAGCCACTTCTCCCCGTAGCTGCACAGTTGGTGGCCGACGAACTGGGACCGGACGTCGGCGAAGGTGAACCCGGCCGCCTGGGCGGCGCTGCGGGTGATGTCGTCGACCAGGTTGATGCCCTCGTTGATCTTCGCCCGCGAGGTGGCGCTGAGTCCGACACAGACCGTGCCGAGCTGGTAGAAGACCGGATAGCCGACGACCACCACCCGGGCCGAGGGCGCCCGGTTGCGGATTCCCGTGTAGACGGTACGCAGCAGGGCGGGCAGTTCGGCGCGGGCCTTGTCCTCGGCCGCCTGCACGGCCGCCACGCATTCGGTCGTGCCGTAGAGCACGCAGGTGGTCATGATGTTGGCGAAGCCCACGTCGTTGCCGCCGACCGTGACGCTGACCAGCGTGGTGGTGCCGCTCAACGCGGCGAGCTGGGTGTTGACGACGCTGCTGGTGGTGGCCCCCGAGCAGGCGACCGAGCGATACGACGCCGGCCGCACGGCTGCGGCGTAGAGCGCCGGATAGGCGTTGGTGCTGCGCTGGCAGGAGCCACTCTCGGCGGTGTAGCTTCCGGCGCCCACGCCGGAGGAGTACGAGTCGCCGAGAGCGACGTAGTGGTCGGCGGGGGCGGCCTGCGCCGGGCCGGCCGCGATGGTGAGGGTGGCGGCCACGGTGGTGACCAGGCTGATGGCGAGGGTCGCCAGACGGGATCTCCGCACGTCGCGCTCCAGGGGCTTAGGAGGATCGGTGCGAGATAGATATCACTAAATATCGATGATGGAAAGATCCTGCGGCGCGCCGCTTATCTCTGGCGATTTCCGCCGACCCCCGGCCGCCCGAGGCTTGCGGACGCCGGGTGATCGGACGGAATCCCGGCGTGTCGAAGGCGCGAGAATTGCGCCGCAGTCCCGTTCACGGGACTCTCGTCCGGACGCGTCCGCACCGTCCACTCCGGAGGAGACATGCATCTGCCCCGCACCGCGCCGCGCCGCCTGCTCGCCGGCGTCGGAACGCTCCTGCTCGGCGCCGGATTGACGACCACCACCGCCGCGCCGGCCGGCGCCGCGACCACCGCCGCCGCCGCGACCACGGCCGCCGGCGCGACCACGGCCGGCGCCGCGACCACGGCCACCGCCGCCAGCGCCACGACCACGGCCACCGCCACCACCGCCAACGCCGTCACCAGCAAGGTCGGCGTGGCGACCGTCGGGTACGTCCGGCTGGCGCACCTCTCCCCCGACACCCCGGCCGTGGACGTCTACCTGGCCGCTCCCGACCGGCCGAAGCCGCAGGTCTTTCCGGCCGTCGGCTACGGAGTCGTCTCCCAGTACCTCCCGCTGCCGGCCGGGCGGTACGCGGTGGCCATGCGGGAGGCGGGCGCACCCGCCGACGAACCGCCGGTGCTCACCACCGAGGTGGCGGTGAGCAGCGGCGCGGCGTACACGGTGGCTGGGGTGGGGCGGCACGCCGACCTGGGGCTGCGGGTGCTGCACGACGACCTCAGCGCGCCACCACCCGGTCGGGCCAAGCTCCGCGTCGTGCAGGCGTCGGTACGCGCCCCGGTGCTCGACGTGGCGGCCGCCGACGGGCCACGGATCGCCGAGGGCGTGCCGTTCGCCACCACCACGGACTACCAGGAGTTGAAGCCGGGCCGGTGGCGGCTGCGCCTCGGCGGCGGCGCCGCTGGCCCGACCACCGAGACCGAGGTCGACCTGGCCGGCGGCGGGGTCTACTCGCTGCTGGTGCTCGACGCGAAGCGGGGCGGGCTCACCGCCGAACTACGCCAGGACGCCCGCGGCGGTTCCGTCGTGCCGGCCGGCGGCGTGGACACCGGCGCGGGTAGCACCGCGCGGCCGCAGCGGCCGGAGCGGTCGGCCTATCCGCTGCTCGGTATGGCCGGAGCCATGATCGCCGGCGCGGGACTGGTGCTGCTGCGCCGGCGGCGTACCACCTGATGACCGGCGGTCAGCCGCTCCGGCCGCGGCGGCGGCGCCCGGCGGCGCTGGTCGCGGCCGGCACGGCCCTCTGCCTGGCGGCCGGCGTCGGGCCCGCCCCCGGCAGCTCCGCCCCGCCCGCCCCCGGCGACTCCGCCCCACGTGCCCCCGGCGGCTCCGCCCCGCCCGGTCCGGCCGTGGGCCGGTCCGGTCTACCGGCAGCCCTGGCCTGGTCCGACCTACCGGCAGGCCTGGGCGGGTCCGACCTACCGGCAGGCCTGGGCGGGTCCGACCTACCGGCGGCGGGCGGCTCCGCCCCGCCCGCGCCGGCCCCAGGGGCCACCTGGCCCGCGGCGGCGGCGGGGCCGGGCTGCGCGACGGACTGCGCATCGGCCGACGCAGCACCCGCCGGCCCGCCGAACCGGGTGCGGGTGCCGCGGATCGGCGTCGACGCCCCGCTCACCGTGCTCGGACTGGACGCGAGCGGCGCCCTGGCCGCACCGTCCGACTTCGACACCGCCGGCTGGTACGGCGGCGGCCCGGCCCCCGGCGACCCGGGCCCGGCGGTGCTCGCCGGCCACCTGGACTCGCGGGACGGGCCGGCCGTCTTCGCCCGGCTCGGCGAGCTGCGCCCGGGCGACCGGGTGCAGGTGTGGCGCGGCGACCGGATGGTGTCGTTCCGGGTCACCGGCACGCTGCGCGCCGGCAAGGACCGCTTCCCGACCACCGCCGTGTACGGCCCGACGCCGGGCCCGGAGCTGCGCCTGGTCACCTGCGGTGGCGACTTCGACCGCCGCCGCGGCCACTACCGGGACAACCTGGTGGTCTTCGCCGTCGCCGAGCCGACCGGCGACGCGCTGCCCCGGTCGGCCGCCGGCTGACCCGCGCGGCCAGAAGTGCTCGTGCGTGGCGTCCAACGCGGTGCCGCGCAGGCCACACCTCCGGCACCGGTTACCGAGCGCACCCAACCGGCCACAGTGGCGCTCCCCGAGTAGCCGGACCGGGACGATGCCCCACCAGGACAGAGCCCGTCAATGCCGGCCGCCGGCGAGTACGGAGTCGGTCAGGCCGCAGCGGATCCACGCCGGTGGGCGGCCGGCGGAGCGGGTCAGACCGGGCGGCGGCCGGCGAAGCCGCACTCCACCCGGTGGTACCAGTTCAGCTCCGGGTCCCCCTCCAGCCAGCACCAGAGCACCGGCCGGCCGTCCCGCTCGCCGGGGAAGTCGAGCAGCACCGGGGCGATCCCCTTCACCTGGATGTCGTGCTGGTGCAGGTCGTCCAGCACCGCGTGCAGCCGCGCCTCCAGCCCCTTGACCTCGGCCCGCCCGCCGAGCGGGCTGGCACCGTCCTGGGCCAGGTCGGCGCGGAGTTCGGCCAGGTCGGCGCGGAGCCGGATCAGCTCGTCGACGCGTGGGCGCAGCGTGGCCACCAGGTGCCGGGCCTGGGCGAGTGTGAACACCCGGCCAGTATGGGGCACTTCGCGCCGGACGCCGGAGCACCCGCAGTTCACCCGCCGATTCTGTAGCTAACCTTCCTTGACGGGCCATTGACGTGTAGTTAAGTTTCAACGAAACCAGAACGGGAGGTCGACCGTGGAGCGTAGGAAATTCCTGGCCGGTGCGGGTGCGGTGACCGCGGGAGCGGTCGCGGCGGCGGCCCCCGGCTCACCGGGCGCCGCAGCGCCCGGCATCCGCCGCGTGGAGACCGGCCTGGACGTGCTCGTCCGGTCCGGCTTCGCCGAACTCGCCGGCCAGCGGGTCGGTGTGATCTCGAATCCGACCGGTGTCGACGGGTCCTACCGGCACCTGGTTGACCTGATGCACGCCTCCGACGCGGTCCAGTTGGCCGCCGCGTTCGGCCCCGAGCACGGGTTCCGCGGCTCGGCGCAGGCCGGCGGCAGCGAGGGCACCGGCATCGACGCGCGCACCGGGATCACCGTCTACGACGCGTACGGGGCGTCGCTGGCCAAGTGGGAGACGATGTTCGGCCAGGCCGGCGTCGACACCGTCGTCTTCGACATCCAGGACGTGGGCGCCCGCTTCTACACCTACATCTGGACGATGTACACCTCGATGATGGCCGCCGCCCGGACCGGCAAGCGGTACGTCGTGCTGGACCGGCCCAACCCGATCGGCGGCCGGGCGTACGGGCCGATGATGGCCAGCGCCTACACCTCCGGCGTGGGGCTCAAGGAGATCGTCCAGCAGCACGGCATGACCGTGGGCGAGCTGGCCCGGTTCTTCAACGCCGAGTTCCTGCCGGCCGAGGCCGGCGGCCAGGTGGACCTGCACGTCGTCCGGTGTCGACACTGGAAGCGCGACAAGCTGGCCGCCGACACCGACCTGCCCTGGGTGATGCCCAGCCCGAACATGCCCACTCCGGACACCGCGCTGGTCTACCCCGGCACCGGGCTGTTCGAGGGCGTCGCCTCGATCACCGAGGGGCGGGGCACCTGCCGGCCGTTCGAGTTGATCGGCGGCCTGGCCGCCGACTTCGACTACCACTGGTCCGACCGGCTCAACGCCCGCGAACTGCCGGGCGTCGAGTTCCGCGAGGCGTACTTCACGCCGACCTCGGCCGGGCAGAAGCCGGCGCTGCTGAACAAGCTCTGCGCCGGCGTCGAGGTGAAGGTCGTCGACCGGGCGACGTACGACCCGATCCGCACCGCGGTGGCCATGCTGGTCGAGGCGCACAAGTACCCGGCGTTCGCCTGGCGGCAGGACTCCTGGGACGCCGCCCGGCCGTACTGGGTGGACAAGCTGACCGGCTCGCCCCGGCTGCGCACGATGATCGACGCGGGCGCCGACGTGGACGACGTGGTCGGCGCCTGGGCCGACGAGCTGGCCGACTTCAACCGGCGACGGGCCCCGTACCTGCTCTACTGAGGACGCATCCGACGCGGGCGCCGGGCTGATCAGTTGGTCAGCCCGGCGCCGCCTTTTCATCAGCCGGCCAGTTCACCGGAAACCGACTCACGTCGGCGGGCGGCTCGCTACCCTCGGCCTCGGGACCCACACGGACATCCGGCCGCCACTCGATCGGCGCGATCGCCGCTGACCAGGCGATCGACGTCCCGCCGGAACACACCGGCGGCAGGCCGTACGACTGGCGCGCGGGACACCCATGCCGATAGGAGCGCCATGCCCGGGAAGACCCGATCCCCCGCCCTGCACCTCATCGTCTGCCACACCGAACCCGCCGCCGAGCTCGCCGAGTTCATCGCCGCCTGCCAGGAACTGGGCTGGCAGGTGCACGCGGTCGCCGCCCCCGCCGAGTCGGTCGACCTCGCCGCCCTCACCGACCTCACCGACCATCCGATTTGGACGGACGAGCAGGCCGAGACGCTGCACCCGCTGCCGCCGGCCGACGCCTACGCGGTCGCGCCGGCCAGCTTCGACCTGGTCAACAAGTGGGCGTACGGGTTCAACGACAACCTGGCCCTGCGGCTGCTCAACGAGGCGACCTCGATCGGCCTGCCGGTCGTCGCCGTGCCGGCGCCGGATCCGGCGTTCGCCCGGCACCCCGCCTTCCTGGAGAGCCTGGACCGGCTGCGGCACTGGGGCGTGGCGGTCCCCTCGCCCGCCGAGCCGGGCGACGTCGACGACCCGGAGCCGTGGCACGTCGCCGTGCGGGTGATCGCCGGGTGGACGCGGTTCGCCCGGGTCCCCGCCCAGCAGCCGGCTGAGCCGGTGCGCGGCGTCGAGGAGCTGGCCCTGCAGTCCGGTTGACTCAGTCGGCCTGGTCGGCCAGCTCGCGGGCCCGGTCCCGGGCCGCCTCCAGCGCGGCGAGCAGCGCCGCGCGTACGCCGTGCTTCTCCAGCTCTCGCACGGCGGAGATGGTGGTGCCGGCCGGCGAGGTGACCGCCTCGCGCAGCTTCACCGGGTGTTCGCCGGAGTCGCGCAGCATCACCGCGGAGCCGATGGCGGTCTGCACGATCAGCTCGTGCGCCACCTGTCGGGGCAGGCCGAGCAGGATGCCGGCGTCGATCATCGCCTCGACCAGCAGGTAGAAGTAGGCCGGGCCGGAGCCGGAGAGCGCGGTGACCGCGTCCTGCTGCGACTCGGGCACCCGGATGGTGGCGCCCAGCGGCTTGAACATCTCCTCGGCCAGGGCCAGGTGCGTCCCGGTGGCGTGGGCGCCGGCGGAGATGGCGGTCATCGCCTCGTCGACCAGGGCGGGGGTGTTGGTCATCACCCGCACCACCGGGGTGCCCTCGGGCAGCCGCCGGTTGAAGAAGCTGGTCGGCAGGCCGGCGCAGAGCGAGATGACCAGCTTGTCGGCGGGCACCTTGGGCCCGATCTCGTCGAGCAGCGCCGCCGCGTCCTGCGGCTTGACCGAGACGGCGAGCACCTCCGCCTCGTCGACAGCGGTGAGGTTGTCGACCACGCGTACCCCGTAGCGGGCGGTCAGCTCCTCGGCGCGGGCCGGGCGCCGGGCGGTGGCCAGCAGCCGGTCGACCGGCCAACCCGAGCGCAGCAGCCCGGAGAGCATCAGCTCACCGATCTTGCCGGCGCCGATCACGGCGACCGTGTGCACCGCGTACCCCCTCCTGCCGTGGCCGGCGGCGCGGTGGGCCGGGTGGCCCGCCGCGCCGCCGCCGGTCGACTCAGCTGCCGAAGAAGACCTCGGCCTCGGCGTACCGCTCCAGCGGCACGGTCTTCAGCTCGCGGGTGGCCTCGGCCAGCGGCACCCGGACGATGTCCGTGCTCTGCATGGCGACCATCTTGCCCCAGTCGCCCTCGTGCGCCGCGTCGATCGCGTGCAGGCCGAGCCGGGTGGCCAGCACCCGGTCGAAGGCGGTGGGAGTGCCACCGCGCTGGATGTGGCCCAGCACGACGGTACGCGCCTCCTTGCCGGTCTTCGCCTCCAACTGCTCGGCCAGCCACTGGCCGATGCCGCCGAGGCGGACGTGACCGAACGCGTCCAGCTCCTGGTTCTGCAGGACCATCTGGCCCGCCAGCGGCTGCGCGCCCTCGGCGACCACCACGATCGGGGCGTACTGGTGCTGGAAGCGCTTCTCGACGTAGCCGGCGACCTGGTCGACGTCGAACTGCCGCTCGGGCAGCAGGATCACGTTGGCGCCACCGGCCAGGCCGGCGTGCAGGGCGATCCAGCCGGCGTGCCGGCCCATCACCTCGACCACCAGGGTGCGGTGGTGGCTCTCGGCGGTGGTGTGCAGCCGGTCGATCGCCTCCATGGCGATGTTGACGGCGGTGTCGAAGCCGAAGGTGTAGTCGGTGGCGCCGAGGTCGTTGTCGATCGTCTTCGGCACGCCGATCACGTGGACGCCGAGCTCGTGCAGCTTGGTGGCGACGCCGAGGGTGTCCTCACCGCCGATGGCGATCAGCGCGTCCACGCCCTGGGCGGCGAGGTTGTCCTTGATCCGCTCGACGCCGTTTTCGATCTTGAAGGGGTTGGTCCGCGAGGAACCGAGGATGGTGCCGCCGCGCGGCAGGATGCCGCGGACCTCCGCGATGCCCAGGGGGCGGGACAGGCCCTCCAGCGGACCCTTCCAGCCGTCCCGGAAACCCACGAACTCGTGGCCGTAGCTGGCGACGCCCTTGCGGACCACCGCCCGGATGACCGCGTTCAGACCCGGGCAGTCGCCGCCGCCGGTGAGCACGCCGATACGCATGATCTGCTCATCCTCCTGGGAGCATCAGATGAAGCCCGATATGCCCCAGGATATGTGTCGGATCAGACCATCGGCGCCGTTGCCGGCCCGGGGCGGGCCGTCAGTGGGCACTGTAGTCGGCGCGGCAGGGCGTCGACACCGCACCCCGGGGCCGGACCGGCTACCGGTCAGTAGCTGACCTCGCGGTTCTCCCCTGGCCCCGGCGGCGTGCCGGTCACCGCGGCCTTGGCGTAGCCGAGCAGGTTGACCACCGCGCCGCCCGGCGAGTCCCAGTACTCGGCGGAACCGGCGTGCACCTTGATCAGGGTGATCCCCGGGGTGTCTAGCCCGTCCGGAAACCACGCCGTCGACCATCGGGTGCCACAACCGCTGCGCCGTCGCCCGGTCGTAGCCCTCCTGCGCGGTGCCGGACACCGAGACCCACGACTGGTGTCTCGGGTCGGAAAAGGCGACGTTGACCTCCGGGTTGACCCGGAGCTGGCGCACCTTGGCCGAGTCCGCGTACGCGAAGAACCACAGGTCGCCGTCGAACTCGGCCTCCTGCAGCCCCATCGGCCGGCTCACCATCCGGCCGTCCAGGCCGGTCGTGGTCAGCATGCAGATCCGGGCCCGCCGGACCAGCTCGGTGACCCGGCGCCGGGCCTCGGCGGTGGTGCTCGGTTCACTCACGGCGTACCTCCTCGCATCGATCCGACGCGAATCCGGTGCCCGGGACAGAACCGACCAAACTTCCTAACCGGTCATCGCCCGCCACCGGGCCAGGTTGTGCCGGGCGTCCACCAGCGCGTCGTGCCGGGCCGCCGCGGCATCCGGCAGCGGCGGGCGGCCCCGGTCGTCCCAGAGCTGGCGCAGCTCCTTGGTGAACCGGGGGATCTCCCGGGGCAGCGCCGGCATCGCCCCCCACAGCTGCGCGAGCGCCACGTGGTCGTACGCGGCGTACCAGGCCCACAGCTCCAGCTGCTCGCCCGGGCGGTCCCGGATCGGCTCGACCAGGAAGTCGTACAGGTCGTCGCGGATGCGCTCGCGGGACCGCCAGGCCCGGTCGGCCGGTGAGGGGAGCTTGTCCAGCACGTTGCGGCGCACCCAGGGCACGGCACGGGAGTCGTCGAACTCGGTGGAGACCGCGTAGAACTCGCGGCCGTACTCGTCGACGACGCCGATCGACACCAGGTCGACGAGCCGGCCGTCCTCGATGAACTCGCAGTCGTAGAAATAGCGGTGAACCATCCCGGTCATCCTCGCCCACCCCCGCCGCCGCCGGACCGGCGGGTCGCCCATCCGGAAGCGGATCCGCACCTCATCGGCGGAACCGGCGCAGCTCGGGACTGTCACGGAACCGCATCCAGGGGTGTACAGCAAGCGACATGGCCGTCATGATCTGATGTGTACCGCTACCGGACGCCGAACCCGGTGTCAGTTCACCTTGTCAGGGGCCCGTCAGGTTCACCCGGTGAGCGATGTTGTGGTCCATGACCGGGGAGGGGTCGGCCGTGGAGATGCGCCTGCCGGAGCCGGGTGACGCGCTCACGGGTGTGGAGATGTTCGCCGGGCTGGAGCCCGAGGTGCGCCAGCGGGTGATCGCCGCGGCGGTGCCGCGGACGTACCGCAAGGGTCAGTTGCTCTTCGTGGAGAACGACCCCGGCGAGTCCCTGATCGTGCTGCGCCGCGGCGCGGTCGCGGTGTTCCGCACCGCGCCGACCGGCGAACGCGCGGTGCTGTCGGTGATCCGGCCGCCGGACGTGCTCGGCGAGGTGTCGCTGCTGGACGCCTCCACCCGCTCGGCCTCCGCCGAGGCGATCGAGGACTGCGCGGCGCTCGCGCTCTCCCGCGGCGCGTTCATGGAACTGGTGCACTCGAACCCGCGCATCCTGGACGCGGTGATGCGCTCGCTCGGCGGGCTGATCCGCCGGCTCACCGAGCAGAACGCCGACCACGTCTTTCTGGACCTGCCCGGCCGGGTGGCCAAGACGCTGGTCCGGCTGGCCGGCGAGAGCCAGGCCCCGATGATCACCATCGAGCTCAACCAGAGCCAGCTCGCCGAGATGGCCGGCGGCTCCCGGCAGAGCGTCAACCAGGCGATCGGCTCGTTCGCCAGCCGCGGCTGGCTGCGTACCGAGGGCCGGCGGATCGTGGTCACGGACGTGGCGGCACTGCGGCGTCGCGCCGGCATGAGCGAGCGCTGACCCCGGCCGCCACGCCGTTTCGGGTACGCCCGCACGGGCGGGCGGCGGCGGCCCGCCGCCCGCGCCGGTGGGTCACTTGTCGGTGTCGTCCGCCGGGGGCGAACTCGGACCCGGGCCGATCTTGCTGGGATCGGTGTCCTTGGGCTTGGTGGTCGTGGTCGTGGTCTCGGTCGAGCCAGCGCTCTGGCCCGCGGGCTGCTCTACCATGCCCTGCTCCTCCAGTTCGGCGAGAGTGACCGCGTCGACCTCGACCGTGTCGCCCGGACCCCACACCGTTCCACCCGGATCGGTCCAGAGGGCGGACAGTCGCACCTGCACGGCACTCTCCCTGTGGTCATTCTTTTCTGGTACGAGAGACTAGCCCCGACCGAACAGCGGTAAGGGCCGCCCGCACGTCGGGTACCCGACTGATCGGTCCCGGCGGGATACTGGGCTCTCTCGCGTACGGAGCTGGACATCGACCTCACCTGTGGACACTGCTCCCGGGCAGCCGGGCCGGACGACCGCTTCTGCGGTGGGTGCGGACGGCCGCTGTCCAGGACCTGTGCTGGCTGCGGCCACGCCAACAGCACCGAGGCGAACTTCTGCACCAACTGCGGCAATCCGCTGCGCGACCACGCCGTGACGGTGCAGGAGGACCGCCGCCAGGTCAGCGTGCTCTTCATCGACATCGTCGACTTCACCACGTACGCCGAGCAGGCCGACCCGGAGCAGGCCCGCGGCCTGCAACAGGCGTACTTCGCCACCGTGCGGCGGCTGGTGCACCAGTACGGCGGGGTGGTCGAGAAGTACATCGGCGACGCGGTGATGGCGCTGTTCGGCGCCCCCGTGGCGACCGACAACGACGCGCTGCGCTGCGTCCGCGCCGGGCTGGAGCTCCAGCGCAACCTGGCCCGGCAGGCCACCGGGCCGCACCCGTTGCAGTTCCGGGTCGGCATCGCCACCGGCGAGGCGCTGGTCGACCTCTCCGCGACCCGGGACGGCGGTCAGGCGTTCGTCACCGGCGACGTGGTCAACACCGCCTCCCGGTTGCAGGGGTTGGCCCCGCCCGGCGGGGTCGTGGTCGACGAGAGCACCTGGGCGGCCACCCGGCACGAGATGGAGTACACCGACCAGCCGCCGGTGACGCTGCGCGGGCGGTCCACGGTCAGCCGGATCTGGCTGGCGGAACGGGCCCGGCCCCGGCGCGACCCGCACACCGCCGAGCTGACCCCGATGGTCAACCGGGACCACGAACGCGGCCTGCTGGTCAACGCCCTGCACCGCATCGTCACCGAGCGCACCTCGCAGCTGGTGACGGTGTTCGGCCCGGCCGGGGTGGGCAAGAGCCGGCTGCTGCGCGAGCTGGCCCGACACGCCGCCAACCTGCCCGGCGCCCGGGTCACCTGGCTGGTCGGTCAGTGCCCGCCGTTCGGCGAGAACGTCACCTACGCCGCGCTGGCCGACATCGTGAAGAACTGGGTGGGGCTGCCGGACAGCGACGACGCCTCGGCGCTGCGCGAGCGGCTGCGCCAGCGGTTGGGCCGGCTGGCCGACCCGCACGCGGTCCGGCTCGCCGAGGCGCTCGGCCCGCTGCTGGGCCTGCCCGGGGAGCGGCTGACCCCGGTCGAGACCGAGACCGCCTGGCGGCGCTTCCTGCTCACCCTGGCCGCGACCGAGCCGACGGTGCTGGTCTTCGAGGACATGCACTGGGCGGACGCGGCGATGCTGTCCTTCGTGGAGCAGCTCGGCGCGGCGGCCCGGGGGGTGCCGCTGCTGATCGTCGCGACCGCCCGGCCCGAGCTGCGCGAGCGGCACCCGGCCTGGACCGGCACGATCAGCGGCGCGATGTCGATCTCGGTGCCGCCGATGCACGACGGCGACATCGACACCCTCTACTCGCTACTGCTCGGGCAGGCCACCCTGCCGGTGACGGCCCGCGAACCGCTGATCGAGTTCGCCGACGGCAACCCGCTCTACGCCCAGGAGTACGCCCGGATGCTGCTCGACGGCGGCCTGGTCGACCCGGCGGCGAACGCCGTCCGACTCGACCCGGCCGGCGGGCCCGGGATGCCCCGCACGGTGCAGGCGGTCATCGCCAACCGGCTGGACCTGCTCGACCCGGCCGACCGGGCGGTGTTGCAGGCCGCCTCGGTGGTCGGCGTGCAGTTCTGGCCCGGGCCGGTGGCGGTGGCGCTGGGCCGCCCGGCGGAGTGGGTGGAACGGGCGCTGCACCGGTTGCAGCGCCGGGACCTGGTCTACGAGCTGCCCAGCTCGACGATGCCCGGCCAGCCGGAGTACCGGTTCCGGCACATCCTGGTGCGGGACGTCTGCTACCAGCGGCTGCCCCGAGCCGAGCGGGTGCTGCGCCACCAGCACACCGCCGACTGGCTGGAGCAGCTCACCGACGGCCGGCAGTACGACCTGGCCGAGGTGCTGGCCAACCACCGGTGGACCGCGCACGAGATCGCCCGCACGATCGGCCTCGACCCGGCCCCGTACGCCGTGGCCACCCGGACCGCGCTGCACCGCGCGGCCCGCCGGGCGTACGAGCTGCACGCGCTGGACACCGCAGCCACCCTGGTCGACCGGGCGCTCGCCGTCGACTGCGGGCCGGATCCGGCGCTCGAACTGTTCCACGCCGAGCTGGCCTTCTACCGCGACAGCGACGCGTTCCTGGTCGACGGCGGCACGGACACCCTGGTCCGGCTGGCCGACCGGCTGATCGCGGCGGGCGACCGGCCGGCCGCCGCGAAGGCGTGGACGCTGCTGGCCACCGCCGCGTGGAGCCGGGCCGACCGGTCGGAGACGCTGCGCTGCCTGGACCGTGCGATCAGCCTGCACGACGGCCTGCCGGACAGCCAGGAGAAGGCCGGCGCGCTGCTCGAACTGGCCCGGGTGCACATGCTCAACGCGGAGACCGAGCCGGCCTGCGCGGCCGCCCAGGCGGCGGCCGAGCTGGCCGAGCGGCTGAGCCTGCACGAGGCGCTGGCGAACGCCCGGATCACCCTCGCGGTGGCCCGCTACCTGGCCGGCTTCGAGGAGGCGTACGCGGAGCTGGCCGAGGTCACCGAGCAGTGCCGGGTGGAGCGGCTGACCAGCCGCCGCCGGGCGGTGCACAACCTGTCCTGGGTCCTGCAGGAGGAGGGCGACCTGGCCGGCTCGGTCCGGCTGATCGACGAGCAGCGCTCCCTCGACCTGGGCGGCGAACACGGCCTGACCATCGGGTTCGCCGACCAGTGGGCCCGGTCGTACTACGCCGGCGAGTGGGTGGCGGCGCTGGAGATGGCGGACGGGGCGACCCAGGGCCCGACCGCCGAGTGGGACACCCACATCGTGGCGGTGTCCGGCTGGATCCGGACGCTCGGCGCCGAGCCGGACCCGACCGGCCCCGACCTGCTGGAGAAGGCCCTCGCGGCGGCCCGGCGCAGCGGCTTCCACCGGGTGCTGCGGGTCACCCTGGCGCACGCCGCGCTCTGCCGGGCGGTGCAGGGCCGCCGGGACGAGGCGATGGCGCTGCTCACCGAGTTGGACGAGGACTGGCGGCAGACCCGCATGATCCCGTTCGCCGAGTGGGTGCCGGCGGTCGGCCACCTCGCCGCGCTGCTCGGCGCGGACGCGGCGCGACTCGTCCGGGATCTGCTGCGCCGCTCACCCCGGACGACCCCGTGGGCGCGGGCCGCCGGGCAGTCCGCCGACGCCACGCTGGCCTGGCGGGACGGCGACCCGCGCACCGCCGCCGACCTGCTCGCCGCGGCGGCGCAGGGCTACGCGCGGATGACCGACCGGACCGACCACATCCTCGCCACCGCGCTCTCGGTCGGTCCGCTGTCCGAGGTGGACCCGGCCGCCGCGGCCGCCGCGCTGACCCGGGTACGCGAGTTCGCCGACCGCAACGCCGCCCCCGGCCTCCTCCACCTTCCCACCCCCCGCTGACCCCTCTCCCCGCCGCCCGCCCGCCGCGCCTCCCGTCCGGGCCGCGCACGTTCAGAGAACGAGTGGCCAAGACGCCGCGGATAGCCACTCATTCAGTGAACGTGCGCGCTGGGATGCGGGCGTTGGAGGGGCGGGAGGGGGTGGGTCAGACGGGGACGGGTTCGCGGGGGGTGGGTGGGGTGGGTGGGGTGGGCTGGTTCTTGAGCTTCTGGGCGTAGATGTCGACGTACTCGCGGCCGGAGAGCTCCATCAGCTCGTACATGATCTCGTCGGTGACCGCGCGCTCGACGAACCGGTCACCGGCCAGCCCCCGGTAGCGGCTGAAGTCCAGCGGCGCGCCGAACCGGATCCGCACCCGCTTGAGCTTCGGGATGAGCTGGCCCGGCGGCTGGATCTCGTCGAGGTTGAGCATCACCACCGGGACCACCGGCGCGCCGCTCTCCAGGGCGAGCCGGGCCACCCCGGTCTTGCCCCGGTAGAGCCGACCGTCCGGCGAGCGGGTGCCCTCCGGGTAGATGCCGGCGATGCCGCCGGCCCGCAGCACCTTCAGCTGGGTGTCCAGCGCGGCGCGGGCGGCCCGTCCGCCGGACCGGTCCACCGGGATGGTGCCGGTGCCGACGAAGAACATCCGGGTCAGCCAGCCCTTGATCCCCTTGCCGGTGAAGTACTCGGCCTTCGCGACGAAGGTGACCTTCCGCGGGGTGATCAGCGGAGTGAAGATCGAGTCGGAGAACGAGAGGTGGTTGCTGGCCAGGATGACCGGGCCGGTGTCCGGTACGTGGTGCAGGCCCTCCACCTGCGGGCGGAAGATCAGCCTCAGCAGCGGCCCGAGGAGGACGTACTTCAACAGCCAGTACAGCACCGGCGTCCTTTCCCATGGTGTGCCCGGGACAGCACCCGTGCGGGGTGCTGCCGTCGCCGACGAGCCTACGGAGCGCGGGGCACCCGCCACAACGGACGACCGATCAGCGTCGTCACCCGACCGGCGCCCGCCACCTGCCGTCGCGCCGGCGTCGCCACAACGCCCGCAGTTCCACCCCGATCAGCCCGAGCAGCACGATCGTGGCCGGAACCACCACCCAGGCCCGCCACCCGCCTTCCCGCACCAGCTCCGGGCCGCGGACGCCGGTGCAGACCAGCGCGACGACCAGCACGGGCAGCCGGGTCGTATGCCGAGCTGCCATCGCCACGTCCTCCCGCCGCAGGTCGCCCCGCCACACCTACGGCGACCGTCGTGAGCAGGGTAGCGAGGTCGACGGTCCGGGCGACCCTCCGGTCAACGGTCGGTCCACATGGGATAGCTGGCTCATGCCGGCCGGTCGGGTGGGCCCGGGCGGCGCCGGGCCACCTGCCGGGCGACGTGCCGCAGGGTCGCCGGCTGCCCGTGCAGCGCCGCGTTGATCGCGCCGAAGGCCACCCCGGGCGCCCGCTGCGCGCGATCCAGGTCGCCGGCCACCCGGGCGATGACGGCCAGCCGGCAGCGCAGGTCGAACAGTTCCCGCCGCGAGCCGAGCAGCGCGCTCTCCAGCCCTCTCACCCGCTCCCGCAGCCACGCCAACTCGACCGCCTCGTCCACCCTGCCGCTCCCTCCGCTCGATCGCCGCGGCGTCCGTCCGGTGGGTTCGGGTCTCCGCCGGACGGACGCCACCAGGACACTCTGCGACACTCGAGGAGTCTGCGCAACTAGGTATACCTAAAACGGCACTACCGAATCGTCCTACGGTCGCCGGGTGGGTGACGTACCGGGACCCCTGGTCGGTCCGCACGAGCTCCAGGAGATGCTCGGCGTGAGTCGCACCCGGATGCGGCAACTCGTTCGCTATCCGACCTTTCCCGCACCCTTCCAACGGCTGCACGGGATGACCGTCTGGCTGCGGGCCGACGTGGAGGCGTGGATCGCCGAGCACCGGCCGCCGCGGGTGACCGACGGCGACGAGCCCGAGTGAGGCAGCGAATACGCCGTCGGCGATGCCCCGGGCGGCTCGCCGGCTGAGCGGGCGATCACCTGACGCGCCCCTAGCAGAAAGAGACATACAGCCCCGGCCGCGACCAGCGACCGGGGCGCCGACTTTGGAAGACGCGACACAACGCACTCCCGGAACCGGGTGCCGACGTGTCACGATTCAAGGCACGGCGTACGGGTGGCGCCGCAGGGGGCGGGAGCGGCCGCGCCGTTCGGCGCGATGAGGAGGATTGTCCGGTGTCAGCGGGTGGAGCCCGCCGGGGGCGGCGGGACAACGGGCTCGACGCGAGCGAGTACGCGGTCGCGGGCGACGTGGATCCGCGCATCGGCGAGCACCTGCTCGACGTCCTCGCGGCCGGCGGGATCGCCGCGTACCTGCAACCGTCGGCCGACCTCAACCCGGTCACCCGCACCACCACGGTCCCGTCCCGCCCGGTCGACCGGCTCTACGTCGACCGGTCGCACCTGACCACCGCCCGCGACTACCTCACCCAGCTCACCGACGAGGCGCCCACCGACCGGCCCCGCCCCGACGAGCCCGACATCGAGGCCGAGTGGGCCCGGATCGTGGCCGGCTTCCACGCCACCCCGACCGCCGGCGACAACCCGTGGCCCGCCGCCGAGGACGTCGACCCGGACGAGCCGACCAAGAGCGGCCCGGTCACCCGCACCGGCGCCGACGAGCCGGGCGGGCCGACCGCCACCGACGTGCGCCGGCTGCCGTACGCGGCGGACATCTCCGGGATCTCGGTGGGGCCCGACCGGCAGGACGAGCCGTCGCTGCTGGACGGGCTGGACACGTTCGGCGCCGACCTGCCCGACGACGAGGACGAGCGCTACACCCCGCCGCCGCCCCCGCCGCTGCCGCGCATCTCCAAGTACGCGGCGGCCGGCGTGCTGGCGATCGTCGTCGGTTTCCTGCTCTTCCTCTTCCCCGACCTGCTCCCGGTGGACCGGGCGGTGGTCACCCTGTTCGGGTTCACCGGCATCCTCGCCGGCTTCGTCACGTTGATCTGGCGGCTGCGCCCCGGCGACTCCGACGACGACGACCCGGACGACGGCGCCGTCGTCTGACCTCCCGCCCGCCACCCGACGCCGCCCCGCGCGACGACTCACACCCTCAGCCGGCCCAGCGCGACCCGCGGCTCTGATCCGGCCCCGCACGACCCACTGCCGGACGCCGCCCGACCGCGAACTGCTCCCTGAACCGACCCCGCCCCCACGCCACCCCCACCCCAACCCGCGGCCTGAACCGGCCCCGCCCTACCGCGATCCGCGCCCTGCGCTGGCCCGCAAGACCGACCGGCGACGCCCCCTGACGGCGACCGCGACCTGCGGGCTCTGAGCCCGCCCCGCAGCCTTGAAGCCCCGCCGGCGCGACGCGAATCGCGCCCTCCAACACCCCGGCCTGTCGTCTTGGGTCGAGAAGGTGCTTCGCAAGGGTGATACCTCACAGGCATTTTGATGACTCTGAGGTATCACCCTCGTTCTCGAATGGCCCGCCCGGCAATCCATCGGCTCGCCCGGTCGCCGTGATCGACTCCGTGCCGCCGATATCGCGGGGTCCCGCTCGCGTCGACACCCCGTTCCGGCGGCATGGAGTCGATCAAGCGGAGGCCGCCCACCGGCCCGGCTGAGCCCCACGTCTCCGCCCGGATGGCGGGACGGGGGTCGACCCACGCCTCAGGCGTAACAGTGGTGTAACTTACTGTCAGTAGGAATACCGCTGTCCGTCACTTCCCCCGCTGACTGCCCGGTTGTTCCTCGCTCGCGGCGGTCACACCCCTGGTGATCGGAATGCCCGAGATGCGACAGAGTTCCCTCGTAGTGGTGGCCAACCGTCTGCCCATCGACGACAGCGTCGCCCCGGACGGGGCCTGCGAATGGCGCCGCAGCCCCGGCGGCCTGGTCAGCGCGCTGCACCCGCTGCTGCGGGCGGCCCCGGCGACCTGGGTCGGCTGGGCCGGCGGCACCGGGCCGGCGCCCGTCCTGCCGGACGTGGACGGCGTGCGCATGCACACCGTGCCGCTCAACCAGGCCGACCTGCGGGACCACTACGAAGGCTTCGCCAACTCCACCCTCTGGCCCCTCTACCACGACGCGGTCGAGCAACCGGTGCACCACCGCCGCTGGTGGGAGGCGTACCAGCGGGTCAACCAGCGGTTCGCCGAGGCCACCGCCGAGGTGGCCGAGCCGGGCGCGCTGGTCTGGGTGCAGGACTACCACCTGCAACTGGTGCCGGGCCTGCTCCGCGCGCTCCGGCCGGACCTGCGCATCGGTTTCTTCCTGCACGTGCCGTTCCCGCCGCCGGAGCTGTTCATGCAGCTGCCCCGCCGGGCCGAACTGCTGCGCGGCATGCTCGGCGCGGACCTGGTCGGCTTCCAGCGGGCGCAGGCCGCGCACAACTTCGCCCAGCTGGCGGTGAAGGTGCTCCAGCTACCGGCCACCGACCGGCGGATCGCCGTGGACGACCGGGTGGTCCGGATCGGCGCGTTCCCGGTCTCCATCGACACCACCGAGATGGCCGCCCTGGCCAACCGCCCCGACGTGGCCGCCCGGGCCCAGCGGCTGCGCCACGACCTCGGCAACCCCGGCCAGGTGATCCTCAGCGTCGACCGGATGGACTACACCAAGGGCATCGAGCAGCGGCTCAAGGCCTACAGCGAGCTGCTCGCCGACGGGCACGTCAAGGTGCGCGACACGGTGCTGGTGCAGGTCGCGGTGCCCAGCCGGGAACGGGTCGGCCAGTACCAGGACCTGCGCGAGCGGGTGGAGCGCGAGGTCGGGCGGATCAACGGCGAGTTCGGCCGGGTCGGCGAGCCGGCCATCCACTACCTCACCCAGCCCTTCGACCGGGCCGAGCTGACCGCCCTCTACCGGGTCGCCGACGTGATGGCGGTGACCCCGCTGCGGGACGGCATGAACCTGGTCGCCAAGGAGTACGTCGCGGCGCGGGTGGACGACGCCGGGGCGCTGCTGCTCAGCGAGTTCGCCGGCGCCGCCGCCGAACTGTCCCAGGCGTACCTGGTCAACCCGCACGACCTGGAGGGCCTCAAGCTGGGGCTGCTCACCGCGCTGCGGGCGGACCCGGCCGACGTCCGCGAGCGGATGCGGGCCATGCGGGCGCACCTGCAGCGGCACGACATCCGCGCCTGGGCGCGCTCCTACCTCTCCGCGCTCGACGAGAGCGACTCGCTGCTCACCCGGCTGGGCGCCACCGCCTGACGGCGACCGGGTCAGGGTCGGCGCTCGGGCGCCGGCTCCTTCGCCAGCCAGTCCAGGATCGCGTCGATCGGCTCCCGCCAGCGGGCGTCCAGCATCAGGTCGTGCCCCATGCCGGGGAAGAGCAGCGGCGCCGAGCCGTACCGGCGGGCGGCCCGGGTCAGCGCGGCCGGCGGGACGATCCGGTCGTCCGGGCTGCCCAGCACCAGCACCGGCGGCCGACCCACCGCCGGTTCCGGGTCGGCGTGGGTGAGCAGCTGCCACTGGGCGCGCCGGCCGGCCCGGCCCAGCCGGGACACGTACCCCCGGGCGTCCGCGTCGGGCAGTTCCCGGCTGAACAGCTGCCGGCGGTTCAGCCGCAACCGCCCGCCGAACACCGCCGGCAACGTGCCGGCCGGGTTGCGGCGCAGCGCGGCACCGAACGTCGCCCAGCCGCCGAGCACCGGCGCGACCAGCACCGCGGCCCGGGCCGGGTAGCGGGCGAGGGCGTGCGCCACCACCAGCGCCCCGGCGCCGTGCCCGACCAGCACCGCCTGGCGCGGCAGGCCCGCCGCCACCTGCACCACGTCATGGGCGTACGCCCGCAGGGTCGCCTCCGGTGCCGGGCCGCTGCCGCCGTGCCCGCGCAGGCTCAGCGCGTACGCCGGGAAACCGCGACCGGCGGCGTGCCCCAGCCAGTGCTCGGCGAACGCCCACGCGCCGTGCCCGAACCCCGGCACGAACAGCAGCGGCGGCCGGCCCTCCTCCAGCTCCGGCGTGGCCGCGAGCACCTCGCGCCGGACCGGGCGGACCGGGCGGGCCCACTCCCGCCCCCGCATCACCCGCACCCGCTCGCTCACGCCGCCGCTCCGCTGCGCCGCGCGGCGCCGTGAGGCACGGCCGCACTGAGCCGGATGGTTCGCTCACTGCGCTCGCTCACTTGTCCTCCAGGTCGTGCAGTGCGCGCTGGACGGCGCGCAGGTAGTCGGCGTGCCCGACCTCGAACCAGTGCCGGGTGCTGTCCTTGACCGGGCCGGTGTACCGCTCCCCCGCCCGCGCCTGCACCTTGGCGGCGAACGCCGCGGCCCGCTCGGGGCGGGTCTGCCGCAGCCGCAGCAGCCGGGCGAAGAGCACCATCTGCCAGTGCGACAGCGGGAAGAGGCCGGAGTCCGGCTGGAGCAGGCCGGCCACCGCCAGGGTGGGATGCCCGGGGGCGAACGCGTGCAGCCAGAGCGTGGGCCGGCCGGTCCCGCCGTCGTCGCCGAGCACCTTCGGGTCGAGGAACTCGAAGCGCGGCAGGTAGCCGGTGGCGAAGACGACCAGCTCCGGGTCGATCCGGCGGCCGTCGGTCAGCTCCACCCCGTACGCGTCGAAGCGGGCGACGTCCGGCACCGGGCTGATCCGGCCGTGGCCGACGTAGTAGACGAGCTGGCTGTTGGCGATCGGGTGCGTCTCGTAGACCCGGTGGTCGGGCTTGGGCAGGCCGTACCGGGTCAGGTCGCCGACGGTCAGCCGCAGCGTCCAGTGGTAGAGCCACTGGCGTACCCGGCGGGGCACCCGCAGCGCGAGCAGCGAGTCGTTGACCTGGTCGGCCGGGCGGCCGAGCACGTACTTCGGCGCGTACCAGTAGCCCCGGCGGGTGGAGTGCCAGCATTGGGCGGCCTGCTGGGCGGCCTCCACGGCGATGTCGCACCCGGTGTTGCCGGCGCCGACCACCAGCACCCGCTTGCCGCGCAGCTGCGCCGGGTCCTGGTACGACGAGGCGTGCATGACCTCGCCGCGGAACTGCTCCAGCCCCTCGTAGCGGGGCAGCTTCGGCGACCAGTTGTGCCCGTTGGCCACCACCACCGCCGCGTACCGGGCGGTGCGCTCTGGGCCGTAGCCGCCGGTGCTGCGGGTGGTGACGTCCCAGCGGTCCCCCTCGGCCGGCTCGACCCGCACCACCTCGGTGCCGAACCAGATGTGCGCGCGCAGGTCGAAGTGGTCGGCGTACCGCTCGAAGTAGGACAGCAGCTGGCTGTGGTGTGGGTAGTCCGGCCAGTCGTCCGGCATCGGGAAGTCCGGGAACTGGGTGAACGGCCGGGACGAGATCAGGTGCGTGCTGGCGTACACCGGGCTGCGGTCGTGTCGCCAGTTCCACGCGCCGCCGACGCCGGTCTCCCGCTCGTAGCAGTCGACGCCGAAGCCGTGCTCCTTGAGGTTCTTGATGGCGGTGAGGCCGCTGGCCCCGGCGCCGATGACGCAGACCGTGTCGCCCCGGTCGGAGACCGGGCGGCCGTCACGGGTCAGGGCGACCGTGGTCGCCTCCGGGTCGGGCCGGCCGGGGTCGGTGGAGGTGGGCACCGGGGGAATCTCCTTTTGTGCGGCACGAGTGCCGGGTCGCGCGAAATCCTCTCCACATCAGCGCCGGTTGTCCAGCCCCGGTGGCGGCGCGGCCGGTCAGCCGGCGGGCAGCAGCAGGTCGACCAGGACCGGGAAGTGGTCGCTGGCCCGGCGGGTCTGCGGGGTGTCCACCACGTCGTAGTCGACCACGGTGATCCGCGGGTCGACGAAGAGCGCGTCGATCCGGCGGCGCGGGTCCGCGCAGGAGTAGGTGAGCCGGTCGGCGCGGTCCATCGCCACGGCGGCGTCGGTCAGCCCGCGGGCGACGGTGGCCCAGGCCGGGCCGTCCGGCCCCTCGTTCAGGTCCGCCGCGGCGATCACCGGCGGGCCGGCGGCGTCCAGCTCGCGCTTGAAGAGCGCGGCCTGCCCCGGCCGCTCGGCCGGGTCGGTGGACAGGTGCGAGCCGGCCAGGGTGAACCGGGCGCTCGCGCCCACCACGCACTCGGCGTACGCGGCGCCGCGCAGGTGCCGCCCGGGGGTGAGCGGGAAGCGCTGGCACCGGGTGGCGGTCACCCGCACCCGCAGGCTGGTGAGCAGCAGGTTGCCCAGGGCGGGCAGCCCGCCGGCCGCCACCACCAGGCCGAACGACTCGGCGAGCGCGGCGGACTTCTGCCGCCACCGGAACCGTCGCGGCCCCTCCTGCATTACCACCACGTCCGGGGCGGCGGCGCGGACCACCGCCGCCAGCGCGGCGGTGTCGTCACGCTGGCTGTGGATGTTGTACGACACGACGCGCAGCGGCACGCCCGGGGTCTGCGTCACCGGCGCCGCCTCAGAGCCGGCGGGCCAGGTCGGCCGCGCCGATCACGCCGGCGCTGTTGCCCAGCTCGGCGGGGCGGATGTCGGCCACCGGCAGCCGGCTGCGCTGGGCCAGCGCCTCGGTGAAGGACCGCCGGGTCGGGCCGAGCAGCAGGTCACCGGCCTCGACCACGCCGCCGCCGACCACCAGCACCTGCGGGTCGAGGATCTGCGCCATGTCCGCGAGGCTGGTGCCCAGCCACCGCCCGACCTGGGCGAATGCCTCGATGGAGACGGCGTCGCCGCCCTGGGCGGCGGCGGTGACCATCGGTCCGGTGATCGCCTCGGACTCGCCGCCGGCCAGTTCCAGCAGCGCGGTGGCGCGGTGCGGCTCCTGGCGGGCCGCGGCGCGGGCGAAGCGCACCAGGGCGCTGCCGCTGGCGTACTGCTCGATGCAGCCGAGCCGGCCGCAGCCGCACTGGTGCCCGTCCGGCACGGTGAGCATGTGGCCCAACTCGGCGGCGATGCCGTTGGCGCCGCGCAGCAGTTCCCCGCCGAGCACGATGCCGCCGCCCACCCCGGTGCCGATGGTGAACATGACCATCGAGTCGTCGGCGTCGCGGGCCGCGCCGTGCCGGAACTCCGCCCAGGCGGCCACGTTGGCGTCGTTCTCCACGATCACCGGCAGGCCGGTCGCGGTGCTGACGTACTCGCGCAGCGGCTCGTCCCGCCAGGCCAGGTTGGGTGCGAAGAGCACGGTGGAGCGGCTGGCGTCGATCCAGCCGGCCGCGCCGATGCCGACCGCCGTGATCGACTGGCTGGTGGACAGCTCAGCGACCAGCTCGATGATGACGTCCCGGGTCTTGCCGACGTCGTCGGCGGGAGTGTCCCGTCGGGCCTGCACGAGCACCGTGCCGGTGTCGTCCACGACGCCGGCGGCCACCTTCGTGCCGCCGACGTCGACTCCGATGGTCAGCGTCACCGCTGCCACTCCCCTCTGCTGTGCCGCCCGCACCGGCCGCGGCCGGTGGGTGCCGAGATGTCTGGTCAGGCCCCGTCGCCCGGAGCGTCCGCGGCCGCGTCGTCGGGCACCCGCGAGGCGGGTACCACCCGACGGTCGGCCGCCGCCCGGGCGGTGCCCGGCGCGGCCGCCCCGGCGACGTCGACGGGCGGCGCGGCGGCGGCCGGAGCGGTCACGTCCTCCGCCCGGGTCGCGGCGGACCAGACGTCGGGCTCCGGCGCCGGTTCGGAATCATGCCCGCTCCGGGTGGCCTCGCGCCAGACACGGTCGTCGTCGGCGCCCGGTCGGGCGGCCGCGGCGGGCTGGTCGGCGCCGGTGGCGGTCGCCCCGGCCGGCGGCGCGGTCGCCGGTGGCGGCTCGGCCGGAGCGAACGCACGCAGCAGGCTGGCCACCCCGGCGGCCAGGTCACCGGCGCCGGTGGCGAGCCGCTCGGCGAATTCCGGACTCGGGTCGCGCAGCGCGGTCATCGCGCGACAGATCGGGCAGACGCAGCATTCGGCCGTACCGGTGGCGAAACCGCCCCCGCTCCGGGTGCCGGACGCGCCCGACCCGCCGCTGTGACCGAGGACACTCGACACGATCCCACCGAGCGGACCGAGGCCGCCGGCCGCCGAGCCCGACGCGGCCAGCCGCCCGGCGGCCAGCAGCGTGGCGACCAGTCGCTCCGCCTCTTGCCGGGCCGTGCCCGGATCCGTTGCACCCACGCTGGGCTCCTCTACCGGGGCGGCCGGTTCGCCGCACGCGTCACTGCGCCGCACCGGGTGCTTCTACCCGGCGCTTCAGCTGCTTCAACGCGGTATCCATGATCATTTTCTCGGCCTTGCGGCGGAACATCCCGAGCATCCCGACGGAGAGCTCCACCTCCAGGGTGTAGGTCACCGTGGTGCCGCCATCGGGGTTGGCGACCAGGTCGTACGAGCCGCGCTGGGACTTCTGCATCTTCGAGGGCGCCACCAGGTGCCACTCGATCCGGGTGAGGTCCTCGGCGTACTCGTAGGCCAGCACGTACTCGTCGGCCAGCACGCCGGCGTCGATGGTGAACCGCACCTGGCTGGCGTAGCCGTCCTCGTACTCCTCGATCACCTCCACCCGGCGTACCGCCTCGGTCCACTCCGGGTAGGTAGGGAAGTCGCAGATGACCGCCGCCACCCGGTCCGGTGGCGCGCCGATGATGATCGACTGGGTGGAGGTGTCCGCCATGGGGGGAGGCTACCCGGCGCCGGGGGCAACCTGCCTACGCCACCCACCTGCCCGGGCGGGTAGGTTTCGACGGAAGCCGACCAGCAGCTGGCGGCCGGCCCCGGTCAGTGTGAGCGCTAGGGAGTGCAGGTGCGCGAGTTCTCCGTCCCGCCGATCGTCACCGTCGGCGACGCGGCCAACCTCACCGACCCGGTCTGGGACAACGCCGAGGTGGCCCCGGACGCGGTCCAGTTCGTCCGGCCCGAGCGGGCCGGCGGCGGCTGGGTGGACGTCACCTGCCGGCAGTTCCGCGACGACGTGGTCGCGGTGGCCCGCGGCCTGGTGGCGGCGGGCGTGCGGCCCGGCGACCGGGTCGGCCTGATGAGCCGCACCCGCTACGAGTGGACCCTCGTCGACTACGCCATCTGGGCGGCCGGCGGGGTCACCGTGCCGATCTACGAGACCTCCAGCGCCGAGCAGGCCGCCTGGATCCTGGCCGACTCCGGGGCGGTCGCCTGCGTGGTCGAGACCAACGCGCACGCCACCCTGCTCGCCGGCGTCCGGGACCGGCTGCCCGAGCTGGGCCAGGTCTGGCAGATCGACCTGGGCGGGGTGGACGACCTGGTCGCGGCCGGCGCGTCGGTCGACCCGGCCGAGATCGACCGTCGCCGGGCGGCGCTGCGCTCCGGGGACGTCGCCACGATCATCTACACCAGCGGCACCACCGGCCGGCCCAAGGGCTGCGTGCTCACCCACCGGAACATGTACGCCGACATCGCCAACGCGGTGCCGGTGCTGCCGAACCTGTTCAACCCCGGCGCCTCCACCCTGCTGTTCCTGCCGCTGGCGCACGCCTTCGCCCGGCTGATCCAGATCGGCGTGGTGCACGCCCGGGCCACCATGCGGCACTGCTCGGACACCAAGAACCTGGTCGCCGACCTGCAGGACTTCCGGCCCACCTTCGTGCTGTCGGTGCCCCGGGTCTTCGAGAAGGTCTACAACGCGGCCAAGCAGAAGGCCGAGGCGGACGGCAAGGGCAAGATCTTCGCCCGCGCCGAGGCGGTCGCCATCGCGTACAGCGAGGCGCTGGAGACCTCGCGCGGGCCTGGCCTGGCGCTGCGCGCCCAGCACGTCCTCTTCGACAAGCTGGTCTACGGCAAGCTGCGGGCCGCCCTCGGCGGCCGCTGCCGGGACGCCATCTCCGGCGGCGCCCCGCTCGGTGCCCGGCTCGGCCACTTCTTCCGGGGCATCGGGGTCACCGTGCTGGAGGGCTACGGCCTGACCGAGACCTCGCCGGCGGCCGCGGCGAACCTGCCCAGCGGCACCCGGATCGGCACGGTCGGCCGGCCGCTGCCCGGGGTGACCATCCGGACCGACGACGACGGCGAGATCCTGATCGCCGGCGACCTGATCTTCCAGGGCTACTGGCGCAACGAGGCGGCCACGGCCGAGGCGATCACCTCGGACGGCTGGTTCCGCACCGGTGACCTCGGCCAACTCGACAGCGACGGCTTCCTGACCATCACCGGCCGGAAGAAGGAGATCATCGTGACCGCCGGCGGCAAGAACGTCGCCCCGGCGGTGCTGGAGGACCAGGTCCGCGCGCACCCGCTGATCAGCCAGTGCGTGGTCGTCGGCGACCGGCAGCCGTTCATCGCGGCGCTGGTCACCATCGACGAGGAGGCGCTGCCGGCCTGGCTGGCCGGCGCCGGCCTACCCCAGGGCACCACGGCCGAGCAGGTACGCGCGCACGAGGGGCTGCGGGCCGAGATCCAGCAGGCGATCGACCTGGCCAACCGGGCCGTCTCCAAGGCCGAGGCGATCAAGGTGTTCCGGATCCTGCCGCGCGACTTCACCGAGGCGACCGGGGAACTCACCCCGTCGCTGAAGGTCAAGCGGCAGGTCGTGCACAAGACGTACGCGGCGGAGATCGCCGAGATCTACCAAGGCTGACTACTATCCGTCACGTGTCCGCCTCCACACGCGCCCGACCCCACCCGCATCCCCTCGCCGCGGCCGCGCGCGTGGTGGTGCTGGCGCTGGTCGCCGTCCTGACGCTGCTCGCCACGCACGACGACCGCCAGCTCTGGTGGATCGCGCTGCTGGCCGTCGCCGGGCTGCCCGCCCTGCTGGCCCCCGAGCATCGGCTGGTCGGCCCGCTCAGCCGGGTGGCCGAGGTGGTGGTGCTCGGGCTGGCGGCGAGCCAGGTCGGCGCGGTGGCCACCATCGGCGGGGAGATCGGCGGGCTGGGCGCCTCCGCGGTGCTGCCGTACCTGGCGGTCCCGGTGACCGTCACCGCGCTGCGCCGCCGGTTCCGCGAGGGCGCGGCGCTGCTCGCGGTCGCCGGGGCCACCCTGCTGGTGGCCGGGGCGCTCACCGAGGTCGACGGCCGACCGCAGCTCACCCAGCTCGGCTACCTGGCGGTCTGCGCGCAGTGGCTGATCCTCGCCGCGCTCGGCCTGTACGCCGCCCGGACGCTGCACCGGGTAATGCAGGCCCGCAACGAGGGCAAGCCGCAGCCGTACGCGGAGGCCACCCGGCTGCTGACCCAGCTGCGCACGGTGGCCCGGCAGCTGCCCGGGGCCACCCTCGACCCGGGCGGCATCTCCGAGCACCTGCTGGAGGAGCTGCGTTCGGTGGCCCCGGCCGACCGGGCGGCGGTGCTCTCCGCCAGCGGCGGCGGCCGGCTGGTGGTGCTCGCCCAGGTGGGCGTGGACCGGGTGGACTGGGAGACCACGCTCGACGCCGACTCGGCGATCGCCGACGCGTGGGCCAGCCAGCAGCCGCAGACCGCTGCCCGCTCGCAGGCCCGGTCACACCGCGGCGGCGAGGTGTCCGCGCTGATCGTGCCGCTGGTCGCCGGGGTGCGCACGGTGGGGCTGGTGGTGCTGGAGGCGGACGCGGCGCACGCGTACCCGCCCCCGGTGGTGTCCCGGGTGACCGGGCTGACCGGCCCGGCCGCGCTGCGGCTGGAGGCGGCGCTGCTCTTCGACGAGGTGCGCTCGCTGGCCACCAACGAGGAGCGGCAGCGGCTGGCCCGGGAGATCCACGACGGGGTCGCCCAGGAACTGGTGATGGTCGGCTACGGCATCGACAACGCGCTGGCCACCGTCTTCGACGACGCCGAGGAGACCGCCGAGGCGCTGCGCACCCTGCGCGGCGAGGTCACCCGGGTGATCACGGAGCTGCGGCTGAGCCTGTTCGAGCTGCGCAGCGAGGTGGACCGGCACGGCGGCCTGGCCGCCGCGATCGCCGAGTACGCCCGCACCGTCGGCGCCTCCGCCGGGCTGCGGGTGCACCTGTCGCTGGACGAGTCCACCGCGCGGCTGCCGGCCGCCACCGAGGCCGAGTTGCTGCGCATCGCCCAGGAGGCGGTGACCAACGCGCGCAAGCACGCCGGGGCGTCGAATCTCTGGGTCACCTGCGAGGTGGACCCCCCGTACGCGCAGATAGAAGTGTCGGATGACGGTCAGGGCATGGGTGACCAGCGCACCGACGGGCACTACGGTCTTGCGATCATGGCCGAGAGGGCGGAACGTATCCGGGGCCGGTTGGAGATCAGGCCGCGGCAGCCGAGCGGCACGACCGTGGCTGTGGTGGTCGGTTCCTCGCCCCGGCGCGATAACGTGCGCGGTAGCACCGCGGCAGCAGAAGGGGAGTAACCCGAGGATGACCACAAGTCCGACACCGGCCACCCGTACCAAGGTCCTCCTTGTCGACGATCACGATCTGATCCGGAAGGGCCTCCGGCACGCGTTCGAGCGTGACCGGCAGTTCGAGGTCGTCGGGGAGGCCGCCACGGCGGCGGAGGGGGTACGACAGGCCGGTGCGCTGCAGCCGGACGTGGTGATCATGGACTTGCGCCTGCCCGACGGCAGTGGCCTGGAGGCCACCCGGGCGCTGCGCAAGTCCAGCGCCTCGATGGGCATCGTGGTGCTCACCATGTACGCCGGCGACGACCAGCTCTTCGGCGCCCTGGAGGCCGGCGCGAGCGCCTTCGTGCCGAAGACCGCCCCGGCCGACGAGGTGGTGGCCGCCGCCCGGCACGCCGCCTCCTCCCCCAGCGCCTTCACCGCCGCCGACCTCGCCGAGGCGATGAAGCGCCGGCTCGCCCCGTCCGGCCCGCAGCTCTCCCCCCGCGAGGGCCAGGTGCTGCGGCTGCTCGCCGACGGGATGAGCGTGGCCGGCATCGCCAAGCAGCTCTTCGTCAGCGAGTCCACCGCGAAGACCCACATCTCCAAGCTCTACGAGAAGCTGGGCGCGGCCAACCGGGCGCAGGCGTTGATGACCGCGCTGCGGCTGGGCCTGCTCGAGGCGCCGGACGCCCCGAAGTTCTGACGCCCCTCCCGGGGGCCCATCGACGGACGACGACACCGGTCCGCGACCGCCGTCGGCGGTCGCGGACCGTCGTGCATCGACCGGCGTGCGTGACGTACGGCGCGGCACGCTATGGTCTCCCGGGCGCGCGGCGGGCAGAATACCCGCGCGGGCGACGGCGCCCGCAACGGTGACGCGAGGGGTGAGGGCATGCAGCGGCCGGACTGGGCACCCGAGACGATCGACATCGAACGCCCGAGCGTGGCCCGCATGTACGACTACTACCTCGGCGGCTCGCACAACTTCGCGGTGGACCGGGCGGCCGCCCAGGCGATGGTCGCCGCCGTGCCGGAGGCGCCGCTGATGGCCCAGGCCAACCGGGCGTTCCTGCGCCGGGCGGTGCAGTTCCTCACCGCGGCCGGCGTCCGCCAGTTCCTCGACATCGGCTCGGGCATCCCGACGGTCGGCAACGTGCACGAGATCGCCCAGCGGATCGCCCCCGAGTCGCGGGTGGTCTACGTCGACGTCGACCCGGTGGCGGTGGCGCACAGCCGGGAGATCCTCGACGGCAACGACCGGGCCGCCGTGGTGCAGGAGGACCTGCGCCACCCCGAACGGATCCTCGCCCACCCGGACGTGCGCGGGCTGCTCGACCTCAGCGAGCCGGTCGCCGTGCTGATCGTGGCGGTGCTGCACTTCGTCTCCGACGACGACCGTCCCGCCGAGCTGCTGCGTACCCTGCGCTCCGCGCTGGCGCCCGGCAGTTGGCTGGTGCTCTCCCAGGCCAGCGCGGACGGCCGGGCGGGCGACGAGCGGGCCGAGGCGGAGCGGGTCTACCGCAACACCGACAATCCGCTGTGGATCCGCAGCCGGGCCGAGCTGACCACGCTCTTCGACGGTTTCCAGCTGGTCGAGCCGGGGGTGGTCTGGGTGCCGCAGTGGCGCCCGGACTCGCCCGAGAGCGCCGAGGACGCCGAGCGGGCCGCCTTCATCGGCGGTGTGGGACGGCTCGGTGGGTGAGATGCCCGAGGCCAACGGCGCCCGGTCCCGGCCGGGGACCTTCGCCCGGGCCTGGGCCAAGGCCGTCTCCGGCACCAGCTACCTGCCGATGACGCAGGACCAGCTGGAGTCGCTGCTGCAGCGGCTCACCGAGCAGCTGGCCACCGCGCTCTGCGCCGAGCCGTTCGACCTGCGGGTCGGGCACCGGGTCGGCGCGGAGCTGGTGGCCGCGCACATCGCCTCCGCGGAGGGGCTGGGCCGTACCGTCGAGGTGGTCCAGCTCCGGCTGGTCCGCGACCTCGGCCTGGTCGCCGACGACGTCGAGGACCGGATGGCCCGGCTGCTGGCCGCGGTGGCCACCGGCTACGCCCGCGCGCTGCGCGACCGCACCCTGGACGAGCAGGAGTCGATCCGCCGGGCCGCGATGACCGCCCGGGCCCAGGCGGAGCGGGCGCTGCGCGCCAGCGAGGCGCGCTTCCGTCACCAGGCCACCCACGACCCGCTGACCGAGCTGCCCAACCGCACCCTGTTCACCGAGCGGCTGGCCGCCGCGATCACCGCGCCGGGCCGCGGCGGGGAGCGGATCGGCCTGTGCTTCCTCGACCTCGACCGGTTCAAGGTGGTCAACGACTCGCACGGGCACCAGGTCGGCGACGCCCTGCTGGTCACGGTGGCCGAGCGGCTGCGCCAGGCGGTCGACGGGCACCTGCTGGCGCGGCTCGGCGGCGACGAGTTCGTGGTGCTGGTCGAGCGCTGTGCCGGCACCGACGACGTGGTCGCGGTGGCCGAGGCGGCGCTGGCCGCGGTGCGTCGGCCGGCCATCGTGGACGGCCACGAGCTGACCGTCTCGGCGAGCATCGGCATCGTCGAGCGCCCGGTCGTCGGCGCCACCCCCGGCGACCTGATGCGCGCCGCCGACAGCACCCTGCACTGGGCGAAGGCGTCCGGCGGGGCGCGCTGGGCGCTCTACGACGCCGACCGCGACCGCCGGGAACTGGCCCGGCAGGCGCTCTCCGCGGCGATCCCGGCGGCCCTGCAACGCGGCGAGTTCTACCTGGACTACCAGCCGCTGACGTCGTTGCGGGACGGCCGCCTGCTCGGCGTGGAGGCGCTGGTGCGGTGGCGGCACCCCGAGCTGGGGGTGCTCCGGCCGGACAGCTTCATCTCGCTGGCCGAGGAGACCGGGCTGATCGTCCCGCTCGGCGCGTGGGTGCTGGCCGAGGCGTGCCGGGAGGCGGAGAGCTGGTCGGCGGCGGGCGGCCCGGCGCCGTACGTCAGCGTCAACCTGGCGGTACGCCAGGTGCATCGGCCCGGCCTGGTGCAGGAGGTACGCGGCCTGCTGAACAGCACCGGCCTGCCGCCGGAACGGCTCCAGCTGGAGATCACCGAGAGCACCATGATGAGCACGGCCGAGGAGCCGGTGCGGGCCCTGCGGGTGCTGGCCGACCTCGGTGTACGGATCGCCATCGACGACTTCGGCACCGGGTACTGCAACCTGGCGTACCTGCGCGACCTGCCGGTGACCGAGCTGAAGGTGGCCGGCCAGTTCGTGGCCGGGCTGCGCGCGCCGGCGGTGGAACCGGCGAGCTGCGCCGACGAGCGGATCCTCGCCTCGCTGGTGTCGCTGGCGCACGCCCTGGACCTGACCGTCACCGCCGAGGGGGTGGAGACGGCCGGGCAGGCCGAGCGACTGCGGGCGATCGACTGCGACGCCGGCCAGGGCTGGCACTTCGGTCGCCCCGCCCCCGCCGAACGCATCCTGGAACGGATCGGCTGACCGCCGGGGCTCGCCCGGCGCCTGCCCGTCGCCGACCGCCCCCGGCCAGCCGGCGGACCGTGCCGGGCTGCCCGTCCTCAGGGGCCGCTCGCGCCGCCCGGACGACAGGCCCGCCGCGGTAGCCGCAAACCAGCCGGGCCGGTCACCGACCCGGCAGCGGTCAGCCGGCGAGCAGGTCGGCCATCCGCTGCGCCTGGGTCTCCCAGCGCCACTCCCGCTCCACCCAGGCCCGGCCGGCCGCGCCGAGCTGCCGGGCCAGGTCGCGGTCGGCGAGCAGCCGGGCCACCCGGTCGGCGAGCTGGGCGACGTCGCGCCCGCGTACCACGTAGCCGGTCTCCCCCTCGCGGACCGCGTCGGGAGCGCCGCCGGAGTCGCCCGCGACGACCGGCAGGCCGGTCGCGGAGGCCTCCAGGTAGACGATGCCGAGGCCCTCCACGTCCAGGCCCCGGTTGCGGGTACGGCACGGCATGGCGTAGACGTCGCCGGCCGCGTAGTGCGCTGGCAGCTCGGCCGTCGGCACCGACCCGGTGAAGACCACGTCCCGCTCCACGCCGGTCTGCCGGGCCAGCTTCTGCAAGGTGGCCCGGTACGGCCCGCCGCCGACCACCAGCAGCGCCGCGTCGGGCACCCGGCGGCGGATCTCCGGCATGGCCCGGATCAGCATGTCCTGGCCCTTGCGGGGCACCAGCCGGGACACGCAGACCACCACCGGCCGGTCGGCCAGCCCGAGCCGCACCCGGACCGGTTCCCCGTCGACGGACGGGTGGTAGGTGTCGACGTCCACCCCGGGCGCGAGCCGGCGCAGCTCGGTCAGCCCGTGCAGCGCGCGGTCCAGCCGCACCCGGGTGTACTCGCCGAGGTAGGTGGTCACGTCGACGCCCCGGCCGATGCGCCGCAGCGCGGCCCGGGCACCGGGCAGCGCCGCCCAGCCGACCTCGTGGCCGTGGGTCAGCGCGACCGCCCGCCGGATGCCGGCACGGCGGCGCAGGCCCGCGGCGAGCAGCCCGAGCGGAGCCGCGGCGCCGAACCAGACCGTGTCGCAGTCATACGCGCGGGCCAGCCGGGCGGCCCGGCGTGCCACCAGCGGGGTGGGCAGCAGCACCCGGGTACGTTCCCGGGTCACCTCGAAGGGCTGGTCGGCGTCGAACTTCGCGGCGTCCCGCCAGCTCGACGCGTAGACCACCACCGAGCCGGCGGGCTGGCGCACCGCCAGGTTGTGCACGAAGGACTGGATCCCGCCGGGACGCGGCGGGAAGTCGTTCGTGATCAGCAGCGTCCGGCTCATCGGCCGGCCTCCCTGGCGTGGGCACGGGCGGCGGCGATCCGCTCGACCGTGGACGGGTGGGTGGCGGAGTAGAGGTACTCCAGCCGGGGCGGGTCGGGGTCGGAGAGGTTGATTCCGGCGAGCCGCCGCTGCATGGCCTCGAACGCCGCCGGGTCGCCGGTCAGCGCCAGCGCGTGCGCGTCGGCGCGCGCCTCCACCCGCCGCGACATCAGCGCCTGCACCGGTGCCGAGACCAGCCCGACCACCGTGACCAGCGCGACCAGCAGCGGGAACGCGCGTGGTTGGGCCACCGAGTCCACCCCGGCCAGCCGCAGCAGCGGCGCCCACGAGCCGATCAGGTAGAGCGCGACCACCGCGGCGGCGGCGCCCAGCGCCCCGGTCAGCGTGCCGACCGCCACGTCCCGGTCCTTGGCGTGCCCCAGTTCGTGCGCCACCACCGCGGTCACCTCGTCCGGGCCGGCCTCGCGCAGCAGCGTGTCGTAGACCACCACCCGCCGGGTCGGGCCCAGCCCGGAGACGTACGCGTTGACCGCCCGGGTGCGCCGGGACGCGTCGGCGACCAGCACGTCGCGGACCGGCACGCCGTCGCGGGCCGCCATGGTCATCAGTTCGGTGCGCAGCGGGCCCTGCTCCATCGGGGTGAACTTGTTGAACACCGGCTCGACCAGCACCGGCAGGACGAAGCTGAGCAGCACCACCAGGGTGGCCGCGCCGGCCGCGCCGAACGCCCACCACCAGCGCGGGGCGAGCCGGATCACGGCGTAGAAGCCGAGCAGCGCCACCGCCCCGATGACCGCGCTGACGGCGTACGACTTGAGCAGGTCGACCGCCCAGCCGCCCCAGCCGTTGGTGGCCAGGCCGTAGCGGGTGAGCACGTCGTGCCGCCAGGCGGCGAAGGGCAGGGTGACCAGGTCGGCGACGAGCATCACGGCCAGCCCGCCGAGGACGGCCTGGGCGATCCAGTGGCCGCCGAAGGGGCGCCCGGCCAGCTCGACCAGGCGGCTGCCCAGCGGGGTCAGCCCGAGCGCCAGCGCCACCAGCAGGCCGACGGCCAGCGCCGCCCAGCCGCCGGGGCGCAGCGCCGAGCGGAACTCCCGCGCCCGGGCCACCTGGTCGGCGGGCAGGTCACGCAGCGCGGCCACCTGGTCGGCGCGCGGCGCGGGCGGCCGGTGCCACGGGATCAGCACCGCGGCGGTCACCACCAGGGCCACGGTCAGGCCCACCAGGGTCAGCACCGCCCAACCGCGCGGCGTCACCGCTGCCCTCCCGGCGCCCCGTCGCGCCCGTCGTACGGCCGCATCGCGGGCGACCATCGCGGGCCCGGGACGCCGCCGATCGCGGCGAGGCTGTCGCCACCGCGCCGTACCCGCGTCATGCCGCCGCTCCCTCCCGCCGTGAGGCGCCCATCCTATTGCCCGGGTCGAACCCCGCCGCTTCCGCGCCCGGTCACCCGGAAGCGGCGGACGATCGCCCACCACACCCTGGACCGGACCCGGTCCGCGCCGCGCGGCGTGACCGGGTCCGGTCGGGTGGCCTACCGGGTCTGCGTCAGGACGGGACCGTGTTCGGCGGTTGGCGGCGCGGTGCCGTTGCCGGCGGCGTCGCCGTGCCCAGGCCACCAGGCACGGTGGCCCAGCAGCGCGGTGATCGCCGGTACGAGCAGCATCGCCATGACGAAGGCGGAGATCGAGATGCCGATCGCCACCGCGAATCCCATCTCGGTGAGGAACGCCACCCCGGCCAGCATCATCGAGGCGAAGGTGCCGGCGAGGATCAGACCCGCCGCGCCGACGGACGGGCCGCCGTGCTCGACCGCCAGGTCCGCGGCCGTGCGCGGGTCGTTGCCCAGCCGTGCCTCTTCGCGAAGCCGGGCGATCATGAGGATGTTGTAGTCGGTGCCGATCGCCACCACGAACAGGTACAGGATCGTCGGCAGCATGAACGACAGGCCCGGCCGGTCCCCGACACCCTGGAACGCGAAGACCGTGGCGCCCAGCGTGCTGAGGAAGCCGAGGAACACGGCCGCCATCAGGTAGATCGGAGCGACCAGGCTGCGCAGCAGCAGGGCCAGGATGATCGCGATGAGCAGGCCGGCGACCGGGAAGATCACCTTCAGGTCCCGGGTGTTGGCGTCGCGGACGTCGGCGAACAGGGAACTGATCCCGCCCACGTAGGCGGTGGTGCCGTCCGGGGCCCGCGCGTGCACCACGTCCCGCAGTTCGCCGCCGGCCAGGTCCAGCGACTCCGGCGCGTACGGGCTGCGGTCCAGCAGCAGGTTGATCCGCGCGGCGGTGCCGTCCTGGCTGAACCCGGCCAGACTGCCGTCCTGGCCCGCCGGCATGATGCCGCCGATGCCGGGCGCGTCCTTCAGCGACGCGGCGTACGCGTCGAGCGCGGCCGGGTCGAGCCGCTGGCCGTCGTCGGAGCGCAGGTAGACGGTCGTCGGGTTGAGCGCGCCCACCGGGAAGCCGGACTGGAGATCCTCGAGACCGCGCGCCGACTCGGTGTCGGACGGCAGTTGACCGGTCTGGTCGTAGTCCCACTTCATCCCGAGCACGCCGGCCGCCAGCGCCAGCATCAGCCCGCCGGACACCAGCGCCACCACGGCCGGTCGCCGCCCGGTGAACCGTCCCAGCCGCTGGAACGCCGTGCCGCGCGGGGTGCGCTGCCACGACTTCGACGGCCAGAAGATCTTCGTGCCGAGCAGGGACACCACCGCCGGGACCAGGGTCAGCGCGGCGAACGCCATGACCACGACCGCGATGGCCAGCGCCGGGCCGAGGCTGGTGAACGCGCCGAACACCGCCAGCAGCAGGGCGCTGAACGCGATGACGATCGCCGCCGCGGCCGAGGCGATCACCTCGCCCACCCGGGCCACCGCCGCCACCAGCGCCTGCTTGGCGTCGTCGCCGGCACGCAGCCGTTCCCGGTACCGGAACAGCAGGAACAGGATGTAGTCGGTGCCCACGCCGTACAGGACGATGGTGAGGATGATCTCCAGGGACTGGTCGACCCGCAGGTCGGCCGCCTGAGCCACCCACGAGATCAGGCCGGGGGCGATCGCGCTGATGACGCCGACCGTCACGATCGGCAGCAGCGCGGCCAACGGGCTGCGGTAGATGACCAGCAGCAGCACGATGATCAGGCCGATGGTGGCCAGGCCGACCACGACCAGCGCGGTGTCGAAGGCGTCGGCGTTGTCGGCGTACATGGCGATGTCGCCGGTGACCGCGTAGCCCAGGCCGGTCCCGTCCAGCGTGGCCTTCGCCGCCTCGCGGATCCCGGGAATGGCCTCGAGCAGTTCCGGATCGTCGGGGGCGCCCTGCAGGCCGACGGTCACCAGGGCGACCGTCCGGTTCGGCGAGGGGGTGGGCGGCCCGACGGCGCCGGCCACGTGCTCCGCGTCGACCCTGCCGACCGCCTCGGCCAGCGTCCCCACCGTGGCGAGGTCGGCGTCGGCCAGAGGTTGCCCGTCGGCACGCTTGACGACGATCGTCGCGGTGGCGTCGTTGGCGGTGGGGAAGGACCGCTGCGCCACCTCCATGGCCTTGACCGACTCGTAGTCACGCGGCAGGAAGTCGGCCTGGTCCTGGCTGGTCACGTCACCGAGCCCGGGAGCCATCAACACGATCGCCGCGGTGGCGAGCAACCAGCCCAGGATCACCTTCCACGGATTGTGGACGACGAAGCGTCCCAATCGCTCAAACATCGTCTCTCCCTGAGTTCGCGCGGATGCGCAGCTTGTCGTGCGGGTGGTACGGGTGGTCCGCCGGACGGGGCAGCTCGGCGAGGGGGGCGGTTGCCGGATCGTGCGACATCACCGACTCCGTTCAGTTCGAGGACTCGCGGTTGAACAGCCGCTTCGACCAGAGGTATCCGCCCAGCGCGATGACGGCGCACCAGGCGAGGGCGATCCACCCGTTGTTCCCGACGGGCTCGTCCATCAGCAGGCCGCGCAGGGTTTCGATGATCGGTGTGAACGGCTGGTACTCGGCGAACCAGCGCAGACCGGCCGGCATGGAGTCGGTGGGCACGAACCCGCTGCCGAGGAAGGGCAGCAGGACGAGCGGCATGGGCAGGTTGCTCGCGGTCTCGACGCTCCTGCTCACCTGGCCGAGCGCGACGGACAACCAGACCAGGGCGAAGGTCACCACCAGCAGGAAACCGGCGGTGGCCAGCCACCCGACCAGCCCGGCGGTGGGCCGGAAGCCGACCAGCAGCGCCACGCCGATCACGACCGCCAGGCTGATCATCGCCTGGATCATGCTGCCCAGGACGTGCCCGGTCAGCACCGAGACCCGGGCGATGTGCATGGTGCGGAACCGGGTGATGATGCCTTCGGTCATGTCCATGGCGATCGAGATCGCGGTGCCCTGGACCGTGGACGCCACGGTCATCAGGATGATCGCGGGCGCCACGTAGTTGGCGTACGCGGCGCGCCCGCCGGCCGCGTCGACCGGTGCCGCCCCGCCGAGCCCGGCGCCCAGCGTGCCGCCGAGCACGTAGACGAAGAGCAGCAGGAAGACCACCGGCATTCCGATGAGCATCAAAGTCATCGACGGGTACCGCAGCATGCGCTTGACGTTGCGCCGCAGCATCGTGGCCGAGTCGCGTAGCGGATGGAAACGGAGGTCCGCCGGCGGCGGACCGGCCAGGGTGTGGGTGCTCATCGGGTGGTCACCTTCTCGGTGGTGGAGTCGCCGGTGAGGGCGAGGAAGACGTCGTCGAGGTCGGGGGTGTGCACGGAGAGCTCGTCGACCTCGACGGCCTGGTCGTCGAGCCGGCCGATCAGGGTCTTCAGCGAGCGCAGGCTGCCGTCGCTGGGCACCCGCAGGGCGAGCGCGTCGTTGTCGCGCGAGGCGTCGCCCAGCACCCGCATCGCCGCGTCGAGGCCCTGCGGGTCGGCGAACCGCAGCCGCACGTGTCCACCGGGGATGCGCCGCTTCAGTTCCTCCGCGGTTCCCTCGGCGACCACCCGGCCGCGGTCGAGGACCGCGATCCGGTCGGCCAGCTCGTCGGCCTCCTCCAGGTACTGCGTGGTCAGGAAGATGGTGACGCCGCCGGCCACCAGGTCCCGGACGATCTGCCACATGTCCCGGCGGCTGCGCGGGTCCAGTCCGGTGGTCGGCTCGTCGAGGAAGATCACCTGCGGGCTGCCGACCAGGGTCATCGCCAGGTCGAGCCGCCGCCGCATGCCCCCGGAGTAGGTCGCCGCCGGCTTTCCGGCCGCCTCGGTCAGGTCGAACTGCTCGAGCAGCCGGACGACCCGCCGCCGGCCCTCGCCCCGGCCGAGGTGGTGCAGATCCGCCATCAGCCGCAGGTTCTCCTCGCCGGTGAGCAGGTTGTCCACGGCGGAGAACTGACCGGTGACGCCGATCGCGGCCCGCACCGCGTCCGGGTCGCGGGCGAGGTCGTGCCCGGCGACCTGGACGTCACCGGCGTCGGCACTGAGCAGGGTGGACAGAATCTTGACGGTGGTGGTCTTCCCGGCGCCGTTCGCGCCGAGCAGCGAGAAGACCGTCCCCCGTGGCACGGTCAGGTCGAGACCGTCGAGCACGACGTGGTCGCCGAACGCTTTCCGTAGCCCGGTCGCGGCGATCGCCGGCCGGGAGGGCGTGCTGGTCATGGTTGCCTTTCTCGGGGCCGGACGGGGATCAGGAGCGGTGGATGGTGATATCGCCGTAGGACGTGCGGCCGCGAACCTCGACGGTCTGGTCGGCCTGGCCGGGCCCGGCGGCGCTCTCCAGCCGGTTGTGCACGCGCCCGAATCCGGTGTTCACCTCGAGCCAGGCGGCGGTGCCCGCGGCGATGCCGATGTCCAGGTCGCCCGCGGCGGTCTCGAGCACGACCGCACCGCGGACCACCTCGCCGAGGCGGACGCCGCCGTTGGACGTCTTCACGTCGACGCCGGCGCCGGCCCGCGCGATATCGATGGAGCCGTTGGCGTTGCGCACCCGGACGTCGCCGGTGACCGCCTCCACCGTGGTGTCACCGTTGGAGTTCTTGACCTCCGCGGTGCCCTCGATCTCGCCGATCTGGATCCGGCCGGACCCGGTGGAGATCTCGGCGTTGCCGGTGACGGCGTCGGCGGTGATGTGGCCGAACCCGGTGTGCAGGCGCAGCGGGCCGGTTCGTTCGAGCCAGATGTTGCCGGTGGTCTTGAGCCGGCACTCGCCGAGCCGGCCGGCACAGCGGACGTCGCCCATCAGCAGGTGAGCGGCGAGCTGGGAACCGCTGGGCAGCTCGATGGTCACGTCGACCGACCTGGTCTTCTTGGAGAAGTCGAAGACGCGCCTGGGGCCGGTCACCCGGAGCACGCCGTTGGTGTAGTCGACCCGGACCTGCTGGGCGGCCTTCACGTCGGAGTCGTCGGCTTCGTCGCTCGGGCGGACCTCGACGACGGTGTCGGTCCGGTCGCTCGCGGCGACCCGCACGTCGGCGACGCCGAGTTCGAGCGTGACGGAGATCGGCTGGGGCGTCTCGAAATTGGGCATGGTTGTCTCCGCGTCCTGGGTGGGTGAGTCGTTCCCGCAGGTGGGGAACGTGGTGTGCGGGCGGCGTGCGGTGCGCTCAGCGCACCCAGCCGGTGAAGCGCTGCGGGGTCCGCTTCCCACCGCCGGGTGGCTCGGGACGCAGGTCGCGATCCGAGCGCTGCACAGCGGTGGCAGCCGCCCGGACCAGCCAGGCGTTGACCGAGCGCCCCTCCTTGGCCGCGGCCTCCTCGACGGCGGCCTTGAGCTGCTCGGGCATGCGTACGTTGATCCGGGCGGCGGGGCCCTCCTCGGCGAACAGCAGTTCGCTCTCCGGCGCGCCGCCGACCGTCGCCGCGGCGCCTCCGGGCGCGGACCCGAGCGGCTCGGCGGGTGGCGACGTCACGACGAAGTTCGGATCGCGCCCCCGCAGGCGCAGCTCCACCGAACCCGGAGCCAGATCCCGGGTGATCTCGTCGGCGGCGGCCGACAGGGCGTCCAGCAGCGTCATCCGGATCGCCGATTCGAGCGACCCGGTCAGGCGCTCGACCAGCGCCCGCGCCTCCTCACCGCCGGCTTCGGCGAGCGTGGCGAACTCGCGACCGAGGTTGCTCACATACGGGGTCAGGTCCATGGTGCCATCATGGCACAGCAGTGGCACCATCACAAGGCATATGGCACAGGAGTGATGCCATCTCTGGCTCCACTTGGCGCACGGTTAGAAGAAACCGCAGGTCAGGCGTGATGTGACGCCTGGTGCGGGGTCACGCCACCCGGCGACGGCGGGCCGGCCGGCGGGACCGGGGCGCCGCCAGCACCTCCACCTCGAACCCGGCGCGGGCGAACACCTCGACCGCCCGGGCCTCGGCGCCACCCAGCCCCGCGGCCGGTGACGAATCGTCGAGCAGGGCGGTGACCAGGCAGTCGGAGCAGCCGCTCCCCCGGATCCCGCACCCCGCGCAGTCGATGAGCATCTCGCCTCCTGGTGCGCTGCGGCGACCGGGCGCGGCGTCACCGTCGCCACCCGAGCACCGTCGGTCACACGACACTAGACACGGGGTACGACAGAAACGGACAACGAGGTCGCGGACGGCCGGAATGCGATCAAGCACCCCGATCAGGACCGGGCGAGCCGCCGCAGCAGCGAGTCGGCGCCGAGCGGATACGCGCCGTGCCGGCGTACCCCGTCGGCCACCTCGCGGTCGGAGGAGACCACCACCACCGGCCGGCCCGGCGGCTCGGCGCGGACCAGGCGGCGGATCAGCTCGTCGGCGGTCTCCCCCTTACGGGAGAAGAGCACCCGCACGCCACGCGGCGCCGGCGGCAGCCCGTGCACCCGTTCCGCCCCGTCGAAGACCACGGTGACCTCGTCGCCGGTCTGCGCGGCGATCCCGCCCAGCCCGCTGATCAGCCGCTTGCGCTGCTGCTCCAGCGACATCTCGCCGAAGCCCCGCTTGGTCACGTTGTAGCCGTCCACCACCAGGTGCGCCCGGGGCAGGGCGAGCAGCTGGTCCAGCCGGGCCGGGTCGTCGGTGTCCCGGGCCCGGGCGGCCGCGCCGGCCGCCGGGCCGGCCGGCTGCTCGGCGAAGGAGTCGGCGACGAAGTCGGCGGGGAGCTTGTCCACCGGGTCCAGGGCCAGCTCCCGGCGCAGCCCGACGGCCGCCTGGCCGATCGTCTCCAGCAGCAGCCACAGCCGGGCGTCGTCGACCGAGCGGGCCTCCTTGGCGCTGGCCCGGGCCACCCCGGCCGCCGCCTCCGCCTCGGCCAGCCGGGCGCGGGCCCGGCGCAGCTCGGCGTCGGCGTCGGCCGCCGCCCGGGCCGCCCGGCCGCGCTCGGTGGCCAGCATCTCGCCGGCTTTGCGCTCCCGGGCCTGGGTCTCCCGCAGCGACCGGCTCAGCTGCCGGTTCTCCTCGCGGAGCTGGCCGAGCTCCTCGCGGACCCGGGCCAGCTCGTCGCGGAGCTTCTCCGCCTCGACCCGGGCCACCGCCCGGTCGTGCTCGGCCCGGGTGGCCCGCTGCTCGGCCTCGCGGACCAGCTCGGCGACGACCGCGCTGTCCGCCTCGGCGCGGACCGCGGCGCCGCTGGCCTCGATCAGGTCCCGCCAGCCACGCGGGCGGGCCAGGTAGGCCAGCGCGGCCACCTCGACCGGATCGGCGGCCGCGGGGGCGGTCCCCTCGACCACCGCCGCGCCAAGGTCGCCGGCGTCGGCGAGGACCCGGGCGGTGACCCGCTGCCGGAACAGCGGATCGGCGGCGAGCTGCGCGGCGATCACCGGGGCGCCCAGCCGGGCCCGCCGGTTGGGCGCGAACTTGGCCACCCGGCGCAGCGGCACCGGTACCTCGTCGCCGGGCAGGCCGGGCAGCACCGCGGCGGTGAGCGCGACGATCCGCTGCCGGACCGGCTCGGGCAGGGTCGGCTCGGGCTCGGGCTCGGGCGACGACGTGTCGGGCTCCGGCGACGGTGTGTCGGGCTCGGCCGGGTCACCCGGTTCGGGCGCCTCACCGGCGGCGTACGCAGCGACGACAGGCTCCTCCTGGTGGAGGTTGTCGTCGTACGGCTCGGTGAGGGGCATGTGGCAAGTCTCCCACCGCGACCGGGCCCACCGCCCGGTGAGTGAGCCGATCTCTCATCCTAACCCCAGGTGACCAGTGGGGCTGCCGGGACGGGAGTGTCGGACCGGGACGCTACCGTGCCGCCGATGGCACAGCAGGAGTACGTCCAGGAGGCGCTGGCCGGGCTCGACCCGGCCACCGGCACCGTCGATCCGGGGTTGCCGCTGTACGCGACGACGTTCGTGGTGGTCGACCTGGAGACCACCGGCGGCGCGCCGGACGGCGGCGGGATCACCGAGATCGGCGCGGTCAAGGTGCGCGGCGGCGAGCAGCTGGGCGTGCTGGCCACCCTGGTCAACCCGGGCGTGCCGATCCCGCCGTTCATCACCGTGCTGACCGGCATCACCCAGGCGATGCTGCTGCCGGCCCCGCCGATCGAGCAGGTGCTGCCGAGCTTCCTGGAGTTCATCTCCGACGCGGTGCTGGTCGCCCACAACGCCCCCTACGACGTCGGGTTCCTCAAGGCCGCCTGCGCCCGGCACGGCTACCGCTGGCCCAACCCGCGGGTGCTGGACACCGCCGCGCTCGCCCGGCGGGTGCTCACCCGCGACGAGGTGCCCAACCGCAAGCTCGGCACCCTGGCCGCCTACTTCCGCACCGCCACCCAGCCGACGCACCGGGCGCTCGACGACGCCAAGGCCACCGTCGACGTGCTGCACGGCCTGATTGCCCGGCTCGGCGGGCACCGGGTCGAGACCATCGGCGACGCCATCGAGTTCGCCCGGGCGGTCACCCCGACCCAGCGGCGCAAGCGACACCTCGCCGAGGGGCTGCCCAAGGCACCCGGCGTCTACATCTTCCGGGCCGCCGACGACCGGCCGCTCTACGTCGGCACCTCCGGCGACATCGCCACCCGGGTCCGCAGCTACTTCACCGCCGCCGAGAAGCGGGCCCGGATCTCCGAGATGCTCGCCGCAGCCGAACGGGTGGAGGCGGTCGAGTGCGCCCACTCGCTGGAGGCCGAGGTACGTGAGCTGCGGCTGATCGGCGCGCACGCGCCGCCGTACAACCGGCGGTCGAAGTTCCCGGAGCGCGCGGTCTGGCTCAAGCTGACCGAGGGGCCGTACCCCCGGCTGTCCGTGGTGCGCGGCATCTCCCCCACCGACGACGCCTACCTCGGCCCGTTCAACTCCCGCCGGTCCGCCGAGCTGGCCGCCGCCGGTTTCCACGACGCGGTGCCGCTGCGCCAGTGCACCCACCGGCTGTCGCTGCGCACGGTCACACCGGCCTGCGCGCTCGCCGAGCTGGGTCGCTGCCCGGCGCCCTGCGAGCACCGGATCACCCCCGAGGAGTACGACGCCCGCGCGGTGGCGCCGTTTCGCACCGCTACCGCCAGCGACCCGCAGCCGGTGGTGGACGCGCTGCTGGCCCGCATCGAGGTGCTCGCCGGCGCCCAGCGCTACGAGGAGGCCGCCGTGGTGCGCGCCCGGCTCGCCGCGGTGCTGCGGGCGACCGTGCGCATGCAGCGGCTGGTCGCGCTGAGCCGGATCGCCGAGCTGGCCGCCGCCCGGCCGGCCGCCCGGGGCGGCTGGGAGCTGGCGCTGGTCCGGCACGGGCGGCTGGCCGGTGCCGGGGTGTCCCCGCCCGGCGTCCATCCACGACCGACGCTGGTCGCGATCCGGGCCACCGCCGAGACGGTGCCGCCCGGGCACGGCCCGATCCCGAACGCCTCGGCCGAGGAGACCGAGCGGATCCTGTCCTGGTTGGAGCGTCCGGAGACCCGGCTGGTCGAGATGTCCTCCGGATGGGCGTCTCCGGTGGCCGGCGCGGCGCGCTTCCGCGACCTGCTGACCAAGGCCGAGAGCGCCGCATCCCACCAACTCTCGACCGAACGCTCATGAGCAAGTGTCCGATCGGACTACGTCGACTCACTTAGGCTGTTAGAGAAGTGCAGTCCTGCCCGTTTCGTGGGCCTGCTCCCGGTTGCCGGAGCCCCGGCGACCGTGGAGCCGGGGTGAGGAGGTGTCCCTCGTGGACGTCGACGCCGGACACGGCGCCGCCCTGGGGGGCGCGCTTCCAACCCAGCCGGGCGAGCTGCCCCTGGCCCGGCGGCTGCGGTCGCTGCTGACCTGGCCCACCACCGAGTCCGACCCGGTCGCAAGCCTGGTCCGTGCCCACCGCGCCATCCACGCCGGCACCGACCCCGCGGTGCTGCGCCGGGCCTACACCATCGCCGAGAACATGCACCGGGGGCAGTTCCGCAAGAGCGGCGAGCCCTACATCACCCATCCGCTCGCCGTCGCGCAGATCTGCGCAGAGCTCGGCATGGACACCATCACCCTGGTCGCGGCCCTGCTGCACGACACCGTGGAGGACACCCGCTACACCCTCCAGGCGCTCGCCGAGGACTTCGGCCGGGAGGTGGCCCACCTCGTCGACGGGGTGACCAAGTTCGACAAGGCGTTCTACGGCAAGGCCGCCGAGGCCGAGACGATCCGCAAGATGATCATCGCGGCCGGCAAGGACGTCCGGGTGCTGATCATCAAACTGGCCGACCGGCTGCACAACATGCGCACCCTCGGCGTACGCTCGGCCGCCTCCCGGGAGCGGATCGCCCGGGCCACCCAGGAGGTGCTCGTCCCGCTCTGCGACCGGCTCGGCATCCAGACCTTGAAACGCGAGCTGGACGACGTGGTGCTGCTGCACCTCAAGCCCGAGGAGCACGACCGCATCTCCCGGCACGTTCGGGAGCGTCCCGGCTGGGACACCTACCTCGAACAGGTGGTCGCCCGGGCCCGCGCGGCGCTGCGCCGCAACCGGGTCGACGCGGAGGTGACCCCGCGCCCCCGGCACCTCTACTCGATCTGGAAGGACACCGTGGCCGGCGGCCACGACAGCCCGTACGACCTGCCTCGGATCGCGGTGGTGGTGGACGGCCCGGCCACCGACTGTTACGCGGCGCTGGGCGCCATCCACGGCGTCTGGCGGCCCGTGCCGGGCCGGTTCAAGGACTTCATCGCCTCGCCGAAGAACAACCTCTACCGCTCGCTGCACACCAGCGTCTGCGGCCCGGAGAACCGCACGGTGGAGGTGCTGATCCGCACCGAGGAGATGCACCGCAAGGCCGAGTACGGCATCGCCGCCGACTTCCGCTTCCCCCGGTCCGGTGGCGGCGCGGCGGCGGCCAGGGCCGAACAGCTCGACTGGCTGCGCCGGGTGCTGAACTGGGAACAGGACGCCGCCGACCCGGCGCAGTTCCTCCAGTCGCTGCGCTGCGACCTGGCCGAGACGCAGATCCAGGTGGTCGCCGAGGGGCGGCAGGTCGTGCTGCCGGCCGGCGCCACCCCGGTCGACCTGGCCTACGAGCTGGGCAGCGAACGCGGCGACCACTGCCTGGCGGCTCGGATCAACGGCCGGCTGGCCCCGCTCTCCTCGCAACTCGCCGAGGGCGACGTGGTGGAGATCTTCACCGAGACCGACGCGGAGGGTGGCGACGCCGCGCCGCGCGGGCCGCGCCGGGAGTGGCTCGGGTTCGTGAAGTCGCCGCACGCGCAGATGCAGATCAACCGGTGGTTCGCCGAGCACACCGAGCCGGGCATCACGATCAGCGACAAGGTCCGCCTCGGCCGGGCCACCATCGGGCTCGCCCTGCGCCAGCACAACCGGGGCCTGGCCAGCGACCTGCCGCTGCTGCGACTCTCCGAGGAACTCGGCTACCCCGACCTGGAGACCATGCTGGTCGCGGTCTTCGACCGGGTGATCGAGCCGGACGCCGTGGTACGCCAGCTCATCGACCTGGTGGACCACCGGCAGTGACCGGGCGGGGCCCGGGGAGCGCGAGCCGCCCTCGCCCCCACTAGCCTGGACTCATGATCCCCCGCTCGCGCGCCACCGGACGGGCCGTCGCCTACCAGGTCTTCTACCGGCTGCCGCTACCGCTGCGCCGCCGCCTGGTCCGGCTGGCCGTGCCGAAGTACATCGTCGGCGCGGTGACCCTGGTCCACGACGCCGAGGCCGAGGGGGCGGGCCGGCTGCTGCTGCTGCGCCAGCCACCCGGCAACGGCTGGACGCTCCCGGCCGGGCTGCTCCAGCGCGGCGAGGCGCCGGTGGTCGGCGCGGCCCGGGAACTGTTCGAGGAGTCCGGCATCCGGCTCTCGCCCCGCCAGCTCACACCGGCCGTGCCGAACGCGGTGGTGCACGCCAAGGGCTGGGTGGACGTGGTGTTCACCGCCGAGGTGCCGGCGTCGACCACCGAACTGACAGTGGACGGCGCGGAGGTCTTCGAGGCGGCCTGGCACCCGCTGGACGACCTGCCCCGGCTGACCTGGCCGACGGCGCGCCTGCTCGCCTACTACGGCATCGGCCCGCTGGCCGGGCAGTTCCCGCCGCCGGTCCCGGACACCACACCGTGATTCGCCGAACCACCGGCCCCGACGCGACCGCACCGCACGACCGCGCCAGGCATAGCGCGACCGAACCGCACGACTGCGCCAGGCATAGCGCGACCGAACCGCACGGCGGCGCCAGGCGCGGCGCGACGGAGCCGCACGGCGGCGCGGGTCGCGGCGCCGGCGTGCGCGGACGGACCACCGGGCGTGCCACCGCAGCGGCCTGGGGCGGCGCGGAACGGCGCGGGGCGCCGGCGTGAGCGAGCCGGCCGGGCCCGAGGTCTGCGCGGTGGTGCTCGCCGCCGGCGAGGGCACCCGGCTGCGGCCGCTGACCGAACGGCTGCCCAAGGCGCTCTGCCCGGTGGGCAACGTCGCGCTGCTCGACCGCGCGCTGGCCCGGCTGGCCGGGCTCGGCCTGACCGGCCCGGACCGGGTCGCGGTCAACGCCTGCTACCTCGGCGAGCAGGTGGTCGCGCACGTGGGCGACCGGGCGCACCACTCGGTCGAGCCGGGCGATCCGCTGGGCACCGCCGGCGGCGTGGGCAACCTGCGGGACTGGATCGCCGGGCGCGGGGTGCTGGTCGGCAACGCCGACGCCTACCTGCACGACCCGGCCGCCGCCCCGGGGCCGGACATCGCCGCGCTGCTGCACGGCTGGGACGGCGAGAGCGTACGCCTGCTCGGTCAGCCCGCCGCGGACCCGGCGGCGCCCGGGACGTTCGACGGCCACGCGTTCACCGGGTTCTCGCTGCTGCCGTGGCGGCTGGTGCGGGACCTGCCGGCCGAGTTCGGCGACCTCGTCCGGGCGGTCTGGCGGCCGGCGGAGGCGGCCGGGGCACTCACCGTCGTGCCGTACGCCGGCACCTTCTTCGACACCGGCACCCCGGCGGACTACCTCGCGGCCAACCTGCACGCCGCCGGGACCAGCAGCCTGGTCGACCCGACGGCCACGGTGACCGGCCGGTGCCGCCGGTCGGTGATCGGCGCCGACGCGACCGTGCTCGGCGACGTCGACCGGGTCGTGGTCTGGCCGGGCGCCCGGGTCGCCGCCGACGAACACCTCCGCAACGCCATCCGCGCCGACACCCACCTCACCGTCCCCGCAGCACCGGGCCCGTGATCGTCTGATCGGGAGCAGGTCGGATCATCGGCGGCAGACCTGCGGACCGTCATCCGATCACGAGCCACCGCACTAGCATGAGCGACGACGTCGACGAACGGAGAAATGTCCCGTGATCACCGCGATCGTGCTGATCGACTGCGCCACCGACTCGATCCCCGAGGTGGCCGAGGCCCTGGCCGACCTGCCCGGCGTCAGCGAGGTCTACTCGGTGGCCGGCCACGTCGACCTGATCGCCATGGTCCGGGTACGCGAGTTCGACCAGATCGAGCAGGTCATCGCCGGGCGCATCTCCAAGGTGCCGGGCGTGCTGAACACCGAGTCGCACATCGCCTTCCGGGCGTACTCCCAGCACGACCTGGAGGAGGCGTTCGCGATCGGCCTGGCCAACGCCGACTGACCCCGCCCGCCGCGGGTCGGGCAGCCAGCGGTCGGCCTGGCCAACGCCGGCTGACCCCGCCGGCCGCGGGCCGGGCGGCCACACACGACGGCCGGCCCACCCCGTGGGTGGGCCGGCCACTGTCGTGAGCGGTCAGCTCTGGTCCGGACTCGGCGTCTCCGTGCCCGGCGACTCGGGCGTGCCGCCCGGAGCCGGGGTTTCGGTGCCACCCGGCGCCGGCGGGGCGCCCGGGCCCGGCGTACCGGTCACGGTCGCCTGCGGAACCGGGACACCGAGCTGCTGAGCCAGCTGCACCAGCGCGTCGTAGTGCGCCTGCAGCGTCGGCAGCGCGTTCTGCGCCAGCTGGACCACCGCCTGCTCGGAACCCTGCGAGATCTCCGTCTGGGTGGCCTGGATGGCCTGGACGTGTCCGGCCAGCTGCTTGGTCACCCAGAGCCGGTCGAACTCCTCGCCGCTGGCGTCGTTCAGCTGTTCGATGACGGCTTCCTGCTCCTCGCCGACATCGTCCGGCAGTTCCACGTTCAGCTGGGACGCGGTCTGCTGCACGGTCTGGTCCAGCTGGGTGTGGTCCGTCTTGAACATCGCGCCCAGGTCCTTGACCGCCTGGTTCTGCGCCTTCTGTTGGGCCAGGTCCCCCGTGGTGATCTCGAACAGGTTGACCCGGTGGATCGCCTGCAGATACTGGCGGTCCTGCTCCGACGGCTGCGCCGCCGCCTGTGCCGCCGCGGCCGGTGCCAGCCCCACCAGCACCAGCACGGCCAGCAGGCCGAGGCGTTTGATACCCAACATGCTTCCCCCCCTTGAGACGTTGGACCGCACGGATACCCGACTGACCGGGGTTATTCCTGCGATCCGCCCGCTGGGACCGGCGCCGTCGTAGCCGCTCAGGGGGTCACGGTCGGACCGCTCCCCCGGCAGGAGGGTCGGAAACGGACGTGGCGCCCACCGGAGGACCTCCGGGGGCGCCACGTCGGGGTGTCTCAGGCGATCAACTGCGGCGCTCGCCGCTGCCGATCTCCTCCCGCTCCGGTCGGGCCTCGACCGGCGGGTGCCCCGGTGAGACCGGCGCCTCGGCCGGCTTCTCGATCGGGTAGAAGAAGCCCCGGATGGCCGGGCCGAGTGCGCCGAGCCGGTTCATCTTCTTCGGCACCACCCAGCCGGCGTACTCCAGCTCGCCGTGACCGTCGTGGCCGTCCGCCGCGCTGAGCGGCTGGTGCACCTCGACGAACCGGCCGTCCGGCAGCCGCCGGATGATGCCGGTCTCGACACCGTGGGCGAGCACCTCGCGGTCGTGCTGCTGCAGACCGAGGCAGAGCCGGTAGGTGACGTAGTAGGCCAGCGGCGGCAGCACCAGCAGACCGATCCGGCCCGCCCAGGTCATCGCGTTCAGGCTGATCTGGAACTTGTCAGCGATCACGTCGTTGGCACCGGAGAGGGTGAGCACGACGTAGAAGGACACCGCCATGGCGCCCACCGCGGTGCGGGCCGGCACGTCCCGGGGCCGCTGGAGCAGGTTGTGGCTCCGGTAGTCCTTGAGGTGCCGCGCCTCCAGGAACGGGTAGAGCGTGGAGAGGCCCACCAGGATGCCCGGTAGCACGACCGTCGGCCAGAACAGCGGCGGGATCACGTACCCGTCACCGATCGGGATGTTGATCTCCCACGCCGGCATCAGTCGGGTCGAGCCGTCGAGGAACATCACGTACCAGTCGGGCTGGCTGGCCGCCGAGACCACCCACGCCTCGTACGGGCCGAACAGCCAGATCGGGTTGATCTGGAACAGGCCACCCATCAGCGCGATCACGCCGAAGACGACCATGAAGAAGCCGCCCTGCTTGAGCGCGTAGCGCGGGAACATCCGCTCGCCGACCACGTTGCCGTTGGTCCGGCCCGGGCCGGGCCACTGGGTGTGCTTCTGCTTGAACACCAGACCCAGGTGGACGCTGATCAGCGCGACCAGCAGACCCGGGATGAGCAGCACATGGGCGATGAAGAACCGGCTGATGATGATCGTGCCGGGGAACTCCCCGCCGAAGATCGACGAGGTGACCCAGGAGCCGATCACCGGGATGGAGAGCATGATCGCCGAGGCGATCCGCAGACCGGTGCCGGAGAGGCCGTCGTCCGGCAGCGAGTAGCCGGTGAAGCCGGCCAGGAAGCCGACCCAGAAGAGCAGCGAGCCGATGATCCAGTTCGTCTCACGCGGCTTGCGGAACGCGCCGGTGAAGAAGACCCGGAGCATGTGCACCACGATCGCCGCCATGAACAGCAGCGCCGACCAGTGGTGCATCTGCCGCATGATCAGGCCGCCCCGGACGTCGAACGAGATGTCCAGGCTGGAGGCGTACGCGGCCGACATCGGCGTGCCCCGCAGCGGGGCGTAGCTGCCGTTGTAGACCACCTCGGTCATCGCCGGCTCGAAGAAGAAGGTCAGGAAGACCCCGGTGAGCAGCAGGACGATGAACGAGAAGAGCGCGATCTCGCCGAGCAGGAAGGACCAGTGGTCCGGGAAGACCTTGTTCAGCAGCCGGCGCAGCGGGGTGGCCGCCTGGAACCGGTCGTCCAGTCCCGCGGCGGTCTTGCCCGGCACCGCCGCCATGTCAAACTTTCGCCGCTTCACGGCCGCTCCCAGAAGTCGGGCCCGACGGTTTCGGTGTAGTCGGACTTCGCCACGAAGTAGCCCTCGGCGTCCACCTCGATCGGCAACTGCGGCAGCCGCCGGCTGGCCGGACCGAAGATGGGCCGGGCGTTGTCGGTGATCAGGAACTGCGACTGGTGGCACGGGCAGAGCAGACGGTTGGTCTGCTGCTCGTACAGGCTCGCCGGGCAACCGGCGTGCGTGCAGATCTTGGAGAACGCGGCGTAGTTGCCCCACATGTAGTCGCCGTGGCCCTCGCGCTCGTTGGCCCGGCGCGACTCCTGCGCGTCCGAGTCGCGCAGGTGGATCAGCAGGGTCGGCGAGTCGGCGTGCCGGTTGCTCACGCCGTGGTCGATGCCGGGGAACACGGTGAGCTGGCCACCGGAGCTGATGTCCGCCGGGCGGACCGGCCGGCCGTCCTCGCGGACCAGCCGGATTTTCTGGCCACCCTCGGCCGGCGCGAACCCGGTGGTGAACATCTGGTTGTTCTTGTGCGGGTCGGAGATCAGACCGCCGACCAGCGGCGCCGCGACGACCGCGCCGACCGGCGCGAGGCCGGCCAGCAGCGAGATGCCGAGCAGCGGCCGGCGCTTCACGCCCAGCTCGTCGGCCATGTAGAGCATGGTCTGGCCGGTGATGGTGCGGTCGTCCGCGGAGACCGCGCCCTCGTGCCGGTCCTGGATCGAGACCTCCTTGGGCAGCAGCTTCTTGCCCCAGGTCAGGATGCCGAAGCCGATGCCGAGCAGGGCCACGCCCAGGGTGACGCCGAGCAGCGGGGTGTACCACTTGTCGCCGCCGCGGCCCGGCGCGTACTCCCAGGGCCACCAGATGTAGATGATCAGGAACGCGGTCGCGGCCAGACCGGTCAGCAGGAACATCGCCGCGACGGTACGGGTCAGCCGGCGCTCGGCCTTGCTGCCCGGGACGACCTGCGGCTCGTAGTGGACGATCTCGATGTCGTCCCGCCGCGCGCCCTCGCGGACGATGTCGAAACGGGTCAGCCCGGGGGTGTTCACGTCGAGCGGTTCCCGGCCCTGCTGGGCCTGGTGCTCGGTGTGCGTGCTCATGCCGTCACCTCGCTACGCGCGGTGCCGAGCCGCGGCACCACAGCACTGAAACGAACGATCCGCCCGGTCACGACTTGCCCGCAATCCACAGGCTCGTGAAGACCAGCGCGACGATGCCCACCAGGAAGATCGCCAGGCCCTCGGTCGAGGGGCCGTACCGGCCGAGGTTGAAGCCACCCGGGTCCTGGTCGTGCTTCAGCGTCTCCTGGATGTAGGCGATGATGTCCGCCTTCTGCTCCGGGGTGATCTGGTTGTCCCCGAACACCGGCATGTTCTGCGGGCCGCTCAGCATGGCGGCGTAGATCTGCCGGTCGGTGGCCGGGCGCAGGCTCGGCGCGTACTTGCCGGAGGAGAGGGCGCCGCCGCCACCGCCGAAGGCGTGGCACTGCGAGCAGTTGATCCGGAACAGCTCGCCACCGGCGGCGATGTTGGCGTCGGAGTGCAGGTTCGCGCCCTCGGGCACGACCGGGCCGCCGCCGAGCTCCTGGATGTACTGGGCCAGCTGGCGGGTCTGCTCGTCGGTGAAGAGCTCCGGCTTGCGCTGCGCCTGGGCCTCCTGCCGGGCCATCGGCATGCGGCCGGTGCCGACCTGGAACTCGACCGAGGCCGCGCCGACGCCGATCAGGCTCGGCCCGCGCCCCTCGACACCCTGCGCGTTGCGACCGTGGCAGGTCACACAGCTCACGTCGAACAGCGCCTTGCCCTCCGCGGCGGCGCCGGTCAGCGGCGGGTTGTCCTGCGCCTGCACGCCGGGGGCGAAGACGGTGTAGGCGCCGCCGGCCAACATCAGCGCGGCGAACAGCCGGACCGCGGCACCCAGCCGGCGGCGGCCCCTGCTGCGCGCTACGGGCCGCCCGCGCAGTCGCGCGAGCAGACCGCGTCGGCGGTCGTTGTCAGAAGTCATGACCTGTGTCCTTAACCGGTTGGACCTTGTCTCAGGGGACGGAGCAGCGGCGCGGTTCGTGACGCGCCAAGATCACTGAAGCCAGTAGATCATGGCGTAGAGCCCGATCCACACCACGTCGACGAAGTGCCAGTAGTACGACACGACGATCGCGGACGTGGCCTGCGCCGGGGTGAACCGGCCCATGGTGGTGCGGATCATGAAGATGATGAAGGCGACCAGACCACCGGTCACGTGCAGACCGTGGAAGCCGGTGGTCAGGTAGAACATCGACCCGTAACCGTCTTCGTTGATCTTGATGCCCTCGTGCACCAGCTCGCGGTACTCGTTGAGCTGACCGAGCACGAAGATCAGGCCCATCACGAAGGTGATCGTGAACCAGCGCCGCAGGGCGTGGACGTCACCCTTCTCGGCGGCGAACACACCGAGCTGGCAGGTCACCGAGGACAACACCAGGATCACCGTGAAGGTGGTCGCGTACGGGATGTTGAGGTGCTCGGTGTGCTCCGCCCACTGCTCCGGCGCCGCCGCGCGGATGGAGAAGTACATCGCGAACAGCGCCGCGAAGAACATGAGTTCGCTGGAGAGCCACACGATCGTCCCGACGCTGACCATGTTGGGTCGGGTCAGGGAGTGGATCCGGCTCTTGTCAATGGCTGGGGCCGCAGTCACGCGGTCATTATTGCCCTTGACCGGGGCCGGCGATCAGCGGGGTGCCAAACCGGTGGCGTCCGTGGCCCGATCGGGGTCGTCCGCTTCGCCTGACCTAGGCTGAAAAGCGTGCTGCACGTCGATCGGATCTCCGCCGCCACCTCGGTCGCCGCCCTGCCGGGAGGTGAGCCGACCCCGCCGCCGTTCACCGTCACCTCGGTGTTCACCGAGACCCGGCTGGACAGCTGGCTCGCCGTCGGCCTGGTGCTGGCCGCCGGCGTCTACCTCTACGGGGTGCACCGGCTGCGGATGCGCGGCGACCGGTGGCCGGTCTCCCGGACGGTCTTCTTCCTCGGCCCCGGCCTGGGCGGTATCGCGTTGGTCACGGTCAGCGGCCTGCACGCGTACGACACCGCGCTGCTGTCGGTGCACATGGTGCAGCACATGGTGCTGTCGATGATCTCGCCGATCTTCCTCGCCCTGGGCGCCCCGATGACGCTGGCCCTGCGCACCCTGCCGCAGCGGCCGCGCAAGCGGCTGCTGGCGATCGTGCACAGCCGGATCGCGCGGATCTACAGCTTCCCGCTGGTGGCGTTCGCCATCTTCGTGGTGAACCCGTTCGCGCTCTACTTCACCGACCTCTACCGGTTCACCCTGGAGCACGTCTGGGCGCACGAGCTGGTGCACGCGCACTTCATCATGACCGGCTGCGTGTTCTTCTGGCCGCTGCTCGGCCTCGACCCGCTGCCCGGCCGCTGGCCGTACCCGGCGCGGGCCTTGCTGATGCTGCTCTCGGTGCCGTTCCACACCGTGCTCGGGCTCACCATCATGCAGAGCAGCACGCTCTTCGGCGGCGACTGGTACCCGTCGCTCGGGCTCAGCTGGGCCGACCCGTGGGACGACCAGGTGCTCGCCGGCGGCATCCTGTGGGCCGGTGGCGAGTTCGTCAGTGTGACCATGCTCGCCGTGCTGGTCGTGCAGTGGATGAAGCAGGCCGAGCGGGAATCCCGCCGGATCGACCGCGAGCTGGACCGCCAGGAGGCCCGCCAGCGCGCCGCGGAGTCCGCCGCCTGAGCCGCGCCGACGGTAAGCACCCCGGGCACCCCCGGGCAGGACGTCGCGCACCTCACACCGACCGGTACGATCAGCGGGCAGCTACGAGGTGGGAGCCAGTCGAACCATGAGCGATCGTTCGTGCACCATCCTGCTCTACAGCGACGACCCGCAGGTCCGTGACCGGATGCGGCTCGCCGTGGGCACCCGACCCGCGCCCGGCCTTCAGGTCGAGTTCGTCGAGGCCAGCGACTACGCCGAGTGCGTCCGGCTGGTCGACGACTACGAGATCGACCTGCTGCTGCTCGACGGCGAGGCCAGTCCGGGCGGCGGCCTCGGCATCGCCCGGCAGATCAAGGACGACCGCGAGGACTCTCCCCCGACCTGCGTGGTCATCGCCCGTGCCGCCGACCGATGGCTCGCCGCGTACGCCGAGGTCGACGCCACCCTGGTGCACCCGCTCGACCCGGTGACCACCGGCACCACGGTGGCCGAGCTGCTGCGGACGCACGCCCCCGCCTGACGTCCCCGCACCGGCCCCGCCACCGCGTCGGGCCGACCGGCGCCGGTTGGCGCGTCCACCCGCACCCGCTCGCTTCGCTCGGGAGGCCCACCATGGGCGATCGGACCTGGCCGCACCTGCTCAACGCGCTGCTGCGCGGCGAGGAGCTGTCCACCGCCGACACCGCCTGGGCGATGGGCGAGATCATGTCCGGCGCCGCCTCCGCGGCCCAGATCGCCGGTTTCGCGGTCGGCCTGCGAGCGAAGGGCGAGACCTCGGCCGAGCTGGCCGGGCTGGTCGAGGCGATGCTCGGCCGGGCGGTCCAGGTCGAGCTGCCCGACGAGCTGCGGGCCAGCGCACTCGACGTGGTGGGCACCGGCGGTGACCTCGCCCACACGGTCAACATCTCCACGATGACCGCGCTGGTGGTGGCCGGCGCGGGCGTACGGGTGGTCAAGCACGGCAACCGGGCCGCCTCCTCGTCCTGCGGCACCGCCGATCTGCTGGAGTTCCTCGGCGTCCCGCTCGACCTCGGCCCGGAGGGCGTGGCCCGGTGCGTCACCGAGGCCGGCATCGGGTTCTGCTTCGCCGCCCGGTTCCACCCCGGCATGCGGCACGCCGGTCCCGTCCGGCGTGAGCTGGGCGTACCCACCGCCTTCAACTTCCTCGGCCCGCTGACCAACCCGGCCCGGCCCCGGGGCGGCGCGGTGGGCTGCTTCGACCTGCGGATGGCCCCGGTGATGGCCGGCGTCTTCGCCGCCCGGGGTGACTCGGTGCTGGTGATGCGCGGCGAGGACGGCCTGGACGAGTTCACCACCGCCGCGCCGACCCGCGTCTGGGTGGCCCAGGGCGGCACCGTGCGAGAGGCCGTGCTGGACGCGGTCGACCTCGGGGTACCCCGGTCCACCCTCGCCGACCTGCGGGGCGGGGACGCCGCCTACAACGCCGAGGTGGCCCGGCGCCTGCTCGCCGGCGAGCCCGGCCCGGTCCGGGACGCCGTGCTGGTCAACTCGGCGGCCGCCCTGGCCACCCAGGGGCCGCTCGACGGCGACCTGATCGAGGCGCTGCGCGCCGGGATGACGCGGGCGGCCGAGTCCATCGACTCCGGCGCGGCCGCCGCCGTCCTCGACCGCTGGATCGCCACCGCCCGCTCCCTCTGACCGCCCCCGCCCGGCCTGGCCTGGCCGCGGCCGAGATTGCGGCATATCACGGTCGCCAAGCCCCGGGACACCGCGACCTACCGCACCTCACCAACGCCCCCCGGCGTCCGGACGCTCGGTCCGTGGGAAAGGCCGCCTGCCCAGGTCAGCCGGCTCGGCCGGCGGGTGACGGCGGACATGTCGGACCCGCGTGCCAAACTACAGCCGAGTAGTTTTCCGCTCCCGACGCGCGTTCAGCCGCCTGCCGGGAGCCCGGAGGGAGAGGAGGCGTCCCGTGCCGGATCGCGAACTCCACTGCGACACCTGCGAGGGCGTTCAGCCGTTCGAGGCGCCGCCGTGCGTCGACGGCCACGGCGCCGACTGCCCCGAGCTGATCTGCACCCGCTGCGGCTCCGCCGTGCTGGTCGCCACCTTCACGTTCCGCGCCGCCCGCCTGACCGACCGGCGGCGGCCGGTGCAGCGGCGCGCCGCCTGACACCACCCACCCCGAACGGCCGGACGGCACGAAGCCCGCCTCCCCGGAGGGAGACGGGCTTCGGCAGGCTCGTCCGGCGAGGCCGGCTCAGTGCTCGGCGGTGCGCCGGGTACCGGTGTAGTACTCGAAGAGCAGGCCGCAGGCGGCGAAGACGACCGCCAGCAGGCCGAGACCCACCAGCCAGAACTGCCAGAACACCAGGCCGAGGCCGGCGATCGAGGCGGACAGCGCGATGCCGAACGGCCAGTAGCTGCCCGGGCTGAAGAAGCCGACCTCGCCCGCGCCGTCGGCGATCTCGGCGTCCGGCCGGTCCTCCGGGCGCAGGTCGATGCGGCGGGAGACGAACCAGAAGAAGCCACCGCACATCGCGCAGAGCAGGAAGGACAGCAGCAGGGCCGTGGTGCCCACCCACTCGACGCCGCCGGACTCACCGGCCGTCCAGGCGCCGTACAGGACGGTCGCGAAGAGCAGGAACCCGGCGATGACCAGGAAGATACGCCACTCGGTCTTCATGCCCGCTCCCTCAGCTTCCCGCGCCAACCGGAGCGTTGTCCGGGTTGAAGTTGGCTTCCGTGCGCCGCGTCTCGAACGGCCGGGTGGTCTGGGCGTACGGCTCCTCGCCGATGGCCGTCAGCGCCTCCTGGGTCGACTTGCCGTCCTGCTTGGCCGCGAGGAACTGCTCGTACTTCTCCGGCGACACGACCCGCAGCTCGAAGTTCATGAACGCGTGGTAGCTGCCGCAGAGCTCGGCGCAGCGCCCCACGTAGGCGCCCTCGGTCTCCAGGCTGGAGACCTCGAACACGTTGCGGATCTTGCCCGGCATGACGTCCCGCTTGAACAGCATCTCCGGCACCCAGAACGAGTGGATGACGTCCCGGCTGGTCTCCTCGAACCGGATGGACCGGTTGCTCGGCAGCACCAGGATCGGGATGACCTCGCTGGTGCCCAGCGTCGAGGCGACCGTGTTGGCCTCCGGGCCCTGACCGTCGCGGTAGTTGAACTGCCAGTTCCACTTGAAGGCGACCACCTCGACGGTGACATCGGGGTTCTTGGTCGTCTTGACCACGTCGGTCTGCACGATCGCCGTGTAGTAGAAGAGCACGGAGACGATCAGGATCGGCGCGATGGTGTAGAGGAACTCCATCGGCATGTTGTAGCGGGTCTGCACCGGCAGTTCGTTGCCCCGCTTGCGGTAGCGGACGACGCACCAGAAGATCAGGCCCCACACGAAGACGCCGACCGCGAGCGCCGCGATGCACGAGGCGATCCACAGGTCGTACATCCGGCGGGACTCCGCGGAGATGCCACCCTGCGGCCAGCCGAAGCCGTCGAACGCCGCGCCGACGTCGCAGCCCGTGAGCAGGACCAGCAGCGCCGCCCCGCCGAGACCGAGCCCGGCGACCCGACCAGCACCACGCCGCCGGCGCCCACCGGCTCCTGGGGAAGCGCTGTGCCGTACGGCCGTGGGCCGTACCTCCGAACTCCTTGCGACCACCTGGTCCTGCCTCCCTAGCGCGCCGCGGTGTCTGTTCTCTTCTGCCGCCCCATCGGGCGGAGCGACAGCACCGGCGGCAAAGGCGTCACCGACGGTCGCAGATTACTCGACCATGACGGGCTGGACCGTGTTGGGGTCGCTGTCCGCCCCCATCGGGGGGATCTTGGGCGTACCGGCGCGATAGCGTGGACAGCCGTGAGCGCATCCCCGGTCTATCTGGACGCGGCGACCGCCGCCCCGCTGCACCCGGTCGCCCGGCAGGCGCTGCTGGCCGCGCTCGACGACGGCTGGGCCGACCCCGGCAAGCTCTACACGCAGGCCCGCCGGGCCCGCCAGCTCCTCGACGCAGCGCGCGCCGCGACCGCCGAGACCCTGGGCGTACGCCCCGACGAGCTCTCCTTCACCGGCAGCGGTACGAGCGCCGCGCACGCGGCCGTCCTCGGCGGCCTGGCCGGGCGACGCCGGATCGGCCCGATCCTGGTGCACTCGGAGATCGAGCACTCCGCCGTGCTGCACGCGGCCGAGCGGCACACCGCCGCCGGCGGCACCGCCCTCGGGGTGCCGGTGGACCGGCTCGGCCGGCTGGACGTCGCCGCCTGGGACACGGCGGTCCGGGCCCCCGGTGTGGCGCTGGCCGCACTGATCGCCGCCAGCCACGAGGTGGGCACCCTCCAGCCGGTCGCCGAGGCGGCCGCCACCTGCGCGGACGCCGGGGTGCCGCTCTACGTCGACGCGGCGCAGGCGGTGGGCCGGGCGCCGGTGCCGGCCGGCTGGTCGGTGCTGACCGCCAGCGCGCACAAGTGGGGCGGCCCGGCCGGGGTGGGGCTGCTGGTGGTGCGCAAGGGCACCCGCTGGGAGTCGCCCTGGCCGGCCGACGAGCGGGAGTCCGGCCGTACGCCGGGCGCGCTGAACCTGCCGGCGGTGGTGGCGGCGGCGGCGAGCCTGCGCGCGGCGGCGGCCGACGCGGCGGCCGAGGCAGCCCGGCTGGCGCCCCTGGTCGACCGGATCCGGGCCCGGGTGGCGGCCGAGGTGCCGGACGTGGAGGTGGTGGGTGATCCCGACCACCGGCTGCCGCACCTGGTCACCTTCTCCTGCCTGTACGTCGACGGCGAGGCGCTGCTGCACGCGCTGGACCGGCGCGGATTCGCCGTGTCGTCCGGTTCGTCGTGCACCTCGTCGACGCTGCGCCCGTCGCACGTGCTGGAGGCGATGGGCGTGCTCTCGCACGGCAACGTCCGGATTTCGCTGCACCGGGAGACGACCGAGGCGGACGTGGAGCGGTTCCTCACCGAACTGCCCGCGATCGTCGCCGATCTGCGGGCCGAGGCGGGGGTGGTGGGGCTGTGACCGCGCCGCGGGAGGTGCTGGACTGTCGCGGGCAGCGCTGCCCGCTGCCGGTGATCGCGGTCGCCCGCCGGCTGCCCGAGCTGCCGGTGGGCACCGTGGTCCGGGTGCTGGCCGACGACCCGGCGGCGGCGGTGGACATCCCGGCCTGGTGCCGGATGCGCGGTCACGAGTTCCTCGGCAAGGTCACCGGCGACGACGGCCCCGCCTACGACGTGCGCCGCCAGCACTGACCCCGGAACGCGGCACGCGGCCGGGGCGGGCGTCGTACGCCCACCACGACCGCGTGCTCGACGGTGGCGGCCCGGTCAGGGCAGCAGGTGGGGGCGCACCTCGTCGGCGGCGACGTCGCCGTACGACTCGGCGAGCCGCTTGACGAACAGGTCGCGGCGGACCTGGTACTCCTGGGTGCCGACGGTCTCCAGCACCAGGGTGGCCAGCAGGGAGCCCACCTGGGCGGCCCGCTCCAGGCCGAGGCCCCAGGAGAGCGCGGTGAAGAAGCCGGCGCGGAAGCCGTCGCCGACGCCGGTCGGGTCGACCGCCTGGGTCTCCCTGGCGATCGGCACGTGGATCGGGTCGATGCCGCGCCCGGCGATCTCCACGCCGTGCTTGCCCAGCGTGGTGACCCGGATCTTGACCCGGTCGAGCAGCTGCTCGTCACTCAGGCCGGCCTTGCTCTGCAGCAGCGACTTCTCGTAGTCGTTGGTCATCAGGTAGTCGGCGCCGTCGATCAGCGCGATGACGTCCTCACCCGGCATCCGGGCCAGCTGCTGGGACGGGTCGGCGGCGAACGGGAAGCCGCGCTCCCGGCACTCGGCCGAGTGCCGCAGCATCGCCTCCGGGTCGTTGGCGCCGACCAGGACCAGGTCGAGCCCGCCGAGGCGGTCGGCGACCGGAGCCAGCTCGATGTTGCGCGCCTCGCTCATCGCCCCGGCGTAGAAGGACGCGATCTGGCACATGTCGGTGTCGGTGGTGCAGACGAAGCGGGCGGTGTGCGCCACCTCGCTGATGTGCACCGAGTCGCAGTCGACGTTGTGCCGCTCGAGCCACGAGCGGTAGTCGGCGAAGTCCGCCCCGACCGCGCCCAGCAGCACCGGACGCAGGCCGAGCTGACCCATGCCGAAGGCGATGTTGGCGGCCACCCCGCCCCGGCGCAGCACCAGGTCGTCCACCAGGAAGGAGAGGGACACCTTGTGCAGCTGGTCGGCGATGAGCTGGTCGGCGAAGCGGCCGGGAAAGCTCATCAGGTGGTCGGTGGCGATCGAGCCGGTCACCGCGATCTTCATGTCAACCCTCAGGGTCGGGAGCAGGGCGCGGGTCAGCCTACCGGCCGCCGCAAGGCCGGGCGACCGCACGGTTGCACATCGCCTACGGCCAGGTGACGCCACCGTGACCCACCAGGCGTACCGGCGTCAGCGGGCGGCCGGGCGGCGGCCGCACGGTTGAACGCCCCCTGCCCGCAGACCGCCCCGCAGACGGCGGCGGGGCCGCCCCTTCCGGGACGGCCCCGCCGTCGGTGCTCGGAGTCGACTCAGCTGAACGAGTCGCCGCAGGCGCAGGAGCTGCCCGCGTTGGGGTTGTCGATGGTGAAGCCCTGGGCGTCGATCCGGTCGGCGAAGTCGATGGTGGCGCCGGCCAGGTAGGGGGCGCTCATCCGGTCGACGACGACCTCGACACCGTCGTAGTCGGTGACGATGTCACCGTCGAGGGAGCGCTCGTCGAAGAAGAGCTGGTACCGCAGGCCGGAGCAGCCGCCCGGCTGCACCGCGACCCGGAGCCGCAGGTCGTCGCGGCCCTCCTGCTCGATCAGGGCCTTGACCTTCTGCGCCGCGACGTCGGTGAGGACGACGGAAGTAGGGGCCTTGGCCTCGGTCGACTCGGTCTGCGCTGGCGTGGTCACGTGGAATTCTCCCTGCGCGCGTTCGGTGTGGTCGTCCCGACCAACGTCACCCGCCGGTCAGCGATTCCCACTGTGGTCCAGTTTCTGATTGTAGGCCGCCGCAGGCCGGGTCACCCGGCGGTGTGACCTCGGGGCTTCCCCGCGCGGCGCCGGTCACACCCCGGTCACCGGCTCCGGTGGCCCCCGGTCGGGCTCCGGTCGCGCCCGGTCAGCGGCTCCACTGCCGGGCCAGCCGGGCGCCGAGTTCGCGCAGCCCCTCGGCGGGCCGGCTCAGCGCGGCGGCCAGGCCGCCGCGTTCCTCGCCGCCGAAGTGCTCCACCAGGCTGTACGCGTCGGTCACCCCGGCCGCGGCGGCCTCCCGGCGGCCGGTGCTGACCTGGCCGGCGAGCACCACGCAGGGCAGGCCGCGGTCCCGGGCCGCGCCGGCCACCCCGGCGACCACCTTGCCGCGCAGCGACTGGTGGTCGAACGAGCCCTCCCCGGTGATCACCAGGTCGACCCCGTCCAGCGCGACGTCCAGGCCGGTGGCCCGGGTGACCAGGCCGATGCCCGATTCGCACCGGCCACCCAGGGCGAGGATCGCCGCGCCGAGGCCGCCGGCCGCCCCGCCGCCGGGCAGCGCGCCGAGCTGCGGCGGGCAGCCGGGCAGGTCCCGCTCCAGCACGGCGGCGAAGCGCTCCAGCGCGGTGTCGAGCAGCAGCACGTCGGCCCGGTCGGCGCCCTTCTGCGGGCCGAACACGTTGCTGGCGCCGTGCAGCCCGAGCAGCGGGTTGTCCACGTCGGTGGCGGCGACCAGCCGGGCGCCGCGCAGCCGGGGCGCGCCGTCGAGGGTGGCCACGGCGGCCAGCGCGGCGCCCCCGTACGGCAGGGCCAGCCCGGCCTCGTCCAGCGGAGTGACGCCGAGCGCGGTGAGCATCCCGGCGCCGGCGTCGTTGGTGCCGGAACCGCCCAGCCCGATGATCACCGTCTGCGCGCCGGCCTCCACCGCGGCGGCCACCAGCAGCCCCAGCCCGTACGAGGTGGTGGCCTTCGGGTCCCGCTCGTCGGCGGTGAGCAGGTGCAGGCCGCACGCCTGGGCGCTCTCCAGCCAGGCGGTCGACCCGCCGTCGGTGAGCAGGATCTCACCGGCCGCCGGGCGGCCCAGCGGGTCGACGGTCGACACCGGCACCCGCCGCCCGTCCAGGGCGTCGGCGAGCACGTCGAGGAAGCCGGGACCGCCGTCGGCCAGCGGCCTGATCAGCAGCTCGTCGGCCGCGGCCACCTCGCGCCAGCCGGCGGCCACCGCGGCGGCGACCTCGGGGGCCGGCAGCGTGCCGGCGAACTTGTCCGGACAGAGCAGCACGCGCATGCCGAGCAGTGTGGCAGCCCACACCGGCGGAGGCCGCGCCGAGGCCACGCTGTGGGACCATGGGGTACGTGACTTCGACCTGGGTAGAACCCTCCAACACCGCCACGGCGCTGCTGCTGCTCGGCCGGGGCAGCGACCCCGCCACCGAGCGTGGCGTCGAGTGTCCGGGCGACCTGCCGGCGCCCAGCGACCCGGACCTGGTGGCCCGGGCGGCGGCGGCGAAGGCGAAGCTGGGCAGCAAGGTGTTCGTGCTGGGCCACCACTACCAGCGCGACGAGGTGATCCAGTTCGCCGACGTGACCGGCGACTCGTTCAAGCTGGCCCGCGAGGCGGCCGCCCGCCCCGAAGCTGAGTACATCGTCTTCTGCGGCGTGCACTTCATGGCCGAGAGCGCCGACATCCTCACCTCGGACGCGCAGAAGGTGGTCCTGCCTGACCTGGCCGCCGGCTGCTCGATGGCCGACATGGCGGTGCTGTCGCAGGTCGAGACGGCCTGGGACGTGCTCACCGAACTGGGCATCGCGGAGCAGACCGTGCCGGTCACGTACATGAACTCCTCGGCGGACATCAAGGGCTTCGTCGGCCGTAACGGCGGCGTGGTCTGCACCTCGTCCAACGCCAAGCGGGCCCTGGACTGGGCCTTCCAGCAGGGCTCGAAGGTGCTCTTCCTGCCCGACCAGCACCTGGGCCGCAACACGGCCGTGCTGGAGATGGGCTTCTCGCTGGACGACTGCGTGCTCTACGACCCGCACAAGCCGAACGGCGGGCTCACCCCGGAGCAGCTGCGGAACGCGAAGATGATCCTGTGGCGGGGGCACTGCTCAGTGCACGGCCGGTTCACCCTGGACAGCGTCAACGACGTCCGGGAGCGGGTGCCCGGGGTCAACGTGCTGGTCCACCCGGAGTGCCGGCACGAGGTGGTCACCGCGGCCGACCACGTCGGCTCGACGGAGTACATCATCAAGACCATCGAGGCGGCCCCGGCCGGCTCGGCGTGGGCGGTCGGCACCGAGCTGAACCTGGTCCGCCGGCTGGCGCTGGCCCACCCGGACAAGCAGATCATGTTCCTCGACCGGGCGGTCTGCTACTGCTCGACGATGAACCGGATCGACCTGCCGCACCTGGTCTGGGCGCTGGAGGAGCTGGTCGCCGGTCGGGTGGTCAACCAGATCACCGTCGATCCGGACACCGCGCACCACGCCCGGGTGGCGCTGGACCAGATGCTCGCCCTGCCCGGTGCGGACACCGCGCCGCCCGCCACCCGTTGACCACTCTCGGTATTCACCCTTTTACGGAATTGGGTCGGATCACCGAAAAATGCCCCCAGGGGCGAAGTGACCGGGTCCATTTTCATCACTGAGGGCTATGCTGCCGGGGCGACGACGCACGCGGCCCGTTTCGACCCGTCCGCGTTCCGGGTAGCGATGACATCGTGAGCCCCACCATCTACAGCACCGACCGCTGGAGGTTGCGTTGACCGACGACGTCCTGGTCGTACACGGAGGCACTCCGCTGGAAGGGCGGATCCGCGTGCGCGGCGCGAAGAACCTGGTTTCCAAGGCGATGGTCGCCGCGCTGCTGGGCGACAGTCCGAGCCGCCTGTTCGACGTGCCGAAGATCCGTGACGTCGAGGTCGTCCGCGGCCTGCTCGGCCTGCACGGGGTCAAGGTGACCGACGGCGACGAGGACGGCGAGCTGGTCTTCGACCCGGCGAACGTGGAGAGCGCCAGCACCGACCAGATCAACGTGCACGCCGGCTCCAGCCGGATCCCGATCCTGTTCTGCGGGCCGCTGCTGCACCGGCTCGGCCACGCCTTCATCCCCGACCTGGGCGGCTGCCACATCGGCCCGCGGCCGATCGACTTCCACCTCCAGGCGCTGCGCGAGTTCGGCGCCACTGTCGACAAGACCCCCGAGGGGCTGCACCTGTCCGCGCCGAACGGACTGCACGGCACGAAGTTCGCGCTGCCCTACCCCAGCGTCGGCGCCACCGAGCAGGTGCTGCTGACCGCCGTGATGGCCGAGGGCGTCACCGAGCTGCGCAACGCCGCGGTGGAGCCGGAGATCATCGACCTGATCTGCGTCCTGCAGAAGATGGGCGCGATCATCAAGGTGCACACCGACCGGGTGATCGAGATCCAGGGCGTGCCGAAGCTGCACGGCTACACCCACCGGCCGATCCCGGACCGGATCGAGGCGGCCAGCTGGGCCGCGGCCGCGCTGGCCACCCGCGGGCACGTGGAGGTGCTCGGCGCGCAGCAGGCCGACATGATGACCTTCCTGAACATCTTCCGGTCGGTCGGCGGCGAGTACGAGGTGACCGACAGCCGGCCGCCGCGGCTGGGCGACCCCGGCCAGGAGGGCGGCATCCGGTTCTGGCACCCGGGCGGCGAGCTGAAGTCGGTCGCCCTGGAGACCGACGTCCACCCCGGTTTCATGACCGACTGGCAGCAGCCGCTGGTGGTGGCGCTGACCCAGGCGCGCGGGCTGTCCATCGTCCACGAGACGGTCTACGAGCAGCGGCTCGGCTACACCGAGGCGCTGAACTCGATGGGCGCCAACATCCAGGTCTACCGGGACTGCCTGGGCGGCACCCCGTGCCGCTTCGGCCGGCGCAACTTCAAGCACTCCGCGGTGATCGCCGGGCCGAGCAAGCTGCACGCCGCCGACCTGGTCATCCCCGACCTGCGGGCCGGGTTCAGCCACCTGATCGCGGCGCTGGCCGCCGAGGGCACCTCCCGGGTGTACGGCGTCGACCTGATCAACCGGGGCTACGAGGACTTCGAGGCGAAGCTGGCCGACCTGGGCGCGCACGTCGAGCGTCCGTAACCTCCCTCACTGACGACCGCGCCCGGTGCACCGCGATGTGCACCGGGCGCCGTCGGTTGGCTACCCTTTCCGCGTGCCGTCGCTGTTTCGCCGCAAGTCCACCGACCTCGTCGACGAGGCGGTCACTCAGGTGACCCCCGAGGACGAGGACACCGCCACGCGTCCCCGGGGCTACACCCCCGCGAAGGGACGCGAGACGCCGAAGCGGCCGGCCGCCGGCCGGCGTCCGGCCGGGGCCGCCAAGCCGATGACCAAGGAAGAGCAGCGGGAGCACCGGCGCAAGCTGCGGGCCGAGGCGGCGGCCGAGTTCCGCCGCGAGGGCGGCCCGCGTGACCGCGGCCCCGAACGGCAGCTGGCCCGCAACGTGGTCGACTCCCGGCGTACGGTCGGCACCTGGTTCTTCGGCGGCGCGCTGATCGTGCTGATCGGCTCGAACGCGGCGATGCCGCCGGTGGTCCGGCTGGTGTCGAACATCCTCTGGGGCGCGCTCGCCCTCGGCGTGGTGATCGATTCGTTCCTCATCTGCCGCAAGATCAGGAAGCTGGTCCGCGAGCGCTTCCCGAACACCGGGCAGCGGATGGGCTCGCTCTACCTGTACGCGATCATGCGCTCGATCACGTTCCGCCGGATGCGCGCCCCGGAGCCCCGGGTCAACCTCGGCGACCCGGTCTGACGACGACGGAACCGGCCCCTCCCGCACCGCGGCGAGGGGCCGTTCCCGTTCCAGCCACCCGCTCTGGGCGCACGGCACGGGCCACCGGCTCCCGGCACGGCACGGCATGGCCGGCACCGGCACGACACGGCCAACCCGCAGCGCGGTCGACCGTTCGCGGCCACCGCCGGCCGACGGTCTGGGTGCAGCTGTTGTCACTGGGGCGACAACAGCTGCACCCGGTCCGTGCACGGTCAGGGGGCGGGGCGGTGGGTGCCGGCGGGAGAACCGCTACGGCACGCCGAGCAGGCGGAGCAGGGCGGTCGTCGCGGCGGCGGCGACCACGACCAGCACGAACGGCGCCCGCCGCCAGGCCAGCAGGACACCGACCAGCACCCCCGCCGGCCGGGCCCAGCCGGCGAACGCGCCGGCCTCGGTCAGCGCGGCGGTGGCCGCGAGCGCGGCCAGCAGGGCGGCGGCGCCGACCGGTAGCAGCCGGCGGGACCACTCCGGCAGGTCGAGCCGGTCGCGCAGCAGCACCCCGGCGACCCGGAAGCCGTACGTGCCGGCGGCCAGCGCCAGGATCACCGCGATCAGCACGACCCCCCTCCCGTCCGGCGGACCGGGTCGGGGGTCCCGACCCCGCGCCCGGCGTCCGGGATCGGGGCGGGCGTCACCCCGACCTCCCGGACGCCGGTAACGGAACCGGCGACGGGTGCCGGGCTGGAGGTGCCCCCGGTCTCCCGTCCGCCGGTTCCGGATCCACCCCGACCGGCCCGGCGGGTGTCCCGGGTCGGGGCGGGCGTCGCCCCGGGTTCCCGGTCGCCGGTGCCGGCCCCGGCGCGGACGGCCCGTACGGCCAGCACGGCCGGGCCGGCCAGCGCGAGCAGCACCGGCAGGCCGGCCGGCAGCAGCGGGGTGGTGAGCACGGCCAGCACCGCACCGGCCAGCGCCATCCGGCGGGTCTCCCGGTCGCGCAGGCTGGGCAGCAGCAGCGCGATCAGGCCGGCCGGGAAGGCGGCGTCCAGCCCCAGCGCGGCCGGGTCGCCGGCCACTCCACCGGCCAGCACACCGAGCACGGTGCCGACGTTCCAGGTGACGAAGAACAGCACCGCGGCCAGCCAGAACGACCGGTGCCGGGCCGGGCCGGCGGGCTGGGCCAGGGCGAACGCGGTGGCCTCGTCGGTCATCAGGTGGCTGCCGAGCAGCCGCTGCCACAGCCGGGCGCCGAGGCTGTCGCCGAGGGTCAGGCCGAACGGCAGGTGCCGGGCGTTGAGCAGCAGCCCGGCCAGCACGGCGGCCAGCGGGTTGCCCGCCGCCACCAGCCCGACCGCCATGAACTGCGCCCCGCCGGCGAACACCAGCACGGACATCGCGACGGTGGCCCAGCCGGGCAGCCCGGCGGCCACCGCCACCGCGCCGAACGAGGCGCCCACCGCCACCATCGCCGCCCCGACGGCGGCGACGTCGCGGAGTACCCCGCCGTCGGCTGTTCGTTGTACCGTACGCATGGTCCACCATGATGAACGGAATAAGCGTGGTCGTCAAACCGAACAAACAGACCGACGGAGCGAACATGCCCGCCGTACCGGCACCCCCGCTGGCCACCATCGCCGCCGCCATCCGCCGCGAGCGCGAGCGGGTCGGCGTCTCGCTGACCGAACTGGCCCGGCGGGCCGGGATCGCCAAGTCCACCCTCTCCCAGCTGGAGTCGGGCGTCGGAAACCCGAGCGTGGAAACCCTCTGGGCGCTCGGCGTGGCGCTGGACGTGCCGTTCAGCCGGCTGGTCGAGCCGCCGAGCCCGACCGTCCGGGTGGTCCGGGCCGGCGAGGGCCCCCGGATCCGCTCCGAGCACGCGGACTTCGCCGGGACGCTGCTCAGCGCCGGGTCGACGCACGCCCGGCGTGACGTCTATCTCCTCGAACTGGAGCCCGGCGCGGTCCGCAAGGCCGAGGCGCACACCCCGCGCAGCATCGAACACGTGGTGGTCGGCGCCGGGCGGATGCGGGTCGGCCCGGAGGCCGACCCGGTGGAGCTGGGCCCCGGCGACTACGCCACCTTCCCCGGCGACGCCCCGCACCGCTACGAGGCGCTGGCCCCCGGCACCTTCGCCGTGCTGGTGATGGAGCACCCCTGACGCTCCCGGCGGTAGAGCCGGGCCACCACGTCCTCGATGTCCGGCTCCACCACCGAGACGTCGCGCAGCGCGCCCAGCCCGGCGAGCCCGGCCACCACCTCGGCCACCCGCGCCGACTCCAGCGCGAACACCAGCCGGTGCCCGTCGTTCTCCACCCGATGCAGCGACGCGCCGGACAGCACCGGCGGTTCGGGCACGGGGGCATCGAGGTCGGCCACCACCAGCCGGCGGGAGCCGTACCGCTCGTGCAGCGCGGAGATCGACCCGTCGTGCACCACCCGGCCGTGGTCGATCACCACCAGCCGCCGGCAGAGCCGTTCGATGTCGGCCAGGTCGTGGGTGGTCAGCACCAGCGTGGTGTCGCCGGTCCGGCCCAGCTCGGCCAGGAAGCCACGCACCGCCTGCCGGCTGACCACGTCCAGGCCGATGGTGGGTTCGTCGAGGAAGAGCACCTCGGGGCCGTGCAGCAGGGCGGCGGCCAGCTCGCCGCGCATCCGCTGGCCGAGGGAGAGCTGGCGGACCGGGACGTCCAGGAACGCGTCCAGGTCGAGCAGTTGCCGGCAGCGGCGCAGCCGGGCGGCGTGCGCGCCGGGCGGCACCCGGTAGATGTGCCGGAGCAGGTCGAAGGAGTCCCGCAGCGGCAGGTCCCACCACAGCTGGGAACGCTGGCCGAAGACCACGCCGACGCGCAGCGCGAGCCGGGTGCGCTGGGCGACCGGGCGCAGCCCGCAGACGCGTACCTCGCCGGCCGAGGGCGTCAGCACCCCGGTGAGCATCTTGAGCGTGGTGGACTTGCCGGCCCCGTTCGGTCCGATGTAGCCGAGCAGTTCTCCGCGCTCGATCCGCAGGTCGATCCCGTCGACCGCGGTGACCAGCCGCTTCTCGCGGCGCAGCCGCCCGGCCCTGACCCGGACGGTGAACTCCTTGCGCAGTGCCTTCGTCTCGATGACGCTCATGACCCCGTACTCCGGTAGTGGCGGACGCCGAAGCGCCAGGCGGCGGCGGCGATCGCGGCGGCGAGCAGCGCGACGCCCGGCGCGGCCCAGCCGACCCAGGGCGGCAGGCCGAGCGGGTCGGCCCGGCCCAGCAGGGCCAGTGCCGGGTGGTAGCCGACGAAGGCGAAACCCAGGCCGTACGCGAAGAGCGCCCGGAACCACCCGTCGTAGACGGTGATCGGGTAGGTGGTGAAGTCCCGCCCACCGTAGGTGACCGAGTTGGCCAGCTCACCCGAGTCGACCCAGAAGAAAGAGACGGTCGCGGTGGCCACGAAGACCGCGCCGAAGAAGACCACCGCGGCCAGCGGGGCGAGGACCACCAGCAGCACCCGGGCCGGGGTCCACTGGATCCCGGCGGAGCCGACCGCCACGACCAGCACGGCGAGCCCGAAGACCGCCCGGGACACCTTGCGCAGCGGCAGGTCCATCAGCAGCAGTTGCGGCAGCGTACCCAGCGGGCGGAGCAGCACGGCGTCGAAGAGCCCGGTACGCACGTAGCGGGGCAGCCGCTCGATGTTGCCGACCAGCAGGTCCGCGAGGGCGAACGCGCTGGTGGAGATGCCGACGATGACCATCGTCTCGCGCAGCGTGAAGCCGCCCAGCTCCCGGGTCACGCCGAAGACGACCAGCACGGTGACCACGTCGAAGACGGTGGACCCGACGTTGCTCACCAGGTCCATTACGAACGACGTCCGGTACGCGGTCTGCGACCGCGCCTGCGCCCCGAGCAGTGCCCGATACGCGGCCAGCGCACCACCGGTGCGCGCCGACCCGGTCGGGCCGGCGCGGTCAGCCACCCTGCACGACCAGTCGCCGTTCGGCCCGCCGCTGCACCAGCCGGCAGGTGGCCAGGACCAGCACCGTCCAGCCCAGCTGCACGGCGACCAGGGCGAGCTGGGTGCCGGTCGGATCCCGCTCGACCAGCACGTCCAGCGGGGTCTGCAGCAGGCTCGGAAACGGGGTGCCGAGCCAGAGCAGCAGCTGGAGCCACTCCGGCAGGAAGCGCAGCGGGAAGTAGAGCCCGGTGAGCACGCCCGAGACGAGCGTCCAGAGGATCACCGGGCCGCGCACGTCGTGCAGCCAGTACGCGGTCGCGTTGACCAGGTAGCGGCAGCCGAAGCAGAGCAGCACGGCGACGAGCGCGGAGAGCACGAACAGCGGCCAGGTGGCCCACCGCTGCGGCACGTGCACCGGGAAGAAGAGCGGGCCGACCAGCACCGGCGGTAGCAGCCGGGCCAGCGCGGCGTAGCCGGCCCGGCCCAGGTCGGCGGCGAGGTAACTGGTCACCGGGTGCACCGGGCGGAGCAGGTCGGCGGCGACCTCGCCGGTGCGGATTCGGTCGGCCAGGTCGGTCCATCCCCAGAGGAGGATGACGGCGAGCAGACCCTGCCCCATCCAGACGAAGGTGGCGAGCTGGGCCCGGTCGTACCCGGCCACCGTGCCGGCCGCGCCGACCGCGGCGAGCAGGACATAACAGCGGAGGAAGCCGAAGACGCAGTTGGTGACGACGCCGGCCACCGCCGCCTGGCGGTAGGTGGAGTATCGTCGGAAGCCCGATCCGGCTATTGCCCTGAATGTCCGAAACCATAGGATAACGTTTGAGCCGGCAGGCGGTGCCACAGTGGCGGTGAGCGAGCCCACGCCGCTACCCTCCTTTCCGCAGCCACGCCGTGCCGGAAGGGGCGACTTTACCGGCCGACGGGGTGCCCAGCGCGACAATTTCCAACGAGGTGACATCGCCGTGAGCGAGCGGACGCGAGCCGGCCACCGGGACGCGGCCGTGAGCGAGCGGACGACCGGCGGTGACCCCGGCATGACCGCGCGTGCCCGCACCGGCGACAGGCCACCCGGATGAGCCGCGGCTACGCGGACCGGTGGCACGACCCGGCGGAACCGTCCTGGGTCGTGGAGCCGACCACGGAGTGGCACCCCCAGTTCCCCGGCCAGCGCTACCCGGGCGACATCGGCATCCAGCACACCCCGCCGCCGGCGCCCCGCGGTCGGGCGGCCGTGGTCGGCCGCGCCGAGGTGCCGCCGCTCGCGCCGACCCGCCCCGACGGGACGTACCTGGGCCGGGCCTGGAAGGACGAACCGGACGGCTGGGACCGGCACCGGGGGCGCGACGGCCGGCGGCACGACGACGACCCGTACCGCCCGGGACGGGGCGAGCCCGGGTGGCCCGACGACCGGCAGCGGCCGGCCCCGAACCGACGGGACGAGCACGCGCGTGCCCCGTACGGCGTCGACGGCGGTCGCGCCGCACCCCGCGACCACGACCGGTACGACGACCGCGCGCCCCGGCAGGAGCCGCCCGGCCGGGGACGCTCCGGCGTCGCGCCCGTCTCCCCGGCGAGCCAGCCGGAACCCGGCTGGCTCGCCGAGCCGGACGAGGACCTGCCGCCGCGCCGGCCGGCCGCGCACGACCGGTCGTCCAACGGCTACGAGCAGCGACCGGCCGAGGGCACCCGCCGGCCCCGCTACCAGTGGGACCGCGCCGGCGACCAGCGCGAGCGGCCGCCGGCCGAGCAGCGTGACCGGTTCAGCGGTGAACGCCGGCCCGCCGACCACCACGAGCGGTACCCCGCCGAGCGCCCCGACCGGTTCCCCGCCGAGCACGAGCGGTTCGCGGCCGAGCAGCGCGAGCGGTTCGCGGCCGAGCGCCGCGACCGCGGACCGGTGGACCGCGCCGCGCAGGCCGGCCGCTGGGAGCGCCCGGACCGGGGCGCCGCCGAGCGGCCGTACGACGACGCCGAGCGCCGCCGGCCGGAGCCGGACGAGCACCGGCGGTCGCGCGAGGCGGCCGCCCGGGCCGAGCCGTACCCGGACCGGCGCCCCCGGGAAGAGGTCCGGCCGGAGTTCCACCGCGAGCCACCGGGCCACCCGCCGTCGCGCCCGGAGGGCGGCCTGCCCTGGCCTGCTCCCGGACCGGTGCGCCCCGGGTACGACCGGAGCCTCGGCCACCACCCCGACCCGCGGCCCGAGCACCGCCGGCCGGCGGAACCGGCCGGCCCGTCCCGCGGTGACCGGTACGACGCCGCGCCGCCGGTCGAGGAGCGGCGCCTGCCCGCCGCCGGCGTGCCCACCCGCGACCTGCCGGCCGCCGGCCGTCCCGGACCCTCCGCCCCGGCGGACCGCGACCTGCCCACCCGGGGCCGACCCGACCCCCGCGCGCCGCACACCGACCGCCCGGTCTCTCCCGCGTCGCCCGGCGACCGGCCCGTCTCGCCGGCCGCGCCGGACCGGACCCGACCCGAGCACGCCGGCCCCGACCGCCGCCCGCCCTACACCGACCGCCCCGTCTCCCCCGCGTCGCCCGGCGACCGGCCCGTCTCGCCGGCCCCGCCGGACCGGACCCGACCCGAGCACGCCGGCCCCGACCGCCGCCCGCCCTACACCGACCGCCCCGTCTCCCCCGCGTCGCCCGGCGACCGGCCCGTCTCCCCGGCCCCGCCGGACCGGACCCGACCCGAGCACGCCGGCCCCGACCGCCGCCCGCCCTACACCGACCGCCCCGTCTCCCCCGCGTCGCCCGGCGACCGGCCCGTCTCCCCGGCCGCACCGGACCGGACCCGACCCGGACACGCCGGACCCGACCCCCGTCCGCCCTACGCCGACCGGCCCGTCTCCCCCGCTCCACCCGGCGACCGGCCCGTCCCGCCGCCGCCCTTCGCCGGGCGACCGGCCGCCGGGCCGCGTCCGGTCGTCCCGCCTCCGGCGTTCGGCGCGCCGCCTGCCGATCGGCCCGTGTCGCCGGCGCCGGCCGCCGGACGTGGCTCGACCCCGCCACCGGAATCCGGCCGCCCGGTGCCACCGCCGTACCCGGCCGCGCCGCAGCCCGGCCGTGGGGACCGCCCGGTCGGCACACCGCCCGCGTTCGACCCGGCGGCCGCCGGCGGCGCCGAACGTACGGCCGCACCGCCGCAGTGGGGCCCGGGGTCGGCAACGCCGGGCAGCGGCCGGTCCGAGGCAGCCGCCGCCGAGCACCGGCCACCGGCCGGGCGCTCTCCGTCCACACCCGGCGACCGCCCCGTCTCCGGGCCGCCGGCCGCCCGGCTGCCGATGGAGTACCGGGCGGCCCCGGACGCGCCAGCGAGCGCCCCACCGGCATCGGCGGCGGTCCCGACCGACCGGAGCGGCGCGACGCCCGTCGACCGTCCCGTGCCGGGCGGCGGCACCACCCCGACCGGGATCGAGCAGCCGGTGCCTCCGCCGCTCGCCATCACCCCCGACCGGCCGAAGGTCTATGTCCCGCCGCCGCCGAGCGACCCGCCCGCGCCGGCCCTGCGTCCGGAGCCGGCGGACGGCAACCCTCCGAGCGGACCGGCCGCCTGGTTCGGGCCTGCCAAGCCGGCGGCGAAGGCCGACACCACCGCGACAGAGCGCCCGGCCCCGCCATCCGCGGCGGCGGACCCCGGACCAACCGCGCCGACACCCGAGCCGGTCACGGACGAGATGGCGGCACCGGCCGGGGACGAGGTGGCGGCACCGGCCGCCTTCACCGACCGCCAGCCGGCCGAGCCGGCCGAGCCGGCTCTCCCGCCGCGCACCGAACACACCGTGGCGCCGGTCTCCGCGCCGCCCGTGGAGGCGGTTGCCGGCGCGGCGCCGGTCGGGACGGATGCCGGCACGCCGCCGATCGGGACGGTTACCCCGGCCCCGCCGGCCGGTGTGACCGCACCGAGTCCGGCGGCACCGGACGGCACGGCGACAGCCGAGCCGCCCACTCCTCCCGTCGAGGGCCGGAACGCGAGCGCGTCGACAGCCGGCGTACCGGCCGCCGTGCGGCCGGCCGGGCCGAGCCCGACCGCGCCCGTGCCCGCACCGCCCGCCGATGGCGGCACGGCGGCATCCGCGACGACGCCGACGGTCCACCCCGACCAGGTTGCAACAGCGCCCGGCGACGACGAGCGGCTCGCCGGGGTCCCGACGGCACCTGATCTGGCCGGGCCGGCCACCCACACCGACACGCCGGTGGCCGCGCCGCCGGTGGGTACGGATCCGGTCGCTCCGGCTGCCCCCACCGGCCAGGACCCGATGGCCGCCGACGCGGCGCCGGCGACGGTTGCCGACGCCGCCTCCGTCCCGGCCGCTCCGGCCATGCCAGCAGTGCCGGCGCGGCCCGACTCGGCCGGACTGGCGGTACCCACTGCGGCCCCCTCGGCCCACCCCGGGTCGTACCCGTCGTGGCAGTCGGCCGAGCCGGCCACGGCAGCTTCCGCACCCGGCGCGCCGCTGTCCGCGCCGCCCGGCGACGGCCGCACTTCCACGACCGCCCCGCCCGCACAGGCTGCCGCCGCATCCTTTGCCGGACCGCCGGCCGCGCCGGTCTCCGCGCCACCGGCTCGGCCCGTCTCCGCACCGCCCGCCGCGCCGGTGTCCACCTCGGCCACCACACCCGTGTCCGGCCCGCCGGCCGCTTCCGTGTCCGCGCCACCCGCCGCACCGGTCTCCGGCCCACCGGGCGCACCCACCCCGACCCCACCGGCCGCACCCGCGTCCGCGCCACCCGCCGCGCCGGTCTCCGGCCCGCCGGCCGCCGCACCGGTCTCCGGCCCGCCAGCCGCACCCGCGTCCGCGCCACCCGCCGCACCGGTCTCCGGCCCACCAGCCGCACCCGCCTCGACCCCGCCGACCGCACCCGTGCCCGCGCCGCACGGCGCACCCGCACCGCCCGGCGCGCCGGACTCCGGCCCGCCTGCCGCACCCGTTTCGGCCCCACCGGCCGCACCTGTCTCGGCCCCGCCGGGCGGACCCGCACCCGCGCCGCACGGGGCGGCCGTCCCCGCCCCGGCCGACGCGCCGCTGCCCGCACCGGCCACCGCGCCCACGTCCGGCGCGCCTGCAGCCCCGGCCTCCGCCCCGCCCGCGACAGCCGAACCGGCCCGGCCCGCGGCGGTCGTGTCCTCGCCGCCGACCACGCCCGTCTCCGGCCCACCGGCCGCGCCCGCCTCCGCCCCACCAGCCGAGCCCGTGTCCGCGCCGCTGGCCACGCCCGTCTCCGGGCCACCGGACGCGCCCGTCTCGGCTCCGCCGGCCGCACCCGTCTCCGCCCCACCAGCCGAGCCCGTGTCCGCGCCGCCGGCGGCGGCCGGGTCGGCGACGCCGGTCGGAACCGGGTCGGGGCCCGACGTATCGGATCCGGCCGCGGAGCGGGCGTCCGGGGCACAGGGTGACCCGGAGCAGGCGCTCGCCAGCTACCGGTGGCGGCTCGACCCGGTCACCCTGCGCGAGGTGGTGGACGACCCGGACGAACTGCGGACCATCCGGCGGGGCCTGACCGAGAAGCTGGCCACCACGGTCGACAACCGGTCCCGAGCCCGGCTGCTCAGCCTGCGCGCGGTGGTGTCGCGGGCCCTCGGCGAGCTGGACGACGCGCTCGCCGACGGCCGGCTCGCCCTGACCTACGCGGAGGCCACCGGCGAGCTACGGCGGATCGCGCTGGCCCAGGCGCGGCTGGCGCACGTACTGCGCTGGCGGGGTGACCACGCGGAAGCCGACCGGCTCCTCGCCGAGGCGAACTCGCCCGAACTGCCCGACCGGCTGCGCGCGGCCCTGCACGAGCACGCCGGGCGGTCCGCGTACGACCAGGGCCGGTTGATGGAGGCGAGCCAGCACTTCGAGCGGGCGCTGGACCTGCGCGGCGCCACCGACGCCGAACTGCTGGCCCGGATCCGGACGGCGCTGGACGCGGTCGCCGACCGGGCCGCGGAGCAGGGCTTCGGGCCGTACCCCCGCACCCGCGACGACCTGCTGGACCGCGTGCGGCCCCCGGTGCCCGCCCGGGACGACACGCTCTGGGGCTACGCCGACCCGGACGGCGAACTGGTGATCCCCGCCCGGTACGCGGAGGCGCAGCCGTTCCGCGAGGGGCTCGCCTGGGTACGCCGGCCGGAAACCGACCGCTGGTCGCTGATCGCGCTCACCGGCACGACGGTGATCGAACCCTCGTACCTCGCCGTGCGGTCCTTCTCCGACGGCCTGGCCTGGGTGCTGCGCGACCGGGGCGCCGGCTGGCTGGCCATCCGCCCCAACGGCGACGTGGCGATCCCGCCCGGCTTCGCCGACGTACGCCCGTTCCGGCGCGGGGTGGCCGCGGTGCGCCGGGAGGGCTGGGGCGCGGTGGACAAGACCGGCCAGATCGTGCTGCCGACCCGGTACCACGGGTTCGCCACGACGCTCTCCGACGGCCGCCAGGTCGACGACTTCACCGACGAGGGGCTGGCCGTGGTGGACGTGGCGGGCCGGCGCGGCGTGGTCGACCGGACCGGGCGGGTGATCGTGCCGCCGGCCCACCCGGCGCTGGTCATCCACCCGGTCGCGTTCCTGGTGGTCACCGCCGCCGGTCGGTGGGGCGCGCTGGACCGGCGCGGTGAGCTGCTCATCGACCCGGTGCACCGGGACCGCGACGAGGTGATCGCGGAGATCGAGCGGCTGCTCACCGACACCAACCCGGTGATCTGACCGGCCAGTCCGGCACCGGGCACCACCGTCGTCCGAGCACGCCGTCACCGCCCCGGCGGCGGTCCCAGCAGTTCGATGCCGTTCCGCGCGGCGGCGTGCCCGAGCGCGGCCGGATCGATGGGCAGCGGATCCGGCAGCCGCAACTCGGGCGCCGGCACGCCGGCCGCCGCGGCGAACCGCTCGAACCCGCCGGGGGTGGTGAGCTGCAGCGCCCGCAGCGGCTCGTCCGCCCCGACCGTGAAGGTGTGGGCCAGGCCGACCGGCAGCAGCACAAAGTCACCCGGCCCGGCCTCGAAGGTCTGGTCGGCGCAGTGGAACCGGGCGGTGCCGGAGAGGACGTAGAACATCTCGTCCTCCAACTGGTGCCGGTGCAGCGGCGGCGCGAAGCCCGGCGGGTTGACGAATTCGGCCACCGTCAACTGGTCCCGGGTCTGCGCGCCCGCGGCCTTGATCGTGACCAGGTTGCCGAGGAACCAGTACGCCTCCCCCTCGTCGGGACGGCGCAAGTACGGGCTGACGGACATGCCGCCTCCTCCGGTCGGCGCCGCCCAGAGCAGCCGGCGCGACATCGCCACGCCCGAGCAGCCGGCGCGATGTCGGCACCACCTTCGGCAGACGGCGCGATATTGGATAGTCAGTGGTCTAGTGAATACATTGTTAGTATCGCGTCCTGATGGGCGACGTCAAGGACGGAAAGCCGACCCGGCCGTACCGGTCCCGGGTCCGCGAGGAGAGCGCGCGGCGCACCCGCCAGGCGGTGGTCGCGGCCGCCGCCGAACTCTTCGTGGCCCGCGGCTACGCGGCGACCTCGCTGGCCGACGTGGCCGCCGCCGCCGGCGTGGCCCGGCCCACGGTGTTCGCCGTCTTCGGCTCCAAGGCGGCGCTGCTGCGCCAGGTGCTCGACCAGGCGCTGGCCGGCGACGACGAGCCGGTGCCGGTGGCCCAGCGACCCTGGTTCCGGCCGGTGTGGGACGCCCGCGGCCAGGGCGAGGTGCTCGACGGCTACGCCGGGGTGTGCACGCTGATCGGCGGGCGCGCCGCGCGGGCCTTCGAGACCGTCCGCCGGGCGGCCGACGAGACCCCCGAGGTGGCCGAGGTGTGGGAGACCCTGCTGCGCAACCGGCGGGCTGGCGCCCGGATGGTGGTCGAGCAGGTACGCACCTTCGGCCCACTGCGCCAGGGCGCCGACGTCGAGCGGGCGGTCGACGAGCTGTGGTTCTACAACGACCCGGCGCACTACGCGGCCCTGGTGCTGCACTGCGGCTGGCCCGAGGACTCCTTCCGACGATGGCTCGCCGCGCGGATGCGGGACGTCCTGCTGCCCGCCTGACGGCGTTCGTCAGCCGCGCCCGGTCGGCCGACGGGCAGCCGCCTGCCGGCCGGGGCTAGGGTCGGAGCCATGGAATTCCGACACCTGGGCCGTTCCGGCCTGATGGTCAGCGAGATCTCGTACGGCAACTGGATCACCCACGGCTCGCAGGTCGAGGAGGACGCGGCGTTCGCCTGCGTCCGGGCCGCCCTGGACGCCGGCATCACCACGTTCGACACCGCCGACGTCTACGCCGGCACCCGGGCCGAGGACGTGCTCGGCCGCGCGCTGGAGGGCGAGCGGCGCGAGGGCCTGGAGATCTTCACCAAGGTGTACTGGCCCACCGGGCCGGGCCGCAACGACCGCGGCCTGTCCCGCAAGCACATCATGGAGTCGATCAACGGCTCGCTGCGCCGGCTGCGCACCGACTACGTGGACCTCTACCAGGCCCACCGGTACGACTACAGCACCCCGCTGGAGGAGACGATGGAGGCGTTCGCCGACGTCGTGCACTCCGGCAAGGCGCTCTACATCGGCGTCTCCGAGTGGAAGGCGTCGCAGCTCCGCGAGGCCCACCAGCTCGCCCGTGAGCTGCGCATCCCGCTGGTCTCCAACCAGCCGCAGTACTCGATGCTCTGGCGGGTCATCGAGTCCGAGGTCGTCCCCACCAGCGAGGAACTGGGCGTCGGGCAGATCGTCTGGTCGCCGATCGCGCAGGGCGTGCTCTCCGGCAAGTACCTGCCGGGCCAGCCGCCGCCGGCCGGCTCCCGGGCTACCGACGAGAAGTCCGGCGCGGGCTTCATCGCCAAGTTCCTGACCGACGACGTGCTCACCCGGGTACAGCGGCTCAAGCCGCTGGCCGAGCAGGCCGGGCTCAGCATGGCCCAGCTCGCCATCGCCTGGGTGCTGCAGAACCCGAACGTCTCCTCGGCGATCGTCGGCGCGTCCCGCCCGGAGCAGGTGCACGACAACGTCAAGGCGGCCGGGGTGAAGCTCGACGCCGACCTGCTCAAGGCGATCGACGAGATCATCGACCCGATCGTCGAGCGCGACCCGGCCCGGACCGAGAGCCCCGCGCAGCGACCGTGACACCTGCCGGCCCGGCCGGCATCCCGCTGACGGGAGCCGGTCGGGCCGGTCGGGTACGGGCGATCAGCCCTGCCAGAAGCGGATCAGATCCAGGCCGGTGGCGTAGAGCCAGGGCGGCAGCCCGAGCAGGTCGCCCACGCCGAAGACCAGGTCGAAGAACCAGCCGCTGATCCGCGGGTTCCACAGCAGCGCGAACAGCAGGATGAAGCCGTACGGGGCGAACAGGTCGTACATCCGGCGCCACTGCGGGTTCAGCCAGGGCTGGATCATGTTGCCGCCGTCCAGGCCGGGCACCGGGAGCAGGTTCAGCACGCTCGCGGTGAGCTGGAGGAAGGCCAGCAGCGCCACGGCGGCCCAGAACTCCACCGGCCCGCCGGTGCCGGCGCCCAGCCGCAGCACCACCACCAGCATCAGGGTGAACAGCACGTTGGTGGCCGGCCCGGCGAGGCTGACCAGGGTGTGCCGCAGCCGCCCGGGGATCTCGTGCCGGTCCACCCAGACCGCCCCGCCGGGCAGCCCGATCCCGCCGAGCAGCACCACCAGCACCGGCAGCGCGATGGACAACAGCGGGTGGCTGTACTTCAGCGGGTTCAGGGTGAGGTAGCCGCGGTGCGCCACGCCCCGGTCGCCGGCCCGGTAGGCCACCACCGCGTGGGCGTACTCGTGCAGGCAGAGCGAGACCAGCCAGCCGGAGACGACGAAGAGGAAGACGTCGAACCGGACGTTGCCGAACCGCTGCCAGGTCAGCACCCCGCTGGTGACGAAGAGCGCCACCAGGGCGAGGAACACCGGGCTGGGCCGGAACGCCGCCCGGGGCATCCCGAGCACCAGCGACCCCGGGCGGTCGGAACCCATCACTCCGCCGCGGGCAGCAGGCTCATCCGGTATTCCACCCGGTCGTCCTCGACGAGCGCGACCGAGGTGACGCCGGACGCCGCGAGCTCGCGCCAGGTCTGGCCGATCCAGGATTCGGCATCCGCCTGGCTGCCGAACGACTCCGCCGGCCCCTCGACCGACTCGCCGTTCGTGCCCTCGTACCGCCAGCTCCACGCCATGCCGCGTCTCCCCTCGCCGCTGATGTCCCGTGGGACGAACCCTCGCCAGCGTAGTCGGCCGGACCGACGGCGGTCGCTCGCTCGTCCCGCGGGACCGGGGCCGGGGCTTGATCCAGGCTGACGGAGCCGGCCGGTACCGTGGCCCGGTGCTGACTCAAGGCGTGGTGCTCAGCGAGCGGTACCGGCTGGGCGAACGGGTGGCCACCGGCGGCATGGGGGCGGTCTGGCGGTGCACGGACCTCCTCCTCGAACGCGAGGTGGCGGTGAAGGTGCTGCTGCCGGCGCTGACCGCCGATCCCGAGTTCACCACCCGGTTCCGGGCCGAGGCACGAATGCTGGCGGCGCTGCGGCACCCCGGCGTGGTGGCGGTGCACGACGTCGGGCGCGCGACCCTCGCCGACGGCAGCGAGGTCGACTACCTGGTGATGGAGTACGTCGCCGGGGAGCCGCTGGGCACCTGGATCCGACGGGCCGGCCGGCTGGACGCCGCCTCGACCATGTCGGTGGTGGCGCAGGCCGCCGAGGCGCTGCACGCCGCGCACCTGGCCGGCATCGTGCACCGGGACGTCAAGCCGGGCAACCTGCTGGTCAAGCCCGACGGCCGGGTGGTGCTGGTCGACTTCGGCATCGCCCGCTCGGGCAGCACGGCCGGGATCACCGCCGCCCACACGATGCTCGGCACCGCCACGTACATGTCGCCGGAGCAGGCCACCGGTCAGCCGGTCTCGCCGGTGACCGACGTCTACGCCCTCGGGGCGGTGGCGTACTTCTGCCTCGCCGGGCGACCGCCGTTCGAGGGCGAGAACCCGTTGCAGGTGGCGCTGCGGCACCAGCAGGACGAGCCGGCGCCGCTGCCGCCGGGCACCCCGCCGGCGGTGGTCGCGCTGGTGGAGCGGGCGATGGCGAAGCGCCCCGGCGACCGGTACCCGAGCGCGGCGGCGCTCGCCGAGGCCGCCGCCGAGACCCGGGACGCCACGTTGGCGTCGATCCCGGTCTCGGCCCGCCCGCCGTGGGCGGTCGCCGGCCCCTCGCCCACCGTCACCCCGCCGCTGGCCGTCGAACCGGTCTCCGGCGCCGGCCCGGCCGCTGCGACGCCACCGCCGGCCGCGGACCGCTCGGGCTCGTTCGGCGGTACGTCCGCCAGCGGCCCGGCACCGGCCACGCCTGCGCCGGCCGGGCAGCTGCCGCCCGCCGGGCTCACCGGGCCATCCGGCCCGCCGACGGGGAGCGCCGCCGCGCCGGTCTCGCCGCCCGGTCCGGTCCCGCCGCCGCCCGCCGGACCAACCACCGCGCCGGTGTGGCCGTTCGGGCCGGCCGCCGCGCCGGTCTCGCCGTCCGGGCCGGCCGCCACGCCGGTCTCGCCGTCCGGAGCCCACCCCGCGCCGGTGTCGCCGCCCAGCGGCGCGCCGTCCGGCTTCGCGGCCGCCGGCTTCGCGCCCGGCCGGGCGCCGGCCGGCCCGCCGGCGCCCACACCGGGGCAGCCCGGCGCCGACGCCTGGGGGCTGCCGCCCACCCGGGAGGACCCGGTCGAGCCGCGGCCGGGCCGACGCCGGATCGCGCTGGTCGGCGCGGCGGCCGCCGTGCTGCTGCTGGTGGTCGGCGTGGTGGCGGCGACGACGCTCTTCGCCGGGGATCCCGGCGACGGGGACCGGCCGGCCGCGCTCACCGGCGGCTCGGCCGACCCGATGACCGGCGAGCCCGCTCCGGCCCCCACCGACGGCAACGGCCGGCTGGGTACCGAGCCGACGCCGGGCGGCAGCCCGTCCGCCACCCCGGCGCCGTCCGGTACGCCCGGGCGGCCCACCGCCCCGCCGCCGGGCGGGCCGGCGCCGACCGGCGGCGCCAGCACCCAGCCGAGCGCCACGCCGAGCACCAGCCGGCCGGAGAAGCCGAACCCGTACACGCCGGCCCAGGCGTGCGGCAGCGGCTACCAGGTGATCGACTCGGCGTCGCTGACCGTCTCGGGCGTCCGCAAGGGCCGGGTTTACCTGCTCTACCACGCCGGCACGGGCTACAACTGCGTGGTGACCATGAAGGACACCGCGGTCGGCACGAAGACCGCGGCGTCGGCGTACCTGGAGGTGCGGGGACGCGCCCGCAGCACCGACAGCGGCTCGTTCGCGTACTACGCCGGGCCGGTGAAGGCCAAGGCGGCCGGGGTGTGCGTGAAGTGGGGCGGGTCCACCGGCGGCGCCAGCTACGGCAGCGGCTTCGAGCACTGCGGCTGACCGTCGGGGCCGGCGCGCCGGCCGGGCGGAGCGGCCCGCGGAAGCGGGCGGCCGGCACGCGGGCCGGCCGGCGGGCGGGCGCCGGGCGGCCTTAAGGTACGGGCATGTCCGTTGACGGGTGGAACACGGTCCTGGTGCTCGGCGGCATCCGGTCCGGCAAGTCGGAGTTCGCCGAGTCCCTGGTCGCCGACGCGCCCACGGTCCGCTACGTGGCCACCGCCGCGGACGCGTCCGCGGACGACGCCGAGTGGGCCGCCCGGCTGGCCGCGCACCGGGCCCGCCGCCCGGAGACGTGGAGCACCGAGGAGACCGCGGCCGACCCGCGCCGGCTGGCCGACGTGATCGCCGCCGCCGCGCCGAACGAGACGCTGCTCGTCGACGACCTCGGCGGCTGGGTGACCGTGCTGCTGGACCCGGCTCACCAGCCGGCCGACGACACCGCCACCATCGCCGAGCTGGCCGCCGCGGTGCGCTCCTGCGCGGCACGGCTGGTGCTGGTCAGCCCCGAGGTCGGGCTCTCCCTGGTGCCGACCACCCCGCTCGGCCGGGCGTTCACCGACGCGCTCGGCGCGGCCAACCGGGCGGTCGCCGACGCCTGTGACGCGGTCGTGCTGGTGGTCGCCGGCCAGCCGGCCTGGCTCAAGCCCACCCCGGCGCGGGCGGCGAGCGTACCGGCCCAGGCCGGCCCCGCCCCGGCCGGGCCGGCGGTCAACGGCGCGGCCGTCGCGGCCGAGCCGGCCGCGCTGCCGGAGGTGCTGACCCCGACCCCGCCGCCACCGGCCGCCCCGCCCGCCGAGCCGGCCACGGCGTGGGCCGCGCCCACCATGGCGCTGCCGATGGTCGCCACCGGCCTGGTCATCCAGCCCGGCATGGAACTGCCCATGCCCGACGAGTACGCCGGCCCGCAGGCGATCGAGCGGCTGGCCACGCTGGACGTGCCCGGCGCCGGGCTCGGCGCGCTGGAGCGGGTGGTCGGGTTCGCCGCCGCCACCCAGGGCACCCCGACCCCGGCCCCGTGGGGCTCGGTGCGGGTGCTGCTGCTGCACGGCGACCACGCCGGCGGGGCGTCCGCCGGCACGGTGACCGGCGAGTCCGCCCGGCGGGCCCGGCAGGCGCGGGCCGGCGAGGGCGCGCTGGCCCGGCTGGCGGCCGAGTGCGGGGCGAGCCTGCAGGTGGTGGCGGCGCCGGCCGCCGCGCCCATGGAGGACGAGCCGGCGCTGAGCGGCGAACAGGTCGAAGCGGCCCTGCGCGAGGGTTGGCGGCTCGCCGAACAGGCCGCCGACGCGGGCGTACGGCTGCTGGTGCTGGCCGCGTGCGGCGCCGGCACCGAGGCAGCGGCGGCGGCGGTGCTCGCCGCGACCGCCGGCGCGGAGCCGCCCGCGGTGCTCGGCCGGGTGCTGACCGACGCGGGCGAGATCGACGACGCGGCCTGGATGAAGCGGTGCGCGGCGGTCCGCGACGCGCTGCACCGCACCCGCCGCTCCCCGCGCGGCGCCAAGGACGTGCTGGCCGAGCTGGGCGGCGGGGACATCGCGATCGCCACCGGCGTGCTGCTCGGCGCGACGGCCCGCCGGGTGCCGGTGATGCTGGACGGCCCGGTCGGGCTCGCCGCCGGCATGGTGAGCCGGGACCTGGCCGGGCAGGCCCGGCACTGGTGCCTGCTGGCCGACCACGGCGGGGACCCGGCCGCCCGGCTCGCCGCCGACGTGCTGGGCCTGACCCCGCTGCTGGACGTGCGGCTCGACCTGGGCGAGGGGGCGAACGCGCTGGCCGCGCTCCCGCTGCTGCGCTCGGTGCTGGCGCTGGCCGCCACGCTGCCCACCCGCCCCTCGCTCACCGCCGGCGCTTCCGGCCGGCAGGAGCCGGAGCCGGGCGAGGACGAGGAGGAGGACGAGCGCGAGTTCGTCGAGCCGGAGCCGGCCGGGCCGGGGCCGACCACCACCGAACCGGACGGCCAACCGGTGGACCCGTCCGGCCGGCGTGCCGGCTGACCGGCGGCTCGCCGACGGGGCGCGGCTGGCGCTGACCACCTTCAGCACGCTGCCGGTGCGCGCCGGCCGGATCGACCGGTCGGTGGCGGGCACCGCGATGGCCCTGGCCCCGGCGGTGGGGGCGCTGCTGGGCGCGCTGCTCGCCGGGCTGCTGCTGCTCCTGGTCGCGGTCGCGCCGCCGCTGGTCGCCGCCGGGGTGACCGTTGGCGCGGGCGCGCTGCTCACCCGGGGTCTGCACCTGGACGGGCTGGCCGACACGGTCGACGCGCTGGGGTCGTACCGGCGGGGGGCGGCCGCGCTGGAGATCATGAAGAAGCCGGACGTGGGGCCGTTCGGGGTGGTCGCGCTGGTGGTCGTCCTGCTGGTGCAGGCCGCGACGCTCGCGGAGCTGGCCGGGCGGTCGTGGCCGGCGGCGCTCGCGGCGGTGGTGGCGGCGACCGCCGCCGGCCGGCTCGGCGTCGCCGTGGCCTGCCGGCGGGGCGTGCCGGCGGCCCGGCCGGAAGGGCTGGGCGCGCTGGTCGCCGGGACCGTCGGACCGGTCGCGCTGGTCGCCGGCACGGCCGCCGTCGCGCTGGTGGCGGTCGCCGCGGTGCCGGACCGCCCGTGGCAGGGGCCGCTCGCCGTGCTCGCCGCCGTCGCCGTGGCGGCGGCCCTGCTGCGGCACGTGGTACGCCGCCTCGGCGGGATCACCGGCGACGTGCTCGGCGCCACCGTGGAGCTGGTCACCACGCTGGTCTACCTGGGACTCGTGCTGTCCAGCTGAGTCCGGCGCGCCGCGGCGGGTAGCGTTCTCCCACGACAGCACGGTGCGGCCGACCGGGGGAACGATCATGCTCATCACGGACGACTTCCTGCCCGTACCGGTGCCGGAGTCGCTGAGCGCCACCTACCTGGTGCCGATGGCCGGGTTGCCGAGGGTCCGTCCGAAGACCGCGGTGGAGGCGTTGAAGGGCCGGCTGGCCGATCCCGTGTACGGCCTGGCCCGGCAGATGCTGGACAGCCCGCTGATGAGCGTGGACACCCGGTCGGTGGGCGAGTTCCCCGAGCTGCCGCCGGACCTGCTCACCGCGTTCGGCGCCAGCAAGGCGCAGCTGGACCGGCTGGCCGCGGCCAGCCACCTGGTGGTGGTGCAGGCCGAGTACCGGCCCGGCTGGCCGCCGGCGCACGAGTGGGCGGCGCGGGCGGTGGCCGCCGCGGTCGCCGAGTCGGTGCACGGCGACGTGGTGGACGTCTTCGGGTTGCAGTTCCTCGACCCGGCGACGGCGTTGCGGTCGCTCCCCGACGAGCGGGGGCGGATCCGGCTGGTCGACTGGGTGCTGGTGCCGTACTCCTCGGACGCCGAAGGGCTCTGGTTCACCACCAAGGGGCTGCGCCGGTTCGGGCTGCTGGAACTGCAGACCCAGGGGGTGCCGGACCACCTCACCCGGGCCTGGGGCGCGGTGATGACCGGCGCCGCACGGCGGCTGCTGCGGGACTGGACCGACGGGCTGGCCGGCGAGGAGGTGCCGGCGTTCGTGCAGCTGCCCGTGCTGGCCACGGTGACCGGGCACGACATCGCGGTGGCGTACGGCAATCCGGAGCAGCACGGGGCGACCGCGCCGGTGCTGCTGCGGCTGGAGCTGGACCCGGCCACCGACCCGGACGCCGACTCGTTCCTCAGCCTGCACCCGCCCGCCGGTCATCCCGGGCCGGCCGGGCGCTACTACGCCGCCGCCTGCGCCACCCTCTTCTCCGGCATCCAGCCGGACGTGCGCTACGCCCGCTCGGGCGACGCGATGAGCCGGGCGATCGCGACCGCCCGCGCCGGGCTCGGCGACATCCGGGCCCGGTTCGTCACCGGCCAACTGCCGCCGGAGACCCAGCTGGTGGTCAAGTACGGCCTGCCCGGCGACGACGGCCCGGAGTTCGTCTGGGCCGGGGTGACCGCGTGGGAGTCGCCGGAGCGGATCGTCGGCGCCAGCGCCAGCGACGCGCACACCGACCCGACCGTCCGGATCGGCGCCCCCGTGGTGGTGGAAGCCGCCGACGTCGTCGACTGGGCCCTGCTCGACGGCACCGGCGTCATCGAAGGCGGGTGGACCCAGGCCGTCCTGGACTCCGGCGAACCCCCCACCCCCTGACCCGCCCCCACCCCCGCCCCCCCCCTCGGCGTTGATCATGAGGTTGACGGCGATGTCGATCTCCGTTAGCGCCGCTAACCTCATGATCAACGAGGTGAGAGGGCGGGTTACTTGACGGAGGGGTGGATGAAGGGGGGGCGGGTGACGCGCATCTGGGCGCGGCGGCCGCGGATGTCGACCTCGACCAGGTCGCCGTCGGAAAGGTTGGCGGCGGTGTCCAGCAGGGCCAGGGCGATGCCCTGCTTCTTCGTCGGCGAGAAGGTGCCGCTGGTGACGGTGCCGACCGCCGTGTCGCCGACGTGCACCGTCATGCCAGGGCGCGGGATCGCCCGGTCGACGGCCTCCAGGCCGCGCAACGTACGCCGGGGGCCGGCCGCCTTCTCGGCGCGCAGCGCGTCCCGGCCCCAGAAGGCCGGCTTGTCCCAGCCGACCGCCCAGCCGGAGCGCGCCTGCACCGGGCTGATCTCCAGCGACAGGTCCTGCCCGTGCAGCGGGTAGCCCATCTCGGTGCGCAGGGTGTCCCGGGCGGCCAGCCCGCAGGCGCGCAGCTCGTACGCCGCGCCGGCGGCGAAGAGCGCGTCCCAGACCGCGACGGCGTGCTCGGCCGGCACCACCAGCTCGTAGCCCAGCTCGCCGGTGTAGCCGGTGCGGCAGACGGTCAGCGGCACCCCGTCCAGGGTGGCGGTGGAGAAGCTCATGTACTCGTGCCCGGTGGGCAGGCCGAGCGCGTCGAGCAGCTCGGCCGAGCGCGGCCCCTGCACAGCGAGGACCGCGTACGCCTCGTGCTCGTCGGTGACCGTGACCGACGCCGGCGCGGCGGCGCGCAGCCGGCGCACCACCTCGGCGGTGTTCGCGGCGTTCGGGATGAGGAAGACGTGGTCGTCGCCGTGCAGGTAGGCGATGATGTCGTCCACCACGCCGCCGGTGTCGTCGTCGCAGCAGAGCGTGTACTGCGCCCGGCCCGGCCCGATCCGGCCCAGGTCGTTGCTCAGGCAGGCGTTGACGAACTCCGCCGCGCCGGGGCCGGTCACCCGCGCCTTGCCCAGGTGCGAGACGTCGAAGACGCCGACCGCGGTACGCACCGCGGTGTGCTCCTTGAGCACCCCGCCGCCGGCGTACTCCAGGGGCATCTCCCAGCCACCGAACGGGGCGAACTTGGCGCCGAGAGCGGTGTGCCGCTCGTGCAGCGGGGAACGGCGCAGCCGGGTCGCGGCGGCGTCGGAGGTCACGTCGGTCATGGGTGGCAACTTACCGGCAGCGGACCGGCTGGTTAGCATCGGCGGGACCCGCCGGAGCCGTCGGCGGGACAGCCCCGACGTCCGGCGGGTACGGTCCGCCGGAGACCTTCATCGCCGGTACGCGACGACGCGGCCGGCCCGGCCCGCCCGGAGTAGCTTCAGTGACATCGCCCAGCACCACCCTGAGCCTGGTCGACACCGACCCCGCCGAGCTTGCCGTCGACGCGATCGTGATCGGCGTGCACAGCCAGACCGGAGAGCAGGACGCCACCAGCGGCCTCGCCGGCACCCTGCTGCTCGCCAGCGGCGCGGAGAGCATCGCCGCCGCCTTCGACGGCAAGCTGACCGAGACGCTGGCGCTGCTCGGCGCGACCGGCGGCCCCGGCGAGGTGGTCAAGCTGGCCACCCTGGGCACGGTGACCGCCCCGGTGATCGCCGCCGTCGGGCTCGGCCCGGAGCCCTCCGGCGCCGCCCCGGCTCCGGAGACCCTGCGCCGGGCCGCCGGCGCGGCCGTCCGGGCCCTGGCCGGCGCGCCCCGGGTGGCTCTCGCCCTGCCGGTGCCCGACGACGCCGACGCCGCGACCGCGCTGCGCGCGGTGGCCGAGGGCGCGCTGCTCGGCGGCTACCGGTTCGCCGGCTACAAGACCCGGCCGCAGCCGACCCGCCGGGAGCCGGTGGCCGAGGTGCTGATCGCCGTGCCGGACGCGGGCGACGCCGCCGCCCAGGCCGAGGTGGCCCGCGCCCAGGCGGTCGCCGACGCCGTCCGGCGCAGCCGGGACTGGGTCAACACCGCCCCGAACGAGCTGCGCCCGCCGGCCTTCGCCGACGCGGTGGCCACCGCCGCCCGGGAGGCCGGGCTGGAGGTCGAGGTGCTGGACGAGGCGGCGCTGCGCGCCGGCGGCTACGGCGGCATCATCGCCGTCGGCCAGGGCTCGGAGGCTCCGCCGCGGCTGGTGAAGCTCAGCTACACCCCGGCCGGCGGTGGCAGCGGCAAGCGGGTCGCGCTGGTCGGCAAGGGCATCACCTTCGACACCGGCGGCATCTCGATCAAGCCGGCGCAGGGCATGTGGGAGATGAAGTCCGACATGGCCGGGGCCGCCGCGGTGGGCGCCGCCATGCTGGCGATCGCCGCGCTCAAGCCGTCCGTGGCGGTGACCGGGTACCTGCCGATGGCGGAGAACATGCCGTCCGGCACGTCGTACCGGCCGGGCGACGTGATCAGCATGTTCAACGGCAAGAAGGTGGAGGTGCTCAACACCGACGCCGAGGGCCGGATGATCCTGGCCGACGCGATCGCCCGGGCCTGCGCGGACGGCTGCGACTACCTCTTCGAGACCTCCACCCTGACCGGCGGGCAGGTCATCGCGCTGGGCAAGAAGATCGCCGGCGTGATGGGCAGCCCGGAGCTGTGCGAGCGGGTGAAGGCCGCCGGCGAGGCGACCGGCGAGCCGGCCTGGCCGATGCCGCTGCCGGACGACGTGCGCAAGGGCATGGACTCCGACGTCGCCGACATCTCGCAGGTCAACGCCGGGATGGACCGGGCCGGCCACATGCTGCAGGGCGGCGTGTTCCTGCGCGAGTTCGTCGCCGACGACGTGGCCTGGGCGCACATCGACATCGCCGGGCCGGGCTACCACTCGGGCGAGCCGACCGGCTACTGGACCAAGGGCGGCACCGGCGTCCCGGTCCGCACCCTGGTCCACCTGGTCGACGACATCGCCGCCAACGGCTGACCCAGCCCCGTCGGCGGGCTGACGACCCGCGCACGTTCACCGAAAGAGTGGCCATCCCGGGCGGGATGGCCACTCTTTCCGTGTCTGAGCCGCCTTCCGGCGGGCGGCGCGGCGCCCGGCCGGGTGCGCGGCGGTCTCGCGGTGTGCGGCGGTGCGGCGCGGCGGGTCAGTACAGGTCGGGGCGGCGCTTGCGGCGCTCGTTGAAGTCGCGCATCCGTTGGGGATAGCCCATCAGGCGGACGTCGTAGATCGGGATGCCCATCCGGTGGGCGAACCGGCGGGCGCCGTCCGGGCCGTCGATCCGGCGGCGGGTCCACTCCCCGTCGTCGGCGATCAGCATCACCGTGGTCTCGGTGACCGTGGTCCGCGGCTCGATGTACGCCTCGACCCCGCGCCTGGTCCGGACAAAGTTCTCAAGATGCTCCAGATCGGCGCTATCGGCGGCGCGGTCGAGGCTCGTCGCGCGCGCCTGCTTGCGTCGTCGGAACAGTCCCACCGACCCGTCTCCCCACAGTGCGTCCATCGAAGGTCGCGCCAAGCGTACGTGTCACGGACGTGTCGTTGGGCACCTCACTACGCGCCCTGTGCCCGGTGGTGACAAGATGACCGAGGTGGGGTGTGTCCGTGTGACCCCGCCGTGACCCCCGATGCAGCGACGCGACCTGGGAGTTGGACGTGAGCGAGCCGAACGACGCAACCTTCGACATCGTCATCCTCGGAGGTGGCAGCGGCGGCTACGCGGCGGCGCTGCGGGCCGCCCAGCTGAACCTCTCCGTCGCGCTGGTCGAGAAGGGCAAGCTCGGCGGCACCTGCCTGCACAACGGCTGCATCCCGACCAAGGCCCTGCTGCACGCCGCCGAGATCGCCGACCAGACCCGCGAGTCGGAGCAGTTCGGCGTGAAGGCCGAGCTGGTCGGCATCGACATGGCGGCGGTCAACTCGTACAAGGACGGCGTCGTCGCCCGGCTCTACAAGGGTCTGCAGGGCCTGGTCGGCGGCGCCAAGAACATCACCTTCGTGGCTGGCGCCGGCAAGCTGGTCGGCAAGAACGTCGTCGAGGTCGACGGCAAGCGCTACACCGGCCGCAACGTCGTGCTGGCCTCCGGCTCGTACGCCAAGAGCCTGCCCGGCCTGGAGATCGACGGCGAGCGGGTCATCACCAGCGACCACGCGCTGACCCTGGACCGGGTCCCGGCCTCGGCGATCGTGCTCGGTGGCGGCGTGATCGGCGTCGAGTTCGCCAGCGTGTGGAAGTCCTTCGGCGTGGACGTGACGATCATCGAGGCGCTGCCCCGGCTGGTGGCCGCCGAGGACGAGGAGTCGTCGAAGGCGCTGGAGCGGGCCTTCCGGAAGCGGAAGATCAACTTCAAGGTCGGCAAGCCGTTCGAGAAGGTCGAGAAGACCGAGAACGGCGTCAAGGTGACCATCGCCGGCGGCGAGACCGTCGAGGCCGAACTGCTGCTGGTGGCCGTCGGCCGCGGCCCGAACACCGCCAACCTCGGCTACGAGGAGCAGGGCGTCAAGATGGACCGCGGCTACGTGTTGACCGACGAGCGGCTGCGTACCAGCGTGCCGAACGTCTACGCGGTCGGCGACATCGTGCCCGGCCTCCAGCTCGCGCACCGCGGCTTCCAGCAGGGCATCTTCGTGGCCGAGGAGATCGCCGGCCAGAACCCGGCCGTGATCGACGAGGCCGGCATCCCGCGGGTCACCTACTCCGACCCGGAGCTGGCGTCGGTCGGCCTCACCGAGGCGAAGGCCAAGGAGCAGTACGGCGCCGACAAGGTCAAGACGTACAACTACAACCTGGGTGGCAACGGCAAGAGTCAGATCCTCAAGACGGCCGGCTTCGTGAAGCTGGTCCGGGTGGAGGACGGCCCGGTGGTCGGCGTGCACATGGTCGGCGCCCGGGTCGGTGAGCTGGTCGGCGAGGCGCAGCTCATCTACAACTGGGAGGCGTACCCGGCCGAGGTGGCGCAGCTCGTGCACGCCCACCCGACGCAGAACGAGGCCCTGGGCGAGGCGCACCTGGCCCTCGCCGGCAAGCCGCTGCACGCGCACGCCTGATCGAGAATTGATTCCGCGGCGTCCGGCGGCAGACGGGCGAGATCGCACCAGGGGAATGAAGGAGTCTTAAGAGATGCCGGTATCGGTCACCATGCCCCGGCTCGGCGAGAGCGTCACCGAGGGCACCGTCACGCGCTGGCTCAAGCAGGAGGGCGACACCGTCGAGGTCGACGAGCCGCTGCTCGAGGTGTCGACGGACAAGGTCGACACCGAGATCCCGTCCCCCGCGGCGGGCGTGCTGAGCCGGATCGTGGTCGGCGAGGACGAGACTGCCGAGGTCGGCAGCGAGCTGGCGGTGATCTCCGGTGAGGGCGAGGCCGCCGGCGGCGGCGAGGCCGCCCCGCCGCAGGAGCAGCCGGCCGAGCAGGCCGCCGAGGCGGCCGCGGAGCCGCAGGCCGAGGCCGAGCAGCCGGCCGTCGAGGAGCCGGCGCCGGCCCAGGCCGCCCCGGCGCCGTCGGGCGGAGGCACCCCGGTCACCATGCCGGCCCTCGGCGAGAGCGTCACCGAGGGTACGGTCACCCGCTGGCTCAAGCAGGTCGGCGAGACCGTCGAGGTGGACGAGCCGCTGCTGGAGGTCTCCACCGACAAGGTGGACACCGAGATCCCGTCCCCGGTCGCCGGCACCGTGCTGGAGATCAAGGTCGCCGAGGACGAGACCGCCGCGGTCGGTGCGGAGCTGGCCGTGATCGGTGCCGCCGGCGCGGCTCCGGCCGAGGCGAAGCCCGAGCCGAAGCCGCAGCCCGAGGCGAAGCCGGAGCCCAAGGCGAAGCCGGAGCCCAAGGCCGAGGCCAAGCCCGAGCCCAAGCCGGAGCCGAAGCCCGAGCCGCAGGTGCAGGAGCCGACGCCGGGCCTGTCCTACAACGAGCCGGCGGCGGAGGCCGAGATCGCTGCCCAGCCGGCGCAGGCCGAGCAGCGGGCCACTCCCCCGGCCCCCACGGCGACGCCGCAGCGCCCGTCCGCGCCCGCCCAGGGTGGCGGCGAGGAGGCGGCCGGCTACGTGACCCCGCTGGTGCGCAAGCTGGCCAGCGAGCACGGCGTCGACCTGTCCTCGGTGAACGGCACCGGCGTGGGTGGCCGGATCCGCAAGCAGGACGTGCTGGAGGCGGCCGAGCGGGCCAAGGCGGCGAAGGCGGCTCCGGCGCAGCCCGCCCCGGCGGCGGCCCCGGCCAAGCCGGCCGCGAAGCCGACCCCGAGCACGAAGCGGGGCACCACTGAGAAGCTGCCGCGGATCCGCGCGGCCATCGCCAAGCGGATGCACGAGTCGCTGCACGAGATGGCGCAGCTCACCACGGTGGTCGAGGTGGACGTCACCAAGATCGCCAAGCTGCGGGCCCGGGCCAAGGACTCCTTCCTCCAGCGGCACGGCGTGAAGCTGTCCTTCCTGCCGTTCTTCGCCCTCGCCGCGGTCGAGGCGCTGCAGACGTACCCGATCGTCAACGCGCGGATGGACCTCGAGGGCGGGACGATCACCTACCCGGACGCGGAGCACCTCGGCATCGCCGTGGACACCGAGCGGGGTCTGCTGGTGCCGGTCATCCACAACGCCGGTGACCTGAACCTGGGCGGGATCGCCAAGCGGGTGGCCGACCTGGCCGAGCGCACCCGGACCAACAAGATCAGCCCGGACGAGATCGCCGGGGCGACCTTCACGCTGACCAACACCGGCAGCCGGGGCGCCCTGTTCGACACCCCGATCGTGCCGTCGCCGCAGTCGGCGATGCTCGGCACGGGTGCCGTGGTCAAGCGCCCGGTCGTGGTCAACGACCCGGAGCTGGGCGAGGTCGTCGCGGTCCGGTCGATGATCTACCTGGCCCTCTCCTACGACCACCGGCTGATCGACGGCGCGGACGCGGCCCGCTTCCTGGCCGCGGTCAAGGAGCGGCTGGAGGCCGGCAACTTCGAGGCCGAGCTGGGCCTGTAGTTCGGTAGTACGCGAAAGGGCGCCCCGGTGACCGGGGCGCCCTTTTCGTCGTCTCGGCGGGCGGTCAGGCCGCCCGCAGGGTCTCCTCCGAGACCTGCCAGAGCCGCCCGGCCGCCTCCGGGTCCCGGGCGTACGGGGCGTAGCCGGTGCGGGTGCCCGGCTGGTTCGGGCCGGCCTCCTGGCAGTCCTCGAAGTAGCGGCCGCCGACGCCGTTCAGCAGCGGCGACGTGGCGACCAGCACCGAGGTGGCGGCGCCCCGCTCCGGGGTCTTCCACTGCGCGGCCCCGCCGCCGCTCTGCGCCCGCATCCGGGCCAGGTCCTCGTCGCTGACGTAGCGCTGCAGGTTGGTCCGGATCGCGCCCGGCATCAGCGCGTTGACCAGGATGCCGTCGTCGGCCCAGCGTCGGGTCGCGTCCACCGCGAAGAGCACGTTGGCCGTCTTGGACTGCCCGTACGCCAGCCACGGGTCGTACGGGCGGCGCTCGAAATGGATGTCCTCGAAGACCACCGGCGAGCGCAGGTGGGCGGCCGAGCTGACCGAGACGACGCGCGCGCCGCCGGCCGCGGCCAGCGACCGGTGCAGCCCGGTGGTCAGCGCGAAGTGGCCCAGGTGGTTGGTGGCGAACTGCATCTCCCAGCCCTGCGGGGTGCGCATCTCCGGGGAGGCCATGATGCCGGCGTTGTTGACCAGGATGTGCAACGGGCCGTCCCAGGTCGACACGAAGGTGGCCACCGACGCCAGGTCGGCCAGGTCGAGCGGGGCGACGAGGACCCGGTCGTTGCCGGTGCTGCCGGTGATCTCCGCGGCGGCCCGCTGGCCGGCCTCGGGGTTGCGTACCGCCAGGGTGACGTCGGCTCCGGCGGCGGCGAGCGCGCGGGCGGTCTCCACGCCGATGCCGGAGGCGCCGCCGGTGACGACGGCTCGCCGCCCGGCGAGGTCGATGCCCCGCACCACCTCCAGGGCCGTGCTCTCGCTGGTGAAGGGCGTGTTGACAGGTGTGCTGGTGGTCATGATCCGTCCTTGTCCGGCCCGGCGCGGACCCGCACCCGGCCGCTACGATGAGAAGCGGAGGATCCTCCGTTACGACCGAGGCTAACCGGAGGAGCCTCCGTTTGCCAACCGGCCCCGCGGGCGTGAACGCCGGCCTGCGGGCCGTGGACGCCGGCCTGCAGGCCGTGGACGACACCAGGAGGAGCCGTGCCGGAGATCGCCCCCCGACCGTTGCGCGCCGACGCGCGACGCAACCGCGAGCGACTGCTCGACGCCGCGGTACGGGCGTTTTCCCGACCCGGCGCGGAGGTAACCCTGGACGCCGTCGCCAAGGACGCCGGGGTCGGCATCGGCACCCTCTACCGCCACTTCCCCACCCGGGAGGCGCTGGTCGAGGCGGCGTACCGCAACGAGTTGGCCAAGCTCTGCGACTCGGCGGAGGACCTGCTCGGGCAGTTGCCGCCCGATGCGGCCACCCGGGCCTGGATGGACCGGTTCGTCGACTACCTCGCCACCAAGCGCGGCATGGCCGACGCGCTGCGGATGGTGATCGTCGCCGGCAGCAACCCGTACGCGCAGAGCCGCGACCGGCTGATCGCCACGCTCACCCGGCTGCTCGACGCGGCCGCCGCGGCCGGCGCGGTGCGGCCGGACGTCCGGCCGGAGGACGTGCTGGCCGGGCTGAGCGGGGTCTCCCTCGCCGCCGGTGAGCCAGCCCAGCGGGAGCAGGCGAGCCGACTGCTCGATCTGTTGATGGACGGACTGCGGTACCGGTCCCCGGGCTGAGCCGGATTTCGCCTCCCCGGTGGTGGGCGCGCTGCGACAGTGGGTTGATGGGCGGAGACCGGCGGCGCGGACGGTTGGGCCCGGCCATCTCGATCGCCCCCGGCGCCCGGGTGGACCGGTTCGAGGTCTTCTTCGACCTGGTCTTCGTCTTCTCGTTCTTCATCATCACCCGGGCCACCGCGATGGACGTCACCGGCCGCAGCCTGCTGCACGCCATGCTGGTGCTCGCCGTGCTCTGGTGGGTCTGGGTGGTGCACTGCGTGGTGGCCACCCGGGTCCGGCTCGGCGAGGGCTTCGTCCCCGCGCTGATGGTCCTCGCCATGGCGGCCCTGTTCTGCTTCGCGCTCTCGCTGCCCCAGGCGTTCGGCCCGACCCAGGAGATGGCCGCCGGGCCGATGGTGGTCGCGATCAGCTACCTGGTGATCCGGGCCGTGCACCTGCTGCTCTACTGGCACGTCGCCAAGGAGCGGCCCGGCGAGCGCCGGCTGCTGCTGAAGTACTCGCCCGAACTGGTGGCCAGCACGCTGCTGCTCGTCGGCGCCGCGCTGATCCCACCGCTGATCGACGATCCCGGCCTCGCCGACGGGGTGCGGGACGGCCTCTGGGTCAGCGTGGTCGTGCTCCAGTACGGCATGGGTCTGGTCGCCGGGGCCTGGGGCTGGACGGTGACCTCGGCGGAACACTGGACCGAGCGGTACGACCTCATCCTGATCATCGCCCTGGGCGAGTCGGTGATCTCGGTCGGCGTCGGCAGCAACCTGCTCGGCCAGCCGCCGACCTGGCCGGCCGTCGCGGCGGCGGTGCTCGGCATCTTCTTCACCGCCGCGCTCTGGTGGGCGCACTACGACGTGGTCGGGCCGGCCGCCCGGATCGCGCTGCACGTGGCGAAGGGCCGCTCCCGGGTCGCCATGGCGCGGGACGCCTACGCCTACTTCTACCTGGTGATGATCGCCGGCATCATCCTGTTCGCGCTGGGCGCCGAGGAGATCGTGCACGACATCGCCGACCCCGACGTGCCGCTGTCCGAGGCGCCGCACGGCCCGGGCGTACCGCTGCTCTTCGGCGGGGTGGCCTGCTACCTCTCCGCCAACATGCTCTTCCAGCTGCGCACCCTGCGCACGCTCTCCTGGAGCCGGCTCGGCACGGTGGTGCTGCTGATCGCCGCCATCCCGGTCGCCGGGCGGCTGCCCGGGCTCGCCGCGCTCGCCCTGCTGACCGCGATCTGCGTGGGGCTGGTGACCGTAGAGGTGGTGGTGCTGGCCGACTCCCGGCGCGCCCTGCGTGACGTGGTCTTCCAGGAGAAGGCCGAGCACGAGGCGCACGAGGCCGCCGTCCGCGCCCGCTGGCACGACCACGCCGAGCACGAGCCCTCCACCTGAGCCGCGGGTCTGCCGGTAGCAGAAACGGGGTGGTTCGGCTGGCCACCCGGGGCGGACGGGCGGCAGGGTGGGCGAATGGCGATCTTCTCCCTCCAGGCCCAGCCGACCGACGGCCCGGGCTGGCTGGACCTGGCCCGGCGGGCCGAGGCGGCCGGCTACGACGCGCTGCTCGCCGCCGACCACCCCGGCGCGGTCGCGTCGCCGTTCGTCGCGCTGGCCGCCGCGGCCGCGGTGACCTCCACGATCGGCCTCGGGTCGTACGTGTCGAACGCCGGTGTCCGCGAGCCGATGCTGCTCGCCTCGGACGTGGCCACCCTCGACCTGCTCTCCGGCGGCCGGGCGCGGCTCGGTCTCGGTGCCGGTCACACGCCGGCGGAATGGCGCGGGATCGGCCGCGAGCGCCCCGACGTCGCCGGTCGGGTCCGCCGCTGCGTGGCCGTCGCCGAGGCGGTCCGGGCCCTGCTCGACGGCGACGAGGTCACCGTCGACACCCCGGAGCTGGCGATGCGGGCGGCCCGGCTGGAGACCCCGCGCCCGGTACGGCGGATCCCGCTCACCTTCGGCGGGGCGAACTCCACGCTGCTGCGCTGGGCGGGCGCCCACGCCGACGTCGTCGGGCTGGCCGGGCTGGGCCGTACGCTGCCCGACGGGCACCAGCACGAGGTGCGCTGGCGGGCGGCGGAGATCGAGCACCAGTTGGCGTGCGTGGCCGCCGGGGCGGCCGGGCGGGCCGAGCCGCCGGCGCTGGAGGCGCTGGTGCAGCAGGTCGTGGTGACCGACGACGCCGAGGCGGCCGCCGCGAAGACCGCCGAGGAGACCGGCTTGACCGTCGCCGAACTGCTGGCCACCCCGTTCGTGCTGATCGGCACCGAGGACGAGATCGTCGCGGCGGTCGCCGAGCACCGGCGCCGCTGGGGCGTCACCCGCTTCGTCGTACGCGTCGACGCGCTCGACCCGCTCACCCCGGTGCTGGCCCGCCTGGCCAGCACCGGGTGAGTGATCGGCCCTTCGGCCCTCAGTCCGCACCTGTCGGGCAGCTCCACAGCACCGGCTTGTGCCCACTCAGACCGGCGACCTGCGTGCCTTCGTCGTTGAGGGCAGCGGCGGAGGTGTTCGTCGAGGTAGCGGCGCACCAGGATCCGGTGCACATATCCGTCGAGGTTCTCGACCCTCCTGATCTTCGACCAGCGCAAGTAGACCGTCACCAGGGCGGACTGCACGATGTCGTCGGCGCGATGCACGTCACCGCACAGCAAGTACGCGGAACGCCGCAGCCTGCTCAGCGCCACCGAGACGTACTCGACGTACTCCTCGTCCTCTGCTGCCGACAACTGGACTCCTCTCTTCGGCACCCTTCTATCGGCGCCGCACCAGGATCCGGTTGTCGGCCAAGGTGGAAATTCTGCCGTCTTCCCGGCGGGATTGTGGCGGTGGAGCGTGATACCTCTGAGTCATATTGATGCCTCAGAGGTATCGACACGATCAGAGCGGCCGCCGGGCCGGCACCGGTCGTCGTCGCACGCCCGCAGGTGGCCGGCGGTCCGCTAGGTTGACTCCCTCAAGATCTGTTCCGGGGGGGTGGCCAGTGACGACAGCGTTCGACGACCACGAACGGTCCCGCTGGGCAGGGCGTGCCGCGGCGTACCAGCGCAGCTTCGCCGCCCTCTGCGCCCAGCCGGCAGCGTCGTTGCTGGACGCCGCCGGCGTCGTCGCCGGCACGCGGGTGCTGGACGCCGGGACCGGGACCGGGACGGTGGCCGCGCTGGCGTGCGCCCGCGGCGCCACCGTCATCGCCGTGGACGCCGAGCCCAGCATGGTGGCGGCGGCCCGCCGGCGGGTCCCCGCGGCCGAGGAGGTGCGGCAGGCGGCGCTGCCCCACCTGCCGTTCCCTGATGACCACGTCGATGCGGCCGTCGCCAACTTCGTGCTCAACCACGTGGGGGATCCCGCGGCAGCGTTGGCCGAGTTGCGCCGCGTGGTGCGCGCTCCGGGCCGGATCGCGGTGACCATCTGGCCGTACCCTCAGCCGCCGCTTCAGCGGCTCTGGGGCCAGGTATTCGACGCGGCGGGCGTCGAGCGTCCGGCGGTGATGCCGAGGCTCGATGCGGACAAGGACTTCCCGCGCACCGCCGAGGGCGTGTCCGGCCTGCTGACCGGGGTCGGGCTGGCCGACGTGCGGTGCGAGACGCTCAGCTGGGTGCACCGCACCGACCCCGAGGACTGGTGGAGCGGCCCGGTCAACGGCATCGGCGCGCTGGGGCTGCTGATGGAAAACCAGCCACCGGACGCGGTCGCCCGCATCCGCGCCCAGTACGACCGCCTCACCGCCGACTTCCGCGCCGACGGCGGCCTCCTGGCCCTCCCCACGGCGGCCCTGCTCGCCTCGGCCGCAGTCAGATAACGCGTCACCACATGATCGTCTGATGGCGGGCAGGGCGCAGGGCGGGATCAGCCCCTGCTGAGCGTCATCCGATTAGCGGGGGGCAGGCCGTTCACAGGCGGTCGTAAAAGCGGATCTTCTCGCGGAGGTGGTCGTACTGGCGCTGGAGCAGGCGCATCTGCTCCTCGACCCGCTCGGCGTGCCGCAGGAGCAGCGCCTTCCGCTCGTCGGTGGTGTGGTCGCCCGCCCGGGCGAGTTCGGCGTAGCGGCACATCTCGGCGATCGGCATGCCGGTGTCGCGCAGGCAGCGGAACAGCACCAGCCAGCTGAGGTCCTCGTCAGTGAAGACCCGCCGCCCACCCGAGGTGCGGCCGACGCCGCTGAGCAGGCCGATCTTCTCGTAGTACCGGAGGGTGTCGAGGCTGAAGCCACTGCGCCGGGCGGCCTCGGAGGGTGCGTAGCCGGACATGGCGGCAGCGTAACGCTTGACCTGGAGCGCGCTCCAGGTTGAAGGCTTGGCACATGACGATGACACGGACACTGGGTCGCAGCGGAATCGAGGTCAGCGCGCTCGGCATGGGGTGCTGGGCGATCGGTGGACCACTGTGGGGCGACGGGGGCCAGCCGTTCGGCTGGGGCGAGGTCGACGACGACGAGTCCGTCCGCACCATCCACGCCGCGCTCGACGCAGGCGTGACGCTCTTCGACACGGCCAGCAACTACGGCGCCGGGCACAGCGAGCGGATCCTCGGCCGGGCGCTCGCCGGCCGCCGAGACCGGGCGGTGATCGCCACCAAGTTCGGCAACCGCGCCGACGAGGCGTCCCGGCGATGGACCGGCACCGACGCCAGCCCCGCCTACTGCGTGCAGAGCCTGGAGGAGTCGCTGCGCCGGCTCGGCACCGACCACGTCGACCTCTACCAACTGCACATCAACGACCTGCCGGCCACCGCCGCGCTCGACCTGGTCGACACGCTGGAGGACCTGGTCGGCCAGGGCAAGATCCGGGCGTACGGGTGGAGCACCGACAACCCCGCCTCGGCGGAGGCGTTCGCGCAGACCGGCCCGCACTGCGCGGCGATCCAGCACGACCAGTCGGTGCTGCTGGACAACGCCGCGACGCTGGCCGTCTGCGAGGCGTACGGCCTGGCCAGCCTGAACCGCGGGCCGCTGGCGATGGGGCTGCTCACCGGCTCGACCCGGGCGGTCGGGCGGGACGACGTACGCGGGATGGCGCCGGAGTGGCTGGTGTGGTTCACCGACGGGCGGCCGACGCCGGCCTGGGCGGCCCGGGTCGAGCAGATCCGGGCGGCGCTCACCGCTGACGGCCGTACCCTCGGCCAGGGCGCGCTCGGCTGGCTGCTGGCCCGCAGCCCGCGGACGGTGCCGATCCCGGGCTGCCGCACGGTGGCCCAGGCCGCGGAGAACTTCGCCACGCTCGCCCTCGGCCCGCTGCCCGACGACGCGTACGCGGAGGTCGAGCGACTGCTGGCCGATCTGCGGCAGCCGTCACCGGTGGGCTGAGAGAAGCTCCACCCGACTCAACGCATCCGGTTCGCCGCCCGTATCCGAAGATATGAGCATGCGGATCCTGATGGCCGGCGCGTCCGGCTTCCTCGGCACCCGCCTGGCCGACCGGCTCGTCGCCGACGGGCACCAGGTCACCCGGCTGGTCCGGCGTCCACCCCGCGGCGCGGACGAGCGGCAGTGGAACCCGTCGGCGGCGCAGCTCGACCCGGCGGTGGTCGGCGAGTCCGACGCGGTGGTCAACCTGGCCGGCGCCGGGGTCGGCGACCGGCGCTGGAACGACGCGTACCGGCAACTCATCCGGTCCAGCCGGGTGGACACCACCACCACGCTGGCGATCACCATCGCCGGCCTGCCGGCGGCGGACCGGCCGAAGGCGCTGCTCAACGCGTCGGCCGTCGGCTGGTACGGCGACACCGGCGACCAGGCGGTGGAGGAGGACGCGCCGGCCGGCGAGGGCTTCCTGGCCGACGTCTGCCGGGTCTGGGAGGCCGCCACCCGGCCGGCCGAGGACGCGGGCGTACGGGTGGTGCGGATGCGGATCGGGCTGCCGCTGCACCGCGACGGCGGGATGCTCAAGCCGCAGCTGCTGCCGATGCGGCTGGGCATCTCCGGCAAGCTGGGCAGCGGCCGGCAGTGGTGGCCCTGGATCTCGATGGCGGACTGGCTGGCGGCGACCCGGTTCCTGCTCGACTCCGACACCGTCGCCGGACCGGTCAACGTGGTCGGTCCGGCGCCGTCGACCAACGCCGAGTTCACCCGCGAGCTGGCCCGGCAGCTGCACCGCCCGGCGTTCATGCCGATCCCGGCACTGGCGCTGAAGGTGGTGCTCGGCGGCTTCTCCGTCGAGGCCCTCTCCAGCTCCCGCGTCCTCCCCGCCGCCCTCACCGCCGCCGGCTTCACCTACCGCCACCCGGACCTGGCCAGCGCCCTCCACGCCGCCCTCACCGAATGAGTTGATCATGAAGCTGTTGCCGCGACGCGCCGGTGCGGCGGGCAACAACTTCATGATCAACGCTTCAGGCCGGGTGGAGTGGGTCAGCAGCCGATTACCCAGTGGTTGGGGGCGGTCTGCTTGAGGGTGGTCGTGTAGAAGGTGTTGTAGAGGCCCATCCGCTGGTTGGAGCCGTTGGCGTAGGCGTAGCCGCCGGAGTGGTAGGCGCGGCCGGCGGTGACGTGCGCGTAGTTGCTGGCGGTGACGCAGGTGGGCGGGGTGGTCGGGCTGCTGGTCGGGCTGACCGTGGGGCTGGTGGTCGGGTCGGTGCCGCCGCCGTTCAGGCCGAAGAAGACCGCGTCCCGGTAGGACGAGCAGATGGTGTCCAGGAAGTACGCGGCGGCGCTGCCGCACTGCTCGGCGCCGGAGCCGGGGTCGACCGGGGTGCCGTGCCCCATCCCGGAGACCCGGTAGAGGCGGACGTCGTCGTTGCCGTACACCTCGAGGCTGGTGCCGCCGGTGAGCGACGCGGTGCTGGTCGGGGTCTGCGAGACGCCCCGGACGTTGGTCCACTGGTCGCGCAGCTCGACCGCGTTGGCCGGCACCACCGTCGAGTCGGAGGTGCCGTGCCAGATGGCCACCCGCGGTCGGCTGCCGGAGTAGCCGGGGTGGGCGGCGCGGACCAGGTCACCCCAGGCCGCCGGGGTCTTGTTCACCCCGCTGTACTGGCAGGTGCTGGTGGACGCCGGCGGCGAGCAGCGGTACGGCAGGCCGGCGATGACCGAGCCGGCGGCGAAGACGTCCGGATAGGTGGCGAGCATGACGGCGCTCATCGCCCCACCGGCGGAGAGCCCGCTGACGAAGACCCGGCCGGGGTCGGTGCCGTAGGTGTTCTTGGCGTGGTCGACCATCTGCTTGATCGACAGCGCCTCGCCCTGGCCCCGGGTGATGTCCCCCTCGACGAACCAGTTGAAGCAGCTCAACGGCTGGTTGGCGCTGGACTGCTGCGGCACGATCAGGGCGAACTTCCACTGGTCGGCGTACTTCTGCCAGCCGGAGTTGGCGAAGTAGCCGGCGGCGTTCTGGGTGCAGCCGTGCAGCAGCACCACGGCCGGGGCGTTCGCCGGCAGGTTGTCCGGCCGGTAGGCGTACATGGCGAGGTTGCCGGGGTTCGAACCGAAGCCGGCGACCTGGGTGAGGCTGGCGGCCTGGGCGGGTGCGGCGACGGTCAGCGCCGCCGCGGCGACGAGTACGGCCCCGGCGACAGCGCCGGTGAGCCGGGCGAGCAGGGATGGAGAGCGGCGCACGGGGGCCTCCTGTCGGGGAATGTGAACTGGGTCACCCGCGAATTGCCGCGACGTTACGTCGATGAGTCGACGGTGTGACATGGGGCACGTTCACACATTCACTGTCGTCGAGATGTGCGCCAGCAGCCCCCGCAGCGACCGCGAGCAGGCGTTCCGCTTGGTCGGCCCGCCGGCTTGAGAGGACGCCCCCGACACCGCGCCGCCCAGCTTTCGGGTCTGACCGGCGTGTCCAGGTCCGATTGGTAACGTCCGCTGCGTGCCGATCTCCCCGTCTCTGGCGCCCTCGCCCGCCTCGCCGCCGCGCGTCGCCCGCGACCGGCGGGCCGACCTGTACGTGGCGCTGGCCGCGCTGGCGCTCGCCCTCTGGGTGACCAGCGGTCTGTGGCGGAACCCGAACGTCCGCACCATCACCGTCAACTCCAGCGACCAGGCGCTGTTCGAGTGGCTGCTGGCCTTCGGCGGGCACGCGCTGACCCACGGGGAGAACCCGTTCTTCACCTACCTGATCAACGTGCCGGACGGGGTGAACCTCGCGGTCAACACGTCGATCACGGTGTACGCGGCGGTCTTCGCCCCGCTGACCTACCTGATCGGGCCGCCCGCGACGTTCCTGGTGATCCTCACCCTCAACCTGGTCGCCACCGCGCTGGCCTGGTACTGGCTGCTCTCCCGGCAGCTGGTACGCAGCCCGCTCGCCGCCGCGGTCGGCGCGCTGTTCATCGCCTTCTCCCCCGGCATGGTCTCGCACGCCAACGCCCATCTGAACTGGACCGCCGGTTGGCTGGTACCGCTGCTGGTCTGGCGGGTCTTCGCGCTGCGCCGCCGGGAGCACCTGCTGCGCAACGGGGTGGTGCTCGGCGTGCTCGTCGCCGTCGCCTTCTCCATCGCGGCCGAGGGGCTCTTCTTCACCGCGCTCGCGCTCGGCGTCTTCCTCGCCGTCTGGGCGCTGCACCCGGCCCGCCGCGCCGAGGCCCGGGCCGCGCTGCCCAACCTCCTGCGTGGGCTGGCGGTCACCGCCGTGGTGGCCGGGGTGCTGCTGGCCTACCCGCTCTGGCTGCACTTCGCCGGCCCGCAGCGGTTCCACGGCACCGGCTTCGACGCGGTGATCCACTCCGAGGACGTGGTGTCGTTCGGGGCGTACCCGCGCCGCTCGCTGGCCGGCGAGGTGGGGCTGGGCAGCTGGCTGGCGCCGAACCCGACCGAGGAGAACTCGTTCTTCGGCGTACCGCTGCTGGTGCTGGCGGTGGCCTGCTTCGTGGCGCTGTGGCGGCGCGCGGACCCGGGCCGGCGGGCCACGCTGTGGGCGATCGGCGTGACCGCTGTGGTCTTCACCGTGCTCTCCTTCGGGCCGGAGGCCAAGGTCGACGGCCGCCGCACCGACCTGCCGATGCCCTTCGACCTGGTCGGGCAACTGCCGGTGGTGAACGCCGCCCTGCCGGCGCGGCTGGCGCTGGTGGTGACCCCGATCATCGGGCTGCTGCTGGCGTACGCCGTCGACCAGTTGCGGGCCCACGCGCCCCGGCGCCGATCGACGCGGCTGGCCTGGGGCATCGGCTTCGCCGCCGCGCTGGTGCCGCTGGTGCCGACCCCGCTGCTGACCGTCGAGCGGGAGCCGATCCCGCGGTTCATCACCGCCGGCACCTGGCGGGAGTACGTCTCGCCGGGCGGGGTGCTCACCCCGGTGCCGCTGACCCTGGACATCTACCCGGACGGCCAGCGCTGGCAGGCGTACGCCCTCGCGCATCGGCAGGGGGAGTTCGCCATCCCGTCGGGGTTCTTCCTGGGACCGGGCGGGCCGGACGGCCGGGGCCGGATCGGCCCGGTCCCCCGCCCGTTCGGTGCGCTGGTGGACCAGGCCGGCCGGTACGGCCTGGTGCCGATCATCACCGAGGGCTCCATCACCGAGGCCCGGGCCGACCTGCGGTACTGGCGCGTCGAGATCGTGGTGCTGCCGGACCGGGTGCACGGGGCGAAGTTCGACGTGCACGAGGACGCCGTGCGCCGCACCGTGACCGCGCTGCTCGGCGAGCCGCAGCGGGTGGACGACGTTTGGCTGTGGCGGGTCCCGCCGGCCTGATCGCGCCCGTCGGCCCCGACCGCGCCCCGCCGGCGTCACCGGGCGGGAATGGCGCTCGGACGGCCGCCGGGACGTGGCCCGCGGTGAGCCGGCTCACCCCAGGTGACCGGCGAGTACGGGTCTAGGCTGGACGCGTGACCACGACGACCCCCGGCCTCACGGCCGTCCGCGCCGGTGTCCTCGACTACCAGGCCGCCTGGGACGAGCAGCGCCGGCTGCATGAGTCGGTGGTGGCCGGCGAGCGCGGCGACACCGTGCTGCTGCTGGAGCACCCGAGCGTCTACACCGCGGGCAAGCGGACCGAGCCGTGGGACCGCCCGCTGGACGGCACCCCGGTCGTCGACGTCGACCGTGGCGGCAAGATCACCTGGCACGGTCCGGGGCAGCTGGTCGGCTACCCGATCCTGCGCCTGCCCGACCCGGTGGACGTGGTCGCCTACGTCCGCCGCACCGAGCAGCTGCTGATCGACGTGTGCGCCGAGTTCGGGCTGGCCGCCGGCCGGGTCGAGGGGCGCAGCGGGGTGTGGGTGCCGGCGGACGACCGGGGCCCGGCCCGCAAGGTCGCCGCCATCGGCATCCGGGTCGCCCGCGGGGTGACCCTGCACGGCTTCTCCATCAACTGCGACTGCGACCTGGGCCACTTCGACCGGATCGTGCCGTGCGGCATCCGCGACGCCGGGGTCACCTCGCTCACCGCCGAGCTGGGCCGCCCGGTCACCGTGGCCGACGTGCTCCCGGTGGTCGAGCGCCGGCTGCCGACGCTGCTGGCCTGACCGCCCGTGGCCGCCCGGATCGACCTGGTCACCCTCGTCGTCGCCGAGTACGACCCGGCGATCGCGTTCTTCACCGAGGTGCTCGGCTTCGAACTGGCCGAGGACTCGCCGTCGCTGACCAACGACGGCCGGCCCAAGCGCTGGGTGGTGGTCCGCCCGCCCGGCGGCGGCACAGGGCTGCTGCTCGCCCGCGCCGACGGCGACCGGCAGCAGGCGGCGGTGGGCGACCAGGTCGCCGGCCGGGTCGGTTTCTTCCTCCGGGTCGACGACTTCGACGCCACCTACCGCCGGATGGTCGAGGCGAAGGTGGAGTTCGTGAAGCCCCCGCGCACCGAGCCCTACGGCCGGGTAGCCGTCTTCCGCGACCTCGCCGGCAACCCCTGGGACCTCCTAGGCCCCACCTGAACCCCACCCCCGCCCGCCACCCCGCCCGTCGATCATGAGGTTGACGGCGGAGTCGATCTCCTGCACTGCCGCCAACCTCATGATCAACGGGAGACGGGCGCTACGGGGTGAGGCGGTGGAGGTCGCGGGGGAAGGGGGTGGCCTGGCGGATGTTGGGGAGGGTCAGGAGGCGGGCGACGAAGCGTTCCAGGCCGATGGCGAAGCCGCCGTGCGGCGGCATGCCGTGGCGGAACGCGTCGACGTAGCCCGCGTACGGCTCGACCGGCTCACCGCGGGCCGCGAGCGCGGCCAGATAGTCGGCGTGCCGGTGCAGCCGCTGCCCGCCGGTCACCAGCTCCAACCCCCGGAACAGCAGGTCGAAGCCGTTGGAGTAGGCCGGCCGCGCCGGGTCCGGGTGGGTGTAGAACGGCCGCTTCGCCATCGGGTAGCCGGTGACGAAGAGGAACTCGCAGCCGTGCTCCCGCCGCGCCCACTCCCCCAGCGCCCGCTCGTGCGCCGGGGCCAGGTCCGGCTCGTCGGCCGGCGCGCCGGCGATCTTCAGCGCCTCGGTGAAATGCACGGCCGGGATCTCCGCCGGCACGTCCGGCACCGACACCCCGAGGGTGGCCAGCGCCCCACCGGCGCGCTCCCGCACCGCGTCGAGCATGCCGGCCAGGGTGTGCCGCAGCACGGCCATCACGTCCCGGTGGTCGGTGACGAAGCCCAGCTCGGCGTCGAGCGAGGTGTACTGCGCCAGGTGCCGGACGGTGTCGTGCGGCTCGGCCCGGAACACCGGCCCGACCTCGTAGACCCGCTCGAACACGCCCACCATCAGCTGCTTGTAGAACTGCGGCGACTGGGCCAGGTACGCGGGCCGGTCGAACCAGTCCAGCGCGAACACGTTCGCCCCGCTCTCGGTGGACGAGGCGACCACCTTCGGAGTGTGGATCTCCACGAAGTCCCGGGCGTCGAGCGCGGCGCGGAAGCCCGCCACGGCCGCCGCCGAGACGCGCAGCGCCGCCGACCGGGTCGGGTGGCGCAGCGCGACCGGCGCGTGGTCGAGCTGGGTGGGCAGGCTCGCGGTCAGCTCCGGCCGGTAGAGGTCGAACGGGGGCGGCGCGGCGGGCGGGCCGAGCGGTCGTACCACCGGCGCGGTGACCTCGACCCCGGCGGGCGCGGTGGCGTTCGCGACCGCCGTGCCGGTGACCTCGACGACGGTCTCCTCGGTCAGCGCCGCCAGGTGGGCGCGCACGGCCGGGTCGGTGACCACCACCTGGGCGAGCCCGGCGGCGTCCCGGACGATCAGGAAGGCCACCGACTTGAGCAGCCGGCGGCGGTGCACCCAGCCGGCGATCCGGACAGGTTCGCCGACATGGGCGGAGAGTTGGGCGGAAAGGATGCGTTGCACGGCGGTTACCTCCTCGATCAATCGCAACGCGATCCCCAGGGAGGCGTGGGCGAGCGGGATCCTCGCGGTGCCACCACACCTTCGCCCCCGCGAGCGGGGGCCTCGTTTCGTCGCCTTTTCACCGGGGCCAGCCGGGCGGGGTCTAGTGGGCGCGCGAGCGCCGTTCTTCCCGCGGCTCGGGAGGGTCTTCGCGGCCCGGCGCCAGACCGCCTCGCAGCAACCGGCGGCTCTCTTCAACTGGCGGATCGGCCCGTTACTCGGCTCCGTCACAGCGTTGCCGGGCACGGTAGCAGGTCGGCCGGCCCGGATGTGACGCCTTTTCCGGAGCGGCGGGTGTCCACCGTCACAACCCCCGCGGCGTGACGCCGGTCGCCCGACGTACATCGACGGCGGCCGTCGGGCGTAGGCTCGGATTCGTGACGATCGAGCACTCCGCGCCGACGACCGGCCCGGCCGCGCGTACCGCGACGCCCGCCCCCGAGGGGCGGCGCATGCTGCGGATCGAGGCGCGCAACGCCGAGACGCCGATCGAGCGCAAGCCGCCGTGGATCAAGGTCAAGGCCAAGATGGGCCCGGAGTACACCCAGCTGCGCGGGCTCGTCTCGCGCGAGGGGCTGCACACCGTGTGCCAGGAGGCCGGCTGTCCCAACATCTACGAATGCTGGGAGGACCGGGAGGCCACCTTCCTCATCGGTGGCGACCAGTGCACCCGGCGCTGCGACTTCTGCCAGATCGACACCGGAAAGCCGGCCGAGTTCGACGCCGACGAACCGCGCCGGGTCGCCGAGTCGGTGGCCGCGATGGGCCTGCGCTACGCCACCGTCACCGGCGTGGCTCGCGACGACCTGCCCGACGGCGGCGCCTGGCTCTACGCCGAGACCGTGCGGCAGATCCACGCGCTCCAGGCCGGCTGCGGCGTGGAGCTGCTGATTCCTGACTTCAACGCCGACCCGGAGCAGCTCGCCGAGGTGTTCGGCTCCCGGCCCGAGGTGCTCGCGCACAACGTCGAGACCGTGCCGCGGATCTTCAAGCGGATCCGCCCGGCGTTCCGCTACGAGCGCTCGCTGGACGTCATCCGGCAGGCCCGCGCCGCCGGCCTGGTCACCAAGAGCAACCTGATCCTGGGCATGGGCGAGGAGCGGGCCGAGGTCTCCCAGGCGCTGCGCGACCTGCACGAGGCCGGCTGCGAGCTGATCACCATCACCCAGTACCTGCGCCCCTCCCCCCGGCACCACCCGGTCACCCGCTGGGTCAAGCCGGAGGAGTTCGTCGAGCTACGCGAGGAGGCCGAGGAGATCGGCTTCGCCGGGGTGATGAGCGGGCCGCTGGTGCGCTCGTCGTACCGGGCCGGCCGGCTCTACCGGCAGGCCCTGGAGGCCCGCGAGGGCGCCGCGGTGGGCACCGCCGGCTGACCCGCCGGCACCGCTGCCCGGCCACCCGCCGGGCAGGTGCCATGATCGGCCCATGACCACGGGGGTACGCCAGCAGCGCCGCGCCGCGCCGTGCGCGCTGCCGGGCACCCGGTGGACCCGGCTGGCCGGCCCGCTCACCGTGGCGGCGATCGTGGCCGGGGTCGGCTACCGCCTCTGGCTGCTGCTGCACGACACGCCGCCGACCAACAGCGACGAGGCCACCATGGGCCTGGCCGCGCTGCACATCGCCCAGGGCCGCCAGTTCCCGGTCTGGTTCTACGGCCAGGAGTACATGGGGCCGCTGGAGGCGTACCTGGCCGCGCCGGTGTTCGCGCTGGCCGGGCCGTCCGTGCTCGGACTGCGGCTGCCCACCCTGGCGCTGTACGCGCTGTTCGTGCTGCTCGCCTGGCGGCTGACGCTGCGGCTCACCGGGGACCGGTGGTTCGCCCTGCTGGTGGTGGCGCTGCTCGCGCTCGGCTCCGACCGGATCGTCAAGAACCAGCTCATCGCCGGTGGCGGCTACCCCGAGATGAACCCGGCCGGGATGGCGCTCGCCCTGCTCGCGTACGACCTGGCCGCCGGCCGGCCGGGCCGCCGGCTGCCGCGTTGGGCGGCGTGGGGCTTCCTGGCCGGGCTGATGGCCTGGGTGGACCCGCTGGTGCTGCCGTACGTGGCGGCCACCGGGGCGGTGCTGCTCGGGTTCCGCTGGGGCGAGCTGCGCGGCCCGGCCGGCGCGCTGCTCGGGCTCGCCGCCGCGCTCGGCGCCGCGCCGCTGCTCGGGCACAGCCTGCTGACCGGCCGCAACCCGCTCGCCGCCGTGCTCGCCGCCGGCGGCGGCGACCAGAGCGCCGGCTGGGCCGACCGGCTGCACGGCGCGCTGGTGCTCGGCCCACCGCTGGGCATGGGCTTCTGCTCGCCCAGCCACTGCGCCACCTGGCAGCTCTGGTGGGCCGCGGCCCTGCCGGTGCTGCTCGCGGCGGCCGGCGTCACCGCCTGGCGCACCCTGCGCACCCTCGGCGCCGAGCCGGCCGCTCCCGGTGGTCCGCCCGCTGCCGCACGATCCGGCGCGGCAAGGTCGGCGTTCGGCGCGGGCAGCAACCGACCCGCCGGATTGGGCCTGGGCGGGACCGACGCCCCCGGTGAACGGCGCCGTTGCGACGCCGACGGGGATCCGCGGGTGGGGGCGGCAATCCGGCTCGCGCTCGTGCTGGGCGGTGTCGCCACGCTCGCCGTCTACGCCGTCAGCAGCGCCGCCGGACGGACCCCGGTGGAGAGCTCGCGCTACCTGTCCTGCCTGCTGATCTCCCTGCCCGCTCTGCTCTGGCCGCTCTGGACCGCCGCTCGGGGCGCTGGCTGGGGGGCAGGCGCCGGACGGGACGTGTCCGGGTCGGCCGGGTCGGGCAGGCGGGCTGGCGTGCTCCGGGTCGCGGCGGTCGGCGTACTCGCGGCGACCGCCGGCACCGCCGTCGTCGCCACGGCCGGCGCGATCGGCACCGCCCCGGCCGCGCAGGCCGCCGAGGCCCGGCACACCGCGCTCGTGGCCGCGCTGCGCGAACGCGGCGTCCGGCACGTCTACGCCGGCTACTGGACCTGCAACCGGCTCACCTTCGCCAGCGCCGAGGACGTGGTCTGCGCGGTTATCGACGACGACCTGAGCCCCGGCCACGACCGCTACCTGCCGTACCGGCGGGCGGTGCGGCAGGCGGCGGCTCCCGCCTGGGTCGCGCCCGTCGGCTCGCCGCTGGCCACCCGCCTCGACGATCGGACCCGCGCCGAGCCGGGCCGCCTGACCCCGGTCACCATCGACGGCTGGCGCATCTACCTCCCCCACCCCTGACCCCCCCCCGGCCGCCCGCTCGTTCACGGAAAGAGTGGCTGTTCCGCGCGGAATGGCCACTCTTTCCGTGAACGTGCGCGTCATTCTGCGGAGGGGTCAGCGGGTGGCGGGTTCGGCGAGGAGGCCGAGGCGGTGGGCGAGCGCGGCGGCCTCGACCCGGTTGCTCACGTCCAGCTTGGCGATGATCCGGGAGACGTGCACGCTCGCCGTCTTCGGCGAGATGAACAGCTCCTCGGCGATCCGGCTGTTGCTGTGCCCCTCGGCGACCAGCCGCAGCACCTCGCGTTCGCGCAGGGTGAGCAGGTCGGCGCCGGGGCGGCCCCGGGTCGCGCCGCGCAGCCCGACCCGGCGGGCCAGGGTGGCCGCCCGCTCGGCCAGCGGCGGCGCACCGAGCCGGTCGGCGATCGCGGCGGCCTCGGCCACCGCGGTCGACACCTCGTCCCGCTCGCCGGCCGCGGCGGCCGCCTCGGCCAGCGAGAGCAGAGCCCGGCCGAGCGGCCAGGGCTGCCCGTCGGCGCGCCACGCGCTCACCGCCGTCCGCCACGCGGCCAGCGGGTCGTCCCCGGCGGCGACGGTGGCGGCCAGTTCGGCGGCGTGCGCCCGCTCGGCGGGGAACCGGACCGGTACGTTCGTGGCGAGCGCGGCGACCCGGGCGACCAGCGACCCGTCGTCGAGCTGCCGGGCGGCCCGGGCCAGCGCGGTCAGCACCGGCCAGGCGTACCGGGGGCAGCCGGGCAGGTCGGGGTCGACCAGCGCCGCCTCGGCCGCGCGCCGCGCCTCGGTACGGTCGTCGGCGGCCAGCGCCACCTCCAGCCGCAGCTCCAGCAGCGGCAGCCGTTGGTGCGCGTGCAGGTAGGGGCGGTTCAGGAAACTCAACGCCCGGCCGACCGCCTCGTCCGCGCCCGGGTGCCCCTGGGCCAGCCGCTGCCCGGCGCGCAGTTGCAGCCAGTGCAGGCCGGAGACGCCCGGCGGGTCGATCCGGGCCGCCTCGGCGCAGATCTCCTCGGCCTCCGTCCACCGACCCAGCGCGAGCAGCGCCTCGGCCTGGTTGGACAGCAGGTACGCGCCGGTGGACCGGCTGATCCCGACCCGGCGAGCCTCGGTCACCCCGTCCGCGGCGGCCTGCGCCGACTCGGCGTACCGGCCGAGTTCGTAGAGCACGTCGGAGCGGTAGACCAGCGCGGTGACCAGGCTCTCCGCGTTGCCGGCCGCGCGGGCCAGCCGCTCGGCGCGGTCCACCTCGGCCAGCCCCAGGTCGGCCGAGCCCTGCCGGTGGCAGAGCACCGCCAGTTGCACCGGCAGCAGCATCTGGTCGATCCCGGACTCCTGCGCCGCGGCCAGCACCTCGGCCGCCAGTCGGGTGCCGTCCACCGGGTCGATCCGGGCGAGCTGGGCGGTGATCCCGGCGAGCAGCCGCAGCCGCTCCGGCCCGTCCGGCACCCGCCCCGCCAGCCGGTACGCCTCCCGCAGCTCGGCGGCACCATCGGCCTTGCCGAGCATGGCCAGCATCCGGGCGTGCCGGTCGAGCAGCCCGGCGGCGCGCAGCGGCTCGGCGTCGGCGTCGACCTCGGCCAGCGCGGCCCGGGCCAGGGTGAGTGCCCGCTTGTAGTCACCGGCGGTGGTGGCGGCGGCCAGCGTCTCCTCCAGCACCGCCAGGTGGTCCATGCCGAGCCGGTCGGCCGCGTCGGGCACCAGCTCCCACAGCTCCAGCACCCGTTCCAGCAGCCGGCTCTGCTCCGCGTACGCGTACCGCTCGCCGGCGGCGCGGGCGGCGGCTCGGGCGGTCACCAGCGCCCGGGGGTGGTCGTGCGCGGCGTACCAGTGGTGGGCGATCTCGGCCGGCGCGCGGCCGGCGGGAACCAGGTGCGGCTGCGCCTCGATGGCGGCCGCGAACCGGGCGTGCAGCCGGGCGTGCTCGCCGGGCAGCAGCTCGTCGTGCACCGCCTCGCGGACCAGCGCGTGCCGGAACTCGTAGTCGCCGTCCGGGTCGGCCACCACCAGCTGGGCGGCGACGGCGGCGCGCAGGGCGTCCTCCAGCTCCGCCTCGGGCAGGCCAGCCACCTCGGCGATCAGCTGGTGGGCGAAGCGGGTGCCGCCGGCCGCGGCGATCCGGAGCACCCGCTGGGCCGCGTCGGGCAGCCGGTCCACCCGGGCCAGCAGCAGGTCGCGCAGGGTGTCGGGCAGCGCGGCGCAGCCGATCGGGTCACCGGCGGCGGCCAGTTCCTCGATGAAGAAGGGGTTGCCCTGGGTGCGGTCGTGCACGTCGTCGACGGCCCGGGCGGCCGGCTCGGCGCCGAGCAGGTCGGCCAGGATCGCGGCGGTCCCGTCCCGGTCCAGGCGACCCAGCTCGACCCGCTCGACGCCGCGGACGCGGTCCAGCTCGGCGAGGAAGGGGCGCAGCGGGTGCCCGCGGTGCAGTTCGTCGGTGCGGTAGGTGCAGACCAGCAGCAGCCGGGCGGTGCGGGCGGCCCGGACCAGGAAGCCGATCAGGTCCCGGGTGGACCGGTCGGCCCAGTGCAGGTCCTCGATCACCAGCACCAGCGGCTGCGCCGCGGCGAGCCGGTGGAACAGCCCGGCGACCAGGTCGAACAGGTAGCCGCGCGGGGCGTCGGAGGCCGGTACGGCAGCGGGCGCGGCGACCCCGACGGGGACCCGGGCCAGCTCCGGCAGCAGTCGGGCGAACTCCGCCTCGTATCCGTCGAGGACGGCGGGGCCGTCGTGGCGCAGCACGTCGCGCAGCGCGGCGGCGAACGGCGCGAACGGCAGGCCCGCCTCGCCCAGCTCCAGGCACTGGCCGACGAGCAGCCGCGCCCCGGCGGCGGTGGCCAGCCCGCCGAACTCCTCCAGCAGCCGGGTCTTGCCCACCCCGGCCTCGCCGCCGACCAGCACTGTGGTCGGCTCCCCGGTGCGCGCCCGGGCGAGGGCGTCGCGCAGGGCCGTCAGCTCGCTCTGACGGCCGACGAGGACGGTGCTGGCGGCGCGTACGGTCACGGCTCCGAGCATGCCACGGCCGGCGCCGCCGCCGTCCACGGCGATCGACCGGCCGGCCGCCGGCGGGTGGCCAGCCACTCCCGTCTCGGCGGGCCGGTCCGGCGCCGGTACGACACCGGCCGCCGGCGAGTGGTCACCGGCGGCCGGGGTCGTGGGGCCGGCGGCCGGGCGGGCAGCGCCGGCCGCCGGCGGGGCGGGGGCGGTCACCGGCGGGCGTCGTCGGTGCGGCCCGCCTGGTGGCGGCGACCCAGCCAGCCGCGTCCGCCGCGGCGGGCCAGTGACCGGGCGAGCCGGTCGGCGGCCGCCTCGGCACGCAGCTCGGCGGCGTGGGTACGGTGCAGGGAGAGGATGAATTCCGCGTCGTTGCCGAACATGTCGGGCTCCTGTCGTGCGTCTCGGTCATCTGCTGACCTTGACTCTCCGCGCGAAGGTGGCCCCGGGGCATGGGCACGCTGCCTGATCTTCGCCCGCTTCCCCTCCTTACGCCGGCGCTCACCCGGCCGGTCGGCGGCGTAAGGTACTCAGCCCACCGACCACCGGCCGCGGATCAACCCGGCCGGCGCCGACCACTAGACTCTGGGGCATGGCAAAGCCCCAGGAGAAGGTCTCGTTCGGCCAGCGGCTGAAGCAGATCGGGTTGGTGTTCAAGTTCACCGCCAAGCAGGACAGGTGGTTCGCGCCGCTGGCCGCCGCCGCGGTGCTGATCCCGCTCGCGCTCACCGTGGTCGCGGTGGTCCTGTGGGGCTGGATCTGGCTGCCGATCGGCATCCTGCTGGCGCTGCTCGCGCTGCTGATCGTGCTCAACCTGCGGTCCAACAAGGCGATGATGAACGCCGCCGAGGGCCAGCCGGGGGCGGCGGCCCAGATCATGGAGAGCATGCGCGGCGACTGGCGGGTGACGCCGGCCGTCAGCTCCACCACCCAGATGGACATGGTGCACCTGGTCATCGGCCGTCCCGGGGTGATCCTGCTGGCCGAGGGCAACCCGCAGCGGGTGCGCGGTCTGCTCGGCCAGGAGAAGCGCCGGCTGGCCAAGGTGATCGGCTCGGCGCCGATCTACGACTACGTGATCGGCCAGGACGAGGGCGAGCTGCCCATCCGCAAGCTGCGGATGACGTTGATGCGGCTACCGCGCAACCTCAGCGGCAAGGACGTCAACTCGCTGGACAAGCGGCTCAAGGCGCTCACCGCCCGGCCGCAGATGCCCAAGGGCGCGATCCCGAAGAACATGCGGCCCCCGCGGGGCGCCTTCCGCCAGACGCGCGGCCGCTGACCCGAGACGTACGCGAGGAGCCGGGCCCGGTGGGCCCGGCTCCTCGCGTAAGAACCCTGTGCTCCTGATCGTCTGACGGTGGGCAGGGAGAAGTGGCCGTTTCCGCCCTGTTCAGGGACAGACGATCACGGTGCTCTGCGTCAGGCGGCGGTGACGACCGAGCCGGTGAGGCGGTCGTGCAGGCCGCGGCGGTGCCCGTCCATCAGCAGCGCCGGCACCACCAGGGCCAGCAGCAGGCCGCGCAGCAGGGCCCGGAGCAGGCCGATCCGGCCGCCGTCGGCCCAGGCGACGCAGCGGATCTTCGTGATGTACATGCCGGGGGTCTGCGCGAACAGGCCGAGGAAGAAGCCGTACTCGATGACCAGCACCAGCACCGGCGCCCAGCCGTCGCGTACCGGGTCGGCGAAGAAGTTCGAGACCAGCAGGCAGAGCACCCAGTCGATGATCAACGCTCCGAACCGGCGGCCCAGGCTCGGCGGGGTGAAGGCGGGATCCGCGGCGGGCGGCACGGGGCGGTCATGCGGCGTGGTCACAGCGGTCAGGGTAGTCAGGCCCTCCGGGCGGTTCCCGGCTGGGACCGGCCGACCCACCGCGCAAAAACGGACCAACCGCGCCAAGTGTCAATACACTGGCACAGCCGGTTGGTTGCGGCCGGCGGTCCCGCCCCGGTTGACCGGCGCGGATGACGCTCCGCGAGGGACGTAACACGGCAGAAACACTCAAGACACGGCCGGGCAACCGCGCGGCCATAGCGTCGCCAGAAGCCTAGCCACCCGTGGACGTGCCAGGAGGACGTGTGTTCGCCAATCCCGAGGAACTCCTGCGATACCTCAAGAACGAGGACGTGAAGTTCGTCGACGTACGTTTCTGTGACCTGCCCGGCGTGATGCAGCACTTCAACCTGCCGGTGGAATCCGTCGCCGACGACCTCTTCACCGACGGGCTCGCGTTCGACGGCTCGTCGATCCGCGGCTTCCAGGCGATCCACGAGTCGGACATGCTCCTGCTCCCGGACGTCGCCACCGCCTTCATCGACCCGTTCCGGGCGCAGAAGACGCTCGCCCTGAACTTCTTCATCCACGACCCGTTCACCCGCGAGCCCTACAGCCGCGACCCGCGCAACGTGGCGAAGAAGGCCGAGGCCTACCTGGCGGCCAGCGGCATCGCCGACACCGCGTACTTCGGCGCGGAGGCGGAGTTCTACATCTTCGACTCGATCCGCCACGAGACCTCGGCGCACCAGTCGTACTACTACATCGACTCGATCGAGGGCGCCTGGAACACCGGCCGCGAGGAGGAGGGCGGCAACCGCGGTTACAAGACCGCGTACAAGGGCGGCTACTTCCCGGTGCCGCCGGTGGACCACTACGCCGACCTGCGCGACAGCATCGTGCGCCGGCTGGTCGACACCGGCTTCACCGTGGAGCGCTCGCACCACGAGGTGGGCACCGCCGGCCAGTCCGAGATCAACTACCGGTTCTCCACCCTGCTGCACGCGGCCGACCAGCTCCAGCTCTTCAAGTACATCGTGAAGAACGAGGCCTGGGCGAACGGCAAGACCGCGACCTTCATGCCCAAGCCGCTCTTCGGCGACAACGGCTCCGGCATGCACACCCACCAGAGCCTCTGGCTGAACGGCGAGCCGCTGTTCTACGACGAGACCGGCTACGCCGGACTCTCGGACACCGCCCGCTGGTACATCGGTGGCCTGCTGCACCACGCCCCGTCGCTGCTCGCCTTCACCAACCCGACGGTCAACTCGTACCGCCGGCTGGTGCCGGGCTTCGAGGCGCCGGTCAACCTGGTCTACTCGCAGCGCAACCGCTCCGCCTGCACCCGCATCCCGGTGACCGGCAGCAACCCGAAGGCCAAGCGGGTCGAGTTCCGGGTGCCGGACCCGTCGGCCAACGTCTACCTCGCCTTCTCGGCGATGATGATGGCCGGCCTGGACGGCATCAAGAGCAAGATCGAGCCGCCGGCACCGATCGACAAGGACCTGTACGACCTGCCGCCGGAGGAGTGGGGCGACGTCAAGCAGGTGCCGGGGTCGCTGCCCGCCGTGCTGGACTCGCTCGAGGCCGACCACGACTACCTGCTCGACGGCGGCGTCTTCACGCCGGACCTGATCTCGACCTGGATCGACTGGAAGCGGACCAACGAGGTCGACCCGGTGCGCCTGCGCCCGACCCCGCACGAGTTCGCGCTCTACTTCGACTGCTGACGCACCTCTGACGACACCGGCCGGGCCGGCTCCGCGACGCGCGGGGCCGGCCCGGCCGCTTCCGTCCTCGTCCGGCCCCCGTCCGGCGCCGACCTGCCGCCATGTAACGCCCCCCGATATACCTTCGCGTCCGTTATATTGCCGACGTGGACACACCGCTACGCGAACCAACCTTCCTGATCCTCACCGCGCTGGCCGGCGAGCCGATGCACGGCTACGGCCTGATCCGCGAGGTGGCCGCCCTCTCCGAGGGTCGCGTCTCGCTGCGCCCCGGCACTCTCTACGGGGCGCTCGACCGGCTGGTCGACGCCAACCTGGTCGAGGTCGACCGGGAGGAGGTGGTGGACGGCCGGCTGCGCCGCTACTACCGCCTCTCCCCCGCCGGCGACGCCACCCTGACCGCCGAAACCGAGCGGCTGCGCCGCAACGTCGAGGCGGCCACCACCCGGCTGCGCGCCCGCACCGCCCGACCGCTCGCGCCGCGTACCGCCGGGGGGCTGGCATGAACCAGCTGGAGCGGCGCTACCTGCGATTGCTGCGCGCGTACCCCGCGGACTACCGGCGAGCGCGCGGCGCCGAGATCGTCGGCACGTACCTCGACCTCGCCGGCCCGGACCGGCGTTGGCCGTCCCTCGCGGACGCCGCGGACCTGCTGCGCGGCGGCCTGCGCCAGCGGCTGCGGGCCGCCGGTGCCGCCGACCTGATGGCGGGCGTACGCCTCGCGGCCGTCCTCGCGTTCGTCACCGCCACCTCGCTCGCGGCGGCCTGGTCGGTGCTGGAGCTGCGGCCCCCGGCCGACCTCAGCCTGCCCGCCGCGAGGCCGTTCGTCTCGCTCGGCATCGGGGCGTGGATCGGCTGGCTGCTCGCCGCGGTCGGGTACGCGCTGGCCCCCGGTCGCTGGGCCCGCCGTGCCGTCGCGCTCGCCCTGCTCCTCACCCTCGGCCTCGTTCCCGCCGCCCCGCTGGTCGACCTGCCCCGCCCGCCGCTGTTCGTCCTGCTGCCGCAGATCGCGTTGGGCCTGGTCGCGCTCGGCCTACCGGACGCGCTGCCGGCACCGCTGCGGGCGGCGCCACCGGTCGCCGTGGGCGTCGTCGCCCTCGCGGGGACCACCCTGCACCTGCTGTCCCCGATGAGGTTCGGCGGAAGCTACTACATCTCGACGGCCGTGCCGGTGCTGCCGGTTGCCGCCGTCGCGCTGCTCGCGGTGGCGCTGCTGCTGGCGGCCGGGTTCGCCGTGCGCACCGATCACCGGGGCAGCTGGGCGGCGCTGATCCTGCTCACCCCCATCGGCCTGCTCGCGCTGCAGCCGCTGGCCGGAGCGATGGACGGGGTCGGCACGACCGTCGCGGTCTGGTCCGAACTCGCCGCGACGGCCGTCGTGATCGGGGTGGTCGGGCCCGCGCTGCTGCCGCTGGCGCTCGCCCTTCGTCGCCCGACCCGGTCATCCCGCCTCACTCCCCGCTGACCCCCGCCCCTGCCCCCGCCCGCCGGTCAGGAGGAGCTGTGCGGCGCTGTCGATCCGCCGACCTCATGGCCGACCGGGCGGGGGTCCGGAGGCGTGAGCGCGGGGCGCTCGGGCGCGGTTCACGGTCAGGACGACCAGGAGCGCGAGGACCAGCGCGGTCATCGCGATCGCGCCCGGGGCCTTGGTGAACCGGGCCAGCGTGGTGCCGTCGGGCAGGGTGAGGAACGCGGCGAGCGCGCAGGGCAGCACGAACCAGGTGGTCCGGGCCGCGGCGACCGCGAGCACGGCCAGCGGCCAGGTGAGGTACCAGGGATGGACGACCGGGGCCAGGGCGACGGTGGCGGCCAGGGCCAGCCCGGCGGAGCGCAGCGCCACCCGGGGGCGGGCCGCCTCGATCCGGGCCACCCGCTGCCGGACGTCGTTCAACCGGCGCAGCGCCCGCCAGGCCCGCCACCAGAGCACCACCAGCAGCACGGCGAGCAGCAGCAGCGCCACCGCCCGGGTAACCGGCACGGCATGCGGGTCCCGGCCGGCCAGCGCGCCGGCGTAGTCGACGACGAAGCCCACCGCGGTCGGCGGTGAGGTCCACTGCTCGGAGTCGCCGCTGCGGGCCAGCCCACCGACCCAGCCGAAGCCGAGCCCCGCGGCGAGCGCGGTGACCGCGAGCGCGGCCAGCACCCCGCCGGCCAGCCAACCGGCGTTCCGCAGCAGCGCCCCGAGCGTGTAGCGGCTGTGCACCGCGGCCAGCGCCGCGAACGGCAGCACCACCAGCGCGGTGGCCTTCACCGCCACCGCCAGCCCGAGCAGCGCCCCGGCGACCAGCAGCGCCCGTGGCCGCCCGGGCAGCCGGACCAGCACCAGCAGGGCGAACGTCAGCAGGCCGAGCAGCACCGTGTCGTTGTGCGCGCCGGCCAGCAGGTGCACCCCGACCAGCGGGCAGGCCAGCACCAGCCAGCCGGCGCGGCGGGTGGGCACCCCGGCGGCCCGGGCCAGCCCGGGCAGGCAGAGCGCGGTCAGCAGCATCCCGGCCAGCGCGATCAGCCGCAGCACCACCAGGGTGCCGACCAGTCCCCCGCCCAGGGTCACCGCGAGCGCGGCCAGCAGCACGAAGAACGGCCCGTACGGCGCCGGGGTGTCCCGCCAGATCGGCGCGACCGCGTCCACCCACGGGCAGCCCGCCCCGGCCACCCCCGTCGCGTACGGGTCGACGCCGTGCGCGTACGCCCAGCCCTGGCAGGCGTAGGAGTAGACGTCCCGGCTGCCCAGTGGCGGGGTGAGCAGCAGCGGAACCGCCCAGAGCCCGGCGGTGCGGTACGCCCACCCGGTCGACGGGGCGCCCCGGCGCAGTGCCCACCACGCGCCGACCAGCAGGGCGGTGCCGACCAGCCACCCGGCGACGACCAGCGGGCCGCGGTCCGCGCGCCAGATCGGCGCGGTGGCGGTGCCCGGCAGCGCGCCACCGAGCCAGCCGATGACCGCCAGCAGCACCGACCCGACCAGGCCGGCCCAGCGGGCGAGCCGGGCGGCACCGGGCGACGGCGGGGCACCCGACGGCGGAGCGTCGGACGGCGGCGGAGCGCCGGGCGGCGGGGCGTCGGACGGCTCCGGGCCGTCGGGGGACGGCGGGGCGGGTGGGGCGCCGGGATCGCTCACCGGCGCACCTTCCCTCAGTCGACGGCGACCGGCCGGCGGGCCGCCCGAGCCGACCGTACCAAGCGGACCGCCACCACGATCACCAACAGCGTCATCAGCGGCGCACCGACCGTCTTGGTGAACCTCGGCAGGCCGGTGCCGTCGGCCAGCACCAGGAACGACGAGACCAGCGCCACCACCGTGAACCAGCCGATCCGCTGCCGCGCCGTGGCCGCGAGCACCGTCAGCGGCCAGATCCAGTACCAGGGGTGGTAGAGCGGGGCCAGCGCCACCGTGGCGGCCAGCGCGAGCCCGGCGTGCCACAGCGGGTCGCGGGCGCGGGCCCGCCACCAGAGCCACACCAGCACCAGCGCGAGCACCGCCATCCCGATGCCCCGGGTGACCGGCAACGGATCACCGTGCCAGCCGAACGGCGCGGCCAGGTAGCCCACGGTCTGCCCGACCGCGGTCGACGGCGAGGTCCAGGCGATCACCAGGCCGCCCTGCTCCAGCCCGGCGATCCAGCCGAAGTCCAGGCCGGCGGCGAGCGTCACGCCCGCCACCGTCGCGACCGCCCCGCCGACCACCCAGCCGCCGTCGCGGATCAGCGCCCGGATCGAGTACGCCCCGGCGATCGCGACCAGCGCCGCGAACGGCACCACGACCAGCGCGGTCACCTTGACCCCGCCGGCCAGCCCGAGCAGCACACCGCCGGCGAGCAGCGGACCGGGGCGACCCGGCCGGGACACCACCACCGCCAGCCCGGCCACCAGCAGCCCCACCATCAGCGCGTCGTTGTGCGCGCCGGAGACCAGGTGCACGGCGACCAGCGGGCAGGCCAGCGCCAGCCAGAGCGCCCGCCCGGCCGGGACGCCGCACCGGCGGGCCAGCACCGGCAGGCAGGCCGCGGTCAGCGCCACCCCGACCACCGCCATCAGCCGGAACAGCACGATACTGCCGGTCAGCGACCCGGTCGCCTTGACCGCCGCGCCGGCGAGCACCACGAACAGCGGCCCGTACGGCGCCGGGGTGTCCCGCCAGATGTAGGAGATGGTGTCCAGCCACGGGCAGGGCAGCGCCGACACGCCCTGTTCGTACGGGTTGATCCCGGCCGCGTAGCTGGCGCCCTGGCAGGCGTACGCGTAGACGTCCCGGCTGCCCAGCGGCGGGGCGAACAGCAGCGGCAGCAGCCAGAGCCCGACGGTGACCAGGGCCCAGCGGGCCGACGGCACCCGGTCGCACAGCGTCCACCAGGCGTACGCCATCAGCGCGGTGCCGACCAGCCAGGTGGCGATGATCAGCGGCCCGTTCGGGCCCTGCCAGATGTTGACCGGGGTGGGGCGCAGGTTTCCGTCGGGCAGCGCGCCGCCGAGGAACGCGGCGACGGCGAGCAGCGCCGAACCCGCGAGACCGGTCCAGCGCGCGAGGTGGTGAGGCACGCCGACATGCTGCCAGTACGGCCGCCGACGGTGAGCACCGGACCAGCAGTTGTCCCCGGCGGACAGGCCGGCGCTCCGCTGCGGCGGCCCGCCGGCGGTCCCCGGGGAAACCTAGGCAGTGGTCAGTAGCGGCACGCCCTCCACCACCCGCCGGACGCGGTAGTGCTCGGCGAGGATCCGGCTCAGCTCACCGGAGCTGTCCACCCTTCTCGGGTCGCCGTCCAGCACGATCAACGCCGGGCGCTGTGGACCGTCGAGCATGGCCCGCAGGCGGGGCAGCGCGTCGGGGATCTTCTCTATCGGCTTGCCCCAGAGGTACGGGTAGTCGGTCGTTCGCTGCGCGAGGAAGTAGATGTTGCTCCTGGAGACGAGGACGAAGATGCGGTCGTCCGGGAACGTCTCGGCCCGGATGACCGCCGCGATCCGTTCGTCCCGACGTGCGAGGCCGTAGTAGGGGATCCGCTGCTGCCGTTCCTCGGCGCTGGCCGGCACCAACGCGCCGAGCCAGATGAGCTGGGGCAGCAGAACCGACGTGGCTGCCACCATCCGCAGGCGGGGCCGGCGGACAGCGGCGACCGCTGCCGCGGCCGCCACCGTGAGCGGCGGAAGCAGTTGTACGTAGTAGTGCGGCCAGTACGAGCCACCGACGTTCACCCCCAGGGCTGCGCCACCGAGCCAGGCGAGCAGGACACGCCTCGCCGGCCGCGCGCCGCGCAGCAGCCAGAGTCCGACGGCGGCCGCCCCCGCCACCACCGCCAGGTCCCGGGCGGCGGGACCGAGGCTACCGGTGAAGTCGGCCCAGCGGGCAGCGGGTCCGGCGGCGGGTTCGCCCATCGCGGTGACCTGGTAACCGACGAGCGCCGTCCAGTACTCGCGCCAGCCCAGGTGCCAGCCGTGCAGGGCAGACAACCCGACTGGCGCGGCGGACGCACCGAGGAAGAGCGCCTGGGGTGACCCGATGACCCGGCCGGACCGCGGACGGAGCAGGGCCACGACCAGACCGACGGCTATCCCGTCCAGGCCGGACAGCTTCATCGTCATGGCGACGCCCGCCGCAAGGCCGGCCGTGACGAGCCACATCGCTGACTGGTGCCGGAGCCAGAGCAGGGCAGCGGCCACGGCCAGGGTCGCCGGGAAGCTGGCGAGGAGTTCTCCGTTGAGAGTGAATCCCTCGATGTTCGGGGCGACGCCTGCCACCGCGTACAGCCCTGCTGCGGCTACCCCCGTCCGAGAATCCACGAGCAGCCAACCGATCATTCCGACCAGCACCGTGATGCCCACACCCGCGAGCACCGCACCGAGCCGGATGGTCCAGCCGTCGTCGTCGAGCCAGAGCAGGAGCCGGTACGTCAGCAGCAGCCCTTGCGGGCGGTCGAGCCACGCCTCCCCGTACAACCGGGCACCCCGGGACCACTGCTGTACGACGTGCGCGTAGCCCCCCTCGTCCATGCCGAGCCCGGTCCAGAGGAAGGGCATTCGAAGCAGAGCGGCGGCCAGCCCGCACGCCAGGATCATTCCTGCCGCCCGACGGGTAGCGGGGCTGCGCCGGTCAGGGCCGATGCCGCGTCGTCCTCTCCTTTTCGGCTCCGCCTCGTCAGGGGCGGTGAGCGGGCCGGCGCATTCCCGCTCTGCTTCCGATTACGCCTCGTACGGCAGCCACCGTTCGAGGTCGCGGCGACAGTCAGCAGTTCTCTCCGGTCCTGGCCGGCATGCGGGTTCCCTGCCCGAGTGGTGAGCGGCCGGCCCCGTTAGCAGTGGTTCGCCGGGGCGAGGCTGCTGGAGATCGAGAACTGACCCGGCACCCGGACCCGCACCTCGGTCCACCCGTCTGCGCCGGGCCGCAGACACCCGCCCGCCCCCTGCAGCGACAGCCACCGCGACCAGCGCACCCGCACCGGCACGTCACCGGGGGCGTCGGTGACGAACCGGACGGCGGCCCGACCGGAGCTGACCAGCCGGGCCGGCGCGCCGACCAGCGGGGTCGGGTCGACCACCGCGTAGAGCCGCCACGTCCCGTCCCGCCACACCTCGCGCAGATACGGCTGACCGGCGGCGACCAGGGCAGCCTCCTGCCGGGCGTACCGGTCGGGCGGGCTGTCCGGGGCCAGCGCGACGTATTCGACCGCCTCCCGGCGCAGCCACCTGGCGTATTCCTCGGGGGTCAGGTCGTCGGCGTAGAAGAGTCCGTTGCGGTCGGTGTCGACCTGCCGCTCCCAGCCCCGGGCCAGCGGCACGGTCGCCGGCAGGTACGCGGACTCCCAGTGGTCGCGCAGCGGCACCACCTCAACCCGGCCCACCGGCTGCCGGCGGTCCAGCTCGTCGACGAGCGGCCGGTAGAACGCGGCGGCACTCTCCGGCGAGCCGGCCCGGGCCAGATCGCTGGTCATCACCGGGTTCTGCCACCAGACGCAGGCGGCAAGGAGCCCAGCCAGCCACGGACCGGGCAGCGAAGCGTAGCCGGCGAGCAGCGGAAGGGCGAAGAGCATCGGCAGCCGCAGCGCGTTGGAGCCGATCGGGCTGGGCACCGCCTGGGCGGCGACCAACAGCAGCACGGTCAGCGCGGCGCCGACCCGCAGCACCCGGCGGCGGCGCGGCACCACGAAGAACACCGCCACAGCCAACGCCACGTTGATCCGCATCGACTCGGCACTGAACGGCTGGCTGCCGCCGTTGCCGAACAGCAGCGCCATCGGGGCAAGGGCGAGCGCCGGGGCAAGGCAGAGCGTCAGTGCCTCACCGAGCGGGCGGTCGACCCGCCAGCCGCCGGGCAGCGGTCGTCCCGGGCCGGGCATCCGGCGCAGGCTGGCCAGCAGCAGGGCCGCGCCAGCCAGGCCGGTGAACAGCCCGGCGACCGGGCTGGCCCAGGTGGCGAGCGCGGCAAGCAGCCCGGCCAGAACCAGCCGCCCGGGGCGGGCCGGTCGATCAGCGGAGACCACGCAGAGAGCGAGCAGGCCGAGCGCCAGCCCGACGGCGAAGGTGATCCGGCCGCTGACCAGGTTGCCGACCAGAACCACCGCGCCAAGTACCCCGGCCAGCACGGGGCGGCGGGCCCGGTGCCGGGCGAACAGCCAGCCCAGCGCCCCGGCGGCGAGCACCGCGGCGACCGCCCCGAGCGGCCGGGGCCCGGTCCAGGCGGCCAGGCGGGCAACGAACAGGCTGTAACCGTACTGGTCGACGCCGCCGTACCAGCCGAGGTCGACGGGGGCGGCGTAGCGGTCGGCGAACTCCGCCCGGGCCACCTGGGCGGCGAGGTCGGTGCCCATCGGCGGGGCGAGCAGGAACGCCGCGGCCAGCAGCAGCGCCGTGCCGGCCGCGGGCAGCCAGGCGCGCCCGGTGAGCAGCGGGAGAACGCTCCTCGGGAACCGATGGGTAGGGGCACGTCCTTGTGCCTCAGGCATCGAGCACCCGTTCCATCGCCGCCCGGGACCGTCGGCCGGTGCGCAGGTACTCGTCGAGGAACTCGCCAGGATCGTCCCGGCCGAGCAGCCGGACCACCCCGGCCAGCTCCACCCCGTGCCGGGGCAGCTGGTCGCCGGCCCGGCCGCGGACCAGCATCAGCGCGTTACGCACCTGTGCGGCCAGAGTCCAGCCGGCGGCCATCGCGGCGGCGTCCGCCGGGTCGACCAGGCCCGCGTCCCGGGCCGCCGCGAGGGCGTCGAGGGTACGCGTGCCGCGCAGCGCCGGGTTCGCCCCGCCGTGGCGCAGCTGGAGCAGCTGTACCGCCCACTCGACGTCGGCCAGCCCGCCCCGGCCCAGCTTGGTGTGGGTGGCCGGGTCGGCGCCGCGGGGCAGCCGCTCGTGCTCCACCCGCGCCTTGATCCGGCGGATCTCCACCACCTGCTCGCGGGTCAGCCCCTCGGCCGGATAGCGGACCGGGTCGACCAGCGCCTCGAACTCGGCGCCCAGGTCGGCGTCGCCGCAGACGAACCGGGCGCGCAGCAGCGCCTGCGCCTCCCACACCTTCGACCAGCGGGCGTAGTACTGGGTGTACGCGGCGAGGCTGCGGACCAGCGGCCCCTGCCGGCCCTCCGGGCGCAGGTCCGCGTCCACACCCAGCGGCGGGTCGGGGGCGGGCATGGCGAGCAGCCGGCGCAGCTCCTCGGCGACGGCGTGCGCGGCCGCGCTGGCCGCGCTCTCGGCGGCGCCCGCCGGCGGGTCGTAGACGAAGAGCACGTCGGCGTCGGAGAGGTAGTTCGACTCGTACCCGCCGAGCCGGCCCATGCCGATCACCGCGAACCGCAGCCCCGGCGGCTCGGGCCGGCTGGCCCGGGCGACGCGCAGCGCCGCGGCCAGCGTGGCGTCGGTGACGTCGGCCAGCGCCGCGCCGACCGCGGTGACGTCGGTCAGCGCCGGCGTGGCGCGTCCCGCGCCGTCCGGACGGGGTGGGGCGGGAGCCAGGGAACCGGCCCGGCTCAGCACGTCGGCGCAGGCCAGCCGGACCAGTTCCCGGCGGCGCAACGCGCGGACCGCCCCGGTCGCCTCGACCGGGTCGGCGTGCCGGGCGGCCGCGGCGGCGAACCCCTCGTGGAGCACGTCCCGCGGGCGCGGGGTCAGCTCGCTCTCCTCGGCCAGCAGCCGCAGCGCCTCCGGCTCCCGGGCGAGCAGGTCGGCGGCGTACCGGGAGGAGGAGAGCACCCGGGCCAGCCGGCGGGCGACCGGGCCGGAGTCGCGCAGCAGCCGCAGGTACCAGGGGGTGCTGCCGAGCTTGTCGGAGACCTGCCGGTAGTTGAGCAGGCCGCGGTCCGGTTCGGGGGCGTCGGCGAACTCGCTGAGCAGCACCGGCAGCAGGGTGCGCTGGATGGCGGCGGTGCGGCTCACCCCGCCGGTGAGGGCCTGCAGGTGGCGCAGCGCCCCGGCCGGGTCGGCGAAGCCGAGGATCTCCAGCCGGTGCCGGGCCGCCTCCGGGGTCAGCCGCAGCCCGTCGGCGGGCACCCGGGCCACCGACTCCAGCAGCGGCCGGTAGAGCAGCTTGGCGTGCAGCCGGCGTACCTCGGTGGCGTGGGTGACCCACTCGGCGCGGAACTCCTCGACGGCGCTGCGGCCCGGCGTGGCCTGGTAGCCGAGCGCGGCGGCCAGCCAGCGCAGCCCGACCGGGTCGGCCGGCACGGTGTGGGTGCGGCGCAGGCCCTGCAACTGGAGGCGGTGCTCGACGGTACGCAGGAAGCGGTAGCCGCGCAGCAGCGCCTCGCCGTCGGCCCGGCCCACGTAACCGCCGGCCACCAACGCGCGCAGCGCCGGGATCGTGCCGGGCACCCGCAGCGACTCGTCGCCCCGCCCGTGCACCAGTTGCAGCAGCTGCACCGCGAACTCGATGTCGCGCAGCCCGCCCGGGCCGCGCTTGATCTCGCGCTCCAGCTCCTTCGGCGGGATGTTGTCGATGATCTTGCGGCGCATGGCGCGGACGTCCTCGACGGCCTCCGGCCGCTCGGCCGCCCGCCACAGCAGCGGGGCGAGCTGGTCGATCCACTCCCGCCCGAGCGCCAGGTCGCCGGCGGCCGGCCGCGCCTTGAGCAGGGCCTGGAACTCCCAGGTGCGGGCCCAGCGCCGGTAGTAGGCCAGGTGGCTGGCGAGGGTACGCACCAGCGGCCCCCGGTTGCCCTCCGGACGCAGCGCGGCGTCGACCGGCCAGGCGACCAGCCCGCAGATGTGGATCAGCCGGGTGGCGACCGTGGTCGCCGCGGCGAGATCGGCGTCCTCGGCGGCCACGAAGATCACGTCCACGTCGGAGACGTAGTTCAGCTCGTCGCCGCCGCACTTGCCCATCGCCACCACGGCCAGCCGGGGGTGGGGCGTGCCCGCCGGCAGTTCACCGACCGCGATCCCGTACGCCGCCGCGAGGGTGGCGTCGGCCAGCGCGGAGAGCGCGGCCATGGTCTGCTCCAGGCCCCGCCCGCCGGTCAGGTCGGCCGCCGCGATCCGCAGCAGCGCCAGCCGGTACGCCCGGCGCAGCACCGCGATCGGGTTGCCGTCGCCGGTCAGGTCGAGCCGCCCCTCGGCGGTCGGTGCGAGCCCGTCCGGGGCGGTGCGCAGCGCGGTCCACTGGTCCGGGTTGGCCACCAGGTGGTCGCCGAGCGCCGACGAGGCGCCGAGCACCGCGAGCAGCCGGCGCCGCAGCCCCGGGTCGTCGCCGAGCGCGGCCAGCAGGGCCGACCCGGCACCGATCCCGGCCGCGGATTCCGCCGCGCCGCCGGCCGGGTCCGCTGCCGCGCCGGTGCCCCCGCGCTGGCCGGCGGCCGCGGCCCGACCGGTACCCCCGCGCTGACTGACGGTGGCGGCCGCGGCGCGGTTGTCGGTCGCGCTCGCCCGGCGCTCGGCCTCCACCAGGCGGTGCAGTTGGCGCAGCGCCAGGTCGGGGTCGGCGGCCCGGGACAGCGCCGCCAGCAGCTCCGCCGCCGCCTCGTCGGCCGGCTCCTGGGTGTCCGGCCGCCACAGGCCCAGCCCGTCCGGGCCGAGCAGGTCGGCCGCCCGTGCCCCGCCGTCGTCCTCGCCGATCCCGAAGCCGTAGCGGGCCAGCCGCCCGGCGGCCCTGGTCGGCCGGCTCATCCCTGCCCGAGCAGCGGCAGGCTGCGCCGCGGCCCGCTGTCGTCCAGTTCGCCGAGGGCCAGCGCGGCGAACCGGGCGGCGAACGGCTGCCAGACCTCCTCGACGTCGACCATCACCCCGTGGCAGGCGGCCACCACCAGCTCCGGGTCGTAGCCCAGCTCGGCCAGCATGGTGGAGTCGGCGGCCCAGTCGGCGATCATCGCGGTGTCGCACTCGATGTGGAACTGCAGCCCCCAGGCCCGGTCGCCGAGGCGGAACGCCTGGTGCGGGTAGCGGGTGGAGGCGGCCAGCAGGGTGGCGCCACGGGGCAGTTCGGTGATCTCGTCGGCGTGCCACTGGAGCACGTCCGGGATCAGCGGCACGTACCGGAAGAGCGGGTCGGCCTCGGCGGCGTCCCGGCGACCGACCACGGCCGGGCCGATCTCCGGCCCGGACGGGCTGCGCTCCACCTGACCGGCGTGCGCGGTGGCCAGCAGCTGCGCGCCCAGGCAGATGGCCAGGGTGGGCACGCGGTGCCGGACAGCCTTGCGGAGCAGCCCCTCCACCGCCGGGAACCAGGGCGCGCCCGGTGATCCGTCCGGCAGCGGGTACGCCTGCTGCTCGCCGCCGAGCACCACCAGCGCCGCGTACCCCGCCAGGTCGGCGGGGAGCTCGTCACCGGCGTGCGGCCGTACCACCCACAGCTCCAGCCCGGCCTCGGTCAGCCACTCGCCCAGCCGGCGGGCGTCGTCGGTCGGGTCGTTCTCGATCACCAGCGCGGTTGCCACGCCGTCGAGGCTAGCCGGTGCCCCGCCGAACCCCGGAGCGGCTCCACGGGCGGCACGCACACGCCGGTGCCGTCACCCGGCGGAGCCGGCGGGGCTCGGGGTGCGCAGGGCGGCCAGCATTCGGGACAGCGCCGCCCAGGTGTCGTTGAGGGCAGCCGGATCCGTCGTCCCGGCCAGCCAGAGCGCCGCCTCGTTCATGGCGCCGGAGAGCAGCCGGGCCAGTGGCGCGACCGGCTGCCGGCCGATCGTCCCGGAGTCGACCAGCTCGGTCAGCGCCTCGGCCAGGTGCCGGCCGGAGGTCGCCTCGTCCAGCGCGCGCCACTCGTTCCAGCCGAGCACCGCCGGGCCGTCGACCAGCATGATCCGTTGCAGCTGCGGATCGGTGCTCGCGGTGAGGAAGGCCCGGCAGCCGGCGGTGAACCGGGACCACGGGTCGTGGTGGGCGTCGGCGGCGGCCGCCACCCGGTCGGCGACCTCCTGCTGCACCTCCGCGAGGACCGCCCGGAACAGGTCGGGTTTGCCGGTGAAGTGGTGGTAGAGCGCGCCCTTCGTGACCCCGGCGGCCTCGACCAGCTCCGCCAGCCCGACGGCCGCGTAGCCCTGGGTGGCGAAGAGCCGCCGCCCCTGGCGCACCAGCGCCGCCCGGGTCTGTGCGCGCTGCCGGGCCCGGATCCCCTGCGTCATCGACCCTCCATTGACATACCAACGGTACGCGAATTAGCGTCCTTCACATACCGATGGTATGCGAAAGGGGATTCCCCCATGAACCTGACCAGCTTCTATCCGGTCGTCTGCACCGGCCGGCTCACCGAGGCTCGCGACTTCTACCAGGAACACCTGGGCTTCGAGCCGACCTTCGAGGCCGACTGGTACGTGAGCCTGCGCCGCCCCGGCCCGCCGGAGTGCGAGCTGGCCCTGCTCGACCACCGGCACCCGACCCTGCCGGCGGCGTACCGGGCTCCGGTGCGCGGGCTGCTGCTCAACCTCGAGGTGAGCGACGTCGACGCCGAGTGGGAGCGCCTCGCCGTCCGGGCCGGCCTCCCCGTCGAACTGGAGCTGCGCAGCGAGGACTTCGGCCAGCGGCACTTCATCCTGGCCGCCCCGGACGGCGTCCTGATCGACGTCATCACCCCCATCCCGCCGACCGGCGAGTGGGCGCAGCGGTACGTCACCGGATAGGTCCCCGGCGCGACTAGGCTCTGCCGCTGTGCCCGACCACACCACGCCCGAGCAGCCGTCCGTCCTCCGCCCGCCGGTGCTGCGCCCCGGCGACACGGTGATGCTGGTGTCGCCGTCCGGGCCGACCCGGCCGGAACGGGTGGCCCGCGGCATCGAGCTGCTCACCGGCTGGGGGCTGCGGCCGAAGCTGGCGCCCAACGCGTACGCCCGGCAGGGCTACCTGGCCGGCGCGGACGAGTTGCGGGCCGCCGACCTGAACGCGGCGTTCGCCGACCCCGAGGTACGCGGGGTGATCTGCACCCGGGGCGGGTACGGCGCGCAGCGGGTGGTGGACGCGATCGACATGGCCGCCGTACGCCGGGACCCGAAGGTGGTGGCCGGCTTCTCGGACATCACCGCGTTGCAGTTCGCGCTCTGGCGGGGCGCCCGGCTGGCCAGCGTGCACGGCCCCGGCGCGGCCTGGACGGACGACCGCACCCCGCCCCGGTCCGCCGAGTCCCTGCACGCCGCACTGATGACCACCGAGCCGGTCACGGTGACCGCGGTGCCCGGTGAGGAGACCTACCCGGTACGGGTGCCCGGCCGGGCCACCGGCCGGCTGCTCGGCGGGAACCTCTGCCTGATCGTGGCGTCGCTCGGCACCCCGGACATGCCGGACCTGACCGGGGCGGTGCTGCTGATCGAGGACGTGGGGGAACCGCCGTACAAGGTGGACCGGATGCTCACCCAGCTGCGCCGGGCCGGCGCGTTGGACGGGTTGGCCGGGGTGGCGGTGGGCCAGTTCACCGACTGCGCGGACGGCTGGTCGGTCACCGTCGCCGACGTGCTCGCCGAGCGCCTCGGCGACCTCGGCGTCCCGGTCCTCGGCGGCCTCCCCATCGGCCACGGCCCCGGCCAGCTCACCGTCCCCGTCGGCACCGAAGCCACCCTCGACACCGACACCGAAACCCTCACCGCCACCCCCGCCGTCCACTAACCCCCTCCCTCCCCCACCTCCCCTCCTCCACCGCTGGTTGATCATGAGGTTAGCGGCGCGAAATGCCGGAATCGGCACCGCTAACCTCATGATCAACGCGCCGGGGACGGGCGAGGGTCGGGTCGGGCGACCGTCCGCCCTTACCGCTGGGGCGTCCGGGAGCAACCGGTTTGTCCGGGCCGGGCGGCCTGGATTGCCAGCTCGCTGACAGGTTCGCCATGGGGCGCCCCCAGGTCGGCTGGTCACCGTCGGTGAGGTCAGCGCAACACGTACCGACGAGTTGGAGGACAGCATGGCCATGACGAGGAAGCACCTGATCGCGGGGCTGGCGACGGCCGGCGTGCTCGGCCTCGGGGTCGCCGCCCCGACGGTCGCCTTCGCCGCCGACGGCACCGACCCGGCACCGAGCGCGAGCGCCAACGACGACCGGCAGCAGCAGCGGGCCGACCGCCAGGCCGAGTTCGCCGAGGCGCTCGCGAAGGAGCTGGGCGTTTCCACCGACAAGGTGACCGCCGCGCTGGAGAAGATCCGCGAGGAACGCAAGCCGGCCGACCGGCCGGAGCGCCCGTCCGCCGAGGACCGGCAGGCGGCGCTGAAGGAGCGGCTGGCGCAGGCCGTCGAGGACGGCAAGCTCACCCAGGAGCAGGCCGACGCGATCACCGCGGCGGGCGAGGCCGGCGTCTTCCCCGGCGGCCCGGCCGGCCACGGCCAGGGCGGCCCGGGCGGCCGCGGCGGGCACGGCGGCCCGGCCGGTAAGTGAGATCGGGCTGACGCCCCACGCGCTCGACCCGGGTCTGCCCACCGGTCGCCCGGTTCGGGTGCCCCTTCCCGCCGTGATGCCTGGGAGTCATCGTGATGACTCCCAGGCATCACGGCCCGGCGACGAGTCCGCGCGTTCCGAGCGGTACGGACCGGCCGGTCCGGCTCAGCCGGCCGGCGGCGGGGTGAAAACGCCGACGTGGTTGCCGGCCGGGTCGAGCAGGTGGGCGAAGCTGAGCCCGTTGTCGTTCTGCTTACGCGGCACCAGCACCTTGCCGCCGGCCGCCTCCGCCCGTCGGCAGGTCGCCGCCACGTCGGCCACCTGTACGTAGAAGATGGCGTAGTTCGGGCCGGTGCCGCCGGTGCCCCGGATCGCGCCGCCGATCCCCTCGCTCCCGCCGGCTCCGGTCGTCCGGTACGTGGCGCCGCCAGCGCCCTCCTCGGTGAAGCTCCAGCCGAACAGGTCGCCGTAGAACCGCTCGGCCTCGTCCGGCCGCTCGGTGCCGATCTCGAACCAGGTCACGCCGTTGCTGATGGTCATGTGGTGCCTCCCGGATCCACGCGCCGGCCGGTCGGCCGGCGCCGTCGATCCCCAGCTTTCGCCCCGCCCGCGACAGCCCCCTGTCGGTGTTTCCCGCCCCGATCCCGGCACCACCACCGGACGCCCGGCGGCACCGCGCACCCGGCAGCGCGGTGGCCCAGCAAGCACCCGGTAGCACCCCGCACCCGGCAGCCCGGCGACCCAGCAAGCACCCGGCGGCACCGCGCAACCGGCCGCGCGGCCCAGCATGCGCCCGGCAGCGCCCCCAGCAAGCACCCGGCAGCACCTCGCGCCCGGCAGCGCGACCCAGCAAATCCGGCCAGCGCTGCCGTCCGTCGAGCGGCGGCGTCGTCGAGCCGAACCGTGCCGAGACGGCCGTCGTCGTCAGTCAGACCAGGGTGAGGCGGCGGAGTCGCTCCCGCGGGATGTCGCAGGCGGTGTCCAGGTCGAGGTCCCGCTGCGGGACCCGCTCGGCGAGAGTGGTCACCGAGACGATCCGGTCGGTGCGGAACGCCCGGATGCCGTCGCGCAGCCGGCACCAGGCCAGCAGGTACCAGTGCCGCGGGTTGCCGAGGTAGCCGAGCGGCTCGACCTCGCGCAGCGTCCCGGCGCCGGCGCGGTCGGCGTACCGGATCCGCAGCACCCGCCCGGCGGGCACCGCGTCGGCGACGGTGGCCGGGACGGGCGTCACCGGCCCGTCGCCGATCAGGTGCACCCGCGCGGCCAGCCGGTGCGCCTCGGCGGCGTCGGCGGCGGGCATCACCGCGAGCAGCTTGCGCAGCGCGGTGCCGGCCGCCGCGGCGAACGGCGTGCCGCGCAGCCGGTGCAGCGCCACCGCCATCGCCACCGCCTCGCCGGGGGTGAGGTTCACCGGCGGCAGGGTGCGGGCGCGGTCGACCGCGTAGCCGCCGGTGCGGCCCGGCTCGGCCCAGATCGGCACCCCGGACTGTTGCAGGGCGCCGATGTCGCGCTCGATGGTGCGGGTGCTGACCTCGAATCGCTCGGCCAGCCAGCGGGCGCTGCGGGGCCGCGGCGACACCGCGCGCAACTCCTCGACCAGCGCGTAGAGACGGTCCGTGCGGTTCACCCCGCGACCCTAGGCCGCGGGTACGACAGGCCGGCTCAGGCGATGCAGGCGCAGACGATCAGCGCGGCGCCGAAGTGGGTGGCGGCGCTGACCCGAGCCGCCGGGTGCGGCTCATCCGCGCAGATGATCTCCCCGAGCCGGCCCGGGGTGAGCAGGTCCAGCACGAAGAAGGCCAGCGCCATGATGGCCAACCCGATCAGCCCGAAGATCAGCGTGGACGCCAACCCCTTGGTGAAGTCGCTGTAGCTGGTCAGGATCGCGGTGAAGACGATCCCGGCGATGCCGAGCTGGTTGGCGGCGAGCAGCAGCGCGGCGTTGCCGTTGCGGCGCACCCAGATCAGCTCCCGCAGCCGCCCCGGGGTCAGCAGGTCGACCAACAGGAATCCGGCCGCCATCAGGGCCACCCCGACGACCCCGAACACCACACTCTGCCAGGCTCCGCTGAGCAGATCCTCCAGCACCGACTGCCTCCCGACCGGCTACGCCCGGCGGGGGTGCCGGCGCGGTGATCGAGACGATAGCGGCAGCGCGCCACCGCCGGCAGCCCCGGCTACAGCGACAGGTAACGCTGCCGCTCGTACGGGGTGACCTCGCGGCGGTACTGCTCCCACTCGGCGCGCTTGTTGCGCAGGAAGAAGTCGAAGACGTGCTCGCCGAGCACCTCGGCGACCAGCTCCGAGCCCGCCATCACGTCGATCGCCTCGGCGAGGTTCTCCGGCAGCGGCTCGTAGCCCATCGCCCGCCGCTCGGCGCTGGTCAGCGACCAGACGTCGTCCTCGGCGCCCGGCGGCAGCTCGTAGCCCTCCTCGATGCCCTTGAGGCCGGCGCCGAGCAGCACCGCGAAGGCCAGGTACGGGTTGGCCGCCGAGTCCGGCGAGCGGACCTCGACCCGGGCCGAGTTCGGCTTGCCGTACGCGGGCACCCGGACCAGCGCGGACCGGTTCAGGTGACCCCAGCAGACGTACGCCGGGCTCTCGGTGACCCGGTCCGGCAGGGCCTGCGGGAAGAGTCGCTTGTAGGAGTTCACCCACTGGTTGGTGACCGCCGTGTACTCGCGGGCGTGCACCAGCAGCCCGGCGATGAACGCGCGGGCCACCTTGGACAGCTTCATCGGGTCGCCGGCGTCGTGGAACGCGTTGCGCTCCCCCTCGAACAGCGACAGGTGGGTGTGCATCCCGCTGCCCGGCTGGTCGGTGAACGGCTTCGGCATGAAGGTGGCCTGCACGCCGGTGGAGAGCGCCACCTCCTTCACCACGTGCCGGAAGGTCATGATGTTGTCGGCGGTGGTGAGCGCGTCGGCGTAGCGCAGGTCGATCTCCTGCTGGCCGGGGGCCACCTCGTGGTGGCTGAACTCCACCGAGATGCCGATCCGCTCCAGCGCCAGCACCGCCTGGCGGCGGAAGTCGCGGGCCACCGCGTGGGTGGTGTGCTCGAAGTAGCCGCCGGTGTCCACCGGCGTGGGCACCGAGCCGTCCAGCGGGCCGTTCTCCAGCAGGAAGAACTCGATCTCGGGGTGGGTGTAGAAGGTGAAGCCCTTCTCCGCAGCCTTGGACAACGCCCGGCGCAGCACGTGCCGCGGGTCGGCCCAGGACGGCCCGCCGTCGGGGAGCAGGATGTCGCAGAACATCCGGGCGCTCTCGCCGCTGACCCCGCCCTCGAACGGGAAGACCTGGAAGGTGGTCGGGTCGGGCATGGCCACCATGTCGGACTCGAAGACCCGGGCGAAGCCCTCGATCGCCGAGCCGTCGAACCCGATGCCCTCCTCGAACGCCGCCTCCAGCTCGGCGGGCGCCACCGACACGCTCTTCAGGGTGCCGAGCACGTCGGTGAACCAGAGCCGGACGAACCGGATGTCCCGCTCTTCCAGCGTACGGAGGACGAACTCCTGCTGACGGTCCACTTCCACTCCTCGCGACACCTCGTCGGCCACCGGATGGGCCCCGGCCCGGCCTGACCGACCAGTCTCCACCGGCCTCGTTACGCCGACGTTACGCGAACCTCCCGCCGGGCGTCCCGCCGCGTCCCGCCGCGCGGACCGCCCGTGCCGGCCAGGGCCCGCGCGGCGCCGCGGGGGTGGGCGCCGTCTCGCGCCGCCCGCCGTGTCGGGCTCCGGTCGCTGGGGCAAGATGAGGGCATGCCCACCCTGCGTCTCGCCCTGTGCCAGGTCAACCCGACCGTCGGCGACCTCGCCGGCAACGCCGCCCTGGTCCGCGACTGGACGCGCCAGGCCGCCGACGCCGACGCCCAGCTCGTCGCGTTCCCGGAGATGGCGCTCACCGGCTACCCGGTCGAGGACCTGGTCTTCCGGCGGTCGTTCGTGGCGGCCTCGCAGGCGGCCCTGCGCCGGCTCGCCGCCGACCTGGCCGCGGACGGGCTGGGCGACCTGGCGGTGGTGGTCGGCTACCTGGACGCCGACGGCCCGCCGCAGGTCGCCGGGGACGCCGAACCGGGGCGGGGCGCCCGCAACGCCGCCGCGCTGCTGCACCGGGGCGAGGTGGTCGCCACCTACTTCAAGCACCACCTGCCCAACTACGGGGTGTTCGACGAGGACCGTTACTTCCTGCCGGGCGACATGCTGACAGTGGTCCGGGTCGGCGGGGTGGACGTGGCGCTGACCATCTGCGAGGACCTGTGGCAGGCCGGCGGCCCGTTCGCCGCCGCCCGGCAGGCCGGCGTCGGGCTGGTCGTCAACATCAACGGCTCGCCGTACGAGTTGAACAAGGACGACATCCGGCTGCCGCTGGTCCGCCGCCGGGCCGCCGAGGCGGGCGCGGCCATCGCGTACGTCAACATGATCGGCGGCCAGGACGAGCTGGTCTTCGAGGGCGACTCGATGGTGGTCGGCGCGGACGGCGAGCTGCTCGCCCGGGCGCCGCAGTTCGTCGAGCACCTGCTGGTGCACGACCTGGAGCTGCCCGCGGCGGCCGAGCCGGCCGCCGCGGACACCGAACTGGCCGACGGGCTGCGGGTGGTACGCGCCGCGGTGGGCGAGCTGCCGCCGGCGCCGACCGGGCCGGCGGTCGCCGGCGGGCTGATCGCCCCGGTGGCCGACGAGGCCGAGGTGTGGCACGCGCTGGTGCTCGGCCTGCGCGACTACGTCAACAAGAACCGGTTCCCCTCGGTGGTGCTCGGCCTCTCCGGCGGCATCGACTCGGCGGTGGTGGCCGCGCTGGCCGTGGACGCGCTCGGGCCCGACCGGGTGGTCGGGGTGTCGCTGCCCAGCCAGCACTCCTCCGAGCACAGCCGGGAGGACGCGGCGGAGCTGGCCAAGCGCACCGGGCTGGACTACCGGACCGAGCCGATCCAGCCGATGGTGGACACCTTCCTGGCCAACATGTCGCTGTCCGGGGTGACGGTAGAGAACCTCCAGGCCCGGGTGCGCGGGGTGATCCTGATGGCGCTGTCGAACCAGGAGGGCCACCTGGTGCTGACCACCGGCAACAAGAGCGAGCTGGCGGTCGGCTACTCCACCCTCTACGGCGACTCGGTGGGCGGCTTCAACCCGGTCAAGGACGTCTGGAAGACGCTGATCTGGCGGCTGGCGAAGTGGCGCAACGCCGACGCGGCCCGCCGGGGCGAGACCCCGCCGATCCCGGAGAACTCGATCGGCAAGCCGCCGAGCGCCGAGCTGAGCCCGGGCCAGCTGGACAGCGACACCCTGCCCGACTACGACGTGCTCGACCCGATCCTGATCGGCTACGTGGACGGTGACCTGGGCCGGGACGGGCTGGTCGAGTCCGGCCACGATCCGGCGGTGGTCGACAAGGTGCTGCGGATGGTGGATACCGCCGAGTACAAGCGGCGGCAGTCCGCGCCGGGCACGAAGATCTCGATGAAGGCGTTCGGCCGGGACCGGCGGCTGCCGATCACCAACCGGTGGCGGGAGAAGGGCTGAGCCCACACCGGTCCGGTCGGGACCGGATCCGGGAGTGAAATCCTCCACTGCGCCCTGCCGCCGGCGGGCCGTCCGGTGCGACGATCGCGGCGGAACCCGGGGACCGCGTACGCGGCCTCGAGGAAGGAGAGAGTCATGGTGGAGTCCACCCCGACCGAGGTGACCGCCCTCTACGGCGGCCCGGCCACCCGCCGGATCCGCACCCGCGACCTGATCGCCGCCAAGGAGCGCGGCGAGCGGTGGCCGATGCTCACCTCGTACGACCAGTACACCGCGTCGATCTTCGACCAGGCCGGCATCCCGGTACTGCTGGTCGGCGACTCGGCGGCGAACAACGTGTTCGGCTACGAGACGACCGTCCCGGTGACCGCCGAGGAGCTGCTGCCGCTGGTCCGCGCGGTGGTCCGGGCCACCCGGCACACGCTGGTCGTCGGTGACCTGCCCTTCGGCTCGTACGAGGAGGGCCCGACGCAGGCGCTGCGCACCGCCGTGCGGTTCATGAAGGAGGGCGGCTGCCACGCGGTGAAGCTCGAGGGCGGCCGGCGCTGCGCGGCGCAGATCGCGGCGATCACCGGCGCCGGCATCCCGGTGATGGCGCACATCGGCTTCACCCCGCAGAGCGAGCACGCCCTCGGCGGCTACCGGGTGCAGGGCCGCGGCGACGCCGCCGACGAGGTGATCGCCGACGCCCACGCGGTGGCCGAGGCGGGCGCGTTCGCGGTGGTGCTGGAGATGGTGCCCGGCGAGGTGGCCAAGCGGATCACGCACGAGCTGCGGATCCCGACCGTGGGCATCGGCGCCGGCCCGGACACCGACGCCCAGGTGCTGGTCTGGCAGGACATGGCCGGGCTGCGCGCCGGCAAGGCGCCGCGCTTCGTGAAGCGCTACGCCGACCTGGCCGGCACCCTCGCCGACGCCACCCGCCGCTTCGCCGACGAGGTACGCGGCGGCGACTTCCCCACCCCCGACCACACCTTCTGACCCCTTGTCCCCCGGCGGGTCGCTCACGCCCCGCCGGGGGACAACGCCATGATCGTCTGCTGCTGGGCAGGCGCGGAGCGGCTGATCCGCCCTGCTCAGCGTCAGTGGATCACCGGGTTCGTCAGAGGTCGGTGACGCGGATGCCGGCGTGCGCCTTGTAGCGCTTGTTGATGGCGATCAGGTTGGCGGTGAACGCCTCGATCTGGTGGGCGTTACGCAGCCGGCCGGCGTAGATGCCGCGCATCCCGGGGATCCGCGCGGCGAGCGCCGCGACCACCCCGGCCACCTCCCGGTCCTCGGTGCAGATCAGCACGTCCAGGTCGATCCGGTCGATCTCCGGGTCGGCCAGCAGCGGGGCGCTGACGTGGTTGAACGCCGCGCAGACCCGGGAGGACGGCAGCAGCCCGGCGGCCTGCTGGACGGCGCTGCCCTCGGGCACCGGCAGGGCGTACGGGCCCTGCTTGTCGAAGCCGAGCGGGTTGACGCAGTCGACGACGATCTTGCCGGCGAGCGGCTCGGCGAGCGCGGCGACGGTGGCGGCGTGCCCGTCCCACGGCACCGCGATGATGACGATGTCGCTGCCGCGGGCCACCTCGTCGTTGCCGGCCCCGGTGACGCTCGTCCCCGCCGGTACGCCGGGCAGGGCGGCGATCTCCTCGGCTGACCGCGCGGCCCGCTCGGCCGACCGGGAGCCGATCAGCACCCGCTGGCCGGCCCGGGCGAACCGGTAGGCGAGACCCCGCCCCTGGTCGCCGGTCCCGCCGATGATGCCGACGGTCAGCCCGGACACGTCGGGCAGTGCGCTCGCGTCGTATGCCATGCGGTCATCCTCGCAAACCCGGTGTCCCGGCAGCACCGTCCGGCGCTGTGACAAACCCCGCTGCCCCGAGCGGCCCGAGTGCGGCGCACCGCCCCGGCGGTCCGGGTCGACCGACCCCGGCCGGCAGCGCGCCGCACGCAGGCGTGCGGCGGCCAAGGCCGGGCGGGCAGGGCACCACGCGCAAGCGTGCGGCGGCCCGGTTCGGCGGGCAGCGCGTTTGCGGGGAAGCCTGCGGCGGTCAGGGTCGACGGACACCGGCGGGCAGCGCGCCACGCGCTGCGGTCCAAAGTCCCGCGGGCTGCACGGCGCGCGTCGGTGCGGCGCGGGTCAGGCGCGTTCGAAGACCACCGAGCGGGCGGCCGGGTCGGCGGTGACCAGCCGGACCCGGATCCGCTCGCCGAGCGGCAGCTCGCCGAGGCAGCGGGCCCGCACCGGCGGGTCGTCCAGCGCCACCGTGCCGCCCGGCGGCCGGCCCGGCCGGCCGCGGCCGTTTGGCGGCGCGTCGACGTCCAGCACCGCGGCGTCGAAGGTCTCCCCCACCCGGTGCGCCAGCAGCACCGCCTCGGCCAGCTCGATGGCGCCGCGGGTGGCCGCCGAGGCGGTCCGGTCGGTCACGGCCATCGCCTCGGGCAGCCGGGGCAGCGCCGCGCGCACCCAGTCCGGCACCGGCCGGCCGGCGTGCAACGCCAGGCAGACCTCCGTGGCGTACCGGTCGGCCAGCCGCCGCAGCGGCGCCGTGACGTGGGCGTACGCGGCCGCGACGCCGCCGTGCCGCGGCTGCTCGGGGACCTCGCCGTCGAACGCGGTGTACGCGGCGCCGCGCATCAGCTCGGCGGCCTGGTCGACGAAGGCGGCCGCCCGGGGTTGCCCGGCGTCCAGCCCGGCGAGCACCTCACCGGGGCCGGCGCCGTCCGGCCAGTGCACGCCCAGCGGGGCGGCGGCGGCCCGCAGCCGCTGGACCGCCTCGGGCTTCGGCGCCGGCATCGTGCGGAGCAGGCCGACCCCGCCGGCCAGCATGATGTCGGCGGCGGCCATTCCGGTCAGCAGCGAGATCTGGGCGTTGTGCTCCTCCATCGGCACCGGGCCGCGCAGCACCAACCGCCAACCGTCGCCGTCGGCCTCCACGTCCTGCTCGGGCAGCGGCAGGTTGATCGCGCCCCGGCGCAGCCCGCGGGCGGTGAGCAGCGCGCCGAGCTCGGGCAGCAGGGCGATCGGGTCGGGCAGCCGGCCGGCGTCGGCGTCGGCCTGGACGCCGGCGTAGTCGAGCTTGGCCCGGCTGCGCACCAGCGCCCGTTCCAGGTGGACGGCGACGGTGTCGCCGTCGGCGTCCAGGTCGATCGTCCACACCACGGCGGCCCGGTCGACGTCCGGCAGCAGGCTCGCCGCGCCCTCGCTGAGCGTCTCCGGGTGCAGCGGCACGTTGCCGTCGGGCAGGTAGACGGTCTGCCCCCGCCGCCAGGTCTCCTCCTCCAGCGCGCCGCCGGGGCGGACGTGCGCGGCCACGTCGGCGATCGCGTACCGCACCCGGAAGCCGCCGCCGGGCCGGCGGGTGAGGCACATCGCCTGGTCCAGGTCGCGCGACTCGGCCGGGTCCAGGGTCACGAACGGCACGTCGGTGCGGTCGACGCTCGGGCGGGGTGGCCCGGCCGCCGCGGCGTCCGCCTCGCGCTGCGCCGCGACCGGGAACTCCTCGGGGAGTCCCAGCTCGCGGCGCAGCGCGCCGAAGTCGATGCGGGGCGCGAGTACGCGTCGGATGACCACGGGGTCCATCCTGACAGCGCGGCGGTTGATCCGCTTCCCCGGCGCGGGCCGGTCGAAGCGGGCCGGTCGGTCGGCGCCGACCGGCCGGCGCGGCAGGTCAGCCGGTGGCCTTCCGGGCCGTGGTCCGGGTGCCGCGGGCCACCCCCGTACGCGTGGTGGCCTTCTTCGCCGGCGCCTTGGCCGCCGTGGTCCGCTTCGCCGGAGCCTTCTTGGCTGTGGCCGCTTTGCGGGCCGTGGTCGAGGAGGTCGCCGTCGCCTTCTTCGCGGGTGCCTTGCGGGCCGGGGCGGTCTTCGCCGCGGCCTTGCGGGCGGTGCCGGTGGGGCGGGTCGGCGCCGTCTTCTTGGCGGCGGTCTTCTTGGCGGCGGCCTTCTTCGCCGGAGCCTTCGCCGCCGTGGTGGTCTTCTTCGCCGGAGCCTTCGCCGCCGTGGTGGCCTTCTTCGCCGGAGCCTTCGCCGCCGTGGTGGCCTTCTTGGCCGGAGCCTTCGCCGCGGTGGTGGTCTTCTTCGCCGCGGCCGTCGTGGTCCTCTTCGCCGCCGTGGTGGTCTTCTTGGCGGCCGCGGTGGTCTTCTTCGCCGTGGAGCTGACCTTCCGGGCCGCGGTCGAGGTCTTGGCGGGCGCCTTCTTCGCCGCTGCCGCGGTCTTCTTCGCGGGGCCGGTGGTCCGGGTCGCCGCCTTCTTGGCCGGCGCCTTGGCGGCGGCCTTCTTCGCCGCGGTGGTGGCCTTGGCGCCGGCCTTGCGGGCGGGGGTCGTCTTGGCGGTCTTCTTCGCCGGTGCCCGGCCGGCGCCCGTGGTCGCCTTCTTGGCCGCCGTCGTCGAGGCGGCCCGGCGCGCGGGCGTGGTGCGGCTCGCGCCGGTGTTCCGCTCCGCCGCGGCGGTCTTCTTCGCGGTGGTCCGTTTCGCGGCCGGGCGGGTGGCCTTCGGTGTTACGGCCATCTCGGTTCCCTCCTTGGGGACGTGCTCTCGCCCTCGCGGAGCACGCGGTACCTCGACGCGGGCCGTCCCGCGCCGCTCATCTGTCCTCCCCGGCCCAACGGGCGTCCTCGGCGTCCCACGCTTCGTTACGCTCCCGCACCCGCTGCAGGGCGTTCTCCGCGTCGGCGGCTGAGGCGTACGGTCCGAGAACGTGCTTGGCAGGGCACACGTCGGCATCGGTCTCGACCCGGTGGTGTCGGGTGCACCAGTAGTAGTGCCCACCACTCCCGCTGTCGCTCATGAGATCACTGTGCACCGCGAATCGCCCGGCCGCCACCGGAACACCGCAAATGTCCGTTCGTCTCCACAGTAGACGTGCTACCTCGCGGAGTGGGCCGGAACTGCGGAAACAGGTGCCGGCCGAAGCCCGGGGCGAGACGGGATCGGCCGAACGGCCGGTTCCGGTACGCCGCGGCCACCAGCACCATCGGACCTCATGATCGACACGGTGGCCGACCAAAGCGGCTGTCCGGACTGCGGCGCCGGGACGGTGTCGCTGCCCGGCGCGCTGTCCTGGTGCGCCGACTGCGAGTGGAATCTCGACGCGTACCAGGTGGACCGGCGGGCTCCGGAGTTCGGCTGGCGGTGGGTGGACCGGTGGACCCACCGGCTCGCCTACCGGGCGACGCGGCGGCAGTTCGCGCGACTGGTCGCCGGCCGCCGGCGGCCACCGGCGCGGGCGTCGCCCGGGTGGTCACCGGGGCCGCCTCGCTGGTGCTGCTCGCCGGCGTCTTCGCGCTCGCCGGCACCGGCATCTGGCTGATCGTGGCGTTCCGGTTCCCCAACCCGTCGATCGTGCTCGGCGTCGCGCTGCTCGGGCTGGCCGTCGCGCTGCGTCCCCGGTTCGGCCGGTTGGACGAGGACCTGGAGGTGCTCGACCGCGCCCGGGCGCCGGAGCTGTTCCGGCTCGTTGACGAGGTGGCGGCGGCGGTCGGCGCACCCGTTCCCGAGGTGGTTGGCGTGGACGGCGACCTCAACGCGTACGCCGGCCGGGTCGGGCTGCGGCGTCGGGCGGTGCTCTGCCTGGGGTTGCCGTACTGGGGCTCGCTCACCCCGCCGGAGCGGGTGGCGTTGCTCGGCCACGAACTCGGGCACTTCGTCAACGGCGATCCGCGCCGGGCGCTGCTCACCCAGCCCGCGTTCACCACGCTCGGCTCGGCGGCGAACCTGGTCCGTCCGGTGGACACCGTCTCCGGCGCCGGCATCTTCGAACTGCTCGGTGCGGCGCTGGCCCGGGCGTTCCAGTGGACGCTGGCGCGGCTGTTGTTCGCCGTGCACGTGGCGCTGGTCTGCGTCGCGCTCCGGGACATCCAGCGGGCCGAGTACCTGGCCGACGAGATGTCCGCGCGGGCCGCCGGAACCGCCGCCGCGACCAGCCTGCTGGACGCCACTGTGGCGGTGGACTCCATCGCACTCGCCGTACGCCGGGAGGCGCGGGCCGGGCACGGGCCGCAGCGCTGGCGGGCGGCGGTGACCGAGGCACGGGTGGCGGCGGCCGACCCGCTGCCCCGGCGTCGCCAACTGTCCGTGCGCGAGGAGACGTCGCTGTTCGCCTCCCACCCGCCGAGCGGGCTGCGCCACCGGATGCTGGCGAGCCGGCCGGCGTACGAGCCGGCGGTGGTGCTCGACGAGGAACGCTCGGCCCGCATCGACGCCGAGCTGGCCCGCGAGTACGAGCGGGTCCGCCGGAACATCAGCTGGTCCGGCTGACCGCTGATCGTCGGGGGTTAGGGTCGGCCGATGGGCGTACCGGACTACATCCTGCGGATGCGCAAGCACGTCGGCCACGACCTGCTCTGGCTGCCGAGCGTCAGCGCGGTGGTCCGCAACGCCGCCGGCGAGCTGCTGCTCGGCCAGCGCGCCGACGACGGGCGCTGGTCGGTGGTCAGCGGCTTCGTCGAGCCCGGCGAGCAGCCGGCCACAGCGGTGGTCCGCGAGGTGTACGAGGAGACCGGCCTGGACGTCGAGCCGGTGCGGCTGAGCAGCGTCGTCTCGCACCTGCACAGCTATCCCAACGGCGACCGCTGCGAGTACCTGAACCTGGGCTTCCACTGCCGGCTGCTGGGCGGCACGGCCCGGGTCAACGACGACGAGTCGCTGGCCGTGCGCTGGTTTGCGATGGACGCGCTGCCGGCGCTGGACGCGCACGCCCGTACGGTCGTCGCGCACGCCCTGGCCGACGAGTCCGCGACCTGGTACCTGCCGCCGGGCACGACGTGGACCGACGACTGACCGCCCCTGGGAGCGACCCCGCCGAACCGGCGGGCCACAATGTGGCGTGGACAGCGAGGTGCGCCGCTACCTGACCGACCTGGTCGGGGTGGCCCGTGACGTGCTCGGCGACGATCTGGTCGGCGCGTACGCCGCCGGCTCGGTCGGCCTGGGGGCATACCAGCCGGGCCGCAGCGACGTCGACGTGGCGCTGGTCTGCGCGCGGCCGCTGGACCCGGACCGCAAGCGCCGGCTGGTCGCCGGGCTGCGGTACGAGGCGCTGCCCTGCCCGGCGCGCGGCCTGGAACTGGTCGTCTACACCGCCGCGGCTGCCCGCTCCGGCACCCCGGAGCCCGGCTTCGAGGTGGAGCTGAACACCGGGGCGCGGATGGACTTCCGGGTCACCTGGGACGCGGACGAGCGGCCCGCGGCGGACGGCCGGTTCTGGTACGGCCTGGACCGCAGCATCCTGCACGAGTGCGGGCAGGCCCTGCTCGGGCCGCCGGCCGCCGAGGCGTTCGCCGACCTGTCCCCGGCGGACCTGCGCCGGCTGCTGGTCGACGCGCTGCGCTGGTGGCTGGCCCTGCCCACCCCGCCCGGCGACGGTCCGGCCCCCGGCGCCGAGGACGCGGTGCTCGGCGCCTGCCGGTCGCTGGCGAAGGTCCGGCACGGCCGGTGGTTGTCGAAGGCCGAGGCCGGCCGCCGGCTGCTCGCCGACGACTGGGCGGCCGACGCGGGCGAGCCGGCCGGCCTGATCGAACGGTCGATCGCGGCCCGCGCCGGTGGCCCGGCACCGAGCGGCCCCGAAGCCCGCGCCTTCCAGCGGCGCGTGCTCGCCGAGATCAGCGGTATCGCGGAGTGAGGGCTGTGCCGTCCGGAGCGTCCCAGGGAAACGGCCCATGGACAGGCGGATGGTGTTGAATCGGCTCCGTGGCGAAGACCTTGAAGATCACCGCCCGGAACGCGAGTTTCCAGCAGTGGCAGGCACTGCTGACCAACCGGAACAAGCGCCAGCGTCTGCGGGAGTTCCTGGTGCAGGGGGTGCGCCCGATCAGCCTGGCCCTGGAACACGGATGGGAGGTTCGGGCTCTCCTCTATCCCGACCGGCAGATCCTGTCCCGGTGGTGTCGGGATCTCCTCGATCAGGTCTCGACTACTCGGGTTGCTCTTGCACCCGAGCTGATGCGTGAACTTGGTGGCAAGGAGGAAGAGTCGCCCGAGCTGCTGGCTGTGGTGGCGCAGCCCGAGGACAGCCTGGATCGCGTCCCGGTCGGCCCGAAGATGCTCGTCGTGGTCTTCGATCGCCCGAAGACCCCGGGCAACGTCGGCACACTGATCCGTTCCGCGGACGCCTTCGGAGCCTCCGGTGTCATCGTCACCGGCCACGCGGCCGACCCGTACGACCCGAAGGCGGTCCGGGCCAGCACGGGATCCTTGTTCGCCCTCCCGGTGGTGCGAGTCGCCAGCCATCGGGAGGTTCTCGATTGGATAGCTGCGGTGCGTGCGGCCGGCCTGCCGCGGGTTCAGATCATCGGCACGGACGAGCATGGCGAGGTGGATGTCGCCGAGCACGACCTGACGTGCCCCACACTCCTTCTCGTTGGCAACGAGACACACGGACTCAGCGCCGGTTGGCAGGAGGCGAGTGACCGGATGGTCCGCATCCCCATCGTCGGTGCCGCCAGTTCGCTGAACGCAGCGGCAGCCGGAACCGTCGTGCTGTACGAGGCCGCCCGGCAGCGAGCCAGGCAGGGGTAGCCGCGGCGGAGGCCCGAGGTCAGGGCCAGGTCTTGGCCTGGGCGTCGAAGACCTCCGGCGGGCTCTCCACGGGCAGAACGCAGACCAGGTGCCCGCCCGGCACCCGCAGCACCCGGCACTCCTGCCACCGCGTCACCTCGGTGGCGCCGATGGCGACCAGCCGCGCCGTCTCGGCCTCGACGTCGTCGGTCTCGAAGTCGAGGTGGAAGCGAGGCGCGTCGTCGACCGACTGCACCGCGGTGACGATCCCGGGCAGCGCGTCGTGCAGGCCGATGAACTGCGGGTACTGAGGGTCGACCTCACTGCGGACGCCGAGTGCGGCGGACCAGAACGCGGTCGCCTGGGCGGCTTCGGCTTCGGGGGTGTCGATGAGGAGGGCGTAGACCCGGCTGCGATGCATGCGACGCAAGCGTAGTGGCTCGGGCCGGCCCTGTCCGTCCCCGTCCGGGCCGGCCTGGTCGGCTCACTCGACCACCTTGTGCAGGAAGGCGGTGACGGTGGCCAGGGTGCGCTCGACCTTCTCGGCCAGCGTGATCGACTCGTCGATCCGCCGTCCGGCGTTCTTCTTCCCCCGCAGGTAGAGCGAGCAGCCCAGGTCGGTGCAGATGTACGCGCCCACGGAGTTCCCCTGCCGCCCGTCCTTCCCGGCCTTGCGCGCGGTCATCAGCGAGACGCCGTCTCCGGTGTGGGTGGTCAGGCAGAACGAGCACATGCTGCGCCGCACCCGCCCGGTCTGCGGGGCCACCCGCAGCGCCACCCCGACCGGCCCGGCACCGGACTCGGCGACCAGGTAGGCCCGCTCCGTCGCCGACCCGTCCCGCCACCCGAGGAAGTCGAGGTCGTCCCAGGGGCGCTCGGCCAGATCCTTCGGCACGGCCAGGCGCTTCGCCTCGCCCTTCGTGCAGTTGACGAAGGAGGCGCGGATGGCGGACTCGGTGAGGGGTTGCATAGGAATCAGCCTAATCTCTTTAGGCAACTACATAATGAGACTAGGTGTGGAGTGCAGCACATGACGCCTGCGGGGTAGTCGGGGAACGCCCAACCCTCGCGGGCGGCGGAGCTGGCCGACGAGTGGCGCCGTGACGACGCGCAGCCTTGATATGCAAGTCGTCGCTTGCCTATAGTGGCCGCATGGGTGACCTGTACCAGGCACTGGCCGATCCCACGCGCCGGCAGATCCTCGACGAGCTGACCGACCGTGACGGCCAGACCCTGTTCGAGATCTGCGGCCGGCTGGCCACCAAGCACCAGGTCACGTCGTCGCGCCAGGCGATCTCCCAGCACCTTGACGTCCTGGAGGCCGCCGGCCTGATCGTCACGCGCCGGCAGGGTCGCTACAAGTTCCACCACATCGATGTCCGGCCGTTGCACTCCATCGCCGAGCGATGGTTGCGGCCCGAAACCCCAGAGGAGACGACATGAAGATCCACCTGACCAGCGTGTACGTCGACGATCAGGCCAACGCGCTGCGCTTCTACACCGAGGTGCTGGGCTTCGTGAAGAAGACCGACGTGCCGGTGGGTGAGTACCGCTGGTTGACCGTCGTCTCGCCGGACCAGCCGGACGGGGTCGAACTGCTGCTGGAGCCCGACGCGCACCCGGCCGCCAAGGCGTTCAAGGAGGCCCTGGTCAGCGACGGCATCCCCCTCACGCAGTTCGCCGTGGACGACATCGACGCTGAGCACAAGAGGCTGAAGCAGCTCGGGGTGGTGTTCACGCAGGAGCCCGCCGACATGGGTGCGGTGATCACCGCTGTGTTCGACGACACCTGCGGCAACCTGATCCAGATCGCGCAGCCGAAGTAGTCGACACCCGACCCGGACGGCGGACGTCACGAGCCGCAACGGTGACGGTGGTGGCCCGCGTTTTGACCGGCCGGCCGGGGGTGGCCGGCCGGTCAACGGGTCCGGTACCGCTCAGGGAGGGGTAACCGTCCATATAGGGGCGTCGACTTTTCTCTGCCGGCGACGGCTGACCCCGACGGCACCGCGCCGGCCCCAGCAGCACGGACGCGAGTCGACCGGTACGCCGGATTCACGTCGACAGGGCATCGAGAACTTCTCGCATCCCCTACCGTCGCTCCCTATGACCCACCCGCACCAGCCGTACCAGCCATACCAGCCGCCGCAACCGCCGCAACCGCCGCAACCGCCGCAACCGCGGACGCTACGGACCGTGTTGATCGTCGTCGGCGTGGTCCTCGTGCTGTGCTGCGGTGGCGCCGGTGTCGGCGGCTTCTTCCTGTACAAGGGGGTCAAGGGCGCGACGGATCCGGCGCGACAGGCCGCCGAGTCGTTCGTGACCGACCTGGAAGCCGGCGATACGGACGGGGCCTACGGACAGTTGTGCAGCCAGACGCGCGGCCGGTACGCGAGGGACGCGTTCGCCCGGGGCGTCGCTCAGCAGCCGAAGATCCGCGGCCACAAGGTCAACGGCGTCAACGTTTCGACCGTCAACGGCCGCACGTCGGCGACGGTGAACATGGCCCTGACGCTGGACAGCGGCTTCACCGACCAGCACACGTTCCTCCTGGTGAAGGAGGATGGCGCCTGGAGGGTGTGCGGCCAGCCGTACTGAGCTGATACCGCCACTTCTACACGCCTGGGTTGGCCGACTCGGGACGGCGAAACCAGCTGACCCAGCCAACCTGAATGGGCGACGGACGAGTCGACCTGTACGCCGGATTCTGTGACCGGCGCGCGCCCGGAGGCGCGCGTCGGCGGCGGCCATCCATCTCGGCCTACCGTCGCCGGCAGGCTCCAGCGGCCTACCCGCAGACATCGGGCGGGCCGCCCTCAAGCGTCTGCGCGGATCGTCATCCTGCGGGCGACGATCCTTTCTTGGCCTTGCTCCGGGTGGGGTTTACCGAGCCACCCCGGTCACCCGGGGTGCTGGTGGGCTCTTACCCCACCGTTTCACCCTTACCGTCCCCGATGGGGTCGGCGGTCTGTTTTCTGTGGCACTGTCCCGCGGGTCACCCCGGGTTGCCGTTAGCAACCACCCTGCCCTGTGGAGTCCGGACGTTCCTCGGCGGCGGGCCGGAGCCCGCCGACGCGACCGCCCGATCGACTCGTCCGTCGCGCACTCATCCTAACGACGCGGCGACGGCGCCCATTTCCGCCCCGGGCGGGGTGGCGCCGGCCGCGAGCCGCGCCGCCGGAGGTGAGTCGGCAGCGGGAATATTCCGGGGCCGGCGGGTCGCCCCGTGTCGACCGCCGGCCCCTGTGATCGACGCCGGGAGCGGCTCACCAGTTCCACACGAGCGACTCGTTGAAGATCCGCTCGCCGTTGGCCGGCTCCCGCAGCGTCCCGGAGCCCACCACCTTCCCGTCGCCGTCCACCGCACGCAGGGTCACCTGCGCGCCGAGCGGCAGGGTCAGCAGCGCCGCGCCGCCGCGTACCTCCGCCGTGGCACCGACCTGGCCGTCCGCGACCGCCTCGACCCGGACGGCCTCCCGGCGCGGCACCACCAGCAGGCGGTCGGTGAGGGCGGCATGACCGTTGACCGGTGCCGGCACGCGGACCGCAGCCAGGTCGTACGCGACGCCGGTCCCGGTGGCCACCAGCGGGGTCCGGTCCGGGCCGAACCCCTCGATCCTCGAGATGTCGGGCCGGGCCTCGCCGGGACCGGACAGCGCGAGCCGCCCTCCCTCCCCGGAGCCGAGCTGCAGGACCAGCGGGCCGTCGCCGGGTGGGCCGACCAGGACGGCGTCCCGGGAATCGAGCCGGCCCACCCAGCGGACCTCGGGCGGCATGACGCCGCCCACCAGGCCGCTGCCGTCCACCAGCTTCCGGTACGCGGTATCCGCGCCCCGCGCCGTCCGCCAGTCGGCCGTCGGCGCGGGGTTCGGCCGGCCGTCCCGCGGGTCGTCCTTCCCCGCCCATCGGGTTTCCACGGTGTCGTGCTGGATGGCGATGGGACCGGCCTGGCGGAGCTGGCCGTCGCATTCGACCCGCCACCAACCGCGGGCCAGGGCCGGCTCGACCAGCATGTGGTCGCCGCCGGGCGCGGTCTGCCAGCGCCGCTGCACGCCGCTCCACAACTGGGCCGAGCGGGCGTAGGAGACGGTGCACCCGGATGGCGCCAACCCGAGCAGCCAGTTCTGCTCGGTGCCGTGGTTGGTTTCCAGCACGGTGAAGGCGGCCGGCTCCAGGTTCGCCTGGCTGTCGCCCCGGACCAGGTCCCGCGGTGACGCTCCGACCTCGGCCTCCAGGGTGACCAGCCCAGCATGGGTGTCCGAGTGGTAGGCCAGCACGACGCTACGGAAACCCGCCGTGTCGTCGGCCCAGAGCACCTTCACCGTCGACAACTCCGCGCTCATGAACAGTCGGTCGCCGTCCCGGCCGGCGCGGCGGGTCAGCTCGCTCAGGAAGGCCCGGTCGCCGGCGAGGCTTCCCCGGGTGGGTGAGTTGATCAGGCGCCAGGTCCACTCCGAGTCGACCGGGAAGCCGTGCAGGGCCGGCGTACCGTCGTCGGGGCGTCCGTCCAGGCCCGCGGCGGTGAGGGCCGCCGGGCCGGCCAGTGCGGCGGCGAGGACCGCGGCCGCCGCCGCCCAGAGGCCCGCGAAGCGACGCCGCCGGCGCCGTCGGGCGTGCCGCATCAGACGGTCGTACGGGTCCTCGTCCGGCACCACCGTCTCGGCGATCCGGGCCAGCCCGGCACGGAGTTCGTCCACGCTCATGCCCGCTCCCCCGTCAACTCGCCGTTGACCGCCGAACGGCCGGCCGGCGGGTGCAGCACCGCACGGAGCCGGGTCAGCCCCCGCGCCGCCTGGCTCTTCACCGTCCCCACCGAACACCCCATCGTCGCCGCCACGTCGGCCTCCGAGAGGTCCTCCCAGTAGCGCAGCACCAGCACCGCCCGCATCCGGGCGGGCAGCCGGTCCAGCGCGGCCAGCAGTTCGTCGCGGACGGCGACCACGTCGGTGGCGTCCGGGCCGGCCCGGTCCGGCACGACCGAGGTGAGCAACTCCCGCAGGCCGATCCGCCGCCAGCGGCTGGTGCGTTCGTTGACCATCGCCCGGCGGACGTACGCCATCGGCTCGTCGACCGTGCGCCAGTGCCGCATCACCTTCAGCAGCGCGTCCTGCACCAGGTCCTGCGCGGTGTCCCGGCTGCCGGTCAGCAGGTACGCGGTCCGCAGCAGGTCGCCGTAACGCGCCTCGACGAACTCCCGGAAGTCGGCGTCATCCACGCGCCGCCCCCTGGTCGTGACCGGTCATGGTCCGCTTCCTTCCCCTGGGCCCGTCTCAACCGGTACGACGCGGCACCGGGCCGGAAGGTTGAGAGGCGCGGCGGCACCGCCCCCGGCGGCCGGCCGGAGCCCGTACTAGCCTCTGGTGACCATGGATCTCGCCGACGCCGCCCTGCTGCTCGCCGCCGGTCTCGCCGCGGGCACGGTCAACGCGGTGGCCGGTGGGGGCTCGCTCATCACCTTCCCCGCGATGATCGCGGTCGGGTTGCCGCCCGTGCCGGCCAACGTCAGCAACTCGGTGGCCGTCTTCCCCGGCTACGTGGCCAGCGTGGCGGGCAGCCGGGTGGACCTGCCACCCGGGCGGGCGCTGGCCACGCTGGTGCCCACCACGATCGTCGGCACCATCGCCGGGGCGCTGCTGCTGCTGGCCACCCCGGCGCGGGCGTTCGAGCTGGTCGTACCGTTCCTGGTGCTCGGCGCGACGGCGGTGCTGGCCTTCCAGGACCCGCTGCGTCGGCTGGTCGGGCATCCGCGCGACCTGTCGCCGCGCCGCCGCACGGTCGCGGTGCAGGCCATGGTCGCGGTCGGCGCGGTCTACGGCGGCTACTTCGGCGCGGCGCTCGGGGTGATGCTGGTCGCCGGCCTGGCCCTGGTGCTGGACGCCACGCTGGCCCGGGTGAGCGCCATCAAGAACCTGCTCTCCGCCCTGGTCGGGGTGACCACGCTGGTGGTCTTCGCGCTCTTCGGCCCGGTGAACTGGGCGGCGGTGGCGCTGGTCGCGCCGGCCACGCTGGTCGGCGGGTACGCCGGCGCCCGGCTGGTCCGCCGGCTGCCGTCGGTCGTGCTCAAGACGCTGATCGTCAGTTTCGGCACGGTGATCGGGCTCTACCTGCTCTACCGCGCGCTCAGCTGAGGAGCGCGCTGCCGCCCGGCCGCGGGCACGGCGATCCGGGCCCGGGCGGGACCGCCGCTCCCGGCCCCCGGGCGCGGCGCGCAGCCGGGGGCCGGGGCGGGCTCAGGCGACCGGCTCCGGAGCCGCGTCGGCGTCCTGGCGGTCGCCGGGCGTCACCCGCGGGTCGCCCTCGTCGGCGAAGTAGTCGTCCGACGTGGTGCCGTCGACGCCCTCGCGCACCTTCACCGCCCGCAGGATCAGCGTCAGGATCGCCGCCACCAGCAGGTTGACCAGGACGGCCACGATGCCCACGTAGATCGTCTTCGGGGTGTCGAAGCCGAACTTCTCCAGCGGGAACGCCGAGCCGGCGAAGTGCTTCCGGGTCGGGCTGGAGATCTGGTAGAGCATCCACATCCCGAGCCCCATGCCGGCCGCCCAACCGGCGATCAGCGCACCCCGGTGGAACCAGCGGGTGTAGAGGCCGAGCGCCACCGCCGGCAGCGTCTGCAGGATGATCACGCCGCCGATCAGCTGGAGGTCGATGGAGAACTGCGGGTCGAGGAAGACGATGCAGGCCACCGCGCCGATCTTGACCACCAGCGAGGTGATCTTGGAGACGTTCGCCTCCTGCGCCGGGGTGGCGTCCCGCCGCAGGTACTCCTTGTAGATGTTGCGGGTGAACAGGTTCGCCGCCGCGATCGACATGATCGCCGCCGGCACCAGCGCGCCGATCCCGATGGCCGCGTACGCGACGCCGGTGAACCAGCTCGGGAACTGCTGGTCGAAGAGGAGCGGCACGATGGTGTTGTTGTCCACCGTCCCCTCGCTCGCCCCCGGCAGCGGCTTCACGTCGGCCGCGATGGCCATGTAGCCGAGCAGCGCGATCAGCCCGAGCAGCAGGCTGTACGCCGGCAGCGCGGACATGTTCCGCTTGATCACGTCCCGGTTCCGGCTGGCCAGCACGCCGGTGATGCTGTGCGGGTAGAGGAACAGCGCCAGCGCCGAACCGAACGCCAGCGTCACGTACTGGAGCTGGTTGTTGGCGTTGAGCAGGACCCCGTCGCCGGGACTCGGTGAGGCGTCGAACTTGGCGTCCGCGGCGCCGAAGATCTCGCCCCAGCCGCCCAGCTTGTACGGCAGGTACAGCACCGCCACCAGGATCACGATGTAGATCAGGGTGTCCTTGACGAAGGCGATCAGCGCCGGCGCGCGCAGCCCGGACTGGTACGTGTACGCGGCCAGGATGGCGAACGCCACGATGATCGGCAGGTGCCGGGCCAGCGTGCTCTCCCCGGTCACCCCCATCGCCTTGAGCACCGCCTCGATACCGACCAGCTGCAGCGCGATGTACGGCATGGTGGCGACGATGCCGGTGATCGCGACCAGCAGCGCCAGCACCGGCGAGTCGAACCGGCTGCGGACGAAGTCGGCCGGCGTGACGAAGCCGTGCCGGTGCGACACCGACCAGAGTCGACAGAGCACCAGGAAGACCAGCGGGTAGATGACGATGGTGTACGGCACCGCGAAGAAGCCCATCGCCCCCGCGCCGAAGACCAGCGCCGGCACCGCCACGAAGGTGTACGCGGTGTAGAGGTCACCGCCGACCAGGAACCAGGTGATCCAGCCGCCGAAGTTGCGCCCGCCCAGCCCCCACTCGTCGAGGTGGGCCATGTCGCGCGGGGCCCGCCACCGGGCGGCCACGAAACCCATCACGCTGACCAGGAGGAAGAGCAGCGTGAAGATGATGATCTCGGTGAGGTGGTCGCGCCACATCAGCGGTCACCCCGCTTCTTGGTGAGCTGGTAGACCACCGTCGTGGTGGCCACGCCCAGCACGATGTAGGCCAACTGGAGCCAGTAGAACCGCGGGAAGCCGAACAGCCGTGGGCCGTCGGCGTTGAAGAACGCCGGGATCAGCGGCACCACGATCGGGATGAAGAGCAACCAGTTCCATCTGCTCTTGTCCTTTGCCCGGGACGACCCCGTCAGGGGCGCCTCCGGTGCGGGTGTGGCCGGTTCGGGTGCAGCCATCGGACCCACCTTCCAGTCGTAGCTCGTGATGTGACGGCCGGAGGCTACGGCCCTGTGAGCGCCGTCACGTTCGGCTGATCCACTCCGCTGCGCCGAACGGCCGCTCGGCTGCGCCGAACGGCGGGCACCCACCGCCCTGCGGTCCGCACGAACAGAGAAAGAGCGGCCATTCCGCGGAGAATGGCCACTCTTTCGGTGAACGAGCGCGACGGGTGCGGGGTGGGGTGCGGGGGCGGGGGGTGGTCAGGGGGTGGGGAGGTGGGCGGTGTCGTTGACGGTGCGGACGGCGATGCCGCCGTCGGGCCACCGGTCCAGCACCGAGATGCCGGCGGCGTCCAGGAAGAGCCGGTGCAGGAAGGCATCGCCGGCCGCGAGCGCGTCGCGTAGCGCGAGCTTGATCGGCGAGACGTGCGAGACCACCACGACGGTCTCCCCGGGGTACGCCTCGACCAGCGCGTCCAACGCCCGGCGGGTACGTTCGGCCACCGCCGCGAACGACTCCCCGCCGGGCGGGGACACCGCCGTGGAGGCGAGCCAGGCGTCCATCTCGCCGGGCCACCCCTCGCGCACCTCGCCGAAGGTCCGCCCCTCCCAGGCACCGAAGTCGCACTCGATCAGGTCGTCCGCGCGGCGTACCGGCACGCCGCCGAGCGCCGCGGAGATCGCCTCGGCGGTCGCCGTACACCGGGACAGCGGGGAACTGACCACGGCCGCGACGGTCGGCGCCAGCTCGGCCACCCGGTCGCCGGTGGCCCGGGCCTGGGCCCGGCCCCGGTCGGAGAGCGGCACGTCCCCGCGGCCGGAGTAGCGGCGCTGCTCGGTGTACTCGGTCTCGCCGTGCCGCACCAGGATCAGCCGGGTGGCGGTGAAGCTCGGGCGCGGCTCCCAGGAGGCGGGCGCGGTGGCCGGGTCGGTGCCGGTAATCCGCTCTGCCGCGGCGCGGGCGGCCGCCTCGCGGGCCTGCTCCCGGCCCGCCGGCTCGGGGCCGAGGCCGCGTGGCGGCTCCACGACGCGCGGCGGTGCGACGGCCGGAGCCACCGGCGCGGCGCCGGCGGCGGCGTCCATCGCGGCGTTGGCGAGGGCGTCGGCGTGCCGGTTGCGCTCCCGCGGGATCCAGCTGAACCGGACCGCCGCGAACCGTTCGACCAGCCCGGCCGCCTGGGCGGCGAGCGGGCGCAGCCCCGGGTGCTTGATCTGCCAGCGGCCGCACATCTGCTCGACCACCAGCTTCGAGTCCATCCGCGCCTCCACCTCGGCGGCGCCCAGTTCGGCGGCGGCCGCCAGCCCGGCGATCAGCCCCCGGTACTCGGCCACGTTGTTGGTGGCCACCCCGATCGACTCGGAGCGCTCGGCGAGCACCTCGCCGGTCTCCGGGTCGCGGACCACCGCGCCGTAGCCGGCCGGGCCCGGGTTGCCCCTCGATCCGCCGTCGGCCTCGACGACCACCACCCGCGGCGCCACGGGCTACAGACCGGACTCGTTGGTACGCACCATGATCCGCCGGCACTCCTCGCAGCGGACCACGTCGTCCGGGTCCGCCTTGCGGATCCGGGCCAGGTCGGCACCGGAGAGTTCGAGCCGGCAGCCGCCGCATCGGCCGGCGGCGAGCAGCGCCGCGCCGAGCCCGGTGTCCTCGCGGATCTTGTCGTAGAGCTTCACCAGGTCGGCCGGGAGGTCGTCGGCGAGCGGCCGGCGGGCCGACTGCTTGAACTCCTCCTCCTTGCCGATCTCGGCCAGCGCCTCGTCCCGGCGCCGCTCGGTGGCGTCCCGCTGCTCCCGGGCCTCGGCCAGCCGGCGCTCCACGTCGTCCAGCACGGCCTGCGCCGTCTCCCGCTGCTCCATCAGCTCCAGCTCGGCGTCCTCCAGGTCACCCTGCCGGCGGTTGAGCGAGGCAAGTTCGTGCTGGAGCGCCTCCAGCTCCCGGGCCGGGCCGCTGCCGGCGGCGAGCCGCGCCTCGTCCTTGGTCTTGCGGGCCCGCACCTGGTCGATGTCCTTCTCCAGCCGGGCGATGTCCCGGTCCAGGTCGTCGACCGCCACCTGGGCACGGACGCGCTCGTCCTCCAGCGCGGACAGCTGGCGGGCCAGCGCCTCCAGCTCGGCCCGCTCGGGCAGCGTGCGGCGGCGGTGGGCGAGCTGGGCGAGCGCGGTGTCGATCGCCTGGAGGTCGAGCAGGCGGCGCTGGACCTGGGGGTCAGCCTTCACGGTCGGGGCTCCTTGTCGTCCACCGCGGGTGGGGCGGCGTGTACGGTCCACGGGTCGGTGTCCAGGTCGGACACCAGCGTCTCGACACCCGGCGTCGCCCGCAGCAGGGCGGCCAGGTCGTCCAGCCACGGTCGTTCGGTCGCCCAGTGGGCGGCGTCGAGCAGCGCCGGCCCGTCGGCGGCGAGGTGCTCGCCGGCCGGGTGGTGGCGCAGGTCGGCGGTGAGGTAGGCGTCCACCCCGGCGGCGGTCGCGTCGGCCAGGAAGGCGTCGCCCGATCCGCCGCTGACCGCGAGCGTACGCACCGTCCGCTCGGGGTCACCCGCGGCGCGTACACCCCAGGCGGTGACCGGGAGCACGGCGGCGGCGTGCCGGGCCAGCTCGGCGAGGGTCATCGGCTCCGGCAGCTCGCCGATCCGGCCGATCCCCCGCCCGGCGCCGTGCTCCGGTGACCCGGGCGCGGGCGGGTGCAGCGGGCGCAGCCCGGTCAGCCCGAACCGGGCGGCCAACGCGTCGGAGACGCCCGGAGCGGCCACGTCGGCGTTGGTGTGCGCGACGTACAGGGCCACGTCCGCCTTGATCAACTGGTGGACGATCCGCCCCTTGTACGTGGTGGGCGCCACTGAGGAGACCCCGCGCAGCAGCAGCGGGTGATGGGCGACGATCATGTCGACCCCGGCGGCGAGCGCCTCGGCGACCGTCTCGGGCACCACGTCGACCACGCAGAGCACCCGGCGTACCGGGGCGCAGGGCTCGCCGAGCACCAGCCCGACCCGGTCCCAGTCCTCCGCCCAGACCGGCGGGTAGTGCCGCTCCAGCTCGGCCACCACGTCGGCGACGGTCGGCGGAACTGCGGTTGTGCTCACGGCGGGCCAGCTTACCGGTACCCGGCCGGCCCGGGCGGATGCTCGGGCGCGGCGGTTGCTCAGGCCACGGCGGGGCCGACCCGGCAGAGCCGGTCGCGGACCGCGGTGAGCGGCAGCGCCCACGGGAAGGCGCTCAGGTGCCGCTCCCCCGTCCCGGGCGGGTGCAGCGGGACGACGTGGTCGCCGAAGAGCACCGTCACCCCCCACTCGGCGAGCCGCGCCAGACCGCTGCGAAACGCCGGATGGCGGGCCATCGCCGTGTTGGTGAACGGCACCGCGACCAGCGGCACCCCCAGGCCCTGCGCCTCGACCAGCAGGCCCAGCGCGAGCGTGTCGGTGATCCCGGCCGCCCACTTGTTGACCGTGTTGACCGTGGCCGGGCAGACGATCATGGCGTCGGCGGGCGGCAGGACGTCCGGGTCCCCCGGGTTCTTGTAGTGGGTCCGCACCGGGTGACCGGTCTGCCGGGCCAGCGCGGCCCGGTCGACGAACTTCGCGCCGTCCGGCGTGGTGATCACGCAGACGTCCCAGCCGTCCCGCTGGGCCAGCTCGACGAGCCGGCCGACGTGGCGCGCCAGCGGCGATCCGCAGGCGATGACGTAGAGCACCTCGCGGCGCTCGGTGTGCTGCCGGCCGGTCATCAGACCGGCTCCGCGCTCATACCCCTACTCCCATGTGCTCAGCCAACTCCGCGATCGGAGAAGGCGGCGCACCACGTGTGCGACGCAGGATGTCCGACATCACCTCGTGGGCGATCGGCCGGCAGCGGATCTCGGACGGCGCCAGCCGGTCACCGCGCAGCAGCATCTCGCCGGCGTTGGCCACATCGCCGATCTGGGCGTAGCCGCGGGCGATGTCGAGCAGGTGGTGGGCCCGCCGCTCGGGCAGCAGCGCGTTGAACGCCGGCTCCTGGATGCGCTGGTGCACCTCGACCGCCCGGCCGCCGTCGCCCAGCTCGACGGCCGCGGCCGCCCGGTGCAGTTCCAGGTTGGTCGGCCCGAACGAGGTCCAGTAGTGGTTCTGGTCGCTGCCGAGCAGCCGAGCCGCCTCCTGGGCGCCGTTGAGCAGGTCGTCGACGGTGGCCGAGTCACCGATCCGGGACGCCGCCATCGCGCCCTGCAACAGCAGCATGCCGTAGACGGAGAGCCGCTCCGGGGAGGCGTCGTTGCTCCCGCCGGGGGCGAGCCGGTTGGCGATGGTGACGTTCAGCTCCAGCGCGGGACGGGCCCGCCCCATCGCGGCCAGCGCGTTGCAGACCCGGGTGGTGGCGATGCCGGCGAGCAGCTGGTCGTCGGCGCGCTGGGCGACCGCCATGGACCGGTCGGCGGCGAGCCAGGCCAGGTCGCACTCGCCGAGCTTGCGCAGCACCGAGGAGGCGATCTGATAGACCTGCCCGAGCAGGTGGGCCGCCTCGCGGGCCTGGTCGCCGCCGTAGCCGGCGTCGGCGGCCTGGGCGTCGCGCAGCAGCTTGGGCAGCGCCCGGGTGAGCATCCCGTAGCGGCCGTACTGATAGGTGAGCCAGGCGTGGTTGACCGCCTTGCGCATGTCCGCCAGCGGCGGCGGGTACGGCGCCGCGTCGAAGTACGCGCTCATCGAGTCGTAGCGCTCCAGGGCGGCCCGGATCTCCTGGACCTCGACCTGGTCGATGCAGTTCAACGCGTCGGTACGCCGCTCCGGGTCCTTGCCGAGCAGCAGCTGCACGTCGACCTGGAGGATGTCGGCGATCTCGTAGACGACGGAGAACTTGTCCAGCCGGCGCACCCCGCGCTCGACCTTGTCCACCCAGCTCTTCGACTTGCCCAGCCGGTCCGCGAATACCTGCTGGGACATCTTGCGCCGCCCGCGCCAGTAGGCCACCCGCCGCCCAATGGGTAACTCGTCCATCCCCATCCCTCCCCTGGTGCGACCCCGGCCGTGGCCGGCTGACCCCCTCGCGGTTGCGGGCGCGCGGTAGGTCTCAGGTTTTCGCTGGTCGCACACTCTGTGCGTCAGCCGTACAGCCAGTCCTCGTAGTTTTCGTGCAACTTGCATCAGCCGTTCGTCAACTCAACGACCGTGGGTTACGGCAGTGACGGTGCTCGACATGCGGGCCGGGTGCCCGACCGGGCCGCCGAGGGGAGATGGCACACATGTGGGGGAACGTCGGACCACGCGTCGTCCAACTGTCGCCGTTGGAACGGGTCCGGCTGCGCCGGGTGGCCGTCCGCTACGCGCTGCACGGCTGGGAGGTGACCCCCGGCGCCTGCCTGGCGCGCAGCCGGTTCGTCTGCGGCCGCGCCGGCTGCCCCACGGTCGGCTGCCACCCCGCGCTGGAGAACTGGGAGCACGCGGCCAGCGCCGACCCGGCCCGGGTGGCGACCTGGTGGCGCACCCGGCCGCACGGCGTGCTGCTGCCCACCGGCCGGGCGTTCGACGTGCTGGAGGTCGCCGCGCACCTCGGCCGGCGGGTCCTCGACGCGGTGCAGACCCACCCGGCCGGCCCGGGCGTACGCGGACCGGTGCTGGTGACCCCCACCGGCCGCTGGATGTTCCTGGTCCGCCCGGGCGACCCGCTGCGGCCGGAGCTGGACCACTGCTTCCACGTGGTACGGCACGGGCCCGGCTCGTGGATCCCCGCACCGCCGACCCGACTGCCGGAGGGCACCGTCCGCTGGGCCGTCGCCCCGGAGCAGGCCCGTTGGCGGCTGCCCGACTCCTATCTGGTGCAGAACGCGCTGATCGACGCGCTGCGGGCCACCGGCGTGACGCTGACCTCGGAACTGCTCCCCGGCCATCTGCCGCTGCCGCGCCGCGGGATGTGAACCCCGCCCGGGCAGCGTCGCCGGCCGGTCCGTCCTCGTTGCACAGGGCGACGGCGCAGACGCCAGGAGCGGGGGTTTCATGTCCACCGACGACACCACGCGTCAGCCGGACGGCACCGAGCCGCCCCGGCACAGCCGCCCGCGGTACCGCTGGGCGGGCACCCGACCGGCCGGCTCCCGCCCGGGCCGGCCCCGGCCGGCCGGCTCCCGGCCCGCCGGCACCCACCGTCCGGCCCGCTGACCGGACAGCCCGCGCCGGCCGCACCACCTGTTGTTCGGCGGTGCGCGGGAAGCACGTGAGCCCCGCCACGAAGCACCCTGAGGGGGGTCAGCCGGCCAGCGGCAGGCCGGTGGAGTGCAGCAGCCGGCCGTCCTCGGTGACGATCGCGTGCTGGTGGCCGGCGAGCCGGTCCAGCCAACCGACGCCGGCGGCGCCCATCGCCACCGCGGCGGTGGCGTACGCGTCGGCCACGCCGAGGTCCGGCCCGACCACGGTGACCGAACGCAGTCCGCTGGCCGGCACACCCCGGCGGGGATCCCGCACGTGCGCGCCGCGCTCGTACACCCCCGAGGTGGCGATCGCCAGGTCGGTGCCGGTCAGCACCAGGCAGGTGGCCATCGGATCCCACGGGTGCCGGACGCCGATCCGCCACGGCCGGCCGGTGGCCGACCGTCCGCGCACCCGCACGTCCCCGCCGGCGTTCAGGCAGTGGTTCGCCGCGCCGGCCGCGAGCAGCCGGTCCGAGGCGACCTGCGCCGCCCACCCCTTGACGTAGCCGGACGGGTCCAGCCGGCCGGTGGCGTACGCGTCGAAGAACCCGTCGGTGACGGCCCACAGATCCGCGCAGCGCGCCAGCACGTCCCGCAGGTCGGCCGAGCCGTCGGCGACCGCCAGCTCACCACGGTCCACCCGGCACACCTCGCTGTCCGCCCGGTACGTGCTGAACCGGGCGTCCACCTCGCGCAGCCAGCCGAACACGGCGTCGGCCAGCGCGGTCAGCTCGGCGGTGGGCAGGTCGTCGGCGAGGTCCAGGCTGATCGCCGTACCCATCACCTGCTCGACCCGGCGCAGCCCGGGCCGGGCCGGTGCGGCCGGCACCTCAGCCGGCCCGGTCGATGGCGGCCTGCAACGACCGCCGGTACGACTCGCTGGTGGCGGTGGCCCCGGAGACGGTGTCCAGGTCGGCGCTCTGCTGCTGCACCACCAGCCCGGCGGTGCCGCTGTACCGGTCGTCGACCTGCTCGCTGCGCTGGTCGGACTGGGCCGTCTCCTCGGGCAGCTCGAGCGCGACCACGTTGACGATCCGCGACCCGGAGAGGGTGATCTGCACCTGGACGTTGCCGTACTCGTTCTCCACCACCGGCCCGGTCACCGTGCGGGTGCTCGGCTGCGCCGGCTTGCTGCTGGTCCGCGGCGCGGACGGCGCCCGGGTGCCGGCGCTGGGCCGGCTCGCCGGTGGGCGGGCGGTGGTGCGGGTGGGCCGGGGCGAGGCGGTGTCGCCGGCGGGCGCCTCGCGCGCCCCGGCCGGCGCCTCCGGCGGTGCCGAGCCGGCCCCGGGGGCCACCGGCTGGCCGTCGACCGGCAGGCCCTGGGCGGCCACCTGCGTGGTGTCCGGCCCGCCCTTGAGCACCACCATCGCGGTGGTGCTGGCCGCCAGGCCGGTGATCGCGAGGAGTGCGCGGCGCATGGATGCCTCTCTACAGCTCGAACGTGGCGAGGTGGATCTGCCGGCGGGGCACGCCGGCCTGCCGGAGCACCTGGAGCGACTGCTCGACCAGGCCGGGCGGCCCGCAGAGGTAGACGTCCCGGCGGGCGACGTCGGGCACCAGCCGGCGCAGCCCGTCCGGGCTCATCACCTGACGCGGGCCGGGGTCGTGGCGGGAGCCGATGACGTACCAGACCGAGACGTGCCGGGCCTGGGCCAGCCAGTCCAGTTCCCGGCTGAGCAGCACGTCGGCCGGCGTCCGGGCGCGGTAGATCAACGCCGCGCCGGGCGGCAGTTCCTCCAGCATCGCCCGGATCGGGGTGATCCCGCTGCCACCGGCGATCAGCAGGGCCCGCTCCCGGGTGCGGTGCGCGGCGGTGAAGGTGCCCGACGGCCCCTGCACCCAGACCGGGGTTCCGGGGTCGAGGTCCCGTAGGTCGGCGGTGTGCGTGCCGACCACCTTGACGGTCAGCCGCAGCCAGCGGCCGTTGGCCGCGGCGGAGACCGAGAACGGGTGGGACTGCCACCAGCAACCCCGGGTGAGGAACCGCCAGCGGAAGAACTGGCCGCCGAGCAGGTCCATCCGGTCCAGCCGCCGGCCGGTCAGGTAGATCGAGATGGTGTCCGGGCTCTCCGCGACCACGTCGGCGACCTGCAGCCGGTGCCGCAGGTTGAACACCAGCGGGGCGAGCACCCGGCCCCAGAGCAGAGCGGCGACCACCAGCACGTACAGGGCGATCCAGAAGGTACGCACCGGGCCCGGGCGGAACAGCTGCGCGCCGTTGCTGAACTGGTGGCCGAAGCCGAGCAGCAGCACCGGATAGGCGGACAGGTGCAGGGCGTGCCACAGCTCGTACGGCAGCGCGGTGCGGATCGCCCGGATGCTGGTGAAGCCGACCAGCACCATGAGGCCGGCGGCGGCGAACGCGGAAACCATGTCCTCGTAGTCGCGCAGCAGCACACCGGCCTCGGTGAGCACCGGGTTGTCCTCCAGCCCGGCGTAGCCGACCACGATCAGCGAGGTGTGCGCGAGCACCGCGACCAGCAGGGTGGCGCCGACGTCGCGGTGCCAGCGGGCCAGTTGCTCGCCGCCGATCCACCGTTCCAGCACCGGCAGCCGGCTCATCAGGAACACCTGCACCAGCAGCAGGTAGCCGGCGACCAGGCCGGTGATCCGGCCGGCCGCGGTGAGGGTGGCGGCGGAGTCGCGCAGCGAGCCGGCCGGGGTGTCCAGCCACCAGGGCAGCACGCTGGCCAGCAGGCCGACCACCAGCAGGGCGGCCAGCAGCCGCCGGCCGCCAGGCCCGCGCCGCGGCGGCACCGCCGGCGGTACGTCCGCAGCCGGCCGGCCGCCGTGCCGGGACGGGGTCCCGGTGCGGCGGCCGGCGGCGTGGGTACGGGTGTACGTCACGCGTACAGCTTCATCGGGGTGTACTTCTGCCGGGGGAAGATCTTCTCCACCTCCGCGTTGGTGAGCCCGAAGCGACCCTGCGCGACGGCTCCGTAGACGTCGAACATGTTGTTGTATTCGGGTACGTCGCCGGAGTCGAGATCGTTCAATCCGTTCCAGGTGCCGAGCAGCGAGCCGGCCAGCTTCCGTCCGGACAGGATGGTGACCACCCCGCCGTGCCCGTGGTCGGTGCCGCCGCCGTTGGAGGCGACCCGCCGGCCGAACTCGCTGGACACCATGATGGTCACGTCGTCGGCCTGGTCGCCGAGGTCGGTGAAGAACGCGGCCATCGCGTCGGCCAGCTCGGTCAGCCGCCGGTGCAGCTGGCCGCCGGAGCGGGTGCCCTGGTTCTCGTGGGTGTCGTAGCCGCCCATCCCGACCGTGGCGACCCGGACGTTCGCGCCGCCCTTGATCAGCTGGGCGAGCTGCTGGAAGGCGCGGCCGACGCCCTCGTAGCGCACGCCCTCGGCCGGCTGGTACGGCTTGGCGGCCAGCTTCTGCGCGGTCGCCAGCGCGCCCAGGCCGGACTGCACGGCCTCCTCGACCGGGTGGTTGATTCCGGTGAACAGGCCCTTGATCGCCTTCTCGGTGGCGGCCCGGAACCGGTCGTCGCCGTTGAGCCGCAGCGAGCCGACGCTGTTCAGCGACAGCGCGCCGTTGGTGCCGACCAGCGAGCGGGGCAGCGTGCTGCCGATGCCGACGCTACGGAAGGCGGTGCCCTTGCCGAGCGCGTCGACCAGGCTGTCCAGCCAGCCCCGGCCGCCGGTCTCGCCGGGCAGGCCGCCCAGGTTGCAGGCGTCCGCGGCCTGGAAGTGGCTGCGCGAGAGCCGCTCGTCGGAGACGGCCGGGACGAAGCCGAGGCGGCCGGACTTCAGCCACGGCTCCAGCGACTTGAACGCGCTGGTCAGCTTGAATCCGCGGCCCACCGCCAGGGAGTCGTCGGCGAGCAACAGGTCGGGGCGGGCCTTGGCGAGCACCGGGTCGTCCGCCGGGGCGACCAGGCTCAGCCCGTCCAGCCCGCCGTAGAGGAAGACGTGGATCAGGGTGCCGGTCTTGGTGGCGGCGAACGACGCCGAGGTGGTGACGAACTGGGCGGTGGCCAGCGCGGTGGCGGTGGCGGCGGCGCCGGCGACGAAGGTGCGCCGGGTCACCCCACGCCCGTCCTGCTGGGCCTCCTCCAGGTCCTCCAGCCGCCGGTAGCGGTTCCGCTCGGCGGCGTTCTCGGCGGCGACGACGTCGGCCTCCGCCCGCAGCAGCGCCTCGGCCGGGTTGTCGGCCAGCCGCCGCAGGTCGGGGCATTCGGGGTGCAGGGGGTACGAGTACACGGTCTTCTCCATCGAATGCCTCACCGGAGGTGGTGCTGGGGGGATGCGAGGATCGCCCGCGCGACGGCGGCGATGGCCCCGTTGAAGGTGGCGTCGACCCGGGTGTTGGCCGAGACACCGGCCACGCCGAGGATCAGCGCCTTCTCCCGGGCGGAGAGCTTCTGCTGCACCAGCCGCTTGGCCAGCGCGTCCACGTACGCCCCGGCGGTGGCCGGCGGCTTGGCGACCAGCTTCTCCGGCCGGGTGTAGGTGAACGTGGTGCGGTAGCCGGCCAGCAGGTCGCCGGCCTCGTTCCAGCCGTTGACCATCGTGCCGGCGGAGGTCCACGCGACGTAGACGTCCGGGTAGCCGTCCGGGGTGGGCTGGCCCATCGGGTACTGGCCCAGCTCGCGCAGCTTGTCGTGGATCTGCCGCAGGCCGCGGGCGAACGGGGTGCGCTTGTTGTCGCCGTTGTCGTGCTTCGGCGACGCCTCCGGCGAGACACCGAGGGTGCGGTAGGTGGCGACCAGGTACTCCATCGGCCGGCGCACCTTCTGCCCCACCGCCGCCCAGAACTCCGAGGAGCTGAACAGCGTCATCAGCACCGGCTTCACCAGGCCCTTGTTCGCCGTGTACGTCTTGGCCAGCCGGTCCACCAGGGACTTCGGCGGGGTGTCCGAGACGAACCGGGTGGCCAGGCTCTGCGCCACGTACTTCGCGGTCGACGGGTGCAGCGCGAGGTAGGTCAGGTACGCGTCGATGGCCGCTTCGGCCTTCTTCGGGTCCTTGGAGTTGTTGGCGTGGGTGAAGCCGAGGATCTTCACCTTGCCGACGTAGTGCCGCTCGGGGCGGAAGACGTACTTCCCGTCGTTGACGCCCCGCCCGGTCTGCAGCAGGGCGGCCTGCCGGACGTCCTTCTCGGTGTAGCCGCCGTCGACGCCCACGGTGTACAGCTCGAGGTTCTCCCGGGCCAGGTTCTCGTTGACCGCGTCGGCGCGGGAGTCGTTCTGGTTCAGGTAGAGCAGCAGCGCGGGGTGCTTGTTGGCGGCCAGGAACATCTCCGGGTAGCTGCCCAGCGCGTGCGCCCGGATGACGTCGCGGTCGAAGGAGGCCCGGTACACCTCGCCGCCGTCGAAGTCCGCGGCGACGTGCAGGAAGTCGTTCCAGAAGTCGACCATCACCTCGTACAGCTGGCGGTCGGACCAGATCTGCCGGGCGATGGTGGCCTCGACCATCTCCCGCTCCGGCTGGGCGCCCCGCTCGTTGAGCTGGTCGCGCTGGTCGCGCAGCTGCTGGGTGGAGAGCTTGAGGGTGGGCAGCTCGGCGAGCTTCAGCTCGGCCCGGGTGGGAGCGATCTTGTCGGGGTCGAGCTGCGTGCGCAGCCAGGCGTCGATGCCCCGCTCGCGGATGTCGGCGACCACCTTCGGCGTCGCGCCAAAGGTGGCCCGTCGGGCGAGGTGCAGGATCGGGTCCTTGGCCAGCACCGTCTTGACGGTCACCGGGGTCTCCGCCGCGGCGGCGGCCGGCCCGGAGAAGGTCCGGCCGCCGGTCGGCGCGTTCTTCTTCAGCGCCTCGCCGGCCCGGGAGCCCATGTAGCTCTCGTTCTGTTCGGTGTACGTGCGCACCGTGCTCGGCTGCTGCCCGCTGGGCCGGGCGGCGGTGCCGTCGGTGACCGTGGTGCCGGTCGCGTCACCGACCGGCTCGTCGCCGAAGAGGCTGCGCACCTGCGGGGTCATCGCGAGGGCGGCGCCGCCGGCGACCACCGCGGCGGTGCCGCCGAGCGCGGCGAGCGCCTTGCGGCGACCGACCGGGCGGCCGGGCTCCTCGTCGTCGTCCACGTTGGGCAGTCCGGCGCCACCGGTCTGCTGGGCGAAGCCGCCGGTGGGGCCGGTCGGCTGGCCGAAGCCGTCCGGACCGACCCACTGCGGTCCGCGCGAATACTCCGGCTGCCCGCCGGGGTGGGCGGCGCGGTATCCGTGCGGGGTTGACGCGTCCGGGTCGCGGTATCCGGTGCTGGGGTGCTGTCGTACGTCCCAGCCGCGGTCGTCCCGCGGTCGCCGTGGTGGCACATTCTGGTCGGCCATGTACCAATCCCGATTCCTACCGTGCGCCGGCACGGCTGCGACCAGCGAGGTCGAGGTCCGGCGACTGTTGCCTGAGGGGGTTGACCGGCAAGGTAGTGAAGGGGTCCGGCCGCCTCAAGGCGCGCCGGAGGGCCCCGTGAGGGCACTTAAGACAGCGCTCAGCGGCGCGCCGGCGGGCGGGATCGCCAGTCGGCCGGTCCCGGGGCCTGGGAGCAGGGCCGACCCGTCACCCGCCGACCCCGACGTAACGTTTTCGCCGTCCGCGACGCTTTTCGCGCCGTTCAACGGCACAGCGAAACTTAAGGTCCGGATAAGCCTGTACTGAGGTGTCCGGACACCGGTCACCCGGGGCGTCGGCTCCCCGGGCGGGACCGTGCCGCCGGCCCGGCGGGCGGGCGGGCAAAGTAGCAGCACGAGGGCGTGAGCCGCCGCCGCAACGGGTATGCCGCCGAACCGCTGAACGCGTGAGGGGAAGGCACATGCTCAGCAAAGAGGATCAGCGTAGGTTCGAGCAGATCACCCGCCACCTCCGGGAGAGCGATCCGGCGTTCTTCGCCCGGCTGGACAGTCGGGCCCGGGCCCGCCGCAGCCGCTATCTGATGCTGTTGACCATCGTGCTGTGGGCCTCGCTGCCGGCGACGACGGTGCTGGCCGGCCGGATGGCCGGCGCGATCTGCGCGGTGGTGCTGCTGGCCAACGCCGCCGTCATGTGGCGGTACCGGCGCCGCTGGCTATGACCCGCCGAGGGCCCGGTAGGCCCGCCGCAGCCGTTCCACCAGCCCCGGACCGCCGATGGCCGGAGTGGGCGGGCCGAGCTGGCGCAGCAGCAGGTCCGGCCCGGTGGCCAGGCTCGGCGGCCGGTCCGGCAGCGGCACCGGCGGGAGCCAGAACCGGTCCACCGCCTCGGCCAGCGGCGCCGGCGGCAGGCCGGCGACCGCCCGCGCGGCGCCGACCACCGGAACGTCCACAGTGTCCGCCGCCGGTCCGGCCGGCGCCGACGCGGCCGCGTCGTCCGCCGTGGACGGTCGATCGCCTGCTCCGGCGCCCGCCGCACCGTCCGTGCCGCCGGCCGCCACGCGCAGGGCACGCAGCCGGTCGAGCAGCTCGACCCGGGCCCGGCCCCGCCAGTGCAGCAGTTGGAACGGGTCGGCGTCGAACGCCTCGGCGAGCAGGTAGAAGGTCGCCGCGAGGTGCTTGCACGGCACGGCGAAGTCGGGACAGCTGCAGTGCTGGGCCAGTTCGTCGATCCCGGCGGGGAAGAGCGGGCCGCCGGCGGCGGCGAACAGCTCTTCCAGCTCGGCCGGCAGGTCACCGGCGAGCAGCCGGGCGCTGAAGAACGCCCGGGCGGCCAACTCGTCCTCGATCCGGGACCAGAGCGCGGCCGGAAACGGCGACAGCGCGATGCGCACCTGGTACGGCTGCGCCCGGGAACCCTGCACCACGGCGCTGACCATGCCGGGGGCGATGTCCAGGCTGACCACCTGGCCGGCCCGCGCGTACGACCGGCCGCGGGTCAGTCGGGTGCCGAGCGCGAACGACTCCAGCACCTCCAGGAAGCGCCGCGACCACCAGGACCGGCCGATGGCACCCCGGGTGCTGCGGGCGCGCAGGCCGCCGTCGACCCGGCGGGGACGGCCGTAGTCGGCGAACCGGCCGCGCGCGGTCCCACTCACTGGCTCGCTCACTCCACCACCGCCCCGGCCTCCAGGCTGAACAGCTCACGCAGCTGCGCGGTGGACAGCTCGGTGACCCACTGCTCGCCGGTGCCGACCACCCGCTCGGCCAGGCCGCGCTTGTCGGCGATGAGCGCCGCGACCTTCTCCTCCACCGTCCCGGCGCAGACGAACTTGCGTACCTGCACCCGGCGGCGCTGACCGATCCGGAAGGCCCGGTCGGTGGCCTGGTCCTCCACCGCCGGGTTCCACCACCGGTCGACGTGCACCACGTGGTTGGCGGCGGTCAGGGTGAGCCCGGTGCCGCCGGCCTTGAGCGAGAGCACGAACAGCGCGGGCCCGTCCGGCGACTGGAACCGGGTGACCATCGCGTCCCGGTCGGCCTTGCCCACCCCGCCGTGCAGGAACAGCACCTCCCGGCCGAACCGGGCGGCGAGGTGCCCGCGCAGCATGCCGCCGAACTCCGCGTACTGGGTGAACAGCAGGGCCTTCTCCCCCGCCGCGAGCACCTCGTCGAGGATCTCCTCCAGCCGGGCCAGCTTGCCGGAGCGCCCGGCCAGCGGCGAGCCGTCGCGCAGCAACTGGGCGGGATGGTTGCAGACCTGCTTGAGCCGGGTCATGGTGGCCAGCACCAGCCCGCGCCGTTCGATGCCGTCGCTGGACTCGATCCGGGCCATCATGTCGTCGACCACCGCCTGGTAGAGCGAGGCCTGCTCGGCGGTCAGGTTGCAGACCACCTCCATCTCCAGCTTCTCCGGCAGGTCGGAGATGATCGACGAGTCGGTCTTGAGCCGGCGCAGCACGAACGGGCCGGTGATCCGGCGCAGCCGCTCGGCGGCCTCGGCGTCACCGTGCCGCTCGATCGGTTCGGCGAACCGCTTCTTGAAGGTGGCCGCCGGGCCGAGCAGCCCGGGGTTGACGAACTGCATGATCGACCAGAGGTCGGCGAGCCGGTTCTCCACCGGCGTGCCGGTGACCGCGATCCGGTGCCGGGCCGGCAGCGCGCGTACCGCCTCGGCCTGGCGGGTGGCGGCGTTCTTGATCGCCTGGGCCTCGTCCAGCACCACCCGGTGCCAGTCGATGCCGGCCAGGTCCAGCGCGTCCCGGGCCGCCACCGAGTAGGTGGTGAGCACCAGGTCCGCGTCGTGCACGGCCGTGGTGAAGTCCGCCCCCCGGGCCCGCTCGGCGCCGTGGTGCACGTGTACGCGCAGCCCGGGCGCGAACCGGGCGGCCTCCCGCTGCCAGTTGCCGACCAGCGACATCGGGCAGACCAGCAGGGTCGGCCCGGCCTGCGGCGGGTCGCCGGCGAGCAGCGCGAGCAGCTGCACCGTCTTGCCCAGCCCCATGTCGTCGGCGAGCACCCCGCCCAGCCCGAGCGACTGGAGGAAGGCCAGCCAGGCCAACCCCCGCCGCTGGTACGGCCGCAGCGTGCCGTGGAATGCCGGCGGCGGGTCGGCCGGGGTGAGCCGCCGCTCCACCGCGCCGGCCAGCAGGTCGCCCAGCGCGCCATCGGCGGTCACCTCCAGCACCGGCAGCGCGTCGGGCTGCTCGGCGTCGGCGAGGCCGAGCCGGAGCAGGTCGGCCACGGTCAGCTCGCCGGCCGAGCGGAGCAGCCGCAGCCCGGCGGCGAGCCGCTTCGGGTCCAGCTCCACCCAGCGGCCGCGGAGCCGGACCAGCGGGGTCTTCAACGCGGCCAGCGACGCCAGCTCGTCAGCGCTCAGCGGCTGGTCGCCGAGGGCCACCTCCCACCGGTAGTCGACCAGGGCGTCCAGCCCGACCCCGCCGGCGGCGGTGGCCACCGTGCCCGGCGCGGTCCGGCTGCGCGCCTGCAACCGGGCGCCGAGCCGCGACGAGGGGCGCTGCCACCAGGACGGCAGCAGCACCGCGAACCCGGCGGCGTGCAGCACCGGGGCGCCCTCGCGGAGGAACCGGTGCGCCCCCTCGACGTCCAGCTCCAGCGCCTCCGGGGTGGCGGTACGCAACGCCGCGTCCAGCTCCGGCCAGAGCCGGCTGGCCCGGCCCAGTTCGGCCAGCAGCGTCTCCTGCGGGCTGTCCAGCCGCCCGGCCAGGCCGCCCACCGACTGGGGCGCCCGCCAGACCTGCCCGGCCGCGACGTGCAGGCTCGGCTCGTCGGCCGCCTGGAGCCCGAACTCGACCCGCCAGCGGCCCTGCTGCCCCACCCTCGCCGTCGGGTCGACGGGCACCACCACGACCGGCTCGGTGAGCTCGTCGGCGGGCGGCTCGACCAGCCGGAAGCTGGCCCGCACCGAGCCACCGGCGGCGTCCCGCTGCCAGGTCTCCAGCTCGGTGCGGAGGGTGTCCAGGGCGGCCGGGTCGGCGGTGAAGTCCCGGCGCGGGCCGGTGAGCGCGGCCAGCCAGGGCGGCACCGCTCCGTTCGGGCGGGCTCCCCGGGCCAGTGAGATCTCCCCCAGCGCCGCCCTGGCGGCCGCGTCGGTGAGCGCGTCGAGAGCCTCCGCGACCAGCACGCCGGCCGCGACCTCCGCCCGGCGGCCGGCGGCTTCCCGACCGGCCACCCGCGGGGCGGCGGGCGGGCGCGCGGCCGGGTCGAGCCGGTCCACCTCGATCAGGGCGCGGGCGGCCGGGGGCAGGGCCAGCGCGAGCGCCCGGGCCCAGCCCGCGTCGGTGCCGGTGAGCAGCGGCCGCCACACCGCCCGGCCCACACCGCCGTCGGCGGCGGCGCGGTCGGGGTCGCCCGCCGGATCAGCCGCCTCGGTGGGGAGGTCGGCGAGGCCGGGCAGGACCCGGCCGCGGGTGACCAGGTCGGCGGCGAACTCGGCCAGCTCGGCGAGGTGCCGCAGGGTGGCGCCGGGCGCCGCGGCCGCCAGGTCCAAACGGCGCAGCAGCGCCCACGCGGCGTCCGGGGCGTACAGCAGGACGGGCACCCGCCAGCCGGCGAGGGTGACCGACCCGCGGGCCGGTGCCACGACGGCGGTCCGGACCAGCTCCGGTGAGTCCAGCGGCGCGCCGGCCCGGGTGGGCAGGGTGAGCAGCGCGGTGCCGAGTTCGGCGGGGTCGGCGCCCTCGGCCAGCGCGGCGGCCAGCGTGGCGTGGTCGGCGGCGAACGGGTGCGGACGCTCCCGGGGCGCGCGGCCGGGCCGCCGGGGCGCGTCGGTGGGCCGGGTGCTGTCCTCGGCCCAGACGGCGAGCGCGCCGTCCGGGCCGTCGCCGGGCAGCCACGACCCGTGGATGACCAGCACTCGTCCCCCCTCGTCGACGCCCGACCCAGGATAGGCGGCCCGGGCAGGCTACCGTCGAACGCCATGTACGACCTGTTGGTGATCGGCGGCCTCGGAGTTGACGTGCGGGTGCGGGTGCCCGCGCTGCCGCTGCCGGCCGCCGACTCGGTCACCGTCGACCCGATCGAGCTGCGCATCGGCAACACCGGCGCCGGGGTGGCGCTGGCCGCGCACGCGCTCGGCCTGCGGGTGGCGGTGCTGGACGTGCTGGGCGCCGACCCGGCCGGCGACGTGGTCCGGGCCGCACTGACCCGCACCGGGGTGCACGCCGTGCTGGCCGACGACCCGGCGGGCACCCGGCGGTCGGTGAACCTGGTCGACCCGGCCGGCCGGCGGATGTCGCTCTACGACCCGCGGCCGTGGCGCGGACCGGCCCCGTTCACCCCGGCCGAGCTGGCCGGGCTGGTCCGGGACGCGGCGCACGTGCACCTGTCGATCATGGATTGGACCCTCGACCTGCTGCCCGCGCTGCGTACCGGGCTCGCGCCGGTCGCCGCGATCTCCACCGACCTGCACGACTGGGACGGCACCAACCCCTACCACCGCCCGTTCGCCGAGGCCGCCGACCTGGTCTTCGTCAGCGGGGTCCGGCTGGACGCCGCGGCCGGGCAGGTCGCCGAGGCGCTGGCGCCGCGCACGGTGGTGGTCACCCGGGGCGCATCCGGCGCCGAACTGCACCCCGGTGCCCGGCCGGTGCCGGCCGCCGCGCCGCCGGCGCCGGTGCGGGACACCAACGGCGCCGGGGACGCCTTCGCGGCCGGTCTGATCGCGGCCCGGCTGCGCGGCGCGGCGCTGCCCGACGCGGCGGCGTACGCGGCCCGGGTGGCCGCCGCGGCCTGCACGCACGACGGCATGGAGTACCCGCCCGGCCTGCTGCCGCGACTCTGACCCCGCCTCCGGTCCACGCCCCGGCGGCGGGGGTGGCCGGCCGGGGCGGCGTCGTCGACGGTGGCGGCTCAGAGCGCGCCGGTGCTGCCGTCGGTCAACTCGCGGAAGATGTCGGCGTGGCCGACGTGCCGGGCGGTCTCCTCGATCATGTGCACCAGGATCCAGCGCAGCGAGACCTCGCCGAGCTGCGGGTGCGGCACCACGTGGTCGAGCGGGAACCGGGCGGCCACCTCCCGGGACCGGGCGCAGGCCCGCTCGTAGTCGGCGGCGAGCCGCTCGACGGTGTCCTCCCCGGTCAGCGCGAAGCTGGCCAACGCCTCCTCCTCGGTGGTCAGGTACACGTCGTCCGGCCCGGGCGCGAGCAGGCAGGGGAACCAGTTGCGCTCCACCATGGTGAGGTGTCTGACCAGGCCGGCGAGGGTGGTAGCGGAGGGCACCAGCCGGCGCGTGGCGTCCGCGTCGGCGAGCCCGCGCACCTTGCGCAGCAGCACGGCCCGGTGGAAGTCGAGGAAGGATTCGAGCACTGCCCGCTCGTCGCCCGTCCGGGCCAGCACCGGGCCGAGCGTGGGGTCGATCGAGATCTCCGCCATCGGCCGACGGTAGCCCCGCGACCGGCCGGCCCGCTGCCCCGCTATCGCTGCGGTGGCGCGGTCGTCGGGGCAGGATGGGCCCATGGCGACAACGGTAGAGATCCCTCTGGCGGGCGGTCCGGCCGACGGCGAGACGGTCACCGTCGAGCTGGACCCGAACGGCCGTCCCCCGCTGACCCACCACCACCTGGGTCCGGAGGGACTCACCCAGGCGGAGATCTACGAGTTGGAGACGGTCGACGGCCGGGCCCGCGACTGGCGCTACTCCTGGCGGGGCCCGGCGGTGTGAGGGCCCCGGGCCGGCCGGGCGGCGGTCCGGTGCCGGCCGGGGCACGGTCCGACGCTCGGGTGCCGGCGCTCAGGCGCCGACCTGGGCCAGGTTGCGGGCGCGCAGGTTCTCCAGCACCGCGCGGGTGACCTGCGAGGTGCCCCGGGCCTGGTCGCACACCTCGGCCACCCGCCGGGCGGTGGCTTCGGCGCGGTGGTCCCGCTCGTCCCACAGCCGGTCCACCTCGGCCAGCAGCGGGCCCTCCACCTCCCGCTCCACGCCGCGCAGCGCCGGCACGCCGAGCCGCTGGGCCAGGTCGAAGACCTTGCCGGCGTACGGCAGGGGCAGGAACGGCGTGCCCACCATGGCGGCGAAGATCAGGAAGTGCAGCCGCATGCCGACGGCCAGATCGAAGTGGCGCATCAGGCCGAGCACCTGCTGGGGCGAGTAGGTGCCGTGCAGGATCCGGCCCCGCTCCGCGGCGATCATGTGGGACAGCACGCCGTGCGAGTGCCGGATGTCGTCCCGCTCCATCGGCACGAAGAGCACGTACGCGTCCACCCGGTGCACCAGGAAGTCGCCGATCTGGGCCAGCAGCCGGTGGTAGCCGTCCACGTCGAGGCGTTCCGCGGCCCGACCCGGCTCGCGCACGCTCATCCCGATCAGCCGCTTGCCGGCCGGCACCCCCTCCTCGCGCAGCAGGTGCCCCGGGAAGTCCTCCGGCTCCAGCAGGAACGCCGGGTCGGCGGTGACCGTGATCGGGTTGAGCAGGCCGGCCTCCTCCAGCACCATCCGGGACTCCTGGTCCCGGACGGTCACCTGGGTGGCGCTGGCCAGGGTCTCCCGCACCATCCCGGTGTCCACGCCCTCGCTGAGCGGCCCGACCCCGACCGCGTACGTCAGCAGCGGCAGGCCGCGTTCCTGGGCGACCCGGACCACCCGCAGGTAGCGGCGGGCCTCCTTGTCGTACAGGATGCCGCCACCGCCGAGGATCAGCAGGTCGAGCTGGGCCAGCACGAGCGCGGAGTCGGTGCGGCTGACCCCCTCCCACGGCACCGCCTCCACGTCCGGGTGGGCCACCCGGGTGTGTGCGGGATTGCGGGAGAAGACGATGATCCGGGCGTTCGGCTCCTGCTCGCGCAGATCGGCAAGCAGCCCGGTGAGGATCGCCTCGTCACCGAGGTTGCGACCACCGTACGAGCCGAGCACACCGATGGTCAGTCCGGCGCCACGCGTCATCCGTCGCTCCTCCCCAGGTGCGTCCCGGGCGGGTTTCCCGTTGCGCCGGGGAACAACCCTCGCCCGGTCAGCCCACCGGGTCGACCGACTTGGCCATCTGCTGGGTGATGACCTGGAAACCGAGGCTCTCGTAGAGCCGGATCGCCCCGGTGTTGTCGCCGAAGACGTTGAGCCCGAGACGGCCCACCCCGAGCCGGGCGAGCTCCGCCTCGACGAGCTCGATCATCCGCCGTGCGTACCCCCGGCCCCGGTGTCCGGGATGTACCTCGATGTTGTGGATCCAGGCCGTCTTCGGGTGGTCGCCGCCGGGCAGGGTGACCCAGATCCAGCCCACCTCGACGCCGTCGACCAGCGCGACCCGCAGCAGCACGTCCGCGGTGGCCGCGCCGTCCGGCAGCAGCCGGCCGACCTGGAGCGCGACCTGCGCCCGGGCGGCCTCCGGGGTCAGGTCACCGGTCCCGGCCAGAGCGTCGGCGTACGACCGCTCCAGCGGCACGCGCAGCCGGGCCAGCTGGGCCGCGGTCATCGGTTCCAGGGACAGGCTCATGGCGCTCCCTACTCCGGCGGATCGGCGTTCCCGCCGACGGCGGCGACCAGCCGGGACACGAAGGCGGAAACCACGTCGTCGGGGCCGGACCCGACGTCGATCGAGGTGGTCGGCAGGTCGGGCGGCAGCCCGTCCATGGCGTAGTGCAGCAGAGCGACCTCGAACACGCCACCGGGTAACCCGCTGGCAGCGTGGAAGGCGACGTCGTCACGGCAGCCGCGGCGCAGCGGGTCGCCGCGCGCCCGGGGCCAGGTCGGGCCGGCCGCTCGTCAGCGGGGTGGTCGTCCCGCACGACACCCGCCCGGTGACCACGAACGGGACGCCCGGCGCCGGCAGCGCGGCACGAGCGGCACCACATCGCGCAGGACCGGCACCGGGATCGCGGAGGTGCCGATCCGCGCCGCCGGTAATCGGCTTGCCCGCCGGTTCCGGCGTCGAGCACGGTGGACCGGTGGAGAGCCTGACGAAGGGCCGGATCGGCTGGGCCGACCTGCCCGACCACGTGCGCGCCGAGGTCGAGCGGATCCTCGGCGACCGGGTGGTGGAGGCGGTGTCGCAGCCGGGCGGCTTCTCCCCCGGCACCGCCGACCGGGTCCGCACCGCCGCCGGGCGGCGCGCGTTCGTCAAGGCGGTGAGCCCGGCGCAGAACGACGTCAGTCCCCGGCTGCACCGCACCGAGGCCCGCAACACCGCGGCGCTGCCCGGGCACGCCCCGACGCCACGGCTGCTCGGCTGCTACGACGACGGCCACTGGGTGGCGCTGGTGCTCACCGACGTGGACGGTCGGCATCCGGTCACCCCGTGGCGGGCCGACGAGCTGACCGTCGTGCTCGCCGCCCTGGAGACGATGGCCACCGCGCTCACCCCGAACCCGGTGCCGCACGCGCCGACCGCCGCCGAGCACCTGGCGTACGACTTCACCGGCTGGCACCGGATCGCCGCCGACCCGCCGCCCGGTCTGGACCCGTGGGCCGCCGCGCGCCTGCCCGACCTCTGCGCCGCCGCCGAGCGGGGCCTCGCCGCGCTGGACGGCGACACGCTCTGCCACGTCGACCTGCGCGCCGACAACCTGCTGCTCGACGCGGCCGGCCGGGTGACCGTGGTGGACTGGCCGTGGGCCTGCCGCGGGCCGGCCTGGCTGGACACCGCGCTGCTGCTGGTCAACGTCCGGCTGCACGGCGGGCACGACACCGAGGCGCTGCTGCGCCGGCTGCCGCTGACCGCCGACGTCGACCCGGCCGCGCTGACCGGCGTGTACGCCGGCCTCGCCGGCTTCTTCGCCGATGCCGCCCGGCGACCGCCGCCGCCCGGCATCCCCACCGTCCGGGCGTTCCAGCAGGCCCAGGCCGACGCCCTGCTGCCCTGGCTGGCCCAGCGGCTGCCCTGAGCCGGGTCTGTCGGTGAGCGGCGTTACCGTCCACCGCACGGAGGTGGCCGCACGGACACCGCCGGCGGCTGGGCAGACAGCGCACCGGGAGGAGCCGACACGATGAGCGACGACGACATTCCACGGGCGGCTGGCGCACCGGCCCGCGGCGCGTTGGCAGCGGCGGGCTGGACTCGCCTCTCCCAGCTGACCGGCGTGACCGAGCGGGAGTTGCTGGCCCTGCACGGCGTGGGCCCCAAGGCCGTCCGGGTGCTCCGCGCGGCGCTGGGCGAGCGCGGCCTCGGCCTCGCTGGCGATCCGCCCGACACCGACCGCTGACCGCCGACCGCGCGGCCGGTTTCGACCCGCGGTTCTCGGACGTCAGGTCCGCGACGAGGCGTCCGATCACCGCCAGACCGGCGGCGGGTCCGGCTCGCATGATCGAGTCATGACGAACAACCCGTTGAACGGAAAGGTCGCCCTGGTCACCGGCGGCACCCGGGGCATCGGCGCCGGCATCGCGCTGCGCCTCGCCCAGGACGGCGCCGACGTGGCGATCACCTACCAGCACAGTGCCGACCGGGCGGCGGTGGTGGCGAAGCAGGTCGAGGCGCTCGGCCGGCGCGCGCTGGCCGTCCAGGCCGACAGCGCCGACCCGGCGGCAGTGCGCGCCGCGGTCGACCGTACGGCGGCCGAGCTGGGCCGGCTGGACATCCTGGTCAACAACGCCGGGGTGTTCCTGGTCGGGCCGGTGACCGAGCTGGGCCCCGACGAGGTGGAGCGGACCATCGCGGTGAACGTCCGCGCGCCGTACGTCGCCGCACAGGCGGCCGTACGGCACCTGGGCGCCGGCGGCCGGATCATCAACATCGGCAGCAACGTCGGCGAACGGACGGTCTTCCCCGGGCTGTCGCTGTACTCGATGAGCAAGACCGCGCTGATCGGCCTGACCCGGGGCCTGGCCCGGGAACTCGGCCCGCACGGCGTCACGGTCAACCTGGTCAACCCCGGGCCGACCGACACCGACGCCAACCCGGCCGACGGGCCGAACGCGGCGGCGATCGCCGGCTTCACCGCGCTCGGCCGGTTCGCCGAGCCGGCCGAGATCGCCGCCACCGTGGCCCACCTTTCCAGCGCCGACGGCGGATACGTGACCGGCGCGGTGGTCAACGTGGACGGCGGTTTCACCGGCTGACCGCCGCGCCGGGTACGCCCGGCGACAACCGGGCGCGGCGGCACCGTTCGGCCGCCGCGCCCGGCCGCGACCGCCCACCGACGGCGGACGTGCCGTTCGGCGGCGGGGCGACGCTCGGGGCCGCCGGTCAGCCGGGCGCGCCGGCCGGGTGGGTGAGGAACGGCAGCACGGCGGCCGGCAGCGCCGGCGAGCGGACGATGTCGTAGTGGGTCAGCCCGGGCAGCACCGCCAGCCGGGCGGCCGGCCGGCCGGCGCCGTCCCAGCCGGCGTCCCGGTGGCCGCCGCCGAGCAGCCCGAAGAACTCCGCCATGTGCGTGACCGGGATCGAGTCGGCGTCGGCGAAGACCAGCAGCGTCGGTACGGTCAGCGCGGCCACCTCCGCCGACCAGTCGTACTCGCGCCGCAGCAGGGCGCCGGACTTGGCCCAGAGCGCCGGCCAGTCCGCCGGCCGGGGCGCGAGCCGCGCGTAGAGCTGGTGCGGCGGGGTGCCGCGCATCCGCTCGCCGACCCGCTCGTCCTGCTCCGCCATCGCGGCCAGCACCTCGGGATACCAGCCCTGCCGGCGGCACGGCGCGGAGACCACCACCAGCCGGCGGACCAGCCCCGGATGCTGGATCGCGGTACGCAGGGCCACCCCGCCACCGAGCGAGTAGCCCATCAGGTCGGCGTCGGCCAGACCGAGGTGACCGATCAGGGCGGCGATGTCCTCGGCCATCGACTCGTAGCGCAGCGGGCGGGCGACGTCGGCGGTGTGCCCGTGGCCCTGCAGGTCGACCCCGATCACCCGGCGACGCTCGGCCAGCGCCGGCAGGATCCCGGCGAACGTCTCGGCCGCGCCGTAGCCGCCGTGCAGCAGCACCAGCGGTCGCCCGGTGCCGTGCGACTCGTACCAGAGCCGCAGCCCGTTGACCTCCGCGTAGCTCACGTCGCCTCCCGCCGTCGTCGTCCCGAGCCCACACCAGGGCAACGACGACGGCTAACCGTCGAGGTGCGCCAGCGCCGCCCGGACGGTCGCCGGGCCGGCGGGCAGCAGCGGCAGCCGTACCGTCGGGGTCGGGATGCGGCCGTGCGCGTGCAGGACGGCCTTGACCACCGCGGGGTTGGGTTCGGCGAACAGCGCACGCGACAGCGCCGCGAGGCGGTGGCCGAGGGGCCGGGCCCGGGTCACGTCGCCGGCCCGCCACGCGTCGATCAGCGCGACGAACTCGGCGGTGGCGAGGTGCGCCGAGGCCAGGATGCCGCCGTGCGCGCCGAGGGCGAGCAGCGGCGCGACCACCGCGTCGTCGCCGCCGAGCACCGCGACGTCGGGTGGCAGGTCGGCGAGGAACGCGGTGGTGTCGGCGTCGATCCCGGTCGCGTACTTGACCCCCGCGACGCCGGGCAGCCGGACCAGCCGGCGCAACGCGTCCGCCGACAACGGCTGCCCGGTCCGGTACGGGACGTGGTAGGCGACCAGCGGCACCGGGCTCACCCGGGCCAGCTCGGCGAAGTGGGCGAGCACGCCCGCCTCTCCGGGGCGGACGAACGGCGGAACCAGGCAGAGCGCGGCGGTCACCTCGGGCCGGCCGGCCAGCGCGCGCAGCGCCTCGACGCTGCTCGCGCCGACCAGCAGCGGCGCCGAGCGTTCCCGGCACACCCCGGCGACCACGTCCACCACCTCCCGGCGCTCCCGCTCGGTCAGCGCGGTGGATTCCCCGGTGGTGCCGAGGACGACCACCCCGGTGGCGCCGGCGGCCAGCACCTGGTGGGCGAGCGCGGCGAGCGCGTCGGGGGCCACCGCCCCGGCGTCGTCGAACGGGGTGATCAGCGGAACGTACAGGCCGGTCAGTGTCATGCCTCCAGCCTGGGCCGGAGGATCGTGCAGCACCAGTTCAGATTCCTGAACGGAAACGTAAGCTGAGCTGATGCTCGACGTTCGCCGTCTCCGCCTGCTGCGCGACCTGGCCCGGCTCGGCACCATCGCGGCCGTCGCCGAGGCCCACGCGTACACGCCCTCCGCGGTCAGCCAGCAGCTGGCGGCGCTGCAACGCCAGGCCGGCGTACCGCTGCTGGAGCGGGCCGGCCGGCGGGTCGCGCTCACCGCGACCGGGGAGGCCCTGGTCCGGCACACCGAGGCCGTCCTCGCCGCGCTGGAGGCAGCCGACGCCACCCTGGCCGCCGCACGGGCGGGCCTGTCCGGCACCGTACGCATCGGCGCCTTCCCCAGCGCCGTCCGCACCCTGCTGCCGGCGGCGCTGGTGACGCTGACCCGCGACCACCCGGCGCTCGACCTGATGGTGACCGAACTGGACCCGGTCGCGGTGCCCGCCGCGCTGCGCGACCGGCGGCTCGACGTGGCGCTGCTGCACGACTACGACATCGCCCCGGTCGAACCGGATCCGGCGCTCGAGTCCACCCCGCTGCTCGACGAGACGGTCTACCTGGCGGTGCCGGCGGAGCCGGCTCCGGCCGCGGACGGCGACCCGGTGCGCGCCGCGCGGTCGGCGGACTGGATCGTCGGCAGCCCCGGCACGCTGTGCCACGCCGTGGCCCTGCACGCCTGCCAGCTGGCCGGCTTCCGTCCCAGCGTGCGGCACCACGCCGACGACTTCACCGCCGTGCTCGCCCTGGTCGCCGCCGGCCAGGGCGTCGGCCTGGTGCCCGAACTCGCGGTCGGGCAACCGGTACCCCGGGTCCGCCTGATGCCGCTGGACGTCCGGCGGCGCACCCGGGTGGCGTACCGCCGGGGCGCCGGCGACCACCCGGCGGTGGCCGCCTGCGTACGCGCGCTGCGGGCCGCCACCGACGACCTGCTGGCGGATCGCCCGGCACAACGACCGGCGGGACGCCGACCAGCTCCAGCAGCCGGAGGATCGAACGTGGACAGCGCGCCGTGGCGGACCGGGCCGGGTACGGTGCCCGGCGACGCGCACGAGCCGGAACCCCGAAGCACGGGCTCATCCCCGTGACGACCGAACGGTTCGCCTGACCGCCCCGCACCGAGGAGTGCCCGTGCCGTACGTCTTCCTGCTCGCCGCCATCGCGGCCGAGGTCTTCGCCACCAGCACGCTCAAGGCGACCGACGGGTTCAGCCGGCTCTGGCCGACGGTCGCCTGCCTGGCCGGCTACCTGGTCTCCTTCGCGGCGTTGTCGCAGGCGGTGAAGGACATCCCGGTCGGCGTCGCGTACGCGCTGTGGTCGGCGCTGGGCACCGCGGCGATCGTCGCGATCGGCGCGGCGTTCCTGGGCGAACCGATCACGGTGGTCAAGGTGGTCGGGGTCGGCCTCATCGTCGCCGGCGTGGTGACCCTGAACGTGGGCGGGGCGACGTCGCACTGACCGGGCGGGCTCGCCCGGCTACGTCAGGTCGACGAGCTGCGGCGGGACCTCGCAGATCAGCCCCACCGAGTTCATCCGCCGGGTGAGCGGCTCGCCGTCGGAGGTCGGCACCACGAAGTGCGGCCGACCGCCGGCGGCGAGGTCGGCGGCGTACCGTTCGCGGGCCTCGACGAGGGTCTCCCAGTCGGCCAGCCACAGGTTGGTCGGCCGGTCGTCCGCGAGCAGGTCGCGGTCCAGGCCGCGCACCTGCGCCACCATGGCGGTCACCGCGGCGTTCTGCTCGCGGATCGAGCGCACCCGCGCGTCGACCGAAGCGCCGGGCGGCGCGGTGTGCGCCGCCACGGTGGCGCGCATCGTGGCGCACGCGTTCTCCGCCACCTCGCTGACCGGCGGGTTGTCGATCAGCTCGGGCCGGTCGTGGTTCGCGTACGTCCAGAGCCCGGCGCAGAACACGACGACGCCGCCGACCGCGATCACGACGATCAGGATGGCACCGACGACCCACCACCCCGCCGTGCCCCGCCCCGACCGCGCCGGCCCGGCAGCAGCGGCCTCGGGCGGCGGAAAGACGGGAGGGAGGCTCACACGTGAATGGTGTCGTTCCCTGTCAACGGCAGGTGTCAGGCGTTCGGTTCGACCCTGATGCTCACCTGGTTGCCGAGTTCGCGGAACCCGAGCCGGCGAGCGAGCCGTCGGGAGGGCTCGGGACGGGCCCGCCACTGCGGCAGCAGGTGGTCGCGGAGGGCGTCCGCCACCGCCGCGGAGGCCGCCGCGCCAGCGAGCCCCCGGCCCCGCGACCGGACGCCGGCCAGCACGGCGAGGTGGGCGACGGAGCCCGGCCACCGGCGGTATCCGGCCGCCGCGACCACCCGGGAGTCCTCCCGTACGACGAAGACCGCTGACGTGACGTCCCCCAGACCGCTCTCCGCGGCGTCGTCCGCGGGGACCTCCGCGAGCAACCCGGCGACGTCCGGGTGCCCGGCGGCAGCGGCGCCACGTCGACCGCCCCCGTCGCCGGCCGGAACTCGGGTTCGTCCAGGTAGGCCAGGGTGGCGGGACCGAGCACGTCCCGGATTCCGGGTACGCCGTGCCACCGCTGCGCCCCGACGGCGGCCCGGGCGGACCGGCCGGCGAGCGAGTCGCGCAGGAAGCGCGCGGTGGCGGCGTCCGGCGCGGTGGCGAGGCCGGCGTCTCCCAGCACCACGACGCCCGTCCACCCCGGTGGGCACAGCCGCGAATCGGCGGCCACCACCACCCGTACGCCGTCGGCGGGGAAGTTGGTCGGCACACCGGCCAGGTGCACCCAGAGATCCTGCGCGCGGTGCAGCGGGGTGGAACGCGCCATCGACGCATCCTCCCCGGGCCGGGCCTCGGCGGCCAGCGACTTTCTGCCACCGAGTGCAGGTGGCCCGACCGGCGCTGACTAGATTGCCTGCCGTGCGCACCATCACCAGCGACCGCCTCCTGCTGCGCCCCTGGCGCGACGACGACGCCGACTTCCTGCTGGATCTGGAGTCGCGCTGGGAGGTCGTCCGCTTCCTGGGCACGCAGCCCGCCACCATGCGCGGCCGCGACGACGCCCTCGCCTCGATCGGCCGGCGGCGCGCCGTCGACCACCCGATCCACGGGATCTGGGCCGTCACCACCGCCGGGGACGGACGGCTGGTGGGGAACCTGCTGCTCAAGCCGATCCCCCGGTCGGCGGGCGAGCCCACCGGCGGGCCGAGCGAGGTCGAGATCGGCTGGCACCTGCACCCGGACGCCTGGGGGCACGGCTACGCGACCGAGGCGGCGGCGGCCGCCCTCGACGACGCGTTCGCCCGGGGGCTGACCCGGGTGGTCGCCGTCACGGATCCGGAGAACCACGCCTCGCAGGCCGTCTGCCGGCGGCTCGGCATGACCCACCTCGGCCGTACGACGCGGTACTACGACGCCCCGCACGAACTCTTCGAGAAGCTGCCCGGCTGACCGGCCGATACCGCGTCCCGGCGCCTGGTCCCCTGGCCGGGAGTGGGCGACCCTAGGGCTTGTCGACCCACTGGACGGTGACGGGGCGCCGGCCGGTGCGGAGGAACTCGTGCCCCGCCCGGCGGGCCTGCTCCTCGCTGAGGTCGAAGGGTTCCGCGTCCTCGGCGGTGAACCACGGGTCGTCGTAGGCGTACTCGGCGTCGCCCGCCGTCTGGCCGGGCGGGGCGCCCGCCGGCACCGGTCCCCAGCTGAGCATGACCTCGTCCTCGTCCTCCCAGACCAGCCCGGAGCTGTCCCCGTGCAGGGTGATGTGCAGACTCCGCACACCGTCCCCGCTGACCAGGGACACGCCGCTGGGCGGCACACGGTCGAGGATGGCGTCGAGGTCGGCCGGGCCGGCGACCGTGCGTTGGGTGCCGTCGATCCAGGCGTGCAGCGGCCCGGTCGTCGGCTCGCCGGCGGTGGGGTTGCGCAGCCATTCCGGCAGCGCGGTGAGCTGGTTGCCGGCCAGGTCCAACCGGGTGAGAGTGGCCAGGGCACCGAGCGACGCCGGCAGCGCGGTGAGCCGGTTGCCGGTCAGGAAGAGCTGGGTGAGAGCGGTCAGCTCGCCCATCGACTCGGGCAGCCCGGTGAGCTGGTTCTCGGTCAGGTCCAGCCGGGTGAGGGCGGTCAGCTCACCCCACCACTCCGGCAGCTCCTCGAGCTGGTTGCCGGACAGGTCCAGCCAGGTGAGAGCGGTCAGGCGACGGATCGGCTCCGGCACCGTTCGTAGCTGGTTGCCGGACAGGCCCAGCCAGGTGAGGGCGGTCAGGTTGCCGAGCGACTCCGGCAAGGTGGTGAGCTGGTTGCCGCCCAGGCCCAGCCGGGTGAGGGCGGCCAGGTCACCCAGCCAGTCCGGCAGTTCGGTGAGGTCGTTGCCGACCAGCCGCAGCTCGGTGAGGGCGGTCAGGTCGGCCAGCGACTCCGGCAGGGCCGCCAACGACAGGTGACTCAGATCCAACGACGAGGCACCGCTCTCGCGTGCGGCCTCGATCCGGTCCTCGCTGCTGCGCCATGCCGCCTCGACCTGGTTCCGGGGGCTGTCCGTTGCGTCGGTCACCAGCCGATGGTCATGAATGCGGGCGCTGATGTCAAAGCTCTGGTCTCCCGCATCCACGCGACCGGTCGGCCAGGTTGCCGAACGCTCGCTGCCGGGGACTGGTCGGCTGTGTGCACATAAGATCTTGCGAACAAGCAGCCGGACAGGGAGCGGCCCGTCATGATGCGCTCGGCAACGTACCTGCAGGAGTGCCTGCTCCGGGCCGAGATGGGCGATGTCGTCGCGGTGGAGCCGGCGACGGGTGGGCTCGCGGCGCTCGCGGGCATCGCCACCCGCCGGGATGCGCCGCCGGTGTTCGTCAAGGCCTTCGCCGACGCACCGGCCGACGATGTCTTCGCCGCGGAGGCCGAAGGGCTGGCCGCCCTGCGCGAGCTCGGCGGCATGGCGACCCCCGAGGTGATCCTGGCGGACCGGAAACTGCTGGTGTTGTCGGTGCTGCGGCCGAGGCCGCGCAGCGAGGCCTTCTGGGAGCAGTTCGCGCATGCGCTGGCCCGCCTGCACACCAGCACGGTCCACCCTCGCTTCGGATGGCACCGCGACAACTGGCTGGGCCGCCGCCGGCAGATCAACACGTGGGACGACGACGGTTTCGCGTTCTTCGCTGAGCACCGGCTGCTCCGGTGGCTCGGGCAGCCCCGCGTCGAGGCGGCGCTCGACCGCGAAGACCGGGCGGCGCTGGAGCGGCTGTGTCACCGGCTTCCGGAGGTACTGCCGGAGCGGCCGGCATGCCTGACGCACGGCGACCTGTGGGCACAGAACGTCCTGGCCACCCCGGACGGCCAGCCCGCGCTGATCGACCCGGCGGTGTCCTACATGTGGGCCGAGGTCGACCTCGCCCACGTGTGGTCCACCGCGCCCCCACCCGAGGCGCACCGGTTCTTCGCGACCTATGCGGAGCTGACCTCGCTCGACCGCGACTGGCCGACCCGCATGCCGATCGTCCAGCTGCGACAACACCTCGCCGTGCTGGCCCAGTTCGACGACGACTGGGGCGCGGCGGACCAGATCCGGGCCACCCTCGCCCCGTTCCGGGCCCGAACCTGACCAGAGCTGTCTTGAACGAAGTCACCGGGATGGTGTCGTATCGAGGCGCGGCCGTTCGTGGAACTGATGTGCGGCGACGGCCAGGCCGCCGGATACGAGGAGTCGGGAGAGGCCCCCGTCCGGGGCCGAGAGGAGATGACCATGGCGGAGTACCTGATCACCTTCAACGATGAGTGGGTGCCCGAGCACACGGCGGAGGAGGTGCGCGAGAAGGGCAAGGCCGCCCGGGCCGTCGTCGCGGAGATGCAGGCCGAGGGTGTCCTGATCTTCAGCAACGGCGGGCTGGACCGGTCCACCGCGGTGTGCAGTGTCGAGCTGGTCGACGGCGAGCCCGTCTTCACCGACGGCCCGTACGTCGAGACCAAGGAGCACCTCGGCGGCTTCGCCGTCGTGGACGTGCCGGACGACGCGGCGGCGCGATACTGGGCCGGCCGGCTGGCGACCGTGCTCGACTGGCCGCAGGAGGTGCACCGGTTCCGCGGGCCCGGGGAGGCCCGGCGCAGCGGCTCCGGGGTGAAGTGAGCCGGCTGGAGCCGTGACCGATCCCACCGTCGAGCAGGCGATAACCCGTGTTCACCGCGAGGAGTGGGCGCGGATGGTCGCCAACCTCGCGCGCCGGTTCGGCGACCTCGACGTCGCCGAGGAAGCGACAGCCGAGGCGTTCGTAGCGGCCGCGGAGCGGTGGCCGCGCGAGGGGGTACCGCCCAATCCCGGCGGTTGGCTCGCCACCACCGCGACCCGCAGGGCGATCGATCGGCTCCGTCGCGAGTCGCAGCGCGACGCCAAGCACCGGGCGGCCCGGATCGTGTACGACGACACCCCACCCGAGCCGACCGGCCCGGTCGAGGACGACCGGCTCAGACTGCTCTTCACCTGCTGCCACCCCGCGCTCGCGATGGAGGCCCGGGTGGCGCTCACCCTGCGCCTGCTCGGCGGCCTCACCGTCGCCGAGATCGCCCGCGCCTTTCTGGTGCAGGAGACCACGATGGCGCGACGGATCACCCGGGCCAAGGCGAAGATCAAGGCGGCTCGCATCCCCTACCGGGTGCCCTCGACCGACGACATCCGCGAGCGGCTCGCCGGCGTGCTCGCGGTCGTCTACCTCGTCTTCAACGAGGGCTATCTCGCCAGCGAGGGGAACGCGCCGGTGCGCGTCGACCTCACCGACGAGGCGATCCGCCTCGGCCGCCTGCTCCGAACTCTCCTTCCGGACAACGGCGAGGTGGCCGGTCTGCTTGCCCTGATGCTCCTCACTGACGCCCGGCGGCCGGCGCGCGTGTCCCGCACCGGGGAGTTGGTGACCCTCGACGAGCAGGACCGCGGCGCATGGGACCGCGCCCTGATCGCCGAGGGCAACGCCTTGCTTCGCGAGCGGATCGAGGCGGTGGCGACCGGCGGTGACCCACCCGGGCGCTACCAACTGCAGGCGGCGATCAACTCGGTCCACACGAATGCCCCGTCCGCCCGGGACACCGACTGGTCCACGATCCTCGCCCTCTACGGACGCCTGGTGCTGCTCGACCCCTCACCGATCGTGCGGCTCAACCGGGCGGTCGCGGTCGCCGAGGTCGACGGCCCCGGGGTCGGGCTCGCCGAGGTCGACCGGCTCGCCGAGGTCCTCGACGGCTACCACGCCTTCCACGCCGCGCGCGCTGACCTGCTGCGACGACTCGGGCGCAGCGGCGAGTCGCGAGCGGCGTACGACCGGGCCATCGGTCTCGCCGGCAACCCCGCGGAGCGGACCTACCTCACCCGTCGCCGCGACCAGCTCGCCGGCTGACCGACGTGCGCGGCCAGCCCGTTCCGTGCGCGGCACAACCGGACGGTGACCGGTTCGTCGCGTACGACCGGGTGGCTGACCACCACCCCGTGAGGGTCGACGATGGAGTCGAGGCGTTCACCGTCGTCGCCAGTACCGGGCCGGCCCTGAGCTTCGTCCGCGCCCGGTCACGAGCGACCGCGCGCGGAGCGCCGGGTGATGCCGTCCGGGGCAAGGCCACCTTGCCTCTCGCCCAGGCTCAGGTCCACGGCGGCGAGTCACCGCAGGACAGCCGAGCAGTGCCGGTGAGTTCTGCGGTTGAGCCGAACGCCGATCCTGACGCGGCGAGGGACCTCGCCGCGGCTGGCGCCCAGCCGACCGGGCGATTAGCCGGTCGGGACGGAGGCGCTCGACCTCGTCGAAGATGACCGAGACCTGGACGGGCCGAGGGCTTTCCGGAGGGCGCGGGCCGGGTACCTCCCAGCACGGATCCCACGCCAGGGCCAACCGGTTGCGCCGGGCGACCAGCGGGTCGAGAAAGACGCGGGCGACGGAGGCAGCGGAGTTGCCGCGGTGGCCCGGCGGCACGATATGAGGACGCGTAGACATGATCTCTCTTCAGACATGACGGAAGGCATGGGAAAAAAGCCGACGGCGACGTCGGCGACCGATGCGCTGGCAGGTGTCAGGTCTAGAGAGCAGGCGGCGTCACGCGGGGTGAAGTCCTCTCGTGCTTTGGTCGGAGAAGGTCCAGCTACAAGGTTGGGCGGGACGGGTTGGCGAGGCCACCCATTTTCGTCCCGGTGCCGGGTGCCGGGTGCCGGGGGGGCGGGATCGGCACACCTGCTCGCGGTTTGTCGGTCAGTTGCGGGGCCAGACCTGGACCGACACTCGGGGGAACGCCGTGGTCAGGAAGTGTTCGGTGAGATGGTCGCGCAGGATGCAGTCTGGCCAGGTGTCCAGCACCTCGGGCAGCGTGCGGTGGCCGAGGGCCAGCTGGAGCAGAGCGCCCGGTGGGATCGCCGCGTTGGTGTGGGGGTCGGTCGTCGGGCTGACGCTGCCGGGCATGGCGGTCACCGCGATCAGTTCACCGTCAGCGAATTCCAGTCTGGCGGCGCGGCCGTACGAGTCGATGGTCAGGGTCTTCTCGGGCCATCGGAGATCGGCTACCTGCCAGCGTTTCCGTAGCAGCGGTTGCAGCCGGGCGAGCAGGTCGGCCGGGTCGCCGGCGCGCACGTACCAGCCTCGGGGCCGCTTCGGCACGCCGGGCGGGCCCAGGCGAGCCAACGGGTGGTCCGGGTTCAGCAGGAAACGGACCGCGGTGAACGGCAGCGCCGCCGATGCCGAACATCGCCGGCCGACGCGGCCCAGGTGTGCGTGCATGGCAGTGGCGGCCCGCGGCCACTCGGCCGGCCGAGCACAGGCCGCCGCGACCACTGTCAGCTCTCCGCTGCTGGTGAGCCGGGGGGTGTGGACCAGGTATCCCCGCACCTCACCGTCGTTCACCAGAACGGCGACGGTACGCCGGGCGATGTCCCGCGGGCGGCGGCCGGCGATCTCGTACCGCCACACCGCAGCGTCCCGCGGGCACACCAGGGCCTGCCCGTCGGCCAGCCCTTGGTCGATGGCGGCGAGGTCGTCCGCGTCGGCGACCGTGGCCGGGCGCACCGTGAGGACGCCGGAGGAGTCGTGCTGCCCGGCGGCCGGCAGCGCTGCGGCGGGCACCGTTGCAGCACCGTCGTTGGCCAGGGCGTAGTCGTAACCGAGCCGTCGGTAGAAGTACGGGATCCCCTCGATCATCTGGACCGGCACACCCTCGGCCGCGTACCGCTGATGCAGCGCGGCGAACAGCCGTTCGGTGAGCCGGTTCCCGCGGTGCTCCGGCGCCGTGCCGACCAGCTCGATCTGGGCTACCGGCAGCCGGACCCCGCCCAGTGCCCAGTCCTGCCGCAGCCCGACGAGGCTGGCCACCGGACGGCCGGTGGCCGAGTCCTCGGCCACCAGGAAGTCGTCGGGTACGACCGAGGGGTGGGCATCCAGCAGGTCTTCGACCCAGGCAGCGATTCCCCGGTGGGGTTGCCCGCCGGTCACCGCCTGGAGCTGGACCGACGCATGCAGACGCGCGAGTTCGACGACGTCGCTGGCTCGACCCGCCCGGACCACGTAACGGCCGTCTTCCCTCGTCATACCTTCGTCTCCAAGCGGCAGCACCTGATCGTCCGGTCAGGACTCCCCCGTGCGGGGTTCCACATCGCCCCGCTGGCCCGTGCCGGCGTCGGTCAGCCACGCTAAACCAAAGATTGTTGTATTGTCGAACCACCTGGTTGTACGGTCGAACCATGGAGAGCGGCGAGGTGGATGCGGCACAGGAAGCCCTGATGCGGTTCGTCCGTAACTTCGGCCTCCACCAGCCCGACCGCACCCCCTGCGGGCAGCCGCTGCCGGTCTCCGAGGCCCACGCCATGGTGGAGATCGCCCGCGACGGTCAACTCCGCCAGGCGGAGCTGGCTCGCCGGCTGCGGCTGGAGAAGAGCACCGTCAGCCGCCTGGTCGCCAACCTCGTCAATCGCGGCTGGGTTCACCGCGCGCCCGCCGACGGCGACGGCCGTGGTGTCCTCCTCGTGCTCACCGATGCCGGCGCCACCGCAGCCGCACGGCAGGCCGACGCCCGCCGGGACCGGCTCACCGCCCTACTCGATCGCATCCCCGACCACGAGCGTGCCGCCGTGGTACGCGCACTCCAAGCCCTTGCGGAGGCCACCGTTGACCCGTCTTGACCGCTCAGCGGCCCGTCGAGCCCTACTCCTGGTGGCCACCGCTGCCACCGTGCTGAGCAGCGGCTGCGCCGACGGCGCACCGCCGTCAACGCCGACGCCCACAACGGCGAGTTCCAGCCGCCAGGCCGAGGTCGCCCAGAAGGGCGCCTCCGTCATGCCCTTCGACCTGGAACGCACGACCCACCGGTTCACCAAGACCGACACCGGCGGCGTGCAAACCGTCGTCACCGACGATCCGCAGGACGCCGCGCAGATCACCCTCATCCGGCAGCACCTGACCGAGGAGGCGGACCGTTTCCGGCGCGGCGACTTCACCGACCCCGGCCGCATCCACGGCAACGAGATGCCCGGCCTCGACGCCCTACGCGCACACGGCGGACGAATCACGATCGACTACACGACCACCCCGGACGGGGCCCGCCTCACCTACACGACCAGCGACACCGAGCTTCGCGGCGCCCTGCACCACTGGTTCGACGCCCAGGTCAGCGACCACGGCCAACACGCCACCTCGTAAGCACCGATCCGATTCGACCTGGGTCAGGAGCCAGGGAGCGGGTCCTGAGACATCCTCCGCATGCTCAAGGCTGGCTGGCAGGACGGCAGGTCGATGCCGCGACGGCGGACGAATCCGCGGTGGGCGGTGGCGATCGCCAGCGAGCGACCATCGGAAAAGGGTTGGACCACGGAGCCAAGCCGTTCCGCGTACCGTCTGCCAGGTGACCTGGCGCTCACCGAGACCGGCCGTCATAGCGGCAGCGCTCGGTGCTGCCTTCGTCCTCTCTGCCGCCGTCGCGCTCACCGCGCCGATCCTGGTCCAGAGCGGTCAACGGGGCAATACCGCGGCAGAACCGACCGCCCCCCGAGCCATCACCTGTTTCCAACCCCCGCACCCGACCGGAGCGATGCCCGATCCATGCTGGGACCTCGCCATCGCGGCTGGCCGGAGCACGCCGAGCCAAGCGGCGCGGGACGCCGCCCGACTCGCAGCCGGTGCACTGCGAATGGAGTTGTCGGCCGTGGTTGATCGACAGCCGGCGGTCTGCGTGACGATTGCGGGCGGCGGTCCCGGGCCATGTAGGCGCGACAACATCGACGCCGGCGAACTGCGGAACGCGCTGAACCGGGTGGGTCTGGTCGACCATGTCGTACGGCCTGCGCGGTCCGACGACATCACCGAGGGCAAGGGGCTCGTGTTCGCCGCGCGGGTTGAAGGTGCCTGCGTGCTCGGCTACGTGCTTTCCGGTCGCGAGGCGGCCGGCGTAGCTGGGACGCTGCCCGATGGCACGTGCTTGTCCCGCTGAGCAGTCCTCGACGCCGTGGGTGCCGCCGGCCAGCAGATCGGGGAGCTGAAGCGGAACGCCGATGATGCGTGACACTGAGGCATGGAGTTCTTCTGCTACCACCGCGATCGGCCCGGTTCCCTGGCGCTGCGGAGAGACCTGCTGGAGGAGCATTGGTCCTACATGGACCGATACGCGTCGCAGATGATCGCCCGCGGCCCGACCCTTGCCAGCGACGGCACCCCCACCGGCAGTCTGCACATCGTCGACCTGCTGGATCATGCCGCTGCCCGGGCCTTCGCCTTCGACGAGCCCAACTACCAGGCCGGCGTGTATCGGGACGTGCTGCTGCGCCGGTGGCGAAACGTGCTGGGACGGACCATGTGGGATTTCCCAGGTGGCCGGACCGGTGGCAACCGCTACCTGGTGCTCGGCCTCGGCTCGGGGGAGGCTGCTGATCTCGTCGCGCCGCCCGACCGGGATGAGCTGATCGCGTACGGGCCGTTGCTGTCCGACAACGGCACCACATGGCTGGGCACGGCGGTGGTGCTCAGTGCGCCCGACCCGGATGCCGCACGCGCCGTCCTCAGCCCGGACCGGTACGCCGACATCGAGGTCCACGGCTGGCAGTTCGGCGGGCGGCCCTCGTGAACCGGGAAGGTTCAGCACCACAGGCAGGGCGCCACGGCCTCGGCCCGGCAGGACGCGCGCTACTGTGCGTCTTCCTCATCTCCACCGTGTTAGTCGTGTTGGCTCTGCAGACGGCCACCGGCGTCACCTATCTGGGCGGCAGCTCGTACAACACGGAGTTCGCGAATCCAACGTGGTGGCTGGCCGGATTTCTCCTCTTCGTGCCGATATACCTGTCGTCCCGCCGCTACCCGAAGCACGCTGCCATTTCCGTTGTCGCAGCTCTCGTACCGCAGTTTGCTTTACCGACCGTAGTGGTCTACGGCTACATGGACGGGGGCTGGGGTAGCGGCCTCGAGTTCTTCGGCTACCTGTTTCCCATCTTCATGATGCCCCTATTCGCCGCCGCGGCGGCTGTCGGCGCTTGGCTCGGACGGCGCAAGCAGCGCCCCCAGGACGGGCTCCGTCTAGCCGGGCGGTGACGGCGGCTCGGGTGGGCGTCCGCGGGCGCGTGCCGCGTCGGCGATGGCGATCCCGGTGAGGACCGCGATAGCGGCGATGGCGGCCAGTAGCGGCGGTAGGAGGAGCATCGGCGGTGTCAGGGCGACCAACACGAGCAGCCCGATCACCCGGTCCCGGGATACGCGGCTGAACACCGCGTACTCGAAGAAGGAACGCCCGACCAGGAATAGCGCGGGCCCGCCGAGGATGACGGCGACCCAGGCCGGCCGTGTGTGCCCGAGTGGATGGGCGATGACGATTTCGTCGCCCACCGCGGTCGCGACGATGCCGGCCATCATGAGCAGATGAGCGGTTAGCGCCGACACGGCTAAGCGGTCTGGGTGGGGCGCCGCTGCGATGGCAGCCGGCAACAACTGTCCCGAGCGGTAGATGTAGATCCGCCAGAACAGCGCCGTGCCGACGAACGACACCACGAACGCCGCGGTCCGATCAGCCGCGAAGCCGGTGCCACTGAGGGTCAACGCGGTGACCAGGATCAACTCGCCGAGCGCGATGACGAAAAGCTGCCGGTACCGCTCGGCCAGATGCTCGGCAGCGATCGGGTACTCCGATTCGGGCGAGCGACCCAACCCCGGCGTGGGGAAGCGGAATCCGCGTGCCGTGTAGTCCACGGCGACCGCCAGCGTCCACAACGCCCCACGCGCCCCGCCGTGCGCGAGCGCCCCCGCGATCCACGGCACCGCCGACACACCAAACCAGAACAACACCCGCACGCTTCTGCTCTGCAATTCATGGCCACGCAGAGCGAGGACGAGGAAGATTTGGCGGCCGACATGGATGGCGACGTACATGCCCGCGAAGACCAGACCTCGCTCGCCGAACGCGTCGGGCAGCGCGACCACCATCACCAAACTGCCGAGCATGGTCGCGGTCACCAGCAGCTGTATCCCCGGCCGCTGCGGGTCGTACAAGTCGGTTATCCACGCCGTGACGGACCAGACCCACCACATCGCCAGCAGCAGCACCAGCGTCTGGAGAGCGCCGCTCCACGTGAGATCCTGGATCAGCTCGTTCGAGAGCTGGACGAGCGCGACGACGAACACCAGGTCGAAGAACAGCTCCAGGAAGTTTGCGCGCCGCGGCGCTTCGGGTCTTCGCAGCAGCTTGGCACCGCTCGTCGTCATCAACCCGCCCGTTCTGCCGGCTTTGTCTCAGGCTTGAAGCCTTCGTACCACGGCGCAGCGCCGGTGAATTCGGATATGCGGCCTGGCCTGAAACCGGGCGGCCCCGCTGCACGGGCGGCCTCGGTCCAGGCCTCAGGGGGCCGTCAGTCGCTTGATCGCGCGACCTAGCTCGGATACGTCCGCATCCCGACGCCATGGCACGGACCTGGTCCGGTTCTTCTTCGGCTTGATTGGCCTAGAGCTTGTCTTTGGCCAGGTCGTAGGCGGCGAACGGTGCGGCGCTAGCCGAGATTCAGAACCTCATCGTCCGCGTGCGCGCCGAACTCGGCGACGCGCACCTCCGCGATGTGCTCGTACCGGTTGATCCGGTCGGTCCACTCCGCATCGACCCCGAACGCCACCTGCGCGAAGCCCACCCGGCCGACGGCCTCGGCCAAGCCCGGATCGCCCGGGGCCAGCAGCCGCACCGGCGCGTCAAGCGCCACGGTGTGCGGCGGCACGAAGTACTCGTCCGGCAGAACGGTGCGCGCATGGACGAGCGCGCCAACTGCGACAACCGAGCCGGCCCCCAACCGCGCGCACTGCAGGACCGTCGCCGCGGTCGCCACATAGACGCACCTGCCGACCTCGCAACCCAGCAGCGTGGCATGCGGCCCCACGAAGACATGGTCGTCGACAAGCACCGGCTGATCGCCGGCGACCGCAGACCCGCGCAACACCGCGTTCTCGCAGATCACCGCCGCCTCCCCGACCTCGATCCGAGACCCCTCGGCATCGAGCACCGCACCGTACATCACCCGCGCCCTCGGGCCCACGCGGACATCACCGACCAGCGTGGCCGTCGGGGCGACGTAGGCGGTGGGATGGACCTGCGGCTCACGCCCGCGATGCCGGATGCGGATTCCCCGCGTTTCAGCGATCACGAACGGATCGTCGCCCGACTGACCGCGAGCATGCTGGCGGATTTCAGACGTGGCATCCGCGATCTGAGGCACTACAGTCGTCGGCTGTCCAGTCGGCAGTCTCGTTGCCCGCCTTGATCAGTTCTGGGGCGACATGGAGCAGGAGGGACGTCTCCAGTTCCCCGGCGTTGCTGTCATCGGCCGGTTCTCTGATCTTGTGTGCCGGCGTTAATGCTGGTGGTGATTGGTGGGCGCGGCAGGTTTCGAACCTGCGACCCCTCGCTTGTAAGGCGAGTGCTCTCCCACTGAGCTACGCGCCCGGAACGCCCGTACGGGGCCGGAGGTTGGCAAGCTTACCCTGCCCGCCACCGGCCCGGTCGCACGGCGTGCCCGACCGGGTCAGGCCGCGGCGGCCTCGGCCAGCGCCTTGCGCCACGCCTGCTGGTCGCGCGCCTCGCCCGGGCCGTTGCGCTCGGCGAAGCGGACCAGGCCGGCCTTGTCGATCACGAACGTGCCCCGGTCGGCGAAGCCGGCGGTCTCGTTGAACACGCCGTACGCCTGGGCGACCGCGCCGTGCGGCCAGAAGTCGGCCAGCAGCGGGAACTGGTAGCCCTCCCGGTCGGCCCACACCTTGTGGCTGTAGACCGAGTCGACGCTGACGGTCAGCACCTGGACCTGGTCGTTGACGTAGTCGTCGAGGTTGTCCCGTACCTCGGCCAGTTCACCCTGGCAGGTACCGGTGAAGGCGAGCGGGTAGAAGACCAGCAGCACGGTGCGCCGGCCGCGGAAGTCCGAGAGCCGGACCTCCTGGTTGTTCTGGTCCTTCAGCACGAAGTCCGGCGCCTCGGCGCCCACCTCGATCGGCATGCCAGCTCCTGGGGATCAAGTCGGGACGGCACCCAGCCTGTCACACCCGGCGGCGGCCGGGCCGGGCTGCCGGGTGCGGCCGCCGGTGGCAGCGGCTGCCGGACGGGCGGAGCCGGCCTACTTCCGGCTCTTGGCGCCGCGGCGCAGGACGAGCCGGGCGCCGCTCCAGTCCCGGCCGGCGTTGACGGTCGAGGTCTGCTGGAGGCCGGCGGTGGGTGCGGACTCGGCGATCTCGCTCGGCTCGACGTGCCCCTCGCGCCCCGCCTTGGGCGTGAGCAGCCACACGACACCGTTGTCGGCCAGCGGGCCGAGGGCGTCGACGAGGAGCTCGAAGAGATCACCGTCGCCGTCGCGGTACCAGACCAGCACCGCGTCGACCACCTCGTCGGTGTCCTCGTCGACCAGCTCTCCACAGCGGTCGGTCAGGGCGTCCCGGAGATCCTGGTCGACGTCGTCGTCGTACCCCATCTCCATGACGACCATCCCCGGCTCGATCCCGAACCGGTCCGCCAGGCTGCGTACCCCGTCGGCGGCCTGACCAGCGGTCGCGCTCACTGTCGCGTGCCTCCTCATCTCATCCCTGCTGCCGACGTCGGCGACGCCGTCAGGCAAAGTCCACACAGTTGTGGCTCCCCGCGCAAGTGGCGCACCGGGTGGAACGGAATTTACCGTGCCAGGAGCGTACGGGCACCCTGGGTAATGGCTTCCTCGGAGACCAGAACCTGACGTGCCGCCGGACCTAATGGTACAAACGAGTCAACTCCGGCGACTCGCCGCGCCGCACCGACATATCCGGCATCGACCAGAGCGGCGATGACCCCCTCGCCGACCCCGCCCGACCGCCGGGTCTCGTCCACCACCAGCACCCGCCCGGTCGCGGCCGCCTCCCGGATGATGTCCGCCACCGGCAGCGGCGCCAGCCAGCGCAAATCGACCACCCGGGTGCCGATCCCCTCGTCGGCGAGCGTCGCGGCCGCGCGCAGCGACATCCGTACGCCGTTACCGAAGGTGATGATCGTGATGTCCTCGGCCGAGCCGACGCCGTAGACCCGGGCCCGGCCGATCGGCACGTGCCCGCTCACCCAGGCGCCCGGCTCGGGATAGCCGGCCAGCCACTCCCCGTCGCCCTCGGCGTACAGGTCGCGGGTGTGATAGAGCGCGATCGGCTCCAGGAAGACGCAGACGCTGCCGTCCACCGCCGCGCTGGCCAGGCAGGTCCGCAGCATCGGCGCGGCGTCGTCCGGCCGCGCCGGCACCGCGATCACCAGGCCCGGCACGTCCCGGAGTACGGCCACCGAGTTGTCGTTGTGGAAGTGCCCGCCGAAGCCCTCCTGGTACGCCAGCCCGGCCACCCGCACCACCATCGGGTTGCGGAACGCCCCCTGCGAGAAGAACTGCATGGTGGCCGCCTCGCCACGCAACTGGTCCTCGGCGTTGTGCAGGTACGCCAGGTACTGGATCTCCGGCACCGGCAGCATCCCGGCCAGCCCGGCGCCGAGCCCGAGCCCGAGCACCGACGTCTCGTCGAGCAGCGTGTCGAAGACCCGGGCCGCCCCGAACCGGTCCCGCAGCCCCTTGGTCACCCCGTACACCCCGCCCTTGGCGGCCACGTCCTCGCCGAAGACGGCCATCTGCGGGTGGTCCAGCATCCCGTCGGCGAGCGCGGCGTTGATGCTCTGCGCCAGCGTCAGCGGGCCGGCCAGTTCGGGCGGCTTGCCGCCGAACGACTCCGCCCGGGCGGCCGCGCCGGGGCCGCTGGCCCGGGCCGCCGCGTCGGCCACCGCGCGGGCCACCCGCACCGGCCGCCGGGGCGCGAGCGGGGCGACCACCTCGGCCGGGGCGGTCAACTTCGGCTCGTCGAGCACCTCCTCGGCGATCCGCCGCACCCGCCAGCCGATCTCGTCGTACCGGGCCAGCAGGTCAGCACCGGTGGCCACGCCCGCCGTGACGAGCAGCCGCGCGGTGCCGACGACCGGGTCCCGCTCCAGGTCGGCGGCGATCTCCTCGGCCCCGCGGTACGCGGTCTCGACGTCCGCGCCGGCGTGCCCCATCAGCCGCACGGTGCTCAGGTGCAGCACCGCCGGCCGCCGGTGCCGGCGCACCCAGGCGGCCGCCTCCGCCGCCACCTCGTACGCCCGCCGCAGGTCGGTGCCGTCCGCTGCGAAGTAGCGGAGCCCCGGCCTGGCCTGCAACGCGGTGGCCACCCAGCCCCTCGGGGAGCGGACGCTGATGCCCAGCCCGTTGTCCTCGCAGACGAAGAGCACCGGGATGCGCAGGCCGGTGTGGTCGTACCAACCGGCGGTGTTGAACGCGGCGGTGGCGCTGGCGTGGTTGACCGAGGCGTCGCCGAAGGAGCAGACCACGATGGCGTCCGGTGGCCAGGGCGCGTGCTCGGCGCCGCCGCCGCTGCCGATCCGCACCCCGGTGCCGGTGCGCCGCCCGGCCATGTCCAGCCGGCGCAGCCGTTCCACCGCCAGCCCCATCCCGACGGCGCGCGGCAGGTGCGAGGCGATGGTCGAGGTGGTCGGCACGACCGCCAGGTCGGCGCGGCCGAAGACCTTGTGCCGGCCACCGGCGATCGGCTCGCGCGCCGAGGCGACCATCCCGCGCAGCACGTCCCGCGCCGCTTCGGCGTACCCCCGGGCGAACGGCCGGTCCCCGGCGGGCCCGGCGGTGGCCTCGCCACTTCCGGCGGCGTCCGCGCCGTCGGCGGCGGCCGGGTCCTGGTCGGCGGTGGCGTCGGCCGCGTCGCGCGCCGGACCGGTCGCGTCCGCCGGGCCGGCGGAATCGGGCTCGGCGGAAACCTGCGCGGCCCGGACGCAGTAGAAGGCGCCGGAGCGGTAGTGCAGCAGCGCCGGGTCGGTGGCCCGTACCGCGGCGGCGACCGCGGCGTTGCCCTCGTGGCCGGCCGAGCCGATCGTGTAGTACCCCTCGCCGAAGCTGCGCAGCCAGCGCCCGGCGAGGTCGAGCTGCCGGCTGGTGACCTGCGCGTCGAACAGGTCGAGCGCCTGCGCGCCGGTCAGCGCCGCGCCGTCGGTGACCGGCTCGGCCGGGTCACGCCGCTGCTCGGGGGCGGCCAGCGCGGCCAGCGCCTCCCGGAGCCGGTCGTCGAGATCTTGCGGGGTGGTCACGTCGGACAGCATTACCGACGATGGGCCGGCTCGCCCAGTCGGACACGAACCGCCCCGGGCGGATCAGTCGGTGCCGCAGGCCTCCGGGCAGCCGCCGTCGGAGACCTTCCAGACCAGGTCACGAAGGGTGGACAGCTCGTCGGTGGTGAGCCCGGCGAGCAGTCGGGAGTCGGACATCACCTCGTGCACCCGCTGCCGCATCCGGCGGCCGGCGTCGGTCACCACCAGGGTCTTCTGCCGCCGGTCGGCCGGGTCCACCTTGCGCTGGACCAGCCCGGCCTGTTCCAGCTTGTCGACCAGGGCGGTGACGTTGGAGCGGTCGCAGCGCAACTGCTCGGCGAGGTCGCGGGCGGGCAGCGGATGGTCCGGGTCGAGTTCGTGCAGGGCCCGGGCGACCGCCGGGGTCAGCCCCAGCGCGGCGATCTCGACGTCCTGGTGGTGCCGCAGGGCGGCGGCGACGTGCATGATCCGCCGCACCGCGTCGCCGGCCAGCCCGGAGGGCCGGTCCACGTCGGGCCCGGTGGAGGAAGCGGTGCTCTGCGCCACGCTCCCATCCTACTTTGCCAGCGAATAGTTGAGCGGCTCCACTATTGAGCAGGCCCAGGTCAGCCGGATCCGGCGTCCGCGCCCACTACCTCGCCGAGGTGGCCCGCTCCTGCCGCGACCCGTCGCGCCGGTCATCCGGCTGGTGATCCGGCCGGGCCGCCGCCCGGGGGTCATCCGGCTGGTGATCCAGCCGGGCCGCCCGGCGGGAGCGGTGGGCGGCCCCGGCGCCCGCCAGCAGGAGCGCGGCCGTCGCCGTGGCGGCCACCACCGGCGACCGGCTCAGGTGGAGCCCGCCGAGGAGCGCGACGCCCAGCACGGCGGCCAGCAGGGTGCCGGTGGAGACCAGCGCGGAGAGCGCGGCGGCCGCGCCGACCGGCACGACGGCGGCCAGCCGGGCGACCAGCGGGCTGAACGCGGCGGCGTGCGCGGCGCCGCCCACCAGCAGCAACGCGGCCGCTCCCGGCCACGGCCAGCCGTCCCGGGACAGTGCCCAGACCGCCAGCACCACCACTGCCAGCACCGGCGGGCCGGCCACCGGGAGGGCGTCGCGCCACCGCCCGGGCAGTCGCGGCACGCCCAGGCCGCAGAGGGCGAACCCGGCGGCGTACGGCAGGAAGGCCAGCCCGGCGCCGAGCGCGTTCATCCGCAGCCCGTCCTGCAACCACAGGGTGAGGTTGAACAGGAAGCCGGCGTAGCAGCCCATCACCGTCGCGGCCGCCAGCAGGCCGACCGCGACGCCGGGCAGCCGCAGCACGGTCACGTCGAGCAGCGGCGCCCCGCCCCGGCGGGCGAGCCGGTCCTCGTACCGCAGGAAGAGCCCGAGCCCGACGGCGCCGGCGGCGGCCACGGCCGGCACCGACCACCCCGGCCACCCCAGGTCCCGGCCGAGCACCAGTGGCACCACCAGGGTGAGCATCGCGGTGCAGAGCAGCAGCACCCCGGGCGGGTCGAGCGCCTCCCGACCGCGCGGGTCCGGTGCCGCGGCGAGCACCCGCCGGCCCAGCGCCAGCAGCAGCACCCCGACCGGCACGTTGACCAGGAACGCGGCCCGCCAGGCGAGCCCGCCGAGGTCCAGGGTGACCAGCAGACCGCCGACCACCTGCCCGGCCGCGACCCCGAGCGCCAGGATCATCGAGTACGCCCCGATGGCCCGGGCCCGGGCCGCGCCGTCGAACCGGGCCTGGATCAGCGTCAGCACCTGCGGCACCAGCAGGGCCGCGGTGGCGCCCTGGACCACCCGGGCCAGCACCAGGCTGCCCGGTCCGGGGGCCAGCCCGCAGGCGAGCGAGGCGACGGTGAAGCCGGCCAGGCCGAGCAGGAAGACCCGGCCCGGACCATGCCGGCTGCCCAGCCGTGCGCCGGTGACCACCAGCACGGCGAAGGCCAACGTGTAACCGGCCAGCACCAGCTGCGCCAGCGCCGGCGGGCCGGCCAGGTCGGCCCGGATCGTCGGCGCGGCGACCGCGGCGATCGAGGTGTCCATCGAGGCCATCGCCTGCCCGGTCAGCAGGACGACGAGCAGCGCGGCACGCCGCTTCGAGTTCGGCTCGCTCATTCCGCCACCCTGCCGGCGGCCGGGCCCGGCGTCTTGTCGATCCTTGCGCCCGCCGGCGCTGGCTACCCTGGCGGGCATGCGGACCAGCACCGTGCTCGCCAGCCGTCCGGACTTCCGGATCCAGGCGGTGCGCTGCCGCGACGACCACACCCGCTGGTCGACACCCGAGCGCAACTCGGCGTACGGGATGGTGCTCACCCGCCGCGGCGGCTTCCGGCGGCACGGACGCGGCGGCGAGGAGTTCGTCGACCCGACCGTGGGCTACCTGACGGTGCCCGGCGAGGAGGAGCGTTTCGCCCACCCGGCCGGCGGCGACGACTGCACCTCGCTGCACCTGTCGGAACGGCTCTGGCGGGACCTCTTCGCCGACCGGCCGGCACCGGCCGTGGTGCACGTCGATGCCCGCCTCGACCTGGCCCACCGGCTGCTGCTACGCGCCGCCGCCCAGCCCGACCCGGACTTCGCCGCCGCCGAGCGGCTGGTCCGGCTGGTCGCCGGAGCCGCCGGACCGGCACCCGGCGCGCCGGAGCGGGACCGGCCGCTGGTGGCCGCGGCCCGGGCGGCGGTACGCGACGAAGCACCCGAGGCGGCCGGACTGCTGCCCCTGGCCCGAGCCCTCGGGGTGTCGCCGTACCGGCTGAGCCGCTCGTTCCAGGCGCTGGTCGGGGTGCCGCTGACCCGGTACCGCAACCGGCTGCGCGTCGGGCGGGCACTCGACCTGCTCGCCGCGGGGGCCGACCTGGCCACCGTCGCGGCGGAGCTGGGCTTCGCCGACCAGGCACACCTGACCCGGACGGTCCGCGCCCAGCTGGGGCAGACCCCGGGCCGGCTCCGCCACCTGCTCCGCGAGGGCTGACCCACCCGGACTTCCGCATCTCGGCCGCAGCGCGTACTCTTTGTTCAGAACTTATTGAACGTTCGGAACGAGGAGATGATGACGGAACTGACCGCCCAGCGCCGGTACGCCGAGGACGCCGCCGTCGTCCTCAGCGGGCTCGGGTTGCAGCCGGCATACGGCAAGCTGCTCGGCTGGCTGCTGGTCTGCGACCCCCCGTGGCAGACCAGCAGCCAGCTCGCCGAAGGGCTCGGGCTCTCCAAGGGGTCGGTCAGCACCGGCATGCGGTTGCTGGAGACCAGCGGCGTGGCCCGCCGGGTGCCGGTGCCGGGCCACCGCGGCCACGCCTACGAGGTCCGGCCGGACGCGATCATCCGGATCGCCGCCGACGCCACCAAGTTCCGGGCGTTCCGGGAGCTGATGGAACGCGGCTTGGCGATGGTCGGGGGTGCGGACGCCCCCGGCAGCGAGCGGCTGCGCGTGATGCGCGACTTCTACGCGTTCGTCGAACGCGAGGTGCCCAAGCTCGTCGAACGCTTCGAGGCCGAGTACCAGGGGAAGGGAGACCGCGATGGCTGAGCTCGCCATCGAGACGGAGAAGCTGGTCAAGACGTACGGCCGCAACCGCGGCCTGACCGGGTTGGACCTGCGGGTCGAGCCCGGCGAGGTGTACGGGTTCCTCGGCCCGAACGGGGCCGGCAAGTCCACCACCATCCGGCTGCTGCTCGACCTGATCCGCCCGACCAGCGGCCGGGTCAGCGTGCTCGGCGCGGACCCCCGCCGCGCCGGGGTGGCGCTGCGCCGCCGGGTCGGCTACCTGGCCGGCGACTTCGTCGTCGACGGCCGGCAGACCGCCCGCGAGCTGCTGACCTACCTGGGCAACCTGCGCGGCGGGGTGCCCCGGGCCCGGATCGAGGAGCTGGCCGACCGGCTCGACCTGGACCTCGGCCGGCGGATCAAGGGGCTGAGCAAGGGCAACCGGCAGAAGGTCGGCGTGGTGCAGGCGTTCATGCACGAACCGGAGCTGCTCATCCTCGACGAACCGACCAGCGGGCTGGACCCGTTCCTGCAACAGGAGTTCCTGTCCCTGGTGCGCGAGGCGCGGGCCGACGGCCGGACGGTCTTCATGTCCTCGCATGTGATGAGCGAGGTGCAGCAGACCGCCGACCGGGTGGGCATCATCCGCGAGGGCCGGCTGGTGACCGTCGCCCGCGTCGAGGAGCTGCGCGAGCAGGCCGTCCGCAAGGTCGAGATCCACTTCGCCGACCCGGTCACCGAGACCGAGTTCAGCGTCCTGCCCGGCGTCAGCGAGGTCACCGTCACCGGCACCACCCTGCGGTGCCGGCTCGAAGGGCGGGCCGACGCGCTGGTCAAGGCGGCGGCCGGGCACACCGTCGTCGGGCTGCTGTCCGAGGAGCCCGACCTGGAGGAGATCTTCTTCGGCTACTACGCCCGCGAGGAGGACACCCGTGTTGCTGCGTGACCCGTTCACCAAGGCGCTGCACGACGCGCGCCGGTCGCTGCTCGGCTGGACCGTGGCGATCGTCGCCGTCGGCGCGATGTACGCCTCGTTCTGGCCGACGGTGCAGACGCCGGAGATGAAGGAGGCGCTGGCGGCGTATCCGGAAGGGGTGCTGGAGGCGTTCAACTACAGCGACCTCACCACCGCGGCCGGCTACCTCGGCAGCGCCGTCTACGGCCTGCTGGTGCCGTTGCTGGTAGCGGTCTTCGCCATCGCCGCCGGCACCCGGGCGGTGGCCGGCGACGAGGAGGCCGGCACCCTCGACCTGGTGCTGGCCCACCCGGTCAGCCGGGCCCGGCTCGCGCTGCTGCGCTTCGCGGCGGTGGCGGCCGGCATCGTCGCGGTGGCCGTCCTGCTCGGCCTGGCCATGGTCGCGCTGAGCGGGCCGGCCCAGTTCGACGGCATCGGCGCCGGTGGCTTCGCGGCGATGACCGTGCACCTCACCCTGTTCGGGCTGACCTTCGCGGCGCTCGCCTTCGCCGTCGGCGCGGCCACCGGGCGACGGGCCGCGGCGCTCGGCACCGGCGCCGCGGTGGCCGTGCTCGGCTACCTGGCGAACTCGGTCTTCCCGCAGGTGGAGGGGCTGACCTGGGTACGGGAGCTGTCCCCGTTCCACTGGTACCTGGGCGGCTCGCCGCTGGTCGACGGGGTGCAGCCGGCCGGCGCGCTGCTGCTGATCGGCACCACCGTGCTGCTGGTCGCCGCCGGCACCGTCGCCTTCGACCGGCGGGACCTCGCCGTCTGAGCAAGCCGGAAAGGGCTCCTTGTTCGGCCGTTGGCGACGACGAGGAGCCCTTCCGGTCATCTGGCGGTCACCCACGCTCGGGACGCTCCCCAGGTCGGCAAGAACCGGACTCTGGGGAGGAATTCGTGGCACTGTCCCGACGAACGATCCTGTTGAGCGGCGCGGCGCTCGGCGCGGCCGGCGCCGTCGGCCTGCCCGCGGCCGCCGGCGCGGAACCCGCCGCGGGCCCGGCGCCGTCCACCGGCACCCGCCGGCTGGCGTACCCGTTCACCCTCGGCGTGGCCTCCGGTGACCCGGACCACGACGGCTTCGTGCTCTGGACCCGGCTGGCGCCTCGGCCGCTGGCCGAGGACGGCCTCGGCGGGATGCCGGACCGGGTGGTGCCGGTGCGCTGGGAACTGGCCGCCGACGAGCGGTTCCGGCACGTCGTCCGGCGCGGCGTGGCCTGGGCGCGGCGCGGGTCGGCGCACAGCGTGCACGTCGAGCTGGACGGGCTGCTGCCCGGCCGGGAGTACTTCTACCGGTTCCGGGCCGAGGGCCACCTCTCCCCGGTCGGCCGCACCCGCACCGCGCCGGCGCCGTGGAGCATGCCGGCCGCCCTGGCCATGGGCTTCGCCTCCTGCTCCCAGTACGAGCACGGATACTTCACCGCCTACCGCCGGCTGGCCGAGACCGAGCCGGAACTGATCCTGCACCTGGGCGACTACCAGTACGAGTACGCGCCGGACACCTACAACGCGCCCGGCGGCAACCCGCGTGACCACGAGGGCCCGGAGACCCGGACGCTGGCCAACTACCGGCAGCGGCACGCCCAGTACAAGACCGACGCCGACCTGCAGGCCGCGCACGCCGTCGCGCCGTGGGTGGTGGTCTTCGACGACCACGAGGTGGAGAACAACTGGGCCGACGAGACGCCCGAGGCGCCGGACCCGGAGTTCGCCGCCCGGCGGGCGGCGGCCTTCCAGGCGTACTACGAGAACATGCCGCTGCGCCGGACCTCGGTGCCGCGCGGCATCGACATGCAGCTCTACCGGCGGGTCCGCTGGGGCCGGCTGGCCACCTTCCACATGCTCGACACCCGGCAGTACCGCGACGACCAGGCCTGCGGCGACGGCTACCGGGACTGCGCCGCGGCCGCCGACCCGGCCCGCTCCATCACCGGCGCGGAGCAGGAGGCGTGGCTGCTGGACGGCTTCCGCCGCTCCGACGCCCGCTGGGACATCCTCGGCCAGCAGGTCTTCTTCGCCCAGCGGGACAACAACTCCGGGCCGCTGACCGTCACCAGCATGGACGCCTGGGACGGCTACGTCGCCTCGCGCGACCGGATCACCCGGGGCTGGCTGGCCGCCGGGGTCCGCAACCCGGTGGTGCTCACCGGGGACGTGCACGCGCACTGGGCCAGCGACCTGAAGCTCGACTACGCCGACCCGACCTCCCGCACGGTCGGCAGCGAACTGGTCTGCTCCTCGATCACCTCGGGCGGCGACGGGGCCGACTCGGCGACCGGCTCGCACCCGTGGCTGGCGTTCAACCCGCACCTGCGGTTCCAGAACAACCTGCGCGGCTACGTCCGCACCACGATCACCCCGGGTCAGCTCACCGCCGACTTCGACGTGCTGCCGTACGTGAGCCGGCCGGGCGCGCCGGCGCACACCCGGGCCCGGTTCGTCATCGAGGACCGGGTGCCGGGCCTGCACCTGACCGCGGACCACCCGCTGCCGGCCGCCGCCGCCCGCCGCTCGGCCGACGCCGTCGACGAGGGCCGCCGCACCGTCGAGGCGGAAACCGCCCGCCCCTGACCCACCCCTGACCCACCCCGCCGCCCGCCCCCGGGCCGTACCGGACGCGCACCCAGGGCGACCGCACGAACAGGGAAAGAGTGGCCATTCCGGCTGGGATGGCCACTCTTTCCCTGTTCGTGCTCGCGGGCCGGCGGTCGGCGCGGGCCCGGGGTCAGCCGGGGAGGAAGGACAGGCGGACCTTGCGGGAGGTGTTGTCGCCGTTGGTGTCGACCAGGCAGAGCGACTGCCAGGTGCCCAACGCCAGCCGCCCGTCCAGCACCGGCAGCGTCGCGTACGGCGGGAGGAACGCGGGCAGCACGTGGTCCCGGCCGTGCCCGGCCGAGCCGTGCCGGTGCCGCCAGCGGTCGTCGGCGGGGAGCAGGTCCTCCAGCGCGGCGAGCAGGTCGTCGTCGGAGCCGGAGCCGGTCTCGATGATCGCCAGCCCGGCAGTGGCGTGCGGCACGAAGACGTGCAGCAGACCGTCGCCCTGACCGGAGACGAACCGCTCGGCTTCGCCGGTGATGTCCCGGACGGTGGGCCGGGAACCGGTCTGGACGCTGATCACCTCACTGCGCATACGTCGCATTCTGCCGCAGGGTGCGGTCAGTAGCTGCCGCCACCGCCACCGGAGTCGCCGCCCCCGCCACCACCGCCGGACCAGCCGCCGCCCGAGTCGCCCCCGCCCCACCAGCCGCCGCCGGAGTCGCCCCCGCCCCACCAGCCGCCGCCGGAACCCGCGCCGGACCGGTCGCCGGCCGGGTCGTCCCGGCCGTAGTCGCGGTCGCTGTAGTCCGTGCCGACGTCCCCGGTGGGGCCGGCGTACAGCGCGCCCCCCGCCGCGTCCTGCGGGCGGCGGCGGCCGCGCGGTCGCCGCGCGTCCCGGATCAGCCCGACCCCGAGCAGCGCCAGGGTCGCGCCCGCCGCCGCGATCATGAACGCCCCCGGTGACACCAGCCAGCCGGCCACCCCGCCGACCGCCGTGCCGACCACCCCGACGGCGGTCATCGCCCCGCCGAGCACCACCGGTCGCCATCTCATGCCGGCAGGGTAGGGAGGCCGGACAAGCCCGCCCGGCGGGCGACCGGCACCCGGCGCGAGCGGCCCGCGGCCGGCCGGATCGCCGCGGAACGTGGCCCGGCCGGCCGATTGCGCAAAGTTACTGGTGGGTACCTGTGTCGAGCGTCGCGTCTCGGGGCGGTGGACGTGACGGCAGGCGGCACAAGGGGGCAGGATGGCGCTAGAGACCTATCCCACACACAACCGAGGGAACGCCAGTGGCCACGGAACGCAAGCGCCCGGTGATCACCGCCGGTCTGCCGAGCCAGCTTCCGGACATCGACCCTGAAGAAACCAGCGAATGGGTCGAGTCGCTCGATGGTGTCATCGACGAGCGCGGAACCAAGCGCGCCCGCTACGTCATGCTGCGCCTGCTGGAGCGGGCCCGCGAGCGCCAGGTCGGGGTGCCGTCCCTGACCACCACGGACTACATCAACACCATCCCGCCGGAGCGCGAGCCGTGGTTCCCGGGTGACGAGCACGTCGAGCGGCGGATCCGGGCGTACGTCCGGTGGAACGCGGCCATGCTGGTGCACCGGGCGCAGCGCCCGGAGATCGGCGTCGGCGGGCACATCTCCACCTTCGCCAGCTCGGCCTCGCTCTACGAGGTGGGCTTCAACCACTTCTTCCGGGGCAAGAACCACCCGGGTGGCGGCGACCACATCTTCTACCAGGGCCACGCCTCGCCCGGCATGTACGCGCGGGCGTACCTCGAGGGCCGGCTCACCGAGCACCAGCTCGACGGGTTCCGCCAGGAGCTGTCCCACCCGGGCGGCGGCCTGCCGTCGTACCCGCACCCGCGGCTGATGCCGGACTTCTGGGAGTTCCCCACGGTCTCCATGGGCCTGGGCGGGCTGAACGCGATCTACCAGGCGCGGTTCAACCGCTACCTGCACCACCGGGGCATCAAGGACACCTCCGACCAGCACGTCTGGGCGTTCCTCGGCGACGGTGAGATGGACGAGCCGGAGACGCTCGGCGCGATCGGCGTGGCCGCCCGCGAGGAGCTGGACAACCTCACCTTCGTGATCAACTGCAACCTGCAGCGGCTGGACGGCCCGGTCCGCGGCAACGGCAAGGTCATGCAGGAGCTGGAGGCGTTCTTCCGGGGCGCCGGTTGGAACGTCATCAAGGTGGTCTGGGGCCGGGAGTGGGACCCGCTGCTCGCCGCGGACACCGACGGCGCGCTGGTCAACCTCATGAACACCACGCCGGACGGCGACTACCAGACCTACAAGGCGGAGTCCGGGGCGTACGTGCGGGAGCACTTCTTCGGCCGCGACCCGCGCACCCGCAAGATGGTCGAGCACCTCAGCGACGACGAGATCTGGAACCTCAAGCGGGGTGGCCACGACTACCGCAAGCTCTACGCGGCCTACAAGGCGGCGATGGAGCACACCGGGCAGCCGACGGTGATCCTGGCCAAGACGATCAAGGGCTGGACGCTCGGCTCGCACTTCGAGGCCCGCAACGCCACGCACCAGATGAAGAAGCTGACGCTGGAGGACCTCAAGACCTTCCGCGACCGGCTCTTCCTCGACATCCCGGACAAGGCGCTGGAGGAGAACCCGTACCTGCCGCCGTACTACACGCCGGGTGAGAAGTCCGACGAGATCGCCTACCTCCACGAGCGGCGCAAGCAGCTCGGCGGCTACCTGCCGTCGCGGCGCACCGAGGGCAAGCGGCTGGTCATCCCCGGCTCGGAGCGGTTCTCCGACGTCAAGCGGGGCTCGGGCAAGCAGAAGGTGGCCACCACGATGGCCTTCGTCCGCCTACTCAAGGACATCATGAAGGACAAGGAGTTCGGCAAGCGCTGGGTGCCGATCATCCCGGACGAGGCCCGCACGTTCGGCATGGACTCGCTCTTCCCGACGGCGAAGATCTACTCGCCGCACGGGCAGCGGTACACCGCCGTCGACCGGGAGCTGTTCCTGTCGTACAAGGAGGCCCTCGGCGGGCAGATCCTGCACGAGGGGATCAACGAGGCCGGCTCGGTCGCCTCGTTCACCGCCGCCGGTTCGTCGTACGCGACGCACGGCGAGCCGATGATCCCGATGTACATCTTCTACTCGATGTTCGGGTTCCAGCGCACCGGCGACGGGCTGTGGGCGGCCGCCGACCAGATGGCCCGGGGCTTCCTGCTCGGCGCCACCGCCGGCCGCACCACGCTCAACGGTGAGGGGCTCCAGCACGAGGACGGCCACTCGCACCTGCTCGCCGCCACCAACCCGGCGGTGGTCGCGTACGACCCGGCGTTCGCGTTCGAGATCGCGCACATCGTGGAGAACGGCCTGCACCGGATGTACGGCGAGGCGCAGGAGAACATCTTCTACTACCTCACCGTCTACAACGAGCCGATCCTGCAGCCGGCCGAGCCGTCAGACGTCGACGTCGAGGGGCTGCTCAAGGGCATCTACCGCTACTCCCCGGCGCCGCAGGTCGACGGCGACGCCCCGAAGGCCAACCTGCTGGCCTCGGGCACGGGCATGCAGTGGGCGCTGCGGGCGCAGCAGCTGCTCGCCCAGGACTGGGGCGTGGCCGCCGACGTCTGGTCGGTGACGTCCTGGACCGAGCTGCGCCGGGACGCGGTCGAGTGCGAGGAGCACAACCTGCTCAACCCGGGCGCCGAGCAGCGGGTGCCGTACGTCCAGCGGAAGCTGGCCGACGCCGACGGGCCGAAGATCGCGGTCAGCGACTGGATGCGCGCGGTGCCGGACCTGATCGCCCGCTGGGTGCCCGGTGACTACACCTCGCTCGGCACCGACGGCTTCGGCATGTCGGACACCCGGCACGCGCTGCGCCGGCACTTCCACGTCGACGCCGAGTCAGTGGTGGTGGCGACGCTGCGGCAGCTCGCGCTCCGCGGCGTGGTGCCGGCCACCGTGCCGGCCGAGGCGGCCAAGAAGTACGCCATCGAGGACGTCAACGCCGCCCCGGTCGGCGAGACCGGCGGCGACAGCTAGGCAGCACGCGAGGAAGGGCCCGGCGCGATCCGCGCCGGGCCCTTCGTCGTCCCCGCGACCCGAGAGCGGGGCAGGCGCGATCAGGCGGTGGTCCGGTGTCCCTGGCGGGGACCCGGGCCACCGCCGTCGCGGGTGACGCCAGGACGGAGCCCGGTCAGCCGACGGCGGCCAGGTCGGTCAGCCGGGCGAGCGAGTCCTCCAGGTCGGCGCCGACCCGACGCAGGCCGAGCCGGAGCAGGGCGGCCTTGACCGGACCGGCCGGCCAGCGTACGACGATGAGCCGCACGATCGTCCCGCCCTCCTCCTCGTCGGGGGTGAGCTGGACGTAGATCTCGGTGCGCGCCTCCGCCCGGGCACCGGCGCCCCTGGCACGTTCGCGCCAGCCGATCAGGGTCGGCTCCTGATAGGCGATCACTTCGGCCTCATGCGCCGCGCCACGTCCGGCCTGGACCAGCTGCCGCCGCCCGAAGCCCTCCCCCGAGAGCACCTCGGCCGCGCGGACCCCCGCCAGCCAGGCCGGCAACTGCTCGGCCCGCTGCACGACGTCCCAGACCGCTTCCATCGGCGCCGCCACGTGCGCACTGCGTTCCACGAGGATCATTTCCGTCTTCCTCCAGTGAGGACATCCCACGATATCGGCACTCTATGCACAAATTCGGACTTACCTGGACGGGTTCGGAAAAGACACGCCGAAAACCATTGCCTTGCCGGCGACGAGCGCCTATGGCGTATTCGCCGGCCGCGTCCTAGAGTCCGAACACGTTTCGTGTTCACCGGGAGGGCGCATGCCGACCGAACCGATGCCCGACTTCCCCGCCGGCTTCCGCTGGGGCGTCTCGACCTCCGCCTACCAGATCGAGGGCGCCGTCGGGGTGGACGGCCGGGGATCGTCCATCTGGGACACGTTCGCGCACTCCCCCGGCCGGATCGTCGACGGCAGCACCGGCGACGTGGCCTGCGACCACTACCACCGGCACGCCGAGGACGTCGACCTGATGGCCGGCCTCGGCGTCTGCGCGTACCGCTTCTCGATCGCCTGGCCCCGGGTCCAGCCCGGCGGCACCGGCGCGGCCAACCCGGCCGGCCTGGACTTCTACGACCGGCTGGTCGACGACCTGCTGGCCCGCGACATCGACCCGGTCGCCACGCTGTTCCACTGGGACCTGCCGCAGCCGCTCGAAGACGCCGGCGGCTGGCTGAACCGGGACACCGCGCACCGCTTCGCCGAGTACGCCGACCTGACCGCGGCCCGGCTCGGCGACCGGGTGAAGCTCTGGATCACCCTCAACGAGCCGTTCGTCCACATGAGCCTCGGCCACGGCATGGGGGTGCACGCGCCGGGCCGGATGCTGCTCTTCGACGCCTTCCCGGTCGCCCACCACCAGTTGCTCGGCCACGGTCTCGCCGTCGGCGCGCTGCGCGCCCGCAGCACCAGCCCGGTCGCCATCGCCAACAACTACTCGCCGGTGCGGCTGGCCGGCGACACCGACGCCGACCGGGCGGCCGCGGCCGCGTACGAGGCGCTGCACAACCGGCTCTTCACCGACCCGCTGCTCGGCCGCGGCTACCCGGCCGGACAGGACTTCGACGCCGGCGTGGTCCGCGACGGCGACCTGGCGGTGATCGCCGCGCCGATCGACGTGCTCGGCGTCAACTACTACAACCCCACCGCGGTACGCGCCCCGGAGGAGGGTTCCCCGCTGCCGTTCGACCTGGTGCCGCTGGACGGCTACCCGCGGACCGCCTTCGACTGGCCGGTCGCGCCGGACGGGCTACGCGACCTGCTCGGCTGGCTGCGCGACACCTACCGCGACGACCTGCCGCCGATCGAGATCACCGAGGGCGGCTGCGCCTACGACGACGCCCCGGACGGCACCGGCCGGGTGCCCGACCCGGAGCGGATCGCCTACCTCGACGGCCACCTGCGCGCGGTCCGGGCCGCCCTGGACGACGGGGTGGACGTGCGTGGTTACTTCGTCTGGTCGCTGCTGGACAACTGGGAGTGGGCGGAGGGCTTCACCAAGCGCTTCGGCCTGGTGCACGTCGACTTCGACACCCAGGTCCGCACCCCGAAGTCCTCGTACGCCTGGCTCCGCGACCTGATCGCGGCCAGTCGCCGGGCGCCGGCCGCGTGACCACCGTCGACCCGACGCCGGCCTCGCTGCCGGCGGCGCTGGCCGAGCCGACCGTCCCGGTCCGGCGCGGCTGGATCGCGCTGATCTTCGCGGCCAACCTGGGCGTGTGGATGGCCTTCTTCACCCCGATCCAGGTGCTGCTGCCGCAGCAGGTGGAACGGATCGCCCCGGCCGACAAGGAGGCCGCGCTCGCGCTGGTCACCGGCCTCGGCGCGCTCGCCGCGGTGCTCGCCAACCCGCTCGCCGGCGCGCTGTCCGACCGGACCTGCCTGCGCCTGGGCGGCCGGGAGTTCGGTCGCCGGCACGTCTGGACCGCCGGCGGGGCGCTGCTCGGCGCGGCGGCCCTGGCGCTGCTGGCGCAGCAGCGCACCGTGCTCGGCGTGGCGCTCGGCTGGGTCGCCGCGCAGGTCTGCTTCAACGCGATGCTGGCCAGCCTCACCGCCGCCGTGCCGGACCGGGTGCCGGTCACCCAGCGCGGCGGGGTCTCCGGCTGGGTGGGCATCCCGCAGGCACTCGGGCTGGTGCTCGGCGTGGTGCTGGTGACCGCCGTGGTGACCGGCAACGCCAACGGCTACCTGGCGATCGCCGTGGCGGTGCTGCTGCTGGCGCTGCCGTTCACCCTGGTCACCGCCGACGACCCGCTGCCCCGCGGGCACCGGCCGGCGCTGCGGCTGCGCGCCCTGCTCGCCTCGATGTGGGTCTCCCCGCGGGCCCACCCGGACTTCGGCTGGGCCTGGATCACCCGGTTCCTGGTCCAGCTCGGCAACGCCCTCGGCACCCTGTACCTGCTCTACTTCCTCACCGACCAGGTGCGGCTGGCCGACCCCGAGGGCGGCCTGCTGGTGCTGATCCTGCTCTACACGGCCGGGCTGGCCGCGACCGCGGTGCTGGCCGGGCGGCTCTCCGACCGCTCCGGCCGGCGGAAGGTCTTCGTGATCGCCGCCGGCGGGATCATGGCGGTCGCGGCGCTGCTGCTCGCCGTCGCACCGGTCTGGCCGATGGCGGTGCTCGCCGCGCTGCTGCTCGGCGCCGGTTACGGCGTCTACCTGTCGGTGGACGCCGCGCTGATCACCCAGGTGCTGCCCCGGGCCACCGACCGGGCGAAGGACCTCGGCGTGATCAACATCGCCAACTCCGCCCCGCAGGTGCTCGGCCCGGCGCTCTCCGCCCCGCTCGTGGTGCATCTGGGCGGTTATCCGACGCTCTACGCGGTCACCGCGGCGGTCACCGTGCTGGGCAGCGTGCTGGTGCTGAAGATCCGCACGGTGCCCTGACCGGTACCCCTGGCCGAATCCGGTGGCGCATCGCCGTAGGCTGGAGGACGTGACGGTACGTGTACGCTTCGCCCCCTCCCCGACCGGTATGTTCCACGTCGGCGGCGCCCGCTCGGCCCTGCAGAACTGGATCTACGCCAAGCAGCAGGGCGGGGTGTTCGTGCTCCGCATCGAGGACACCGATGCGGCGCGGAACAAGCCGGAGTGGACCGAGGGCATCCTCTCCGCGCTGGACTGGATCGGCATCGAGCGCGGCAGCTACGAGGGCCCCTACTTCCAGTCGCAGTACGCCGGCGAGCACCGGGCCGCCGCGGCGCGGCTGCACGAGTCGGGCCGGGCGTACTACTGCGACTGCACCCGGGAGGCGGTGCAGGCCCGCACCGGCTCGCAGTACCAGGGCTACGACGGTTTCTGCCGGGATCGCGGCCTGGGTCCGGGCGAGGGCCGGGCGCTGCGCTTCCGTACACCGGACGAGGGCGAGACCGTGGTGGTCGACCTGATCCGCGGCGAGCCCACCTTCGAGAACAAGCTGATCGAGGACTTCGTCATCGCCCGCGGCGACGGCTCGCCGGTGTTCCTGCTGGCCAACGTCGTGGACGACATGACGATGGGGATCACCCACGTGATCCGGGCCGAGGAGCACCTGCCGAACACCCCGAAGCAGCAGCTGCTCTGGGACGCCCTCGGGGTCAAGCCGCCGACCTGGGCGCACGTGCCGGTGGTGGTCAACGAGAAGCGGCAGAAGCTCTCCAAGCGCCGGGACAAGGTCGCCCTGGAGGCGTACCGGGACGAGGGCTACCTCGCCGCCGCGATGCGCAACTACCTGATGCTGCTCGGCTGGGCGCCCTCCGGCGACCGGGAGATCGTGCCCTGGTCGGTGATCGAGGAGGAGTTCCGGCTGGCGGAGGTCAACCCGTCGCCGGCGTTCTTCGACGAGAAGAAGCTGCGCGCGTTCAACGGGGAGTACATCCGGGCGCTGCCGATCGAGGACTTCGTCGAGGCCTGCCAGCCCTGGCTGACCGGCACCGGCACCATCGCGCCGCCGCCGTGGCAGCCGGCCGAGTTCGACGCCGACGCGTTCGCCGCGGTGGCCCCGCTGGCGCAGACCCGGATCGCGGTGCTCAGCGAGATCGTGCCGAACGTCGACTTCCTCTTCCTCGCCTCACCGCTGATCGACGAGGCGGCCTGGGCCAAGGCGATGAAGGAGGGCTCGGCGGAGCTGCTGGAGGCGGCGATCGCGGCGTTCGAGGCGCTGGAGTCCTGGGACGCCGAGTCGCTCAAGGCCGCCCTGGAGGCGGTCGGCGCGGAGCGCGGGCTCAAGCTCGGCAAGGCGCAGGCCCCGGTCCGGGTCGCGGTCACCGGTCGGACCGTCGGCCTGCCGCTGTTCGAGTCGCTGGAGGTGCTCGGCCGCGAGCGCACCCTGACCCGGCTGCGCGCCGCCCGGGTGCGCCTGGTCTGACCTCGGTCGACCCCGGGCGTCAGCCGCGGGCGGAGCGGCGGCGCAGCAGCAGACCGACGACAAGGGCGGCGAGCAGCACGGCCCCGCCGAGCGCCCAGAGCCAGCCCCGGCCGCCCGAGTCCGCGCGCTCCTCGGCGGCCGGCACCGCCGAGCGGCTGGCGTCCGCACTCGACGTGGCCGCCGGTCCGCCCGAGGGCGACGCCGGGGGGACGGCGGTGGCCGAGGTGGTGGCCGGGGCGGTGGCCGACGCCGAGGGGTCGGCCGGCGTGCCGGTGGTGAGGGTGAACCGCACCTCGCCGGAGACCGGGTGCCCGTCGCTGGAGGCCACCCGGTAGCCGACGATGTAGAGCCCCGCCTTGCCGGGCTTGAACGGCAGGCGGACCCGGTTGCCGGTGAAGGTCGGCGCCCCACCCGACGCGGCCACATTGTCCGGCCCGGTGACTGTGATCTTCGTCGTGGCCGGGTCCGGCTTGGCCAGGAACCGCAGTTCGATCCGGGCCGGCGCGGTCGCCACCCGGGCGCCGTCGCGCGGATCGCTGCCGGTCAGCGAGTTGTGCGCGGCCGCCGGCGCCGCCGGCAACAGAGACACGCCGAGCGCCACGCCGAACGCCGCTGGCCAGGTACGCGCCACACGTGCGACCCTGCCCCCCATGACACCCTCCGCAAAGGTACGATCCGCCCGCTGATCAACGGCTGCCGCACATTAGTCGAGCCGAGATCGCAGATAGTTCCAAATACTGTTCCACCAGCTGCAACCGAGCGACGTTCCGCGGAGTCTCTGAGGTAGGCCCCGGCCTGTGGCCACGGTCACCTCCGTCCACCAACCACGCACGTGACCTGCAGCGAAGCCATCCATCGAACGGGGCGAGGAGGCGGCGATGGTCCGAAGGATGAGGCGACTGGTCGCGGTACTGGTGGGTGGGCTGGCGGCGACGCTGGTCGCGGTGGCCACCGCGGGGCCGGCGACGGCCGCCCCGAAGCCCCCGCCCGCCGGGGTGGACATCACCGGGGACGGGCTGGCGGAGCCGCTGCGGCTGCGCGCCGAATCCCACCCGCAGCACGTCGTCGCCGTCATCGACCAGGTCAACTTCCTGCCCGGCATCGGGCAGAAGACCGGCCCGAAGGCGGCCGACCTCGGTCCGAAGTACACGATCGTGGTGCTCGCCGGCGACACGCCGAAGCAGACCTTCGACCTCTACCCCAAGGCCAAGGGCGGGCCGCGGGTGTTCCGGCCGGCCAAGCAGCCGGACAACCGCAAGACCAGCGCGGGTTGGTTCCTCGGCCGGCTGTCCATGTCCGAGACGCTGCGCACCGCCGGAGTGCCGCTGGAGCGGGAGTTCGACACGGTCAGTGGCGGCGTCGGCGGCGGTGAGCGGGTGATCCCCGAGGACGCCCTCGACCCGGCCCGGGACATCGACGAGGCGCTCGGCGAGATGCAGCGCCTGCTGCTGCTCAACGGCGCGGTGGTGCTGGTGATCACCCTCGGCCTGGCCGGGATCGCGCTGCTGATCCGTCGCCGCACCAGCTGACCGGCGGCGCGGGCGCCGGCCCCGGCAGCCGCGACCGCGCCGGGTCAGAGTTCCAGCACCACCTTGCCCCGGACGTGCCCGGCCTCCACCAGCCGGTGCGCGGCCGCGGCCTCGGCCAGCGGGAACGTACGTGCCACGTGGACGGCGAGCCGGCCGGCGTCGACCAGCCCGGCGAGCAGGCTCAGATCCGCCGTCGACGGCTTGACGAACAGGTAGCTGCCGCCCAGCCGGGTGACGTGCTCCGGGTCGGCCGTGGAGACCAGCCGGGCCGGCCGCTCCAGCAGCTGGGCCGAGACATCCAGCGCGGCGCCGCCGAACAGGTCGAGCGCCACGTCCACCCCGTCCGGCGCCACCGCCCGGACCCGGTCGAGCAGGCCGTCGCCGTAGCTGACCGGCTCCGCGCCCAGCGACCGGACGAAGTCGTGGTTGTCCGGGCTCGCCGTGCCGATCACCTGCTGCGCACCGAGGGCCCGGGCGAGCTGCACGGCCAGGTGGCCGACCCCGCCGGCCGCGCCGTGCACCAGCACGGTGTCCCCGCTACCGGTGCGGACCGACCGGAGGGCCTGGTAGGCGGTGAGCCCGGCCAGCGGCAGCCCGCCCGCCTCGGCCCAGGACGCCTGCACCGGCTTGTCGGCCAGCGTCCGCTCCGGGGCGGGCACGAGTTGGGCGTACGTGCCGTGTTGGATGTCGTCGCGCCGGACGTACCCGATGACCTCGTCGCCCACCGCGAACCCGGTCACCGCGGGGCCCACCGCGGCCACCACGCCGGCCGCGTCCCACCCCGGCACCAGCGGGAAGTGGCTGGGAAAGGCCGCGGCCAGGTGACCCTCGCGCACCTTCCAGTCGACCGGGTTCACCCCGGCGACACGCACCCGCACCAGGACCGTGTCCGGGCCGACCGGCGGCTCCGGAAGCTCACGCACGGCGAGCAGGTCGGCCGGCCCGTACGCGTCGATGGCGATCGCCTCCACGACCACCACGCTAACCGGCGGGGCGCGCCCGCGTGGTCAGCACCAACGGTGTGGGGGCCGCTCCCGGCGGGTCGCGCGCCGCGGCGGGCGGACCGGACCGTGCCGGTGCGCGCCCGCCCAGCCGGGCAGGTCGCTGCGGCAGCCGCCGGTGCCGACCGGCTCCACCTCCGGCACGACCGGCTCGACGGCCCGCTGCCGGGGCACCGGCGGATCCTCGTCCCGCTCGGGCTGGCGGCCCGGCTCGCCCGGCCCGACCGGCGGCCCGCCGACCAGCCGGCGGTGGTGCTTGGTGACCGGCTGCTGCTCGTGGTGACCCGACCGGCAGGGCTCACCCTGGGCGCAGCCGTGGTCGGCCTCCCCGTGCGCCATCCCGGTCTCCTCACGCTCGCCGTCGCCCGCCGGTGCTGGCCCCGACGTGCCCTGTCACCGTACTGGCCGGGACCGACGAGCCGTGCAGCGCATACCCGGGTCAGCGGCGGGCCCGGCGGGGGAAGATCGTCTCCCCGAGCGGGAAGGCGACCAGCCAGATCACGATGGCGATGGTGAGCTTGCCGATCCAGTTCGCCAGCTCCCGGGTCCGCTCCGCGTCGTCGACCCAGAGGATCGCGGCGCCGAGCAGCCCGCAGGGCGATCGCCCAGCCGACCAGGCTTTTTCCACTCCCGCCACTCGTAACGGGTCCGGGCCCAGCCGGCGCGCGGCGGCTTCACCGGCGGCGGGCCGCCGGCGAACCGGTGCGCGAACCGCTGGTCGGCCCAGCGGACCATCGAGTGGCCGAAGGCCACCGAGAAGCCGAGATAGGCGGCGGCCAGCCCGGGGCCGCCGGCTTCCTGCTCAAGGACACCGACGCCGAAGGGCTGGTGGCGGCCGTGCGGACGGTCGCCCGGGGCGAGGGGTTCATCGCTCCCGCGGTGACCCGGCGACTGATCACGGCGTTCGCGGCGACCGCCCCGGCCGCCTCCGCCGCCACCCGGGCGGCGGTGGCGGCGCTGACCCCGCGGGAGCGCGACGTGCTGGCGTGCCTCGGGCTCGGCCTGTCCAACCAGCAGATCGCCGACCGGCTGTCGATGGCGGAGAGCACCACCAAGACCCACGTCAGCCGGATCCTCGCGAAGCTCGACCTGCGCAGCCGGGTGCAGGCCGCCATCCTGGCCCAGGAGCTGGGCCTGCCCGCTCCCCCGTCGGCCTGACCGCCGGGGCGGCGTGAAGCGCCTGGTCAGGACATGTCAGGCTGGAGCGGTGAACGAGCCGGGCGGTAGCGAGCTGTCGGCCACGCTGCGCCGGATCGAACGCGCGGCGGGGGCGCTGGCCACCGCCAGCGTCTCCCGGATGGACGAGACCCTGCCCTGGTTCCGCACCCTACCGGCCGACCAGCGCTCCTGGGTCATGCTGGTGGCCCAGGCCGGCGCCCGCTCGCTGGTGCAGTGGCTGCGCGACGGTGGCGGCACCGCCGACAGCACCCAGGAGGTCTCCGACGAGGTCTTCGCCGCCGCACCGCAGGCGCTGGCCCGGTCGATCAGCCTCCAGCAGACCGTCGCGCTGATCAAGGTGACCATCGACGTGGTCGAGGAGCAGGTCTCCCACCTGGCCGCGGAGGGCGAGGAGCAGCAGTTGCGCGAGGCCGTGCTGCGCTTCTCCCGGGAGATCGCCTTCGCCGCCGCCCGGGTCTACGCCCGCGCCGCCGAGTCCCGCGGCGCGTGGGACGCCCGGTTGCAGGCCCTGCTGGTGGACGCGCTGCTGCGCGGCGACTCGCCGGACGTGCTGGCCAGCCGGGCCGCCGCGCTGGGCTGGTCGGACGCGCCGCCGGTGGCGGTCGCGGTCGGCCGCTCCCCCGGCGGCGAGGTCTCCGCCGTCCTGCACACCGTCTACCGGCAGGCCCGGCGGATCGGCGTCGAGGTGATCGGTGGCGTGCACGGCGACCGGCTGGTGATCGTGCTCGGTGGCGCCGCCGACCCGGTGGCCGCCACCGGGAAGCTGCTCAGCGCCTTCGGGGACGGGCCGGTGGTGGTCGGCCCGGCGGTGCCGAGCCTGGACGAGGCCACCGAGTCGGCCCGGGCGGCGCTGGCCGGTTTCCGCGCCGCGCCGGCCTGGCCGACCGCGCCCCGGCCGGTGCCGGCCGGCGACCTGCTGCCGGAGCGGGCGCTGGCCGGGGACGCGGAGGCGCGCCGCCGGCTGCGGCACGACGTGTACGCGACGCTGGTGCGCGCCGGGGGTGAGCTGCTGGAGACGCTGGACGCCTTCTTCGCCGCTGGCGGGACGTTGGAGAGCGCGGCGCGCGCCCTCTTCGTGCACCCGAACACGGTCCGCTACCGGTTGCGGCGGATCGCCGAGGTCACCGGCTTCTCCCCGCTCGCGCCGCGGGACGCGTTCGCGCTCCGGGTGGCGCTGACGGTGGGCCGGCTCGACCCAGTGGTCCCGGTGGTCCCGAGCCAGACAATGGCCCCAGGGGTCAGTAAAACCTCACAGACGGGTGATGACCACCGCCGATTTTTGTAGGATCCCTCCAAAGGTCCTAGTGTGGTTTGGTGGCGGTCGGCACAGCGCTACCGACGCGTATCCGGGAGAGTCTGTAGACGTGCTCGCCGTACTCTCTCCCGGCCAGGGTTCCCAGAAACCCGGCTTCCTGACCCCCTGGCTCGACCTGCCCGGCGCCGAGGCGCGGCTGCGCTGGTGGTCGGCGCTGGCCGGGGTCGACCTGGTGCACCTCGGCACCGCCGCCGACGCCGACGAGATCAAGGACACCGCCCGCACCCAGCCGCTGCTGGTCGCGGCGGCGCTGCTGGCCGGCGAGCACCTGCCGATGTACGACGTCGCGCTGACCGCCGGGCACAGCGTCGGCGAACTGGGCGCGGCGGCGCTGGCCGGGGTGCTGCCGGCCGAGGCGGCGATCACGCTGGCCGGGGTGCGGGGGCGCGAGATGGCCGCCGCCTGCGCGTTGGAGCCCACCGGGATGGCGGCCGTGCTCGGCGGCGACCCGGACGAGGTGCTCGCCGCGATCGAGGCGCACGGGCTGCACGCCGCCAACCGCAACGGCGCCGGCCAGATCGTCGCCGCCGGCGCGGTGGAGAACCTGGACAAGTTCGCCGCCGAGCCGCCGGCCCGGACCCGGGTCATCCGGCTCCAGGTGGCCGGGGCGTTCCACACCCCGTACATGGCGCCGGCCGAGTCGGCGCTGGCCGCGGTGGCCGCCGGGATCACCCCGGCCGACCCGAGCCGGATCCTGCTGTCCAACCTCGACGGCACCGCGGTCAACCACGGTCGGGAGTTGGTGCAGCGGCTGGTCCGGCAGGTCACCGCGCCGGTCCGCTGGGACCTGTGCATGCGGACGCTGGCCGACCTCGGGGTGACCGGGGTGATCGAGCTGCCCCCGGCCGGCACGCTGGCTGGCCTGGTCAAGCGGGAGCTCAAGGGCGTTGGCGCGCCGGAGATCGTCACCGTGAACACCCCGGACGACCTGCCCGCCGCCCGCGACCTGATCGCCCGCCACGGGATGGCGCCGAGCCACGAACCGACCATCGCGTTCCGGGTGGTGGTGGCCCCCGCCGCCGGCACCTTCGCGCCCGCCCAGGGCCTCGCCGAGGGCGCATCGGTCCGGGCCGGCCAGCCCATCGGCCAGGTGGCCACCCGGCAGGGGCCGGTCGAGGTCACCGCCCACGACAGCGGCGTGCTCACCGAGTGGCTCGCCCACCACGACGACCCGGTCGCCCCGGGCCAACCGCTCGCCCGCATCGGAGGACAGCACTGATGGCTGCCGGAAGCCGCATCGTCGCCCTCGGCCACTACCAGCCCTCCCGGGTGGTGACCAACGACGAGATCGCCCAGCTCGTGGAGACCAGCGACGAGTGGATCCGGGACCGGGTCGGCATCGTCACCCGGCGGATCGCCGACGGCGAGACGGTGGCCGACATGGCCGCGGCCGCGGCCGGCAAGGCGCTGGCCAACTCGGGGCTGACCGCCGCCGACATCGACCTGGTCGTGGTGGCGACCTGCACGTCGGTGGACCGCAGCCCGAACGTGGCCTGCCGGGTCGCCGCGAAGCTCGGCATCACCGCGCCCGGGGCGTACGACATCAACACCGCGTGCTCCGGGTTCGCGTACGCGCTGGGCACCGTCGACCACGCCATCCGGGCCGGTGCCTCGCGCAACGCCATCGTCATCGGCGCCGAGAAGCTCTCCGACTTCACCGACTGGACGGACCGCTCCACCTGCATCATCTTCGCCGACGGCGCGGGCGCCGCGGTGGTCACCGCCAGCGCCGACGGCGAGCCCGCCGGGGTCGGCCCGGTGGTCTGGGGCTCGGTGCCGGAGAAGAGCGACGCGGTGCGCATCGAGGGCTGGCGGCCGTACATCCAGCAGGAGGGGCAGGCGGTGTTCCGCTGGGCCACCACCGAGCTGGCGCCGCTGGCCCGGCAGGCCTGCGAGCGCGCCGGGGTGGACCCGGCCGAGCTGGCCGCGTTCGTGCCGCACCAGGCCAACGCCCGGATCATCGACGGCATCGCGAAGCGGCTGAACATCCCCGACGCGATCATCGCGAAGGACATCGTCGAGTCCGGCAACACCTCGGCGGCGAGCGTGCCGCTGGCCCTGTCCAAGCTGGTCGAACGGCGCGAGGTGCCCTCCGGCGCCCCGGTGCTGCTGTTCGGCTTCGGCGGCGGCCTGACCTACGCCGGTCAGGTCGTCCGCTGCCCCTGAAGACCCCTCCGGTGCGCCAGCGCCGGAGAGACGGCCGGCGCCGCCGCCGTCGAGTGAAACCCCCGATGAGAGGAACCAGACCGCAATGACCCGTGACGAGATCACCGCCGGCCTCGCCGAGATCCTCGAAGAGGTTGCCGGGGTGAACCCGGACGACGTGGCCGAGGGGAAGTCCTTCACCGACGACCTGGACGTCGACTCGCTCTCCATGGTGGAGGTCGTGGTGGCGGCCGAGGAGAAGTTCGGCGTCAAGATCCCGGACAACGAGGTGCAGAACCTGAAGACCGTCGGGGACGCCGTCAGCTACATCGAGGCGCAGTCCTGATCATGAATCGCCCCGACGTCGTCGTCACCGGGCTCGGCGCGACGACCCCGCTCGGCGGGGACGTCGCGTCGACCTGGGACGCCATGGTCGCCGGCCGCTCCGGGGTGGGTCCGCTCACCCAGGAGTGGGCGGCGGAACTGCCGGTCCGGATCGCCGCACAGCTGGCGGTGGAGCCGTCCGAGGTGCTGGAGCGGGTCAAGCTGCGCCGGCTGGACCGGTCCGAGGCGATCGCCATCATCGCGGCGAAGCAGGCCTGGGCGGACGCCGGCCTGGCCGACTCCGGGCTGGACCCGGAGCGGCTGGCGGTCAGCGTCGGCTCCGGCATCGGCGGCGCCACCACCCTGCTCGCCCAGGACGACATCCTCGAGTCGTCCGGGCCGCGCCGGGTCTCCCCGCACACCGTGCCGATGCTGATGCCGAACGGCCCGGCCGCCTGGGTCGGGCTGGAACTCGGCGCCAAGGCCGGCGTGCACTCGGTGGCCAGCGCCTGCGCGACCGGTGCGGAGGCGATCGCGCTGGGCCTGGACATCATCCGCGCCGGCCGCGCCGACGTGGTGGTGGCCGGCGGCACCGAGGCGGTCATCCACCCGCTGCCGATCGCCGGGTTCGCCTCGATGCGGGCCATGTCGACCCGCAACGACGAGCCGGAGCGGGCCTCCCGTCCGTGGGACAAGGGCCGGGACGGCTTCGTGCTCGGCGAGGGCGCGGGGGTGGTCGTCCTGGAGCGCGCCGACCACGCCGCCGCCCGGGGGGCCCGGGTGTACGCCCGCCTCGCCGGCGCCGGCATCACCTCCGACGCGTACGACATCGTGCAGCCGCACGCCGAGGGCGAGGGCGCTATCCGGGCGATCGCGAAGGCCATCGCCGACGCGGACGTGGCCAAGCGCGACATCGTGCACGTCAACGCGCACGCCACCTCGACACCGGTCGGCGACATGCTGGAGATCGGCGCGCTGCACCAGGCGCTCGGTGACCACCCGGTGCTGGCGGCGACCAAGTCGATGACCGGTCACCTGCTCGGCGCGGCCGGGGCGCTGGAGTCGATCGCCACCATCCTGGCCATCCGCGACGGTGTCGTTCCTCCGACCATCAACCTCGAGGACCCGGACGACGGCCTCACCATGGAGGTGGCCGCCCACAAGGCGCGCCACATGGAGATCCCCGCCGCGTTGAACAACGCGTTCGGTTTCGGGGGCCACAACGTGGCTCTCGTCTTCGCGCGGGCCTGACCCCACCTCCCGGGAGGCTGATGTGACCAGCACCGCCGTCGGCGCCGACACCTCGACAGTGGACCACCGCGACCCAGAGGTGCGGCTGCGGGCGCTCTTCGACGCCGGCACGCTGCGCCTGCTGGCACCCCGGGACACCTCCGGGGTGCTCTGGGCGCGGGGCGAGATCGAGGGCACGCCGGCCGTCGCGTACGCCACCGACGCCACGCGGATGGGTGGCGCGATGGGCGCCGACGGGTGCCGGCACATCGTCGACGCGATCGACACCGCGGTGCGGGAGCGGGTCCCGGTGCTCGGCCTCTGGCACTCCGGCGGGGCCCGGCTCGCCGAGGGCGTGGTCGCGCTGGACGCGGTCGGTCAGGTCTTCGCCGCCATGGTCCGGGCGTCGGGCCGGGTGCCACAGATTTCCGTGGTGCTCGGTCCGGCGGCCGGCGGCGCCGCGTACGGGCCGGCGCTCACCGACATCGTGGTGATGAGCGGCGCGGGCCGGATCTTCGTCACCGGTCCCGAGGTGGTCCGCAGCGTCACCGGCGAGCAGGTCGACATGGAGCGCCTCGGCGGCCCCGAGCCGCACGGCCGGCGCTCCGGCGTGGTGCACGTGACGTGTCCGGACGACGGGACCGCGTTGGCCGAGTCGCGCCGGCTCGCCGCGCTGCTGGGCCGCCAGGGCCGGCTCTGCCCGGACGACGTGCCGGCCGACGCCCGGGAGGGCCACGACCTGGCCGCGAAGATGCCGGCCGAGGCCAACCGGGCGTACGACGTCAAGCCGGTGGTCAAGGCGCTGCTCGACGCCCCCGGCGTGGAACTGCACGCCAAGTGGGCGCCGAACATCGTCACCACGCTCGGCCGGTTCGCCGGCCGGACGGTCGGCGTGATCGCCAACAACCCGCTGCGCCTCGGCGGCTGTCTGGACGCCTCCAGCGCCGAGAAGGCGGCCCGGTTCGTGCGGATGTGCGACTCGCTCGGGGTGCCGCTGATCGTGCTGGTCGACGTCCCCGGTTACCTGCCCGGCCTGGGCCAGGAGTGGGACGGCGTGGTCCGGCGCGGCGCGAAGCTGCTGCACGCCTTCGCCGAGGCGGTGGTGCCGCGGGTGACCCTGGTGACCCGCAAGGCGTACGGCGGGGCGTACATCGCGATGAACTCCCGCTCGCTCGGCGCGACCGCGGTCTTCGCCTGGCCGAACGCGGAGGTCGCGGTGATGGGTGCCAGCGCGGCCGTGAACATCCTGCACCGCAAGAGGCTGGCCGCCGCCCCCGCGGACGAGCGGGAGGCGCTGCGCGCCCAGCTGATCGAGGAGCAGGTCCGGGTGGCCGGCGGGGTCAACCGGGCGCTGGAGATCGGCGTGGTGGACGACGTGATCAAGCCGGCGGAGACCCGACGCCGGATCGCCGAGGCGCTGGTCGCGGCGCCGGCCGCCCGGGGCGCGCACGGCAACATCCCGCTCTAGCGGCAGCCCGACCAGCACCGGCGGCACCACGCACGGCCCGGTCGACCACCTGCTCCGGAGGCCGCACCTACCGTCGCGGAGCCCGCGCTCGCGCGCCCTTCAGCCCTGGTTGCGCGGGTGACGCTTCGCGGTGCGCTCGTTGCCCCGGCGGTAGTTGCCGGTCCACCGCGCCATCACCAGCTGCGGGTCGTCCTCCACCTCGGCGAGGAACTGCGCGGCCCGACCGCCCCGCAGGGTGCCGGCCACCCGCCCGTGATGGGTGATCACCACCGTGCCGTCGGTCCGCTGCACGTACTGAAAACCCTGCGCCGTTCCCATGCCGGCGAGGCTGCCAGCCGCGGCCCACCACCGCGAGTGGTTTTCCGGGTTGACTCTCCAGTGGCTGGAGACAGGAGGCTGACCGACGTGGACGACCGCACCGAACTGTTCACCATCGGGCAGCTCGCCCGCCGGACCGGCCTGTCGGTCCGGACCATCCGCTTCTGGTCCGACCTCGACCTGCTGCCGCCGACCCGCCGTTCGCCCGGCGGCTACCGGCTCTACGACGCGGCCGCCGTGGCCCGCCTGGAGCTGCTGCGCACCCTGCGTGAGCTGGGCATCGGCCTGGACGACGCGCGCCGGATCGTGGACCGGCAGAGCACCGTCCGGGACGTGGCGCAGGCGCACGCCCGGGCGCTGGACGCGGAGATCCGGACGTTGCGGCTGCGCCGGGCGGTGCTGCGGTCGGTCACCCGACGTGGCAGTACGACCGAGGAGTTGAGACTCGTGAACGACCTTGCCCGGCTCTCCGCGCGGGAGCGGCAGCAGATCATCGACGACTTCGTGGCCGAGGTGTTCGCCGGCGTCAACGGCCCGGCCGCCGGGCTGGCGCAGGCCATGCGGGCGCTCCCCGCCGACCTGCCGGACGAGCCCAGCGACGAGGAGGTGGACGCCTGGCTGGAGCTGGCCGAGCTGGTGGCCGACCCGGACTTCCGCCGCCGGGTACGCCAGATGGCGGTGGCCGGGACGGGCGACGCGACGCCGCCCCCGCCGGAGCCGATGACGAGGCTGGAGCTGGCGCGCGCCGCGCTGGCCGCCGGCACGGATCCGGCCTCGCCCGAGGGGCGGGCGGTGCTGGACCAGATGGTGGACCCGACGCTCAGCCCGGAGCAGCGCCGGGCGCTGGCCGACTCGATCGCCGCCTTCACCGACCGGCGGGTGGAGCGGTACTGGCAGCTGATCGGCGTGCTCAACCGCCGGCCGCCGTTCGAGCCGGCGGTGCCGGCCGTGGAGTGGCTGGTCGCCGCCCTCCGCGCGGCCGGCTGAGCCGACGCCGTACCAGGTCAGGCGGCGCAGGTGGTGGCGGGCAGGCCGGGCACCTTGACCGGGGAGCGGCCGGACGGCTGCGCCTTGCCGGCCAGCACTCCGGCGAGCGCGGTCATCGACGCCCGGCTGGACGAGTAGGTCGCCAGCAGCGTCGGCGACTTCGCGCTCCCCAGCACGTACGGGGTGTCCATGGCCACCGTGACGGCGGCGTCGGCGCGCAGGTCGCCGGCGCCGTCGCCGTAACCGACCAGGTGCACCACCGTCCCGCCGTTGGGCACCACCTTCACGCCGGCCGAGGTCAGCGCCTCGGTCAGCGCCGCCCGGGTGTGGTCCCGACCGCCGGAGGAGGTCACCGTCACCGGGCCCCGGACGCCGCCGCCGCAGGTGCCGCGCAGCACCGTCACCGCCGCCGCGGCCAGCCGTTGCGCCGCCTCCCGGTGGGTCGGGGCGGCCAGCGTGGACAGCTCGGGGGCCGGCCGGTCGGCCAGCTTGAACTTCATGGTCAGCACCCGGGTGGCCGCGTCGACCAGGCGGGTCCGGGGCAGCGAGCCGTCGCGGAGCGCGGCGAGCAGGCCGCCGTACGCCTGGCCGACGTGCGGCGGCATCAGGATCAGGTCGTTGCCGGCCTTGAGCGCCCGCACCGCTGCCTCCCCCGGCGACCAGCGCTTGGCCGGCGCCATGTTCATTCCGTCGGTGATCACCACGCCCTGGAAACCGAGCTGGCCGCGGAGCACCTCGGTGAGCAGCTTGTGCGAGAAGGTGGCCGGGGTGCCCGGGTCGACCGACCGTACGTCGAGGTGGGCGGACATCACCGCCATCGCGCCGGCGTCGATGCCGGCGGTGAACGGCGGCCACGCCCCGGCGGCGAGCGCCGATCGGGACTGGTTGAGGACCGGCAGGTCCTTGTGCGAGTCGGCGGCGCTGTGGCCGTGCCCCGGGAAGTGCTTGACGGTGGCCGCCACGCCCGCGCCCTGCAGGCCGCGCACCGCGCCGCCGACCTGCGCCGCGGCCCGCTGCGGATCGGCACCGAAGGACCGGGAGCCGATCACCGTGCTGCGGGTGGCGAGCACGTCGGCGACCGGGGCGAAGTCCAGGTTGACGCCCATCGCGGCGAGTTCGGTGCCGGCGGCCTTCCAGGCGGCCTCGGTCAGCGCCGGGTCGCCGGCCGCGCCGGCGGCCAGCGCGCTGGGCAGCAGGGTGACCCCGTCGGTGATCCGGGTGACCACGCCGTGCTCCTGGTCGGTGCCGATCAGGAACGGGGCCGCCCCGGTGGGCAGCTTGCCGGCGGCGGCGCGCAGCCCGGTGGTCAGCTCGCGGACCTGCTTCGGGTTGTCGACGTTGGTGGTCTCCTGGTTGCCGCTGGTCGGGTCGTCGGCGCTGAAGCCGACCAGGATCAGCCCGCCGAGCCGGTACTTCGTGACCATCTCGGCCGGGGTGTCCACTCCGGCGAGGGCCCGGTTGCCGGCCGCCGAGCCGGGCGAGACCTTGGTCGCCGCGTCCCCGTACGCGTAGGGCATCAGCACCTGCCCGACCAGGTCCTCGTCGGCGAGCGTGCCGACCAGGGCGGCGGCCCGGGCGGCGGGGTCGCCGGCGGGAGTGGCGCTCGGGGTCGCCGCCGGGGCGGAGCCGCTCGCCGGCGGGGCGGGACGCGGACGGTCCGGCTTGTCCGCGCAGCCGGACAGGAGCAGTGCGGTCAGTGCGGCGAGCGCGACGCCGGCACGTCGCGGAGATATCGACACGCGAGCCATCCCACCAGTTCGACGCTTATCGGGGCAACCCGACCTTACGCGCGCCGATCCGCCGGGTGCCGCCGCGCCGGGGCGCGGACCCCCGGCGCACGCGGCGGTCAGCCGACCCGGGTGAGCAGGGTCACCGGTGCGCCGTCCCCGGCGTAGCGGTAGGGCTCCAGTTCGGCGTCCCAGGCGGTGCCGAGGGCCTTGTCCAGCGCGTGCGCCAGCGCCTCCGGCGCCCGGGCGCCGGCCATGATGCTGCGTAGCCGGTCCTCGCCGAGCTGGATGTCACCGGCCGCCCCGACCGTGGCGCGGAACAGCCCGCGGCCCGGTACGTACATGAAGCGCTCGCCGTCGGCGCCGGGACTCGGCTCCTCGGTGACCTCGAAACGGATCATGGGCCACTGCCGGAGGGCAGCAGCCAGTTCGGCGCCCGTCCCCGGACGACCGGTCCACCCGCACTCGGCCCGGCGGGCGCCGGGATCGACGGGCTGAGCCGTCCACTGCAGGTCGACCGGCGCGGCAAGGACGCGCGCGATCGCCCACTCGACGTGTGAGCACACGGCGAGCGGGGTCGAGTGGACGTATACGACGCCACGCGTTGGCACGGTGACCTCCCGGAGAGCGAGGTGCGTCTTCCCCTACGACCTCACACCCGAGTGGCTACTGGAACACATGATGACTGGTGTGACGGATGGTGCGCCACCGAATCGGAAAATTCGCCGGCCGGAATAGCCGGACGGGTGAGCTCGGTTGAGCCTCTCGAACGCGATGACCAGCCAGGGATCGTGGTCGTGTAAAGTTCCATCGGCGGCCTGTGCCGCGCACATCTTCCGCGGGCCGACGCCCCTTCCGGGCATCACCCGCACAGCCCCCGGACGTTCCGTCCTCCCGTACGTCTTGCAAGGAGTACCTCCGTGGCGAGCAACACCTCTAAGACCGCGCGCGCGTCCGTCCGGGCCGGCCAGGCTGGCCAGGGTGGCGCCCTCAGCGTGCTGGGCGAGTTCAAGTACGTCATCCCGCTCAACGGCGGCAAGCACGCCTACGTGCGGAACCTGACCAACGGCAAGACCGCGCACCTGCGCACCGACTCCGAGGCCTTCATCGAGGAGATCCGGGTGCTGGCCGCGGCCGGTCACGCCGCCAAGATCCGGGCCGAGCTCAACACCCTCAACGCCGCCCACCCGGGCGACGGCTGGGACGCCACCGAGAAGCGTCTCGTCGAGGCCGGCGTCTTCGAGGCCTGAGCCTCCCCGAGCACCATCCGGAAACGCCCGTCGGGACCCCCCGACGGGCGTTTTCGCATCTCCCCTGCCGACACCACCCCGTTGATCATGAGGTTGGCGGCGATCCCGATCTCGGAAACCGCCGCCAACCTCATGATCAACCGGGTCAGGGGGCGGGGTTGAGGAGGGTTACCTGGGCGGTGGAGAGGTCGTAGAGGGCGCCGACCACGTCGACCCGGCCGGCCTTTACGGGAGCGGCCAGCAGGTCGTCGGCGCGCAGCGCGGCCACCGTGCGGAGCACGTGCCGGCGGATCGCCATCGGGTGCGCGCCCGGGTCGTCGACGCCCACCTCGTGCACCGCCGGGGCGATCTGGTCGACCAGGTGAGCCAGCGAGCCGGCCGGCCGCCGCCCGCCGCGCACCGCGTCCAGCGCCGAGGCGACCGCTCCGCACCGCTCGTGCCCGAGCACCATCACCAGCGGTACGCCCAGCTCGTCGACGACGTACTCGATCGAGCCCAGCACCGCACGGTCCAGCACGTGCCCGCCGGTGCGGATCACGCAGATCGAGCCGAACGTCTGGTCGAAGATCGCCTCCAGCGGCACCCGCGAGTCGATGCAGCCCAGCACCACCGCGTACGGCTGCTGGTCGCCGGAGGCGCTGGCCGCGGCGGCGGTCACGTCGTGCCCGTGGATCGGCTGGCCGCTGACGAACCGCCGGTTGCCGGCCAGCAGCTCGGCCAGCGCGGCACGCGGCGTCCCGCCGGCCGCACGACCGTCCCGACCGGCACCACCGACACCACCGGGACCACCGCCGGCACCACCGCCGGCACCACCGGGACCACCGCCGGCACCACCGGCACCACCGGCACCACCGGCACCACCGGCACCACCGGCACCGGTCGGGACTGCCCGTGGGGAGCGCATGTCCCCCAGCCTGCTCGGACCGGCCGCCCGAGGCCGCCCAGTCGTGAATCTTTCTCTGAGTGCGGTTGGCGTGGTGTCATGACGGGTAGCCGGTGTTACCACCGGGTATCCCCGGTGTTGCGGATCCGTGCGGCCCGGGGAGGTGGCGATGCCGGAGCAGCTCGACCTACGTCTGCCCGACGACGTACGCCTGCACGTGGAGTGCACCGGGCCGGCCGACGCCGACGTCACCGTGGTGCTGCTGCACGGCTGGACGCTGGACGGGCGCAGCTGGCACCGGCAGCTCGCCGCGCTGCGCGACGCCACCGCCGGGTCGGTGCGGGTGGTCACCTACGACGCCCGCGGGCACGGCCGGTCCAGCTGCATGGCGCTGCCGACGGCCACCCTGGCCCAGCTCGGCGACGACCTGGCAGCGGTGCTGGACGAGGCGGCCCCGACCGGCCGGGTCGTGCTGGTCGGGCACTCGATGGGCGGCATGACGGTGATGGAGTACGCCCACCGGCACCCCGAGCACTTCGCCGCCCGCATCGCCGGGCTGGTGTTCGTCGCCACCACCGCCGAGGGGCACACGCACACCGTCTACGGCCTGTCGCCCCGGATCGCCCGGTTGATCCGGTTGGCCGAGACCACCGGGGCCGGCGTACTGGCCCGCTGCGGGTCCTGGCGGCCGCCGCGGGCGTTGCTGCGCGCGTTGCGCCCCAGCATCCGCTGGATGCTGTTCGGTGACCGCTGCGACCCATCCGACATCCGGCTGGTCACCTCGGCGGTGGCCCGGGCCTCGCTGCGCTCGATCGGTGGCTTCCGCGCCTCCATCGGGGCGCAGCACCGGCTGGAGACCCTCGCCGCGCTCGGCCAGCTGCCGGCCGCCGCGCTGGTCGGCGACCGGGACCGGCTCACCCCGCCGCCGTGCGCCGAATCGATCGCCGGGGCACTGCCCGCCACCGAGCTGACCGTCTGTCCCGGCGCCGGGCACATGCTGATGATGGAACGGCCGGAGGAGGTCAACGCCGCCCTGCTCGGCGTGGTCCAGCAGGTCACGGCTCGGCCGGCGGCGCCGGCGGCGCCGGCCGGCTGAGCCCGGCCGGCGGGTCACCCGGTCCGGCCGGGTGGGCGGACGGCCGACGGGTCACCGGGGTCACGGATCGCGTACGCCTCGGCCGCCGGTGACGGCGCTGCCGTACCCTCACCCGGTCAGCCTCGGCGCGCGGCCGCACGCCCCGTCGCGGCCGCCCACCGCTGTCGGAGGAGTGCGAGCGTTGACCGACCAGACCACCCTGGAGCAGGAGATCGCCGTCGAACAGCGGCATCTCGACCGGGTGTACGCCCGACTGGCGGAACTGCGCCGGTCCGCGGTCCGCGCCGAGCGGGAGGGCTACCGGCTCGCCCGGGTGGGCAACTTCGGCGCGCTGGTGGAACGGGACGCGATGGTCTTCCACGCCGCGCAGCGCCGGCACGTGCTGGACGCCGAGCACGAGGGGCTGGTCTTCGGCCGGCTCGACCTGCGCGACCGTCAGGTGCTGCACGTCGGACGGCTCGGCATCCGGGACGAGAACGCGGCCACCCTGGTGGTCGACTGGCGGGCCCCGGCGGCCGCCGCCTTCTACCGGGCCACCCCGGCGCAGCCACTGAACGTGGTCCGCCGCCGCATGATCCAGTCGTCCGGCGAGCGGGTCACCCGGATCGAGGACGACCTGCTCGATCCGGCGGCCGCGCCGGCCGACCTGGCGGTGGTCGGCGACGGGGCGCTGCTCGCCACCCTCTCCAAGGCCACCGGCCGGGGCATGCGCGACATCGTCGCCACCATCCAGCGGGAGCAGGACGAGGCGATCCGCTCCCCCGGCTCGGGCGTGACGATCGTGTCCGGCGGCCCGGGCACCGGCAAGACGGCGGTTGCCCTGCATCGCGCCGCGTACCTGCTCTACTCCGACCGCAGCCGGTACGCCGGCGGCGGGATCCTGGTGGTCGGCCCGTCCACGGTCTTCGTCGAGTACATCGCCTCGGTGCTGCCGTCGCTGGGCGAGGACACCGCCACGCTACGCTCGCTGGGCAGCCTCTTCCCCGGGATGACCGCCACCCGCACCGACCCGCCGGAGGTGGCGGCGGTGAAGGGCTCGCTGCGGATGCGCCGGGTGCTGGAGCGGGCGGTCCGGGACGCGGTGCCGGACCAACCGGCCGAGCTGCGGCTGCTCTACCGGGGCGAACTGCTCCGGCTGGAGCGGGCCGAGCTGGACGCCATCCGGGACCGCGCCCTGCCCCGGGGCGCCCGCCGCAACGAGGTGCGCCGGGCCGGCTTCGACGGTGTCTTCGCCGCACTCTGGGCACAGGCCCGCCGGCTGCACATCGGCCGGCTGCCGGAGCAGCGCGCCTTCGAGGACGAGCTGGCCGACCGTCCGGAGTTCCGGGAGTTCCTCAAGGCGTGGTGGCCCCGGCTGCACCCGCGGCACGTGCTCGGCTGGCTGGCCGACCCGCAGCGGCTGCGCCGGTACGCCGGCGGCATCCTCTCCGGCCCGGAGATCCGCCTACTCACGGCCGCGTACCGGACGCTGGACAGCGCGGGGTTGACCATCGCCGACGTCGCCCTGCTGGACGAGCTGGACGCGCTGCTCGGCAAGCCGGTGCGCCCGGCCCGACCGAAGCGGGACCCGTTCCAGTTGGCCGGCGGGGTCCGCGAGCTGAGCACCTTCGCCGACCGGCAGCGGGCCACCCGTGAGGCGGCCCGGCAGCGCCCGGAGGACTACCGCGAGTACGCCCACGTGGTGGTCGACGAGTCACAGGACGTCTCGCCGATGCAGTGGCGCATGATCGGCCGGCGGGGCCGGCTGGCGTCCTGGACGGTGGTCGGCGATCCGGCGCAGACCGCGTGGACCGGTGACCCGGCGGAGCTGACCCGGGCCCGGGACCAGGCGCTGGGCCGGCGCAAGCGGCACCAGTTCACGCTCACCACCAACTACCGCAACTCGGCGGAGATCTTCGCGGTGGCGGCGACGGAGATCCGCCGGCTCTATCCCGACCTGCCACTGCCCACCGCGGTCCGCTCCACCGGGGTCGACCCGGTCGAGCTGGTGGTGCCGGCCGCGGAGCTGGAGACCGCCGTGGTGGAGGCGGCCTCCGCGCTGCTCGCCGAGGTGGAGGGGACGGTCGGCGTGATCACCCCGGTGCCGCGCCGGGCCGAGGTCGCCGGCTGGCTGGGCGGGCTGGGCGCGCCCCGGCTCCAGGTGGTGACCAGCCTGGAGGCCAAGGGCATGGAGTACGACGGGGTGGTGCTGGTCGGGCCGAGCGAGATCCGCGCCGACCGGGGCTCCGGAGTACGCACCCTGTACGTGGCGCTCTCCCGGGCCACCCAGCGGCTGACCACCATCGACCCGACCGGCTGAGCCCGGGCGTCGTGGCGCCCCGGCGCCGGTGGCGGTCACCCGACAGTTGCATACATAGCTATGTGAGCATATATTTGACCGGGTCCGGACGGGCGGCGGAGGGTGTTCGCGTGGGCGCAGGTCATGACCACCACCACGGGTCGGCGGTGAACGCGGCCCACCACCACCGGGGCCGGCTCTGGGCCGCTTTCGGCCTGCTCACCGCGCTGATGGTGGTGGAGGCGGTGGCCGCCTTCCGCACCGGCTCGCTGGCCCTGCTCTCCGACGCCGGGCACATGTTCACCGACGTGCTCGGCATCGGGATGGCCCTCGCCGCGATCACCGCCACCCGGCGGACGACCGGCGACCCGCAGCGCACCTTCGGGCTCTACCGGCTGGAGGTGCTGGCCGCGCTGGCCAACGCCGTGCTGCTCTCCGGCGTCGCGGTCTACGTGGTGATCGAGGCGGTACGCCGGTTCGGCGACCCGCCCGAGGTGCTGGCCGGCCCGATGCTGGTGGTGGCCCTACTCGGCCTGCTCGCCAACGTGGCCGCCTTCGCGCTGCTGCGCTCCGGCGCCCGGGAGAGCATCAACGTGCGCGGGGCGTACCTGGAGGTGCTCGGCGACCTGCTCGGCTCGCTCGGCGTGATCGGGGCGGCGCTGCTGATCGCGGTCACCGACTGGTGGTGGGCGGACCCGCTGGTGGCGGTCGGCATCGGCCTGTTCATCCTGCCCCGCACCTGGCGGCTCGGGCGGGCCGCGCTGCGCATCCTGGTGCAGGCCGCCCCGGAGCACCTCCAGGTCACCGCGGTGCACGACCGGCTGGCCGCGGTGCCCGGCGTGGCCGGCGTACACGACCTGCACGTCTGGACGCTCACCTCGGGCATGGAGGTGGCCTCGGCACACCTGACCATGGCACCCGGCGCGGACGTCGGTCGGGTGCTCGCGGCGGCGCGCACCGCCCTGCACGAGGACTTCCGGATCGAGCACGCCACGTTGCAGATCGAGCCCGGAGCGGCGCCTGGGGCCTGCGGGTCGGTTGAGTGGTAATGAGCACAACCTTAAATCTGGGTGTGTATCGTGCGCTTATGCCGGATTTTCGAGTGACCACTAGGACACCCTCAGTCACATCCGCTGCACGGGTCACAGTGGCACCGGTAGGCTCTGTTCCGGCCTCCGCCAGGCGGCACGCACCGGTGCCGGCGGTGGCCGCCGCCTAATCGCCCGACGAGGCGAGCCGGGGAACCATGTTCCTGGGGTGCATCCGCGTCAGCGGTAGGGATCTTCCGTCCCGAACCCGTCAGCTAACCCGGTCGGCGGCTGACGGAAGGACACCTGCATGCCAGTAGTGGCACCTGTACGACGTACCGCCGCCCGGATGGCGGCACTGATCGTCACCACTCTCGCCGTCGGCGTCGCCATCGCGCCGGTCACCACCGCACCGGCCGGCGCCACCGCGCCCACCGCCGGCCTGCTCGCCGCCGCACCCGGCCAGGACTCCGAGGGCGGCACCCCCGCCCTGCGCGCCCAGCTGGAGGCGGCCAGCAAGGGCTACCTGGACGCGAAGGCGGCCCTGGACAAGTCGGTCAAGCGGCAGAAGGAACTGGGCGTCCAGCTCCAGGCCACCGAGCGCGAGCTGGCCGAGCGCACCAGCAAGGTCGGCGAGATCGCCGGCGTGGCGTACCGTGCCGGCCGGCTCGGCACGGCGTCCGCGCTGCTCAACAGCAGTTCCCCGGAGGGCTTCATGGACCGCGCCGCCGCGCTCGACGCGGTCGCCGCCAACGAGGACCGGGCGCTGCGCAACCTCCAGGAGACCCGCGACGAGGCCAACCGGACCAAGCTCGCCCTGGACGGCGAGATCCGCGAGCAGCGCAAGCAGGTCACCCTGATGGCCAAGCGCAAGGAGCAGGCCGAGCGGGCGCTGACCGTGGCCAACGCGAAGGCCTCCGGCGACACCTCCAACCGGGGCACCTCCAGCGCGACGGCCAAGCCGGCCCCGCGCAATGCCGACGGCTCCTGGCCGTCCGAGTCGTGCAGCGTCAACGACCCGACGCCGGCCAACGGCTGCATCACCCCGCGCACCCTGCACGCGCTGAACCAGGCCAAGGCGGCCGGCTTCACCCGGTACGTCTCCTGCTACCGCTCGGGTGGCTCCGGTGAGCACCCGAAGGGCCGGGCCTGCGACTTCGCGGCGCAGAAGAACGGCTTCGGCGGGGACGCCACCGGCGGGGACAAGACGTACGGCAACAACCTGGCCGCGTTCTTCATCAGGAACGCCGACCGGCTCGCCGTGCTCTACGTGATCTGGTACCGGCAGATCTGGCTGCCCAGCAGCGGGTGGAAGTCGTACAGCGGGGCGGGTGGCGACCCGTCCAGCGACCACACCAACCACGTGCACCTGTCGGTGTACTGACCCCGGCCCCGGTGACCCGTCCACGGCGGGCGGGTCACCGGGGTACGCCGGACGCAGCGGGCGCCACGCCCGGCGCTACGCCCCCGGACGTAGGCCGGGTGTCGTCAGCGGCCCGACGACCCGGGCCCGGTACGGCGGCAGCATCGTCCGGTATGAGCCGACTCTCGCCTCCCGCCCGCAAGGCCCTGCTCACCCTGCACCTGGTCACCTCGCTCGGCTGGCTCGGCGTCGACCTCGTCCTGCTCGCGCTCGGCGTCGCCGTGCTGCGCGGCGCCGACCCGGCAGCGGTCTACCCGATCTCCGCTCTGGTCGGCACCGTGCTCTTCGCCCCGCTGAGCGTGGCCGTCTGGCTGGTCGGCGTGGCCAGCGCCCTGCTCACCCCGTGGGGCCTGCTGCGGCACCGCTGGGTGCTGGTCAAGTTCCTGCTCACCACCGTGATGACCGGGCTGGTGCTGTTCCAGCTCAGCCCGACGCTGCGGCACGCCGGGGAGGCCGGGGCGGCGTTCCCGGTGCGGGACCGGATCGACCTGGTGGTCGCCCCGTCCGTCTCCACCACCCTGCTGATCGTGGCGACCGTGCTCTCCACGTACAAACCGTGGGGCCGGCTGCGGCGGGCCACCGGCACGCCCGCGCGGCGCCCGACCACGGCGGCGGCCCGCTGATCCCCGGCACCGGGCCCGGCCGCGGCCCGGGCGCTCAGCCGGGGGCCGGCGGGTCGGCCGGGCCGCGGTCGAGCAGCGCGCCGAGCCGGGCGGCCAGCCCCAGGTGGGCCGAGCGGGCCTGCCGGAAGGCGTAGCCGAACAGCGGCGCCGGCGCGGTCAGCGTGATCTCCACGTCGATCCGGACCCCGTCCGGTTCGACCCCCAGCCGGGTGCGGTTGCGCACCGTGGTGGCGGGCCACTGCCGCGCGACCGTGACGATCTCATCGGCGTCGGCGACCAGCACGTCCGCCCGGTAGGTGACCGGAAAGCGTAGCGGCCCGGCGGCCAGCCGGTCGGTGATCGCGTAGCTGGCCCGGGCGCCGCGGCGGGTCCGCACCCGCCGGACCCGGACGATCAGCGGGTGCAGCTCCACCTGCCGGGTCGGGTCCGCGAGCAGCGCCGCCGCCTCCGCCACCGGGCAGCGGGCCTGGACGGTGTAACTGAAGGAATCCCGCTTGAGCACACCGTCTCCCCACCGTCACTGGTCGGACGATCGTCGCCCACCGCGGGGACGCCTGGCAACGCCCGGGCGGGCTCGCGGGGCGGACCGGCGGACGGCGGCCCACCGCCCGGATACGGTCAGCTGATGAGGGATCACCGGGCGTGTCGATGACGGAGCGCGGAGCAGGGATGAACGAACACGTGATGGTCTTCGCGCCCACCCCGCGACTGACGGTGACCGTGGACCAGCCGAGCGACCAGCCGGAGCTGCACCTGCACCCGGGCGGGCAGGGCGTCTGGCAGGCCCGCATGGTCATGTCGCTCGGCGTGGAGGTGGTGCTCTGCACCGCGCTGGGCGGCGAGATCGGCCAGGTGCTGGAGCCGCTGCTGGTCAGCGAGGGGGTGGACCTCAAGGTGGTGATCCGCGAGTCGGGCAGCGGCGGCTACGTGCACGACCGCCGGGAGGGTGCCCGCCGGGAGATCGTGGACGTGCCCGGGCAGCCGTTGAGCCGCCACGAGTTGGACGAGCTCTACAACCTGGCGCTCGGCGAGGGGCTGCGCGCGCCGGTGAGCGTGCTGAGCGGGCCGAACGAGCCGTCGCTGGTGCCGGCCGAGCTCTACCGGCGCTTCGCGGCCGACCTCGGCGCCAACGGTACCCGGGTGGTGGTCGACCTGTCCGGGGAGCACCTCGCCGCGGTGCTGGACAGCGGCGTGTTCTTCCTCAAGGTCAGCCACGAGGAGCTGATCGCCGACGGGCGGGCCGCCGGCGAGGACGAGGAGCAGCTCACCCGGGCGATGTACGACCTGCACGCCGGCGGCGCCGAGAACGTGGTGGTGAGCCGGGCCGACCAACCCGCGCTCGCCCTGGTCGACGGCGAGGTGTTCGAGGTGGAGATGCCCCGGCTGCAGGCCGCCGACCCGCGCGGCGCGGGCGACTCGATGACCGCCGGGGTGGCCGCCGTGGTGGCCCGGGGCGGCGACGTGCGCACCGCGATCCGTACCGGGGCGGCGGCCGGCGCGCTGAACGTCACCCGCCACGGCCTGGGCACCGGCCGACTGGACTCGGTCACCGGCCTGGTCGACCGGGTGCGGCTGGTGCCGGCCGGCAGCCGCCCGCAGGAGCGGACCACCCCGGACGAGCTGGCCGAACGGGCGGCCGAACGATGACGCTGCGGGTGCTGGTGACCAACGACGACGGGATCGCCGCGCCCGGCATCCAGGCGCTGGCCCGGGCAGCGGTGGACCGGGGGCTGGACGTGGTGGTCGCCGCCCCGCTGGAGGAGGCGAGCGGCACCAGCGCCTCGATGAGCGCGGTGGAACGCGAGGGCCACGTGGTGGTCCACGACCATCCGTTGCCGGAACTGCCCGGGGTGCCCGCCTTCGGAGTCGGCGGCTCCCCCGGCTTCATCGCGCTGATCGCCGTGCACGGCGCGTTCGGCCCGCCGCCGTCGGTGGTGCTCTCCGGCATCAACCGGGGCGCCAACGCCGGCCGCGCGGTGCTGCACTCCGGCACCGTCGGCGCCGCCTTCACCGCCGCGGCGAACGGTTGCCGGGCGATGGCCGTCTCGCTGGACGTGCTCTCCGCCGGGGAGGCGACCGCCGCCAGCGGCGGCGCGGCCGTGGCCGCCGCCGCCCGGGTACGCGACGCCGAGCGGCACTGGGCGACCGCCGCCCTGGTCGCCCTCGACCTGCTTCCCCGGCTGACCGCCGGGCCGGTGGAGAGCGTGCTCAACGTGAACGCGCCGGACCTGCCGCCCGCCCGGCTGCGCGGGGTGCGGCGCGGCTCGCTGGCCAGCTTCGGTCAGGTGCAGATGACGGTGGCCGAGTCCGGCCACGGGTACGTGCGGACCTCGCTGGAGGAGCCGGGACAGTCGGTCCAGCCCGGCACCGACCTGGCGCTGCTCGCCGAGGGGTACGCCTCGGTGACAGCGATCCGCGCGGTCACCGAAGTGACCGACATAGACCTCTCCGGGCTCGGCGCACCGGCCGGACCGGGGGACTGAGGTGGCAGCGGCCTGACCCTCCGGATGCGGGGGCGCGGCACCTCCGGGTCGCCTCGTGGTCAGGCGCCGGGGAGGACCTCCGGAGCGGGCGCGCCGGCGTAGTAGGGCTCGGGGGCGCCGAACAGACCGAGCAGGCCGGTGACCCAGAGCTGGCGGTGCACGAACCGGCTGGGCTCGGTGACGACCAGCTTGACGCCGCTGACCTCCGCGGTCTGGAAGCCGGCGACCATGGCGCTGATGCCGACCGAGTCGATGAAGGTGACCAGGCGCATGTTGAGCTCGATCCGGGTCGGGCGGCCCTTGGCCAGCACCTCGGCGATCGCCTCGCGCACCTCGTACGCGGTGTCGACGTCGATCTCGCCCCGCGGGGCGATCTCGATGACACCACCGGACAGAACCGACTTCACGATCGACAGGCTCACGCGAGCACCTCCACTCGCCCGTCCGACGGGCGCCTCATCAGTACGCGGGCCGCGACCGAGAGTATTCCTCTCACGGCCTCGGTCGCCACCCCTCGGGATGAGCAATTCGCGGATCCGGGCATGCCAAATCGCCCTTATCCGGACTTTTCGTATTCTATTTCCCCAACGATCAGCGGACGCCCACGCGTCGCCGTCCAAGGGTAACGGGCCGGCACCACCCCCGCCGAACTCCACCGTCCCGGGCGCGCCCACCGCGCCTACGCCCCGCCGTTGCCCGCCGCGCCTAGCATCGGCGAAGAGGTTGCCCACTGCGACGGAGGGGACTATCGATGCTCAGGAGACTTGCCGCGCTGGCCGGGGTCGGCGCGCTGCTCGCCCTCGTACTGGCCTGCGGGTTCGGTGGCGGCGGCGATGACGACGACGATGACGACGAGGACTTCGCCCGCGGCCCGGCGGCGGTGATGGTGCTGCGCTGACGGCGAGACGGCGGGCGTCCCACTGACCCGCTACCACCGGCCCGCCGCCTGGTTTGCGCCGGCCACGGTCGGGGCACTGGCGGTTGCAGGCGAACCGTAACGCGCCGGACAGACGCCGGAGTCCGAAGTGGCCGGCCGACTTCGGCACCCCGAGGAGGTAACCACGATGTTCGGAACCAACCTGCTGGACCGCCGCAGCAAGCCCGAGCGGATCGCTGACCAGGCCTGGCAGCAGCTCGTCTCGGCGGTCAGCTCCGCCGGGGACAGCGTCCGCGATACCGCCCGATCGGCCCGGCGGGGCGGCTCCGGGCTGACCGACGGCGCCGGCGACCTGGTCGGCTCCGCGGCGGACGAGGCGCGGCGCCGGGCCAGCCTCGCCTTCGACGCGCTCGCCGGCCGCCGACCGGCGCTGCCCTGGACGCTGCTGATCGCCGCCGCGCTGGCCGGCGCGGCGATCGGCTGGGCCGCCGGCACCGCCGCGCGGGCGGCCGGCAGCCGCGACCGCGCCGCCGACGACATCGAGTTCGTCGACGTGGACCGGCCCAACTCCCCCGTCGGCCTGGACGGCTGACCGCCCACCGGCACGGGCACTCCACGGGCCCCGGTCGACCACCCGGTCGACCGGGGCCCGCCCGTGTCGCCCCACACCACCGCCTCCACCTGGTGCGCCTCGTACAGAGAAAGAGTGGCCGTTCCCGACGGAACAGCCACTCTTTCAGTGAACGCGCGCGGCTCCTGGCCCCGGACCGGTCAGAAGGCGGTGATGTCGGCCGGGGCGCGCTCGGCCCGGCTGAGCGCCCGCAGCACCGCCGGCTGCCCGTGCCGGCGTACGGCGAGTCGGGCCAGCAGCGAGAGCACCGGGTCGAGCACCTCGGCGGGCAGGTCCGGAGTGGGTACGCCGACGCTGACCGCGAGGTCGTCGGAGTGCACAGCGATCTCCATCAGCCGGGTGGTGAGGTAGTCGTCCAGGGTGAGCGACCAGGGCCCCCGCGCCAGGTGCACCACCCGGTCCACCGGCTGCGCCGGCAGCGCCTCGGCCAGCTCGCGCAGCGTGGCGGTGGCCCGGTCGACCAGCGCCGCCGGCCCGTCCGCCGCCACCTCGTCACCGGCCCGGCGGATGCCGACGTTGATCTCGTCGTCCAGCGACGTCCCGATCCACCGGGCCGGCGCGTAGTGGTCGAGCAGCCCGACCGGCTCGCCGGGCGGGACCGGTTCGGCCAGCACGGCCGAGACCTGGAACAGCTGCCCGGCGAGATGGCCGGCCAGCCCGCCGACGCCGAACTCGGCCAACGCGCTGGACTCGTCCCACCGGACCGCCACGGCCGGGTCGGCGAGCAGGTCGAGCGCCGAGCGCGCGGCGGTCAGGTAGGCCGTCCTGATCGGACTCACGGGTGATCCCCTTCCCTCGTTCCGGCCACCGAGCCTAGGCGTGTCCCGGGGACTCCGCCGGTCCGGGCGACCCGCCCGGGCCCGGTCCGCCGGGGCGCCGGACCCCTCAGGCCGCCCCGGCGGACCGGAGTCCGCGCCGCACCGCCGGCGGCGGGCGGTCCGGGCCGCCCGCCGCCCGGGTCATCGGCTGGTGCAGGTGACCGTGCCCGGTGGACCGTTGGCGCCGGTCCAGCTGCCGAGGAAGCTGACGGTGGTGCTGGCGCCGACCGCCGCATACACCCGGTTGGTCTGCACCAGGTCGGTGGCGACGCTGACCACGCCGTTCCAGCCCCACCTGTCGGCGCCGACCCAGTCCAGCAGCGGGGTCCACGACTGGCTGCCCTGCTCCCAGCGGTACAGCCCGCCGATGTCGGTGAGCGCGTAGATCAGGTTCTTCTCGGTGGGGTTGAAGACGATCCCGGGGACGAAGCCGCCGCCGTCGATCCGGACGTTCTTCCAGCCGTACGCCTCGGCGGCCGGCGCGGAGCCGGCGGCGGTGAACGGCGCCGCCACCACGGCCGCGGTGGCCAGCGCGGCCACCACCGCGCCGACGAAACTTCTCCGCATCTGCGGTTCCCCTCCAGGGTGATCGCCCGGGACAGCGCGCCAGGTGGCGCGCCCGGGGACGAGCGAACGTGGGCAACGGCGGAGCTGCCCCTGCTCCGCTGCCCGGCGCGACGGCTCCCGCACCCGAGGAACGCGCTCACCCTAACCGATCGCCCCCGGCGAATGGAAGCGCTCCCACAGCCACGGTTCGCCCCGGTCGGGTGAGGGGGTCTCATCCCCGCCGGCGGCAGGATCGGGGACGGCGTGACGTACGCAGGCCCGCCAGATCGGGGAGGAGCGAAGATGGCGATCACCACGATCACCCGTACCGACCAGGACATCCAGTCCGCCGTCCTCGACGAGTTGACCTGGGAGCCCCGGGTGCAGCCGCACGAGATCGGGGTGACCGTCTCCGAGGGCGTGGTCACCCTCACCGGCCGGGTGGACAGCTACGCCAAGAAGTGGGCCGCCGAGCGGGCGACCCACCGGGTGGCCCGGGTCCGCGCGGTCGCCAACGACCTGGCCGTACAGCTGAGCACCGGCGCCGAGCGGGCCGACCCGGACCTCGCCGCGGCGGCCGGCCACGCCCTCGAATGGGACGCCTTCGTGCCGCTCGAACAGCTCGACGTCACCGTCTCCAACGGCTGGGTGACCCTGCACGGCGAGGTGGAGTGGGAGTACCAGCGCCGGGCCGCGGAACGGGCGGTTGCCCGGCTCACCGGCGTACGCGGGGTGAGCAACGGGATCACCGTCCGCCCCGACGTACGGCCGGACGGGCACCTGCTGGCCGAGCGGATCGTCGACGCGCTGGCCCGCAACCGGGCGACCGAGGCGGAACGGATCACGGTGCGGGTGCACGGCGACACGGTGCTGCTCGGCGGGCTGGTCCACTCGATGCCCGAACGCGCCGAGGTGGAGCGGATCGTCTGGTCCGCGCCGGGCATCCGGGAGGTGCAGAACCACATAGCGGTGGCTCCCGTGCTCGGCTGAGGCCGTACGCCACGACGCCGCCGCACGGCCCCGAGCGGCGCCGTCACCCACCCGGAACGGCCCGGCCACGCTGCCCGGAACGGCGTTGCCATGCGGCCCGGCCGGGCGCCGAACCACCCGCGCGGGGTGAGCCGCGCTCACCCCGTCGAGGACCAGGCTGGGAGCCATGACTGAGCCGAACGGGCTGATCCGACCCGGGCGCGCCGCGCCCGGGTCCGCCGGCGATCGGGGGGTCGGATGACCACGCCACTTCAGGTCACCGCCCGGCTGCGCACCCCGGTGACCGAGCACGACCACGTCCGCGGGCCGGTGGACGCGCCGGTGACCATCGTCGAGTACGCCGACTTCCAGTGCCGGTTCTGCGGAGCCGCGCACCGGAACCTGACCGAGTTGCTCCGCCAGCGGGCGGACACGGTGCGGCTGGTGTACCGGCACTTCCCGATCGCCAACCTGCACCCGTACGCGGAGAGCGCGGCGGAGGCCACCGAGGCGGCCGACCGGCAGGGACGGTTCTGGGCCATGCACGACTGGCTGTACGAGCACCAGGACCAGCTCGACCCGGTGCACCTCTCGCTCGGCATCGAGCAGCTCGGCCTGCCGATCGACGAGGTGCGCGCCGAGGTGGACCGGCAGGCGCACGGCGACCGGGTGCGGCGGGACTTCGTCAGCGGCATCCGCAGCGGGGTCAACGCCACACCCACCCTCTTCATCAACGAGGTCCGCCACGACGACGCCTACGACCTGGCCGACCTCCTCACGGCGGTGGACGCCGCCGCCAATCCCTGAGCCCCTCTCCCCTCCTGTCGATCAAGAGCTTCGCGGCACCGGAAGGCTTCCCGGTCGACGCGAAGCTCTTGATCACTTTTGTCGGTGGGTCAAATGAGGCGGAGTTCGCGGGCGCGGCGGACGGCCTCGCGGCGGCGGGTCGCGTCAAGCTTGCGGTAGATGTTGCGGACGTGCGTCTTCACCGTGTTGACCGACAGCGACAGCTCGCTGGCGATCTCCACGTTGGACAGGATGCTCTGCAGGTACCGCAGGATCGTCAGCTCCCGCTCGGTGAGCGGCTCGTCCAGCGCCGTCGCGGCCGGCTCCGTCGCCGCCCGCCCGGCCGGCTCGTCGGCGCCCCGGACCAGGTCGCTGACCGTCGGCCAGTGCGCGGTGCCGGCATCGAGGTGCGCGGCGAGCAGGTCCCGCACCCCCGGCTCGGCGCGGGTGAACACCCGCCGGTACCCGTCCGGCCCGGCCAGGTCGAGCGCCGCCTCCAGCAGCCGGCCGGCCCGCCGCTCGTCCCCCGCCCGCCGGGCCAGCACCGCGTCGAGCACGGCGGCGTCCAGGCGTACCGGCAGTGCCCACTCGGTCGCCTCCGGGGCCCGCCAGTCCGGTAGCAGGTGCCCGGCGGCGCGGAAGTCGTCGGCGCACAGCTCCACCCGGGCCAGCGCCACCGCCAGCGCCGGCTCGGCCCGCTCGCGCACCCGGTCGGTGAGCAGCTCGCGGGCGGTGTCCAGGTCGCCCCGACCGGCGCGCAGGTCGGCCTCGGCGGCCAGCAGCCAGTGCGTCAACTCGACGGCCCGGGGCCGGTCGGCCAGCCGCTCCCGCGCCTCGACCAGCAGTCGCAGCCCGCCGGCCGGGTCACCGGCGTCCCGCCGCAGGTACCCCTGGCACAGCGCCGCCAGCGCCGCCACAGTCGGCTCGCCGGTGGCGGCCGGCGCGGCCAGCCCCAGGTTGGCCTCCGCCTCCTCGGGCTGGTCGCGGTGCAGCGCCACCAGCGCCAGCGCCAGGTAGCCGTGGCCGCAGTCCAGCCGGCAGGCCCAACCCTGGCAGGGCGGCAGGGCCAGCGCCGCCCGGGCGGCGTCCTCCGCCGCCCGCAGCTCGCCCCGGGCCGCGTGCAGCAGCGCGGACCGGCTGGCACAGACCAGCTCGGTGCGCGGCCGCCCCGCCTCGCGGGCCGCCGCGAGCGCCCGACCGAAGCCGGTGGCGGCCGCCCGTAGGTCCCCCTCGGCCAGGTCGACCAGGCCGACGGCGGTCTCCCCCACCGCCCGCACGTCGGCGTCCTCGCCGGTGTCGCCCCGGGGCGCGGCGCCGGGCATCCCGGCGTGCGTCCGGGTGGCGAGCAGGCGAACTGCGGCGGCGCGTACCTCCCGGTGGTCGCCAGCCAGCCGGGCCAGGGTGAGTTCCAGCGCGGCGACCAGGCGCAGGAACCGCTCCCGGCGCGGGGCGGGCAGCGTCGGGGCGTGCTCGGCGGCGAGCCGTAGTCGCTCCGCGGCGGCCGCCGCGTCCCCGGCGTGCGCCCGCTCCGCGGCGCAGGCCAGCGCCAGTTCCGGGTCGCGGGCCACCGCCTCGGTCGGCGGGACGGCGGGCGGCGGCCCGGCCGGGGTGTCCCGGTCGTACGGGGCCAGCTCCGGCCAGCGGGTGATGAACAGGTCGGTGGCCGGGCCCCACTCGCCGGCGGCGAGGGCGTGTCGCAGCGCGTCGGCCGGCCGGCCGTTGTCGGCGTACCAGCCGGCCGCCCGCCGGTGCAGGTCGCGCAGCTCGTCGGCGGGCAGCCGGGCCAGCTCGGCGTGCAGCAGATCGGCGAGCAGCGGGTGGCAGCGGTACCAGGGCGGGCGGCTGTCGTCGCGGCGCAGCGGCCCGCCGGCGCCGGCCAGCGCGGCCAGCGTCGGCTCGGTGTCCGCCCGGCCGGTGAGTGCGTCGGCCAACCCGGCGCAGACCGCGTCCGCGACGGCGGTGCGCCGCAGCACGTCCTGCGCCTCGGGTTCCAGCCCGGCGAGCACCTCCTCGCGCAGGTAGCCGGCGATGTCCGGCTGGTCGCCGCCGAACTGCTCCACCCAGCGCGCCGGGTCCGGCTGCCCGCGCAACGCCAGCGCGGCGAACCGGAGCGCCGCCGGCCAGCCCCCGGTCCGCTCCCGCAGCCGGCGCACCCCGGCCACCGGCAGCACCACCCCGTGCGCGGTGAGCAGGTCGGCCACTTCGTCACCGGTGAAGGCCAGCTCGTCCGGGCCGAGCTCGGTCAGTTCCCCGGCCAGCCGCCACCGGTGCACGGCCAGTGGCAGCCCGGCCCGCGCGCCGACCACCAGGCGCAGCCGCTCGCCGGCGTGGCGGAGCAGGAACTCCAGCCCGGTCAGCGCGGCCGGGTCGGTGATCCGGTGCAGGTCGTCCACCACCAGCAGCACCGGCCGCTCCCGGGCGGCGAGCGCCGCGGCCAGCAGTTCCAGCTGGTCGGGGCGGGGTGGCCGGTCGGGCACCGGGGGCTCCGGCGCGTCCCCGGCCGGCCCGGTGGCCGCGCGCAGCGCCGCCGCCAGGTAGGACCAGAACCGGTCGCCGTCGTCGCCGGTCTCCACCGACACCCAGGCCGCCCGGAGCGGTTCGCCGTCCGGTGGAGCGTCGCCGGCCGCGCCGAAGTCCCCCGGCGGCGCGCCCGCCGGCACGGTCTCGCGGGCCCCCTCGGCAGCCGCGGTCACCGGGCCACCCTCCGCCCGGTCCGGCCCGGCGGCACCGGCCGCCCGGCACCATGAGGCGAGCAGGGTGGTCTTGCCCCAGCCGGCCGGCGCGGAGACCAGGGTGACCGGGCCGCCGGTCCCCCGGTCCAGGGCGTCCAGCAGCCGGGGGCGCAGCAGCACCGGATCGGGCAGCGCGGGCGGACGCAACCGGGACGCCAGCAGGGGTGTGCCGGCCGGGCCCCGCACCGCCGCCGTGACCACGGTTCGGTTCTGCTCCTCCGGCATCCGGCCCCCACCCCCACGGACGCGTCCACTCCCCCGGTCCTGCGGCGCCCGGTTACCCGGCCGAAACGGGTTCACCCCTTCGGGGGGAGCCGGCTTCACCCGTCCCGGGCCCACCCTGGGCGTACGCGGGCGGCCGGCCGCGCGTGACCGGCCGCCCGCTGGCGCGTTCCGGCCGGGGCTCGACCCGGCGGCGGCCGGAGGTGGCCGGAGCGCCAGCGGTGACCGGTGGGACAGGGGGTGCGCGACAGGTGGGACCGATCGCACGGCTGGCCGGTGGCGGAGTCGCACTTGGCGCGGCGGCGGCCGGCGCGGCCGCGGTACGCGCGCTGACCGCGCCCCGCCCGGTCGGCTGGCCGAACGGCGGGGACGGGCGGCCGGCGCGCTGGCAGGTGGTGACGGTGGACCGCCCACCCGGCCAGGTGCTGCCCGAGGGCCGCTGGGCGGAGCCGCTACGCCGGCTCGGCGACGCGGTGCAGGTGCGGGTCCGCCCCGCCCCCGGCGACCGGGGCACGGAACTCGCCGCCCGGCCGCGCCCCGGTTCCGGACCGCCGCCGGGGCTCGCCGTCCACCTGGTCGGCGACGACCCGGGTCGGCTGGTCCGGCAGGCGCTGCGGGAGGTCAAGCAGCTCGCCGAGACCGGCGAGGTGCTCCGCCCCGACCGCGGCGAGCTGGACCGCCCGGCGGTGACGCCGGAATGAGGGCCCTCTGCTGGATGGGCGCCGGTGAGCTGGCGGTACGGCAGGTGCCCGACCCGGAGCTGCGCAACGGCCACGACGCCATCGTCCGAGTGCGGCGCAGCGCCGCCTGCGCCGCCGACCTGGCACTGCTCGCCGGGCGGGGGCCGGCCGTCGGCGAGGTGCTCGGCCACGAGTTCGTCGGCGAGGTGGTCGAGGTCGGTCCGGAGGTGCGCCGGCACCGGGCCGGCGACCGGGTGGTGGTCTGCTCCTCGGTCTCCTGCGGCAGTTGCTGGTACTGCCGCCGCGAGCTGCACTCCTGCTGCGACAACGGCAGCACCGACCCGGCGGCGGGCGAGGCGGCCTGGGGCCACCCGGTCGCTGGCTGCTTCGGTCAGCCCCGGTCCCAGGGCGGGTTCGCCGGCAGCCACGCCGAGTACGTCCGGGTGCCGTACGCCGACGTCGGGGCGTTCGCCGTACCGGAGCCGGTCAGCGACGACCGGGCGCTGTTCGCCTCGGACGCCGCGCCGGCCGGCTGGATGGGCGCCGACCTGGGCGGGGTCCGCCCCGGCGACGTGGTGGCGGTCTGGGGCGCCGGCGCGGTCGGCCAGGTCGCCGCGCGGGCGGCGCGGCTGCTCGGCGCGGAGCGGGTGGTGGTGGTCGACCGGCACCCCGACCGGCTGCGCGCGGCCGAGCGGCACGCGGGTGCCGAGACGCTCGACTACCGCCGCGTCGACGTCGCCGCCGAGCTGCGGGAACGCAGTGGCGGCCGGGGACCGGACGTGTGCGTCGACGCGGTCGGCACGCCCGCCGCGACCCGTTCGCTGGGTGACCGCCTCACCGGCGCGGCACCCCGCCCGGCGGCCGTCCGGGAGGCGGTGCACGCCTGCCGCAAGGGCGGCAGCGTCGTGGTGCTCGGGGCGCACCCGGGCGTGGTCGACACGTTCCCGCTCGGCGCGGTGACCGCCAAGGGGTTGACCGTCCGCGGCGCCCGGCAGCACGGGCCGCGCTACATCCCGATGCTGCTGGACCGGATGGCCCGCGACGAGCTGCGCACCGAGTACCTCGCCACCCACCACCTCCCCCTGGACCGCGCCCCCGAGGCCTACACCCTGCTGCGCACCCGCGCCGAAGGCTGCCTCCGCCCCGTCCTCCACCCCACCCCCTAGCCCACACCGCGTTGATCATGAAGTTAATACCGGCAAAAGGGGCAGACGACACCGCTAACTTCATGATCAACGGGGAGTCGGCGGGGTGGGCGGGCAGGCGGAGGGGGTGGGAGGATCGGGGGGTGGGTGAGGGGCGGGAGCGGCGGGAACATGACGTGGTGCTGGTCGGGGCTACCGGGTTCACCGGGGGGTTGACCGCGGAGTATCTGGCGCGGCACGCGCCGGCGGGGCTGCGGTGGGCGCTGGCCGGGCGGAACCCGGGCAAGCTGGCGGCGGTCCGCGAGCGGCTCGCCGCCATAAACCCGGCGTTGGCCAGCCTGCCGCTGCTCACCGCCGACGTCACCGACCCGGAGTCGCTGCGCGCGGTGGCGGAGAGCGCCCGGGTGGTGGCCAGCACGGTCGGCCCGTACGTGCACCACGGCGAGCCGCTCGTCGCCGCCTGCGCCCAGGCCGGCACCGACTACCTGGACATCACCGGCGAACCCGAGTTCGTCGACACCATGTACCTGCGCCACCACGCCGAGGCGGTACGCACCGGAGCCCGGCTGGTGCACGCCTGCGGGTTCGACTCGATCCCGCACGACCTGGGCGTCTGGTACACGGTCAAGCACCTGCCGGCGGACGGCCCGATCACCGTGGACGGCTACGTCCGGGCCGGCGGCCGGTTCTCCGCCGGCACCTACCACTCGGCGCTCACCGCGTTCTCCCGTACCGCCCAGGCGTCCCGGGCGGCCCGGCAGCGGCGGGCGGTCGAACCGCGCCCGGCCGACCGCCGGGTCCGCGCGGTGCCCGGCCGGCTCGCCCGCTCCGCCGAGCTGCGGGTCTGGTCCGTGCCGCTGCCCACCATCGACCCGCAGGTGGTCCGCCGCTCGGCCGCGGCCCGACCGGAGTACGGCCCGGACTTCCGCTACCGGCACTTCGCCGCGGTGAAGCGGCTGCCCACCGTGCTGGCCGGCGCGGCCGGGCTGGCCGCCGTGGTCGCCCTGGTGAAGCTGCCACCGACCCGGCGCTGGCTGTTCGGCCGGCTCGCCTCCGGGCAGGGGCCGACGCCGCAGCAGCGGGCGAAGTCCTGGTTCCGGGTCCGGTTCGTCGGCACCGGCGGCGGCCGGCAGGTGTTGACCGAGGTGGCCGGCGGCGACCCGGGCTACGACGAGACGGCCAAGATGCTCGCCGAGTCGGCGCTCTGCCTGGCGCTGGACGACCTGCCGCCGGCCGCCGGCCAGCTCACCCCGGTCGCCGCGATGGGCGACGCGCTGCTGGACCGGCTGACCCGGGCCGGGCTGACCTTCCGGGTGCTGGACGGCCCCGCCGCCGCGGCGGCTTGACCCTCGACCTGGTTGAGACGACAGGATCATCGGCCGTGGAGAGCGACCTGCGCAGCATCGGCGAGCTGGCCCGGGCCAGCGGCCTGACGGTGAGCGCCCTGCGGTTCTACGACTCGGCCGGGGTGCTGGTCCCGGCGCGGGTCGACCCGGTCACCGGGTACCGCTGGTACACCGACGACCAGGTGGCGCCGGCCCGGCTGGTGGCCGGGCTGCGCCGGGTCGGGATGCCGGTGCCCGAGATCGCGCGGGCGGTGCGGGCCGAACCGGCCGAGGTGCACCGGCTGCTGGACGCGCACCTGCGCCGGCTGGAGGACGGGCTCGCCGACGCCCGCCGCGAACTCTCCCGGATCCGTGCCCTAGTCGATCCCGGGGAGCGGCCGATGTTCACCCGCCTCGGGCTGTCCCGCGCCGACCTGGCCGCCGCCGTGGACGCCGTCCGCTTCGCGGTCGGTGCCGACCCCGAGCTGCCGGTGCTGGCCGGCGTGCTGTTCGACATCGGCCCGGACGGGGTCCGGCTGGCCGCCACCGACCGGCACCGGCTGGCCGTGACCCGGGTCGGTGGCCGGCCGGACGGCCCGCCGGTACGCGCGCTCGCCCCGGTCGGCTTCGTCGACGAGGTTCGCGCCCTGCTCGACACCGCCGCGGACAGCACCGCCGAGGCGTGGCTCACCGTGGCCGGCGACACCATCGCCGTCTCGGTGGCCGGGCGCGGCGTCGAGGCCACCGCCCTGCCGGACGAGTTCCCGGACTACGCCCCCCTGCTGCGGCCACTGGCCGACGGGTCGCCGGCGTACCGGCTGACGGTCGACGTGGCCGCCCTGCGGGCCGCGCTGACCAGCCCGGACGCCCCGGTCGTGGCGCGCGGACACGACGGGATCGAGCTGTCCGTGACGGTGCTCGGCCTGGACGAGCAGGGCGGGCTGCGGCTGCTCGGTGCGGACGAGCTGACCGACGACCCGGACGTGTTCCGGATCGGGGTCAACGGCGGCTACCTCCTCGACGCGCTGGACGCCGGCGGCCGGGGTGAGCTGGTGCTGGAGCTGGACGACCCGATCGCCCCGCTGGCCGTACGCCGGCCGGACGACGCGGACTCGTTCTCCATCCTGATGCCGATCCGGCTCTGACCACCCGATCCGGCGCCGACCGCCCGATGCCGATCCGGCGCTGACCGTCGCCGGTCCCGCCCGGGGAGCGCGGGGCCGCGACGGTAGCATCTGGAGGTCCACCTGACGTCCGGACGGAGGCGTACGGAGCAGCATGCTCGACATGGAGTTGATCCGGAAGGATCGGGACGCGGTGGCGACCGCGCTGGCCAAGCGGCTGGACCCGGCCGAGGTGTCCCGCGCGCTGGACGAGCTCCAGCAGCTCGACCAGCAGCGACGCAGCCTGATCACGGAGATCGACGGCGAGCGGCAGCGCCGCAAGGCCGAGGCCCGGGCGTACGCGGAGGCGAAGCGGGCCGGCCGCGAGCCGGAGGTCGCCACGCCCGAGGCCGGCCGCAAGCAGCTCGCCGAGCTGGAGGCCGAGCTCGACGAGGTGCAGGCCCGGCTGCGCGACCGGATGAGCGAGCTGCCCAACCTGCCCGCCGACGACGTCGTCCCCGGCGGCAAGGAGGCCAACCGGGTCGTCCGGACCTTCGGCGAGCCGCCGGCCATCGAGCAGGTCCGCGACCACGTGGAGCTGAGCCGGGCGCTCGGCCTGGTGGACCACGAGCGCGGGGTCAAGCTCGGCGGTTCCGGCTTCTGGATGTACACCGGCCTGGGCGCCCGGCTGGAGTGGGCGCTGCTCAACTGGCTGATCGAGCAGAACATCGCGGCCGGCTACGAGTTCCTGCTCCCGCCGCACCTGCTGCTGGACAGCGCCGGCTTCGCCGCCGGGCAGTTCCCCAAGTTCTACGACGACGTCTACCACCTGGACCGGCAGTCCGCCCCGCGCGGGCAGTTCCTGCTGCCCACCGCGGAGACGGCGATCCTCGGCGCGTACCAGGACGAGATCCTGGACACCGGCAAGCTGCCGCTGAAGGCGTTCGCCTACACCCCGTGCTACCGGCGCGAGGCCGCCGGCTCGCACTCCGACGAGCGCGGCACGGTGCGCGGCCACCAGTTCAACAAGGTGGAGATCTTCCAGTTCACCCTCCCCGAGCAGGCCGACGCCGCGCTGACGGCGATGGTCGGCCACGTGGAGAGCCTGGTCGAGAAGCTGGGCCTGCACCACCAGACCAGCCTGCTCGCGGCCGGCGACGCGAGCGCCTCGATGAAGAAGACCCTGGACATCGAGGTGTGGATGCCGAGCACCGGCAAGTACAAGGAGGTGTCGTCGGTCTCCTGGGCCGGCGACTACCAGGCTCGCCGGGCGGCCATCCGCTACCGCGAGCCGGGCGGCAAGCAGACCCGCTTCGTGCACACCCTCAACGGGTCGGCGCTGGCCACCAGCCGGCTCTTCCCGGCCATCCTGGAGCAGTTCCAGCAGGCCGACGGGTCGGTGCTGATCCCCGAGGTGCTCCGCGACCGGCTGGGCACCGACCGCCTCACCCCGGCCCGCTGACTCCGCCGCCCGAGGCCGCCGCACCCGCCGCGACCGGACCCGACGTCGCCGCTCAGGCGGGCGGCCCGGGCGCACCCCTGCCGCCAGGCGTGATACCTCAGAGTCATCAATACGACTGTGAGGTATCACGTCTCCGGGCCGACCGGGGCGACCGGCGCCCCGACGGCCCGGGCCCCGGCAGCGGGGCCTGCGTCAGCCGGCCAGCGCGGCGACCCGCCGGGTGAGGTCCTCGCCGTCGAGGAAGCCCTGGTGCACCACCGCGCCGCTCCGGTCGATGATCACGAAGGTGCTCTGCTCGACCACCTCGAAGCGGCGCCACAGCGCGCCCGCCCGGTCGTCCAGTTGGGGCGTCCCGGCCAGTTCGAACTCGGTGACGAAGTCCTTCATGGCCCGCTGCTCGCCGAGCCCGGCCACGCCGACGATGGGCACCGTGTCCCGGTACTTCGGGGCCACCTCGGCGACCGTCCAGGCCTGGCTGGCGCAGGTCGCGCACCACGGCGCCCAGAACCAGAGCACCACCGGCCGACCGGCCAGCGCGGCACCGGAGAACGCCGCACCGTCCAGGGTGCGCGCGGTGAAGGCCAGGGTGTCCGGCACCGGCGCGGCCGGCCCCGCCGATCCGGTCGGCGACGCCACGGTCCCGCCGGTGGGTGACGGCGCGGTGCCGCCGGTGGCGGCGGCCGCCGGACCGGCCGGATCTGCTCCGCCCGCGCAGGCCGTCGCACCCAGCACGGCGGCGAGCAGCACCGCGAGCGGGCCGCTGACCCGGCGCGGGGTGCGGCGGGGTGACCGCCCGGGCCGGACCGACCGGCACAGCGTCCGCATCACGTCTCCCTTCGCAGGTGGCTACTCGGCCTTGGCCAGCCGCAGGGCCAGCTCGGGGCAGACCTTGACCGCCTTCAGCGCGCCCTCGCGCAGCCAGGTCGGCACGGGGGTGGGCGGGAAGGCGGGGTACCCGTTGGCGTCCAGCCGGATGAAGTCGGGCACCACGTGCGCGCAGAGCCCGTGCCCGTCGCAGCGGGACCAGTCGAGGGTGAGCTTCTGCGGGTTCGGGTCGGGTGCGCCGGGCAGCCCCATCACACCCTTGACCCGTCGGCCGCAGCCCTCGCCGGTGGTGTGCAACCGCAGGTCCTCGGCGAAGACCTCCATCGCGGAGAGGGCGAACCGGGCCGTACCGTCGGGGTGGCTGCACGCGCCGCGGCCCTTCACGTCACCGGCGGCGGCCCGGACCACCTCCACCGGCGCGCTGCCGGAGACCGCCAGGTCGACGGCGCGGGCCAGGTCGGGCAGGCCCATCTTGCACGGGCCGCACTGCCCGGCGGACTCGCCGGCCAGGTAGCGGACCACCTGGGCGGCCTCGCCGAGCGGGCAGGTGTCCGCGCCGAGCGGGACGACGATGCCGGCGCCGAGGGTGCCACCGACCGCGGCCAGCCCCTTGCGGGAGATCTCCGCCCGGTCGGCGGCCTCCTGGGTGATCCACTTGCCGTGGTAGCCGCCCATCAGGATGCCCGGGCCGTCCGGCGCCTCGCACAGGTCGAGGATCTCCCGCAGCGGGGTGCCGGCGGCGCACTCCACCACCGCCGGCCGCTTCGCCGCGCCGGTGACGGTGAGCAGCACGGTGCCCGGCTCGTCGTCGGTGCCGAGCGCCGCGTACTCGTACGGGCCGAGCCGGGCGGCGATCGCCAGCTGGGCGTACGTCTCGGCGTTGGAGAGCAGGGTCGGCAGGCCGCCGACGCCGGAGTCGCTGGAGCGCTTCTTGGTGCCGGGCGGGATGTGCGGCAGCCCGTTGATCCCGTTCACCAGCGCGCCACCCTCGCCGGAGATGAACCGGTGCGGCACGGTGACGACGGTGGTCGGCACCGGCATCCGGCGCTCCTGCAACGCCTCGGTCAGCGACTCCTTGCCGACCCCGTCGTCGGCGATGCCGATCACGATCTCGTCGGCGTCCAGCGCGTACGCGGCCAGCGCGGCGCCGTCCAGGATGAGGTGCGGGGCCCGGGTGAGCAGCACCTTGTCCTTCCAGCTGGCCGGCTCGCCCTCGGTCGCGTTCACCACCACCACGGCGGTCAGGTCCTGCCGCTCGCAGGACTCCAGCACCGCGCGGAGCTTCTTGGCGAACGGGAAGCCGGCGCCGCCCTTGCCCTTGAGCTGGATGCCCTCGGCGAGCCGCAGCAGGTTGGCCGGTTCCATCGGCCCGATCGGCCCGTGCACCTCCTCGTGGGCGAGCAGGTCGAGGCGGCCGAACTCGGCGAAGCCGGCGGTGAGCCGGGGCTCGCCGACGCAGGCCACCGCGGGCACGGTGGTCCGCATCACCGCGCCTCACCCCGCAGCCCGGCCCAGTACGCCCCGTCCACCGCGTCGGCGTTGGCCCGACGCCGGCGGCGGCTCTCCTTGGCCTCCCGGCGGGCTCGCCGGGAGGCGAGGTCGACCAGGGTCGGGGTGTCGTCGGCCGGGATCTCCTCCGGGATGTACCGGGCCGGCGGACGCCAGTAGTCCGGCTCCTCCGGCACGTCGTCCTCGGCGCTGTGCCGACCCCCACCGCTGCGCGGCGCCGCGGAGATCGGCCCGCCCGAGATCGGCCCGGCCGAGACGGGACCGGCTGAGATCGGGCCGGCGGAGACCGGACCGGCCGAGATCGGACCGGCGGAGATCGGGCCGGCGGAGATCGGCTCGGCGACCTCCCAGCGGCGCGGGCTGTCCCACGGCTCCTCCGGCTCGTCGGCCCGCCGCCGTGGCGGCACCGAGTACCGGGTGCCGGCGTCGGCGTCGGCGTCGACCCGGGACCGGCGGCTGACCCGCCCGGTCTCCTCGGCGCCCCGGCGGCGCCGGCCGGTCGGCGCCAACTCCTCGGCGTCCCGGCTCCGCCGGCCGGTCGGCGCCAGCTCCTCGTCATCCCGGCTCCGCCGGCCGGTGGGGGCCAACTCCTCGTCCCGGCGGCGGCCGGCCCGGGCCGGTTGCTCGGCCCGGCGGGACCGCCGCTCGGCGCGCTCCGGTTCCTCGCCGCGCCGGCGGGTCGCCCGCCGCTCCGGCTCCTCCTCCCGGCGGCGCCGGGCGGCCGGCTCCAGCTCGTCCTCGCGGCGGCGGGCCACCGCTTCCCGTTCCTCGGTGCGGCGTCGGCGGGCGGTCGGCGCCAGTTCCTGGTCGCGGCGGCGGGCGGGGCGGACCGGCTCGCGCAGCGACCCCGGCTCGGGCACCACCGGCACGGTGAACCGCTCCGGGTCGCGCCGCTTGGCGCCGGGCGCGGTCCAGGTGCCGGCCAGGGTGGTCTCGGCCCAGCTGCTGTCCCGGCCGGCGCGGTCGCCCTCGGCACGGCGGCGAGACAGCCCGCCACCGAGCAGCGACCGGCCCTTGCCGTCCTCGGCCGGTCGGGCGGCCAGGGCCTGGTTCATCGCGGCCGCCTGGTGCTGCTCCCGGCTGCGCCGGCCGAACGTCACCGAGAGGCGGACCAGCAGCGCCAGCACGACCAGCAGCACGCAGGCGAGGTAGCTGAGCACCACCCAGGAACTGGCCGGCCGACCCGCGTTGAGCCCGTGCAGGATGGCGAACGGCCAGGAGAGGTACGCGGTCGAGTGCAGCGTCCGCCACAGCCACTTCGGGCCGACCCCGGCGAACCGGGCTCGGACGATGCCGGTCCAGAGCACGCTCACCATGAGCAGCCCGGCCACCGTGCCGAGGCCGACGTAGAGCCCGCGCCCACCGACGAACGGCACGATCGCGTCGGTGCTCGCCGCCCGGCCGGTAGCCACCTTGGTCAGCACGTGGAAGAAGAGGCCGGCGACGCCGAGGATGCCGGTGGCCCGGTGCGCGGACTGGAGCAGCACCCGGTGCCGGATCAGCAGCACCAGCCGGTCGGTGGCCAGCAGCCCGAGCATCACGGTGAGGCTCAGCGCCACCAGGGCGATCACCCCGGCGAAGAACTCGGTGAAGAAGAAGCCGTAGGCGTACGCCGTCTGGCCGGCGCCGGTGAGCATCGTCCCCGCCCACAGCGCGGCGATCGCGGACACGGTCAGCACGGCTACCGCGGGCCGGGACCGGGTACGGACGCCCCGGCTGGTGCTGGCGGTCCGGACGGTGGCCGGTTTCTGGTTCTGCTTGACCCGGGCCATCTGCTCCTCGATCGTCTCGCGGCGGCGCACCGCCGGCCGACCCTGCTCCCCCATCGAGTACGGAGCGACGGCGCGGTCGGATCACCGACCCGGGAAAAATTTCCGCCTGGCCGTCGAACCGTCCGGCCGCCCGCCGCGTGTAGCGGCATCCGCCCTCGGCGACCCACCGGAGCAACGATGAATTTCCATACGTTGACAGCTGCTGCAATGCGCTTGTAATCTTTCCGAAATCTTTCAGCCTCGATTGCAAGATTCGGGCAGCTGAGAGCCTCCCCCGCACCACCACCCCGTCCCCCGCACCCCCGTCAGGAGTTCCGATGCATCGACGTCGATGGCATTCGGCGCTGCTCGCCCTCGGTGTGATCGCGAGCGTGCTCGTGCCGACCACCGTGACGGCACCCCCGGCCGTCGCGGCCCCGGCCGGCGCCAAGAAGGTGATCGTCCAGCTCTTCGAGTGGAACTGGACCTCGGTGGCCAACGAGTGCCGGACCACGCTGGGCCCGAAGGGCTACGGCTGGGTCCAGGTCTCCCCGCCGCAGGAACACGTCCGCGGCTCCCAGTGGTGGCTGGCGTACCAGCCGGTCAACTACCGGATCGAGTCCCGCAAGGGCACCCGCGCCCAGTTCAAGGCCATGGTGGACGCCTGCCACGCGGCCGGCGTCAAGGTGATCGTGGACGCGGTCGTCAACCACATGTCCGGGCAGGACAACGGCGGCACCGGCTGGGCCGGCTCGTCGTACGGGCACTACGACTACCCGGGCATATACCAGTACCAGGACTTCCACCACTGCGGTCGCAACGGCGGCGACGACATCGCCAACTACGGCGACCGGTGGGAGGTGCAGAACTGCGAACTGGTCAACCTCGCCGACCTGAAGACCGAGTCGGACTACGTCCGCGGCCGGCTCGCCGGCTACCTGAACGACCTGCTCTCGCTCGGCGTCGACGGCTTCCGGATGGACGCCAGCAAGCACATGCCGGCCGCCGACATCGCGGCGCTGCGCAGCCGGCTCTCCCGGCCGGCGTACCTGGTGCAGGAGGTGATCCACGGCGCCGGCGAGCCGATCCAGCCGGGCGAGTACACCGGCAACGGCGACGTGCACGAGTTCCGCTACGGCAAGGACCTGGCCCGGGTGTTCCGCTCCGAGCGGCTCGCCTACCTGCGCAACTTCGGTGAGGGCTGGGGGCACCTGCCCGGCGGCGTGGCGGCGGTCTTCGTGGACAACCACGACACCCAGCGCGACGTCGGCGGGGTGCTGACCTACCGCGACCGGGGCAGCTACGCGCTGGCCAACGCGTTCATGCTGGCCTGGCCGTACGGCTCGCCGACGGTGATGTCCAGCTACACCTTCAGCCAGCGCGACCAGGGCCCGCCGCAGGACGGCTCCGGCCGGACCCTCGACGTGACCTGCTACTCCGGCTGGGAGTGCGAGCACCGCTGGCCGGTGATCGCCAACATGGTCGGCTTCCGCAACGCCACCGAGGGCGCCGCGGTCGCCAACTGGTACGACAACGGCAACAACCACATCGCGTTCAGCCGAACCGGCAAGGGCTACCTCACGGTGAACGACGAGGACCACGCGATCACCGGCCGGTCGTACCACGCCGGGCTGCCCGCCGGCCGGTACTGCGACGTCATCCACGGCACGTTCAGCAACGGCTCGTGCAGCGGGCCGGTGATCACCGTGGACGGCAACGGCTGGTTCGCCGCCAACATCCCCGCCCACGACGCGGTCGCCATCCACGTCGGCGCGCGGCTGAGCTGACCCCCCACCCCCGGGACCCCCGTCCGGCCGATTTACCGGCTTGACGGGGGTCCTGCCATTACAGTCTCTTTGTGCCGTTTGACCGAATGAACGCGTACCGCTGGCTCCGCCGGGTGGCCACCGCCGTCGGAGTGTCCGCGCTGCTGGCGACGGCCGGGGCGACCGGCTGGGCGCTCACCCCCGAACCCGTGCCGCCGCCGGTCGAGCAGGCGGCCGCCCCGGACGAACCGGAGCCCACCGCCCCCGCGCCGAGCCCGACGCCCGAGGAGACCGTGCCGGCCGCGGCGCCCGCGCCGGACGACCTGCCGGTGGTCGACTACGACCCGGCGCCCCGCGGCTTCCCCGCCGACCCGGACGCCTCGGACGTCACCCCGCTGACCGAGGGACTGCACCCGACCCGCCGGATCGCCGCGTACGACGCGCCCGGCGGCCGCCCGTTGGCCTTCCTCGCCCCCACCATCCGCGGTGTCGAGCTGACCATGCCGATCGCCGAGCGCCGCGCCGGCTGGACGGCCGTGCTGCTCCCGTCGGCGAACCGCCGGCTCGCCTGGCTGCCGCCCGGCGGCTTCAGCACGGTGGAGCTGCGCGACCAGCTCGTGGTGGAGCGCCGGGCGCACCGGATCACCTGGTACCGCGCCGGGCGGGCGGTCCGGTCCTGGGAGGTCAGCCTCGGCCAGCGGGGGCAGGAGACGCCGCTGGGCCGGACCTTCATCCTCGGCCGCACCCCACCTCCGCAGCAGGTGTACGGCGGGGTGGACATCTTCGCCCTCGGCGCGGTGCCCGACGACCCGAACTCGGTGCCGGCCAGCCTGCGCGGGGCGCACATCGGCCTGCACAGCTGGTACCACGACGGCGAGCTGGGCCGGAACACCACGAACGGCTGCATCCGGCTGACCCGCAGCGGCCAGCGCGAGCTGCTGGCGGAGGTGCGGACCGGCAGCGCCGTGGTGGTGGTCGACGAACTGCCCGCCCCACCGCCGACCGCCTGACCCGCCGCCCGCCGGCGCTCGACCCGTCGACGGCGACCGCGCTGCGGCGCTGGCCGGGCGGGTCGGGGAATCCCCGCCGGTCGGGCGGGTAACCACCGGTCCGGACGCCACGACACCGGGGAGGGTTCCATGGCCAGCGCGCCGCAGGGACCGGTCGACACGGTCGTGCTCATCCACGGCCTCTGGATGACGTCGCGCAGTTGGGAGCGGTGGGCCACCCGGTTCGCCGGACGCGGGTTGCGGGTGGTGACCCCGTCCTGGCCCGGCATGGAGGGTGACGTCGAGCAGTTGCGGGAGGATCCCACCCCGATCGCCCAGCAACGCATCGCCGAGATCGTCGACCACTACGACCGGATCATCCGGGCACTGCCCGCCGCACCGATCATCATGGGGCACTCGTTCGGCGGTCTGATCACCCAGGTGCTGGTCGACCGGGGGCTCGGGGCGGCGGCGGTGGGCATCCACCCGGCCGCGGTGAAGGGCGTGCTCAAGTTGCCGTTGAGCACCCTGCGCTCGGCCTTCTCCATCCTGCACAACCCGGCCAACCGGAACCGGGCGGTGCCGTTCACGCCCGACGACTTCCACTACGCCTTCGGCAACACCCTCAGCCGGGAGGACTCCGACCGGGCCTGGCAGCGGTACGCGGTGCCCGGCGCCGGGCGGGTGCTCTTCGAAGGGGCGTTCGCCAACCTCGACCCGAAGTCCCCGGCCGAGGTGGACACCCGCCGTACCGACCGGGCGCCGCTGCTGCTGATCGCCGGCGGGGCCGACCACGTGGTGCCGCCCACCGTGGTCCGTTCCAACGCGGCGTTGTACCAGAAGTCGCGGGCGCTGACCGCGTACCACGAGTTCCGCGGCCGCTCGCACTTCACCGTGGGGCAGCCCGGTTGGGAGCAGGTCGCCGACTACGCGCTGGACTGGGCGCTGCGGGCCGCCGCGCTGCCCCGCGAGCAGACGGTCGCCAGCGAGACGCCCCGCCGGTGATCCGTCGCCGCCGCGGGCAGCCGGCCCGCGCGGCGACTATCCGGCGGGCGGCGTCGGCCGGAGCCCGCGCAGCGCCGTGTCCACCACCTGGTCGACGTACTCGGCGGTGAGCGGGCCGGTGCGTTGCAGCCACCGGTTCAGGATCGGGCCGAACAGCAGGTCCACGGCCACGTCGAGGTCGACGTCCTCGGCCAGTTGCCCGGCCCGCCGGGCGGCGCGCAGGCGCTCCTTCTTCAGCTCCCGCAGAGGGCCGTCCAGCCGCTCCTGGTAGGCGGCGGCCAGGGCGGGGTCGTGCACGACCTCGATGTGCAGGGCCCGCATCGGCAGGTCGTAACGGGGATCGTTGAGTTCCTCGACGGTGGCCCGCAGCACCGTCTTCAGGTCGGCCGCCAGGTCGCCGGTGTCGGGTAGGGCCGCCTCGCCAACGTCCTGGCCCTCCGTGGTGAGCGTGAGGAAGGCGTCGAACAGCAGCGCCCCCTTCGACGGCCACCAGCGGTAGATCGTCTGCTTGCCCACGCCGGCGGCGGAGGCGATGCCCTCGATGCTGAGCTTCGCGTACCCCAGCTCGCTGGCCAGGTCGAGGGCGGCGGTGAGGATGGCCCGCCGCGCGGACTGGCTGCGACGGCTGGAGTCGGGAGCGACCTTCTGCGTGGGCACGGGCCGAATGTAGCAGCAAGAGAGACGAGACGGTCCGTCTTGACATCCCGATGCGGCCGGGTATTGTCATCCTCGCAACCGAGACGAGACGGTTCGTCTCGCAATGGAGGGAGTTCCCCATGGAGGCCTCAGGCACCGCCGCACCCCGGGTCTGGTTCATCACCGGCGCGAGCCGTGGCCTCGGCCGCGCGTTCGCCGAGGCGGCCCTCGCCGCCGGTGACCGCGTCGTCGGCGCGGCCCGCGACGTCGCGCCGCTGGACGACCTCGCCACCCGGCACCCCGGCCGCCTGCTCGCCCTGCGCCTCGACGTCACCGACCGCCCAGCGGTCGTCGACGCCGTCGCCAAGGCGGTCCGGCACTTCGGCCGGCTCGACATCGTCGTCAACAACGCCGGGGCCCTGTTCGCCGGCATGGTGGAGGAATTCACCGAAGAGCAGGCCCGCGCCCAGATGGAACTCAACTTCTTCGGCGCCCTCTGGGTCAGCCAGGCAGTCCTGCCGCACCTGCGCGCCCAGGGCAGCGGACACCTCGTACAGATCTCCAGCATCGGGGCGCTCGGCGGCTTCCCCAGCACCGGCCTCTACAGCGCCAGCAAGTTCGCCCTCGAAGGCATGAGCGAAGCCCTCGCCGCCGAGGCCGCCTCGTTCGGCGTCAAGGTCACCATCGTCCAGCCCGGCGGCTACTGGACCGACCTCTACACCAGCAGCACCGCCACCACCCCCCACCCCGCCTACGACCCGCTGCGCGAGGAACTCGCCAAGCAGTGGGCCGAGGGATCCATCGACAGCGAACCCCGGCTGGCCGCCGAAGCCCTCATGAAGCTGGTCGCCAGCGACAAGCCGCCGCTGCGGCTCCTGCTCGGCAGCATGGTCTACGACGTCGCCTTCGACATCACCCAGCGACGCCTGGCGACCTGGGCCGAGTGGGAAGAGGTGAGCCGCGCCGCCGAGAAGGCGGTCCCGGACCCGCGCGCCGAGCTGAGCTGACAGCGCCGCAGCCAGTCGCCTGGCCGATGCCGCGACGGGCGATGGATAGCGGGAGAGCGTGATACCTCTGAGTCATATTGATGACTCAGAGGTATCACACCTCCGCGTGGTGGTGTCTCCCCGTGGCCGGTGGTCGCCGGCCACCGGCCGTGGCGGACGGTAGCGCGGCGTGGCGGCCGGTGGCCGGTGGGCGGTGGGCGACCCGGGCGGCGCGCGCGGTTGCGGTTCGGCCACCCCGGTCCGGTTTCTGGCATGCGGACGGGATGCGGGGGTATCACGGGACCATGAGGGCGAGCTTCCGGCTTGGCCGGATCGCGGGCGTACCCGTCGGGGTCAACTGGAGCGTCCTGGTCATCTTCGCGCTGATCGCCTGGGGGCTGTCGGCCAACCAGTTCCCCCGGGCCTACCCCGGCGAGTCGGTGGCCGCGTACGTGCTGGCCGGGCTGGCCGCCGCGGTGGTCTTCTTCCTCGGCCTGCTCGCCCACGAGGTGTCCCACGCGATCGTGGCCAAGCGCAACGGCCTGGCCGTCGAGGGGATCACGCTCTGGCTCTTCGGCGGGGTGGCCGAGCTGAAGGGCGAGGCGAAGGACCCCGGCGCCGAGCTGCGCATCTCCGGAGTCGGCCCGCTGGTCAGCCTGGTGATCGGGCTCTTCTTCGGGGCCATCGCCGTACTGCTCGCCCTGGCCGGCGAGGACGGTCTGCTGCTAGGCGTGATGGCCTGGCTGGCCGGCATCAACGTGCTGTTGGCCGTGTTCAACGTGCTGCCGGCCGCACCGCTGGACGGCGGGCGGCTGCTGCGGGCGGCGGTCTGGAAGGCCACCGGCGACCGGACGAAGGCGTCGGTGGTGGCCGCCCGGGCAGGCTGGGTGCTCGGCGCGCTGCTGATCGGCCTGGGGCTGTGGCAGTTCCTGGCCGGCGTCGGCTTCGGCGGGCTCTGGCTGGCCCTGATCGGCTGGTTCCTGATCGGCGCGGCCGGGATGGAGGAGCGGCAGGCCCGGCTGGGCAGCGCGCTGCGCGGAATCCGGGTGGCCGACGTGATGACCCCGCAGCCGCAGACCGCGTCGGGACAGATGACGGTGGCCGACTTCGTGGACCACTACCTCTTCGCGTACCGGCATTCGGCGCTGCCGCTGACCGAGGACGGCCGGCCGGTCGGGCTGGTCACCCTCGACCGGGTACGCGGCATCCCGGCGGACCGGCGGCCCGGCACCACGCTGGCCGAGGTCTCCTGCCGGGCCGACGAGCTGGTGCTCGCCTCCCCCGACGAGCAGCTCAACGACCTGCTGCCGCGGCTCAGCGAGTGCGCGGACGGCCGGGCGCTGGTGGTCACCGAGGGCCGCCTGGTCGGCATCATCTCCCCCAGCGACATCAGCCGCGCCGTCCAGCGCGGCAGCATGCGCGACGACCTCGCCCGCCACTGACCTTCTTGATCGTCTGTCGCTGGGCAGGGCCGTCGGCCCGCCGGCGACCTGCCCAGCAGCAGACGATCATGGAGCCCGCTCAGCGGGGGAAGTAGCGGGCCAGCAGGTCGGTGTGGAATTTGGCGTGGGGGTCTAGGCGGCGTAGGAGGGCGGTGAAGTCGGCGTACCGGGGGTAGGTGGCGGCGACGGCGTCCGGAGCCAGCCCGAACACCTTGCCCCAGTGGGGGCGGGGCGCGAACGGGGCGAGCCGCTCCTCCACCGCCGCCACCACCGGCAGCACCGCCGCCGCGTCGGCGATCCAGGTGAAGTGCACGGCGAGGCTGTCCCGGCCCTGGTTCGGGCTGAGCCACAGGTCGTCGGCGGCCACCGTCCGCAGCTCGCAGACCTGGAGCACCGGGGCGATCAGGTGGGCCACGCCGTCCAGCGCGGCCAGCGCCTCGGCCGCCGCCGCGCGCGGCAGGTGGTACTCCGACTGCAACTCCTCCCCGCTGCTCGGGGTGAAGCCGAGCCGGAAGTGCGGCAGCCGCTCGTGCCACGGGCCGGGCTCGCCGAGCTGCGCGGTGCAGTTCTCCGCCGGCATGCCGGGCACCGGGTGCCGGGGCCGGTCGGCCGCCGTCGTACCGAGCCAGTCCGCCGGGGGCGGTGGCTGGTCCGCGCGCTGCTTGCGCCAGACCTCCCGCAGCCGCGGCGAGCGCCAGTCGGTGAAGACGCTGACGCTGTACGCCGAGTCGAAGGCCGCGTCCAGCGCCTCCCGGGGCAGGTCGAGCCGGACGTACTGGCGCAGGTCGAAAGTGGGCACCACGTCCAGGGTGAGCCGGGTGACCACGCCGAGCGCGCCCAGCCCCACCACCATCCCGGCGAAGCTGTCGCTGGCCCGGTCCACGGTCAGCAGGTCACCGTCGGCGGTGACCAGTTCCAGCCCGGCGACCGCGGTGGCCAGGTTGCCGTTCGTCGGGCCGGAGCCGTGGGTGCCGGTGGCGACCGCGCCGGCCACCGAGATATGCGGCAGCGAGGCGAGGTTGGCCAGCGCGTACCCCTGCTCGTGCAGGAAGGTGGCGAGGTCCCCGTACCGCATCGCCGCCGGCACGGTCACGGTCCGCCGCTGCGGGTCCAGCCGTACGCTCGGCGGCAGGCCGGCCAGCGAGACCAGGTCGCCGCCGGTGTCGCCGAGGCGGTTGAAGGAGTGCCCAGTGCCGACCGCCCGGATCCGGTCGCTGCCGGCGACCAGCCGGCGCAGCTCGTCCATCGTTTCGGGTCGGTGGAACCGGCGGGCGGCGTAGTGCACGTTGCCCGCCCAGTTGCGGCGCGGCACCCCGTCGGCGGGCCGCTCGGCGGCGGCCGGTGCGTCGGGGCGGGTCACGTGGTCGGCCTCCGGTCGGTGGACGGGTCGCCGGTCAACGCGCCGCTCAACCTGGCCAGGGCCGCGTCGACCTGCGTCGTGTTGTAGCCGCGACCGGCGACCGGCAGGCCCTCGGCCCGGGTCCGCTCGATCTCCGAGCGGGCCGCCTGCCGCTCCAGCGTGCCGCCCCAGACCAGGGCGTCCTGGCCGCGCCGGATCAGCGCGTCGACCCGGTCGGGCTGGTAGCCACGCAGGCCGACGGTGAAGTCGGAGGTGTCGAAGGCGGCCTGGCGCAGCCCGAGCACGTCGACGAAGCGGTCCCCGCCGTGCCGGGTCAGGGCCGCCGCGATCTCCGCGGGCTTCTCCCGGACCCGATCCAGGTCGAGCAGTTCGACAGCGGCCCGTCCGTCGCGCGGGTGGTGCCCGGTGGCCGGCAGGCCGAGGTCGACTCCCGGGGCGGGCACCAGCAGCAGCCGGGGCGAGGCGGGACGGCCCTGCTCGGCGGGCGGCTGGTCCAGCGCCAGCGCGTCGATCTCGGGCCAGCGGATCAGCCGGCGCAGCTTCGGCAGCCGTACGGTCAGCCCGTCGGCGCCGATGGCGAACCGGAACGGGCGCAGCAGCCCGGCCAGCACCACGCCGCCGAGCAGCACGCCGCCCCCGCCGACGATCCGGTGCAGCACGGCGCCGTCGCGCGCGAACAGCAGCAGCGCCGCACCCCCCAGTACGCAGACCAGGGGCAGCACCAACGCCCCCCGGTTGCGATGCAGTTCCACGTCGTACCCCCCGTTCGTGGCCGTGGTTTCCGGTCTGCATCATGCGCCGACCGGGCTGGCGCCAGCACCGGTCGATCGGCCAGCGGTTACCACCGCCGTCGTCGGGGAACCCTACGCCGATGAGCACCTACCGTGATCCCGCCCCACGCGGCGACGTCTTCCCGTCGGAGGAGGAGATCGACCCGACCGGCAGCGGCGTCGAGCCGGCCAGCGGGCCGGTCGAGGCGTACCGGCGGGTGGCCGGGACCGGCCCGGGGCCGAAGCCGACCCCCGCGCCGCCGCCGGCCCCCACGCCGGTGCCGACGCCCGGACCGCCGCCCCGGGCCGGCGCGCGCTCGATCGTCACCCGGCACCTGGACGGCTCCGTCGAGGTGGTCACCGACCTGGACGGAGACGGCGTCGCGGACGTGGTCCAGGTCGACCTGGACGGCGACGGGCTGCCGGACGTGACCTTGATCGATCGGGACCGCGACGGCCGGCTGGACACCGTGCTGCGCGACCCGACCCGCTGACCCGGTCAACCGGGCCAACCCCGGCCGGGTCAGGCCGGGCCAACCCCGGCCGGGTCAGGCCGAGCCGGGCCGAGCCGGGCCGAGCCGGGCCGAGCCGGGCCGAGCCGGGCCGAGCCGGGCCGAGCCGGGCCGAGCCGGGCCGAGCCGGGCCGAGCCGGGCCGAGCCGGGCCGAGCCGGGCCGAGCCGGGCCGAGCCGAGCCGGGTCAGGCCGACCGACCGGCCGCCGGTCGGCGCGGCGCTGCTGGTGGCCGGCCCGCGCGGGCGGCGTGGTTCAGACCTGGGGCATCACCTCGGCGGCGACCAGTTCCAGATGGTCCAGGTCGGCCAGGTCGAGCACCTGGAGGTAGATCCGCTGACTGCCGGCCGCCGCGTACCGGCCGATCTTGTCGACCACCTCGGCGGGGGTGCCGGCGAGGCCGTTGGCGCGCAGTTCGTCCGGCTCCCGGCCGATCGCCGCGGCCCGGCGGGCCACCTCGGCGTCGTCCCGGCCGCAGCACAGCACCAGGGCGTTGGACCAGCGCAGCTCCGCCGGGTCCCGGCCCGCCTCGGCGCAGGCCGCGCGTACCCGCTCGAACTGGGCGACGGTGTCCTCGACCGAGACGAACGGCAGGTTGAACTCGTCGGCGTACCGGGCGGCCAGCCGCGGGGTGCGCTTCGGCCCCATGCCGCCGAGCAGGATCGGCGGGCGCGGCTGCTGCACCGGCTTCGGCAGCGCCGGCGAATCGGTCACCGGGTAGTACCGGCCGGCGAAGTCGAACGTCTTGCCCGGCGGGGTCGCCCAGAGCCCGGTGATGACCGCGAGCTGTTCCTCCAGCCGGTCGAACCGCTCGCCCACCGAGGGGAACGGGATGCCGTACGCGGTGTGCTCCTCGGCGAACCAGCCGGTGCCGATGCCCAGCTCGACCCGGCCGCCGCTCATCTGGTCCACCTGGGCGACGGTGATCGCCAGCGGGCCGGGCAGCCGGAAGGTGGCGGCGGTCATCAGCGTGCCGAGCCGGATCCGGCGGGTGTCCCGGGCCAGCCCGGCGAGGGTGGTCCAGGCGTCCGTCGGGCCCGGTTCCCCGCTCACCGAGCCCATCTTCAGGTAGTGGTCGGAGCGGAAGAACGCGGCGTAGCCGGTCTCCTCCGCGCAACGGGCCACGGCGAGCAGGTCGTCGTAACTGGCGCCCTGCTGGGGTTCGGTGAAGATCCGCAGTTCCATGCCCCGAGCATAGGGAGCCGGCCCGGGCACCGCCGGGAAGGCTCATATGCCTTGACAGTCATATAACCAGCGGGGCATATTGAAGGGGTGTCCGTCGACGCCTTCACCGTCCTCGCCGAGCCGACCCGGCGCCGCATCCTCGACCGGCTCCGCCGGGCCGAGTCCAGCGTCGGCGAGCTGGTGGACACCCTCGGGGTCAGCCAGCCCGCCGTCTCCAAGCACCTGCGGGTGCTCCGCGAGGCGGGCTTCGTCGCCTGCCGCACCGCGGCCCGGCAGCGCATCTACCGGATCGACGTCCGCCCGTTCCAGGCCGTCGACGACTGGCTCGCCCCGTACCGGCAACTCTGGGAGACCCACCTGGACGCCCTGGAACGACACCTCGACCGTCAGGAGCAGTGATGCCACGCGACAGCTTCCGCCCCAGCCCACCCGCCGAGGTCCGCGCCGAGCCGGCTGACGGCGGCGCGACCCTGGTCTTCGTCCGCGACCTGCGGCACCCGCCGGAGGCGGTGTGGGCGGCCCTGACCGATCCGGCGCGGCTGCGCGAGTGGGCGCCGTTCCTCGCCGACCGCGACCTCGGCTCCCCCGGCGCCGCCGTGCTCACCATGGTCGACGGCGAGACCACCGAGGACCTCCCGGCGACGGTACGCCGGGCCGAGCCACCGCACCTACTCGAGTACACCTGGGGCGACGACCTGCTGCGCTGGGAGCTGACGCCCACCGCCACCGGCAGCCGGCTGACCCTGCGGCACACCGTCACCGAGCGCGGGATCGCGCCGATGGTGGCGGCCGGCTGGCACCTCTGCCTGGACGTGGCCGAGCACCTGCTCGACGGCGACCCGGTCGGCGCGATCCGGGGCGCCGAGGCGAAGGAGTTCGGCTGGGCCGAGCTGCGCGACGCGTACGCCACCCGGCTCGGCGACGCCTGAGCCGGGCGCCGAGCTGACCGGGGCGGCGCCGGGCCGGGGCCGGACCGGCGCCGCCGGCGCGCTCAGACGTACGGCCGGGTCGCGTACGCGGCGCGCAGCGCGGCCAGCCCAGCCGCCTTGGGCGACAGCGTGCCCCAGCCGGAGTTGAAGTAGTTGGTCCGGACGATCCGCGGCCCACGCTCGGCGTTGAGCGCCGCGATGGCGGCCGGCACGGTGGCGATCCACTTCGCCTGGTCGGGGATCTCCGCCACCCGCACCCCCCACTCGGCGATGACCACCGGGCGGGAGAGCGCGACCGGGCCGAGGTCGGCAACGGCCCAGTCCTTGGTGCGGCGGAACCGGGCCAGCGCGGTGTGCTCGGGGGCGGTGGCGTAGACGTTCCACTGCAGGAAGTCCAGCCTCGCCATCAGCGCCTCCGGGTGGGTGCGCCGGAAGCAGGCCCGGTCGAAGCCGCCCAGGCCGACCGAGAAGGTGGTGCCGGCCGGCAGCGAGCGGGCCTTGAACCAGTTCACGATGTAGGTCATCGCCTGCACGGCGCGGGCGTCCGACTCCGCCCAGGTGTACGCCCGGCCCGCCTCGGTGGTGCCGAACTCGTGGTCGGTGTCCAGTTCCGAGGCAAGCTGGATGTTCACCCCGAAGCCCAGCGTGCGGTACTGCGACAGCGCCCGGGCGAAGAGCCCGTCGCACTGCCCGGCGAGCACCTGGCCGTAGCCGTACGCCTTGGGCCAGGTCGTGCCCGGGCGCTGCTGCATGGTCATCGCCGGCGCCGGCACGGTGTAGCTGACCCCGTCCACGGTGAAGGTCTGCGGGCCGTCGGCCGCGCCGTAGTGCTTCAACTCCAACACCATGTTGATCTGGACGGCCGCCCGGCCCAGGTTGGTCAGCCAGGGCCGGTTGTAGCCGGGGAAGGTGTAGCCGTCGGCGAAGCTGCGGTACTGGGTCAGTGAGCGGAAGTTGCCGCCCGCCATGTCCGCCGTCGGGTCGGCTCCGCCGGACAGGTAGTAGCCGCCGAGGACCGGCGGGGCGACGGAGTAGGCGGCGGTGGCGGTGACGGTACGCCCGGCCGAGTCACGCACCGTCACGGTCACCCGGGGCATCACGCCACCGCCCGGTAGACGGCCACCGAGCCGTTGTCCGAGACCCGGGTCCAGGTGCGGCCGGAGTCGTCGGCGACGGCCACGGTGAGCGGGTCCAGGACGGCGGTGACCCGGGCCGGGGCGCTGCTGTTGCCCAGCGCGTCGGTGACCACGACGGTGACGGTCAACGGTCGGGTGTCGGCATCCCCGTAGGCGACGGTCAGGGTCATCTGGTCGCCGGGCGAGTACGTCGACGCGTTCAGGGTTGCGGTCGCGGTGGGAGCGGCCATGCCGGCCCCTCCTCTCTTGCTCGGTGTCGGCGGGCGGGCACCGGCTCGGACGCCCGGGCGGTGCCGGCGGGGTCGGTGGCGACACCGCCGTCGCCACCGGGCCGGAGGAATGCGCTGTGGCCCGCCGTCCGCACGCCTCTGACCTGCTACAACAGTGCTGCGCGAGGGGCACCGGCGTCCTGTCAGCTATCGGACACCACGCCGGTTCGCCCGGTCCTCCGCCGGCCGGGTCGGGACGGGGGGCGGCACCGGCGTCGCCGTCCCGGGTCGTGTCGCGCACAGCCGTGACACCGCTGAGTCATCAATATGCCGCTGAGTCATCACGCTCTCCGGGGCGACCGCCGACGGGCCCCCTGCCGGCGACAGGGGGCCCGGTGCGGCGCGGCCGATTCGCGGGAAGGCCAGCCGACCGCCGTCCAACAAGGAATCAGCCGGCCGCCGTGCCCCGTACGGCCCAGGCCCGGGCGGTGAGCCGGATCGACCCGTCCGGCTCGGTCGGCACCCGGGCCGCCAGTTCCTCGCGCAGCGCGGCGCGGTGCCGCTCGGGCTGCGCCATCAGGTAGGCCGGTGCCGCGCCCTGACCGCCGAGGAACGGCGCCCAGTACTCGTCGAAGTCGGCGAACACCGTGGGCACCTCGATGGGCCGGACCGACACCGCCGTCAGCCCGGCATCCGCCCAGAGCGCCCGCAGCGGCTCCGGGGCGCAGATCGGGAACCGGCGGGCCTCGTCCAGGTCGGCCAGCGCCGGGTCGAGCCGGATGGCGGCGTCCCAGAAGTGCCGCATCATCGCCATGCCCTCGGCGTAGTCCCAGACGTACGCGGCGGCCACGCCGCCCGGCCGGAGCGCCCGGGCGAACTCGGCCGCGGCGCGGGCCGGGTCGGGCACGAAGTTCAGCGCCAGCCCGCTGACCACGACATCGACGCTGCGGTCCGGCATCGGGAGCGCCCGGGCGTCGCCGACCTGGAAGGCGGCCCGCCGGTCGTCGACCAGCGCCCGGGCGTGGGTCACGAACCCGTGGGACGCGTCGACGCCGACGACCTGCGCCGGGACCGCCTGCCCCAGGACCGTCGAGGTCAGTGCGCCGGTGCCGCAACCCACGTCGAGCCAGCGCCGGCCGGGTGGCACGGCCAGCCAGCGGACGAACGCCTCGGCGACCCGGCGGCTCCACCGGCCCACGTACGCCTCGTATGCCTGGCCGTCGGCCCAGACCTCGCGCGCCATGCCGGCACCCTACGCCCCCCCCCGCCGTTACGCGCCCCGGCCCGCCTACGGACATCGGGCCGATGGCGGCGAGCGGCGGGCGCGGGCGGGCAAGCGGCGGGCGGCGCGGCTTCGTAGCATCGTCGGGTGGCTGTCTCGCCGTCGCGCCCCGCGACCCCCCGGCTCGTGCCGGACGAGGATTTCGCCGGCTGCACCGCCGGCCAGTTCCTGGCGGTGGCGAAGGCCCTCACGATGATCCTGACCCTGCCCCAGTCGGCCGCCGCGCACGTCGACGCGCTCGTCGTCCCCACCGGGCAGGGCGAGGACTGGCGGCTCACCCACGCCATCCGGCACTGGGAGGCCAACCCCCGGGTCCGCCACCTCCTGGTCGCGAACGGCAACCCGGCGGAACAGACGTACGCCGAGCTCACCCTCGACCACCTGCGCGGCCTCGGCCTCCGTCGCACCGACGGGGTCCACCTCCAGGCCGAGCCGGCCCCCAACACCGGCCTGCAGGCCGCGTGGATCGTCGACCGGGTCCGGGCGTACGGCATCACCAGCCTGGCGCTCGTCGTCTCCCCGTACCACCTGGCCCGCGTCTACCTCACGGTCCTCAAGGCCCTCACCGGCGGCGGGCTTCGCCTCCCGCTGATTCCGCTGCCGGTGGCCGTGCCCCCGGACCGCCCCGTCCCGGAGACCGCAGCGACCGGCTACGACCTGGTGCCGGGTGAGGTCCGACGCATCCTCGCCTACACCGACGAGGGGTGGGTGGCCACCCCCGAGGAACTACGGCAGTACCTGCGGTGGCTGTGGACCGAGCACCCGACCCTCCTCGGCGCAGCGCCTGGATCGGCGTCCGGGCGTCGACTCGGACCCTGATCGTTCGAGCTGGCGCGCCTGGTCGGTCACGGCGGCCAGCAGGGCGGTCAGGGCGGGAGCCGGCGGACTGTCCCGGGTGACCACGACCAGGCGGCGCCCGAGGGTGGCTTCGGCCACGTCGCGGACGGCCAGCGCGGGGTCGTCGGCCGGCAGGGTCAGCAGGGGCATCAACGCGACGGCCGCCGCGACGCGGACGAGTTCGAGTTGTACGTCGGCGTCGCTGGAGCGGTGCCGCAGGTCGGGCTCGTACCCGCCGAGGGAGCGGCAGGTCCCGACGACCATGGCGTGATGGCCGGTCCCCTCGTCGGAGGCGGCCCAGACCTCGGATCGCAGCATGGCGATCGGGACCGGTCCGCCAGACCTGGCCAGCGGGTGGGCCGCGGGGAGGACCACCCTCAGCGGCTCCTCGTGCAGGACCGCGAAGCGCAACCCGGCGGGCCGGGGCCGGGGATGACCGTCGTACTCGTCGCCGATCATCAGGTCGACCGCGCCCAGCCGCAGGCCCGGTAGTGCCTGCTCCAGTTCGAGCTCGGAGATCTCCGCGCGGACCTGCGGGTGCTCGACCGTCAACCGGGCGACGGCCGGCACCAGCAGGCGGCGAGCGGCGGACTGCAGGCCGCCGGCCCGCACGGTGCCCCGCACCGCACCGCTCAACGCGGCCAGATCCGCCTCCGCCGCCTCGGCCGCCGACAACAGCACCCGCGCGTGCCGGGCCAGGAGCTGCCCGGCGTCGGTCAACCGCACGCCCCGCCCGGCCTTCTCGAACAACCGGGTGCCGACCTCCCGTTCCAGGAGAGCCAACTGCTGGGACACCGCGGAGGGGCTGTAGCCGAGCGCCCCGGCGACCGCGGCCAGGGTGCCCCGCTCCTCGAACTCCCGAAGGAAGCGGAGCCGGCGAAGATCCAGCGCGACCATGCAGGAATGCTAACGGGTCAGCTCCATATATCGTCACTGGACCTGATGAATCGGGTAACCAATGCTGAATCGCATGGGTGCGGCTCTGTGTCTTCTCTCCGCGGCGTGCTTCGGCGCCATGGCGATCTTCGGAAAGCTCGCCTACCAGGCGGGCGTATCGCCCGGGACGCTGCTCCTGGTGCGCTTCAGCCTGGCCGCCGCGCTGCTGGGGATGGTCCTGCTCGTCCGCCACGACCTACGGCGAGAAGCACCGGGACCACCCGGCGAGCCGGCCGACCGCCCAGCGGCCGCACGCCGCCGGCTGCTGGCCACCGCCGTCGGCCTGGGCGCCGTCGGGTACGCCACGCAGGCCAGTCTGTTCTTCTCGGCCCTGCAGCTGATGGACGCGTCGCTGTTGTCCCTGATCCTCTACACCTACCCCGTCCTGGTCACCGTGGCGGCGGTGCTGCTGGGCCGGGACCGGCTGACACCCGGGCGCGGCGCCGCCCTGGTGGCCGCGTCCTGCGGAACGCTGCTCGTCCTCCTCGGGGCCGGCGGCGTGAGCTTCCATCCCCTCGGGGCGCTGCTGGCCTTCGGTGCCGCGATCACCTACACCGGCTACATCCTGGTCGCCGACACCGTCGTGCACCGGCTGCCGCCGGTGGTGCTGTCCGCGCTGGTGATGTCCGGCGCCGCCGGCACCCTCGGCGCGCGTGCGCTGCTCACCGGCGGGGTCGACCTCGACTTCAGGCTGCCCGGATGGTTCTGGCTGGCCTGCATCGCCGTCGTCTCCACCGTCCTGGCGATGCTCACGTTCTTCGCCGGCCTGAAGCGGACCGGCCCGTCGACCGCCGCCATCCTGTCCACCTTCGAACCGGTGGTCACCACCGGACTGGCCGCGCTGACCCTGGGCGAATCCCTGAGCGCTGTCCAACTCGTCGGCGGCGTGCTGGTGCTGTCGTCGGTCGCGGTCCTGCAGGTCCGACCGGCTCGGAACCAGGATCGGGACGCCACTGGCCCAGCCGCGCCCGTCCAGCTCGCGGGCCAGCCGTGGCGGGTTCGCCGGTAGCCAGGCGAGGTCGCCTGGCTACCGGCTGGCCCCCGCACGAGCCGGAGCGGGACCGGGTCGCACCTATCGGAACCGGGTGACGAAACGGCGTTGCCAGGGCGTCTCGACGGCACCCGCGGCGTAGTGCTGCCGGACATAGGCGACCGCCTGGTCGTTGGGCACGCCGTCGAGGACCGCGAGGCAGGCGAGGGCGGTGCCGGTGCGTCCTTTCCCACCGCCGCAGGCGATCTCGACGCGTTCGTCGACGGCGCGAGCCCAGGCCTCGCGTAACGCGTGGGCGGTCGCCGTGCGGTCGGACGGCAGCCGGAAGTCGGGCCAGCGCAGCCACCGATGTTCCCATGCCACCGGGGTTGGCTGGCGGCCGAGGAGGTAGAGCGCGAACGTGGGCTGCGCGCCGGGCGGAAGCGGGCGCCGGAGCGCACGACCGCGGACAAGTCGGCCGGAGGGCAGTCGGAGCACGCCCGGCGCTGTGGGGTCCCAGGTGGTGGTCATCTGTGGTCAGGGCCGCCGCGCCCGTGCGGGTGGGCGTGCCCGTCCTCCTTTCGGTTCGGTGTGTGGGGTTTGATCTCAGCGGTCGCGTTACCGGTCATCGGCAAGCGTGATGACCTGCGTATCGGCGTCGCTGATGTCGGGTGTGGCATCGGCTCCGTGGCGGCCGGCGAGGAATCGCGGGGCCCACCAGTTCGCTTCGCCGAGCAGTCGCATGACGGATGGCAGGACGACCGCGCGGATGATGGTGGCGTCGATCAGGATCGCGGCGGCGAGCCCGACACCGAGCTGCTTGAACTCGACGATCGACAGGGTGGCGAAGATGCAGAAGACGGCCACCATGATGATCGCGGCGCTGCTGACCGTGGACGCCGACGAGACGATGCCCCGCTCGATCGCCTGCCGGGTCGGTACGCCGCGCTGAACCGCCTCGCGGATGCGGCTCACCACGAACACGTGGTAGTCCATCGAGAGCCCGAAGAGGATGACGAACAGCATCAGCGGCAGCCAGGACACGACCGCGCCGTTGGAGGTGAACCCGAGCAGGTCTTCGGCCCAGGTGTGCTGGAACACCAGCACCAGCAGTCCGTACGAGGCGGCCACGGAGATGGTGTTGAGCAGGATGGAGACCAACGCCACCACCACCGATCGGAACGTGGCGAGCATGACCAGGAACGTCATGCCGAACACGAACGCGACGACCGGCGGCAGCGCCGCCGCCATGCGGTCGCGGAAGTCGGCATCACTCGCGGTGCGGCCAGCCACCGCCCACTCCGTGTCCGGGACGGTGCCGACCGTGGCCGGCAGCAGTTCGCTGCGCAGCCGGCGCAGCGACTGCGTCGCCTCGCTGCTGTCGCTGGCCCCGGCCACGCGGATGGTGGCCAGGAAGACGGTGCCGTCCGCGGACCTGCGCACCGTCGGGGGGCGGTCCTGGGCGAACCGGCTGTCGCCCTCGATCCGCGTGGCAAGATCGGCGAGTTCCTGCTCCACCGCCGGTCCGTCCGCGACGCCGGTACGGACCGCCACCACATGGCTGGTGCCCAGCTCGCTGCTCGGGAACGCCTGTGCCAGGCGGTCGTAGGTGCCCAGGATCGGGATCGAGCGGGGCAGGTCGGTGGTGGTCGGCCGCTTGAGGTTCATCTCCAGTGCCGGCACGGCGAGGAGCACCAGCGCCCCGGCGGAGAGCACGAACGTCACCAGCGGCGCGCGCAGCGCCGGTCGCAGGACCAACGACCAGAACCGGCTGCGCTCGGCCCGCTGGATCCGGCGGCCGAGGAAGGGCACCCGCGGCCGGTCCACCCAACGCCCGAGGACGACCAGGATCGCCGGCAGGACGGTCAGCGAGCCGACCACCGCCACCCCGACGACCAGGATCGAGCCGGTCGCCATCGAGCTGAACGTGTTGTCGCCGACCAGGAACAAGCTGGCCATGGCGACCATGACGGCGACGCCGGAGACCAGCACCGCGTGCCCCGAGGTGGCGGCCGCGATCTCGACCGCGCTGCGATGGTCCCGCCCGCGGGCTCGCTCTTCCCGTTCGCGCCGCAGGTAGAACAGCGAGTAGTCGACACCGACGGCCATGCCGATCAGCAGGATGATGCTGCTGACCAGTTCCCCGGCCGGAAAGATGTGCGAGGCGAACTGGGACAGTCCTATGGCGCCGGCCACGGCCGACAACGCCAGCACGACGGGCACTCCGGCGGCGATCAACGCGCCGAAGCTGAACAGCAGGATCACCAGCGCGACCGGCACGCTGATCAGCTCCGCCTTGACGAAGTCCGCCGCCAGTGTCTCGGTCAGCGCCTTGCCCAGGGACGCCGATCCGACCTGTTCCACCCGCAGGTCGGGATGCCGCTGCTGCGCCTGCCCCGTGGCCTCCAGCAGCGATCCGACCCGTGCGTCGGCGTCGGTCGCCGAACCCGCCATCTCGACCTCGACCAGCACCGCGTCACGACTGGGCGAGGTGACCGGGTCGGCCACCTTCGCCACCTCGGGCAGCGGGCGCATCCGCGCCGACAGGTCGGCCGCCACAGCCAGGGCCCGCTGGACATCGAGGTCGCCGCTGCGCGCCGTGATCAGGACACTCTCGGCCGCCGGAGCCTCCGGGAACGCGCCGGCCCGCTCGATGCGGTCCGCGCGGGCCAGTTCCCCGTGCAGGCTGTCCTGGGTGGTGGCCTTCACCGTGCCGACCAGGCTGCCACCGACCACACTGGCCAGCACGAAACACAACCAGGCGGTGATCGCGAGCCAGGGATGGTTGGCGCTCCACCGGCCGACCCGGGTGGCGAACGGCGTGCGGACGGCCTGCCGCCGGCGACGCCCCACCGGTGCGGGGTTCGCGGTCCCCGGCATCATCGGTCTCGCTCCGACCAGCGCGGGGATCCGTACCTGGTGCCGCGTGCGACGTGGGCCGGGTGGTCGGTGCCGAGGTGCCCGTGCCGATCGGCACGGCTGTCCGACCGGTACGGTTCGGGCTGGCTCGGCGTCAGTTCGCTCTCCGTCGCCGATCGCCTGCGCATCTTGATCATGCGGGAGACGACGAAGTACCCCACGGCGAGCGCGCAGACCGCGATGACGACCTTCTGGAACGCCCCCGCGTACGACTCGACGGCGTGCCAGTTCTCCCCGAGCAGGTAGCCGGCCATCACGAACACGGTGTTCCAGATCAGACTGCCCAACGTGGTGTAGAGCAGGAACGGAACGATCGACATCCGCTCCACCCCGGCCGGAATGGAGATCAGACTGCGGAAGATCGGGATCATCCGCCCGAAGAAGACCGTCTTGCCCCCGTGGCGGGCGAACCACGCCTCAGTCCGGTCGATGTCGCTCAGCTTCATCAGCGGCAGCCGCACCGCGATCGCGCGGACCCGGTCCCGTCCCAACGCGACGCCGACGTAGTACAGCGCCACCGCGCCCACCACGGAACCGATCGTGGTCCAGGTGATCGCGGCGAGCAGGCTCATCCTGCCCTGGCTGGCGGTGAACCCCGCCAGCGGCAGGATCACCTCGCTCGGAATCGGCGGGAACAGGTTCTCCAGGGCGACGGCCAGGCCGGCGCCGGGGGCACCGAGCCGCTCCGTCAGGTCGGTCACCAACCCGACCAGACCACCCTGGGGCGGATCGGATTCCTGGGCCAACCGGCCAGCGTGCATCGGCACCTGCCACGTACGAATCATGCCGATGACGCTATGAACCCGACGCGGCCCGGACCATGAGGTCGACCGCCGACCTCAGCAGGCCGACCTCAACCGTCGGGGTGCGGAAAACCACACCCCGCACCCCGACGGCTGATGACGCGTGACCGCCCCGCCGAGCGGATCACGACAGGCAGTTCCGTTCCACAAGGTCAGCGGTCGCGATCCGACGCGCCGCCGCTGTCCTCATGCACCTGCGGGTGCGCACCCCGGCCGCATGAGCTGAGCGGTCATGACCGTCACCGGTCGATCTCCAACGGGCCAGGCGGGCGGGCCGCCGGCACCCGACCTCGGTCTTGGCGGGCTCCACCGGCACGTTGGCGGATGCCATCAGCTACCCGGCCATCGCTGCGATCCCCCGGCCCCTCATCGCTTGCTCTCCGGGACCAGAAGATCGTCGCGCCCAGCATGCCGGCGGCCAGCAGGGTCACCCCGGTGACGGTCACCGCCTTCGTCAGGCCACTCACGTCCGGCCAGAGGAAGGCGGCAATGTCCAGCAGGAACGCCGCGGACGCGACCACGGTCAGCGCGGCGGCGACCCGGTTGAGCCGCCCGTCCAGCTGTTCGCTGCGCCGCGAAGACTCGGCGAGCAGCGAGGCGTTCACGTGGTTGAGCAGCTTCTCCGCCCGCTCATGCGTGCCGTCGAGCCCGATGGTCTCGCGTGCGGCGATGTACGTGGCGCGGTGGTCCTGACCCGATTCGACCCGATACGCATCGAGCCGGTGGTAGTCGGCCCAGACCCCGTCGAGGAAACGACGAAATTCTGGTCCCTCGAGCCGTCCGGCAGTGGCCTGAGCCAGCTCGGTCAGGATCCGGAGCCCGCCGACGCTGGCACCGACCAGAACCGACTGCTGAGCGACGGCGATGTCGGCGGGTTCCAGCATCGTCAGGATGTCGTCGATCCGGTCCGGGGACGGATCGTCGTCCCAGGCGTAGGTGTATGGCAGCAGGATCCGGCAGCGGCGGCCCAGCACCAGGTTCGGCACTCGACCGTCCGGCTCCCAGGCGGGATCCCGGGTGATGAAGTGGCAGTTGTACCGGACGGCGCGAGGGTCGACCTCCGTCCAGTCGGCGGCCTCGGCGCCACCGGGCGGTACCACCACCTGCGCGAAGACCCCGGACTGCTTCGCGGCTGCCAGCACTTCCCCCAGCAACGCGCGGTCCGCCTCGCGCAGCTCGCGGTTGATCGTCGCGTCCAACGCGGCCAGGTCGTGCGCGTCGAGCGTGCGCAGATCGGTCGTATGCCGCAGGGCGTACGACACGAGCACCCCACCGGCGGCGAGGATCCGGCTCCGACAGCTGACGATCGTGATGTCGGGCAGGCTGACCGCGGCCTGGACGATCTCGGTGAGATCGAAGTCCAGCGTCTCCTCGGCGTTGTAGGCCACCGAACCGAGCACTCCCGGGACGGGCCGAAGCTGGCCCCGCCCGGGCAGCACGACCCGTTCCACGGTGCGGTCGATCGAGGTGTAGTGCAGGGGGTAGGCCCTGGTCTGGATGTGCAGTACGTCGCTCATAGCTGCCCAGCCACCGCCACGTGCTCCGGGATCAGCTCGGTCTCGGGCACGACGACCTCACCGAGGTACCGGCGCTGGAGGTCCTCGGGGCTGTGGTTGTCCACCCGATCCCCCACGATCGCCGAGAGATCGCCGGTCGTCAGGTAGGTGGCATCCTCCGGCACCGACCGTCTCCGGAACCATCGGCGCTGTGCTGCCAGCACCGGATGATCCGCCGCGGCGAGCGGCCAGTAGCTGACCACCGTCAGGGACTCCGGTCCCACCGAGACCCCCAGTCCGACGACCGCCCGAGCCTCATCCGGCGGCAAATAGAAGATCAGCCCCTCCGCCACGTATGCGACGGGCCGTCCGGCGGCGAACTGCCGGATACGGTTCAGCAGATGCTGACGTGCCTGCGGATCGTTGAGATCCGCCGCGACGTGCTCGACCTCTCGTTGATCGAGCACCCCGGCGGCCCGCAGCTCGGCGGCTCGTCGCCGCTTGGCCGCCACGATGTGGGGCAGATCGACCTCCATCGCCGCGGCGAACGGCAGCAGCCACGGGTATGAGGAGAAGCCCGCGCCACACACCACCAGCACCGTGTCGCCGCGCTTGTCCAAGGCCTGACTCAGGGTATCCAGAATGATCCGGGCACGCAGCGACACGACCAGGTCGTCGTGGGGATACACCGTTTCCGCGAACTCGTCCCACAGATCCCGGACCGCGCCGCGCTGATCGTCCGCGATCCACTCGCTCGCCAATGGATCGGCCGCGAGATTCTTCCGACGCGCTCGCGATTCGTTGACCAGGTATGCGGTAAGCCCTACGTCGTTCTGCACGTCCACATAGAACCATGGACGATCACACGCCGGCGATCTGGCCGTTGTCAACGCGGGCTGGGGCTGGGGATCGGCTCGCCGGGGTTGCTCGGGGTGGGGCTGAGGACCGGCTCGCCAGGCCCGCTCGGGCTCGGGATGGGCTCGCCAGGCCCGCTCGGGGTGGGGCTGAGGGCCGGCTTTTCGGGCCCGCTCGGGCTCGGGACCGGCTCGTCAGGGTTGCTCGGACTGGCGGTCGGGGCGGGGTTCGCCGGCTGTGCCGGTCGGCCATCGTTGCCGCCGCTGTCGGCAAACCCCATCGGCGTGGCGATCACTAGGGCAGCCAGCACGACGGCCGCACTCGCCGCCACGGTGTTCCGGCGACGGTTGCGCGCCCGCCGTTCCGCCTTGCTCAGTGGGTCCTGCACGGTCGGTGCCTCCTCGGCCAGCTCGGAGAGGTTGGAGCGGAGTAGGTGTTCGAACGGATCAGTCATCGCTGCAGCTCCAGCAGTTCCGTGTGCGGCAGGAGTTGGCGCAGCCGGGTGATGGCGCGGTGGGTCCGGCTGCGAACCGTCCCGACCGAGCAGCCCAGCAGCTCGGCGACCTCGGCCTCCGGCAGATCCTCGTAGTAGCGGAGGACCACCACTGCTCGCTGCGTCGGCGGCAACTGCCGCAGTGCGGCCCGAAAGGCCAACCGGAGATCGGTTCCCGCACTCGGATCGCACACCACCAGGTCGTCCGCACTGATCGGTACGTCCCGGCGGCGACGCAACCGTCGCCACCAGCTGACCTGCTCCCGGTACATGACCGCCCGCAGGTACCCCTCCGGATCGGAATGGCGAATGCTCCGCCATTTCGGGATCGTCTTGGCCAACGCCGTCTGGAACAGGTCCTCGGCGCTGCTCCGGTCACCGGTGAGCAGGTAGGCGACCCGCACCAGGACCGGTGCACGGCTGGCCACGAACTCGGCCAGCAGTGCCCGATCGTCGTCTTCCACCCGCCAACCTCGTTTCCTCGTTCTCACCGTTACAGACGCCTGACGACCGTGCGGCTATCCCGAAGCCGACGAGATCTTCAGGAGAGTGCGCCTCACCCGGGCCGGATGCCCGACGGGAGACCCCAGCGGGAACGGGCACTGTTGGCGGCGGCCGGTATGGTGACAGCGCCGCCGGCCGGCCAGTGGGGCAGGTCGGCGAGTAGTTCGGACCGGACGAACGATGGGACGGTCGCAGCGATGGGCGACGGGGCGCGCAGGGCGAGGGTGCGGTCCGAGACGGCTCCGGAGGTCCGGCGTCCTGGTCCGGTCGCGCTCGCGCTCCGGCCCTTCGGCTACCTGATGGTCGGGCTCGTCTGGACGGCGCTCTCGGCGGTGGTCCTCGCGCTCGGGCCGGGGGTCCTGGCCTTCCTGGTCTGGTCCGACGTCACGGGCGCCCTCGGCGAGGTCGAGCTCCTCACCGGGGGTGTCGCGGAGGCGCTGCACCGCCCAGGGGAGTTGATCGCGATCCTCATCGTGCTCCCGGTGCTCGCGCTGCTCTGGGGTGCCGGTGTGCTGTGGATGCTGCCGTGCGCGTCGCTGCCCCTGATGCTGCTGTCGTTCACCTTCGTGGGCCGGTCGCTGCGCCCCTCCTATGCCGGCGACGCCCTGTCGTTCACGACGTGGGGGGCGCGCGGGAGCACCATGGGCGTCACGTTGACGCAGGTGTCCCTGTCGCTCCAGCCCGTCGTACGCTCCCGGTGGACCGACACCCTGATGCGGTTCTACCTGGAGGGTTGGGCCGTCAGCCTGCGGTCGATGATCGCGGCGCTCCCCGCGGGGTTCGGCTGGCTGGCGGCCGTCCTCGCCACGATGGAGGACCTGCCGGCGCCATTGCGCGTGCTGCTCGCCGTCGCGGCCGCCGGCCTGGTCGGCTGGTCCGCCGTGCTGCTCCGCCGGCGCTGGCTCGCCCGGTTCCATGGCGGGTCGACCGGGCGGACGGAGCGCCGCGTCACCGACCTCTCGGCGGACGAGCGCAGGCGCCGTCGCCGGGATCTCGAGAAGCGTCGGGCGGCGCGCCTGTCGGGCCGCTGAGCACGGGAAGCGCTCCCCCATCGCCGTTCCGACCGGCGCTTCAACGCGGCTGCCGCTGAACGGGCTGGTCTGCCGCTGTCGGGCTGCGGACCGGCGGCGCGAACTGACCCGGGTGCCGTTGAGTCGGTAGGTTGTCGATCATGGTGGACGTGCGGCTGGAGCCGATGACCGAGGATCAGTACGGGCCGTGGCGGGCCGAGGCCGAGGCGCACTACGCGCAGAGCGTCGCCAGGTTGGGCCAGTCGGCGCAGGAGGCGGCGCGCGACGCCGCCGACACCTACGCGCAGTTGCTCCCCGCCGAGTTCGCCACCCCTGACCACCATTTCTGGTACGCCTACGACGGCGACCGCCGGGTCGGTTTCCTCTGGGTCAAAGTCACCCGCGACACCGCGTTCGTCTACAACGTCGCCGTCGAACCCGACGTACGCCGGCAGGGCTACGGCCGCGCGATCATGCTGGCCGCCGAGCGCTGGTGCCGCGACAACGCGCTGACCAGAATCGGTCTGCGCGTCTTCGCCCACAACACCGGCGCCCGGGCCCTCTACGAGCAGTTGGGCTTCACCGAGACCGCCCGCAACATGGCCAAAGACCTGTGACCTCAGACCGCTCGACTCACTGAGCCGTCGGCAGGGTCGGGTGGTCGGTGGGGTAGATGCCGATCGCGAACCCGTACATGGTTTCGCCGGACCTCGGCATCCGGTCGAACTCGTCAACGAGTTCCGCGATCCGGTCCCAGAATTGAGAGGCCTGATCCTCCGAGATGCGCGCATGCCGGATGAAGCCCCAGAGCTTTCCCTGCTCGAACGCCGTCGCGGACTCGCGGGCGGCCACCTCGAAGTCGTTGAAGTCGCCCGGCATCTGCTCGCCAGCGGGGGATGGCTCCGCCGCCACGTAGAACATGCGCGCGGTGCGCCCGTAGAAGCGCTCCTCGATCGCCCGCACCTTCCGCGTGCGCACCACCCGGAGCAGGCCGTTGCGGGTGAGCACGTCCACGTGGTGCGCGACGGTGCTCTTGGGGCGCTCGACTGCCTCCGCCAACTCGGTCACGGTCGCGGCCCGCTCGTGGAGGAGCTGCAGGATCATCGTGCGGAGCGGGTGGCCGATGGCCTTCACCTGGTCCGGTCTGGTCAGCGCCATCCGATCGGCTAGCTCGTAGTCGGGGGGGTTGTCGGCCATGGCGTAACAGACTAGCATCGCGGAACGTTCCAGAAATTTCGATCGTTCGCGAGGAGTTCAACGCCGTGACCGAGGTGCTGCTCTACCACCACATCCAAGGCCTGACCGACGGGGTCCGGAGCTTCGCCGACAGCCTGCGCCAGGCCGGGCACACCGTGCACACGCCGGACCTGTTCGACGGCCGCACGTTCGGCAGCATCGAGGAGGGGTTCGGATTCGCTCGAGAGTTGGGACTCGACACGATCCGGGAGCGCGGCGTCGCCGCGGCCGACGAACTCGGCCCCGGGCTCGTCTACGCCGGATTCTCCTTCGGCGTGACGATCGCCCAGCGGCTCGCGCAGACCCGGCCCGGCGCCCGCGGAGCACTCCTCATGGATTCCTGCCTCCCGGTCTCGGAATTCGGAGAGACGTGGCCCGAGGGCGTGCCGGTGCAGATTCACGGCAAGGAGGGCGACGACTTCTTCGACGAGGACCTGCCGGCCGCACGCGAGCTCGCCGGCTCCACGGCGGCCGCCGAGCTGTTCGTCTATCCCGGCGACCAGCACCTCTTCGCCGACTCCTCGCTCGATGCCTACGACCCTGAGGCGGCCGCGCTGCTCATGGAGCGGGTGCGGGCATTTCTCGCCGCCGTCTGACCGTCACGGCCCGACTCATATGGAGCGAGGTCCGGTCAAGGGCAGGGTAAGGCGCCCGTCCCGGACGACCGCTCATCGCCATGACAGGACGTTGGTCGCGGCCTTCAATCGGGTTGCGGAGTCGACCGGATCGCCGGCAGCTTGGCTGACCAGGGCATTTGCGTGGTGGGGCGGGCGGGACTCGAACCCGCGACCGAGGGATTATGAGATCAAGATGGGCGATCCGACGACCTGGGCACCTGTGCCTCTACCAGCGGAAACACCTCTCGACATCTCTCACTACTCCCCCGCCGTCCGCCGACCTCTTGCGGACTGGATGCGGACCGCTAGGACCAGGCGCGGCCTTGGGATTAGAAGAAGATCGCGGCGGCCTGCTGGGAGGCGCTAGCTCAGAGCGGCTGGCGGCGTCTGGGGATGTCGGCCTGGATCGGGTGGCTTGGCTGTACAGCCATCGGCGTCCGCACCGTGGGCCTCGGCGCTGGTCGCAGAACTTCAGCGGTACAGCTCGCCGGGGTATGAGTCCAGCTGGCCGCTGTTCCGCTTCACCATCAGGTGATATTGCGGCCTTCGGTGCTCAGCTAGTCGGTGGTCCTCGATCCAGATCGTCTCGCCGGCTTGGACCAGGACAGGGCGCTCGGGCACGAAGTTGTGCCACTCAGTGATCAGCGTCAAGCGGTCCGCCTGCTCAGGCACCCCCCTGTACGGCCCCTTCATGCTGGGACCGATGTATCGGCTCTTCTTGCTCATGTGTCCCCCAGTCGGTCGCCCGTCCGTCCGTCCGTCCGTCACGGTGCCACACGGTTTAGGAAGTGTGGACACGGGCGGAAGCTACTCCTCAGTGAGCTGGCCTGACCTGCGCCGCCACCCTGGCTGTCACGTCCAGGAGCTGACCGCCGGTGACCGCAGTCGTCCACACCAACGGGCAACAGCGGGCACGCACTCAGCAGGTTAAGCCAGTTCCTCGTCACTGAGTTCTTGCGGCGTAGCGACACGGATCTGATCCGGGGCGACGAACATCAGTTTCGAGTCAATGCTGACCATCCAGCCTTCTTCGGTAGTCCCGTCATCGTTCACGTAGGTCGTGGGGGCGAAGGTCGTGCCCCGGGCACCGGTGTCCTTCACGATGATCGTGTCACCCGTCATGAAGTCCTGTGCGCTAGAACGCTGATGCCACCTTGCGATGATGTCGTCGCTGGTCAGCTCAAGGTCACCCGAGCCGATGCGTCGACCAGCGACCTGGTACTCCATGACGTAGTAACCATCCGTATCGGTGTTCAGGGACACCACAAAGGGGTGCTGACCTTCCTGCACGAGCTGGACGAGGCCATCGGCAGGTCCGCCCACGTAGTGCACCATCTTCTGAGGCATCTGAGTCCCTTTGTCCACTTAGGCTTATCACCCGCTGCTCGCATGGTACCGAGGTTGGGTGCTCGGGAATCGCTGCCATGCTGGCGGATGGTCAGCTTGGAAGGACGAGGATCACCGCCCGGAGATGCCCGGAACGCCTGCTCGTGGCAGGCCCGTGGGCCACGGCTCGTGCCCGCCCGTGGCCGCTCGGGGCACCCGCTACTGGCACGTGGATGGCACGCTTACCGGTCATGACCGATGCCACGTCCGCAGCGCCGGTATTCGGCACCAACGCCGACGCCTGGGTCACGCCAAGCATGGTCATCGCCATGGCGGCCTTGGCGTTCACCATCGCGTCGTTCTGGTGGATGAACGTCCGCCGGGGTTCGCTGAGTGCGCATCGCCCGCACACGTTCGCAGCCGCTGTAGCGCCCGACAAGGTTTTGATCAACCTGCCGCTGGTTTTCCACAACGACGGGGCGGCACCGATCGTCGTCCAAAACCTCCGGCTACGGCTAGAACGTCCCACCGGGCAGGCAGCCAAACGCATCGGCGGTGGCCAGAATCGCCCGTGGAACAAGCTAGAGGTACCCGAACCTCTACCGATCACCCTGTGGTGGCGTGGGACCAGATCTGAGGTGCAACCCCGCGAAGGGCACCGGCCGCTGCCCGCCGCCTTTCCGGTTGCCGGTAGGACAGCCCTCACGGCGTTTATTGAGTTTGGGCGCGAGCGCGAGTCGGACGGGCTGCCGCTGGATTGGCTCGGCGGTCCGTGCACGGCCACCGTTGAGGTCAAGATGGCGCACCGCAGACGCTGGGTTGACCTGTCGACGTTCGATCTGCATACAGAACGAATCGACGTGCCGAACTACATCGCATGGCCGAACGACCAGACCTGGCGTCCGTGAGGCTCAGGACGGGTCGGGCTGGCCGGATTCGAACCGACGACCTCTTCGTTCTGACGGCGGTCGGCGCCGAGAGGGGCTGCCGGCGGCTGTCGCTCGGTCGCGACGGTCGGGAGGCGTCCCGCGGCTCGTTCATGGAACCCACAACCGAGTGTCCGCTGACCTGCTGGTTCTGGCGTTTCCTTCGCTCCCGACGGTCGCTCCTGCGACCAACATGTCAGACCTGGTCGACCCATCAACCGATGCGTCAACTACAGACCGCCCATAGAGTGATGTCCGTTACTGGCTTACACCATCGGACCGGCAGGGAGCAGCCCTTGCTTCGCGAGTTCATCTATGTCGATGCAGACAAAGTCCGGTCGCTTTTGGCTCAGTTGGACGGCGGCGTCGCCGAAGAGTTGAAGGTCACCGAAAAGGATCAGGGAAATCTGACGGGAGGGATTAGGAACGTCGCAAGCCGGGAGAAGGTCTGGGGGACCGAGGAAAGCACCCAACGCTCTTTGGCGGATGCTGTCTTTCCATCACTAGAGGACGCCCTAACTACGCAGGGATACCTTGAGGATGTCTCGAACGAGCTCAGGGATATGGATGGGGAAGACTTTGAGGAGTTTCAGGAGCGCTTTCCCCCTGGGAGTTTCGTAAGAGTTACTGGGCCAGCACGCCTCTTTGATGCCCGCTACGTTGCGCGAGCCTTCGGCGGTTTTACTACAGCCGCTGCGGGCGTACTTAATCTGCAAGGTTCGGGGAGGGAGCAACGGACGCCCGGCAAAGGCAAGTCCAAGCAGCGGCCCAAGCAGAGAGCGGTGTCAGCTGCCGCCCAGTCTGACGAGCTAGAGAGCCTGATCCCTGACTACGACTCGTCGGCTACGTCCTTTATGCAAGGACTCGAAGCAGACGATTTGCGTTCCATGGTCAAGCTTGCTCGGGGCATGTTCTATCCGGGTCTCCACCTAGCGATGTCTCCAAGTGAGCATGACGATGGTCCGACCATTACTGCACGCCTGCAAGAGGGGCGCAGGTTTTTGGACAGCGAACCCGACGTGTTGTTCGCTAGGTATGGCGTGCAAGAGCAGGACTGGACAATCGTGGGAACGATCGGTTCATATAGCGCTGACCCTGACTTCGATTTCGAGGTTCCGGAGATGGCGGGCGACAAGGGAATCGAGCGACCGAAGGTAGTAGCAGCAATCAACGATCTCTTGATGCTCTTGGGCAGCCTCGGTCTGGCAGATCACCCACAGCATCCGGGATTCTCGTTGGTTCCCTTCGGCGTCTACCGACCGATCCTGCCTGCGACCGGTAATGACGTCGCCACACGCACGGATGGTGCAGTCGTCTGACCTGGACGGTCCTGCGATCTCCTCGTCGGGCAGTCGTAGACCTTCCAGCCTCCCCGGACGGGGACAAGGTGGAGCGCCCTACCGGACGAGTCTCAATCGCGGCTGTCAAGCATCGCGGTGGACGGTCCGCGACGGCCTGGGGATTAGAAGAAGATCGCGGCTGGCTGGTAGATGTACCCTGCCGCTGCTCAACTGGTCTGCCGCTGTCGGGCTGCGTCGGCTCTAGCTGAGTGGCTTGGCTGTACGGATGGCTGTACGGCTCTTGGATGGAGGGAGGGGACTGGTGCGGGGCGCGTACGAAGGTGACCAGGTAACTCTCACATTGAGCCGCGGTGAGGTCGCCGCCTGGCGGCCGTCTTGGCGGAGGCGACTGCTGGTTCCTCCCGTGCCGAGTTCTTCATCCGGGTCGGCTGTTCGCGGCCCAATGTTGAAGCGCTCGTGCAAGCGCTTGAGTCGCTGGCAGCAGATAGATCGACTAGCTTCGAGACCGATCTGGCGGCAGGGGTGGAGCGAGAAGAGAACCCACCTCGGCCGAGGCAATGAACGCGCACCGCCAGTTTGGAAGTGTGCGCTCAGGCGGTCGCGACGCCCGAAACGCCTGCGGGCGGCGGCCGGTCCGGTTGCGTCTCATGCCCTCGTGCCCGCTGCGCGCCACGGTTACTGGCCCACGGATGGCCCATGCTGGCCTCCCGGTGAGAAGAACATCAGGGGTGGCTGGTCCGGCTTTGCACGCCTGGTCAGCCTGTCCGTCGTTGTCGGGCTTGGTCGGCGTCTGTGGATGGCCTTGGCTGTGCGGGCGGCTCTACGGCCGGGCGGCCTGCTGGTGTGAAGAGACTTAGGCTGACGTCCATGTTGCGGAGCATGCAGTGATCGACCTGGACGAGCACAATCACCAGTCGGCGAAGTCGGGTACCCCCGCCCATGATCGCCTCGTGGTCAGACGCAAGGCGACCCTGCGGCTCGTTGCCACCTTCGTGGTCGGCGTTGTGCTTGGCGGCTTCGGTGTCAGCCAACTGCAAGACTCGCGTGAACAGCGCGAGCGGAACGCCGTGGTCGCATTCGTGGCCTTCCCTCAATCGGCCGACTCTGGAAGCGCGGGCTCCGAGGGATCCGTCCGACTGTCCGGGTATTTGGCGTTGGCCAACGCTGGCCCCGGGCCGATCACCATTCGTGGGGTTCATGCAGAGAGGCCGGGTGTCGTGATACGCAGCATCGGATCACCCCGGCTGTTACCCCCTGGCAGCACCGGTCAGCTCGCGGTCGAGCTGTGGTTCGAGTGCTCGGTGGAACGCGTCCAGCGAGAGCCGCTGCCGCTAGGTTTGTCAGTCGAGACCGATGACAAGCGGGGCCGAGAGGTCAGCTACCCCGTCGCTCTCGTAGGAAGCGACTGGGAGCGCGATGCTCTGAGCAAGTGCTCACGCCTAGGCACGGTGGGCTGACGCGTAACAGACCAAGGCCAAGCGTTGAAGCGGATCTCCTCGTCGGGCAGTCGCCAGACCGTCCGGCCTCCCCGGACGGGGACAAGGTGGAGCGCCCTACCGGACGAACGACCTTGGCCCCGTCCGGGGAGGCCGGTAGCCCTGTGGTGCCCGATGAGGTGATCCGCTCCCGGCTGATCTCTGAGGAGGGCCGGGGTTCGGGGCGGAGCCCCGAGGTCTTCTGATCGTGTCGTCCGTCAACGTGGCCGGCCCGGCCGATGCCGGCCGGAGGTCGCCAGCAGGCCGGGGCCGGGCCGGCGCGGCCCGCTTGCGGGCCGCCTTGATGAAGACGGCACTCGCCCGCGGTGAGTGGGTCGATCCGGCTCTCTCGCGGGTCACCGTTGGTGACTGGGCCGCCCGGTGGTTCGCCAATCAGGTGCAGCTCAAGCCGTCGACCCGCCAGCGGTACGCCAGTCTCCTGCGGAGGCAAGTGCTCCCGGTGTGGGAACGCGTCCCGCTTTCGGCAGTCACGCACGCCGACGTTGGCGAGTGGGTGCGCCGCATGACGCAGGCCGGTCTTGCTTCGTCCACGGTTCGGCAAGCCCACCGGGTGTTCTCGCTGCTGCTGGCTCTGGCCGTTCGGGATGGCCGGCTGACTCGCAACGTCGCGGCCGGTGTGCGCCTCCCCCGCGTTGGGCGCGCCGACAAGGTGTTCCTGTGACGCACGCCCAGGTGGGCGAGCTGGCAGCGGCGGCAGAGCCACACGGGCTGATCGTCCGCGTGCTGGCCTACACGGGGCTGCGCTGGGGCGAGTTGGCGGCACTTCGGGTGCGCCGGGTGGACCTGGTGAAGCGTCGGTTGCTGGTGGCGGAGTCAGTGACTGAGGTCAACGGTCGGGCGGTGTTCGGCACGCCGAAGACGCATCAGCGCCGGTCGGTGCCGCTCCCCCGGTTCTTGGTGGAGCCGATCGCCGCACAGGTCGCCGGTCGTTCCGGTGACGAGCTGGTGTTCACGTCCCCGGCCGGTGAGGTGCTGCGCAACAACAACTTCCGTCGCCGGGTCTTCGACCGGGCTGCGGAGTCGATCGGTCTCGCCGGCCTCACTCCGCACGAGCTGCGGCACACGGCGGCCAGTCTGGCGGTGGCCGAGGGCGCCAACGTCAAGGCGGTGCAGCGGATGCTCGGGCACGCCTCGGCGGCGATGACGCTGGACGTGTACGCGGACCTCTTCGAGGGCGACCTGGACCAGGTGGCGGACCGCCTGGACCGGGCGGCGGCTCGTGCTGCTGCGGACTCAGTGCGGACTGAGGGTCTCGGTCCGAATCTTGACGCGGTTCGTCCGGGTCGTCGGCACCCTGCCTGAGCAGGGCGTTTTGCGTGGTGGGGCGGGCGGGACTCGAACCCGCGACCGAGGGATTATGAGTCCCCTGCTCTAACCGGCTGAGCTACCGCCCCGGCACCGCGCCGGATCCTATCCCGGCCGGTCGATGACCGGCCAGCACGAACCGGCCCGGTCGCTCATCGGCGTCGTCGGCGCAGCAGCACGATGGGCAACGCGAGGATAACAGTGAGCAGCCACCCCACCACGACGACGCCCCACAGCCAGCCCTCGCCCTCGGCCGTCTCGGTGATGAACATGCCGAGGGTGAGCAGGGCGGTCAACCCGCCGACCGCCAGCGCCGCCAGGCCGCTGACCACCATCAGCGGGATCTCCCACCAGGACCGCGCGACCGGCTCCCGGCGGGACGCCGACTCGGTCGCGCGGGGCTGCGGGATGCGCTCCGGGTCGCGGGCCGGCATGACCACCTGGCGGTCCGCCGGCACCTGCGAGTCGATCACCCGGATCGCGCCGGGGTGCAGCTCGAACATGGTGGGCTCGATGCGCATCGAGATGGCGTCGGACCCGATCAGCTGCCGGGCGCCGTCCGGCCAGGCGAGCAGCACCGCGCAGTCGGCGTACGTGACGGTGAGCGGGCCACCCGGCCCGACGTAGCTCACCCCGTCGACGCCGACCCGCAGCTCGCCGTCGCCCTCCCGCTCCCGGTACGCGGTGCCGTCGACGATCCGCTCCGAGCACGTGGGTGCCTCGACGAACCCGGCCCAGTCGGCGGTGTTCCCCTCCGGCACCATCAGCAGCGCCGATCCGGCCACCTCCCAGGCCACCGCGTGCAGGTCGGCGACGGTGACCGCCTTCAGCTCGGCCCGGTGCTCGTCGATGGTGAGGTTGCGCTCCCCGGTGAGCACGTTGCAGGCGTACGCCGGCAGCCGGGCGGCGTCCACCTCGGCGGTGCCGAGCAGGTCCTCCCGCTTGGCCACGCAGGAGTCCAGGTCGCTCTGCTCGATCCGGCCGACCCGGAGCTTGGCCAGGGTGTCGATGAAGCCGCCGAGCACCGCGTCCTGCTTCTCCGGCAGCGCGTCGGCGAGCGCGCGCAGGCTGGCGTATCCGTCGCCACGCGGGTCGTAGCCGGCGGTGGTGGTGTAGGAGAGACCGCCCTCCTGCCGCAGCGCCCGGAACAGCTCGCGCTCCAGCACGTCGGCGAAGAGGCTCGCGGCGGTCGAGCGTCGCACCACCGCGTCGAGCACCACCGCCCGCGAGCCGCTGACGAAGTACGCCGGGGTGCGCGGCAGCGCCGACGACGCGGCCGGCACCGGGTGGCGTACGCCGGCCGGCAGCGCCAGCCGCAGCCCGGCGGGCACCCGGTCGCCAGCGATCCAGAGCACCGCGTTCTCCCGGGTGAACCAGCGGGCGGCCCACTGCCGCAGGTCGTCGCCGGTGAGCGCGCCGAGCCCCCACTCGGGGTAGCTGGTCAGGCCGAAGTCCCGGGCGCCGTGCCGCCACAGCGGCACCGCCTCCACCGGCGAGCCGCCCCGGTTGCTCCACTCGGTACGCAGGATTTCCTTCTCCACCTCCAGCCGGCCGGTCGGCAGTTCGGTCAGGTTGGCGCAGACGGCGGTGAGGAAGGTGGCGATGTCCTGCTCGGACCCCTGCATGTGGAAGGTGGTGAAGACCGGCGAGGTGGCCCCGTTGAAGTGGTAGTCGGCCATCCCGAGCGGCGCGAGCGCCAGGTGTTCCACCAGGTGGGTGATGCCGCTGCGGGCCAGCGTCTCGTCGGCGGTGCCGACCCGGAAGGTCAGCCCGGCGCGCATCGGCCCGCCGGTCGGGGCCAGCAGGGTGGGCACCCCGTCCACGTCCAGGTGCTGGATCATGCCAGGCCGCCCTTCGCGTACGCCTTGTCGCGGAACCGCTGGAACTGCTTCGTCTCGTCGCCGTCGATGTAGCCGAACATCGCCTCGTGGCCGAGCGGCCCCATGGCCTGGAACTGCTGCGCGGCCGCCGGCCACTCCTCCATCAGGCAGAACGCCATGGCGAAGGTGCTGCGGACCCAGAGCCAGCCCCAGCCGTTGCGGAAGTCGGGGTGCCAGATCGACCGCTGCGCCGCCTCGTGGATCTCCCGGCTGACCTGCGCGCTGCGCAGGTGGGCGCCGGCCTTGCCGAGGGTGTCCTGGTCCAGCGCCTGCTCCAGGTGCGCCTCGACGACCAGCACCGCGTTCGGGGCGCCGGCCGGGGCCGCCGCCGCGCACTCCTGGGCGAAGCCGTGCGCCCGCTCCCAGTTGCCGCTCCACTTGGGGCAGAACTGCTGCAGCAGCGACGCCTGCGCCGGCAGGTGGTGCGGGTGGTGCTTGGCGAGCTGGTCGTAGCGGCGGCGCGCCTCGGCCTGGCCGAGTTGCAGGCCACGGGCGTTGGTGATGCGCTGCGTCCAGGCCGCCGCGTCGTCCGGGTGGCGGGCGGTGACCTCGATCAGCACCTGCTCGGCGCGGCGCAGGTGGTCGAAGAACTGGGCGAACTGCTCGCGGCTGACGTACTGGGCGCGGCGGGCAGAGCGGATCCGCCAGCCGGCTCGGATCAGGTACGCGCCGAGCAGCGTGCCGGCCACCGGGTCCTCGGGCTGCGCGGCCAGCGCCCCGCGGAGGAACTCCTCGATGTCGGTGGCGTCGCCGACCTCGCCGACCAGGACCGTGCGGCCGTGCGGGTCGGGCTCGGCCAGCTGTGCGCGCAGGGCCGGCCAGTCACGCGCGGCGAGCGCCGCGCGCACCGCGCTGACCTGGGGGTACGCCGCCGCGGCGTCGAAGTTCGGCGGCGGAAGGGGGGCAGGCATGGCGAGGATGATAAATGATCAACAACCCGCCGGGGAGCCCGCTTTCAGCCGGCCCGCAGCTGCGCCAGCACCGCCCCGGCAGCCCGCCAGCCGCTGGTCAGCGCCCCCTGGATGGACGGGCTGTCCCGGTGGTCCCCGGCCACGAACAGGCCGTCGCCGAGCGCCACCGGCTTGCGCAGCCGGCCCTGCGGTGGTGGCGCGGCGGGCAGCGCGGCCGGGATCGACACGGTGGTCAGGTGGGTCCAGTCGGCAGTGGACCGGCCGTAGAGCCGGGCCAGTTCGAGCCGTACGGCCGGCTCGGGCGGGGCCGTTGGGCCGACCACCGAGGTGGCCACCAGCTGCCGCCCCGCCGGCGCGTACGTGGGTGCGGCCTGGCTGACCACCACCGTGTTCGCGATCAACTCCCGCCGGTCGCCGTCGACGAGCATGATCGGCTCGGCCAGCGGTGGCTCGGCGGTGCTGTGGTAGTAGGTCGTGTAGCTGTGCATCCGTACCGGTGGCAGGTCCGGCAGCAGGGTGGTCGCCGCCGGCGGGTCGACGGCGACCACGACGGCGCGGCAGCCGATGTCGCCGGCCTGGGTGCGGACCCGTCCGGGCGCGACCTGCGAGACCGGGGTGTCCAGCTCGATCAGGTCGGCCGGCAGCGGGTCGGCGACGGCCCGGGGCAGCGCGGCCATCCCCTCGGCGGGCAGGCCGATCCGGCCGCGGGCGAACGAGCGCAGCACCATCGCGAACACCCGGCTGGAGGTCTCCAGTTCCCGGTCGATGAAGACGCCGGAGAGGAACGGCCGGAGCAGTTCCTCGACGATCGCGTCGGAGAGCCCGGCCCGGCGCAGCGCCGCCTCGGTGGTGGTCTCCGGCGCGGCGAGCAGCCGCCCGGGTGGCAGCGCGGCGCAGCCGGCGGCGAGCGCGGCGAACCGCAGCCGGTCGAGTGGCGAGCCGATCCCGACCAGCGCGGTGCGCGGCCCACCGGTCGGTTCGCGCAACGGGTTGACCAGCCGGTGCAGCGCGTCTCCCTTGCGCACCAGCACGCCGGGGGTGAAGTGGCCGAGGCGCAGCCGGTCGACGTCGAGCAGCGCGCCGAGTCGCGGATAGGCGGTGTTGAGCACCTGGAAGCCCCGGTCGAGCAGGTAGCCGTCGACGGCGTCGGTGGCGATCCGGCCGCCGAGCCGGTTACCGGCCTCGAGCAGCCGCCAGGGCACCCCGGCCCGGTGCAGCCGCCGGGCCGCGGCGAGGCCGGCCAGCCCGCCGCCGACGATCACCACATCGGTCTCAGCCAGCACGGCGCGCCTCCCGTTCACCGTTCGCCCGGGCCAGCCGGCCCGGCCACCACACCCGCGGCCCGATGTCGTACGCCAGGGCCGGCACCAGCAGCGAGCGGACCACGATGGTGTCGATGAGCACGCCCACCGCGACGGCCACGCCCAGTTCGACCAGGACCACCAGCGGCAGGACGGCCAGCGCCGAGAAGGTCGCGGCCAGCACGATCCCGGCCGACGTGATGACGCCGCCGGTGACCGCGAGCCCGGCCAGCACCCCGGCCCGGGTGCCCCGCCGGACGGATTCCTCCCGGACCCGGCTCATCAGGAAGATGTTGTAGTCGATGCCGAGCGCGACCAGGAAGACGAACGCGAACAGCGGGAACGACGCGTCCACGCCGGGGAAGTCAAGGACGTGCCGGAAGACCAGCGCGCAGAGCCCGAGGGTGGCGGCGAACGACAGCAGCACGGTGGCGATCAGCAGGATCGGGGCGAGCAGCGCGCGGAGCAGCAGGGCCAGGATGATCGCGATCACCACCAGGACCACCGGGATGATGACGTTCTGGTCGCGGGTGGCGGCCGCCGCGGTGTCCACGTTGATCGCGGTGAAGCCGCCGACCGCGGCGTTCGCGCCGGGCACCCGGTGCACCGCGGCCCGCAGGTCGCGGATGGTGCGCTCGGCGCCGTCGCTGTCCGGCGGGTCGGCCAGCGTCGCCTCCAGTTGCACGGTGCCGTCGACCACCCTGGGCGGCGCGGCGGGGTCAGGCGGCCCGGCCCGGTCGCCGGTGACCGGCCGGACGGCGGCCACCCCGGGCACGGTCCGGGCCACCTCGGCGACCTGCCGGGCGGCCCGCTGGTCGACCAGGATGGTGGCGGGGCTGCCGGTGCCGGCCGGGTAGTGCCGGGCGATCACCTCCTGGCCGACCACCGAGTCGGTGCGCTGGGTGAACAGGTCGGACTGGCCGAGGGTGGTGGCGCCGAGCTGGGTCAGGCCGAGCGCCAGGGCCGCCAGCAGCACGCTGGTGACCAGCCAGACCGGCCGGGCCCGGCGGGCCACGAAACCGGCGATCCGGCGCCACATGCCCTGCTCGGCCTGCGGTTCCGCCTCGTCCTCGCGGGGCCGGCGCGGCCAGAACGCCCACCGCCCGCCGAGCACCAGCAGGGCGGGCAGGAAGGTGAGCATCACCAGCAGGGTGGCGGCGATGCCGATGGCGGCGACCGGGCCGAGCGCGCGGTTGGAGTTCAGGCTGGACAGCAGCAGGCAGAGCAGGCTCAGGATGACCGTGCCGCCGGAGGCGATGATCGCCGGGGCGGCCCCCTTCCAGGCGGTGCGCATCGCGTCCCAGGGGCGGGCGTGCCGGTGCAGCTCCTCGCGGTAGCGGGCGACCAGCAGCAGCGCGTAGTCGGTGCCGGCGCCGAAGACCAGCACGGTGAGGATGCCCTGCGCCTGCCCGTTGAGCGTGATGACGTCGGCGTCGGCGAGCAGGTGGACGAAGGCGGCGGCCAGCGCGAAGGACGTACCGGCTGAGAGCAGCGGGAAGATCCACAGGACCGGGCTGCGGTAGACCACCAGCAGGATGACCAGCACCACGCAGAGGGTGACCAGCAGCAGCGTGCCGTCGATGGCGGAGAAGACCTCGATCAGGTCGGCGAGCAGCCCGGCCGGCCCCGCCACGTCGACGGTCAACCCGTCCCGGTCGCCGCCGGCGATGTCGCGCAGCCGTTCCACGGTCGTGCCGATCCGCTCCCCCTCGCCGTCGTCGATGGGCACCACCACCTGCACGGCCTGCCCGTCCTGACTGGGGATCGGCGGGGGCAGCGGGCCGATCACCCCGGGCACCTCGGCGAACCGGGCGGCGTCGGCGGCCACCCGCTGCCGGTCGGCGTCGGTGATGCCGGAGGTGCGTTCGTAGACGACCAGGGCCGGGGTGGTCTGCCGGTCGACGAACCGCCCGGACAGTTCCTGGGCCCGGGTCGCCTCGGCGTCGGCGGGCAGGAAGGCGGCGCTGTCGTTGGTGGCGACCTCGCCGAGCCGCCCCGCGAAGGGCCCGGTCACCGCGCCGACGAGCAGCCAGCCGAGCACGACCGCCAGCGCGACCAGGGTGACCCTGCCGCCTCGTCCGGACATCCCCACCCACCCAACGGTCGACGCACCGATCGACGCGCCGGAGTCAGTCGACAGCGACCATCCTGCCGGGCGAGCGGCACCGGGGTGGGCAAAACGGGCGAGGCTCACCTTTGCGGGCGGGTGGGACGTACCGGGGCTGGGGCGAGCGGTGGCAGCAGCACCGCGGGGCGAGGGCATGGAGTTGGGCCACGGCGGCCTGCAACGGCCAGGCCCGGCGGCCGTACGTCCGGCCGGAACGACGAAACGCCCGCCGGCGGTGCCGACGGGCGTCGAGTGGAGTGGCTCCCCCGTTTGGACTCGAACCAAAAACCTGCCGGTTAACAGCCGGCTGCTCTGCCAATTGAGCTACGGGGGACCGCGCTGCCCGGTTCCGGATCTCTCCTTCGCCGTGCGACGGGGACAAGAGTACAGGACTCCGGGGGGTGTTGGTCGAGGGGGTTACCCACCGATCCGGGCCGCCGGCGACCCGGACCGACCATCAATAATAAGGACAAATCGTCATCGCGGCACAAGGAGGTATGAGCGGAGAGCAGGATGGGTAGTTAGCTGCGGACAGAGAACGCAGGCGCGAGGTGGTCGCTCCCGCCGGGGTGAGCCCGACGGGACGACGGCGCGTCAGGTACGGAAGGAGCCGCCATGCGCGGAAAGATCATGTTTCTTGGCGGGCTGGCTGCGGGATTCGTCCTGGGCGCCCGTGCCGGCCGGGAGAAGTACGAGGAGCTGGTGATCCGGGGCCGCAAGGTGCTCGACCACCCCACCGTCCAGGAGGCGGCGGGGGTCGCGCAGGCCCAGGCGACCCGGCTCTACAGCGAGGGCAAGGACAAGCTCGGCCAGTCGAAGCTGGGCGAGAAGCTCAGCGGCAACGGCAACAAGCAGGAACTGACCGCCGCCGACGACGCGTTCGCCGGCACGCCGGCCACGATCGGCGCCAAGTCCGGCTCCGGCTCGTCGAGTTCCGCCTCGGCCGGTTCGACCTCCGGGTCGACGTCGGCCGGCACCGCGTCCCGCAAGCCGTCCAGCTCGGGCACCAGCGGCAGCACCCTCTGACTCATCCGCGAGCGGGCCGGTCACCTGGTGGTGGCCGGCCCGTCCGCGTGTCCGGGCACGTTCCCGCCCAGGTGGGCTGCACCAGCCACCACTTTCGCCGGTTTGGAGCAAAAGTTCGACCCGAACATCGAAAACTTCTGCCCCTAGCCTCTTCTCTTTAGTCCCACTCGCAAATATCGTCCTGCGTAGAACCTGGCCAGGCTCATTGGTACTCCCCCGCGACCTCCTCAGCGACGTCTCGGCGCTGGGGCGGACCCGCCCGACCAGAGCGAGGTTCGATGCGCAGACCGACCGGCCGACGGGCCACCACCTTCCTCAGCCTGCTCACCCTCGTCGGCGCGACCCTCGTCGCGACGGCCCAGCAGCAGCCCGCGCCGGCGCTCGCCGCGCCGGCACCGACCAGTAACGGCATCCAGTACAAGGTCCTCGTCTTCACCCGGTCCGCCGGCGGCAGCCACGCCGCCACCGCCGCCGGGGTGGACGCGATCCGCCAGCTCGGCAACGACCGGCGCTTCACCGTCGAGGTGACCGACGATGCCCGCAAGTTCGACGAGCCGCACCTCAAGCAGTTCCGCGCGGTGGTGTTCCTGAATACCGCCGGCGACGTCCTCACCGACGACCAGCGGGCCGCCTTCGAGCGGTACTACCGGGCCGGCGGCGGTTTCGTCGGCGTGCACTCCGCGATCGAGGCCGAGCCCGGTTGGTCCTTCCTGGACGACGTGCTCGGCACCCGGGCGGTGGGCGCCGCCTCGGCCGCCGCCCCGGCCACCGTCACCGTCGCCGACCGGGTGCACCCGGCCTCGGCCCCGCTGCCGGAGCGCTGGACCCACCCGGACCGCTGGTACAACTTCGCGGCCAACGTCCGGGGCGTCTCGCACGTCCTGGCCACGGTGGACGAGAAGACGTACGCCGGCGGGACGATGGGCTTCGACCACCCGGTCACCTGGTGCAAGGACTACCAGGGCGGCCGCTCCTTCTACACCGGGCTCGGCGCGACGCCGGAGAGCTTCGGCAGCACCGACCTGCGGGCGCACCTCGGCGGCGCGATCCAGTGGGCGGCCGGCGTGACCGACGGCGACTGCGGCGCCACCGTCCTGGCCAACTACCAGATGGAGGTGATCGGGGCGCAGCCCAACGTCAACGAGCCGATCGGCTTCGACGTGCTCCCCGACGGCCGGGTCATCCAGACCGACCGCCGCGGCGGCGTACGCCTGCACGACCCGGAGAGCAACGAGACCACCGTGCTGGCCCAGATCCCGGTCTACACCCACAGCGAGGACGGGATGTACGGCCCGGCGATCGACCGCGAGTTCGCCACCAACCGCTGGGTCTACCTCTTCTACGCGCCGCCGCTGGACACCCCCGCCGGCGGGGCGCCGACCACCAGCACCGACCCGACGGCCTGGGACCGGTGGAAGGGCTACTTCCAGCTGTCCCGGTTCAAGTTCGTCGACGGCGACACCCCGTCGCTGGACCTGGCCACCGAACAGAAGATCCTCCAGGTGCCGGTGGACCGGGGCGCCTGCTGCCACGTGGCCGGCGACATCGCCTTCGACTCGAAGAACAACCTCTGGCTGGTCACCGGCGACGACACCCCGGCCGGCGGTGGCGGCTCCGGCGGCTTCTCCCCGCACAACGACTCGGTGAGCGCCACCGGCGTCTACCAGGCGCCCTTCGTGGACGCCCGGCGCAGCTCGGCGAACACCAACGACCTGCGGGGCAAGATCCTGCGCATCTCGGTGCAGCCGGACGGCAGCTACACGGTGCCGGCGGGCAACCTCTTCCCCGAGGCGCAGGACCCGGGTGACAAGACCCGACCGGAGATCTACGCGATGGGCTTCCGGAACCCGTTCCGGATCACGCTCGACCGCAACGACGTCGCCTACATCACCGACTACTCCCCCGACTCCTCGACCGCCGCGGTGGGCCGGGGGCCGGCGGGCACCGGCCGGATGATGGTGGTCGACAAGCCGGCGAACTACGGCTGGCCGATGTGCGTGCAGCCGAACCTGCCGTACATCGAGATGAACTGGACCACCAGCCCGATTTCCCCGATCGCGCCGTTCGACTGCGCGGCCCCGCGGAACACCTCCCGGCACAACACCGGGCTGACCGACCTGCCGGCGGTCGAGAAGTCGGAGCTGTGGTACTCGTTCCAGGCCCCGACCCCGTGCCCGGAGTCCTACCTGTCCACCCCGACGCAGACCTGCCCGGTGCTCTTCCCCGAGCTGGGCACCGGCGGCGTCGGGCCGCACGGCGCGGCGCGCTACGACTACGACCCGGAGCTGAGGTCGGAGACGAAGTTCCCCGCGTACTTCGACGGTTCGATCTTCTTCGGCGAGTTCACCCGGGACACCCTCAAGGAGATCCGGCTGGACGGCCAGGGCGACATCCTGAAGATCAACAATGTGCTCGACTGCGGCCCCGGCCCGAGCACGCCGGCCCGGCCGTTCCTCTGCGACAACCCGATGGACATGAAGTGGGGCCCGGACGGCAACTTCTACCTGCTGACGTACGGCGACGGGTTCTTCAACGTCAACCCGGACGCGGCGATGCTGAAGTTCAGCTACGTCAAGGGCCTGCGGGCGCCGAACGCGGTGCTCGGCGCCACGCCGACCAACGGGCACGCGCCGCTGACCGTCGCCTTCTCCAGTGAAGGGTCGAAGGACCCGGACCCGGCCGACTCCATCTCGTTCGCCTGGGACTTCGACGGCAACGGCACGACCGACTCGGTCGACCCGAACCCGACGCACACCTACACCGCCAACGGCGTCTACACCGCGCGGCTCACGGTGACCGACTCCAGCGGCAAGAGCGCGTCGGCGAACACCACGATCACGGTCGGCAACACCGCGCCCACGGTGACCGTCAACACCCCGCTGGAGGGCGGCTTCTTCAACTGGGGCGACAACATCCCCTGGTCGGTGACGGTCACCGACCCGGAGGACGGGCCGATCGACTGCGCCAAGGTCGAGGTGACCTTCGTGCTCGGCCACGACGAGCACGGCCACGGCGAGGCCAACCAGTTCGGCTGCTCCGGCGTGCTGCCCACGATCGCCGACGACGCCTCGCACGGCGGCTACATCTACGGCGTGGTCAGCGCCTCCTACACCGACGAGGGCGCCAACGGGCAGCCCGCGTTGACCACCGTGGACCAGCAGATCATCCAGGACAAGCGGCAACAGGTGGAGTTCGCCCGCGACCAGTCCGGCACCACCGTCGGCAACAGCGCCGACACCGGCGGCGGGCAGCAACGGGGCAGCCTGGACCCGGGTGACTGGATCGCGGTGAACAACACGGTGAACCTGCACGACATCCAGTCGGTCACCCTGCGGACCAGCGGCGGCAGCGCCGCGACCGCCGGGCAGCCGCGGTTCGGCGTCGAGTTCCGGCTCGACTCGCCCACCGGCCCGCTGCTGGGCACCGCCACGGTCAACGCGACCACCGGCAACAACGCCTTCACCAGCACCACCGTGCCGATCACCGACCCGGGCGGCACGCACCGGCTCTACCTCGTCTTCACCACCGTCCCCGGCGGCCCGGCCAGCGGTTTCGGCAACCTGAACTGGGTCGAGTTCGCCGGCCAGGGCATCGGCGTCGCGCCCTGACGCGGTGACCGGGGGCCGCCGCCCGGCGGCCCCCGGCACCTCCGAGTCCACCCGCGCGCCGGGTCACCGCCGGTGACCCGGGCCGGGCCCACCCATCACCAGCACCGAGAAAGGCAGCAGCAGATGAACGACAGTCAGCACGGCATGAGCCGTCGCCGGATGCTCGGCGCCCTCGCCGGTGTCGCCGGCGCGGCCGCCGTCGGGGCCACCGGCTGGGCCTCCGCCGCCGGCGCCAACGGCAACGGCCTGCTCGTCCCGGCCGGCAAGCGCGGCATCATCCTCTACAGCGTCCGGGACCGCATCGGCGCCGCCCCGGACGCCAGCGGTGTGCCGTACGGCTTCGAGCGGGTGCTCGCCCGGCTCGCCGAGATCGGCTACAAGGAGGTGGAGTTCGCCGGCTACAACCAGCACACCTCCATCCTCGGCCGGCAGATCACCCCGCAGGAGATCCGCAAGATCCTGGACGACAACGGGCTGCGGGCCAACGGCTCGCACGCCTCGATCCCGGGCACCGTCACGCCGGACACCATCGCCGCCTTCGAGCGGACGCTGGACACCGCCGAGATCCTCGGCATGCAGCACATCGGCACCGGCAGCGACCCGACCGGCAGCAACTACAAGGCCGACTGGGACGCCGCCGTCGACCGGTGGAACACCTTCGGCGAGATGGCCGCCGCCCGCGGGCTGAAGCTGTACACGCACAACCACGACGCGGCGTACAACTTCCTGCTGGACAGCGGCCCGCTGGACGCACAGGGCCGGCCCACCCGGTCCTCCGGCGTCCGCAAGCTGGAGTACTTCATCGCGCGCACCAACCCGGATTGGGTCTGGTTCGAGATGGACATCTACTGGGCGCACGTGGCCCAGCACCGGTTCCGCAGCTACACCGACCCGGACGGGGTGACCCAGACCAGCGTCTTCGACCCGCTGGCCGTGGTCGCCGCCCAGCCCATCCGGTTCCCGCTGTTCCACGCGAAGGACGGCGCGTTCAACCCGGCCAACAGCGCCGGGTACGACATGGTGCCGCTCGGCCAGGGCGACATCGACTACGGGCACTTCTTCGCCAACATGGGCGCCAAGGGTTACCACAACCCGATGTGGGAGCAGGACAACGCGCCGGGCGGCGCCGCCGACCCGGGCCGGTCGCTGCGCTACGCGGAGGTCAGCTTCCAGCACATGTCGGGTCTGCGGGGCTGACAGACCCGACACCGCAGGAGGGGCCGCGCCCGGGAACACCGGGCGCGGCCCCTCGCGCTACGCGGTCGGTCTCCGCGGCGCGCTCAGTCCTTGCGGGCTGAACGCGGCCTGCTCAGTCCTTGCTGCTGAGCGTGGCCCGCTCAGTCCTTGCGAGCTGAACGCGGCCTGCTAGTCCTTGCTGCTGAAGGCGGCGTCGAAGGCCGCGGCCGGGGCGTCGAAGGCGAGCCGACGAACGAACTGGAGCGCCTCCGGGGCACCGACCAGCCGGTCCATGCCGGCGTCCTCCCACTCGATGGAGATCGGCCCGTCGTAGCCGATCGCGTTCAACGCCCGGAAGCAGTCCTCCCAGGGCACGTCGCCGTGGCCGGTGGAGACGAAGTCCCAGCCGCGGCGCAGGTCGGCCCAGGGCAGATGCGAGGCGAGCCGGCCGCGCCGGCCGTCCCCGGTGCGCACCTTCGCGTCCTTGCAGTCGACGTGGTAGATCCGGTCGGCGAAGTCGAAGATGAAGTTCACCGGGTCCAGTTCCTGCCAGACGAAGTGCGACGGGTCCCAGTTCAGCCCGAACGCGGGCCGGTGGCCGATCGCCTCCAACGCGCGCTTCGTCGTCCAGTAGTCGTACGCGATCTCGCTCGGGTGCACCTCGTGGGCGAACCGCACCCCTACCTCGTCGAACACGTCGAGGATCGGGTTCCACCGGTCGGCGAAGTCCTGGTAGCCGCGCTCGATCATCGACGGCGGCACCGGCGGGAACATCGCCAGGGTGTGCCAGATCGACGACCCGGTGAAGCCGACGACGGTCTTCACGCCGAGCTTCGCCGCCGCCCGGGCGGTGTCCTTGATCTCCTCGGCGGCCCGCTGGCGCACTCCCTCGGGCTCCCCGTCGCCCCAGATCCGGGCGGGCAGGATGCCCTGGTGCCGCTCGTCGATCGGGTGGTCGCAGACGGCCTGGCCGACCAGGTGGTTGGAGATCGCGTAGACCTTCAGGTTGTGCTTGGCGAGGGTCTCCCGCTTGCGGTCGACGTACGAGTCGTCGGCCAGCGCCTTGTCGACCTCGAAGTGGTCGCCCCAGCAGGCGATCTCCAGCCCGTCGTAGCCCCACTCTGAGGCGAGCCGGCAGATCTCGTCGAACGGAAGGTCGGCCCACTGGCCGGTGAAGAGCGTGATGGGTCGCGCCATTGTCCTTCTCCCCTGTCGTGATGGGGATTCCGTACCTGCGGACCGGGGCGAGGGTGACCGGGTGCTGCCCGGCGAGCGCGGCGGACGCCGACGGGTGCGGGACGCACCTGGGCCCGACAGGTTGCGCCTCCCGCCGGGTCGTCGGCCACCTCCACGATCGCCGCCCCCACTCTATGGCCGCCGCCACCGCCACGGAAGGCCCCACCCAGGGGCGGCAGCCAGCAGGTCGTCGGCGGCAGACGGCAGACGGCGGGCAGCGGGCAGTGGGCAACAAGCGGCAGGCAGCAGGCAACGAGCATTGGGAAACCGCAACGAGCAGCGGCAGCGGCAGCGGCAGCGGCAGCGGCAGCGGCAGCGGCAGCGGCATGATCCCGGGTCTTCGGGCGCGGGCGCACGCTCTCCCCGGCGTGTCGCGATCCGGGCGACAGGCCCCGGCTCAGCGTGATGACTCAGCGGCATATTTATGCCACTGAGTCATCACTCTCCAGAGGAAAGCTCTCGCCTTCGCGGTCGAGGCCCGGGCCGCGCTGCCAACATCAACTCGGTGTGCGGTGAAACGGGCTGTCCGCCGGCGGCCGATACCCCGACATACCGCACACCGAGTCGATCACCCCGAACCTCGGACGTGAATGCCCGCTTTGGGGGGTGTGACGGGCGGCGCATTCAACGGCGGAGTGGGGACCGGGTCTGGGGCGTGCCGCCGGGACCTGCGACCCGTGGCCGGCGACGGACCGGCGACGGGCCCCCCGCAAGGCAGGGGGCCCGATGCGAGCAGCGCCAAGGCGAGCGGCTGCCGGAGAAGGGTCAGGTCGAGGTCAGGTCGGGGTCAGGGCAGGGTCCACCGCTGGTTCGCGGCGGCGGTGCAGGTCCACAGGTGCACGGCGGTGCCGTCGGCGGAGTTGTTGCCGGAGACGTCCAGACACTTGCCCGACTGCGGGTTACGCACCGTCCCGTCCGCCTGCGCCGACCAGTTCTGCGCACCCGTGCCGTTGCACGTCCACAACTGAATCTTCGTACCGTCCGCCGAACCACCACCGGAAACGTCCAGACACTTGCCCAGAGCCCGGACCGTCGAGTTCGGCGTCACCGTCCACGTCTGCGCGGCGCTTCCGTTGCAGGTGTACAGCTGGATCTGCGTACCGTCCGCCGTACCCGCGTTGCGCACGTCCAGGCACTTGCCAGCCAGGCCCCGGATCGGCCCGGTGCCGGTGCCGCCGCCGGTGGACCTCACCAGGGTGAAGTCGTCCACGTCGAAGAGCCCCGAGCCCGAGCCGGTGAAGGTCAGGTAGAGGTTCTGGGCGCCGGACGGGACGCCGGAGAGGTTCGTGGTCACGTCGGCGAAGGTGGTCCAGCTTCCGGTGTTCGGCACCGCGACCGAGCCGAGTACGGTGCCGGTGGCCGAGCCGGTGCGTACCTGGATGGTGCCGCCCGGCCCGCCGGAGACGACCCGCGCCTTGAACGAGGTCACCCCGGTCAGGTCGACACCGTTGTACGCCGCCCAGTCGCCCGGGTCGATGTAGCCGAGCGTCTGGCCGCCGTTCGCCCCGGCCTTGCTGAACGGGGTGACGCCGCTGGCCGAGCTGAACGCCTCCGCCTGGATGGTGCCGGTGGGCGGCGGGGTGGTGCCCAGTTCCTTGATCCGGACGTTGCGGAACGAGGCGTCGTCGCCGGTGCCGTGGTTCTGCAACCCGATGTGGCCGGCGAGCGAGCGGGCCGGGTCGGTGTTGGTGAAGTCGTTGATCTTCACCCCGTTCAGGAAGACCTGGAGCCGCTCCCCCTCGACCAGCAGCTCGTAGGTGTTCCACTCCCCCGGCGGGTTCAGCGCCGCGTCCCGGGCCGCGATGTCGGCGGACTTGAAGGTGTAGACCGCCCCGGTGGTCCGGTCGGCCGCGTCGGTGGCGTCGATCTGGATCTCGTAGCCGTTGTTCACCGCCGACCACGGGTCGCTCGATGGTGGGAAGCCGACGAAGACCCCGGAGTTGTCGTCGCCGGCGAGCCGCCAGTCCAGCTTGAGCGAGTAGTTGGTGAACTGCTTCGCGCTGTACCAGTACAGGCCCATCCCGCCGACCGAGGTGAGGGTGGCGTCGGCGTTGCTGAAGCTGCCCGGTCCGGCCTGGGACCAGCCGGTGGTGGAGCCGTTGTAGAGGGTGGTGTAGCCGGTCTCCGGCCGGCAGTCGGCCTTGGCCCGACCGGCCGCGTACCGGATGCCGCCGAGCAGGTGGGCCCGGAACGCCGGTTCGGCGTACGACGCCTGGGTGTGCCCGCCGCCGGTGTAGAAGGCCCGGCCCCCGTTGTAGGTCTTGCACCAGGAGTGCGGGTGGTCGGCGCCCATCGAGCCGCCCGAGTATGACGACTCGTCGAGGGTGGCCAGCACCCGGGCCGTGGACCGGGCGTTGGTCTGGTAGTTGTACCACTCGTCGGTGCGGGTCCAGGTCTGCGGCAGGTGCGCGGTGGCCGCGTGCGCCCGGTTCTCCGCCTTGACGTTGGCCTGCTGGATGGCCGGGTGCGAGGCGAAGTACGCCCCGACCAGGTTGCCGTAGAACGACCAGCCGTACTCGGTGTCGGCGGCGGCGTGCACCCCGACGTACCCGCCGCCGGAGCCGATGTACGACTCGAAGGCGCTCTGCTGGCTGGCGTTGAGCACGTCGCCGGTGGTGTTGAGGAAGACCACGGCCTCGTACTGGGCCAGGTTCCCGGTGGTGAACGCGGCGGCGTCCTCGGTGGCGGTGACGGTGAAGCTGTTCGCCGCGCCGAGGTCGCGGATGGCCTGGGTGCCGACCGCGATGGAGTCGTGCCGGAACCCGGCGGTCTTGGAGAAGACCAGCACGTCGTACGGGGCGTCGGCGGCGCTGGCCGGGGTGGCCGGGGTGGTGCAGGCGAGGGTGGCGAGGACGGCGGTGGCCGCGCCGAGGACGGGTCGGAGGAGTCTGCGCATGTCGCTCTCCCAATTCCGGTCAGGAGGGGCCGCCACTGCCGACGGTACGCCGGGACCGGCGGCCCCTCCGGTCAACTCAGGGCAGGGTCCACTTCTGGTTCGCGGCGGCGGTGCAGGTCCACAGGTGCACAACGGTGCCGTCGGCGGAGTTGTTGCCGGAGACGTCCAGACACTTGCCCGACTGCGGGTTACGCACCGTCCCGTCCGCCTGCGCCGACCAGTTCTGCGCACCCGTGCCGTTGCACGTCCACAACTGGATCTTCGTACCGTCCGCCGAACCACCACCGGAGACGTCCAGACACTTGCCCAACGCCCGGATCGTCGAGTTCGGCGTCACCGTCCACGTCTGCGCGGCGCTTCCGTTGCAGGTGTACAGCTGGATCTGCGTACCGTCCGCCGTACCCGCGTTGCGCACGTCCAGGCACTTGCTGGCCAACCCCCGGATCGGCCCGGTGCCGCCGCTCGCGGTGCCGGTGTTCAGCGTGAAGGCGTCCACGTCGTAGAGCGCCCCGGTGCCCGAGCCGGCGAAGGTCAGGTAGAGCGTGGTGGTGCCGGCCGGCGCGCCGGCCACCGTCCCGCTCACCGTGGTGAAGGCGTCCCAGGCGCCGGTGACCGGCACCGTCGCCGAGCCGAGCACCGTGCCGGTGGCCGAGCCGGCCCGGACCTGCAGCGTGCCGCCCGCGCCCGCCGAGGAGACCCGGGCGGTGAACGAGGTGACGTTGCCCAGCTGGTACGGCTGGAAGGCGATCCAGTCGCCGTTGTGGATGTCACCGACGGTCTTGCCGCCCTCGGCGGCGGCCTTGTCGAAGGTGTTGATCCCCGACGAGGTCTTGAAGTGCTCGGCCTGCCGGTGCCGGGGCTGGAGGGTGTGCTGGGTGTGCGTGGTCAGCCCGCCGGCGTCGGTGTACTCGGCGTCGAAGATGGCGAAGATGTTCGCCGCCTCGTCGTGCTCCCCGTCGACCGGGATGGTGATCGCACCGGAGCAGCCGTTCTGCGAGGTGATCTGGTGCCCGTGCTGGTCGTGGCCGAGCACGTAGGTCATCTTGACCTTGGTGCAGTCGATCGTGCCGTCCTCCGGGTCGGTGACGGTGATGCTGAACGGCACCGTGTCGCCGTAGGAGAAGAGCCGGCCGTTGCCGGGGCTGTTGATGGTCACCGTCGGCGCGGTGTTGCCCACGGTGATGACCACGCTGGCGCTGCCGGTGGCGCCCTGCGGGTCGCGGACGGTCAGCGTGGCGGTGTACGTCCCGTTGGCGGTGTACGTCTTCGTCGGGTTGGCCGCCGTCGAGCTGGTACCGTCGCCGAAGTTCCAGGCGTACGTGAGCGCCCCACCCTCCGGGTCGGACGAGCCGGCCGAGGAGAAGGTGACGGCCAGCGGGGCGGCGCCGGAGGTGCGGTTGGCGCTCGCCGCCGCCGTCGGTGCCCGGTTGCCGCCGCCGATGTGGTCGAAGCGGTAGAGCGCGGAGTTGGCGTCGCCGTTGAAGTAGCCGGTGCCGTAGTCGAGCACGTAGTACGCGCCGTCCGGGCCGAACGCCGAGTCCATCACCTGCTTGCCGGTCCACGGGAAGCTGTCGATGGTGCCGGGCGAGCCGTCGGCGTTGACGTGGATCGGCTTGATCCAGCCGCGGCCGAACTCGGTGGCGAAGAACTGCCCGTCGAAGGACTGCGGGAACTTGGTGGTCGAGGTCGACGCGGCGTCGTACCGGTAGACCGGCCCGCCCATCGGGGACTCGGAGCCGCCGCCGAACTCGGGCGGCGTGCCGGCGTCGCCGCCGTACCGGATCCAGGACGGCTTGGCCGCCGGGAGGGTGGGCAGCCCGGTGTTGCGGAACGAGTTGTTGGTCGGCCCGCCGGTGCAGTTGAACTTCGGCCCGGTGGCGTTGCTGGCGAAGTTCCACTCGTTGTAGGTCTCGCTGCTGGTGTTCGTGCCGGTGCAGTACGGCCAGCCGTAGTTGCCCGGGCCGGTGACCCGGTTGAACTCGACCTGGCCGGCGGGGCCGCGGGTGGCGCTGGTGGAGCCGGCGTCCGGGCCGTAGTCGCCGACGTAGACGATGCCGGTAGCCCTGTCCACGCTCATCCGGAACGGGTTGCGGAAGCCCATCGCGTAGATCTCCGGCCGGGTCCGGGCGTCGGAGTCGACGAACATGTTGCCGGCCGGGATCGAGTACGTCCCGTTCGCGTTCACCTTGATCCGCAGGATCTTCCCGCGCAGGTCGTTGGTGTTGGCCGCGCTGCGCTGCGCGTCGTAGCCGGGGTTGCGGTTGGTGCGCTCGTCGATCGGCGCGTACCCGGCGGAGTCGAACGGGTTGGTGTCGTCGCCGGTGGACAGGTAGAGGTTGCCAGCGGCGTCGAAGTCGATGTCCCCGCCGACGTGGCAGCAGAGCCCCCGGTCGGCCGGCACGTCGAGCACGTCGACCCGGCTGGCCTGGTTGAGCGTGAAGTCGGCGTTGAGGGTGAACCGGGACAGCCGGTTCACGCCCTGCCAGGCGGAGAAGTCGCTGCCGGTGGCCGGCGCGTCCCCGGCGGGGGTGGACAGCGGCGGCGCGTAGTAGAGGAAGATGTGCCGGTTGCTGGCGAAGTTCGGGTCGACCCCGACGCCCTGCAGGCCCTCCTCGTCGTGCGTGTAGACCGGGATCGTGCCGATCACCGAGGTGGTGCCGGCCGCGTCGGTGCGGCGCAGCGTGCCGTTGCGGGCGGTGTGCAGCACCGAGCGGTCGGGCAGCACGGCCAGCGACATCGGTTCGCCCATCTCGGCCACGCCGCGGGCGAGTTCGACCTGCTGGAAGTCGGTGGCGGTGATCGGGTGGGCCTGGGCCGGCGCGGGGCCGCCGAGTGCGGCCGGGCCAACGCCGAGGGAGACCGTGCCGGCCGCGGCGACCAGGAGCAGTGCCGAGCCGGCGGAGAACCATCGTCGGGGTCGGTGGGTGGAGCCGTCCGTGGTGGACATCGTTGAGCTGTCCCTTCCTGACGAGTGACTGCCAGGGCGGGGCGCGCGCCGTCGCGCCGGATGCCGTAGCGGGGGATGCGGCGGCCCGCCGGGGTGCCGTCCCGGCCGGCCGTGACCACCGGTCGGTGGGGCCACGTCTCGGAGGTCACCAGTCGATGGGTTACCGCGCCGCCGGTTCACCTCGACGAAACAGTGTCGTGTTGGCCACGACATTAAGTTGCGTACGTCGATGTGTCCATACCTTCTGCGGATCCAGAATGGACTTTTGTCGATCTGGGCGAAAGTCGGCGCGTTCCCTACCCCGCGGATGGGTCGCGGGTCGCGGCTCAGAGCCGGCGGTCGACCGCCTGGCCGGCCAGGCGGATCAGCGCCGCCCGGCTCTCGTCGACCAGCGGCGCGTGCGCCAGCGCGGCCAGTGCGGCGTCGGTGCGGACCCGGATCATCTGCTCGATCCGCTCGCGGGCGCCGGTGCGCTCGATGATGTCGCGCAGCTCGGCCGCGCCGTCGGCGTCCAGCGCCGGGTTGCCGAACAGGTCCCGCAGCCGGGCCGTCTGGGCCCGGTCGGCGGCGCTGCGGGCCAGCGCCATCATCACCGTCGGCTTGCCCTCGCGCAGGTCGTCCAGGACCGACTTGCCGGTCACCGCCGGGTCGCCGAAGACCCCGAGCACGTCGTCGCGGAGCTGGAACGCGTCGCCGAGCGGGTCGCCGAACTCGGCCAGCGCGGCGAGCAGGTCCGGCCCGCCGCCGGCCAGCGCCGCGCCGATCTGCAACGGCCGCGTGACCGTGTAGCGGGCCGCCTTCATCCGGATCACGGTCAACGCGCTGGCCACCGAGCCGTCGCCGACCCCGGAGACCAGGTCGAGGTACTCGCCGGCGATCACCTCGGTGCGCATCAGCGCGAAGACCGCGTACCCCCGGTGGATCTGCTCGGTGCTCAGGCCGCACTCGTGGAACATCTGGTCCGACCAGGCGGCGCAGAGATCGCCGCAGAGCAGCGCGGTGTTGCGCCCGTACGCCTCCGGGTCGCCGCGCCAGGCCGAGCGGGCGTGCAGGTCGGCGAAGAGCCGGTGCACCGACGGCTCGCCCCGGCGCCGGTCGCTGCCGTCGAGGATGTCGTCGTGGATCAGCGCGAAGGCGTGGAACAGCTCCAGTGCGGCGGCGGCGACCACGATCGGGGTGCCGTCCGCGCCCCCGGCACCGCGCCAGCCCCAGTAGCAGAAGAGCGGGCGCAGCCGCTTCCCGCCGGCCAGCACGAAGCGGTGCAGCGCGGTGAAGACGCCCCGGGGCGCGCCGTCCGGCCACTCGGGGCCCTGCCGGTCGAGGAACGCGGCCAACTCGGCGTCGAAACGGGCACGCAGCCCGCTCGCGTCGGTCGGCGCGACGGTCACCGTCACGGCGCCTCCCCCGTCGGCCCACCGGCCGGCGGGCGCCGCCGACCAGCCGGGACGCGGTCACCGGCCGGGGCGGGTGGCAGCCCGGCCAGCTCCAGCAGCAGCGCCTTGACCTCGGTGGCGGCGATCCGGTCCCGGGCCGCGGCCGGGTCGGAGCAGAGCAGCACCGGCCCGTCGGCCGGGTCGGCCGCCAGCCGCCCGTGCGAGCCGCGGACCGCCCGGGCGCCGGCGTCCAGCCCGACCACGCTCATCAGGTAGCGCAGCCCGAGCTTCTTGCGGGCCAGCGCGACCGCGGCCCGCCGCTTCGCCGCTCCGGGCGCGGCCGGGTCGAAGAAGAGCTCGGCCGGGTCGTAGCCCGGCTTCCGGTGGATCTCCACCAGCCGGGCGAAGTCCGGCGCCCGCGCGTCGTCCAGCCAGTAGTAGTACGTGAACCAGGCGTCCGGCTCGGCCACCAGCACCAGCTCACCGGCGCGCGGGTGGTCCAGCCCGTGTGCCGTCTTGCCGTCGGCGTCGAGCACCTCGGCCACCCCGGGCAGCCCGGCGCAGAGTTTCGCCACCGCCGGCACGTCGGCCGGGTCCCGGACGTAGACGTGCGCGACCTGGTGGTCGGCGACAGCGAACGCCCGCGAGGTCCACGGGTCGAGGTACTCCATGCCGGCCTGGGTGTGCACCCGGAGCAGCCCCTCGGCGCGCAGCAGCCGGTTGACGTCGACCGGGCGGGACACGTCGGTGATGCCGTACTCGGAGAGCACCACCACCGTCGCGTCCCGGGCCGCGGCGGCGTCCAGCAGCGGCCCGAGCACGCCGTCCAGTTCGGCCGCGGCGGCGGCCGCCCGGGGCGACGAGGCGCCGAAGCGTTGCAGGTCGTAGTCGAGGTGCGGGACGTAGACCAGGGTGAGGTCCGGTGCCTGGTCGGCGAGGATCTGCTCGGCCGCCCGACAGATCCAGGTCGAGGAGGGGATGCCGGCGCCCGGGCCCCAGTAGGTGAACAGCGGGAAGGTGCCGAGCCGGCCGGTCAGCGCGTCGTGCAGCTCGGGCGGGTCGGTGTAGCAGTCGGGCTCCTTGCGACCGTCGGCGAAGTAGATCGGCCGGGGGGTGACCGTCCAGTCGACGTCCGCGCCCATCGCGTACCACCAGCAGACGTTGGCCACCGTGTAGCCGGGCTCGGCCCGGCGGGCCGCCTGCCAGAGCTTCTCGCCGCCGACCAGCGCGTTGTGCTGCCGCCAGAGCAGCACCTCGCCGAGCTCCCGGAAGTACCAGCCGTTGCCGACGATGCCGTGCTCGGCCGGCAGCGCACCGGTGAGGAAGGTCGACTGCACCGAGCAGGTCACCGCGGGCAGCACGGTGCCCAGCTCGGCCCGGAAACCGGCGTCGGCGACCGCGCGCAGCCGCGGCATGTGCGCCAGCAGCCGCGGGGTCAGCCCGACCACGTCCAGCACCACCAGCCGCCTACTCATGCCGCCACCTCGCTCCGCTCGGCGCCGCCATGAGGCACCCCGGCGCTGTGTCGATGATTCGCTCGCCAAGGCTCGCTCATGCCGCCACCTCGCTCCGCTCGGCACCGGCGAGTGGGGTGAGGCCGAGGGCGGCCAGTTCGTCGCGGGCGAAGGCCAGCTCCGCGGCGATCCCGGCGGCCAGCTCCGCGTCGGTGCGCGGCCGGCGTGCCTCCGGCAGCACCCCCCAGGTGTACGTCTCGACGTCCAGGTGGTCGCAGCCGGCCTCCGGGCCGGTGTAGAGCGCGGCCAGCGCGGCGCGCAGCACCGGCAGGGTGGCGCCCAGCGGCTCCTCCGGCGGGGCGTGCAGCGGCACGTGGTAGTGCACCCGCCAGGGCCCGGGCAGCCGGGCGGCCAGCGCGGCGTCCAGGTCGTCCGCCGCGTACGACGGGTCGGCCGGGTCCGCCGCGCCCGCGCAGCCGGCGGCCCGGGTCTGGTGCAGGAAGCGCGGCTCCACCCAGCGGCGCAACGCCTCCGTCGCCTCGGCCGGCGCCTCGATCGCCGCGGAGACCTGCACCTTCACTACCGGCAGCCCGGCGGCGCGCAGCCGGGCCAGCGCCTCGGCGGGCTGCTCCCAGGCGCAGGCGAGGTGCGCCAGGTCGAGGCAGACGCCCAGCCGCTCGGTGTCCATACCGGACAGTACCCCGGCCGCCTGCCCGGTGCTCTCCACCAGGCAGCCGGGCTCCGGCTCGAAGCCGACCCGGATCGGCCGGCCGGTGTCCCGCTCGACGGCGGCGAGCCCGGCCGCGAGCTGGTCCAGCCGGCGGCGGGCGGCGTCCGCCCGGCTGCCGTCCCAGGGGTGCCGCCAGGCCAGCGGCAGAGTGGAGATGGACCCCCGGGCGGCGTCCTCGGGCAGCAGGTCGGCCAGCACCCGGGCCAGGTCGAGGGTGTAGCGCAGCCGCCGGTCGGTGGTCCAGTCCGGGTGGTAGACGTCGCCCTTGACCACCGGGGCCTGGAAGGCCGCGTACGGGAAGCCGTTGAGGGTGACCACCTCCAGGCCCCGGGCGGCCAGTTCGGCGCGCAGCCGGCGGCGGGCCGCCGGGTCGGCGGCCAGCTCGGCGGCGACCGGGGCGGCCAGCCACAGCCCGAGGCCGAGCAGGTCGGCGTCGAGGTGGCGGCGCACCGGCAGGGCGTAGCTGTCCAGTTGGGCGAGGACGCCGGCGAGGTCCTCGGCCGGGTGCACGTTGGTGCAGTAGCCGAGGTGGACGGTGCTGCCGCCGGCGTGCCGCAGCCGCATCAGCTGCCCCCGCGCAGGATCGAGTTGCCGGCGTACGTGCCGGTGGGCGGGTCGACGTCGGCCAGGTCGAGGTCGGTCAGGTCGAGCCGGCCGGACTGGCCGTAGAACTCGACCGGGTTGCGCCACAGCACCTGGTCGACGTCGTCGGCGGTGAACCCGGCGAGCAGCATCGCCTCGCCGGTGGCCCGGGTGAGCAGCGGGTCCGAGCGCCCCCAGTCGGCCGCCGAGTTGACCAGCATCCGCTCCGTCCCGTACGCCCGCAGCAGCTCCACCATCCGCGGCGGCGACATCTTGGTGTCCGGGTAGATGGAGAAGCCGAGCCAGCAGCCGGTGTCCCGGGCCAGCTTCACGGTCACCTCGTTGAGGTGGTCGAGCACCACCCGGCCCGGCTCGATGCCGCTCTCGCGGACCACCGCGAGGCTGCGCTCCACGCCCCGCGCCTTGTCCCGGTGCGGGGTGTGCACCAGCGCCGGCAGGTCGTGCGCGACGGCGAGGGCGAGCTGGGCGGCGAACGCCGCGTCCTCCTCCGGGGTCATCGAGTCGTAGCCGATCTCGCCGACCGCCACCACGCCGTCCTTCTCCAGGTAGCGGGGCAGCAGGTCGAGCACCGGGCGGCAGCGCGGGTCGTTGGCCTCCTTCGGGTTGAGCGCGATGGTGGCGTGGTGCCGGACGCCGAACTGGCCGGCCCGGAACGGCTCCCAGCCGATCAGCGAGTCGAAGTAGTCGGCGAACGAGTCGGCGCTGGTGCGCGGCTGGCCCAGCCAGAACGCGGGCTCCACCACCGCGCGTACCCCGGCCGCGGCCATCCGTTCGTAGTCGTCGGTGGTACGCGAGGTCATGTGGATGTGCGGGTCGAAGATGCGCATCACGCCTCCCTGGCGGTGGGCCGGCCGGAGCCGGCGGTGAGCCGGTCGAGCAGGTCGGTGGCGTCGGCCGGCATGCTCCGGCCGGCGGCGTTCCGTTCGGCCGCCAGCGCGGCCAGCATCGCGGCCAGCTCGGCGTCGGCGCGCGTGTCGAGGTCGGCCACCGCGGCCAGCGGCAACCCGGTGAAGACGCACTTGAGCACCGCCTGCCGCCAGGCCGCCGGGTCCAGGTGTCGGGCGTACGGGCCGAGGGCGGCGGCGACCAGGCGGGTGTCGTTGGTGCGGATCGCGTCGTGCAGCAGCGGCACCCCGGCCGCGCCGATCGGCAGCAACGGCAGCGCCTTCAGCACGGCCCGCTTCTCGGCGGCGTCGCCGTTCCGGTAGAGAACGTCGGCGCGCTCCGCGTGCCGGGTGGGCAGGCTGGCCAGCAGCAGCGCCCGGGCCGCCTCGTCGGCGGTCCAGCCGGGCAGGTCGGCCAGCTCGTGCCGCCCGCAGCGCCGGCCGGCGGCCGGGAACCAGCGGGCGATGCTGCCCGGTTCGGCGGCGACCCGGCGCAGGGCCTCGGCCAGCCAGTCGGGATCGGACACCTCCCGCAGCGCGGCCCGCAGCTGATCGGCTGTCATCGTGCCTCCCCTCGGCGCCGGCTCCCGACCGGGAGCCGGCGCGGTCTAGTGGCGCCCGGTGGGCGGCCTGGCCGCCCCGCCACCGGCACCGGCCGGTGGGCACCCTCGGCCCTCGTTCCGCACCTACATACGCACCGCGGCCTTCCGGCCCGGGGTGTCGGTGGGTGCGGAGCGGGGGGCCGCGGCGCGAGCCGGCCGGGCCGACGCCCCGGCAGACGCGGGCGCCTCGGCACGGGCGGACGCCTCGGCACGGGCGGGCGCCTCGGCACGGGCGGGCGCCTCGGCACGGGCGGACGCCTCGGCGTGGGCGGGCACCTCGGCGCGGGTGGCGGCGGCGCGCAGGAAGTCGATCGAGCGGGCGGCGACGGCCGGTGCGGCGTGCGAGTGCCGGGGCAGTTCGACGGCGACCAGACCGCGGTAGCCGGCGTCGGCGAGGGCGCCCAGCACCGGCGGGAAGTCGATCTCGCCGGTGCCGAACTCCAAGTGCTCGTGCACCCCCCGGCGCATGTCGTCGATCTGGACGTTGACCAGGTGCGCGGCCACGTCCAGCACGCAGGCCGGCACCGGCTGCGGCTCCAGGCAGCGGCAGTGCCCGATGTCCAGGGTGATGCCGAAGACGCCGGGGTCGCCGAGCGCGGTGCGCAGCCGCCGCCAACCGGCGATGTCCTCGACCAGCATGCCCGGCTCGGGCTCGAAGCCGAGCGGCACCCCGGCCGCGTCGGCGGCGTCCACCACCGCCGCGCAGCCGGCGACCAACCGGTCCCAGGCGGCGGCGGGGGCGACCCGCTCGGGGCGTACGCCGGCCCAGAACGAGACCGCCTCGGCGCCCAGGTCGGCGCCGATCCGGACGGCGCGGCGGAGGAACTCCACCCGCCGGGTCGGGTCGTCGTGCAGCAGCGTCGGCGCGTGCTTGTGCCAGGGGTCGAGCAGGTACCGCGCCCCGGTCTCGATCACCACACCGAGGCCGAGGTCGGCCAGCCGGCGCCGGACGGCGGCCACCCGCCGGGCCAGCGCCGGCGCGAACGGGTCGAGGTGGTCGTGGTCCAGGGTGAGCGCGACACCGGTGTAGCCGAGGTCGGCGATCACCGCGAGCGCGTCGTCCAGCCGGTGGTTGGCGAACCCGTTGGTGCCGTAGCCGAAGCGCAGGTCGGTGGGGCGGAGCGCGGGGTCGGGGCTGGCTGTCATGTCGGGGAGACCTTCCGGGCGAGCCGGCGGCCCAGCGGCGCCGCCGCCGCCACCGCGAGCCCGAGCAGGCCGGCGCCGGAGCGCGCGGTGAGCGCGCCCTGCAGGGCGGGCAGCCCGGTGATCCCGGCGCCCACCGCGGCGCGTACCCGGCCGGCCGAGGGTTCGGCCACCACCCGCGCCTGCGCCGCGCCGTAGCGGGCGGCGTACCAGCCGGCGAGCACGGCCGGCAGGGCCGTCGCGACCCGCGCCAGCCGGGCCGGGGCCCGCGTCGGGTCGCCGGTGGACCGGGTACGGGTGGCGGCCGGGGGCGTCGCGGCGGCGGCCGCGACCAGGGCGGTGCCGGCCAGGGTCCGCAGCGGCAGGCCGGTCTCGGCGCCGCTGACCTCGCGGCGGGACAGCGCGGTGACCGTCCAGGTGTGCGCGGCCACGGTGACCGCCGCCGGCACCGCCCGGCGCAGCCGGCCACCGGACGCGCCGAGCAGCACGTCCAGCCCTCGGCAGGCGGCCATCACGGCCGGCCCGGCGGCGGTGTTCTTGGCCGCCAGGTCGTACCCCCAGACGGTGGCCGCGAGCGGCAGCGCGACCGCGGCGGCCCGCCGCCCGCCGGCGGCGGTGGCCAGCGCGAGCCCGGCGGCGGTGAGCCCGGCCGCCAGGCCGAACGCGGCGGGCGGGCTGACCCGGCCGCTGGGGATCGGCCGCTCCGGCCGCTCGACGGCGTCCAGCCGCCGGTCGGCCCAGTCGTTGGCGGCCATGCCGGCCCAGTAGAGCAGCACCGAGGCGCCGGCCAGCGCGGGCGTACGCGGGCCCAGCGTGCCGGCCGCCGCGGCGCCGGCGAACACGTCGCCGGGGACCGAGAGCGCGGCCGGTGCGCGGACCAGCTCGGCCAGGTCAGCCGGGCTGGTCATCGCTGCCTCCGGCGTGCAGCCGGCGGGTGAACTCGCACAGCCGGGTCCACTGCTCGGCCAGCGCGTGGGTGGGCGCGGCGAGCGGGTCCTTGAAGAAGAAGGCGAGCTCGGCGAGCGGCCCGCGGTGCCCGGCGGCGTGCGCGGCGGCGGTGAGCCGGGCCAGGTCGAGCACCAGCGGAGCGGCCAGCGCGGAGTCGCAGCCGTGCCAGGTGAACTCCAGCCGCATCCCGGTGCCCAGGAACCCGGCGAAGGTGACCAGGTCCCACGCGGTCTTGAAGTCGCCGAGACTTTCCACGTAGTCGATCCGGGTGCCGCCCTGCGGCTGGTAGCCGAGGGTCTCGCCGAGCACCCGTTGCTTGCTCTCGACCTTGGCGGCGTTGGCGGCCGGGTCGGCCAGCGTGGCGCCGTCGCCGCCGCCGAGCAGGTTCACCCCGGACCAGGAGCGCACCGCCAGGTGCCGCATCGCGAACATCGGGGCGAGCACCGACTTGACCAGGGTCTCCCCGGTCTTGCCGTCGTGCCCGGCGTACGGCAGGCCGCGCTCGTCGGCCAGCGCGCGCAGCGCCGGCAGCCGCAGCCCGGTGGACGGGGTGAAGTCGACGTACGGGCAGCCCGCGGTGACGGCCGCGTACGCGTAGAGCGAGCTGACCGGCAGCACCTCCTCGGGTCCGGCGAGCGCGGCCCGCAGCGTGGCCGGGTCGGCGTGCGCCGGGTGCGGCCGGGCGACCGGTTCGGTGGCCGAGACGTTGACCACCACCACCCGGTCCAGCTCGTGCCGGCGGCGGAAGTCGTCAAGGTCGCGGATGGTGGCGGTGGCCCGGTCGGCCTGGCTGCCGCCGGCCGGCGCGGGGCGCAGTTCCCGCTCGACGGTGGCCAGCTCGTCGGCCAGCGCGGCGACCAGCCGCCCCGGCAGCACGCCGGCGTCGGCGAGCGCCTCGGCCCGCTTGACCAGCGGGGTGGCGACCACGTCGTGGCCGCCGAAGACCAGGTCGGCGAAGGACGGCAGGGCGGGGCCGCGCAGTTCGGCCAGCTCGGTGACGCAGCCGGTGGGGCCGGCCAGCCCGGCCCGCAGGGCGAGCGCTCCGACGATGCTGGTGGTCGCGACCGAGCCGCGCGCCCCCACCAGCCAGACACCCGTACGCATGGTGCTCCTTCCCAGATCAGGAGGAACCAGCCGGAAATAGAATTATATACATATTTCTTTGCGTTGCGGAAGATCTTCGTGCGGAGCGGATGGGCCCCGTCCGGCCGTCCACCTCGGGTGGAGCTGACCGGCCGGCGTCGAAGTCGGCGGCAACGGCGCCGGACCGGCTCCCGGTGCGGGCCGGACGGACGGGGCTGGTAGGCAGGGTCGGTCGGCGTCTCGACCCTGCCTCCCCCGCATCCGGCCGGTCGGAGCGACGGCACGCCCCGGCCGGACGTCTCAGCCGGCGCCGAACGCCGGAACGGTCGATGCCCGCGGTGCGGACCACCCGCGGGGGTGTGAGCGGTGGACGGTGTGGACGCGAGCGGTGGGGAGTGCCATCTGGTCCTCCGGATCGCCGGGTTGGTGGCGGCCCTCCGGTGCGGCCGGGGAATCCCGGTCCGGCCGCACCGGACGGCCGTCCTGCTCGTGCGTCACCGGGCCGTACGGCCCGGTTGCACGTCCTCCGGAACCGGCCTCGTCCCGACCGCGGGGCGCAAACCGCGGCCAGGCCCTCGCCGGCCGGTCCCGGAGGTGGCTCAGGCGGCCACCGGGGCCAGCGCCGGCTCCACCTCGGTCCACGAGGAACCGAGCTCCGCCGACCGGGTGACCGCGTCCAGCACCAGCTGGACCTGCAACGCGTCGGCGAAGGAGGGAGCCGGGTCGACGCCGGTGGCGATCGCCTCGATGAAGTCCCGCATCTGGTGGGTGAACGAGTGCTCGTAGCCGATGATGTGGCCGGGCGGCCACCAGGCCGACATGTACGGGTGCTCGCCCTCGGTCACCAGGATGCGGCTGAAGCCCTGCTCGGCCGTGGGTCGGGTGGCGTCGTAGAACTCCAGCTCGTTGAGGCGTTCCAGGTCGAAGACCACGGTTCCGAGGGAGCCGTTGATCTCCACCCGGAGGGCGTTCTTGCGGCCGGTGGCGAACCGGCTCGCCTCGTACGTGGCCAGCGCGCCGCCGTCGAGCCGGGCCACGAAGACCGCGGCGTCGTCGACGGTGACCGGGCCGGTGGCCGGGGCGTGCCCGTCGACGGAGCCGTGCCCGTCGACCGGGCCGGCACCGTCCACGGTGGCCGCCAACCCGCTCGATTCCGCGGGCAGCGGCCGCTCCTTGACGAACGTCTCGGTCACCGCACTGACCCCGGTGATCCGCTGCCCGGTGACGAACTGGGTCAGGTCGATGATGTGCGCGCCGATGTCGCCGAGCGCGCCGGAGCCCGCCCTGTCCTTCTGCAACCGCCAGACCAGCGGAAACTGCGGGTCCACGATCCAGTCCTGCAGGTACGTCGCCCGGACGTGCCGGATCACTCCGAGCCGTCCGTCGGCGACCAGCTGCCGCATCATCGTGACCGCGGGCACCCGGCGGTAGTTGAACCCGCACATCGACCGCACCCCGGCGGCCTGGGCGGTGGCCGCCGCGGCGGCCATCGCCCGAGCCTCGGAGACCGTGTTGGCCAGTGGCTTCTCGCACAGCACGTGCTTGCCGGCGGCCAGCGCGGCGAGCGCGATCTCGGCATGGCTGTCGCCCGGCGTGCAGACGTCCACCACGTCGATGTCGTCCCGGCTGACCAGGTCACGCCAGTCCGTGGTGTACGTCTCCCAGCCGAGCCGGTCGGCGGCGTCGGCCACCTTCCCGGCGTCCCGGCCGCAGATCAACGCCATCCGGGCCCGCGCCGGCAGGTCGTACACCCGGTTCACGGTGCGCCACGCCTGCGAGTGCGCGGCGCCCATGAACGCGTAGCCGACCATGCCGACCCGCAGTTGCTTGTCTGTCGTGGACAAGGTGGGTCTCCCCCCGTGTGTCAGAACCCGAGCTTGAGGTAGTTGCTCGCGTTCTCCTTGGTGATCGTCTCGGAGGCGAGGATGATTTCCTTCGGCACCTGGAGCTCCACCAGGTCGGACATGCCCCGGCCCTGGGCGATCAGCCGAGCCAGCGAGATGGCCGACGAGGCCATCGACGGGCTGTAGGTGACCGTCGCCTTGAGCGGGGTGTTGTCCGCCTGGATGTCCTCCATCGCCTTCTTCGAGCCGGCGCCGCCGACCATGAAGAACTCCTTGCGATTGGCCTGGTTGATCGCGGCCAGCACGCCGATGCCCTGGTCGTCGTCGTGGTTCCAGAGCGCGTCCATCTTCGGCAGCGCCTGGAGCAGCTGGGCGGCCTCCCGCTGGCCCGAGTCGGCGGTGAACTCCGCCGCCCGGCGGTTGGCGATCCGGAAACCGGCCGCGGTGAGCGTGTCGGCGAAGCCCTTCGACCGCTCCTGGGTCAGCTCCAGCGAGTCGATGCCGGCGATCTCGCCGATCACCGGGTTGGTGAGGTTCTTCGCCTTGAACTGCGCGATCATGTAGGTGGCGGCGGCCACCCCCATGCCGTAGTTGTCGCCCTTGATCTGCAGCCGGTAGGCCCGCGCGTCCGGGAACGCCCGGTCCAGGTTGACCACCGGGATGCCGGCGTTCATCGCCTCCAGGCCGAAGGCGTTGAGTTCCTTGCCGTCGTGCGGCAGCAGCACGATGACGTCCGGCTTCTGGGAGATCAGGGTGGACAGCGCCGCCCGCTGGGCCGCCGCGTCCGCGCCGGCCTCGACCGTCTTGAACTCCACGTCGGAGTACGTACCGGCCTGGGCCTTGGCGTTGTTGGTGATGGCGGCGATCCAGCCGTGGTCGGCGGCGGGCGCGGAGAAGCCGACCGTCACCCGCTTGCCGGGCTCGCTGTTGCCGCCCGGCGCGCCGGCCGCCTTGGTCTGCGCCTCGGTCGGCTGCTCCTCGTTGCTGGTGCACCCGGCGAGGAGCACGCCGGCGCCCACGGCGGCCCCGCCGAAGAGCAGTCGGCGGCGCGACAGGTCGCGACTGTGCTGGGTCATGACGACCTCCTGTGTTCGCGGTGGTGGAGGGAAGGGTTCGCGGTGCTCGGAAAAGGGTGTGCGGGGCCAGGCCACCGTCGCGTGCGCCGGCGGCCCGGGTGGTGCGTGGTCGGGATCGGGTCAGGTGGTGGTGAGCCGGTTGCGGCCCAGGAACTGGGTGACGCTGCGGAACTTGACCTGCTGGACCAGGACGGCCGCGACGATGATGCCGCCCTTGACCATGTTCTGGGCCTCGGTGGAGAGGCCGTTGATGGCGAAGAGGTTGGTGATGGTGGCGAAGATGACCACCCCGAGCAGGGAACCGATGATGGTGCCCCGCCCGCCGCTGAGCAGCGTGCCGCCGATGATCGCGGCGGCGATCGCGTCCAGCTCGTAGAGGTTCGCCATCGCCGCCTGGGCCGAGTTGGCCTGGGCGGTGAGCATGATGGCGGCGATGCCGCAGCACAGCCCGGAGAGCGCGTAGAGCAGCAGGGTGTGCCGCTTGACGTTGATGCCGGCGAGCCGGGCCGCCTCCGGGTTGCCGCCGACGGCCACCGTGCGCCGGCCGAAGGTGGTGCGGTTGAGCAGCACCCAGCCGGCCGCCACCACCGCGGCGAGGATGTAGACCAGCAGCGGGATGCCGAGCAGGTCGTTGCTGGCCAGGCCGTTGATGAAGGAGTTGTCCGACACCTGGGTCTGCTTGTCGGAGATCTCGGCGGCCAGGCCGCGGGCGGCCACCAGCATGGCCAGCGTGGCGATGAACGGCACCAGCCGGCCGTACGAGATGAGCAGCCCGTTGACCAGGCCGACCGCGAGCCCGACGGTGAGCGCGCTGAAGATCATGCCGCCGGCGCCGTAGCTCTGGGTGGCCACCGTGGTGCACCAGACCCCGGCCAGCGCGACGATCGCGCCGACCGAGAGGTCGATGCCACCCCCGATGATGACGAAGGTCATCCCGACGGTGACCACGCCGACCACCGAGGCCAGCTTGAGGATGCTCAGCACGTTGTCCCAGACCCAGTCCGGGTTGGAGTAGAGGTCGGATCTGGTGATCGCGCCGATCACGATCAGCACCAGCAGCACCCCGATCAGCGCGAGGTTGCGGCGGGCACCCTCGCCGCCGTCACCCCGCCACCAGGAGAGCCGCCCGACGGCCGCCGCGTGGTCGCCGGCCGCGGCCGTCTCCGCCGGGTCCACCGGCGGGGACTGCGCCGGCAGCTGCGCCGCCCGCTCCGCGGTGGGTGTGGAGGGTACATCGCTCATGCCGGTGCGCCTTCCATCAGGGACCCCGCCATGACGAGGTCGAGCACGGTGTTCTCGTCGAGTTCGCCGGCCGGGGCTTCGCGGACGACCCGCCCCTCCCGCATCACCAGCACCCGGTCGGCCAGACCGAGCACCTCGGGCACCTCGCTGGAGACCAGCAGCACCCCGACGCCGCGGGCCGCCAGGGCCCGGATGACCTGGTACAGCTCGGACCGGGCGCCGACGTCCACGCCCCGGGTCGGCTCGTCGAGCAGCAGCAGGCGGGTGTCGCCGAGCAGCCACCGCCCGACCACCACCTTCTGCTGGTTGCCGCCGGAGAGGGTGCGCACCGGCCGGCGGACGTCGCGGGGGCGCAGCTCCAGGCTCGCCGCGATCCGGTCCGCCTCGGCCCGCTCCCGGCCGGTGTCGGTGAACCCGAACCGGGCGTACCGGCCGAAGGTGGCCAGCGTGACGTTGCGGTAGATGGGCTCGCCGAGCAGCAGCGCCTGGCTCTTGCGCTCCTCGGGGGCCATCCCCATGCCGGCCCGTACCGCCGCGCCGACGTTGCCCGGACGCAGCGTCCGGCCGGCCATCGTGACCGTGCCGGCCTCGGCCCGGCGGGCGCCGTAGATGGTCTCCAGCAGCTCGGAGCGGCCCGAGCCGACCAGCCCGGCGATGCCCACGATCTCGCCGGGCCGGACGCTGAGCGAGACGTCGGCGAACTCCCCCGTCCGGGTCAGTCCGTCCACCCGCAGCAGCTCCTCGCCGCGCGGCTCGGCGGCCGGGCGGTCCGGGAAGACGTACTCGATGGTGCGGCCGGTCATCCGGCTGACCAGGTCGCGGGTCGGGGTCTCGCGGGCCGGCAGGTTCGCCGCGGTGGTCCGGCCGTCCTTGAGTACGGTGACCCGGTCGCCGATCTCGCGGATCTCCTCCAACCGGTGGGAGATGTAGATGACGGCGATGCCCTGGGCGGTCAGCTCGCGGATGATCCGGAACAGGTTGCCGACCTCGTCGTGCGCCAGCACCGCGCTCGGCTCGTCCATGATGATCAGTCGCGCCTCGTGGGAGAGCGCGCGGGCCATGCTGACCACCTGCTTGCCGGCGGCCGGCAGGGCGCGGACCATCCGCCCGGGCGCGATCTCGGCGTGGCCGAGCCGGCCGAGGATCTGCCGGGTACGCCGGGCCATGTGCCCGCGCCGGACGAAGCCGAGCCGGCGCGGCTCGTGGCCGAGGAAGGTGTTCTCCGCTACCGAGAGGTCCTCGACCAGGTCGAGTTCCTGGTAGATGGTGGCGATGCCGGCGCGCATGGCGGCCTGCGGGTTGGCGAAGGTGACCGGCTCGCCGCGCCACTCGACCAGCCCCGAGTCGGGCCGGTGCACCCCGGCCAGCACCTTGATCAGGGTGGACTTGCCGGCGCCGTTCTGCCCGAGCAGGCAGTGCACCTCACCGGCGCGCACCTCCAGCTGCACCCCGTCCAGGGCCCGTACGCCCGGGAAGGTCTTCACCACGTCGGTGAGGCGCAGCACCACCTCGCCCGCGACGGCGTCGGCGGGCGCCTCGACCAGCGGAGCATCTGTCACGACGACCTCCTCGGGCTGCTCGGTCATGACGCCTCCCCGAAGGCCACGTCGCTGGCGAGGACGGCGGCGCCGGCGACCCCGGCGCGCGGCCCCAGCTCGGACAGGACGACCGGGAGGTTGCCGGTGGCCAGCGGCAGCGACCGGCGGTAGACCACGCTGCGGATCTCGGCGAGCAGGATGTGACCGAGCTGGGCGAGGCCGCCGCCGATCACGATCATCGACGGGTTGGTGAAGCTCACCAGCCCGGCCAGTACGCCGCCGACCCGCCGCCCCCCGTCGCGGATCAGTTGGATGCAGGTGACGTCGCCCTCGACGGCGCCCTCGGCGACGTCCAGCGCGGTCACCTCGCCCCGGGCGGCGAGCCGCTCGGCCAGCGCCGGCGAGGCGCCGCTGCGCGCGGCAGCGGTCGCGTCCTTGGCCAGCGCGGCGCCGCTGAACAGCGCCTCCAGACAGCCGACGTTGCCGCAGGAGCACATCGGACCGTGCGAGTCGACCTGGATGTGGCCGATGTCCCCGGCGCAGCCGTCGGTGCCCCGGTAGACCTCGCCGCTGAGGTAGATGCCGCAGCCGATGCCGGTGCCGATCTTGACGAAGAGGAAGTCGTCCACCGAGTGGGCCACCCCGCCGTGCCGCTCCCCGATCGCCATGATGTTGACGTCGTTGTCGACCACGGCCGGGCAGCCGTGCTCCCGGGTGAGCAGCTCGCGCACCGGGAACCGGTCCCACCCGGGCATGATCGGCGGGGAGACCGGGACGCCGTCGCGGAAGCTGACCGGGCCGGGCACGCCGATGCCGACCGCGTCGAGGCGCTCGTAGGCGCCGTCCACCTTGGCCTTGTGCAGCAACTCGTTGACCCGCTGGAGGATCAGCTTCGGCCCGGAGCGGATGTCGGCCGGTTCGGCGTACGCGGCCACCGGCTCCAGCCGGCCGTTGACCACCTCGACGTCGATCGAGCTGGCGCCCAGGTCGACCGCGGCGAATCGCAGGTGCGGGCTGAGTTCGACCAGGGTGGAGCGTCGACCGCCGCGGGAGGCGGCCAGCCCCGCCTCGGCCACGTAACCGAGGCCGACCAGCCGTTCCAGCTCGGCGAGCAGGCGGGGGCGGGGCATCTGCAACCGGTCGGCCAGCTCGGCCCGGGACACCGCCCCCTCGTCGCGGAGCAACCGCAACAGCCGTACGTGCAACGGGTCCACGCTCCGCACCGGGCTCACCTCTTCAGGGGCTCGTCCACGTCGGCGCAACGCCGAGGTGTTGTGCCCGACACAGTAGGAGCGTTCCGTGCCGCCTGTCCAGAGCTTCGGCCAATCTGACGCCAACTTTTGTCCGTCCGAACAAAAGCTAATAGTGGATCAAGAAAAGAGCCCCGCTCGTCACCCCCCGCGATCTTGCACTTTGTGCCCCGGCAAAGGCCGCAGATCAGGGCACAACCCGGGCCGAAAGTGCAAGATCGCGGAGGGAGACGAAGGGCGCCCCGCCTCCCGGGGTGGGGGCGGGGCGAGGGGGTGGGGTGGGCGGGGTCAGCGGTGGCCGGTGTTGCGCTTCTTGCGGAGCTTGCGGTCGTCGCGCAGCTCGACGTACGGCTCCTCGTCGGCCGCGTGCCCGGCCGAGATGGCGCGGCTGCGCTCCAGCTCGGCGTCGAACTCGGCGCCGAGCAGGATCGCAATGTTGCTGAGCCAGAGCCAGACCAGGAAGATGATCACGCCGGCCAGCGCCCCGTACGTCTTGTTGTACGAGCCGAAGTTGCTCACGTAGAGCGCGAACAGGCCGGAAACCACCAGCCAGATCACCACGGCCAGCACGCCGCCGGGGCTGACCCAGCGGAACCCGCCGTGCCGCGCGTTCGGCGAGGCCCAGTAGAGGATCGCGAACATCAGGCTCACCAGGATCAGCAGCACGGGCCACTTGGCGATGTTCCAGACCGTCACCACGGTGGCGCCGACCCCGATCGCCTCGCCCACCTGTTCGGCCAGGCCGCCGGTGAAGACCACGATGACCGCGGAGGCCAGCAGCATCACCCCGATCACCGCGGTGACCCCGATCCGGATCGGCAGCGTCTTCCAGATCGGCCGGCCCTCGGGCACGTCGTAGATGGTGTTCGAGGCGCGCATGAAGGCCGCGATGTAGCCGGACGCGGACCAGAAGGCGGCCAGCAGACCGAGGATCGCCGCGAGGCTCGCCAGCCCGCCGCTCTGTTGCGCCTGGCCGATCGCGGTGTCGATGATCTCCCGGATGTTCTCCTGGGGCACCGCGTCGTTGACTGTGTCCTTGACGCCCTGGGTGGCCCGCGGCCCGAGCAGGCCGAGGATAGAAATCAGCACCAGCAGGCCGGGGAAGATGGAGAGCACGCCGTAGTAGGTCAGCGCCGCCGCCCAGTCGGTCAGGCTGTCGTCCTGGAACTCGCGGACGGTGCGCCGCAGCGCCGCCTTCCACCCGGTGCCCGGCAGCTGGGCCGGGCTCTCCGGCCCCTCGTCGGACCCGACCGGCCCGGCGGGGTCCCGCCCCTCGCGGGCGGAAGAATTGTCGGCGGCCATCGCCCCTCCCTCGTCGTCGGCGTCATCCCCGACATGCCCGAGGCAGGGGCCGGTTAACCACCCGGTGGGAGCGCAACCTGCCCGTCCGGCGCCGACGCCGGGGGCCAGCGTGGGCCTCGGCGTGGCAGTGGGGGTCGGCGTCGGCGTCGGCGGACCTCAGGAGGCAGGCGGTATCGGGCAACGGCGGACCGGCCGGACGCCGCCCCGCCGTGGCCCGCCCCGGGTGCCGGCTCAGGCTCGCGCACGGGCGATGAGCTGCCCGCGCTCCGACTGCGGGAACCGGTCGAGCCGGGCGCGAATCTCGTCCGCGTCGACGTTGGCGCCGAACAGGTCGGTGCCCGGTTCGAGACGGACGCCGGCCGCGAGCGGGCCGGCGACGACCGGATCGAAGCCGAGCGCGTCGACCAGCGCGGCGACCGTGTCGAGGTCGGCCGGGTCGTCGCCGGCGATGGCCAGGGCCTTGCGGCCGGCGTCGCCTGCGGGCCGGGCCCCGTCCTCAAGGTCGTGGTAGCCCATGTGGTTGAACGCCTTGACCACCCGAGCGCCGGGCAGGAAGGCCTGGACGGTCTCGCTGGACGAGGTGCGCGGGTCGGTGAGGTCGTCGCGGATGCCGTCGACCTCCCACCAGTAGTTCATGGCGTCGACGACCAGCTTGCCGCGCAGCGCGTCCGCCGGGATGGTGCGGTACCTGCCCAGCGGAAGGGCGAGGATGACGAGGTCCGCCCGGGCCGCGGCTTCGGTGGCGGTGACGGCGACCGCCCCGGGCGTGAGCACGTCGACGGTGAGGGCGATCTTCGCCGGGTCGCCGGAGCCCGCGATGAGCACCTGGTAGCCGGCGGCCAGGGCGAGCCGGGCGAGCACGGTGCCCACCTTGCCGGCGCCGAGGATGCCGAGGGTCTGCGGGCCCTGCCGGACGACGTCGTTCATGTCCTTCTCCCAGGTTGTCTCGCCGGTGCCGGCGTGGCGGATGCGCCGCCTCGAACGCGGGTCAGCCGGCGAGGATGTCGCGGACCATCGGGACCACCTTGGTGCCGTAGAGCTCGATGGCCCGCAGCCGCGCGCTGATCGGCTGGGCGCCCGCGGTGTAGATGAGGTCGAACCGGCCGACGCCGAGGGCGCTGACCGCGCGGGCGATCTTGCGAGCGACGGTCTCCGGGGAACCGATGTAGAGGGACCCCTGCTCGACCTCGGCGTCGAACTCGGCCCGCCGGATGGGCGGCCAGCCGCGGAGCGCGCCGATCCGGTTTCGCATGATCCGGTAGTGCGGCCAGTAGATCTCCTTGGCTTCCTCGTCGGTGTCGGCGATGAAGCCCGGCGAGTGCATGCCGACCGGGTACGCGGTCGTGCCGAACTGCGCGGAGGCCCGGCGGTACAGGTCGGTGTAGGGCGCGAAGCGTCCCGGCTGGCCACCGATGATGGCGAGCATGAGCGGCAGGCCGTATCGGGCGGTGCGGACCACCGACTGCGGCGAGCCACCGACGCCCACCCAGGTGGTGAGGCGCCCCGATTCCGTCTTCGGGAAGACGTCGGCGTTGTCGAGCGGGGCACGCTTGGTGCCGCTCCAGGTGACCGGCTTCTCGTCGAGCAGCTTGACGAACAGCTCGATCTTCTCCTCGAACAGCACGTCGTAGTCGCTCAGGTCGTAGCCGAACAGCGGAAAGGACTCGGTGAACGAGCCACGGCCGAGGATGACCTCGGCACGGCCGTTGGACATCGCGTCCACGGTGGCGAAGCGTTGGAACACCCGGACCGGGTCGTCCGAGCTCAGCACCGTCACGCCGGAGGCGAGCCGGATCCGTGAGGTGCGGGTGGCGATGCCGGCGAGGACGGTCTCCGGGGTCGAGATGGAGTACTCGGGCCGGTGGTGCTCGCCGAGGGCGATGACGTCGACGCCGACCTGCTCGGCCAGCACCGCCTCGTCGACGACCTGCCGGATCGCGGCGGCGTGGGAGACCAGCGCACCGGAGTCGTCCTCCGGGACGTCGCCGAAGGTGTCGAGTCCGAACTCCAGCTCAGGCATGGGTGGCCTCCAGGGTGCGGGCAGGCAATTGACCGGTCAAGTATGTGCATTGCTTGACCGGTCAAGCAAAGGGTGCCGGCATGACGGTCGACACACCGCGGCGGGCGGGTCAGCAACCGGCGCGTGGAGGGCACCGCCACCGACAGCCGGGAGCCCAGACCACCCCGGAGTCGGGCCGTCGCCTACTTGTAGAGCAACCTGCCCATCCGGCGCGAAGCCACCAGCAACCCGACGGCCAGCACGGCCAGCAGGTAGAGCACGTCGGGCAGCCACGACCAGCCGTCGCCGCCGACGGTGACGCCCCGGATCAGGTGCACCGCCCGGTAGAGCGGGGTTACCTCGACCAGCCAGCGCAGCACCGACGGGTACGCCTCGGCGGGCACGAACGTGCCGGAGAAGAGGAAGAGGGTGAACTGGGCCGACCCCATCAGGTCGAAATCCTGCCAACTGCGCATGAAGGTGGAGATGGCCATGCCGATCGCCCCGAAGGCGAAGCCGACCAGCACCGCCCCCGGGAAGGCGACCAGCGCCCGCGCGGGGGTGGTGAGGTCCATCGCCACCATCACGGCGAGGAAGGCCGCCGAGTAGGCGCTGCCCCGCAGCATCGCCCAGCCCAGCTCGCCGAGGGCGATCTCGAACGGCTGCACCGGGGTGGCGATCACCCCGTCGTACAGCTTCATGTACTTCATCTTCCCGAAGAAGTTGAAGGTGGTCTCGGCCAGCGCGCCGGTCATCGCCGACGAGGCGAGCATCGCCGGCGCGACGAACGCCGCGTACGTGACGACCTGCCCGCCGGGCAGGGTGAGGTCGCCGACCAGGGCGCCCACCCCGACCCCGATGGAGAGCAGGTAGAGCAGCGGCTCCACGAAGCCGGACAGGAGCAGCAACCAGTAGACCGACTTCAGCGCCGCGACGTTGCGCTCGGCGACCGACACCGACCGTCGGCTCGCGGCGGAGACGTCGACCAGCCGGGGCAGCACGAGAGTGACCACGACAGCCTTCCTCAGACGACCAGCTTGCGGCGGAACGCGCGGTGGGCCAGCAGCCAGCCGCCGAGCGCCCAGGCCGCGAGGTAGAGCAGGTGGCCGGCGACCGACCACTGCGGAGCGACGCCCAGGGTGGCCGCCCGGCAGAGGTCGACGCCGTGCCAGAGCGGCGTCGCGTACGCCACCCAGCGCAGCCCCACCGGCAGCGACTCGACCGGGAAGAACACCCCGGCGAAGAGCGTCATCGGGATGACCGCGAAGCGGAACAGCATGGCCAGCCAGCTGTCACTGTCGACCGCCGACGCGTAGGCGAAGGTGGGCGCCGCCACGGCCAGCCCGAGCAGCGCCACCACCGCCGGCACCACCAGCGCCCACGGCGATCGCAGCGCCCCGAACAGGGCGGTCACCAGCAGGAACGCGGCGATTGTGGTGAGCACCCGGAACAGCACGAAGGCCAGGTGACCGGTGAGGATGTCGGCCACCCGCAGCGGCGCGGCGCTCTGCGCGAAGTACGTCTTGATCCACTGGAAGTTGCTGAACACCGGCCAGGTCGACTCGCCGATGGCCACCTGCAACGCCGTCGAGGCGATCAGCCCCGGCACCAGCCAGTCGAGGTAGCGCACCCCGCCGACGCCCTGGTCGATGTAGGCCCCGACGCCCAGCCCGAAGCCGACCACGGTCAGCACCGGCAGCAGGAACGAGGAGAACACCCCGGCGCGCCAGGTGCGCCGGTAACCGACCAGGTAGTGCGCCAGCACGGCGAGCGCCGGCACCCGGGGTAGCGGCGGCCGCGCCCGCTCTCGCGCCTGTTGCGTCACGCTCACCCGCTCACCCCCGTCGCCATCCACCACGGCCTTCCTACCCCGGGGGTACGACAGGCCGTGGCCACCCTACGGCCGGCGTACGCACCTGTCGTGGCAGTTTCCGCGGCGGGCGGGGCTCCCGAGCACGTCGACCGCCGCGGCCCACGGCGGCGGATGTACCAGCTCACCGCCGACGGCGCGGTGGCCACCCGGCGGGCCTGCGCCCAGGTCGCCGCCCGGGCGGCGAACCAGCGCCCGACCCGACTGCGGGAGGCGTGACGGCCGCTGCACGGGGCCGGCCGGGCTTGAAATTCAGTCGGTGAGCTGGCTGGCGGTCTGGACGAGTTGCGGCAGCACCTTGTTTCGCCATCCGGGTCCCATGCGGTTGAAGGCGTCACGTTCGGACTTCTGTTCGAAGTCGAATCCGCTGTGCTCGAAGAACAGGCGAGTGCCTCTGCCTTCCGCGGCGAGACGCCAGGTCAGCGTCCAGGTCTCGTTGAAGGTGTAGACGAGCTTCTGTTCGGGGACGACTTCGAGCACTTCGCAGGGCACCGATCCCCAGCCGGGCATCTGAAGGTGGAAGCGGTGACCGACGGTCGCGGCGATGTCGCCGGGAACCCACCAGCGGGCGTGCAGTTCGGGCTCGGTGAGCGTGCGCCAGACCTTGCTCGGTGGGGCGTCGACGAACTGGTCGATGGCGATCGTGTCGGTGTTGGTTGTGGTCATTCGTCCTCCTCGGCAACATCGGCGAGCGAGCGCAGCCGCTGGCGCCAGAATCGCTCGAACGGGTGGAGCCAGTCGCCGACCTGGGCGAGGGGCTCCGCGGTGAGGTGGTAGTGCCGTTGGCGACCCTTGGGTTCATCGCACACCAGCGCGGCGCGCCGGAGCACCTGCAGGTGTTCGGCGACCGCGGGCCGGCTCAACTCGAACTGGTCGGCGAGGTCGCCAGCCGTTCGAGGTCCCTCCGCGAGCAACTGCAGCAGTCTGCGACGAACCGGGTTTGCCAGCGCGAGGAACACGTCGTCTTCAGGCACCGTCCCAAGATATGTCGGAGGTTGCCGACATATCAATGATTTCCGACGCATTGACCGCGTCCTGTCGTGGCAGCTTCCCCCGGGCGGGCCGCCACGGCCCCTAGACAGGCTTAATCTACATAGGTAGCCTTAGCCTCGTGGAGCCACTCGGACGCATCGGTGCCGCGACGGTCGACGTCCTGCGGGTGCTGGTCGACAGCGACCGGCCGCGCTGGGGGTTGGAGATCATCAAGGTCACCGGGCGGCCGTCCGGCAGCGTCTACCCGCTGCTGGAACGGTTGGAGCGCAACGGCTGGGTGACCTCGCACTGGGAGGACGAGACCGACCGCCGCGGCCCACGGCGGCGGATGTACCAGCTCACCGCCGACGGCGCGGTGGCCGCCCGGCGGGTCTGCGCCCAGGCCGTCGTCCGGGCGGCGAACCAGCGCCCGGCCCGACTGCGGGAGGCGTGATGGCATCCGTCCGAGCCGCGCTCGTCCTCGTGCGCTGCGCCACGGCGCTGCTCCCCCATGCCTCCCGCGCCCGCCATCTCGAACAGTGGCAGGCGGACGTCCACGGTGCCGCCGAACTCGGCATGTCACCCCTGCGGCTCGCCGCGGGCACCCTCGGCGCCGCCGTACGGATCGCCGCCACCAACCGGAAAGGACCTCGAACCATGCAGCCCATCGGCCCGCTCGCCCTCGCCCTGAAGCTGGTCGGCGGCACGCACGCCCGCCGCCGCGCCGCCACTCTCGCCGCCGTGCTCACCGCTACCCTGCTGGCCGGCGTCGGCATGCTCATCGCCGGCTGACCGGCGACCGCTCAGCCCGCCGGCCGCCCGGACCGGCGATGGCATGCGGGGTGAGCGAGCTACCGCCGGGCGACGCCTGCGATGAACGCGCGCCAGGCGTCCGGGCCGAAGGTCAGGGCCGGGCCGCTCGGGTCCTTGGAATCGCGGACCGCCACCAGACCGGGCAGGTTGTCGGCCACCTCCACGCACGCACCACCTTGGCCGTTGCTTCGGCTGCTCTTGCGCCAACGGGCGCCGGTCAGGTCCATGTCTCCGCCACTTCCGCTATCAGGTCAAGGGACTGCTGCTGCGATAGTGCCTCACCACGGATCGACTCCCAAACGTCGACCATCTGCCGCACATACTCGGCACGGTCGATCACCTGTCCGTGGAGTTGTCCCTCCAAGTAGACGACATCCTCGCTCTGCGGCGAGGTGGCAATCACGAAAGGTCCGTTGACCCCACCATAGGCACCCGCGGAGAACGGCACGACCTGGATTCGGACCCGCGGCAGGGCCGAGCCGAGCTTCACCAGCTGGCGAAGCTGCTCGCGCATGACCTCCGATCCACCGATCCGTCGTCGGAGCACGTACTCGTCCACGACGGCGGTGAGCAGCGGCGGCCGATCGAGGGTGAGCACGGCCTGACGGTCCAGGCGGGCTATCATCTGCTGCTCGATCTCGTCCGGCGCGAACAGTCCGGCACCGGTCAGTAGTGCACGGGCGTACCCCTCGGTCTGCAACAGGCCCGGCACGCACAGCGGTTCAAACCAGCGCAGCGCCGTCGCCTCCGCCTCGATCCCGGTCCAGTCGCGGACCCACGGCACCACGGTCTCGCGGCTGATCCGGCGTTGGATGCGCTCGAAGCGGCCGTCCGCGCCGAAGACCGCGTCGCAGCGGCGGGCGAAGTCGAGGCTCGGGCGGCGCTCGCACGTCTCCACCTTGGCGACCAGCGCGCCCGAGTAGCTCAGCGCCTCGGCCAGCGCGGTCTGTGACATGCCGCTGGTGGCCCGGGCCAGCCGCAGCTCCTCCGCGAAGTGGTCCAACATGGACGAGCGTTCCACGGACAGCCTCCGTACATCCTCGTACCGCCTGGGACCAGCCGCCATACGCCCTGGTCGTCGGCGCATGGGATCTCCCACCGTAGTCGGGTCCTCACCAGACTGTCACGCAGCGGAACCGCTCACGGGATCAGACGGCGGGCGGAACCAGGCCGGGGGGCGCCCGACGACAACGAGGTCCCGGGCGCCCCCTTCCCAGCTCGACGGAGGCTCACCGCATGCGACTCAGGTTCTGGCGCTGCCGGCGCCCGGCGCCACCCGCAACGCTCCCCCGGCGTACGCCCAATGAGCGGCCTGCGTGGGCGACCGCGCCGACGCAGGTCTTCCCCATCGACGGCGCGGGACGCCCGGGACGGCTGACCCGGGCGCAGGAGTGGCGGGCCAACGGTGGCCACAGGCTGCCGTCCCCGCGCCGGAGCATCGAGGGCCCGCGCCAGGGCGGGGAGGGCCCGCGCCTGAGCGGGGAGGGCCCGCGCCGGAGCGAGGACGGCCGGCGCTGATGCCGCGCTACCGCCCGCACGTGGCGGCGCGGCCGTCCTGGCGCTGCCGGGTGTGCGGCGCCGCCTGGCCCTGCTCCCCGGCGCGGCTGGCGCTGCTCGGCGAGTACCGGGAGAACCGGGTTGGCCTGCTGATCTACCTCGGCACGCTGATGTGCGAGGCCACCGGCGACCTGGCCGACCTGAACGGGCAGGTGGTGCCGGACAAGCTCGCCGACCGCTTCCTGAACTGGGCGAGGGCGCGGTGACCGGCGTCAGCTCGGATGGCACCGCCTGGTCGGGCGCGGACCGCTCAGCCGCGGAGGGCGCGGAGCAGCGACCGGAGCGCGTAGCCGAGCAGCAACACTCCCGCGCCGGTGCCCACCACCAGGCCGGCCGACACCCCGGTGGCCAGCCCGGTGACCAGCCCGGCCAGCGCCACCGCGCACATCGCCACGCCGAGCGGCCGCAGCAGCGGGTCGTCCAGCAGCGGGGCGAGCGGGAAGAAGTGCAGCCCCACCACGGCGCAGACCAGCGCCGGGGTGAACTCGGACCAGCCGGCGGCGGCCAGCACCACCGCGCCGAGCGCGGCGGCGGCGAACTCGGCCACGACGATCAGCAGGTAGCGCCGGTCCGCCGCGCGGTCGCGTGGCCCGGCGTCGGCGCCCCGGGACCGGGCCGTGACGATGCCGCCGCCGATCGCGGTGAGCAGCGCCGCCACGCTGCCGGCCACCAGCACGCCGCGCAGCGGCTGCTCGGCGGCCGGCACGCTGAACCAGACGGTGGCGAAGATGCCGAGGTAGAGCGCTCCGAGCCCGCCCTGACGCCGCAACCGAACCGCCTCGACAGACACCGGCACCCCCGCTCGTCGCGCCCGGGCCACCGGCGGCCGGGCGTCCGGCCGATGCTACGGGCACCGGACCCGCCCGGCGGCGCGGGCCTCAGTCGACCAGGGTGCGCCCGGTCAGGTGCAGGAAGACGTCCTCCAGGCTGCTGCGCCGGACCAGCACGTTGGCCGGGGTGAGCCCGAGGGCGTTGACCTCGGCCACCGCCGCGTCGCCGTCGGGGACGTAGAGCAGGATGCGGTCGGGCAGCACCTCGACCCGCTCCGCCAGCCCGTCGACCTTGCCGGCGAACGCCTCCTGGGACTCGGCGGCGAAGCGCAACTCGACCACCTCGCGGGTGGAGTGCTGCTCGATCAGCGCCCGCGGTGAGCCCTCGGCGACGATCCGGCCGCCGTCCATCACCACCAGCCGGTCGCAGAGCTGCTCGGCCTCGTCCATGTAGTGCGTGGTGAGCACCAGCGTGACGCCCTGCTGCTTGAGCCGGAACAACCGCTCCCAGACCAGGTGCCGGGCCTGCGGGTCGAGGCCGGTGGTCGGCTCGTCGAGCAGGACGATCTCCGGCTCGTTGACCAGGGCACGGGCGATGGTGAGCCGGCGCTTCATGCCGCCGGAGAGCGGCTCGACCTTGCTGTCGGCGCGCTCGCTGAGCTGGACGAAGTCGAGCAGCTCGGCGGCGCGGGCCCGGGCCACCCGGCGGGGGATGCCGAAGTAGCGGGCGTAGGTCGTCAGATTCTCCCGGACGGTCAGCTCGGGGTCGAGGTTGTCGAGCTGCGGGCAGACACCGAGGCGGGCCCGGATCGCCGGGCCGTCGCGGACCGGATCCATGCCGAGGATGCGCAGCTCACCGCCGCTGGGCGGGGAGATGCAGCCGACCATCCGCATGGTCGAGGACTTGCCCGCGCCGTTCGGCCCGAGGAAGCCGAACGCCTCGCCGGAGCGCACCTCGACGTCGATGCCGTCGACGGCGGTGAAGTCGCCGAACCGCTTCACCAGCCCCCGGGCCTGGATGAGTGGTTGAGCCGTGGTCACCGCCCGACCCTAGCCGCCGGGTCCGACAGCTCCACCCGATTTACCCCCGACCGCCCGCGCCGACGACACGGGGCGGACGGATGTCGATGCCCCGCTCACCGCTTGATCGACGTGTATCGTCCGTTCGTGTCGCCCACCCGCTCACCCGACGGCTCACCGCCACCCGGTCGTCCGGCCGACGCACCGCAGGCCGCGCCCGGTCCACCCGGAACCGGGGCGCCGCCCCGGCCGGCGGCACCGCCCGCACCGGAAACGGTGCCGGCGGGCTCCCCCGCCGTGCCGCGCGACTCCGACCACCCGGCCGGCGACGCCGTCGGCACCGAGCCCGCCGCCCGCCCGGACAGCGACGCCACCGCCAGGCCAGCGGGGCGCGGCTCCGCGGTTCGCGCCGAAGGCGACGCGACCCCGGCGGGCATCGCGACCGACGGCGGCGGCGTTGCGCGGCCGGAGGCCGGAGCGGGTGGAACCGGGCCGGCGGTGGCCGACGCCGCGACGTCCGACCTGGCCGCCCGGTTCGAGGACGAGAAGCCCGGCCGGACCCTCACCGGGCCGGCCGGTCTGCTGCTCGCCGGCGTGGCGCTCGCGGTCGCCACGCTCGCCCTCTGGCAGGTGTTCCGCCCACTGCCGCAGGGCAGCAAGTACTACCTGATCATCTTCCTGGCGGGCGTACTGCCGCTGGTCTTCCTGGCCTACCCGGCCGACCTGCCGCTGCCGGCCCGGCTCCGGCGCGCGACCCGGCCCGCCCGGTCCGGCACGGACCGACCGGGCAGAGTGGACGAACCGGGCCGGCCGGTGGGCGACGCGCGGCCGACCCTGCCGGATTGGGCGCTGGCCGGCCTGGCCCTGGTCGCCTGCCTCTACCCCGTGCTGCCGGTCCGCCTCGGCGCAGGCGGCGGCGGGTACAACGCCTTCCTCGACCGGCAGGGCCTGCTCGTGCCGCTGGACCTGGTGATGGGCACGGTGCTGCTCCTGCTGCTGCTGGAGGCGTGCCGCCGCACCACCGGCTGGATCCTGCCCGCGGTCTGCCTGCTGTTCCTCGGCTACGGCTACTACGGCGGGCTGCTGCCGCAGTCCTGGCCGGTCGCCCACGCCGGGCTCGACTTCACCCAACTGGTCGACGCCTTCTACAACTCCGACAGCGGCTTCTACGGCACCCCGCTCGACGTCGCCGCCTCGTACATCGTGCTCTTCACTATCTACGGCGCGGTGCTCGACTTCTCCGGCGCCGGGCGGTTCTTCGTCAACCTGTCCACCGCCGCGTTCCGCCGGTCGCGGACCGCCGCCGGGCGGACCGCCGTCGCCTCCGGCTTCCTGCTCGGCACCGTCTCCGGCTCCGGCGCCGCGACGACGGTCAGCATCGGCGCGGTGACCTGGCCGATCCTGCGCCGGGCCGGCTACCCGCCGGAGCGGGCCGGCGGCATGCTCGCGGCGGCCGGGGTGGGCGCCATCCTCTCGCCGCCGACGCTGGGCGCCGCGGCGTTCATCATCGCCGAGTACCTGGGCGTGTCGTACCTGCAGGTGCTCGGCTGGGCGACCGTGCCGACCGTCCTGTACTACCTCGGCATCCTGCTGGCCGTGGAGATCGACGCCCGGCGGTCCGGGGTTCGCCCGGTGCTGATCGACACCGCCTCGCCGTGGCGGCTGCTGGCCCGGTTCGGCTACCACTTCGCCTCGCTGGTCGCCATCGTCGTGCTGCTCGCCGTCGGGTTCTCCGCCACCCGCGCGGTGGTGCTGGCCACCGTCCTGGCCGCCGCGCTGTCCTTCCTGGACCGGGCCCACCGGCTCACCCCGGCCCGGCTCGCCGCGGCCCTCGGCGCCGGCGTACGCGGAGTGCTGGCGGTGACCGCCGTCTGCGCCGCCGCCGGCATCATCACCGCCACCACCACCAAGACCGGCCTCGGCCCCCAGGCGGCCGCGCTGCTGGTGAGCGGCGCGCAGGCGGTCGCCTCGGACCCGACCCTGGTGCTCGCGCTCACCGCGGTGCTCGCCGCCGTCGCGCTCAGCCTGCTCGGCCTGGCCGTGCCGGTCACCGCCTCGTTCATCATCGGCTGGGTGATCATCGGTCCGGCGCTGCTCGACCTCGGCGTGTCGACGCCCGCCGTGGCGATGTTCGTCTTCTACTTCGCGGTGCTCTCCGAGGTCTCCCCGCCGACCGCGCTGGCCGCCGTCGCGGCCGCGGCGGTCACCGGCGGCCGGCTGGTGCCGACCATGTGGCAGACCCTGCGGTACGCCCTGCCGGCCTACCTGACGCCGATCGCCTTCGTGCTCACCCCGGCCGGTCTCGGGCTGCTCGGCATCGGCGGCGCGCGACGGATCGCGGTCGCCGCCGTGGTGGTGGCGCTCAGCGTCGCCGTGCTGGCCGTGGCGGCGGGCGGCTGGCTGCCCGGCGTCGGCCCGGCCGGCGTGCCGGAGCGCGTCCTCGGCGCGCTGGCCGGCGTGACCCTGCTCTGGCTCGAACCGGTGCCGGTGGCGGTCGGTGTCGCGCTGACGGCCGTGGCCGCCACCGGAGTGCTCGTACGACGCGGATCCGCCGGCCGGGCCGCCGGGCCGCGCGCCGGATCACCGGAGGTCAGGGAGGTATGACAGTGAGCGGGAACAGGATTCGGCTGCTGGCGGGGGTGGGCGTGCTCGCCCTCGCCGCGGCGGGCGTGGCGGGCTGCGGCGGCCGGCAGGGCGGCGCGGCGAAGGACGACACCGCCAGCGAGGTCACCTGCGAGGTGACCGCGGACACCCGGGTGGGCATCGCGACCGGAAACGCGACCGGCGTCTACTACCCGGTCGGCAACGCCCTCGCGGGCCAGCTCTCCGGCACCACCGGAGGGAAGCTGACCGGCACCGCCGCCGAGACCGGCGCGTCGGTGCAGAACATCGAGCAGCTGGTCGCCGGCCAGTACGACGTCGCCTTCTCGCTCTTCGACAGCGCGGTCAACGCGGTGCAGGGCAAGGGCAGCTTCACCGCCGCGCAGCCGGTCGAGGCGCTCGCCCGGATCTACGACAACTACACGCAGGTCGTGGTGCGGGCCGACGCGGGCATCGCCTCGGTGGCGGACATGCGGGGCAAGCGAATCTCCACCGGCTCCCCCAAGTCCGGCACGGAGGTGATCGCCAACCGGCTGCTCGAGGCCGCCGGCCTGGATCCGGCCAAGGACGTCCAGGCGCAGCGGCTCGACCTCGCCAAGACGGTGCAGGGCGTCAAGGACGGCAGCATCGACGGCTTCTTCTGGTCCGGCGGGGTGCCCACCGGCGGCCTGACCGACCTCTTCACCACCACTGGTGACCAGGTGAAGTTCATCGACATCACGCCGCTGCTGCCGAAGATGGCCGAGCTGAACCCGGCCTACCAGGCGGGCACGATCAGCAAGGACGCGTACGGCACGGCGGCGGACACGCCGACCATCGTGGTGCCGAACGTGCTGCTGGTGCGCAAGGACCTGGACGCGAACGTGGCCTGCGCGATCACCCGGACGGTGTTCGAGCGCAAGGACGCGCTGGCCCAGGCCAACCCGGCCGCGAAGGGCATCAGCCTGGAGACGGCCCGCCGGACGGAGCCCGTACCGCTGCACCGCGGCGCGGACAAGGCGCTGCGCGACCTGGGCGCCAACTGACCTCGGCCGGGCCCGGCGCGGACGCCACCGGCCGCCGGGCCCGGTGACCGGTGGCCGGTGTGGTCAGACGTCGGTGGGTGCGGTGGCGGCGCGGGCGGCTGCGACCAGCCGGTCGGTCTCGGCGAGCACCGCGTCGTCGTCGACCGGGGTGCCGGGGTCGAGCCGAACCGTCCAGGTCAGACCGTCCATGCCGGGCACCCGCCGGGCGGCCACCCGGCCGGCGCCGCCGGGCAGCGGGTGGTGCTGGGTGTACGCCACCGAGCGGGTCACCCGGGCGCGCACCTGGTGCGGCAGGTCCCCCGGATCGAGCAGCAGGTACGTCTCGGCCGGGCAGTCGGCGACCACCAGGTAGCCGTCGCGCTCGGCGACCCGCTCGGCCGGCGTGACGGTCAGCTCGCGGCCCGACCAGACCGCCTTGAGGATGTCGTGCCAGCCCAGCCGGTGCCCCCGGCCGGGCAGCCAGAGCCCGAGGTTGCTGGCCACCACCACCCCGTCGCCCTCGCCGTTGCCGGCGGCGGCCCAGGCCAGCACCCGTTCCTCGGCGGCCAGCGGCGGGCGGGCGGCGGCCGGCAGCTTCGGCTTGCGGTTGAACAGTCCCATCACAGCCCTCCCGCGGCCTGCTCGCGCAGCGCCCGGGCGTGCTGCTCCAGCGAGAGCAGCTCGCCGAAGAGCGCGAAGTACTCGTCCTTGTTGCTGACCGGGTTGATCCGCTGGATCCGCGACTTGAGTTCCTTGATCCGGCTGGTCACCGAGCCCCACTGCAACCGGGCCATGGTTACCGAGACGTAGCGCGGATCCGGCTCGCCGTCGATCCGCAGCGGCTCCACGGCCAGTTCGCCGACGAGCGCCTGGGCGGCGAGATCCTCGCAGGCGTCGCGGACCGAGGAGATCCAGACCGCGCCGCCGGTCGCGGCCGACGCCCCGCCGACCGCCGCCACGGCGGCGCGCACCGCGGCGTGCACTGGATGGCGGTACTCCACCGCCTCGACCGCGTCGAACATCGGCCCGGCCAGCACCGGCTCCTGGAGGGCGAGCTTGAGCGCCTCGCGCTCGACCATCGACTGCGGGCTGTCCACGGTCGGTTCGGGCCTGGCCGGCCGGGACGGTGCGGGCGCGGCCTCCCGGCCGGGTTGGCCGGAGGCGGCGGCCAGCACGGCCCGCTGCACCGGCTCGATCTCCATGCCGAGGTCGCCGGCGAGCTTGCGGACGTACTCCGGGCGCTTCTCCCGGTCCTTGAGCTTGGCGACCAGGGGCGCGGCCCGACGCATCGCCTCCACCCGACCGTCGACCGTGTCCAGGTCGTACCGGCTGATCACGTGGCGCAGCGCGAAGTCGACCAGCGGCTCGCGGCGGGCGACCAGGTCGCGCACCGCCAGGTCACCCTTGGCCAGCCGCAGCTCGCATGGGTCCATGTTGTCGGGGCTGACCGCGATGAAGGTACGCCCGACGAAGCGCTGGTCGTCCTCGAACGCCCGCAGCGCGGCCTTCTGCCCGGCGGCGTCCCCGTCGAAGGTGAAGATGATCTCGCCGGCCCGTTCGTCGCTGTCGAAGAGCACCCGGCGCAGCACGGCGATGTGGTCGGCGCCGAACGCGGTGCCGCAGGTCGCCACCGCCGTCGGCACGTCGGCCAGGTGGCAGGCCATCACGTCGGTGTAGCCCTCGACCACGACCACCTTGCCCTGCTTGGCGATCTCGCGCTTGGCCTGGTCGATGCCGTAGAGGACGTGCGACTTCTTGTAGATCGGCGTCTCGGGGGTGTTCAGGTACTTCGGGCCGTCGTCGTCGTCGAAGAGCTTCCGGGCGCCGAAGCCGATCACGTCACCGGTGATGTCCCGGATCGGCCACATCAACCGGCGGCGGAACCGGTCGATCAGCGAGCCGGAACGGGCCGGCCGGGACAGCCCGGCGGTGACCAGCTCGTCGTGCGTGAAGCCCTGCTGACGCAGGTGCTTGGTGAGCAGGTCCCAGCCGTCCGGGGCGAACCCGCACCCGTAGCGCTCGGCGGCGGCCTTGTCGAAGCCGCGGCGGGCGAGGAACTCCCGGGCCGGCCGGGCCCCGGCCGTGCCGAGCTGGGCCCGGTAGAACTCGACGGCGGCGGCGTGCGCGGCGACCAGGCGCTGCTTCTGCCCGTGCTGCGGCCGGGCGGCCCGCGGCGCGGCCTGGTCGCCCTCGACGTAGCGCAGCTGGATGCCGGCCCGGGCGGCGAGCCGTTCGACCGCCTCGACGAAGCTCAGGTGCTCGGCGTCCATCAGGAACTTGATCGCGTCGCCACCGGCGCCGCAGCCGAAGCAGTACCAGACGTTGCGGGCGGGCGAGACGTTGAACGAGGGGCTCTTCTCGTCGTGGAACGGGCACAGGCCCTTGAGGTTGCCGCCGCCGGCCGACTTCAGGGTCACCGTCTCGGAGATCACGTCCGCGATCGAGGTGCGCTCGCGGACCAGCGCGATGTCCTCGTCTCGGATCCGCCCAGCCATGCTCGCCACCCCCTCGGCGTACATCCTGCCCTGCCGGACCGACGCTCCGCCGCCGGGGGACGCCCCGGTGTGGCGCCGACCGCCACGCCGAGCCGGAGGGAAGGACGCGGCCGACCGGGACGCGGACGAGGCTACTCCCCGGCCGGCTGCTCCCGGCCGGGGACGTCGGACCGGCCGTCCCGCGTCGGCATGGCGGCGAGCAGGGTGTCGAGCGCCTGCCGTTCGGTGCCGAGCCGCGCCATCGCCTCGGCGATGCGGGCCCGCTCCCGCTCCAGGTGCTCGACCATGCCCGGGCACGCCGACGGCGTCAGGCGCCCACCGTCGTCGTGCACGCAGTGCAGCACCTGCGCGATGACGGCGGTGGGCGCGGGTCACCGGGGGCGGCGGCGCAGGTAGCGCCGCACCGGCGGCGGATCCTCCTCCTGGTACGACCGGGCGGCGCGGATCGCGGCGGCCAGGCCGTAACGGCGGTTGCGGGCCGGCGGGTTGACCGTGGGGTCCCGGGACATGTCCCGGACCAGCGCCACCGCCAGGCCGAGCATCACCACCACGAACGGCAGCGCCACCATGATCGTCGCCTGTTGCAGCGCGTCGAGCCCGCCGGCCAGCAGCAGCACCGCCGCCGTCGCGCCGATCAGCACCCCCCAGGTGACCACCAGCACCCGGTGCGGGCGCAGCGCTCCCCGGGAGCTCAGCGAGCCGAGCACCAGCGACGCGGAGTCGGCGCTGGTGACGAAGTACAGCCCGATCAGCACCATGGCCAGGACGCTGGTCAGGGTCGCCAGCGGTAGCGCGTCCAGCAGGCCGAACAGCGCCTGCTCGGTGCCCGCCTCGACGTCCGCGACCAGGTCGCGCGCGCCGGTGGCCTGCGCCCGCAGCGCGCTGCCGCCCATCACCGCGAACCAGACCGCGCTGGCCCCGCTCGGCACCAGCAGCACCCCGACCAGGAACTGCCGGATCGTCCGCCCCTTGGAGATGCGGGCGATGAAGGTGCCCACGAACGGCGCCCAGGAGATCCACCAGGCCCAGTAGAAGATCGTCCAGGAGCCGAGCCACGACGGGTCGGAGAAGGCGCCGGTACGGGTGGACATGAACAGCAGGTTGCTCAGGTAGTCGCCGACCGAGGCCGGCAGCACCTCCAGCGTGTAGATGGTCGGCCCGACCACGAAGACGAAGAGCATCAGCAGCACCGCCAGCAGGACGTTGGTGGTGGAGAGCCACTTGATGCCCTTGTGCAGGCCGGAGAAGGCCGAGATCACGAAGGCCAGCGTGAGCCCGCCGATCACGACCAGCTCCACCGCTGTCGTGTCCGGGACGCCCGCCACCAGGTCGAGGCCGGCGGCGACCTGGAGCGCGCCGAGGCCGAGGCTGGTCGCCGAACCGAACACGGTGGCGAAGACCGCCAGCAGGTCGATCGCCCGCCCGGCCGCCCCGTCGGCCCGGTCGCCGAGCAGCGGACGGAACGCGGCGGAGATCCGGTTCTCCCGGCCCTTCCGGAAGGTCGAGTACGCCAGCGCCAGCGCCACCACCGCGTAGATCCCCCAGGGATGCAGCGTCCAGTGGAAGAGCGTGTACTGCATGGCCGTCGCGCCGGCCGCGCCGGTCTGCGGTGCGACGCCGGTGGCCGGCGGCGGCGTCGCGTAGTGCTGGATGGGCTCGGCGACGGCGAAGAAGACCAGGCCGATCCCCATCCCGGCGCTGAACATCATCGCGATCCAGGCCAGCGAGCTGAACTCGGGCTCGTCCTGGTCGGCGCCGAGCCGGATCCGGCCGAACCGGCTCGCCGCGATCACCACCGCCAGCACCAGGAACGCGTCGGCCGCCAGGACGAAGAACCAGCCGAAGGTGCCGATCGTCCAGGCCAGCCCGGACTCCCCGAAAGCCGCCAGGGAGCCGCGGGCGAGCACGCCCCAGGCCACCACGGCCAGCACCCCGCCGACGCTGAGCGCCAGTACCACCGGGTCGACGCGCCCCCGGTGTACCGGCGCCTCCTGCTGCTCGGTCATCCGCACCCCCACCCCATCCTGCTGACCGGAGGGGGCCGCCGGTGGGGATCGCGGAAACGTCAGCCCGGGGGCTTCGCCGGGGGTCGCGGCGGGTCAGGCGGCGAGGCTGGTGGACTCCTCCGCCTCGACCTGGCGATTCCACTCGGGTTTGGTGGAACGCCAGCCCTCGTCGTTCATGCCCCGCCGCCAGTAGCCGGAGATGGAGAGCCGCTCCCGGGCGACGCCCCACTCCACCCGGAGCAGCCGGCGCAGCTCCTTGACCCAGGTCGCCTCGCCGTGCACGAAGGCGTGCACGTCACCGGGCGGGAACTCCAGCTCGCGGATCGCGGCCAGCAGCCCCTCACCGACCGGCCGGTCGCCGCGGTGCAGCCAGGACAGCCGGACCGCGCCGGGGCTGAGCAGCAGCTGCTCGTCGGCCGGGTCGCCGATCTCGACCAGCGCGACGGCCGGGGCGCCGACGGGCAGCCGCTCCAGGGCGGCGGCGATCGCCGGCAGCGCGCTCTCGTCGCCGACCAGCAGGTGCCAGTCGGCGGTCGGGTCGGGCGCGTACGCCCCGCCGGGGCCGACGAAGCGCACCGGGTCGCCCGGGCGCAGCGCGGCCGCCCACGGGCCGGCCAGCCCTTCGTCGCCGTGGTGCACCACGTCGACGGTCAGCTCCCCGGCCAGCGGGTCCCAGGCCCGCACGGTGTACGCGCGCAGCCGGGGCCACTGCTCGCGGGGCAGGTCACGACGGATCGCGGCCAGGTCCACCGGGTCGGGGTGGTCGACGCCGGGCGCCGGGAAGAGGATCTTGATGTAGTGGTCGGTGAACTCGCCCACCGGCAGGCCGGCCAGTTCCTCGCCGCCGAGCACCAGCCGGATCAGGTGCGGGGTGGGCCGCGAGGTGCGCAGCACCCGGGCGGTGGTGACCTTCTTGGCGCGCTCCGTCATGCCAGTTAGGTTAGCCTAACTTCGGCAGGTCCCCGACCGGGGTACCGCCCACCAGCCGCGTGTGCCAGGCCACCGCCGCCGGGTCGGTGAGCGAGGCCACCTGGTCGACCACCACCCGCAGCCGGGCGGCGTCGTCCGGGGCGGCCCGCCACAGCGGCGCGAAGACCGGGTCGAGCGCGTCCGGTGCCCGGTCGGCCAGCACCGCGACCAGGTCGGCGATCACCTCCCGCTGCCGCTCGTACCGACCCCGCGCGCCCGGTCGGCGCAGCACATAGCGCAGGGCGATGCCCTTGAGCAGGGCGCAGCGGGCCCGGATCGACCGCGGCACCACCAGGTCGGCGGCGTACCGGCGGTGCGGGCCGACGCCGAAGCGCTCCTGGGTGGCGGCCACCGCGGCGGAGACGAAGCGGCCGGTCAACACGCTGGTGGTGGCCTTCAGCGCCGCCTGCGCGCGGTGGCTGCCGTCGTACCCGGCGAGCGGGGCGAGCACCGGGTCGGCGAGCAGGTCGACCAGCACCTCACCGAGGTCGGCCGGGGACTCGCCGGAGTAGGTGGCGGCGACGTCGGCGCAGAGGGCGGCCCGCTCGTCCGGGTCGGTCAGCAGCGGGTGCAGCGTGACGTAGCCGCCGTGGATGCCGTCCTCCACGTCGTGCACCGAGTAGGCCACGTCGTCGGCCCAGTCCATCACCTGCGCCTCCAGGCAGCACCGGTCACCGCCCGGGCCGCCGGTACGCAGCCAGTCGAAGACCGGCCGGTCGTCGGCGTACACCCCGAACTTGCGCTGCCCCGGGCGGCGCGGCCAGGGGTACTTGGCGACCGCGTCGAGCGAGGCCCGGGTCAGGTTCAGCCCGGCGGAGGAGCCGTCCGGGCCCAGCACCTTGGCCTCCAGCCGGGTCAGCACCCGCAGCGTCTGCGCGTTGCCCTCGAAGCCGCCGCAGGCCGCGGCGAGCTGGTCCAGCGCGGCCTCGCCGTTGTGCCCGAACGGCGGGTGGCCCAGGTCGTGGGCCAGCCCGGCGGTGTCCACCACGTCGGGGTCGCAGCCCAGCCGTGCGCCCATCTCGCGGGCGATCTGGGCGACCTCCAGCGAGTGGGTGAGCCGGGTACGCAGGAAGTCGTCGGTGCCGGCCGTGTGCACCTGGGTCTTCGTGGCGAGCCGGCGGAACGCCGCCGAGTGCAGCACCCGGGCGCGGTCCCGCTCGTACGGCGACCGCCCGTAGCCGGAGTCTTTCGGCGGCTCCTCGACCCGGCGCTCGGCCGGGTCGTCCACCCCGGGCCGGCCGGGCTCGGGCTGGACAGTCAACCGGCCACCGGCCTGGTCACGCTGCCGGGCCACCCCGGTTCGCGGCTGGGGGCTCGCAAGACCCGCTCACCCCTCGCGCTCACGCAGCACGCAGAACTCGTTGCCCTCCGGGTCGGCCAGCACCGTCCACCCGACGTCGCCCTGCCCGACGTCCACGTGCCGGGCGCCCATGTCCACCAGCCGCTCGACCTCGGCCTCCTGGTCGCTGGGGCGCAGGTCGAGGTGGAGCCGGTTCTTGCCCTCCTTGCCGTCGGCCACCGGCACGAACACGATGCCCGGCAGCCGGTCGGCGGACTGGCGGATCTCCACCTCGTCCGGCTTCTCGGTGACCACCTGATAGCCCAGCGCCTCGGCCCACCAATGGGCCAGTCGGGCCGGGTCCCGGGCATCGACGGTCAGGCTCTCCCAGGCGCTGCTCATGTCGATCAGGGTACGCCCGGACGACCGTCCCGGCGCGCCCGCGACGTCCGGTGCGGCGGCCCGCAACCCCCGATCAGACGAGAGTTGCCAACCGATCGCCGACCGTCACGGGATCGCGGGACGGCAGGGGCCACCGGTAGCGTCGTCGATGCGGAACGTGACCGACCGACCGGAGACACGACGGGGAGACACGCGTGGACGAGGACGTGGTGGGAACGGAGTTGCGAGGGCTGCGCGGGCGCCGCCCGGAGGTCGTCGGCGCGGTGCTCGCCGGCACCGACGGCCTGCTCATCTCCAGCGACCTGCCGACGACGGACGCGACCCACCTGGCGGCGCTGGCGGCGGCCGGCTTCGGCCTCGGCAACCGGGTGGCCGACACGGCACGCCGGGGCGAGTTCCGCGAGTCCGTGGTGCACACCTCGGCCGGCTGCGTGGTGACCTACCCGGCCGGCCCCGACGCGCTGCTCACCCTGGTCACCGAGGCCACCGGCGACCTCGCCGCGCTGCACGCCGACGCCCGCGCGGTCGCCCGCCGGGCCGGTGCCGCGCTGGAGCACCGGCGCCCGGTCGGCGCCAGCGCGCTGCCGGCCACGCTCGGCCCGCTCGCCACGCGCACCCCCACCCGGACCACGCTGCCGACCCGGCGCGTCGCCCGGCACCCGCACGCCACCTGGCGCCGCCCACCCGTCTGAGCCGGCCGCACCGAGGGTCACTGCCGTCGCCGGTCTCCGCAGACGCGACCGGCGGCGGACCCGGTGACCGGGTCCGCCGCCGGGGCGTACGGATCAGCGGGTCAGCGGCTGTCCGAGCCGGTCGTCTCGATGGCGGCTCGACCGGCCTCCAGCCGGGCGACCGGCACCCGGAACGGCGAGCAGGACACGTAGTCCAGCCCGACCTCGTGGAAGAAGTGCACCGACTCGGGGTCGCCGCCGTGTTCGCCGCAGACGCCGAGCTTCAGCCCCGGGCGGGCGGCCCGGCCCTCCTCGGCGGCGATCCGGACCAGCCGGCCCACGCCCTCCCGGTCGATCGACTCGAACGGCGAGATGCCGAAGATGCCCAGCTCCAGGTAGCGCCAGAAGAACGCGCCCTCGACGTCGTCGCGGGAGAAGCCCCAGCCCATCTGGGTCAGGTCGTTGGTGCCGAAGGAGAAGAACTGCGCCGCCTCGGCGATCTGCCCGGCGGTCAGCGCCGCCCGGGGCACCTCGATCATCGTGCCGATCAGCACCTCGACGCCGCTGTCGCCGACCACCTCGGCGATGATCTTCTCGGCCTCGGCGCGTACCGTCTCCAGCTCCTGGACCGCGCCGACCAGCGGGACCATGATCTCCGGGCAGGCTGACCCACCGGACCGGGTGACCGCGACGGCGGCCTCGGCGATGGCCCGCACCTGCATGGCGAACAGGCCCGGAATGACCAGGCCGAGCCGCACGCCGCGCAGGCCGAGCATCGGGTTCTCCTCGTGCATCCGCCGGACGGCGGCGAGCAGGGCCTCCTCCTTGGCCACATCCTCGCCGCGCTCCTGGGCGACCGCCACGTTGACCGCGAGCTGCTCCAGCGGGGGCAGGAACTCGTGCAGCGGCGGGTCGATCAGCCGGACGGTGACCGGCAGGCCGTCCATCTCCCGGAAGATCTCAATGAAGTCCTCGCGCTGCAACGGCAGCAGCGCGGCGAGCGCGTCCTCCCGCTCGGCGTCGGTGCCGGCGAGGATCAGCCGCTCGACCAGCTCCCGGCGGTCGCCGAGGAACATGTGCTCGGTGCGGCACAGGCCGATGCCCTGGGCGCCGAAGCGCCGCGCCCGCGCCGCGTCCGCGCCGGTGTCGGCGTTCGTCCGGACGGCCAGCCGCCGCCGGGCGTCGGCGTGCGTCATGATCCGGTGTACGGCCTGGACCAACGCGTCGCCGGCCTGCTCCGGGTCGAGGGTGCCCTCGAAGTACTGCACCACCTCCGACGGCATGACCGGCACCTCGCCGAGGTAGACCTTGCCGGTGGTGCCGTCGATGGAGACGACGTCGCCCTCGGTCACGGTCTGCCCGGCCACGGTGAACTTCCGCTGCGGGATGTTGATGTCCAGCTCGTCGGCGCCGGAGACGCAGGTCTTGCCCATGCCCCGGGCCACCACGGCGGCGTGGCTGGTCTTGCCGCCGCGCGAGGTGAGGATGCCCTTGGCGGCGATCATGCCGTTCAGGTCGTCGGGGTTGGTCTCCCGGCGGACCAGGATCACCGACTCACCCTCGGCGGCCAGTTCGACCGCGCGGGCCGAGGTGAAGACCACCTTGCCGACGGCCGCGCCCGGCGACGCCCCGATGCCCTTGGCCACCGGCTGGAACTCGTGGTCGAGTTTGAACCGCGGGAACATCAGCTGGGCCAGCTGCGCGCCGTTGACCCGGTGCAGCGCCTCGTCCAGGTCGATCAGGCCCTCGTCCACCAGTTGCCCGGCGATGACGAAGGCGGCCGCGGCGGTGCGCTTGCCGACCCGGGTCTGCAGCATCCAGAGCTTGCCGCGCTCGATGGTGAACTCGATGTCGCAGAGGTCCTTGTAGTGCCCCTCCAACCGGGCCATGTAGTCGAGCAGCTCGTCGTAGGACTTCTTGTCGATCCGCTCCAGCTCCTGCAGCGGCACCGTGTTGCGGATGCCGGCGACCACGTCCTCGCCCTGGGCGTTGGCCAGGTAGTCGCCGTAGATGCCCTGCGCGCCGCTAGCCGGATCCCGGGTGAACGCGACGCCGGTGCCCGAGTCGGCACCCAGGTTGCCGAAGACCATCGCCACCACGTTGACAGCGGTGCCCAGGTCGGCCGGGATGCGCTCCTGCCGGCGGTAGATCACCGCGCGTTCGGCGTTCCAGGACTCGAACACCGCACGGATGGCCAGGTCGAGCTGCTCGCGCGGCTCCTGCGGGAACTCCCGCCCGGTGTGCTTGCTGAAGATCTTCTTGTACGCGTCGACCAGGCCGCGCAGGTCGTCCGCGTCGAGGTCCAGGTCGTTGGTGGTGCCCTTGGCCCGCTTGACGTCGTCGAGCGCGTGCTCGAACTCCTCGCCCGGTACGTCGCAGACGGTCTTGCCGAACATCTGGATCAGGCGGCGGTAGGAGTCCCAGGCGAACCGGTCGTTGCCGCCGGCCTGGGCGCTCAGCCCGACCACGCTGCGGTCGTTGAGGCCGACGTTGAGGACGGTCTCCATCATGCCGGGCATGGAGAACTTGGCCCCGGAGCGGACCGAGACCAGCAGCGGGTCCTGCGGGTCGCCGAGGCGCCGGCCCATCTCCCGCTCCAGCGCTTCCAGGTGCGCGGCGATCTGCTCGGCCAGCCCGGTCGGCTCCGATCCGGTGGCGAGGTAGGCCTTGCAGGCCTCGGTGGTGATGGTGAAACCGGGCGGGACCGGCAGGCCGAGGTTGGTCATCTCGGCCAGGTTGGCCCCCTTGCCGCCGAGCAGGTCCTTGAGGTCCTTGTTGCCCTCGGCGAAGTCGTAGACGTACTTGTGTTCCGCCGTCTCTTGCGCTGCCACCAGAGCCTCCCACGCGCGCCGGTCCGACACTTAACGAAGGTTTAGTTGCTCCCAATACCCCGCGGCCGGCCGCCGGTAATCCGGTGCCACGCCAGTCGGTGGGCGAAGGTTAAGCGAACAACGGGTGGGCTGGGACCGTTCGGTGACAATAGGCACAGCCATCACGACTATCCGCGTTCGTGCCGGTTTCTGGGAACGCTTCCATGCGCACGATCACGCAATCCCGGCCTCCCCTCGTACCCTTGACGGCACGCGTTTCGGTGAACTTCACCTTTGCCATAACCGCCGCGAATACACCCGGGAGCCGCTGCCGTGTCCACCCTCCCCTCCGCCGCCGACCAGGACGGACCCGCGCTGAGCCAGCAGTCCGCCGCCGATCAGGGCCGGCTGCCGCTGCGCGAGCCCGCCGCCGCCGACCTGGCGCGCACCGCCGCCCGGGCCGCCGGTGATCTGCTCGCCCCGCCCGCCCCGGTCCGCCTCGACGACGTGGTGCCGGCCCCCGAGCAGGTCCGGCCCGACCCCGGCGCCGACTACCTGCTGACTCCCGACGCGGTGATCCGGGTCAGCACCGGGCCGGCGGCGCTGGCCGTGGCCGAGCAGCTGGCCGCGCTGCTCCGCCCGGCCACCGGATACCCGCTGCCGGTCACCGACGCCGCCCGGCCCGAGCCGGCCGGCGGCATCGCGCTGGTGCTGGTCGACGACGAGACCCTCGGCCCGGAGGGCTACCAGCTGGACATCACCCCTGCGGGGGTACGCATCGCCGCGGCCGGACCGGCCGGACTGCTGCACGGCGTGCAGACGCTGCGCCAGCTGCTGCCGGCGGCGATCGAGAGCCGCACCCCGGTCGCCGAGCGCTGGGCGCTGCCCGGCGGGTCGATCACCGACCGGCCGCGGTTCGCCTACCGGGGTGCGATGCTCGACGTGGCCCGGCACTTCTTCGGCGTCGAGGACGTGCTGCGGGTGGTCGACCACCTGTCCCGGTACAAGCTCAACCACCTGCACCTGCACCTCACCGACGACCAGGGCTGGCGGATCGCCGTCGACTCCTGGCCGCGGCTGGCCGCCGTCGGCGGGGTCGGCGAGGTGGGCGACGGCCCCGGCGGGTTCTACACGAAGGCCGACTACCAGCGGATCGTCGCGTACGCGGCCGAGCGGCACATCACCGTGGTGCCGGAGATCGACCTCCCCGGGCACACCAACGCGGCGCTGGTCGCGTACCCCGAACTGGCCCCGGCGGGAACCGTGCCGACGCCGTACACCGGCACCGAGGTCGGCTTCAGCTACGTCGACCCGGCCAGCGAGCGGACGTACGACTTCGTCACCGACGTGCTCGCCGAGGTGACCGCGATGACGCCGGGCCCGTGGCTGCACATCGGCGGAGACGAGGCGTTCAAGGTGAAGCGGGAGGCGTACACCGGCTTCGTCGAGCGGGCGCAGCGGATCGTCGCCGGCCTCGGGAAGACCGTGGTCGGCTGGCACCAGCTCGCGCCCGCCGGGCACGTCGACGGCCGGGTGCTCCAGTGGTGGGGCACCGACGCCGACGACCCGACCACCGCCGAGGCGGCACGCCGGGGCGCCCGGCTGCTCCTCTCCCCCGGCAACCACGCCTACCTGGACATGAAGTACGCCCCGGACACCCCGATCGGGCACGACTGGGCCGGCCTGATCGACCTGCGGCGGTCCTACGAGTGGGATCCGGGCGCGCACGTGACGGGCGTGCCGGAGACGGCGGTGCTGGGCGTCGAGGCGCCGCTCTGGACCGAGTCGGTGACCTCGCTGCCCGAGGTCGAGTTCATGCTCTTTCCCCGGCTGCCCGCCCTGGCCGAGCTGGGCTGGTCGCCGCGGGCCACGCACGACTGGGACCGGTTCCGCGACCGGCTGGCCGGGCACGGCCCACGCTGGACCGCCGCGGGCATCACCTTCCACCGCTCGCCGGAGGTGTCCTGGCCGACGGAGGCCCCGGCGGAGGTCCCAGCGGAGGCTCCGACGGCGGCCCCGGCGGCCGCTCCGGCGGCGGCTCCGGTACCTGCGGGTCCGATGCCTGCGGGTCCGCGGCCCGCGATCCCGACGCAGCCCGGCCCCGACGACGCACCGGCCACCGCCCCGTCCGTCTGACTCCCAGCTGGCAACGGACCAGCCGCCGACCCCGCGTCCGGGATCGGCGGCTGGCCCGACCACCGGGCCCGGCCCGCCCGACACTCCGGCAACTGGCCTCCAACCCCCAACCCCCAACCCCCGGCCCCCGGCCCCCGGCCCCGACCACCGGCCCTCGGCCCCGCGGCCCTCAACCCCCGGCCCCGGCCCCCGACCCGGCCCTCGGCCCCGGCCCCCGGCCCCGGCCCACCCGGCCGGGTCGCCGCCGCTGGTGGTGTCGTCGCCAGCCGGGATGGACTGTGCCGGCGAGGTGGCCAGGGTCGGGCTGGTGCTCCGTCGACTCGACTACCGGCCGCTGCCCCAAACTCCATCACTTTGGCTACCGCTCATTGGGACTGGCTGTCCACGCCCAGCCCTCAGCGGCCAGCTACCGTCCGGCCGCGCCCTTTGGAGCTGATGTCGCAGACGACTCATCCGTCCCGTCCGTGCCGCAGCCAACCGTGCAACGGGGTGAAACAGCAACGGGGCCAACCGGGCGTCAGTGGCGGCGGCCGGCTCGGGCGTGTCGTGGCCGGAGCGGGCAGTTCCGCACCGGCGTGATACCTCAGAGTCATAAATATGCCGCTGAGTCATCACGCCTGTCGGGCGATCGGTCGGCGCTGGCGTCGCGACGCCCTGGCACCCCTGCGCACTGGCCCAGGGTGCTCTTGCAGTCGTGATCCACTCCGTGTCGGCGATGTGGCGGCATCCCGAGCCGGCGGACACCCCCATGTCCCCGACACGGTGTGGATCACCGGGGGTGCGTGGTGAGTCGTTGGCGCCATCAGCTCCACAGCGTGCCGGTCGGCCCACGCTTGCGCCGGCGGGCCGGTGCAGTCGTGGTGCCGGGTGAGGGCCGGGATGTCCGTTTCGGCGTGTGTCCGGCTGTGCCGGGTTGGGTGGTTTGGGTGCGGCTGTGGCGTGGTCGGGGCCACGCTGGGGGTGGAATCGGTGGCGGGTCGGGGTCGTTGAACATGGCATACCCGCGCCACACCCCCCGGGTGCTGGCATGCGGTTGGAGCGGCCCAGCCGGATTGCAGGGCGGAATGCCTACCGGCCTCGGGTCGTTGACCAATCCCCGGACGGGCCGAACAGGCTCCCGGCCGACGCCCCCGGAATGGCCGGCCAGCCCGGGTCGTTGAACAACCCCGGACAGGCCACGGCCGTGTCCCCGGACAGGCCGAACAGGCCCGGGCGCCGAACCCCGGAATCAGGGGCCGGCCCGGATGGTTACATCCCCGGACGCCCGAGCAGGCCCCCGCGCCGCCCGGAGCGATCCACCCTTTCGCACGACCCTTTCCTCACCCACGGCCCACCACCCCCCTTGGGTGTGCCGTGTTTCCCCCGGATCGAAAGGCTTGTGATCATCATGCGTACCGACATGCTGCGTAAGACCGCTCTGACCGCTGCCGGCCTCGCCTTCGCGGGCGGCGCCATCGCCGGCCCGATCACCGCCGCCTACGCCATCGCCGAGCAGCAGCCCTCGACGTCGGTGACCACCGACCGCAAGCACGGTGAGCGGGAACTGGGCGTGCGCTACGAGGCCCAGCCGAACTTCTACTACTGCGGCCCCGCCGCCGCCCGCAACGCGCTGAGCGTGCAGGGCAAGGAGATCGACATGGACGCCGTGGCCGAGGAGATGGGCACCACCGAGGCCGGCACCGACTCCATCAACGACATCACACCGGTGCTGAACAAGGAGACCGGTAAGGACGTCTACCGCAGCGTCGAGATCCCCGGCAGCCTGGCCGACGAGAAGCAGACCGACAAGCTGCGCGCCGACATCGTCAAGGCCGTCAACGAGGGCCGCGCCGTGGTCGCCAACATCGCCGGCACCGCCACCGACACCGACGGCAACACCCACTCCTTCGAGGGCGGGCACTACATCAGCGTCGTCGGGTACCGCGACGGCGGCGAGACGGTGAAGATCGCCGACTCGGCCAACCCGGACACCGCCTCCTACTGGATCACCACCGAGGCGCTGGCCGACTGGATCGCCACCCGCGGCTACACCGCCTGACGCAACCGAACAACGCTCGAAGGGCCGACCCCACCCGGGGCCGGCCCTTCGTCGTATCCGAGGGCCGGGCGCAGGAGCCCGTGCCCAGCGCGCGGGAGGGCCGGGCCCAGCGCGGAGCGCGTCGGCTCAGCCGCCGGAGTCGGCCAGCTCGGCGCCCTCGGGGACGGTGTCGTCGTCCCGGCTGGCCAGCCAGCCGTCCGGTAGGAAGACCTTGCCCGGCGAGTTGGTCCGGCCGCGCGGCTGGCCCAGCGTGGCGACCGGGAACGGCTCGGTCGGGTCCAGCTTGCCGAGCAGGTCGTCGAGCTGGGCCAGGCTGTCGATCATCGCGAGTTCGCGGCGCAGCTCGCTGCCGACCGGGAAGCCCTTGAGGTACCAGGCGACGTGCTTGCGGAAGTCGGTGCAGCCGTCCCGCTCGCCCCGCGCCGGCGTACGCGCCCCGGCGCTGAACTGCTCGACCAGCAGCTCGGCGTGCCGGCGCATGGTCGCGGCGACCTCGCCGAGGGTGGGCAGCCGCCGCTCCGGCCGGCCGTCGAACGCGGCCTCCAGGTCGGCGAAGAGCCACGGCCGGCCCAGGCAGCCCCGGCCGATCACCACCCCGTCCACGCCGGTGTGCGCCACCATCCGCAGCGCGTCGTCGGCTTCCCAGATGTCGCCGTTGCCGAGCACCGGCACGTCCAGCGCCTGCTTCAAGGTGGCGATGGCGTCCCAGTCGGCGGTGCCCGAGTAGCGCTGCGCGGCCGTACGCCCGTGCAGGGCCACCGCGGCCACGCCGGCCTCCTGGGCGGCGAGCCCCGCCTCGACGTACGTCAGGTGGTCGTCGTCGATGCCCTTGCGCATCTTGACCGTGACCGGCACCCCGGCGGGTGACGCGGCCTCCACCGCGGCCCGCACCAGCCGGGCGAAGAGCCGGCGCCGCCAGGGCAGCGCCGCGCCCCCGCCCTTGCGGGTGACCTTCGGTACCGGGCAGCCGAAGTTCAGGTCGATGTGGTCCGCGAGGTCCTTCTCGACCACGATCCGCACCGCGGCGGCGGTGGTCTCCGGGTCGGTGCCGTAGAGCTGGAGGCTGCGCGGCCGCTCGTCGGCGCCGAACGCGATCATCCGCAGCGTCTTGGGGTTCCGCTCCACCAGCGCGACGGTGGTGATCATCTCGCAGACGTAGATGCCGCCGCCCTGCTCCCGGCAGAGCTGACGGAAACCGACATTCGTGATGCCGGCCATCGGGGCGAGCACCACCGGCGGCCACACCTGGTGCCGCCCGAGGGTGAGCGGGCGGAGCGCGGGAACGGCGGGACTGGTCACGTACCCAAGAATCCCACGCCGGCCGGGGCGGCCCGGCGCCGGTGGCCGGTCGCCGCCGCGATGGTGAGCGAACTCGCACCGCGGCGGCGACCGCCGCCGGTCAGCTGGCCGGGTTGGCCAGGATCAGCCCGGAGACGTCCACGATCACCGACGTGGTGCTGTCGGTGTAGATCGTGAACGTGTACGGCCGGTTGCTGTAGGTCCCGACCTGCACCTCGACCAGGTTGGAGAGGATCTGGTTCGGCCCCCACCAGTTCAGCGACGAGGTACCCGGCCGGGGCAGCTGGGCGCTGTACGCGGTCAGGAAGCCGGCCGCGACCGTCCCGGCCACCGTGATGTTGACGTACGCCGCCTGCGCCTGGCCCGGAGTGACGTCGGGCAGCCCGCTGATCGTCAACTGGATGGCGGTCTTGGCCTTCAGCCGGCCGCTGCTGTCGACGTTGGCCCGCCCACCGACGATGTACTTGTCGTAGGTGGTGGAGGTCGGCACCGCGCGGGTGTCCAGAATCCGGGTGGGCGGGATCGCCACCGTCCGGTTCGCCCACCGGGAGGTGTTCACGTACGCCTTGGTGTTGCTCCGGCCACCGATGACCAGGTTCCCCTCGGTGGTGACCGCGAGGGAGCCGGTGGGCATCTCCGTCGGGAGCAGGTTGTCCGGCTCGGGCGAGAAGCGCAGCGGCGCCTGGCCGGGCGCGCCGCGCAGGGCCAGCGTGGGGTTCGCCGACGAACCGCCCACCAGCACCGTCTCCGAGCCCTGGGCGTTGTTCAGGGCGCCCAGGACCACCGGGTCCCCCGGGTCGGCGCTCGCCGGCGCGGCGGCGGCCACCGCGCCGACGCCCGCGCCGGCACCAGCGACCACGCCGGCCTTGATGATCCGACGCCGGCTGGTCGACGGCTGCTCGTCGGCGCTCATGCTGCTGCTCTCCTCGGTTCCGTGGTCACTCACCGGTCCGCACCTCCCGGTCGCCGCGCTCGGCCAGCGCCTTGATCTGGCGGGCCCGCACCTCGGCAGTGCCGGACTCCGCGGCCAGCGACGTGCGGGCGGTCGTCTTGGGGCTGTTGATGACCGCCGAGTCGGGGTGGAAGACCAGCAGCCCGGTCACGTCGAGGATCAGCGCGGTGGCGCTCGCCTTCGGCACGTAGATGCCGACCACGTCCGGGTAGTAGTCGCCGTTGGCCGTCTCGTACGCGCCGAGCTGGGTGATCACGCCGTTGGAGAGCAGCTGCCCGGCGCTCCACCAGTTGATGGTGGAGGCGTTCGGGCGGTCGCCCCGGCCGTAGACGGTGACGAAGCCGGCCTTCTCGGTCTTGGCGACGGTGATGTTGCCCAACATCCCGTCGGCGTACTCGGCGATGCCCTGCAGGTGCACCACCAGGAAGCTGTCGGCGACCGCCCGGCCCTGCGAGTCGATCCGGCCGGCGCCCTCGACCAGCCGGGCCCGCCCGGCGGCGCTGCGGGTGTCCAGGATCCGGGTCGGCGGGATCGGCACCAGCATGGTCGAGTTGGCGGTGGTGTGCGCCTCGTACCGGACCGGCACGCCGGATTCGTGCACGCTGTACCCCAACCCGGCGCGGGTGGGGAAGATCGAGCCGTGCTCCGGGCTGGTGACGTCCTGCCGCTTGAGGTGCAGCGGCGCGCCGGTGGAGTTCTTCAGGGCGAGCGTCGCGCCCGGCGCCGAGCTGAGGACGGCGGTGGTGCCGGCGGCCTCGTTGGGCAGGCCGATGGTGAGCGGGTCACCCGAGGCGGCGCTGGCCGGCGTGGCGTTCGCGGTGGTCACCGCGGTGGCCGCGACGGCGGCGCCACCGGCCACGGCGGCCTTGCGCAGCAGGCCACGCCGCGACGCGGTGCGGTCGGGTTCGGACGAAGTCATCTCATTCCCCCGTTGGCTGGGTTGGTCTACGGCTGGCGGTCCGGACGGCGGCGCGGGCACGCCGACCGTCCCGGCGGCTACGCGCCACCGCCGACCTGGCTCGGGTGGCCGACCAGCAGGCTGGTCAGGTCGACGATCACGTGCGTCGGCGAGGTGGTCGCCTGGATCGTGATGACGCTGCGGAAGGCCCCGCTGGCACCGAGCTCGGTGAAGAGGAAGTTGGACAGGATCGTGCCGGCGGTCGACCAGTTCAACGTCGACGTGGCGGGCCGCGGGCCGGCGCCCCACACGGTCAGCACGCCGGAGCCGGTCATCCCCACCACGGTGACGTTGCCCTTCATCGCGTAGCCGTCCCGGACGTAGGAGTCCAGGCTGACCACGATGGGCTTGCCGGGGGTCAGCCGGCCGGTGGAGTCCAGCGTGTCCGCGCCCGAGACGATCAGGCGGCGCAGGTCGGCGTTGCGGGTGTCGAGCACCCGGGTCGGCGGCACGGCCACCGACGTGGTGGCCCACTCGCTGGTGTAGGCCCAGCCGTTGGTGCCGTTCTCCCCGCTGTCGACGCCCGCCCGGACGAACAGGTCGCCCATGTCGTCGACGGCGAGCGTGCCCACCTCGGAGTCGAGCACCTGGGGGTAGAGGCTCTCGCTGGGCACGAGCCGCAGCGGCGCCCCGCCGCTCGCCTGGAGGTCGAGCGCCTCCCCAGCGGTGGTGGTCACCGTGGTGGTGGCCGGGCCGGCGTCGTTCGTCGTACCCATGACGAGGTTGTCGCCCGGGGCGGCCTGGGCCGTGCCGGGCAGGCCGACCGCGGCGGCGACGCCAGCGCCGGCCGTGGTGGCGGCGACCGTGGCCGCCCGGCGCAGCAGCCGCCGGCGGTTCGGGTCGTGGTCGTGGTCCTGCGACGCGCGCGTCATGCACACCCCCGTGACGAGATTCAACGCCGGGAATGCTCGCACGAGATCATGGGCCGCTCAACCACCGGGTGACCGCTGACCTCGACCGACCAGGTGATTGGTCCGGATCGCCCGGAAAATGCTCACGGATGGTGCGCAACGGCGGACGGCCCCGCCCCCGGGATCGGGGCGGGGCCGTCGCGGTCGGGGTTCAGCAGCCGGGCAGGCGCTCGATCAGGTAGCGCTCGACCTGGTCCAGCGAGATCCGCTCCTGGGCCATGGTGTCCCGGTTCCGCACGGTCACCGCGTTGTCGTCGAGGGTGTCGAAGTCGACGGTCACGCAGAACGGGGTGCCGATCTCGTCCTGCCGGCGGTAGCGGCGGCCGATCGCCTGCGAGTCGTCGAACTCCACCACCCAGCGCTTGCGCAGCGTGGCGGCCAGGTCCTTGGCCTTCGGCGAGAGCGCCTCGTTGCGGGACAGCGGCAGCACCGCCACCTTGACCGGGGCCAGCCGCGGGTCGAACCGCATCACGGTCCGCTTGTCCACGCCGCCCTTGGTGTTCGGGGCCTCGTCCTCGTCGTACGCCTCCAGCAGGAACGCCAGCACCGCCCGGGTGAGGCCGGCGGCCGGCTCGATGACGTACGGCACCCAGCGCTCGCCCTTGGTCTGGTCGAAGTAGGACAGGTCGACGCCGGAGTGCTTGCTGTGCGTGGAGAGGTCGAAGTCGGTGCGGTTGGCGATGCCTTCCAGCTCGGCGAACTCGGTGCCGCCGAACTGGAAGCGGTACTCGATGTCCACCGTCCGCTTCGAGTAGTGCGAGAGCTTCTCCTTGGGGTGCTCGTAGAAGCGCAGGTTGTCCTCCGACAGGCCGAGGTCGAGGTACCAGTTCCAGCGCTCCCGCAGCCAGTACTCGTGCCACTGCTCGTCGGTGCCCGGCTCGACGAAGAACTCCATCTCCATCTGCTCGAACTCGCGGGTGCGGAAGATGAAGTTGCCCGGGGTGATCTCGTTGCGGAACGACTTGCCGGTCTGCGCGATGCCGAACGGCGGCTTCTTGCGGGCCACCGTCTCGACGTTCTTGTAGTTGACGAAGATGCCCTGGGCGGTCTCCGGGCGCAGGTAGTGCAGCCCCTCGTCGCTCTCCACCGGGCCCAGGAAGGTCTTCATCAGACCGTTGAACATCTTCGGCTCGGTGAAGGTGCCCTTGTTACCGCAGTTGGGGCAGTTCAGCTCGGCCAGCGACGCCAGCGGCTTGCCGTGCTTCTCGGCGTACGCCTCCTCGAGGTGGTCGGCCCGGAACCGCTTGTGGCAGAACTGGCACTCGGTCAGCGGGTCGACGAAGGCGTCCAGGTGGCCGGAGGCGGCCCAGACGTCGCGGGCCAGGATCACCGCGGAGTCCAGGCCGACCACGTCGTCGCGCTGCTGGACCATGGTCTTCCACCACTGCCGGCGGACGTTCTCCTTGAGCTCGACGCCGAGCGGACCGTAGTCCCAGGCCGACCGGGTGCCTCCGTAGATCTCACTGGAGGGGAAGACGAAGCCCCGGCGCTTGGCGAGGCTGACGACGGCGTCGATACGGTCGGCTGGCATGTTTCCTCCTACGCCGGCTGGCGGTCGGCGGGGACGTGATGTGGACGGAACGAGCAGTTCGGGACAACGGTACGGCCAGCAGGGTCCCGAGCCCAGCAGAATACCGGGGGCGGGTCAGTTGACCCCGCACACCTCCAGGCCACCGGTCTGCCGGTCCTGCCCGAGGATCACCTGCTGGCGTTCCTGCCGGCCGCCGCTGAAGGTCACGTCGACCGGCACGGTCAGGTCGGTGGTGTCGACCTCGCCGACCCGGTACGCGGCGACCTGCGGCTCGGCGGCCACCCGCCGCTCGAACTCGCGCCGCGACTCGCGCCGCTGCGCGTCGTCGCAGAGCTGGTCGTACGCCGCACCGAACTTCCGCTCCACCAGCGCCTGGTAGTAGTCCCCGGAGACGGTGCGGCCCTGCTCCTCGATCGCCTGCACCCCGCTGACCGCCAGCCCGACCACCGCCGCGCCGCCACCGCCGCAGCAGATCAGCACCGCCAGCGCCCCGGCGCCGAGGCCGAGCCAGAGCCGGGTGCGCCGCCCCTCGGTCGGCGGCGCCGCGAACGGCGGGGCCACCCCGGGCCCCTGCGGCGGCGTGGGCGCGCCCGGCTCCGCCGGCGGCCCGGGTACCGAAGGCGGCTGAGCACCCTCGTGGCCGGGCAGCTGGGGGTACGGCGAGGGGGCTGCCGGTCCGGGAGCGGTCATAGGAGCAGGGTAGTGCCCGCGGGCTCAGCGGTAAGGACCAGCGGCCCGATCGCTCGCCGCGACCACCACCTCGCCACCGGGGGCGGCGGTGGCCAGCGCCTCGTACGCGGACGGCTCGTCCAGGCTCTCGGCGAGCAGCGGGACGGCGGTGACCTTGACGTCGAAGCCGCCCAGGGCGCGCCGGTAGGTGCCCACCGACTCCCACTCGGTGAGAAGGCACCAGTGCCGCGGGTCGTCCAGCGCCCGGACCAACTGGCCGCGCAGGTAGCCGGGTCGGGCGGCGAGCGCCGCGAGGGCGGCGTGCGCCCGCTCGGTGAACGCCTCGGCGACATCGACCTCGACCACGAACCGGTTGGTCACCAGCACCGGCCACCTCCTCGTAGAGTCTGTGGGATGCAGCGTACGCAGAGCTCCCTGCCGGGTCGGCTGGCCCGGGCGAACCCGACGACGGTGTTCCTGGTCACGCTGGTGCTGGTGCTGGTGGCCTTCTTCACCCCGGGCGTGGCGGGCGGCCTGCTCACCCTGCTGCTGGCCGCCGGGATGGCCGCGCTGCTGGTCACCACCTGGTCGGTGCAGACCCCGCAGACCCGGGTGATCCGGCTGCTGGTGCTCACCCTGCTGATCACCGCCGGGCTGGTGAAGCTGCTCTGACATGCAATCATGCGTTTTTGACAATCATTATCGTTCGCGCGGACAGTTGACGTCATGAACTTCCGCACCGCTCCGCGCGCCCTGGCCGCAGCCACCACCGCCCTGCTCGCCCTCGGCGGCGTGGCCGCCTGCTCCGACGACGGCGCGGCCGGCGCCGACCCGCAGCGGGTCGACGTGGTGGCCGCCTTCTACCCGTTGCAGTTCGTCGCCGAGCGGGTGGGCGGGGACGCGGCCGCGGTCAGCAACCTGGTCAAGCCGGGCGCCGAGCCGCACGACCTGGAACTCAACCCGCGCCAGGTGGGCCAGGTCACCGAGGCGGAGCTGGTGGTCTACCTCAAGGGCTTCCAGCCGGCCGTGGACGAGGCCGTCGCGCAGAACGCCGCCGACCGCTCCTTCGACGTGGCCACGGTGCAGCCGCTGCTGGACGCCAGCGCCGGCGGGCACCAGCACGAGCACGAGGGTGAGGAGGCCGGGCACGCCGACGAGACCGGTGGCAAGGACCCGCACCTCTGGCTCGACCCGACCCGGCTGTCCGCCGTGGCCGACCGGCTCGCCGAGCGGTTCGGCCAGGCCGACCCGGACCGGGCCGCCGACTACACCGCCCGGGCCGCGGCGCTCCGCACCGACCTGGCGAAGCTGGACGCCGAGTACACCGAGGGGCTGAAGACCTGCCAGCGCCGGGAGATCGTGGTCAGCCACACCGCCTTCGGCTACCTGGCCGAGCGCTACAAGCTGGAGCAGATCGGCCTCACCGGGCTCAGCCCGGAGGTCGAGCCCGCCCCGCAGCGGCTGGCCGAGGTGGCCGAGGAGGCCCGCGAGCACGGCGCCACCACGATCTTCTTCGAGACGCTGGTCAGCCCGAAGGTGGCCGAGACGATCGCCGCCGAAGTCGGCGCCCGCACCGCCGTGCTGGACCCGCTGGAAGGCCTGTCCGCCGACCACGGCGGGGACTACCTTTCGGTGATGCATACCAACCTGGAGACCCTTCGGACGGCGTTGAGCTGCTCGTGAGCGCACCTGTCATCACCGTCACGCACGGGGTGGTCGGCTACGACGGCCGCCCCGTGCTGCGGGACGTCTCGCTGAACGTGACCGCCGGCGAGGTGGTCGCCGTGCTCGGCGCCAACGGCTCCGGCAAGTCGACGCTGATCCGCGCCGTGCTCGGGCTGGTCCCGCTCAGCGCCGGATCGGTCACCCTCTTCGACCGACCGCTGCGGCGGTTCCGGCAGTGGCACCGGATCGGGTACGTCCCGCAGCGCCTCGGCGCCGGCGGCGGCGTACCGGCCACGGTGCGCGAGGTGGTGGCCTCCGGCCGGCTCGCCCGGCGCGGGGTGCTCCGCCCACCGGGCGCGGCCGACCGGGCCGCCGTCGACGCGGCGCTGGCCGCCGTCGGGCTCGCCGACCGGGCCAGGGACCCGGTCGCCACCCTCTCCGGCGGGCAGCAGCAGCGCACCCTCATCGCCCGGGCGCTGGCCGGCCGGCCCGAGCTGCTGGTGCTCGACGAGCCCACCGCCGGGGTGGACGCGCACAGCCAGGAGGCGTTCGCCGGGGCGCTGCGCGACTTCGTCGCCGGCGGCGGGACGGTGCTGCTGGTGGCGCACGAACTCGGGCCGCTGCGCCCGTTGATCAGCCGCGCGGTGGTCGTGCACGAGGGCGGCATCTGTCACGACGGGGCGGTGCCCGAGCCGGCCGGCCACCACGCCGAGCCCGACCACGACCACGTGCACCCGCACGGTCCCGACGAGCCCGCCGGGCTCTGGAGCAGCTGACCATGGAACTCTTCCAGTACCCCTACATGCAGCGTGCCCTGATCGGCGCGCTGGTCATCGGGCTGGCCGCCCCGGCGCTCGGCATCTACCTGGTGCAGCGCCGGCTGGCGCTGATCGGCGACGGGGTGGGCCACGTGGCGCTCACCGGCGTCGGCGCCGGTCTGCTGCTCAACCGCTCCCCGGTGCTCGTCGCGGTGATCGCGGCGACCATCGGCGCGATCACCATCGAGGTGGTCCGCTCCCGCGGCCGCACCTCCGGCGACCTGGCCCTGGCGCTGCTCTTCTACGGCGGCATCGCCGGCGGCGTGATGCTGGTCGGTCTCTCCGACAGCACCAGCGCCAACCTCAACGCCTACCTGTTCGGGTCGCTGACCACCATCTCCCCCGCCGACCTGACCACCATCGCCGTGCTGGGGGTGGCGATCCTGGTCACCATGCTGGCGCTGCGCCCGGCGCTCTTCGCGGTCAGCCACGACGAGGAGTACGCCCGGGTCTCCGGCCTGCCCGTCCGCACCCTCAACCTGCTCATCGCGGTCACCACCGCGGTGACCGTGACCATCGCCATGCGGGCGGTCGGCGTACTGCTGATCAGCGCGCTGATGGTGGTGCCGGTGGCCACGGCGCAGCAGGTCACCAAGGGCTTCCGCAGCACCATGACGGCGGCGATGGCGCTCGGCCTGTTCGCCGCCGGCGCGGGCGTCTGGGTGGCGGCCACCGCCGACACCGCCCCGGGCGCCTCGGTGGTGCTGCTGGCGATCGCCTCGTTCGCCGTGGTCGCCGGGGCCGGGGCCGCGTGGCGGGTGCTCCGCCGGCGGAGCACGCCGACGCCCGAGCCGGCGCCCGAACCGCACGAGGTGGTGCTCCACTGAGCCCGTGCGGCACTGTCGCGGCGGGATTGGTTACCGTTATCCGGTGAGCAGCGGGTCAGGCTACGACGCGTACGAGGGCGCGAGTGAGCTGCTGCGCGCTCTGTCGGCGCCGATCCGGCTGGCCATCGTCAGCGAACTCGCCGCGGGCGAGCGCTGCGTGCACGAGCTGGTGGAGAAGCTCGGCGTCGCGCAGCCGCTGGTCTCCCAGCACCTCCGCGTGCTGCGCGGCGCGGGCGTGGTGCGCGGCTCCCGGCGCGGCCGGGAGATCGCGTACACGCTGGTCGACGAGCATGTGGCGCACATCGTGGCCGACGCGGTCAGCCATGCCGGGGAGGGATCATGAGCAGCGGCTCGGCGGTCCGCAACACCCGCCAACGCTCCGCGGTCAGCGCCCTGCTGGCCGAGATGGAGGGCTTCCACAGCGCACAGGACCTGCACGCCATGCTGCGCCAGCGCGGCGAGCGGGTCGGGCTGACCACTGTCTACCGCACCCTGCAGGGGCTGGCCGACGCGGGCGAGATCGACGTGATGCGGCCGCCCGGCGGCGAGCACCTCTACCGCCGGTGCAGCGAGGGGCACCACCACCACCTGGTCTGCCGAGCCTGCGGCCGGACGGTCGAGGTGGCCGGCCCGGCGGTGGAGACCTGGGCCGAGCGGGTGGCCGCCCAGCACGGCTACGCCGACGTCAGCCACACCCTGGAGATCTTCGGCACCTGCCCGACCTGCGCCGGCTGAGCACCCCCTCCGGGCCGCGCCGGCGGGATGCCGCCGAGGGCCGGCCGTGGCACGCTGTCCGGCGTGAAGATCTACGCTGATCGCTTCCCCATCGCCGTCCGTCAGCTGATCACCGACCTGCTCGTCGTCGCCTGGGTGTACGCCGCGGTGCGCGGCGCGCTCTGGCTGCACGACCTGGTGCAGAAGCTCGCCGTACCCGGGCAGAAGCTGGAGGGGGCCGGCGGCGGACTGGCCGACAACCTGGCCGAGGCGGGCGGCAAGGTCGGCCGGGTGCCGCTGGTCGGCGACGAACTGACCGCGCCGTTCGAGCGGGCCGCCGGTGCCGCCCGGTCGCTGGCCGAGGCCGGCCGGGACCAGCAGGAGCTGGTCGACCAGCTGGCCCTGGCCCTCGCCGTCGCGGTACTCGTGTTCCCGCTCGCCCTGGTGCTCTTCGGCTGGCTGCCGCTGCGGGTGCGCTGGATGCGCCGCGCCGGGTCCGCCGCGAAGCTGGCCGCCGCACCCGCGGGCCGGGACCTGCTGGCCCTGCGCGCGCTGGCCACCCAACCGCTGGGCCGGCTGACCCGGATCGCGCCGGACGTGGCCGAGGCGTGGCGGCGCGGCGACGACGCCACGGTCGACGCGCTGGCCGCACTGGAGCTGCGCCAACTCGGCCTACGCGGGGGCCGCTAAGGTCGTCGGGTGTTCTACTTCCTGGTCGTCATCGCCGTCCTGCTGCTGGCGTACGCCGCCGTCCTGGTCACCTTCGTCCGCAAGGGTCGCAAGATCCCGCCGGCGGCGTACCTGGGGCTGGCCGTGCTGAACGGGCTGATCCTCGCGGCGATCCTGGCCTGGGCCATCGCCCGCTGACCCCGGTCCTCGACCGCCGCCCTCGATCCCCGCGCTCGCTGCGCGGCTCTCGGTCCCCGGCGCTCGCTGCGCGGGCCCCGATCGTCGGCCGTCAGTCCCGGCGCTGGTTCCCGGTCGTCGGTCATGGTCGGAGTCGGGGGAATCATCGGTCGGGGTTCCCGATCCTCGCCTCCGGCCGCAGTCGGAGCTTCGGTCACGATCGAATAGCCACCAGCCGAAAGCCGCGGCACCAGTCAGCGGCTGGCCTCAGCGGCACCAGCCGGCGACCGGCGACCGGCGACCGGCGGCCAGCGGCCAGCGGCCAGCGGCCAGCGGCCAGCGGCCAGCGGCCAGCGGCCAGCGGCCAGCGGCATTCTCGCGATGGAGGTTGATACCTGTGAGTCATCAAAATGACTCAGAGGTATCAAGCTCCGTGGTGGTACTCCCTGGCAGTGGCGACACGCCCGAGGAGTCGTCGCCCGCCAGCGGGTCACGGCCCGCCTGGCCGAGGAGGCGCCAGCAGGCCACAGCACCGAGGACCGACTCTCGAACCCCGACACGGTCAGTCGAGGCGCGCGCCCGACGCCGACGGCCAAGGCACATGCCCCGACGCCGACGGCCGAGCCGCGCGCCCCGACGCCGACAACCGAGCCACGCCCCCGACCCGACCGAGCCGGCGCCCGACGCGGGCGGCCGGGGCGCGGGCCGGGGCGGGACGGTCAGCCGGCCTCAGCGCGGTGGCGGGATGCGGCGGCGGACGTCGGTGGCGGTGGACGGTCCGGGCGACCAGCGGGCCACCCAGGGCAGGTCGTCGGCCGGGGTGATGACGCCGGACTCCAGGTCGGCGTAGCGGCCGTCGAGGATCCGCTTCGCCGCGGCAACGTCGACCGAGTCGGTGTTGTCCCACAGCGCGGTGAAGAGCGCGTCGACGCGGACCCGGGCCTGCCGGCAGAACAGGTCCGCCAGCTCCACGTTCTCCGGCCGGGCGTCCCGTTCGGCGTACGCCCGGACGCAGACCGCGGACATCGCGAACAGTTCGGCGCCGATGTCCACCACCCGGCCGAGGAACGCCTGCTTGCGTTCCATCCGACCCTGCCAGCGGGACATCGCGTAGAACGTCGAGCGGGCCAGCTTGCGCGAGTAGCGTTCCACCTGCCGCAGGTGCTTGGCGAGCGGCCCGAACTCGGCGTACGCCCCGGGGGTCTGGCCCCGGCCGACGGCGAGGGTGGGCAGCCACTTCGCGTAGAAGGCCCCGGCCCGCGCGCCCGCCCGCGCCTTGCGGCCGAGCCCGGCGTCCGGGTCGATGATGTCTCCGGCGACGGAGAGGTGCGCGTCGACCGCCTCCCGGGCGATCAACAGGTGCATGATCTCGGTGGAACCCTCGAAGATCCGGTTGATCCGCAGGTCACGCAGCAGTTGTTCGACCGCGGCCGGCCGCTCGCCCCGGGCGGCCAGCGACTCGGCCGTCTCGTAGCCGCGCCCACCTCGGATCTGGATCAGGTCGTCGGCGATCCGCCAGGCCATCTCGCTGGCGTAGAGCTTGACCAGCGCCGCCTCGATCCGGATGTCGTTACGGTCGTCGTCGGCCAGCAGGCAGCACAGGTCCAGCATGGTCTCCATGCCGTACGTGGTGGCGGCCATGAAGGAGAGCTTCTGCGCGACCGCCTCGTGCTCGCCGACCGGCCGGCCCCACTGCACCCGCTCGGCGGCCCAGCCCCGGGCCACGTGCAGCGCCCACTTGCCGGCACCGACGCACATCGCGGGCAGCGACAGCCGACCGGTGTTCAGGGTGGTCAGGGCGATCTTCAAGCCCTTGCCCTCGCCGCCGATCACGTTCTCCTTCGGCACGAAGACGTCGTGGAACCGGGTGACGCTGTTCTCCAGGCCGCGCAGGCCGAGGAAGGCGTTGCGCCGTTCGATGGTGATGCCCTCGGCGTCCCCCTCCACCACGAAGGCGGTGATGCCGCCGCGCCGCCCCTCGGCCGCCGGCACCCGGGCCATCACCACGAGCAGGGTGGCGACCGTGCCGTTGGTGGCCCACAGCTTCACGCCGTTGAGCCGGTAGCCGGTGCCGTCCTCGGTGGGCTCGGCGGTGGTGGCCAGCCGGGCCGGGTCGGAGCCGACGTCCGGCTCGGTGAGCAGGAACGCGGAGACCTCGCCGGCGGCGAGCCGGGGCAGGAAGCGCTGCTTCTGCTCGGCGGTGCCGAACATCTTCAGCGGCTGCGGCACCCCGATGGACTGGTGCGCCGAGAGCAGCGCCCCGATCGCCGGGCTCACCGAGCCGGCCAGCATCAGGGCCCGGCAGTAGTGCAGGTTGCTCAGCCCCAGCCCGCCGTACGACCGGTCGATCTTCATGCCGAAGGCGCCCAGCCGGGCCAGCCCGTGGAAGACCTCGTCCGGGATGGACGCGTCGCGCTCGATCGCGGCGCCGTCCACCTCGGTGGTGAGGAACTCGCGGAGCTGGCCGAGGAACTCGTCGGCCCGCGCGTCGTCCGCCGGATCCGAGCGGGGCCAGGGGTTGATCAGGTCCAGCCGGAACCGGCCGAGGAAGAGTTCCTTGCCGAAGCTGGGACGGTCCCAGGTGGACTCCCGGGCGGCCTCGGCGACCTGGCGGGCCTCCTTTTCGGAGACCTGGCCCGCCTCGGTCGGCAACGGCCCGGCGACGCCGGGCGCGGTCACGCCGTCGGCGGGGGTGGGCTGGTCGGAGCCCGCGCCGTCGGGCGCGGAGCGGCTGTTCTGCGTCGTGGTCACGGTTGCCCCCTCGAACCTCGGTCCGGCTGCGTCAACGTGCTCGACACACGCAACGCTACCCCCGGGTGTTACCCAGGGGTAGCGTTCGGTAAAGATCGAGTTTTCTCGACGCGGCCCAGTGGCCGGGGTACGCGCTCAGTCGCCGGGGATGCTTCGCGGGTCGTCGTCCTCGTCGTCGATGTCGTCCTCGCCCCAGTTGCGTCGGGCGAACGGCAGGATCACCCAGAAGGTGAGGAACCACAGGCCGGCGGCGCCGCTGAGCACCAGGGCGACGCTCCGGTCCAGCACGAAGTCGGTGATCAGCAGCACCGCGCTGACCATCGAGATCAGCATGAAGGCGAGACCGGCGCTGGCCATCTTGTGGGCGAAGCGGACCAGCTCCGGCTTGCGCCCCTGACGGAACAGCGCCCGGTGGAACGCCACCGGCGAGATGATCATCGCGGTGGCGGCCGCCGCCGCCAGCAACGCGACGATGTAGACGTCCTTCTGGAAGCCGCTGGTGCTGGTGAACCCGTTGCTGAACGGCAGGGTGAGCAGGAAGGCGAAGAGGATCTGCACACCGGTCTGGGCGACCCGCAACTCCTGCAGCAGGTCGGCGAAGTTGCGCTGCCAGCGCTGCCGCTCGGTTTCCTTCGACACGGGGGCCACCTCCGGTGAGACGTTACTGCCGGCGGGGGCCACCCCGCCGGCAGCAACGCTGATGCCCCACCGCGCTCGTCACGAAACCGGCTCACGACCCGGGCCCGGCGGTACCGCGACCTCGGCATCCCGGGGCTCGACGCTCCGCGGCGCAGGCCCCGTGGCTCAGGCCCCGCGCCGGATCCGGCCGGCGTACCGGGCCTCCAACTCGTGGTTGTGCTCGTCGCCGCCGGCGATGTTGGCCGACAGGTAGACCGGCGGGCGCTCCCCCGCCGCCAGCAACCGGGCCACCACCTCGACCGTGATCTGCTGGGCCAGCAGCGCCGCGGTGATCGACGAGACCGCGCCGACCGCGCCGCCGCCGGGCAGCGGCAGGGTGGCGTCGCCGTACGGGGCGCCGTTGTCCAGCACCACGTCGGCGTAGTCGGCGAGCTTGCGACCGGACGGGTGCCGCGAGGTCATCCGGGCCGAGTGCTGCGCCGAGGTGATCGCCACCAGGGCGTGCCCCTTCTCCTTGACCAGGGACGCGAACTCCACCATCGCGCCGTTGACGCCGGAGTTGGAGGCCAGCACGAAGACGTCGCCGGGACGGACCGGGGCGAGGTCGTAGAGCTTGTGCGCCACCGACGGGTCCCGCTCCAGGGTCGGGCCGAGCAGGTCGACCGGCTCGCCGCCGAGCAGCACCAGGTCGCGCAGGGCGATCCGGTTGGTCGGCACCAGGCCGCCGGCCCGGCCGGCGATCTCCATCGCCAGCGCCTCCGAGTGCCCGGTGCCGAAGGCGTGCACCACCCCGTCCGCGCGCACCGCGTCGGCGATCAGGTCGGCCGCCCGTCCGACCGCCTCGCGCTGGCTGGCGGCGACCCGGCCCATCGTCTCGGTCACCACGGCCAGGTAGTCCTCGGCACTCACCGTCATGCTTCCTCCGTCCATCACTGCCTGCACCTCGCGTCGGCCGTCAGGCCAGTCCGCGTACCCGGGCCAGGATCGCCTCGGCCAGCGGCGCCGGCGCCTCGTCCGGGATCCAGTGGCTCACCCCGGGCAGTTCCACGAAGCGGTAGTCCCCGGTCACCCGCTCGGCGCACGCCTCGGCGGCGGTCCGGCCGATCGCCACGTCCTGGTCGCTCCAGACGAACGTGGTCGGCACGGTCACCGGGCCGGTGGCGGCCAGCTCCGTCCGCGACGGCATCGCCCGGTACCAGTTCAGCGCGGCGGTCAGCGCGCCCGGCTCGCGCATCGGCTCGGCGTACGCCGCCACCCGGTCGGCGTCGCCAACCCCGGCGAGCATCCGGCGCAGCGCCGTGGCGTTCAACCCCAGCAGCACCTTCTCGGCCTTGCCGGGCTGCCGGAACAGCACGATGTACGCCGAGCGCACCTTCTGCTGCGGGTCGTTCGCCAGCGCGTACGCCATGGCGGCCGGGTGCGGCACGGAGACCGCGGTCAGCGTGCGCACCCGCTCCGGGTGCCGGACGGCCAGTTCCCAGCCGACCAGCGCACCCCAGTCGTGGCCGACCACGTGCGCGGTCGACGCGCCAAGGGCGTCCAGCACGGCCAGCGCGTCGGCGACCAGTTCGTCCATCCGGTACGCCTCGACCGCCTCCGGCCGCGCGCCGGGCGAGTAGCCGCGCTGGTCCGGCGCGTACGTGCGCAGTCCGGCGGCGTGCAACGTCGGGACCACGTCGTCCCACTCCCCACCGTGCTGGGGGAAGCCGTGCAGCAGGAGCGCGGGGTCGCCGCCCTCCGGGCCGCCGACGCGTACCTCGAACCGCAACCCTCGGGCGTCGATGCGCATGATCGGCAGCCTACCCAGGCCGGCGCGGGCGGCTCGTCTCGGCGCTGCCGGCGGTGCTAGCGTCTGCCGGGACAACTTCACATCCGACAGGGGAGCGCACAGCGCTGAGAGTGCGGGCACCACCCGCAGACCCTCGAACCTGATCTGGGTAATGCCAGCGCAGGGAGTTCGGTCGACCTCCAGCCGCGCCGCCGTCCGGGGCACCGGGCGCGGCGTGCGTCTTCTCCTGGTTCGTAGTCAGGACTGGGAGCACTCATGAAACAACACCCCGCCACCAACCGGTGGCGCACCATCGACATCGTCGTGGCCGCGGTGATCGCGGTGGCCTTCGGCGTCATCTTCTGGGCCTGGGGCCTGCTCTGGCGGGCCGTCGACCCGGCGTTCGCGTTCTTCCCGGCCGGCCAGGCGGTCATGTACGGCGTCTGGCTGGTGCCGGCGGTGCTCGGCGGCCTGATCATCCGCAAGCCCGGCGCGGCGCTGTTCTGCGAGGCGGTCGCCGCGACGATCTCCGCGCTGCTCGGCTCCGAGTGGGGCGGGATCACCATCGTCCAGGGTCTGATCCAGGGTCTCGGCGCCGAGTTGGCCTTCGCCGCCTTCCGGTACCGCTCGTTCCGGCTGCCGACCGCGCTGCTCGCCGGCACGCTGACCGGCCTCGGCGCGGCGCTGTTCGACTTCTTCGTCTGGAACGTCGACTACGCGCTGGGCAGCTACCGGATCCCGTACGCGCTGCTGACCGTGGTCAGCGCCGCGATCATCGCCGGCGTCGGCGGCTGGTACCTGACCCGGGCCCTGGCCGGCACCGGCGCCCTGGACCGCTTCCCCGCCGCCCGCGACCGCACCCTGGTCTGACCCGCCCATGCCCCGCCCCCGCCCCACCTCGTCGATCATGAAGTTGTTGCCCTCCGCACCGGCGTGTCGCGGCAACAACTTCATGATCAACCCTGCCCGGGCGGGGGTGGGAGCGTGAGTTCCGTACTGGTGCGGGGGTTTGGGTGGCGGCATGCGGGGCGGCGCGCTTGGGCGGTGCGGGGGGTGGACCTGCGGGTGGAGAGCGGAGAGCGGGTGCTGCTGCTCGGGCCTTCGGGGGCCGGCAAGAGCACCCTGCTCGCCGCGCTGGCCGGCCTGCTGCCCGAGGACTCCGGCGAGCAGGAGGGCACCGTCGAGATCGACGGGCTCGACCCGCGCAAGGGCCGGGAACGGGTCGGCATCGTCTTCCAGGACCCGGAGAGCCAACTGGTGATGGCCCGCAGCGGCGACGACGTCGCGTTCGGGCTGGAGAACCGGGGGGTGCCCGCCGGGGAGATCTGGCCCCGGGTGGACGAGGCGCTGCGCCGGGTCGGCTTCCCGTACCACCGGGACCGGCCCACCGCCGCGCTCTCCGGCGGCGAGCAGCAGCGCCTGGCCCTGGCCGGGGTGCTCGCCCTACGCCCGGGCCTGCTGCTGCTCGACGAACCCACCGCCAACCTCGACCCGGCCGGCGCCGCGCTGGTCCGGGACGCGGTCGCCGGGGCGCTGGACGCGGACACCACGCTGATCCTGGTGGAACACCGGGTCGCCGACGCGTTGCCGCTGGTCGACCGGGTGGTGGTGCTGGAACCCGGCGGCGGCGTCCGCGCCGACGGCACCCCGGAGGCGGTGTTCGGCGCGCACGGCGACGCGCTCGCCGCCGAGGGGGTCTGGGTGCCGGGCCGTCCGGTGCCGCCGCGCCGGGCCGTCGCCCCGGCCGGCGACCTGCTGCTCACCGCCGACCGGCTCGGCCTGCCGCCCCGGCTGGCCCCCACCGACCTCGGGGTACGCGCCGGCGAGGCGCTCGCCGTGCTGGGCCCGAACGGGGCCGGCAAGTCGACCCTGGCCCTGCTGCTCGGCGGGCTGCTCCGGCCCGGAGCCGGCACGGTGACCGCGAGCCCGGCGCTGGCCGGCCCGGACGCCCGCACTCCCCCGCACCGGTGGCGCGCCCCGGCGCTGGCCCGGCGGATCGGCTCGGTCTTCCAGGATCCCGAGCACCAGTTCGTCACCGGCACGGTCTTCGACGAGTTGGCGCTGGGGCCGCGCCGCACCGGTTCGCCCGAGCCCGCGATACGCGCCACCGTGGACGCGCTGCTGGCTCGGCTCCGGCTGGAACGGCTGGCCGCCGCCAACCCGTACACCCTCTCCGGCGGCGAGGCGCGGCGGCTGAGCGTCGCGACCGCCCTGGCCACCGCGCCCCGGCTGCTGATCTGCGACGAACCCACCTTCGGCCAGGACCGGCGGACCTGGCTGGAGCTGGTGGACCTCTTCGCCGAGCAGCGCGACGGCGGGCACGGCGTGGTCACCGTGACCCACGACCCGGAGTTCGTCGCCGCACTGGCCGACCGCACCCTCACCCTGGGTCGCGCATGACCAGCTCACACCCCGTCCCCACACCGCACCTCCGGCCCGACCGGCCCCGCACCCTGGACCGCCCGTGATCACGCTGGAGCCGGTCGCCGCGCCGGACGCCCCGCTGGCCCGGCGCAACCCGGTGGCCAAGCTGGCCGCGGCCCTGGTCTTCTCGTTCATCATGATCGCCACCCTGGACCCGGTGGCGCCGGCCATCGCGGTCGCCGTCGAACTGGCCGTGCTGCCGCTGTTCGGGGTCCGGTTCCGGGTGCTGGCCCGGCGGGCCTGGCCACTGCTGCTGGGCGCGGTCGGAATCCTGGTCACCCTGGTGCTCTTCGCCGCCGAGCGGTCCGGCCGGGTGCTGGTCGAGGCCGGCCCGGTGGTGGTCACCTCCGGGGTGCTGCTCACCGCGCTCGGCCTGGTGCTGCGGATGTTCGCGGTGGCGCTGCCGGGTGTGATCGTCTTCGCCACCACCGACCCGACCGACCTGGCCGACGCGCTGATCCAGAACGCGAAGGCGCCGGCCCGGTTCGCCATCGGAGCGCTGGCCGCGTTCCGGCTGGTGCCGCTGCTCGGTCAGGAGTGGCAGATGATCAGCCTGGCCCGCCGGGCCCGCGGGGTCGACGCCGGTCGGAACCCGCTGGCCAAGCTGCGGCTCTTCGTCTCGACCGCGTTCGCGCTGCTGGTCGGGGCGATCCGGCGGGGCACCCGGCTGGCGGTGGCGATGGACGCCCGGGGCTTCGACGCGGGCACCCCCCGCACGGTCGCCCGCCGGCAGCGGTTCGGCGCCGCCGACGGCCTGCTGATCGCCGGGGCGGCGGCGGTGGCCGGCGCGGCCCTGACGGTCAGCGTGCTGCTCGGCACGTTCCGCCCGCTGATCGGCTGAGCGGCCACGCCGGGGTGGAGGGGCCACCGCCGGTGGGCGGCGGCACCTCCACCCCGGGCCGCCGGTCAGCTGCGCCGGAAGGCGTACCGGCGGGTCTGCCCGGCCCGCTGGGTGCGGCCGCCCGCCTTGCCGCCGCCGACCGGCGGACCGGCCTTCGGGGCGGTGGGCCGGGCGGCCGGCAGCACCGGACCGGCCGGCGACACCGGCGCGACGGCAACCTGGTCGAGGTTGACCGGCGTCAGGTCCGCGGCCGAGGGCGTGGGCAGGTCGCTGCGGGTCTTCTTCGGATTGCGCTTGGCGGGCATCCGGTGCCTCCTTGTCTGCGGACCGTTCCGGCCGGCGCTGGACGCGGGCGGGCGGACGATCCGGCTCGTCAGGTGACCGTCGGGCGACGGTCGTACGGATTCGGGACTGCTCGCCGGTACCGACCACGGAGGACACCACCGCCGCTGCGGCAGGTGGGAATGCGGACGCCCGGGAGCACGCGGACCCGCGGCAAGGGCGGCGGGCCGGCTCGGAGGTGGGGCGTCACTTGCGCATGGCCACACGGTACCGCCCCACCCGGACCCGCGCAGCCGAATTACCGACCACGGTCGAACCCGACGCGCCGCTACGCCGCGGTCACCCCGTGTCGATGTTCGGCGCGCCGGCCGTCGGGGCCGCGATACGGTCGCAGCGGCAGGTGTCGACGGCGGAAGGTGGCGGACGGATGGCCGAGCAGGCGACGGCACAGATCGGGGTGACCGGGCTGGCGGTGATGGGCCGGAACCTGGCCCGCAATCTGGCCCGCAACGGCTTCACCGTGGCGCTGCACAACCGCTCGCCGGAGCGCACCCGCAGCCTGGTCGCGGAACACGGCGACGAGGGCACGTTCGTGCCGGCCGAGTCGATGGCCGACTTCGTCGCCGCGCTGGAGCGTCCCCGGGCGGTGATCGTCATGGTCAAGGCGGGCGGCCCCACCGACGCGGTGATCGACGAGTTGATCCCGCTGCTGGACGCCGGCGACATCGTGGTGGACTGCGGCAACGCGCACTTCGCCGACACCCGGCGCCGGGAGGAGGCGTTGCGCGGCCACGGGCTGCACTTCGTCGGCACCGGCGTTTCCGGCGGTGAGGAGGGCGCGCTGCGTGGGCCGAGCATCATGCCCGGCGGCTCCGCCGAGTCCTACCGGAAGCTCGGGCCGATCTTCGAGAAGATCGCGGCCCAGGTGGACGGGGTGCCGTGCTGCCGGCACATCGGCCCGGACGGCGCCGGGCACTTCGTGAAGATGGTGCACAACGGCATCGAGTACGCCGACATGCAGCTCATCGCCGAGGCGTACGACCTGCTGCGGGCCGGGCTGGGCGCGGAGCCGGCGGAGCTCGCGGAGATCTTCCGTGAGTGGAACGCCGGCGAGTTGGAGTCGTTCCTCATCGAGATCACCGCCGACGTGCTGGGGCACCGGGACGCGGCCACCGGGCGGGCCTTCGTCGACATCGTGCTGGACCGGGCCGAGCAGAAGGGCACCGGCCGGTGGACCGTGCAGAGCGCCCTCGACCTGGGCATCCCGATCACCGGCATCGCCGAGGCGACCTTCGCCCGGTCGCTGTCCGGGCACGCCGACCAGCGGGCGGCGGCCCGCCGGGCGTTCCCGGACGCCGGCGAGAAGAAGTGGCAGGTCACCGACCGGGACGCGTTCGTCGAGGACGTCCGGCGGGCGCTACTGGCCAGCAAGATCGTCGCGTACGCGCAGGGCTTCGACCAGATCCGCGCCGGCAGCCGGGAGTACGACTGGGACATCGACCTGGGCGGGACGGCGACCATCTGGCGGGGCGGCTGCATCATCCGGGCCCGCTTCCTGGACCGCATCCGGCAGGCGTACGACGAGCAGCCGGACCTGCCCACGCTGCTGGTCGCGCCCTGGTTCGCGGACACCGTCAACGACGGCGTGCCGAGCTGGCGGCGGGTGGTGGCCGAGGCGGCCCGGGCCGGGGTGCCGGCGCCGGCGTTCGCCTCCTCGCTGGCGTACTTCGACGCGCTGCGCGCCGAGCGGCTGCCCGCCGCGCTGATCCAGGGCCTGCGGGACAACTTCGGGGCGCACACCTACCACCGCGTCGACCGCGACGGCACCTTCCACACCCGCTGGGCCGGCGACCGCTCCGAACTGGAGGCCTGACCGCCCCGCCCCGCGCGGCGGCCCCGCCCCGCCCCGCACGGCTTCGGCCTCGTTCACGAAAAAGTGGCTGTCCGACGCGGAACAGCCACTCTTTCAGTGAACGAGCGTGGTCGGGGTCGCTGCGGTCAGGCGATGGTGGCGTGCATCTCCCAGACCAGGATCTCGGCGGGGTCGGCGGCGGTGACCCGCTGGCCGCCGGTGCCGGTGAGCCGGGCGGCGTCGCCGGTGCCGAGCGGGCCGCTGCCCTCCAGGGTGACCGCGCCGGCCGGCACGTAGAGGTGCACGAAGGGCGCGTCCGGCAGGATCACCTCGTCGCCCGGCTGGAGCCGCGCGGCATGCAGGGTCGCGTACCGGTTGCGGATCCGGATCGCCGACGCCCCGTCGTACCGGTCCATGCCGGAGGCCACCGGCACCAGGCCGCCGCGCAGCAACTGGTCGTCGATCTCCAGCTGCTCGTAGCCGGGGTCGACGCCCTCGGTGTCGGGCAGCACCCACATCTGTACGAAGTGGACCGGGTCGGTGTGCGGGTCGCGGCCGTCGAGCCGCCAGGAGTCGTTCTTCTCCGAGTGCAGGATCCCGGTGCCGGCGCTCATCCGTTGGGCCAGCCCGGGATAGATCACCCCGGAGTGCCCGGTGGAGTCCTGGTGCACCAGCGACCCGCGCAGCACCCAGGTGACGATCTCCATGTCCTGGTGCGGGTGGGTCTCGAAGCCGGTGCCCGGCCGGACCACGTCGTCGTTGTTGACCAGCAGCAGGCCGTGGTGGGTGTTGGCCGGGTCGTAGTGCCGGGAGAACGAGAAGGAGTGCTTCGAGTCGAGCCAGGAGATCCGGGTGGCGAAGCGGTCGTCGGCCCGCCGGACGTCCACCCCCGGAACGGGCAGTGTCACCAGGCACGCTGCCCGGTGTCGGTGGGCGCGGGGGCCCAGGTCAGAGCCGGCTCCCCGGTGGCCAGTTCGGCGATCTCGCCCGCGCGCAGTCGGGGCGTGTGGCCGAACTCGGCGCAGTGCTGCTCGGCGATCTCGGCGCAGATCTCGGCCACCTGCTCGCAGATCGGGTCACCGAGGTCGGCGGCGTTCAACGCCATGATCATCTTGTACCGGAGATCCCGCATCCCCACCCCCGAGGCTCGGCGCGGTCCGGGGCGTACCCCCGGCTCCGATCCTAGGCACCGCCATGCCCACCCACCCCGGAAACCACCAACCCCGGCCCGGGGGTCGACCGGGCGGTCCCGCGTGGGCGATCCACCCGGACGGGTGACTGTCGCCAAACACCAGGAACTCCCCGATCGGCCGCCGGGCCGGGGCGGGAGCGGCGCCGCGAAGCGGCGGCGCCGAGCGGCGCCGGCACCATCGGACGCGGCCCCGCAAGGGGTCAGAAGAAGCGCCGACGCCTGGCCTTCTGCGGGCGGATCAGGTCGGCGCCCTTGGTGAGCAGGCGGGTGACCCCGGACGGGCCGCGCCGGGCCTCCAGCGTGTGGCTCAGCCGACGCACGCCGGCCGCCGCCAGCGGCACCGCGATCGCCATCACCGCCCACTGGGCAATGCGCTTCTGGATCATGTGGGTTCACCTCCGTCAGTGGCTGCTGACCGGATTGGTACCCAGCGTGACGGGTAGGTAAGCCTGCCCCGGGGGCGGACCTGCGGGTCAGGCGGGCGGGGCGACCGGGTTGGGCAACGCGCCGCCGAAGCGCCGGTCCCGCTGCGCGTACAGCTCGCAGGCGTACCACAGGTGCCGGCGGTCGAAGTCCGGCCAGAGCGTGTCGAGGAAGACCAGCTCGGCGTACGCGGTCTGCCAGAGCAGGTAGTTGGAGATCCGCTGCTCGCCGGAGGGGCGGAGGAAGAGGTCCACCTCGGGGACCTCCGGGTGGTAGAGGTACTTCGCCACCGTCTTCTCGGTGACCTTCGCCGGGTCGAGCCGGCCCGCCGCGGCGTCCCGGGCGATCGCGGCGGCCGCGTCGGCGATCTCGGCCTGCCCGCCGTAGTTGACGCAGAACTGCAGGGTCAGGGTGGAGTTGCCGCGGGACATCTCCTCGGCGGTCTGCAGCTCCGAGATCACGCTCTTCCACAGCCGCCCGGCCCGGCCGGACCAGACCACCCGGACGCCGAGGTCGACCAGCTGGTCGCGGCGGCGGCGGATGACGTCCCGGTTGAAGCCCATCAGGAAGCGGACCTCCTCCGGCGAGCGCCGCCAGTTCTCGGTCGAGAAGGCGTACGCCGACAGGTAGGGGATGCCCAGCTCGATGGCGCCCTCGATAGTGTCGAAGAGGGAGAATTCGCCCGCCTCGTGGCCCTTGGTGCGGGGCAGCCCGCGCTCCTTGGCCCAGCGACCGTTGCCGTCCATCACCACGGCGACGTGCCGGGGCACCGCCTCCGGGGGCAGCGCCGGCGGCCGGGCGCCGGACGGGTGCGGTGTCGGCGGCACCGGCTCGCGCCGGCCAGCCCTCATGGATCGGATCACTCGCTCTTCTCCCTGCTCGCGCCTTCCGCGCCGGACGCCGGGGCACCCCGGTCGACCAGCGGCAGCGAGCGTAGCGCGCGTTCCAGGTGCCACTGCAGGTGCGCCGCGACCAGGCCACTGCACTCCCGGCGTACGCCGGTCTCGGTGGCGTCGGCGACCCGCCAGTCGCCGCTGGTCAGCGCGGACATCAGGTCGATGGTGGCCGGGGCGGGGTGGGCGGCGCCGGGAGGCCGGCAGTCCGGGCAGACCGCGCCCCCGGCCGGTACGGAGAAGGCCCGGTGCCGCCCCGGGGTGCCGCAGACCGCGCAGGCGGTCAACGCCGGCGCCCAGCCGGCCAGCGCCATCCCGCGCAGCAGGTAGGCGTCGAGCACCAGGGTGGTGGCGTGGCTGCCGTCGGCCAGCGCGCGCAGCGCGCCGAGGGTGAGCTGGAACAGCCGCAGCGAGGGCTCCCGCTCCACCGGGGTGAGTCGCTCGGCCGTCTCGGCGATCGCGCTGGCCGCGGTGTAGCGCGGGTAGTCGCCCAGGAACCGCTTGCCGTAGAGGTCGATCCCCTCGACCTGGCTGACGGTGTGCAGCGAACTGCCCTGGTTGCCCTTCGGGTCACCGGCGAGCTGGAGGTCGACGTGCCCGAACGGTTCCAACCGGGCGCCGAACTTGCTGGTGGTGCGCCGGATGCCGCGGGCGACCGCGCGCAACCGGCCGTGCCGGCGGGTGAGCAGGGTGATGATCCGGTCGGACTCGCCGAGCTTCTGTACGCGCAGGACCACCGCGTCGTCGCGGTAGAGCTGTCGGCGGTACCCGGCCATCCGGTCATTCTCCCTCGGGGTGCGAAATCAGGGTCGGTTCGGGGTGCGCTGCCGGCTGTCCCCGATGTGTGGCGCCGGGGATCCGCCGTAGCGTGCTCGCCATGGCACTGCACCGAACCACCGCCGCCGTCGCCGCGGCCGCCACCCTCATCGTCCTCGCCGGGTGCGACAACCTCTCCTTCCGGCGCCTCGACTACGACAACACCGAGGCGGCGCGGATCACCACCATCCGGGTGCTGCCCGGCTCCGGCGACGTGGTGGTCCGGGCCAGCGGCCCGGCCGGCGAGGTACGGATCAAGCGGGTGGTGCGCTACCAGGGCGGCCAGCCCGACGCCCGGTACGAGATCAAGGGCGCCGAGCTGGTGCTGGACGCCGACTGCGGAAACCGGTGCAGCGTCTCCTACGAGATCACCGCCCCGGAGGGGGTCGCGGTCCAGGGCGAGACCGGCTCCGGCGACGTCGACCTGAGCCGGGTCGGCCCGGTGGAGTTCCGGCTCGGCTCGGGCAACATCCGGGTCAGCGACGCCAGCGGCCCGGTACGCGCCGAGACCGGCTCCGGCAACATCGACGTCGACGACGTGGCCGCCCCGGTCACCCTGCGCGCCTCCTCGGGTGACATCACCGCCCGTCGGCTCGGCGGCGAGGTGGACGCCGAGGCCAGCTCCGGCAACGTCAACCTGGAGCTGAGCACCGCCGCCTCGGCCCGGGCGCACGCCTCCAGCGGCGACGTCACCCTGCTCGTGCCCCCCGGCCCCTACCGGGTCCGCTCCGGGGCCGGCTCGGGCGACGTGCACGTCGCCGTGCCCGACGACCCGAGCGCGCGGCTGGTCATCGACGTGGGCACCGGCAGCGGCAACATCACGGTCGCCCAGCGCTGAGTTCCACGGTCTCCGGCTCGCCGGCCTCGCGTGGCGCCGGCACCGCGGCCCGGCCGCTGACCGGCAGGCCCGGCTCGGGCAGGTGCGCGGCCCCGGCGGGCGGCGGGCTGGACGGCACCGGCTCGCCGGCCGCCAGCCCGCGGCCCGGACCGGAGCGGACCGGGGCCGGCCGGGCCGCGACCGGTCGCCGGCCTCCGGGGACCAGTTCCGGCGGGCGGTTGGCCGCCACGTCCTCGACCCAGCCGACCAGCGCGGTGACCACCGCGACCAGCGCGAACACCAGGGCGACCCGGATGGCCAGGCCGACCGGGTCCTGGTGCGACCAGCCGACCACGTCGACCAGCGGGGTGAGCGCGACCACGAACGGCATGTGCCAGAGGTACACGGTCAGCGCCCGCCGGTTGAACACGGTCACCAGCCGGTCGAACCGGGGGAACCGGCCCAACCAGGCCGCGCCGGACGGCCCCCGGCCCAGCAGGACGAGCACGAAGGCGGCCGACCAGAGGGCGTTGCCGAGGTGGTTGTCGTTGAGGTCGAAGCCACGCGGGCCCGGATGGGTGACGATCCACGCGCCGCCGGCCGCGGCGAGGACCAGGGCGACCGGCAGCAGCACCCGGTTGGCCAGCCGGCGCAGCATCCCGGCCTGGTGGGCGAAGCCGAGCAGCCAGGCGCCGAAGTAGAGGCCGAACTCGCGCAGCACCACCGGCGCCGTCGGGTAGAGGCCGAACTCCACCGAAGCGAGCAGGGCGTACGGGGCGAGCAGGGTGGGCACCGGGGCGCGCCGGAACAGCCAGAGCGCGACCGGCGAGGCGAGCACGAACCAGAGGTAGTCGCGCAGGTACCAGATCACGCTCAGCGCCAGGGCGCCCCAGTCGTTCGCCGGCGGGTCGGCGATCGGGAAGAGCCAGAGCAGCACCTTCGGGCTCAGCGGCATCCCGGTGAGCAGCATCGCCGGTACGAAGACGGCGGCGACCACCCAGAGCGACGGCAGCAGGCGACGCAGCCGCCGGACGACGGCGGTCGGACCCCAGCGGTGCAGCGAGGCGGCCATCAGCGAGCCGGCGAGCGCGAACATCACCGACATCGCCGGGAAGACCAGGGTCAGGGTGGCCCACCCGGTGACGTGGTAGACGACCACTCGAACGATGGCCAGGAAGCGGAGCAGGTCCAGGTATCGGTTTCGCATCAGCCTGCAGGGGTCCGGGGACACGGGGATCTTCCTCCCCTACCCTGCGCCGCCGGCCCGCCAAACGACAGAGGCCCCGATCGAACGTGAACATCCCCATATGCCCGACCGATACCGATCATCCCGAACGGTCGCGTCCCCGCAGCTGCCACCGCGCCCGCCGCGGCGGCGGTCCGTCCTGGCCGCCGCCGTCCACCTCGGGGGGCTCAGAAGCCGAGTTTGCGCAGCTGCTTCGGGTCCCGCTGCCAGTCCTTGGCCACCCGTACGTGCAGGTCGAGGTAGACCCGGGTGCCGAGCAGCTCCTCGATCTGCCGGCGGGCGGTGGTGCCGACCTCCTTGAGCCGGCTGGCCCGGTGGCCGATCACGATCGCCTTCTGGCTGGGCCGCTCCACGTAGACGTCGGCGTAGATCCTGGTGAGCTGCCCCTCGGGGATCATCTCCTCGACCACCACCGCGATGGAGTGCGGCAGCTCGTCGCGGACGCCCTCCAGGGCGGCCTCCCGGATCAGCTCGGCGACCAGCACCTGCTCCGGGTCGTCGGTGAGCATGTCGTCCGGGTAGAGCTGGGGCGACTCGGGCAGGTAGCGGGTCATCACGTCGACCAGCGTGTCCAGCTGGTGCCCGGAGACCGCGCTGACCGGCACCACCTCGGCGAACTCGCCCAGCTCGCTGACCGCGAGCAGTTGCTCCGCGAGTCGCTTGCGGTCCACCAGGTCGGTCTTGGTCACCACGGCCAGCACGGTGGCCTTCAGCCCGGCCAGCTCGCCGGTGATGAACCGGTCGCCCCGGCCGACCGGCTCGTCGGCCGGGATGCACAGCCCGATCACGTCGACCTCGCTCCAGGTCTGCCGGACCAGGTCGTTGAGGCGCTCGCCGAGCAGCGTACGGGGGCGGTGCAGGCCGGGGGTGTCGACCAGGACGAGCTGCGAGTCGGGCCGGTGCAGCACGGCCCGGATCACGTGCCGGGTGGTCTGCGGCTTGTTCGAGGTGATCGCGATCTTCTGCCCGACGATCGCGTTGGTCAACGTCGACTTGCCGGCGTTCGGCCGGCCGACGAAGCAGGCGAACCCGGCCCGGTACGGGCGCTGTGCCAGGTCGCTCACGCCGTCGCCCCGCTCGATGCGGCAGCGATCCGCGGCGCTCCGCCGTGGGGCTGGACGATCCGCCGGGTCACGCGGTCACCGTGCCGAGGACGCTGCCGTCCGGGGCGGCCACGTGGACCGGCGCGTCGGCGGAGAGGTCCCGCACCGCTGCGTGCCCGGCGCCGTCCAGCGTCGACGCCTCGGTGACCACCACGGCCGCCTCCAGCCGGGTGGCGCCGGCCGCGGCCGCCGAGGCGACCGCCAGCTGGAGCGCGGTGATCGTCAGCGAGGGCAGCGAGACGCTGGCCGCCGCGTACGTCCGGCCGTCCTGGTCGCGGACCGCCGCGCCCTCCACGGCGCCCACCCGGCCCCGCGCGCCCCGGGCCAGCACGACCAGCTTGGCGTCCTCGGCGCTCAGCTCGACCGGCTCGGACGGGGTGGGCCGGGCGGCCGGCGCGGCGGATGACTCAGGCATCGGCGGGTTGCCTCTCCTCGGATCGGTTGTGGTTGCCCCGGGACTCGGGGTGCTCGCCCCGGCCGGAGCCGTCCGGTTCGCCGGTCGACTCCATCCGGCGCACCAGCACCGTGTCGATCCGGTTGCGCCGGCCGGTGGTGCCCTCGGCGACCAGCCGGAGGCCGGCCACCTCGGCCTGCGCCCCGGGGATCGGGACCCGACCGAGTGACTGGGCGAGCAGGCCGCCGACCGTCTCCACCTCGTCGGTGGGCAGTTCGGTGTCGAACAGCTCGCCCAGGTCCTCCACCGGAAGTCGGGCGGTGACCCGCACCGCCCCGTCCTCCAGGCGTTCGACCGGCGGGCGCTCGACATCGTACTCGTCGGTGATCTCGCCGACGATCTCCTCCAGGATGTCCTCGATGGTGACCAGCCCGCCGGTGCCGCCGTACTCGTCGACGACGATCACCAGGTGGTTGCGGGCGGCCTGCATCTCGGACAGCAGGTCGTCGACCGGCTTGGACTCGGGCACGAAGGTGGCCGGGCGCATCAGCTCGGCCACCGGCAGCCGCCGGTCCTCCGGCGCGCCGCCCTGGGTGCGCCGGATCAGGTCCTTGAGGTAGAGCACGCCGAGCACGTCGTCGACGCTCTCGCCGATGACCGGGATCCGGGAGAACCCGGAACGCAGGAAGAGCGCCAGCGCCTGGGAGAGGTTCTTGGTCCCCTCGATCCACACCATCTCCGTACGCGGCACCATCACCTCGCGGGCGATGGTGTCACCGAGCGCGAAGACCGAGTGGATCATCTGGCGTTCGCCGTGCTCCACCACGCCGCGCTGCTCGGCCAGATCGACCAGCTCGCGCAGCTCCACCTGGGTGGCGAACGGCCCCTCCCGGAAGCCGCGCCCCGGCGTCACCGCGTTGCCGATCAGGATCAGCAGCGAGGCGAGCGGGTTGAGCGCCCGGCCGAGCCAGCGCACCAGCGGCGCGACCGCCCGCCCCACCGCGTACGCGTGCTGCCGGCCGAGGGTGCGCGGACCGACGCCCACCACCACGAAGCTGACCACGGTCATCGCCCCGGCGGTGATCAGCGCGGCCCGCCAGCCCGCCCCGAAGGTGTCCACCGCGACCAGGGCCACCAGGGTGGTGGCGGTCAGCTCGGCGAGCAGCCGCAGCAGCAGGAGCAGATTGAGATGGCGGACCACGTCGCCGGCGACGGCCTGGAGGGTACGCGCGCCGCGCGCGCCGTCCCGGGCCAGCTCGGCGGCCCGGGCCGGGGAGACCGCGGCCAGCGCGGCCTCGGTCATCGCGATCAGGCCGGCGAGCACCACCAGGCCGGCCGCGAAGACGATCAGTTGCGCGTCGGGCAGGCCGGCGGTCGCGCCGGCCGCCAGTAGCGGTGTGGACATCACCGGGACCGGGTCGACCGCCAGCTCGCCAGCAGACGGGCCTGGAGCGCGAACATCTCCCGCTCCTCCTCCGGCTCGGCGTGGTCGTAGCCGAGCAGGTGCAGCACGCCGTGCACGGTGAGCAGGTGCAGCTCGTCGGCGGCGGAGTGCCCGGCGGTGGCCGCCTGCTTGGCCGCCACCTCGGGGCAGAGCACGATGTCGCCGAGCAGGGCGGGCTCGCCGCCCGCGGCGGTGGCCTCCCCCGGCCCGTGGTCGACGCTGCCTTCGTCCATGGGGAAGGCGAGCACGTCGGTCGGCCCGTCGCCACCCATCCAGCGGTGGTTGAGCTCGGTCATGTAGTCGACGTCGACCAGCAGCACGGAGAGCTCGGCGAGGGGGTTGACCCCCATCTCGTCGAGGGCGTGCCGGGCGACGGCGAGCACGGCGTCGGTGTCGACGTCGACACCGGACTCGTTGGCGATCTCGATGGACAACTGTCTTCCTCTGTCTAGCGGCGCCGGCCGGCGCGGCCGCCCTGGGCGGCCCGCCCCGGCACGGCGCGCACGCTCTGCGCCTGCTGGTTCTCCCGCTCGGCGTCCCAGCGGGCGTACGCGTCGACGATCTCCCCGACCAGCCGGTGCCGGACCACGTCCGAGCTGGAGAGCTGGGCGAAGTGCACGTCCTCGACGTTCGCCAGGATCTCCCGGACCACCCGCAGGCCGCTGGTCGTGCCGCCGGGGAGGTCCACCTGGGTCACGTCGCCGGTGACGACGATCTTGGAATTGAAGCCCAGCCGGGTGAGGAACATCTTCATCTGCTCGGGCGTGGTGTTCTGCGCCTCGTCGAGGATGATGAACGCGTCGTTGAGCGTCCGGCCGCGCATGTACGCCAGCGGCGCGACCTCGATCGTGCCCGCCGCCATCAGCTTCGGGATCGAGTCCGGGTCGAGCATGTCGTGCAGCGCGTCGTAGAGCGGACGCAGGTAGGGGTCGATCTTCTCGTTCAGGGTGCCGGGCAGGAAGCCGAGCCGCTCCCCCGCCTCGACCGCCGGCCGGGTGAGGATGATCCGGTTGACCTGCTTGGCCTGGAGCGCCTGGACGGCCTTCGCCATGGCCAGGTAGGTCTTGCCGGTACCGGCCGGGCCGATGCCGAACACGATGGTGTGCACGTCGATCGCGTCGACGTAGCGCTTCTGCCCCAGCGTCTTGGGACGGATGGTGCGGCCGCGCCGGGAGAGGATGTTGAGCGTCAGGACCTCGGCGGGCCGCTCGGCGCTGCCCTGCTCGAGCATGCCGACGGTACGCCGGACGGCGTCTGTGGTCAGGGTCTCGCCTTTCTCGATGAGTTCGAGCAGCTCGCTGAAGAGCCGCTCGGCGAGGGCATTGTCCGCCGGGGCGCCGCTGATCGTGATCTCGTTACCTCGGACGTGCACGTCGCTGTTCACCGAGCGCTCGACCAGTCGCAGGATCTCGTCACCCGCGCCGAGCAGGTTGACCATGATCTTGGAATCGGGGACCGTGATCCTGGTCTGCACCCGAGGCGGGCCGGGAGGTGGGGTGCCGGTCATAGGTCGGGCCGAGGGGCCCTGCGCCACCTGCTCTCGAATCAGCGCCGGCCCTGCTGGCGCGGCGTGCGGACGTTACACCCATCGTATCGGTTCAACACGGGTGGCACCTCGCCCATTTCCGCCGCCCCCGGGTCAGCTTCCGGCGCGGAAGTCGTACCGCTCGAAGGTCTCCTGGGTGCGGGTGAACCGGTACGTCGCCCAGTGCATCCGGACCACCGTGCCGCGCTCGTCCCGGGTCAGCCGGAGCAGCTCACCGACCTCCCGGCCGGACACCGTGCGGTAGACGTCCGGCTGGTCCGGCAGCGGCGCGAAGACCGCCGGCGGCTTCCCCGCCGGGTCGTCGGCGCCCCGCGCCCGCAGCGCCCCGTCGTGCCAGGAGAAGACGTACTCGAAGCCCTCGCCCCACCAGCGGCCGAGCAGCCCGCGTACCCCCTCGGGGGCGGGCGGGCCCGGCCGCCACGGCTCGATCTCGGCGGGGTCGTGCTCCACCGCCGCGTTGAGCAGCCGGTGGGTCAGCTCGAACAGCTCCGCCGCGGTGCCGGAGGAGCCGAGCACCGCCGCGCCCATCGCGCCGGCGGTGCCCTCGCCGCCCCGCCGGCCGTAAACGGCGGCCAGGAAGCCGGGCATCGCGCCGTCATGCCCGACGTGCATGATCCGCCGGCCCTGCGGGACCAGGATCAGCCCGAGCCCGAAGCCGCCGGACCAGAGCGTCTCGTCGGTCATCGTCACCGGCCAGCGCATCTCGTCCAGGGTCGCCGGGGCGAGCACCCGGCCGGCGGCGTCGAGCGCCGCGGGGTCGGCCAGGAAGGCGGCCCAGCGCGCCATGTCGCCGGCGGTGCTCCAGAGCTGGGCGGCCGGACCGACCGCGCCGAAGTCGGTCGGCGGCTCCGGGTGCGCCTCGTCGGAGTACGTGTCGACCAGGAAGCCCGTCGCGGCCCGCCGACCGGGCGCCACCGTGGTGTGGGTCAGCCCCAGCGGGGTCAGCACCCGCTCGGTCAGCACCTCGGCCCAGGTGGCGCCGCGCAGCTCGCCGACCATCCGGCCGAGCAGCGCCATGCCGAGGTTGGAGTAGTGGTAGCGGCGGCCCGGCGGCAGCACCCGCTCGGCGCGGGCCAGGTCGGCGAGGAGCGCGTCGGCGTCCGGGGCGCGCAGGGTGTCCCAGACGTCGCCGTACGGCTCCCGTTGCAGGCCGGCGGTGTGCGACAGCAGCCGGCGGACGGTCAGCTCGCCGTGCGCCGGCAGGTCGAGGTGTCGGCCGATCGGGTCGTCGAGGTCGAGCAGGCCGTCGTCGCGGCACTGCAGGGTCAGCACGGCGGTGAAGGTCTTGGTGACCGAGCCGATCCGGAACCGGGTCTCCGGGTCGAGCGCGGTGTCGTTGCCGGTCCAGCCGACCGTGCACTGCCACAGCGGCCGGTCGGACCGGTGCAGCGCCGCCGACACCGCCGGCACCCGCGCCTGCGCCTGCACCCACCGCACCATCCGCCCGAGGCGGTCCCCCACATCCGTCACCCGGGCAGTGTAAGGAGGAGCGGCGGGCCGGCGGGCGGCGACGGGTCAGCGGCAGAGCATCGGGCCGAGCGGCGCGCCGCCGAGCAGGTGCGCGTGCGCGTGGAAGACCTCCTGGCCGCCGTACGTGCCGGTGTTGAACATCAGCCGGAACCCGTCGCCGAGCAGCCCCTCGTCCTCGGCCACCGCGGCGGCCGTGGCGAGCACCGCACCGGCCAGCGCGGGGTCGCCCTGGCCGAGGGTGGCCACGTCGGCGTAGTGCTCCTTGGGGATCACCAGCACGTGCACCGGCGCCTTCGGGTCGATGTCGCGGAAGGCGAGGGTGGTGTCCGTTTCCCGGACGATGGTGGCCGGGATCTCCCCGGCGACGATGCGGCAGAACAGGCAGTCGGCTCCCATTCGGGCATGTTATGCGCTGCGCCGGGGGCCGGTGAGCAGGGCCGGACCGCTCCGGCATGATGGCCGGCGTGACTTCACGGGCGGTACTGGTGACGGGGGGCTCGCGCGGCATCGGGCGGGCGGTGGTCAGGGCCTTCGCGGCCGGCGGCGACCGGGTGGCGATCCACCATCGGGAGTCGGCGGAGCTGGCCGAGGAGTTGCGCGCGCAACTGCCCGGCGACGGGCACGTCGTGGTCCGCGCCGACCTCGCCGACCCGGACGCGGTCCGGGCGATGGTGGACCAGGCCGCCGAACGGCTCGGCGGGCTGGACGTGCTGGTGAACAACGCGGGCGTGTTCGGGCCCGCCGACCCGCCGCACCCGGTCTTCGAGAGCAGCTACGAGCAGTGGCGGCAGCGCTGGCGCGAGGTCCTGGACACCAACCTGTTCGGCGCGGCCAACGCCACCTGGTGCGCCGCCCAGCACATGCGCGGGCGCGGCGGGCGGATCGTCAACGTCTCCTCGCGCGGCGCCTTCCGCGGCGAGCCGGGCAACCCGGCGTACGGGGCGAGCAAGGCGGGGTTGAACGCGATGGGCCAGTCGCTCGCGGTGGCGCTGGCCCCGTACGGGATCGCGGTGGCCACGGTCGCGCCCGGTTTCGTGGCTACCGACATGACCAACGAGCACCTGAAGGCCGAGCGCGGCGCGGCGGTCCGGGCGCAGAGCCCGTTCGACCGGGTCGCCCGCCCGGAGGAGATCGCCGCCGCTGTGCACTGGCTCGCCTCCCCCGAGGCCGAGTGGGCCTCCGGCACCATCGTCGACCTCAACGGCGCCTCCTACCTGCGCAGCTGACCGGGCCCGACCCGCCGCGCGGCTCCGGGACGCCGCCATGGCCGCTGCCCAGGGCTGATCAACTGCTCGGTGCGGTCGGGGGTGCTGCGGGCGGAACGGCTACCAGCGGTGCAGGCGGGCCGACAGCACGGCGAGCGCGGCCACTCCCGCCGTCGAGGTGCGCAGCACGGCGGAGCCGAGGCGCACCGGGCGGGCGCCGGCCGCGGTGAACGCGTCCAGCTCGGCCGGGGCGATGCCGCCCTCCGGGCCGACCACCAGCACGATCTCGCCGGCATCGGGCAGCTCGGCGGTGGTCAGCCGGTCGGCGGCCTCCTCGTGCAGCACGAACGCGGCGGCCGCGCCGGCGATCCGGCGGGCCACCGTGCCGGTGGACTCGTCCGGTGCCCCGGCGACCACCGGCAGCCAGGCGCGGCGGGCCTGCTTGGCGGCCTCCCGGGCGGTCGCCGCCCACTTCTCCCGGGCCCGTACGCCCCGGTCGCCGCGCCACTGGGTGACCGAGCGGGCCGCCGCCCACGGCACGATCTCGTCCACCCCGACCTCGGTCATCGCCTGCACGGCCAGCTCGCCCCGGTCGCCCTTGGCGATGCCCTGCACCACCACCAGCCGCGGCACGGACGCGTCGACGTACCCCCGGGAGCGGATGTCCAGTTCCAGGCTGCCCCGGCCGACGGCGGTGACCACGGCGGTGGCCGTGCCACCGTGCCCGTCGGCGAGCAGCAGTTCCTCGCCGACCCGCAGGCGCTGCACCGTGGCGGCGTGGTGGCCCTCCGGGCCGTCGAGGGTCAGCGAGTCGGCGGTCGGCAACGATTCGACCAGGAACAGCGGCGCGGACACCGGCTCAGGCTATCGGCCGCGCCGATGGCCGGGGCGGTGAGGCGGGCGACGGCCGGTCACCCGCGCCGCGCCCGCCGCCCGCTGACGGCCGCGGCCGCCCCTACCCGGGGCGCGGCCGCGGCCGCGCCGAGCCCGGGGCGCGGCGCGGCGTGCCGGGCGGATCAGGCGTGGCCGTTGAAGGCGTCGCGCATCCGGGAGAAGAAGCCGCCCTGCTTGGTCAGCTCGGCGACCTCCTCGCCCCGGGTCTTGGCGAACTCGCGCAGCATCCGCTCCTGCTCGGCGTCGAGCTTGGTGGGGGTGCGCACGTCGAGGTGGACGTAGAGGTCGCCGCGGCCGGTACCGCGCAGGTGCGGCACGCCCCGGGCGCGCAGCCGCAGCGTGCTGCCCGGCTGGGTGCCCGGCTTGACGTCGACGGTCTCCTCGCTGTCCAGCGTCTTGATGGTCAGCCGGGTGCCGAGCGCGGCGGCGGTCATCGGCACGGTGACCCGGCAGTGCAGGTCGTCGCCCTTGCGGGAGTAGACGTCGTGCGGCCGCTCGTGGATCTCCACGTAGAGGTCGCCGGCGGTGCCGCCGCCGGGGCCGACCTCGCCCTGCTGGGCCAGCCGGATCCGCATGCCGTCCTCGACGCCGGCCGGGATCTTCACGGTCAGCGACCGCCGGGTGCGGACCCGGCCGTCACCGGCGCAGGTCGGGCAGGGGTGCGGGATGGTGGTGCCGTAGCCCTGGCAGACCGTGCACGGGCGGGCCGAGACCACCTGGCCGAGGAAGGTGCGCTGCACCGACTGCACCTCGCCCCGGCCGCCGCACGCCTCGCAGGTGGCCAGGTGGGTGCCGGCGGCCGTGCCGGCGCCGGAGCAGGTGGTGCAGAGCACGGCGGTGTCGACGGTGATCGGGGCCTCCACGCCGAACGCCGTCTCGTGCAGGTCCAGCTCCAGCCGCAGGATCGCGTCCGCGCCCGGCCGGGTACGCGGCCGCGGCCCGCGGGAGCCACCCGCGCCGCCGAAGAAGGCGTCCATGATGTCCTGAAAGCCGACGAACGGGCCGGCGCCGCCGGGCCCCCCGGGGCCGCCCGCGCCCCCGCCACCCGGGGCGAGCGGGTCGCCGCCCAGGTCGACGATCTGCCGTTTCCGGTCGTCCGAGAGGACCTCGTACGCGGCGTTGATGTCCTTGAACTTCTCCTGGGCCTCCGGATCCGGATTGACATCCGGGTGGTACTGCCGCGCCAGCTTGCGGTAGGCGCGCTTGATCTCGTCGTCGGAGGCGTCCCGGCTCACGCCGAGAATGCCGTAGTAGTCCCTGGCCACTGCGTTCCGTGTCCTCATGTTCGTCTCGCGTTGCGCCGGTCGCCGGCCGGAACCGGCCGTCGGTACTGCCTGGTCAGTTCTGGGCCAGCAGGTCGCCCACGTAGCGTGCCACGGCCCTCACCGTGGCGATGGTGCCGGGGTAGTCCATCCGGGTCGGCCCCAGCACGCCGAGACCACCGACGATGGTCGAACCGGGGCCGTAGCCGGTGCTGACCACCGAGGCGGCGCGCAGGTTGTCGATCTCGTTCTCGTCGCCGATCCGGACCCGCAGCGTGCTCGGCTCGACCTCGCCGATCAGCTTGAGCAGCACGACCTCCTCCTCGAGCGCCTCGAGGATGGGCCGCAGCGAGCCCTGGAAGTCGAGCAGTCCGCCGCGGGTCAGGTTGGCCGTGCCGGCCAGCGCGATCCGCTCCTCGTGCCGCTCGACCAGCGTCTCCAGCAGCACGGTGGAGAGGGTGGCCATCGCCGGCCGCAGGTCGGGCGTGGCCTCGTCGACCAGCGCCTGCACCAGCGGCGGGGTCTCCGACAGCCGGGTGCCGACCAGCTTCTCGTTGACCAGCCGGCGCAGGTCGAGGACGTCGTCGGCCGGAATCGGGCCGGGCATCTCGACCAGCCGCTGCTCGACCCGGCCGGTGTCGGCGATCATCACGAGCATCAGCCGGGTGGTGGAGATCGGCACCAGCTCCAGGTGGCGCACCGAGGAGCGGGCCAGGCTCGGGTACTGCACGACGGCGACCTGCCGGGTCAGCTGCGCCAGCAGCCGCACCGTGCGGTGCACCACGTCGTCGAGGTCGACCGCGCCGACCAGGAACCGCTCGATCGCCCGGCGCTCGGCCGGGCTGAGCGGCTTGACCCGGGACAGCCGGTCCACGAAGAGCCGGTAGCCGCGGTCGGTAGGCACCCGGCCGGCACTGGTGTGCGGCTGCCGGATGTAGCCCTCCTCCTCCAGCACGGCCATGTCGTTGCGCACCGTGGCCGGGGAGACCCCGAGCTGGTGCCGCTCGACCAGCGCCTTGCTGCCGACCGGCTCCTGCGTGGCGACGTAGTCCTCGACGATCGCGCGCAGCACCGCGAGCTTGCGGTCGTCGAGACCCATCTCCCCACCTCCTGTCGCAACGTCGGCCGGCGGCGCACTGCCGGCCGCGCGGCGCGTCCTGGCACTCGACTGTAGCGAGTGCCAGTCTACGTCGGCGGGCCCGCCGACGCGATGATCAAGACGGACCACCGGTGCGCCCGCGCCGGCCGATCATCCGGACAAGCCGGTCGATGTCGCTCTGGTGCGTCCTTGCCGGCTGCCCCTACCGTGACGTGCATGACTGAACCGCCTCGCCCCCCGGGAGCCGACGGCCCCGGCGCACCGCCGCCGGACCCGACCGCTCCGTCGGCCGTTCCCGGCCCGCCGGCCGGTGACGAACCCACCGCACCACTGTCCGGGGCGTCGGCCCCGGGCGGCTATCCCCCGCCCGGTGGCTATCCGCCGCCCACCGGTGACCAACCGCCGTCGGGTGGCTACCCTCCGCCAGCCGGCGCTCCCCCGTCCGGTGGCTACCCGCCGCCCGGTGGCTACCCCCCGGGGCCCGGCTACCCGGCCGGTGGCGGCTACGGCCCACCCGCCGGCTACGCCAACAACGAGGACAAGACCTGGGCCCTGATCGCCCACTTCGGCGGCGCGGCGGGCGTGATCATTGGCGGTGGCCTGCTCGGCTGGCTGGCGCCGCTCATCGCGATGATGGTGCGCGGGCAGCAGTCGCCGACCGTCCGGGCGCACGCCGTCGCGGCCCTGAACTTCCAGCTCACCTGGACGATCGTCAGCGTGCTGAGCTGGGTGGTCACGCTGGTCACCTGCGGGATCCTGTTCTTCGTCCCGATGCTCGTCTGGCTGGTGCCGCTGATCTTCGGGATCATCGGCGGGTTCAAGGCCAACGAGGGCGTGCTCTACCGCTACCCGATGACCTACAGCTTCACCAGGTGACCCGGGCCGGCCGCTCCCCCGGCCGGCTCCGGGCAGCCCCGGTCAGGGCAGCAGGTCGCGCACCACGGCGTCGGCGAGCAGCCGCCCGCGCAGGGTGAGCACGGCCCGGCCGGCCGCGTACTCGGGCGCGGCGAGCAGCCCGTCGGCCAGCGCCCGCTCGGCGCCGGCCCGGCCGGCCGCGTCCAGGCTGGCCAGCGGCAGCCCGTCGGCGAGCCGCAGCCGGAGCATGACGTCCTCGGTGTGCGCCTCGTCGGGGGTGAGCACCTCCCGGGCCAGGCCGGGCGACCGCCCGGCGGCGAGCCGCTGGGCGTACGCCGTGGGGTGCTTGACGTTCCACCAGCGCACCCCGCCGACGTGGCTGTGCGCCCCCGGGCCGAGGCCCCACCAGTCCGCGCCGGTCCAGTAGAGCAGGTTGTGCCGGCACCGGCCGGCCGGCGTGCGGGCCCAGTTGGAGACCTCGTACCAGGCGAAGCCGGCGGCGGAGAGCGCGGCCTCCGCAGCCAGGTAGCGGTCCGCTGCGACGTCGTCGCTGGGGTACGGCAGCTCGCCTCGGCGCATCCGGGCGGCCAGCCGGGTGCCGTCCTCCACGATCAGGGCGTACGCGCTGACGTGGTCGACCCCGGCCGCCACCACCTGCGCCAGCGAGGCGGCAAAGTCCTCCGCGCTCTCCCCCGGCGTGCCGTAGATGAGGTCCAGGTTGACGTGGTCGAACCCGGCGTCGCGCGCCTCGGCCGCGGCGGCGGTGGCCCGGCCGGCGCTGTGCGTCCGGTCCAGGATCGCCAGCACGCCCGGCGACGCGGACTGCATGCCCAACGAGATCCGGGTGTAGCCGGCCGCGCGCAGCGTCTTGAGCGACTCCGGGGTGACCGACTCGGGGTTGGCCTCGGTGGTCACCTCGGCGTCGGCGGCCAGCCCCCAGGTGCGGTCGATGCCGTCCAGGATCCGGGCCAGGTCGTCGGCGGGAAGCAGGGTCGGGGTGCCGCCGCCGACGAAGACGGTGTCCACCCGCGGCGGCGGGGCGTCGCCGAGCACCCGGGCGGCGAGCGCCAGCTCGGCCAGCACGGTGTCGGCGTAGCTCTCCCGGCTCGCCCCGCCGCCCAGCTCCGCCGCCGTGTACGTGTTGAAGTCGCAGTAGCCGCAGCGGCTGGCGCAGAACGGCACGTGCACGTACACGCCGAAGCCACGCGCGCCGACCGCGCGGGTGGCGGTGGCGGGCAGCGAACCGTCGACCGGGACGGGTTCGCCTTCTGGAAGGACGCCGGGCATGGCCACTAGTGTGCCCGCATGACCTCTCCCGACGCGCTGGTGCGGGTCGCCACGACCCGTGGGGTGACCACCCTCACCCTGGACAGCCCGCACAACCGCAACGCGCTCTCCACCCCGCTGATGACCGAGCTGCTCGCCGGCCTGGCCGCCGCGGTCGCCGACGACACGGTCCGGGTGATCGTGCTCGACCACACCGGCCCGGTCTTCTGCTCCGGCGCCGACCTGAAGGAGACCGCCGCCGCGTACGCCAGCGGAACGGTGCCGGCGGGCATGCTCGGCGACGTGCTGGCCGCCGTCTGGGAGTGCCCGAAGCCGGTGCTGGCCCGGGTCGCCGGGCCGGCCCGGGCGGGCGGCCTCGGCCTGATCGCTGCGGCCGACCTGGCCGTCTGCGCCGAGGAGGCCACCTTCGCCTTCACCGAGGTGCGGATCGGGGTGATCCCCGCGGTGATCTCGGCGACCGTGCTGCCCCGGCTGCACCCGCGGGCGGCGGCGGAGCTGTACCTGACCGGGGACACCTTCGACGGCCGCCGGGCCGCCGAGATCGGCCTGGTCACCGCCGCGGTGCCGGCCGACGGGCTGGACGCGGCGGTCGCCCGGTACTGCGACTCGCTGGTCCGTGGCGCGCCGGCCGCGCTCGCCGGGGCGAAGCGGCTGCTAGGCCGGCCGCCCGCCACCGACCTGCGCGCCGAGATCGCCGACCTGGCCGAGCTCTCCACCGGGTTCTTCCTCTCCGACGACGGTCGGGAGGGCGTCCTGGCGTTCCGGGAGAAGCGTCCGCCGCGCTGGGTGGCCGAGCTGGACGAGGCGGCGGAGGTTTCCGGATGACGCCTCCCGGGGCGGGCCGGATGTCCAGGTGAGGAACCTGCCGGAACGGGAACCTTCCGGTCACTCATCGGCCGGGGCACGCAACCCCGGGGCCGGGCCCGATCCGGTCGGACGACCCGGACGGGCCGTCCGGGGACGTACGCTTGTCGGGCTGTCGAACAGGGGGTGTGGGTGCGAACTCGGGCAGTCGTGGCGGGTGGAGTCGTCCTCGTGCTCGTCGCCGTGATCGGGGTCCTGTACGTCGTCCGCCAGTTCGGCGAGGGGCTGCGGCTGCCGCTGGCCAGCCGCACCTGCAAGGTGCAGGCCGACGGCGAGGTGGCGCTGGACGGCGACCAGATGGCCAACGCGGCGACGATCGCGGCGATCGGGATCCAGCGGAAGATGCCGGAGCGGGCGGTGGTGGTGGCGCTGGCCACCGCGTACCAGGAGTCCGGCCTGCGCAACCTCGACGGCGGCGACCGCGACTCGATCGGGCTGTTCCAGCAGCGGCCGAGCCAGGGCTGGGGCACTCCCGCGCAGATCCGCGATCCTCGGTACGCGGCGAACCGGTTCTACGCGGCTCTGAAGAAGGTGCGCGGTTGGGAGCGGATGCGGGTCACCGACGCGGCGCAGAAGGTGCAGCGGTCGGCCTTCCCGGAGGCGTACCAGAAGTGGGCGGACGAGTCCCAGGTGCTCACCCGGGCGCTGCTCGGGCACGCCACCGGCGCGGTCGCCTGCACGGTGGGCCGGGATCCGGTGCTGCGCGGCACCGCCGCGACGGCAGCGTTGACCCGCGGGCTGGCCCTCGACTGGGGCCTGGCCGCGTCGGTCGCCGCTACCGACCTGACCGGCCTCAGCGTGCCCGCCGCGGACCAGCGCGGCGGCTGGCGGTACGCGCACTGGCTGGTCTCCCACGCCAGCGACCACGGATTGAAGCGGGTGCGCTTCGGCGACCTGGAGTGGACCGCCCGGGGCGGCACCTGGAACCGGGTGACCGACGGCTCCCCGGAGGAGTCCCGGGTGGTGGCGGAGGTCTTCGCCGAGGGGTGACGGACCCCGATCTCCTTACCCGCAGTCACCGCACAAACCGGCATTCCCGGCGATAGCCCCGACGTGGCCGTTCGAGGTATACCCACCGCATTCGTACCACTGCCCATGGTCCGACCGCCGCCTCGGCGGCGGGTCGGGCATTCCCGCCCGCCCTTGCAGCGCGTTACGATCGGCGGCCTGTGCCAGCAATGGTTTCGCCTCATGGGGAGGGGTACGACGTGGCGTTCGACTACGGCGACCGGACCGGTTACGAGCCGATCAGCGACACTGACCGTAAGGAGTTCCACGAGCAGGGCTTCATGCTGCTGCGGAACGTCCTGACGGAGGACCACCGGGCGGCGCTGGAGGCGGCGGTCGACCGCGTCTACGCCGAGGAGAAGGCCAAGGGCAACACCACCAAGGACGGCACCCTGCACCTGCTGGGCTTCCTGAACCGGGACGAGCTCTTCGGCGACCTGCTCACCCACCCGATCGCCTTCCCGTACATGTGGGGGCTGGCCGGGTGGAACATCTACAGCCACCACAACCACCTGGACGTGACCCCGCCGGCGCTGGAGCCGGAGAAGCCGTACTGGGGCTGGCACCAGGACGGGTACCGGCAGAACTCCGACCCGGAGACGATGGACCCGAACCTCCCCCGGCCGATGTTCTCGCTGAAGGTCGCCTACGTGCTCTCCGACCTGTCGGAGACCGGGCGCGGCGCCACCAAGGTCATCCCGGGCAGCCACCTGTGGAACTCGCTGCCCCGCCCGGCGGACACCACTGTGCACAACCCGGACCCGGAGGGCACGGTGGAGATCACCGCCAACCCGGGTGACGCGTTCATCTTCGACCGCCGCCAGTGGCACTCCCGGTCGACCAACCTGTCGACCATCACCCGCAAGATGCTCTTCGTCGGCTACACCTACCGGTGGATCCGCCCGCTGGACGAGCTGCACATCGACAAGGACGGCGAGTGGTGGGCCAACCGCACCCCGGTGCAGCGCCAGCTCTGCGGTGAGGGCACGCACACCGCGAACTACTGGGGCATCAACTGGGACGGCTACATCGACGACGAGATCCCGCTGCGCAAGGAGCTCAAGGAGCGCGGTCTGCTCGACCGCAGCATCCCCTGGCTGCGCTGACCCGACGCCGGACGGGCCCCCTCCCCTCGCGGGACGGGGCCCGTTCCGCTCTTCCGGACTTCCTTCACACCGACGTAAGGCCGGTCAGCGGGGCGCGCGGCCGGCCAGCCGGCGGCGGGCCTTCTCCCGGATCGGCTCGGGCAAATCCGGGGCGTCCAGCAGTCGGGGCAGCAGCTCCGGCTCCAGGTTGAGCGCCCGGAACACCTCGCCGATGGTCACCCCGTGCGCCGGACGCTCAATCACCTCGACCGGGTCGCCCGCGCCGACCTCGCCCTCCCGCAGCACCCGCAGGTACGCCCCGGGCAGCGCGCGTACGGTGAACCGCTTGATCAGATCGGGTACGCCCCAGAAGCCGGCGAAGGTGGTGCACGGGGTGCGCGGCTTGGTCACCTGGAGCAGCACCGACCCGATCGCCCACTGCTCGCCGATCACCGCCCCGGTCACGTCGACCGCGGCGGTGGTCAGGTTCTCGCCGAAGCCGCCCGGGCGGATCGCCCGGCCCAGTTCGGCGGCCCACCAGGCGGCGTCCTCCTCGGCGTAGGCGTAGACGGCCTGGTCCGGCCCGCCGTGGTGGGCCCGCTCGCCGATGAAGTCGCCGGCCACGCCCTCGGTACGGATCAGCACCGGGCCGTCCACCGGCCGCTTGTCGATGCCGCTGCGGCCGCTCGGATCGCCCGCCCACTCCGCCTCGGTGACGATCCCGAGGTTCACCGCCGCCAGCCTGCCCGTCATGGTGATCAGCCTAGTCAGGCCCCGCCGCTCAGCCCTTCACGGCGCCGGCGACCAGGCCGGAGACCATCCGGCGCTGCACCAGCAGGAAGAAGATGATCACGGGCAGGGTGAACAGCGTGGAGGCGGCCATCACCGGCCCCCAGGCGGTGTCGTCGCGGCCGAAGAAGAAGGTCATCGCCACCGGCAGGGTGTAGCGGTCCTGGTCGTTGATGAAGGTCAACGCGAAGATCAGCTCGTTCCAGGCGGTGATGAAGGAGAAGATGCTGGTCGCCACCAGGCCGGGCGCCACCAGCGGGAAGAGGATCCGGCGGAAGATCTGGGCCCGGCTGGCCCCGTCGATCGCGGCCGCCTCCTCCAGTTCCTTGGGCACCGCGGCGACGAACCCGCGCAGCATCCAGACCGCGAACGGCAGCGAGAAGCCGAGGTAGGTGAGGATCAGGCTGGGCAGGGTGTTGTAGAGCCCGAGCCGCTGGATCATCAGGAACAGCGGGATGACCAGCGCCTCCAGCGGGATCATCTGCACCACCAGCAGCATGATCAGGAAGCTGGTCCGCAGCTTGAACCGGAACCGGGCCACCGCGGTCGCGGCGAGCAGCGCGACCAGGCCGCTGAGCAGCACGGTGGAGACCGCGACCAGCGCGCTGTTGAGGAAGAAGTCGGCGAAGGTCACCCCGGGGATCAGGTTGCCGGTGAGGATCTCCCGGTAGTGCGCCAGGGTCGGCTCGCTCGGCACCGGCCGGGGCGTGCTGGCGAAGATCTCCGAACTCGGCTTCAGCGAGGTGGCGATCATCCAGTAGACCGGGAAGGCCGCGAAGAGCGCCACCAGCAGACCCGCGCCGTTGAGGGCGATCCGCTTCACGCCTACGCTGCCCGCGCGTCGCGTCACGCGTCCTCCTCCTGCTTGAGCACCATGCGGACGTAGAAGCCGGTCACCACGAGCAGGATCAGGGTGAGGATCACCGCGATCGCCGCGCCCAGGCCGTACTTCGGCGGCGGCGAGAACGCCTCGGCGTACGAGTAGATGGCGAGCATGAACGTCGGCCGGTCCTGGGTGCCGCCGGCGAGCACGAACTGCTGGGTGAAGACCTTGAAGTCCCAGATGGTGGAGAGCACGATCAGGATCCCGAAGACCGGCCGCAGCAGCGGGAAGGTGATCCGCCAGAACACCTTCCACGGGCCGGCCCCGTCCACCCGGGCCGCCTCGTGCAGCTCACTCGGTACGCTCTTCAGCCCGGCCAGCACGCTCACCGCGATGAACGGGAACGAGTGCCAGACCACCACCAGGGTCAGGATCGAGAAGAACAGCAGGGGCGAGTTGAACCAGCCGTAGCCGGTCCAGTCGCTGCGGCCGAACAGGCTCATCGAGAGCCCGTCGGGCAGGGCGTTGAAGAGCCAGGTGACCAGGCCGCTGGTGTCGTCGAAGATCCACTTCCAGACGATGGTGCCGGTCAGCGCCGGGGTGGCCCAGGCCAGCATCACGCAGCTGGCCACGAACGCGGCCATCTTCCGGCCCAGCCGGTTGAGCAGCAGCCCGACCAGGGTGCCGAGGATCATCGTCAGCACCACGTTGGCCACCGCGAAGAGCACAGTGTTGCGCAGCACGGTGAGGAAGAACGGGTCGCCGAGGATCTCGGCGTAGTTCTCGAAGCCCACCCACGGCCACTCCCGGTCGCCGCGCAGCTGGCGGACGTTGTTCAGCCGGAAGAAGGACATCGCGATGACCTGGCCGAGCGGCCAGAGCAGCAGCACGGCGATGATCACCAGGCAGGGCAGGAGCAGCAGGTACGGGAGGCGGTCCAGCCGGCGACGCCGCCGCGCGGGGGTCTCCCGCGCGGCGGACGTCTCCGGAACCTCGGTCAGCGTGGTCACTTGGCGTTGAGGATGCTTTCCATCTCCGCGGCCGCGTCGGCGGTGGCCTTCTCGACCGTCTTCTGACCCTTGATGACCGAGCTGTTCATCGCCTGGGTCACCGTCTTGGTCCGGCTGACCTCCACCCACTTCGGGGTGAGCGGCGTGAGCTTGGTGTTCTGCATGGCGGTGGCGAACGGCGCCATGATCTTGTCGCTGGCGTACTTGTCCCCACCGACCAGGTCCTTGTAGACCGGGAAGAAGCCCAGGCTCTCGGCGAACGCCGCGTCGTTCTTCTTGCTCAGCAGCACGGTCAGGTAGTCCCAGGCCAGGTCCTGCCGCTCGCTGTCCTGCCAGACGGCGATGTCCGAGCCGCCGGCGAAGGCGGGCGCGGGCTGGCCGTCGGGGCCGGGAATCGGGAACGTGCCCCAGACCTTCTCGATCTCCGGGTTGTCCTTCTTGATGGCGCCCTGCTGCCAGCTGCCGCCGAACGCCATGGCCGCCTTGCCGGTGGCGAACTGGGTCCGCGCGTCGATCTCGTTCCAGCCGGCGGCGGCCGGCGGGGCGACCTTGTGCACGGTCACCAGGTCGGTCCAGAACTTGACGGCCTTCTGCGCCTCCGGCGTGTTGTAGCCGGACTTCCAGGAGTCACCCTGCTTGGTGGCGATCTCCGCGCCGGCGCCCCACAGGAACGAGTAGAACGGCAGCTCGGAGTTGCCGGGCAGGGCGATGCCGTAGGTGCCCGGCTTCTTCGCCTGCACGGCCTTGGCCGCGGCGACCAGGTCGTCCCAGGTCTTCGGCACCTGCACGCCGGCCTCGGCGAACCAGTCGGTGCGGTAGTAGATGCCGCGCACGCCCGCGTACCACGGCACGCCGTACTGCTTGCCGTCGAGCTGCGCGTTCTGCACCAGGTCGGGGAGGATGTCCTTGCCCTCGGCCCAGCCGCCGAACTTGCCCGTCAGGTCGGCCAGCGCCTCCTGCGCGGCCCAGCCCTGGGTCTCGGTGTTGCCCAGCTCGGTGACGTCCGGGCCCTCACCGCCGGCGAGCGCCGCCTGGAACTTCTTCGGCGCTTCCAGCCAGGGGATGTACTGGACCACCACGTCGGTGTCCGGGTGCTTCTGCCGGAACTCGGTCTCGACGCCGTCGAGGAACTTGGTCTGCGCCTCGCTGCCCTCGCCCATCATCCAGACCGTCAGCTTGCTGTTGTCGGCCGCTGCGTCGTCGTCTGAGCCGCCGCAGCCGGCCAGCACCATCGCGGCCGAGGCCACGACGGCGGTGACCGGAGCCAGCCGCTTCCACCTGTTCACGCCATATCTCCCTCGCGCCGTCTGGCATTAACCTTCTCCGCCGCACCTTAGTAGGAAAAATTCCTTTACGACAGTGGGCGCTCCGGCGGAAGCGAGGCGACCGTATCGCAGCCCCGCCCCGAGGGACAGCCGGGCAACGGGGCGAATCAGGTCGTACGCAGACGAACGGGCGCCCGACCTGCCGGTCGGGCGCCCGTGGTGTTCAGGCTGTGCGGATTTACCGGTGGGTGACACCCCGGCGACGGCCCGCCCCGGCCACCAGGGCCACGGCGACCGCGGCCAGCAGGACCTGCAGCAGCAGCTCACGCCAGTCGATCCCGGCGGTGTCGGCGAAGCCCGAGGCGCGGGCGATCACCGTACCGAGCAGTGCGGCGCCGACGCCGATCAGCATGTGCAGCCAGATCGGCATGTTCTGCCGGCCCGGCACGACCAGCCGGCCCAGAGCGCCGACGATCAGACCAACGATGAGCGCAGTGATGATGCCCCAGACGGTCAGCTCCACGGTCGCCCTCCTTCAATGAATGTCTTTGACGATGGGTGGTGTTCGTGTGCGCCCCCTGATTGCCCGATGCCTCGGAAACCCAAACCGACTTTCGGGGGCAGTGCGCCGCGAGCAGCACCAGAACGGGACGTACCCCCGAACCGGTGGCGCGAACCGGTGGCGGCCGACGGCGCCAACGCACCGGCTGGTTGTCCGCGCTCGACGTCGGTCCCCGCCAGGCCCGTGGCCGCGCTGCTGGTGGGGTCACGTCGTGCCACCGGGTCAGGAATCGGCTGCCACGTCAGGTGGGCGTGTCCCGGCGGGCGGCAGCCTTGCTCCGTAGCGTGATACCGGAGAGTCATCATGATGACTCTCCGGTATCACGACCTGGTGGCGAGCATGCCCGCCTCGTCACCCATGCGGGACGCGGACGGGCGCCCGACCGTGGTGGTCGGGCGCCCGTCGCGTTCAGGCTGTGCGGGGTTTACCGGTGGGTGACGCTGCGGCGCCGGCCCACCCCGGCCACCAGGGCCACGGCGATGGCGGCCAGTACGACCTGGACGAGCAGCTCGCCCCAGTCGATGCCGGCGGTCTCGGTGGCGATGCCCATGGCCCGGGCGAGCACCGTGCCGAGCAGCGCGGCGCCCACGCCGATCAGCATGTGCAGCCACATCGGCATGTTCTGGCGGCCCGGCACGGCCAGGCGGCCCAGAGCGCCGACGATGAGACCGACAACGAGCGCGGTGATGATGCCCCAAACGGTGAGCTCCACGGTCGCCCTCCTTCAGCAGAATGTCTGTCACACGGTGTGTGCTTCCTGTCGTGACCGCTAAGTTCCCGACCAGCCGAATCGCCAAACCGGTCCGGCCATCGCCGACCTCGTCCGCGGTCGATGCGCGGGCGCGTCCCGATTCCACTCCGGGCGGGGTTTGCGCAGGTCACCACGGGCCTCCGGGCGATGACGCCGGCCGATGCCGGGCACCGGAAAATTCCTTCACCGGTCACCGCCGGCCCGGTAACTGCCCCCACCGGCCACCCGCGGCGCCGCCCGGACACCCCCGTCGCCGCCCCGTCGCCGGCACCTCGACGCCGGCCGTACCGGAGGGCCACCGCCGTGCCGGACGCCGACGTCCCGGGGACGACGGGCACGACGACGGCCGGCGCCCCGGATGGCGCCGGACCGTGGGGGTCCGGGCCCGACCGGGGCGCCGGCCGTCGTACGTCTGCCGCCGGTCGGACCGGCGGCGGCCTCACTTCTTGCCGGGAGCCTTGCCGTCCCCGGAGTCGGAGGAGAGCGCGGCGATGAAGGCTTCCTGGGGGACCTCCACGCGGCCCACCATCTTCATCCGCTTCTTGCCCTCCTTCTGCTTCTCCAGCAGCTTGCGCTTCCGGCTGATGTCACCGCCGTAGCACTTGGCGAGCACGTCCTTGCGGATCGCCCGGATGGTCTCCCGGGCGATGACCCGGCTGCCGATCGCCGCCTGGATCGGCACCTCGAACTGCTGGCGCGGGATCAGGTTGCGCAGCTTCGCCGCGATCGAGGTGCCGTAGTTGTACGCCTTGTCCTTGTGCACGATCGCGCTGAACGCGTCGACCGGCTCGCCGTGCAGCAGGATGTCCACCTTCACCAGGTCGGAGGACTGCTCGCCGGAGGGCTCGTAGTCGAGCGAGGCGTACCCCTTGGTGCGGCTCTTCAACTGGTCGAAGAAGTCGAAGATGATCTCGGCCAGCGGCAGCGTGTAGCGCAGCTCCACCCGGTCGGCGGAGAGGTAGTCCATACCGAGCAGGCTGCCCCGGCGGCCCTGGCAGAGCTCCATCACGGCGCCGACGTAGTCGTTCGGAGTGAGCACGGTGGCCCGCACGGTGGGCTCGAACACCTCGGCGATCTTGCCGGTCGGGTACTCGCTCGGGTTGGTGACCACGACCTCCTCGCCGTCCTCCTGGACGGCCCGGTAGACCACGTTCGGCGCGGTGGAGATCAGGTCGAGGTTGAACTCGCGCTCCAGCCGCTCCCGGATGATCTCCAGGTGCAGCAGGCCGAGGAAGCCGCAGCGGAAGCCGAAGCCGAGCGCCCCGGAGGTCTCCGGCTCGTAGGTGAGCGCGGCGTCGTTGAGCTTGAGCTTGTCGAGCGCGTCCCGCAGGTTGGGGTAGTCGGAGCCGTCGATCGGGTAGAGGCCGGAGTAGACCATCGGCTTCGGGTCCTTGTAGCCGCCGAGCGCCTCGGTGGCCGGCCGGGAGTTGATGGTGACGGTGTCACCGACCCGGGACTGGCGGACGTCCTTCACCCCGGTGATCAGGTAGCCCACCTCGCCGACGCCGAGCGCGTCGGCCTTCTGCATCTCCGGCGAGATGACCCCGATCTCCAGCAGCTCGTGCGCCGCGCCGGTGGACATCATCTTGATCCGGTCCCGGGCGTTGATGTGCCCGTCGATCACCCGGACGTAGGTGACCACGCCCCGGTAGACGTCGTACACCGAGTCGAAGATCATCGCGCGGGCCGGCGCGTCGGCGTCGCCGACCGGCGGCTGGAACTGCCGGACGATCTCGTCGAGCAGGTGCGGCACGCCCTCGCCGGTCTTGCCGGAGACCTTGATGCAGTCGGCCGGGTCGCCGCCGATCAGGTGGGCCAGCTCCTCGGCGTACTTCTCCGGCTGGGCGGCCGGCAGGTCGATCTTGTTGAGCACCGGGATGATGTGCAGGTCGTTCTCGAGCGCCAGGTAGAGGTTGGCCAGCGTCTGCGCCTCGATGCCCTGCGCGGCGTCGACCAGCAGGATGGCGCCCTCGCAGGCGGCCAGCGAGCGGGACACCTCGTAGGTGAAGTCGACGTGGCCCGGGGTGTCGATCATGTTGAGCACGGCCTGCTCGCCGGCCCGCTCGCCGTCCCGGATGGTCCACGGCATCCGGACGGCCTGGCTCTTGATGGTGATGCCGCGCTCGCGCTCGATGTCCATCCGGTCGAGGTACTGGGCACGCATCTGCCGGGGGTCGACCACGCCGGTGAGCTGCAACATCCGGTCGGCCAGGGTCGACTTCCCGTGGTCGATGTGGGCGATGATGCAGAAGTTCCTGATGCGCGCCGGGTCGGTGGCACCAGGAGCGTTCGCGCCGGAATCGAGCGTCGGAGGCACAGCTGTCCGTTCTGGTCGGCTGACGTTGAGCAGGCCGGCGCGACGCCGGCCCCCTCTATGCTCCCACGTCGCCGACGCGCTCCCGCTGCGCGGGCGATCCCCGGCTCCGACCCCGTGCCGTCAGCCGACGAGCGGGGGGCGTCGGCGGGCCCGCGTCACTCGGCGGGCGGCTCGACGAAGAGCGCGGCGAGCTTCGGCAGCCGGCGGCGGGCCTCCTCCTCGTCGTCGAAGTCCCAGAAGTCGTTGAGGTCCGGCACCGGCACCGGGTCGCGGTCGGCCGGCAGGTCGGTCGCGGTCGCCTTGCGGTACGCGTCCCAGGGGACCGAGAGCATCTCCTCGCACTCGAACTCCTCGCCGCTGAGCGAGGCGGCCCGCACCTGCGGCAGCTCGGCCAGCGAGTCCGGCTCGGCCACCGCCCGGGCGAAGACCTCCCGGCCCTGGGTCATCAGCCAGCCCCGGAAGTACTCGAAGCCGTCGTCCGAGGCGCCCCCGTTGATCAGGTAGGCCGCACCCCAGAGGTCCACCCGGTAGGACGCGGCGAGCACCCGCTGCTGGTGGCGGGCGTAGCCGACGATGTCGGCCGGCTCGCGCTCGGCGAGCAGCGCCACCGCCCGCGCGGCCACCGCGCCCGGCTCGCCCCCGCCGCCGGCCCGGGCCCGGTCGATCAACTGCCAGAAGTCGTCGGTCCTCATGGCCTGGCAGTCTCCCAGACCGACCACGGCTGCCGGTCGGGCAGCGGGAAGCGCTCGGCGAGCCGGGGAAAGCGCCGGGCGAACTCCGCCCGATCCTCCAGCGCCCATTCCTCGTCCTGCGGGTCGGGCGACATGCTCACGTCCCGCCCGCGTGCCGCCAGCGCCCGCTCCAGGCCGTCCTCGTCGCCGGTGATCCGCTCGTACGCCCGCTCGGCGACGTAGTCGAGCGCCTCCCAGTCGGGCCACTCGTGGTCGGCCCAGTCCCGGTTCGGCCGGCCGGCCAGCCGACGGACCTGCGGCACGTCGGCGAGCGCGTCCGGATCGGCGACCACCCGCTCGAACGTCTCCCGGCCCAGCCCCACCAGCCAGGCCTGGAAGTAGTGGAAGCCGTCGTCGGAGCAGAGCCCGCCGCAGACGCGCAGCGCGGCGCCCCACAGCGACCAGGTGTCGACCCGGGCCCGGGCCTCGTCGAGCCGGAGCGCGAAGTCGACCACGTCGTCGGTGGGTCGCTCGGCCAGCCGGTCGGTGAGCCAGGCCAGCCGGGCGTCCGGGTCGTCGGTCGCGGCGGCGGACGCCTCGATCAGCGCCCAGAAGTCGTCGGTGGCGATCACCGGCGCAGTATCGCGGGGCGGTACGACAACCGGCAGCATGGAGGCGTGCCCCCGCCGTCGCTGCCCCCGGTGTCGTACGACGCGACGGCCCTGCGGCCGGAGTGGGCCGACCTGCCGGCCGGGCTGCGGGCGGCGCTGGCCGACCGGTTGGGTGCCCCGGTGGTCGCGGTCCGGGTCGCCGGCGCCGGCTTCACCCGCGGCTTCGCCGGTGTGCTCCGCACCGCCGACGGCGGCCGGGCGTTCGTCAAGGCCGCGCCCGCCGCCGGGCAACCGCACCTGGTCGACTGGTACGGCCGGGAGGCGGCGATCCTCGATCGGCTGCCCGCCGGGCTGCCGGCGCCCCGCCCGCGCTGGACGGTGCGCGCGGAAGGCTGGTTCGCGGTCGGCCAGGAGGCCATCGACGGCCGTACGCCCGGGCTGCCCTGGCGACCGGCCGAGCTGGCCGCCACCCTGGCCGGGTACGCCCAGCTCGCCGCCGCGCTGGCCGACCCGCCGGCCGAGCTGGTCGCCCTGGGGCTGCCCCAGCTCGCCGACCTGGCCCGGGAGGACATCCTCTGGTGGGGCGAGGTGGCCGCCGGCCGCGAGCCACCGCCGCCGCTGCCCGGCCCGGTCCGGGACCGGCTGCCCGAGCTGGTGGCCCTGGAGTCCCGCCTGCCCGGGTACGCCGCCGGCGCGCCCGGGTTGATCCACGGCGACCTGCGGCTGGACAACGTGCTCGTCGACCCCGCCGGCCGGGCCTGGTTCTGCGACTGGACCTGGCTCTGCCACGGCCCGGCCTGGTTCGACCTGGTCACCCTGCTGATCAGCGGGTACGCCAGCGGGCTGGACGCGGACGCCCTCTTCGCCGGCCACCCGGCCGCCGCCGGCGCTCCGCCGGACGTGCTGGACGTCACCCTGGCCGCGCTGGCCGGCTTCTTCCTCACCTCCGCGGCTGCGGCCCCGCCGACCGCCTCGGCCCACCTGCGGGTCCACCAGCGGTGGAGCGGCGAGCAGGCGCTCGACTGGCTCGCCCACCGCCAGGGCTGGACGTGACCCGACCGCCTACGCCCGTCCGCCACGGGCCGGCGCTGGCCGGCACGGCGATGGCGTGGTCATGATGGGTCGGTCGTTACTCGCCGCCCGGCCCCCGTTCCGGGCACCGCGGACCCGGCCGTTTTGGCTCGTCCCGGGCGACCTGGTAACCTGGCTCTTCGCGCAGCGATGACGCATGTTCGTCGCGCGCACAAGCAGACCAACCCGAGCTATCAAGACGAGGCTGTCGCGTGGCGAACATCAAGTCCCAGATCAAGCGCAACCGGCAGAACGAGAAGCGCCGGCTGCGTAACAAGTCGGTCAAGTCGTCGCTGAAGACCGCCATCCGCAAGTTCCACGAGGCCGCCGAGGCCGGCGACGTGGAGAAGGCCACCGTCCTCATGCGCGACGCTGCTCGCAAGCTGGACAAGGCCGCCAGCAAGGGCGTGATCCACACCAACCAGGCCGCGAACCGCAAGTCCGCGATCGCCAAGCGCGTGGTGTCGCTCTCCGCCTGATCCGGCGGACCCAGACCTGACCGAAAGCCCCGGGCATCGCCCGGGGCTTTCGGCTGTCCGTTTCCGGCACCGGTCCGCGCCGGCGATGACGTGCGCCTGCACGGCCACCGGCGTTCAGGTCGGCGGAGTCGGACGGCCGGTGGACGAGCCGGGGCCGGTCTCGGGTGGGCTCGACGCCCGGCGCGCCGAGCCGGGACCGTCCGGCGGATCCGCCCCGCCCGCCCCCGTCGCCGGGGCGACGCCGGTCGACCGGTCCTGGCTGTCCGACCCGTTTCGGGCGGGCTCGGCGGGCGTGGTGTGCAGCGGCTCGGACGTGATGACCACACCCGGCACGCTGTGCGTGATCCACTCCACCTGGGCCCGGCCGACGACCGGCTCCATCTGCCGGCGGAACCGCTCCCGCTCCTGCTCGGGCACCGCCGCCGCGGACCGGACGACCAGCGCGGCCACCATGTCGTTGAGCTTCACCATCACCGCCACCGCGGCCGGCAGGACCAGCACCGCCCACCAGGTCACCAGCTCGGCGAGGGCGAGCAGCGCGGCGAGCGCGACGACGCCCTCGAAGAAGAGGAAGCAGAGCACTCCGCCGGGATTGACGAAGCGCAGGCCGAGGATCCGGGCGTAGAGCGGCCGGTACCGCTCCTCGTCGGCCGGGATCGTCGCCCACGAGCCGTGGCTCGCTCCGCTCACCGGGCGCCACCCTGCCGGGCGGCCGCCACCGAGAAGACGGCCCGCTCCAGGGCGTACGCCCGGTCGTCCGCGCCACCCTTGACGGCGGCGTTGCACTCGGCGGCGGCCTGCATGGCCTGCACGAGCCCCTCGGGCGTCCAGCCGCGGGCCCGCTGCTGGGCGCCGCGGATCTTCCAGGCCGGCATGCCGAGGGTGCTCGCCAACTGGTACGGGTCACCCCGCCCGGCCGCCGCGACCCGGGCCACGGTACGCACGCCGTCGGCGATCGCGTCGGCGATCGGCACCGGGTCGACCCCCACGTGCAGCGCCCAGCGCAACGCCTCCAGCGCCCCCGGCAGGTCGCCCACCATCGCGGCGTCGGCCACGGTGAAGCCGGTCACCTCGACCCGGCCCCGGTAGTAGCGCGCCACGGTGTCGGCGCCGATCCGGCCGTCGGTGTCGGCCATCAGCTGGGAGCAGGCGGCGGCCAGCTCGCGCAGGTCGTTGCCGACCGCCGCGATGAGCGCCTCGGCGGCGTCCTCGGTGCACTTGCCGCCGGCGCGGCGGATCTCGTCGCGGACGAAGGCCACCCGGTCCCGGTGGCCCTTGAGCTTGGCCGCCGGCACGACCGTGGCGCCGGCCGCCTTGAGTCCGTCGGCGAACGCCTTGCCCTTGGCGCCGCCGAGGTGCAGCACGACGAGCTGGACCTCCGGGTCGGGGTTCTTCACGTACGCCAGCAGCGCGGTGACCAGATCCTTGCGGGCGTCCTGACCGGACCGGAGGACCAGCACCCGCCGGCCGCCGAACAGGGACGGGCTGAGCATCTCGGCGATCTCGCCGGCGGTCAGCGAGCCGGCCTGGTACTCCCGGACGTCCACGTCGGGGTCCACACTGCGGGCCCGGGCGACGGCTTCGGACACCGCCCGCGTGGCGAGCAGCTCTTCGTCGCCGAGGACGAGCAGAATGGGCGGGAGGCTGGCGGTCACGCCGCCCATATTCGCACGCCGCGCTGCCGGAACCAGCCTGGTCATCGGTACTCCGCTCGCGGAGCCCGCACTCAGCGCAAATCCAGACATCTACGTTGATTCAGGCCTTATCGCTGGAATCGCCGTCGATCCGTCAGCGCTGCCGGCCCGGGTCGACGCCCCGGCTGACCACGGCCAGGCCGGACCGGCCGACCACTGCCGCCACGTCGCCGTCGGTGTCGGTGCGCAGCACCCGCGCCCCGCCCCGGGCCAGCCGGGCCAGCAGCGCCGGGTGCGGGTGCCCGTACGTGTTGCCGGCGCCGACCGGCACCAGGGCGACCGCTGGGCGGACCGCGTCGAGAAACGCCGGGTCCTGATAGGCCGAGCCGTGGTGCGGCACCTTCAGCACCTCCGCCCGCAGCTCAGCCGCCGGTACGCCGGCCAGCAGCGCCTGCTGCTGCTCGGTCTCCGCGTCGCCGGTGAGCAGGATCCGCACCCCGGACACCACGGCACGCAGCACGATCGAGTTGTTGTTCGGGTCGGAACGGGTGCCGCGCAACGGAGCCGCCGAGCCGAGGGCGGCCAACTCGACCCCACCCGCCCGCCAACGCCAGCCGGGCGGCGCGGTCAGCAGCTCGACGGCCCGCGCCGCCACCTCGCCCCGGACCAGGTCCCGACCGTGTTCCGGCTCCGGCCACGGTGGAGCGAGCACGGCGGTGACCCGGCGTCCCCGGAACACCCCGGCGACACCACCGGCGTGGTCGACGTGGAAGTGGCTGATCACCAGTAGCGGCACCTCCCGTACGCCGAGGCGGCGCAGGCAGGCGTCCACCGCCGCCGGCTCCGGGCCGGCGTCGACCACCACGGCCCGCCCGGTGCTCACCGGCAGCACGATCGCGTCGCCCTGGCCGACGGCGCAGGCGGCCACCACCCAGCCCGCCGGTGGCCAACCGTCCGCAACCAGCCGGACCGGCAGCGTGCCGAGCATCACGGCGACTGCCACCACCGCGACCAGGCGGCGTACCAGCGGCCGTCGGGTGGCCACCAGCAGCGCCCCGGTCAGGCCGGCCAGCAGCAGCGCTCCCGGTATGCCGCCCGGCCACGGCAGAGTGCCGGCGGGGAGTTGCGCCCCGTACCGGGCGACGGTGACCAGCCACCACGCCGGCCAGCTCGCCAGCCAGGCGGCGAACTCGGCCCCGGCCGGCCAGATCGGCGACACCGCCGCGGCGAGCACGCCCAGCACGGTGGCCGGCGCGATCGCCGGGACCGCCAGCAGGTTGGCCGGCACCGCGACCAGGCTGACCGTGCCGGAGATCCCGGCGACCACGGGAGCGCAGGCCAGCTGCGCGGCGGCCGGCACCGCCAGGGCCTCGGCCAGCCCGGCCGGCACGCCGCGGCGACGCAGCCCGTCCCGCCACCGTGGCGCGAGCAGCAGCAGGCCACCGGTGGCCAGGACGGAGAGCGCGAAGCCGGGGTCGCCGGCCAACTCCGGGTCGACCAGCACCAGCACCGTGACCGCCGCGGCCAGGGCCGGCAGCGCGGCCCGGGGCCGGCCGGTGGCCAGCGCGACCAGTCCGATCGTGCCCATGGTGGCGGCCCGCACTACGCTCGGCGACGGGCGGACCAGGATGACGAAGCCCACCAGCGCCACGGCGCACAGCCCCGCCGCCAGCCACGGGCCGGCCCGCGCCCAGCGGGCCAGCAGCAGCACCGCGCCGACGACGATCGCCACGTTGGACCCGGAGACGGCGTTCAGGTGGGTCATGCCGGTGGCCAGGAAGTCCTCTTCCACCGTGGCCGGCAGCCGGCTGGTGTCCCCGACCACCAGGCCGGGGAGCAGCCCGCCCTGCTCGTCCGGCAGCGGCTCGCAGGCGCGTTGCAGGCCGGCCCGGAGCTGGCCGGCGGCCCGCTGGGACGTCGGCGCGGGCCCGTGCGGCTCGGGCGCACCGGTGGCGCGCAGCACGGCGGCGGTGAGGTCACCCCCACGCGGGGCCGCCAACCGCCCCTCGGCGGTGAGGCGCTGCCCGGGCAGCAGTCCCCGCCAGCCCGGGTCGGTGGTGAGCACCAACACGCGCACCGGCGCAACCACCCGCCGACCGTCCGGGCCGGTGACGCCGACCAGTTCGGCCGCCACCAGCAACATCGCCGGCCGGCCGGTGGCGCCGCCGCGGACCGGCCGGGGATCGTCGCGCACGACCAGCTCGGCGGTGACGCTGGCCCGCTCGTCGACCAGGGCGCGGACCGGCCCGGCGTCCCGGACGGCCAGCCGGGCGGCGGTCGCGCTGGCGCCGCAGACCACCCCGATCAGCACCGCGACAGCGATCCAGCCGTACCGCCGCAGGCGCACCGTCGGCTGGCCGAGGACGCCCAGCAGACGCAGCGCGCCGAGGACGGCCAGCGTGGCCGCCCCCGCCGCGAGCAGCAGCGTGCCGACGGCGGTGAGGTGCAGCCCGGCCAGCGCGGCGAGCCAGGCCGCCACGGCCAGCCCGGCCAGCCGCAGGTCCGGCCCCGCCGCCCGATCCCCACCCGTCACCCCGTCCGCGCCCGCTGCCTCGTCCGGACTCGTCGCGCCGTTCGGACCCACGGCTTGACGCGAACGGGGTGCGGCAGCCGGTGCGCCGGCTCGGCCGGCGCCGGGAGCGAACGGGTGTCGGGTGCTCACACCGTCACCAGGTCCTTGAGCTGCTCGTACCGGGCGTCGCCGATGCCGTCCACCTGGCGCAGGTCGCCGACGGACCGGAACCCGCCGTGCTGCTCGCGGTGGTCGAGGATGCGTTGGGCGAGCACTGGCCCGACCCCGGGCAGCGAGTCGAGCTGCGCCAGCGTCGCGGTGTTCAGGTTGACCCGACCGCCGGGTGCCGCGTCGGTCCCGGGCCCGCCCGGCGCGCCCGCCTGGTTCGGCGGCGCCGGTACGCCGACCACGATCAGCTCGCCGTCGGTGACCTTGCGGGCCGGGTTGAGCAGGGCCACGTCCACGCCGGGCAACGCCCCGCCGGCCGCCTCGACGGCGTCGGCGACCCGGGCACCGGCCGGCACCCGGACCAGCCCCGGTCGGCGTACCTTGCCGGCCACGGCCACCACCAGCTCGCCGGCCGGCGACGCCACCGGTTCGGCGAACGACGAGCTGAGCGGCCCGGCCGGCGCCGCGGTGGCCACCGGGACGACCGGCTCGGCCCGTGGCCGGGACCGCCAGGCCCAGAAGCCGGCACCGAGCACCACCAGCACGGCGACCACGGCCAGCACCCGCACGCCCCGCCGCCCCGGGTCGAAGACCCCGGGGCCGGGCAAGCGGGACGACGGCGCATCCTCCCCCGCGCTGCCCACCATTACCGGCTCGGGATCGGGCACCGACGAGGCAGAGCGCGACGACAGCGCCGCCCGGATCGGCACGTGGCCGAGTCCGGACAGCGGACCGTCGTCGACAGCGGGAGAACGTCCGCCAGCCCGGTCCGGTCCCGGCCCCGGCGGCGCGCCGGCGAACGGCCACGGCGCGGTGACGGTGTGCGACAGGTCGGGCAAATCGGCCACGATCCCGGCCATGGACGGCCCAGCAGGGGGCGCAGCCGCGTCATCGGCAGCCGTGGCGGGCAGCAGGCGCCGAAGGCGCTGCCGCACCACCGCCTCCTCGTCATTGGACACGGCGCGAGGCTAGGTCGACACGGCCCACCCCGGACGCTCGTGCAGGCTCGGCTGTGGAAAGACAACGGCCCTGTGGACAAGGCCCTGATCATGCGGCGGCTGTGCTACCGGATGCCTCGCATGGGTGACGGTGGTGGCGGCGCGACCGGCTGGTGGGCATCAGGTGAGCGCGACGGTTCAGCCCCTTCGCCGTTCGGGCTGAGCCAGGAAGGCCGCCGTGTCACGCCCGTCGACGCCTCGCGTCAGTGCGCCTCGGGTCACTCGGTCGAGAGACGCGGTGGAGGCGGCCATAGAGGCGCGCGAGCGGACCGCCGTGGCGCTGGGCGGCTGGAGCGGCGCGGCCAGGGCTGGCCGGGAGCAGGCGGCTCACGGCGGCCTGGGCCGGCCGAAGACGCACACGGCACCCCTGACGCGGATGGGGGGTGTCGTGTCAACTCTCGTCCGGCGCTTGGTTCGGCCGGTACTTCCTGATCCACGCTTCCACGTCCGCGCGGTCCCACACCCGGACCTTGCCACTGGCCACCGTGTCGATCGGCGCCGGGAAGGTGGCCCGGTTCGTGATCTCCGTGGCCCTGGTGCGCGACACGCCACCGAGCATGTCCGCGATGTCGGAGAGGGCCACCAGTCGCACGCCCTGACCGTATGTACGTGCCACCTACACACGTTGCCACTTGCAAGCTTGACGGTGTGCACGTTGCAAGGGAGGCTGTTGGGGCGACACCGGATGCGGTCCGGTCACCTGATCGGGGATCGGTGGCCGGACCTGCCGTTTCTGGAGGGGCCATGATCGAGTGGGAAGTCTCGCGGGCGGAGTGGGTGCCGACTGCGGCCAAGCGAATCATCCGGCGGCACTGGATCTTGGGCTACTGCGACCGGTGCGCCGGCCGGACCGGCCCGTGCGCGGCGCTGCGATGGGCACAGGACCGGCTCCGGGCGCTCCGGATGGCCGGCAACCGGCCGTCCCGGTTCTGACCCGCAGGCAGAGAGCGCAGAACGGCCCGGACCCGCGCAGTTCACCGCCAAGTGAGCGTGACGACGGTGCAGCGGGCGATCATCACCTGCAAGACCGTGGTTCGGTTGTCGGTCTACAGGGTCGCGGCTTGTGGGTGGGCGAACGAGATCGCTAGCGGCTCAGACCTGACCAGCTCAGTGTGCTTCCGGATCGAGGCCGAGCACCGAGCGGCCGCCGTCGACCGGCAGGGTCACCCCGTTGACGAAGCCCGCCGCCGGCGACAGCAGGTAGGCGACCGCCTCCGCCACCTCCTCGACCCGGCCGATCCGGCCGACCGGATGCAGCCGGGCCAGTTCCACGTCGATCCACTCCGCCTCGGCCGGTTCGCGCTCGGCGAGGAACGCGGCGTGCCGCTCGGTGGCGATCGAGCCGAGCGCCACCGCGTTGGTCCGGATGCCGCGCGGGCCGTACTCGACGGCCAGCGCCCGGGTCAGCCCCTCGACCGCCGCCTTCGCGGTCGCGTACGGCAGGCAGCCGCGCACCGGCCGGCGGGCCTGGTGCGACGAGACGTTGACGATGGCGCCGGGAGTGCCAGCGGCGAGGAACCGGCGGACCGCGGTGGTCGCGCCGACCACCGTTGGCCGCAGGTTGAGCCCGATCAGGTCGAGCACCTCGGCCGCGGGTGTGGAGTGCACCGAGGCGTCCCGGAACACCGCCGCGTTGTTCACCCACCCGGTCAGCGGCCCGGCGCGTTCGGCCAGGTCGGCGGCGCGCGTGACGAGCTGCTCGTCGCCGGCGTCCCCCACCACCGCGACCAGCCGGTCCGGGGTCGCCACCTGACGCAACCAGTCGAGCGCGTCGTGGTCGTACTCGATCACCACCACCGTGTCGCCGGAGGCCGCGAGCCGTTCCGCGACGGCCCGGCCCACGCCCCGACCGCCGCCGGTCACCACTATGGACATCGCCGCTCCTCTCCCCCGCCAGCACGCCTGGCCAGGCCGCACGCCCGTCAGACCAACCCTGCCAGCTCGACGGCACCGGCACCGTCCGAACAGGCCCCGGGCGGGACCGACGCGGACCGGCAGGTCAGCCGCCGTCGGGGGCCGGCCGGCGATGCACCACCACGCACGCCAGGCCCGGGCCGGCGTGCGCGGCCACCACCGCACCGGCCTCCGAGACGTACGCGTCGAGCAGGCGGTCGCCGAGCCGCTCGCGCAGCGCCGTCAACAGCGCCTCGGCCCGCTGCGGGGCGGCGAGGTGGTGCACGGCGAGGTCCACCGCGGCGTCGCCGGCCGCCTCGACGGCCAGGTCGACCAGTCGGGCCACGCCCCGGCTCGCGGTGCGCACCTTGTCCTTGAGCACGATCGCGCCGTCCGGCATGTGCATGATCGGCTTGACCGACAGCGCGGTGCCGAAGAGCGCCTCGGCGGCGCCGATCCGGCCGCCCCGGCGGAGGAACTCCAGCGTGTCGACGTAGAACCAGATGGTGGTACGGGCGACGGTGGCCAGCGCGGCGTCGCGTACCGCCGGCAGGTCGGCGCCCCGGTCGGCGGCCGCGGCGGCCGCGACGACCGGAAAGCCCAGGCCCATGCCGCAGGAGCGGCTGTCCACCACGGCGACCCGGTCGCCGAACTCGGCGGCGGCCAGCCGGGCCGCCTCGACGGTGCCGGAGAGTTCGGCGGAGATGTGCACCGAGACGATGCCGTCCGCGCCGTCGTCCAGCAACCGGCGGTACGTCTGCGCGAACTGCTCCGGAGCGGGCCGGGAGGTGCTCACCGAGACCCGCCGGCCGCCGAGGGCCCGGGTCGCGTCGGCCGGGAACGTCTCGACGCCCTCCAGCCCTTCGGCGCCGTTGAGCACGACGGTGAGCGGCACCACGGTCAGCCGGTGGGCGGCGAGCAGTTCGGGGGGCAGGTAGGCGGTGGAGTCGGTGACGACCGCGACGGGCATGCCCGGCACGCTAGCCGATGCCGCCCCGGTACGCCGAGGGCCGTGTGGCTCAGACCGACTCGGCCGGGGCCGCCGCGCTGATCAGCCCGACGTTGTGGGCGCGCAGGTGCCAGCCCCGCACCTCGTCGTGGCGCAGCTCGGTCCAGTGGCAGTTCTGCAGCGACCCGATGGTGCGCAGCACCTGGTGGTCCCAGCCGAGCAGCTGGCCGCAGCCCTGCCGGGCCCCGCCGCCGTGGGTGGCGACCACGACGGTCCCGCCGGCCACCGCGTCGGCGGCGTCCTGCAGGGCCGCGCCGATCCGCTTGCCCAGGTCGTCGAGGGTCTCGATGCCGGCACCCGGATCGGGGTCGCCGGCCCGCCAGCGGGCGTACTCGCTCGGGTAGCGACGGGCCGCTTCGGTCAGTTCGAGGCCCTGCCACTGCCCGAAGTGCCGCTCGCGCAGCCGGGCGTCGGTGCGTACCGGCAGCCCGGTGACCGCGGCCAGCGCGGCGGCGGTGTCCGCCGCGCGGCGCAGGTCGCTGGCGACGATGGCGTCCGGGCGCAGCCCGGCGAGCAGCGGGGCGGCGGCCCGGGCCTGCTCGCGGCCGAGGTCGTTGAGGGGTACGTCGGTCTGCCCCTGGACCCGGCCGGCGGCGTTCCAGTCGGTGTTGCCGTGCCGCCAGATGATCAGGCGGGTCATTCCGCGGTGGCGCTGCCGGACTCGGCGTCGACCAGGTCCCGGTCGACGAACGGGATGGTCGGGCAGTCCTTCCAGAGCCGGTCGAGGGCGTAGAACTCGCGCTCCTCGGTGTGCTGGACGTGCACCACGATGTCGACGTAGTCGAGCAGCACCCAGCGACCGCCGCGCTCGCCCTCGCGGCGCACCGGCTTGGCCTTCTCGGGCAGCTGGAGCAGTCGCTCCTCGATGGCGTCGACGATGGCCAGCACCTGGCGCTCGTTGGGGGCCGCGGCGAGCAGGAACGCGTCGGTGATGGCGAGCTGGTCGCCCACGTCGATGATGACGATGTCCTGCGCCTTCTTGTCGGCGGCGGCCTGCGCGGCGGCGATCGCCAGCTCGTGAGCGCGTTCGGAAACTGTCACCGTTCTCCTTCGATCAACCGTGCGATCCTCCAAGCGTCTCACACGCGACCGAATCCCGACTTGTCAGTTCTGGTCGATTACCCGCCCGATCTGGTCGGTACCGGGCGAAATCACTGCTGATAGAGGCGCCGTTTGGCGATGTACTGCACCACACCGTCGGGTACCAGGTACCAGACCGGCTCGCCGCGGGCGACCCGCGCCCGGCAGTCGGTCGACGAGATGGCCATCGCGGGCACCTGGATCAGGCTGACCGTGTCGGCCGGCAGGTGCGCGTCGGAGAGTTCGAAGCCGGGCCGGGTCACCCCGATGAAGTGGGCCAGCTCGAAGATCTCGTCGAGATCCTTCCAGCTGAGGATCTTGGCCAGCGCGTCGGCGCCGGTGATGAAGTAGAGCTGCACCTTCGGGCCGTACTCGGCGTGCAGGTCGCGCAGCGTGTCGACGGTGTAGGTGGGGCCGCCGCGGTCGATGTCGACCCGGCTGACCTGGAAGCGGGGGTTGGAGGCGGTGGCGATCACCGTCATCAGGTAGCGGTCCTCGGCCGGGCTGACCGGCTCGTCCGCCTTCTGCCAGGGCTGGCCGGTGGGTACGAAGACCACTTCGTCCAGCCCGAACCGGTCGGCCACCTCGCTGGCCGCCACGAGGTGCCCGTGGTGGATGGGGTCGAAGGTGCCACCCATGATCCCGATCCGCCGGATGTCTTCCTCCACCCCGTGATCCTATGCCGGGCGAGGGGTCGCGCAGCCGGCCCGGCCACGCTTATACTCGTCTGCGAGTAATCGTGGACGAGCATGGGCGAGGAGGTGGCCGTGCCCAAGCGACGCAAGGTGGGCAACCTGCTGGCGTTGGCCGTGCTCTCCGCCCTCGTCCAGCGGCCCATGCACCCGTACGAGATCGCCACCGCGCTGCGGGCCTGGGGCAAGGACCAGGACATGGAGATCAAGTGGGGGTCGTTCTACACGGTCATCCGGAACCTCGACCGGCACGGGCTGATCGCCGAGGTGGAGAGCGTGCGAGCCGGCCGGCGCCCCGAGCGCACGGTCTACCGGATCACCGACGCCGGCCGGGCCGAGCTGGTCGACTGGGCACGGGAGCTGGTCTCCACGCCGGAGGCGGAGCAGTCCCGGTTCCGGGCCGGCCTCTCTGTGCTCGCCGCGCTGCACCCCGACGAGGCGACGGCGCTGCTGCGGCGGCGGCTGGAACTGCTCGACGAGCTGATCCGGGCCAACCGCGCCGCGCTCGCCGAGCACCTGCGGCAGGTGCCCCGACTGTTCCTGGTCGAGTCCGAGTACGACCTGGCGGTCCAGGAGGCGGAGGCGGCCTGGGTCCGCGACCTGCTGGCCGCCTTCGCCTCGGGTGACTTCCCGGGGCTCGACCAGTGGCGGGCCTTCCACGAGACCGGTGAGCTGCCGGCCGAGCTGACCGACGTCGCGGAGAGGAGTCGCCGCACCGAGTGACCGGCGGCCCCGGCGCGGTGCGCCAACACCGCACCGGGGCCCTTACCTCGAACCACACCTGGGAAGGTGCCCGGCCCGAAGCGGCAACCAGAGGATAACCGGGCTCCCACCCAGGCGGTTTCGCACGCCATCGAACCCCTGGAGAGGACCCATGACCCGAGTGAGGACAGCCCTCGTCATCGGCGGCGGCATCGCCGGCCCGGTGACCGCGCTGGCGCTGCGCCGCGCCGGCATCGCCGCCACCGTCCACGAGGCGTACCCGAGCACCGCCGACGGCATCGGCGGCACCCTGGCGCTCGCCCCGAACGGCGTCGCCGCCCTGCGTACCGTCGACGCGGCCGACGCGGTGACCGCCATCGCCACCCCGATCCACCGGACGGTGATGGCCGTCGGCCGCAAGCGCATCGACCTGCCCGGCCTGGCCGACGTACCGCCGCTGCGGGTGGTGCACCGCAACGAACTGCACCGGGTGCTGCACGACCGGGCCCGCGCCGAGGGCGTGCCGATCGAGCACGGAAAGCGCCTGGTCGAGGCCCGGGAAACCGCCGCCGGGGTCACCGCGACCTTCGACGACGGCAGCACCGCCACCGCCGACGTGCTGGTCGGCGCCGACGGCGTCCGGTCGACCGTGCGCACCCTCATCGACCCGGCGGCGCCCGGCCCGCGGTTCACCGGGCTGCTCGGCTTCGAGGCGGTCGCCCGGCACGAGGTGGACGTCGAACCAGGCACGATGACCTTCGCCTTCGGCCGGCGCGGCTACTACCTCTACTGGCCGGAGCCGGGCGGCGGCACCCGCTGGGGGGTCAACCTGCCGGGGCAGCGGCCGATGAGCCTGGTCGAGGCCCGCGCGGTCGCATCGCAGGAGTGGCTGCACACGCTACGGTCCGCGTACGCCGACGACGACCCGGGCCGCGACCTGCTGCGCACCAGCGACCCGGCCGGCCTGCAGGTGGTGGGCGCGCTGCACATCATGCCGCCGGTGCCGCACTGGCACCGGGGCCGGATGGTGCTGGTCGGCGACTCGGCGCACGCGCCCTCGAACAGTTCGGGACAGGGCGCGTCGCTCGCCATCGAGAGCGCCGTGCAGCTCGCCCGTTGCCTGCGCGACCTGCCCGACGTCGAGTCGGCGTTCGCCACCTTCGAGCGGCTGCGACGGGCCCGGGTGGAACGGATCGCCGCCCGGGCCGCCCGGATCAACCAGGCCAAGGCGCCGGGACCGGTGGCCCGCGCGCTGATGCCGCTGCTGATGCCGTTGCTGGTGAAGACCGCGATGAACCCGGAGAAGACGGTCGGCCCCGAACAGCGCTACGTCATCGACTGGGACGCCCCGGTGGCGGCCGAGCCGGCGCGGCGCTGACCGGCCCGTGGGTGGCACACCGGGCTCGGTGTGCCACCCACGACTCCCGACGAACCATCCACTCTGGCCGGCCGGGGACCGCGCCGCCGTCCCCGGCCCGGATCAGGCGGTGGCGGCGGCGACGGCGGTGCGGGCGACCAGGGCCCGGCGCAGGTCGTCGTCGGCGTCGGTGACCACCCGGCGCAAGCCCGGGGTGAGGTCGTCGCGGGCCAGCAGCGCCGCGGCCGCCTCCCGGGTCGGCTGCGCCACGGCGTAGCGGGGGAAGGCCAGGCTGGCCACCCGGTCCGCCGTCCAGGGCGTACGCAGCCGCGCCGCGGCCGGCATGTCGGCGAAGTACCGCTCGACGTACCCGGCCGTCAACTCGGCCTGCTCGGGCTGCCAGAAGCCCTCCGCGGTCGCCTCGACCAGCCGGTTGGACAGCTCGGCGTTGGACACCACGATCTCCCACGCGGCCCGCTTCGCCGCCGGGTCGGGCAGCGCGCCCCGGCACCGGGCGGCCCGCTCGGCGCCCGCGGCGCTCGGGTCGGCGGCCGCCTCGGCGGCGATCTCCGACTCGCCGGCCGCGCCGAGCACCACCAGCCGGTAGAGCACCGCCCAGCGCAGTTCCGCGTCGACGGCCAGCCCGGCCGGTACGCCGCGGCCGGCCAGCCAGCCGGTGAGCAGGTCGGCGTCGGTGGTGGCGGCGATCCAGGCGCGGGCCGCGGCCAGCTGCAACGACTGCCCGGCGGGGGCGCCGTCGAGCAGTTGCCGGCAGGCGCCGGCGACCCGGGCCAGCGCGGCCGTGCGGGCCGCCGGATCCAGGTAGCGGTCGATCAGCGAGCGGCTCAGCGTGAGCACGTCCTCGGCGACGATCACCTCGGTCTCGGCGGGCAGCGCGGCGGCGATCAGCTCGACCAGGCCGGCGACCGGCCGCTCCCCGTCGATCGCGGCGTCCAGCGCCTCGCGCCAGAGCAGCGCCCGGGCCAGCGGGTCGGCCAGGCCGGGCAGCACCAGCGGCACGGCGTCGGCCGAGGCCGGGTCGAGGCGGACCTTGGCGAAGGTCAGGTCGCCGTCGTTGGGCAGCAGCAGCCGGGCCGCCGGCTGGCCGGTCAGCTCGGCGAGCACCGTCCGGCCGCCGTCGGCGTCCGGGTCGAGATCCACCTCGCTCCGGTCGACAGTGCCGTCGGCGGAGTAGCGGCCCACGCCGATCCGGTGCGGGCGCAGCACCGGGTGCGTCTGCGGGGCGGTCTGCACCACTGCCACCTCGCGGTAGCGGCCGTCGGCGTCCACGGCGACCTCGGCGCGCAGCGTGTTGACCTGGGCCCGGCGCAGCCAGCGTTCGGCCCAGTCGGCCAGGTCGCGCCCGCTCGCGGCGGAGAGGCTGCCGAGCAGGTCGGCCAGGGTGGCGTTGCCGAACCGGTGCTTCGCGAAGTGCGCGTTCAGCCCGGCGAGGAAGGCGTCGTCGCCGAGCCAGGCCACCAGTTGTCGCAGCACGCTGGCGCCCTTGGCGTACGAGATGCCGTCGAAGTTGAGCAGCCCCTGCGCCGCGTCGGTCACCTCCTCCGGTGCCACGGGGTGGGTGGAGGGGCGCTGGTCGGCGGCGTAGCCCCAGGCCTTGCGGCGCATCGCGAAGGTGGTCCACGCCTGGTCGAAGCGGGTCGCCTCGGCGGTGACCCGGGTGCCCAGGTACTCCGCGAACGACTCGTTCAGCCACAGGTCGTCCCACCAGCGCATGGTGACCAGGTCACCGAACCACATGTGCGCCATCTCGTGCGCGATGGTGGTGGCGCGCAGCTCGCGCTGGCTGTCGGTGACCGCGGACCGGAAGACGTAGTCGTCCCGGAAGGTGACCAGGCCCGGGTTCTCCATCGCGCCGGCGTTGAACTCCGGCACGAACGCCTGGTCGTACTTGCCGAACGGGTAGCGCTCGTCGAAGAGCTGGTGGAACCGGTCCAGGCACTGCTTGGTGACGGTGAAGATCTCGTCCGCGTCGGCGTCCAGGTGCTCGGCGAGCGAGCGGCGGCAGTAGACGCCGAGCGGGATGCCGTCGTGCTCGTCACGGCGCACGTGCCAGGGCCCGGCGACGAGCGAGACGAAGTACGTGGCCAGCGGGGCGGTCGGGGCGAACTCCCAGCGGCCGGGGCGCGGGGTGGCGGCGAGCGCGCCGTTGGCCGCGACCGTCCAGTGCTCCGGGGCGGTCACCGCGAGGGTGACCGGGGCCTTCAGGTCGGGCTGGTCGAAGGCGGCGAAGATGCGCTGCACGTCGTCCAGGAAGGACATCGCATAGAGGTAGGTCTCGCCGTCGGCCGGGTCGACGAAGCGGTGGATCCCCTCGCCGGTGTTGGTGTAGGCCATCTCGGCCTCCACGGTCAGCGTGTTGGCCTCGGCCAGCCCGGTCAGCGGCAGCCGGTTGTCGTCCAGCGTGGCCGGGTCCAGGTCACGGTCGTTGAGGCGTACGGCCAGCAGTTTCGCGGGCTTGACCTCGGCGAAGGTGGCGGCGCCGGTGGTCGACCGGAAGCGGATGGTGACGTGCGAGCGGAACTGCTCCGCGCCGCCGGTGAAGTCGAGGTCCACCTGGTAGGACTCGACGGTGATCGCCGCGCCACGCGCGGTCGCCTCTACACGGGTCAGGCTGGGCATCCGCTTATCCTGCCGGATGGGGAACCGCACGTGTCTCCCCCGTGACCCGTGGCACTGGAGGACTGAACCATGGCTTCGCACCCCAAGGGTGACTTCGACCTGTCCCGGGCGGTCTGGCAGCGGGCCGAGGGCGACACCTCCGAGAGCGCCGTCGAGGTCGCCTTCGTCGACGACCTGATCGGCATGCGCAACTCGGCCGAGCCGGACGGACCGGTGCTGGTCTTCACCCAGGCCGAGTGGGACGCGTTCGTGGCCGGCGCCCAGGACGGCGAGTTCGACCTGGACTGACCGGACCGAGGGCTCACCCGTCGCCCCAGCCGAGCCCGCCCGGGCCCGGCGCGTGGTGGAAGCCGGGATGCCCGGCCACGTCGGCGCAGCGCTCGCCGTCCGGGCCGACCGCCCCGCAGAACAGCCGCTCGGCCCGGTGCCAGGCATCGGCGGGCGACAGCGCCGCCGCGCCGAGCGCCAGCTCGGGCCGGAGCAGGCTCAACGCCTCGGCGTAGCCGACCGCCAGCTCGCCCGCCTCGGCCGGGCCGGCTGCCGTGAAGCCGAGGTGCACGGTGTAGAACCGGACCGGCCGGGCGGCCCGCCGGGACGGCGCGAGCAGCGCGGCCGCATCGGCGTCCGGTCCCCCGTCGAGCCGCTCGACCGTACGCCGCTGCCGCCAGTACGGCGACGTGTTGTCCCGCATGGGCCCTCCCCGTGGTCGACGATCCGCGCCGGCCCACCCGGCGCGGTGTCGCCGGGCGTGCCGGCGGGCCACCCGTACCGGTGGCCCGCCGGTCTCCCGGCGACGTGCCGCGCTGCCGGACGGCCCGCGCCGCGGCGCCCGGCGCCGCTCAACCGAGCCAACCAGATCCGGGCGCTCCTGGGAGGGGCCAGCCGCCGGGCGGTTGGCTGGCCCCTCCCCCGCGTCGCCGCGCCGCCGGCCCGGCCGGCCCCGGAGTCCACCGCCCCCGCCGATCCCGGCCGGCTCCGGGATCCGACGCCCTTCGCGGGCCCGGCCGGCTCGGGATTCAGCGTCCCTGACCTGGGTAGAAGCAACGCGGTCGAGCAGATCGGCGGGCCGCCCGCCACCCCAGTCAGGAGGCCCGATGCCGTCCATCCCGGCAGACCGCAGCCCGGACAGCACCCTCGCCTTCCTGCGCGACGGCTACCGGTTCGTCGGCGCCCGGTGCGACCGGTACGGCACCGACATCTTCCAGACCCGGCTGCTGCTGGAACGCACCATCTGCCTGCGCGGCCGGTCGGCGGCGGTGCTCTTCTACGACAACGAGCGCTTCGTCCGCGCCGGCGCCATGCCGCTGCGGGCCCAGCGGACGCTCACCGGGCGCGGCGGGGTGCAGGGGCTCGACGGCGCGGCGCACCGGGACCGCAAGGCGATGCTGATGTCGATCATGACGCCGACCGCGGTCCGGCAGATCGGCCAGCTCTTCGACGACGAGTGGCGGGCCCGGATCCCGGTCTGGGAGAGGTCCGGGCCGGTCGTGCTCTACGACGAGCTGGGCCGGATGCTCACCCGGACGGTCTGCGCCTGGGCCGGGGTGCCGCTGGCCGGCACCGAGGTGCTCCGGCGTACCGACGAGCTGCACGCGATGATCGACGGGCCGGCCGCGCTCGGCCCCCGGCACTGGCGCGGTCTGCTGGGCCGCCGCCGCGGCGAGCACTGGGCGGGTGACCTCGTCGAGCGGGCCCGGGTCGGCACGCTGCCCGCCCCGGAGGGCAGCGCGCTCCGGGTGATCGCCGACCACCGCGACGAGTGGGGACGGCCGCTGCCCCGGCGGATCGCCGCGGTGGAACTGCTCAACGTGCTCCGGCCGACGGTGGCCGTGGACCGCTTCGTCGTCTTCGCCGCGCTGGCCCTGCACGACCATCCGGCCTGGCGGCAGCGGGCCGGGGAGAGCGACGAGGCCACCGAGTGCTTCGTGCAGGAGGTCCGCCGCTACTACCCGTTCTTCCCGATGGCGGCGGCCCGGGTCCGGCGCTCCTTCGACTGGCAGGGCTACCACTTCCCGCGCGGACGGCGGGTGGTGCTGGACCTGTACGGCACCAACCACGACCACACCCTCTGGCCCCAGCCGGAGCAGTTCCGCCCGGAGCGCTTCGCGAACTGGCGGGCCGACCCGTTCGGGCTGATCCCGCAGGGCGGCGGCGAGCACCTGACCGGGCACCGCTGCGCCGGCGAGTGGATCACCATCGAGCTGATGAAGCGGGCGGTGACCAACCTGACCACCGCTATGCGCTACGACGTACCGCCGCAGAACCTGGCGGTGAGCCTGCGCCGGATACCGGCGCTGCCGCCCAGCGGCTTCCTGATCACCAATGTGCGGCGCACCGCCTGACGAGCGCCCGAGCGCGACGGGCCGCCCCGGCGGGGGCGGCCCTCGGCGGGTCGGTCGCGGCGCCGGTCAGGCCGGATGCAGCACGGTACGCAGGCAGCCCTCCTGCTTCTTCTCGAACACCTCGTAGCCGCGGACGCCCTGCTCCAGCGACATCGGGTGGGTGGCGAGGTAGCCGGGGTCGATCTCGCCGGCGGCGAGCCGGTCCAGCAGCATCGGGATGTAGCGCTGGGCGTGCATCTGCCCCATCCGCAGCACCAGCGCCTTGTTCATCGCCGCGCCGAGCGGGAACTTGTCGACCAGGCCGCCGTAGACGCCGACGATGCTCACCGTGCCACCCTTGCGGCAGGCCATGATCGCCTGGCGGACCGAGGTGGGCCGGTCGGACTGCAGCCGTGCGGTCTGCTTGGCCTTGTCGTACGCGTACGCCGGGCCGACGTCGTGGCTCTCCATGCCGACCGCCTCGATGCAGGCGTCCGGTCCCCGTCCGGCGGTCAGCTCGCGCAGCGCCTCCAGCACGTCGGTCTCCGCGTAGTTGACCGTCTCCACGCCGAGCCGGTCGGCCGCGGTGGCCAACCGCTCCGGCAGCCGGTCGATGACGATCACCCGCCCGGCGCCGAGCAGTTGGGCGGCCCGGGCGGCCATCTGCCCCACCCCGCCGGCGCCCCAGACCGCGACCACCTCGCCACCGGTCAGCCCGCAGAAGTCGGCCGCCATCCAGCCGGTGGGCATCGCGTCGGAGGCGAACACCACCGAGTCGTCCGGCACCCCGTCGGGAACCGTGAACGCCCCGACGTCACCGAAGGGCACCCGGACGTACTCGGCGTGCGAGCCGGTGTAACCGCCGGCGGCGTGCGAGTAGCCGAGGATGCCGGCCGTCGAGTGCCCCCAGAGCTTCTCGGCGAAGACCGGCTGCGGGTTGGAGTTGTCGCAGAGCGAGTACTGCTCGGTCCGGCAGTACCAGCAGCCGCCGCAGGCCACCACCGAGCCGACCACCACCCGGTCGCCGACCTTCAGCCGCCGCACTCCCGGCCCGGTCTCCACCACCTCGCCCATGAACTCGTGGCCGAGGACGTCCCCTTCGCGCATCGCCGGCAGGTAGCCGTTGATCAGGTGCAGGTCCGAGCCGCAGACGCTGCTGGCCCGGACCTTGACGACGATGTCGCCCTCGGCGCGGATCCGTGGCTCGGGCACGTCGCGCACCGCGAGCCTGCCGACTCCCTCCCAGCACAGCGCTTTCACGCCCGGCCTCCCGTCGTGAGCTTCTCGCGCACCTTGTCGGTCGCCTGCTCCTGAGCCGGGCCACGGCCGGACGGGTCCCGCCGGGTGTCGATCACCTGCCCGGCCTCGATGAGTGACTTCACCCGGCGCAGGGTGTCCCGCAGGGCCAGGTCCGGCTCGTCGCTCGCGGCCAGGCCGAGCGCCCGGCGCACCGGCCCGGAGCGGTAGCGCAGCTCGGCCCGGATCTCGGTGCCCCGGTCCTGCGGCGCGGGCACCAGCTCGACCGTGCCGTGCTGCGCGGGCCCGTCGGTCACCTGCCAGGTCAGCCGTCCCGGGCCGGCGACGCGGATCTCGGCGCACCACTCGGTGCCGCCGCCGGCCGGGTCACGGGCCACGCACCGCCAGCGGTTCTCGGCCAGCTGCTCCAGTGTCGCCCACTCCGCCAGCGCGCGGTCCAGCCGCTCCCGGTCGGTCCAGAAGCCGATCACCGCCTCCATCGGCCGGTCCACGGTGACCCCGCGCCGCACCACGTACCAGCCGTCCTGCCGCTCCGGCTGGTGGCGACGGCGGCGCCGGGCCAGCGCCCGGCCCGCGCCGACCGCGGTCAACGCCCCGGCGCCGAGCAGCGCCCACCTCGTTCCGTTGCTGGTCATCACGTCTCCTCCACGGGCGCCTCGGGGTTGGACCGCCCGTGCCCGGTGCGCTACCCGGCACCGGCCCGCCGAAACGACAGACCGGTTTGATCCGGAGATATCCGGGCACCTGCTGCGGGCACGACACCTCGCCCGGGAGGCCCCGTTGCCCTTCGACGCCAGCGCCTACGGCCGGCACGTCGCCGCCGTCTACGACGACACGTACGCCCACCTGGACCCGGCCGAGGCGGTGGAGCGGCTGGCGGCGCTGGCGGACGGCGGCCCGGTCTGCGAGTTCGGCATCGGCACCGGGCGGCTGGCGCTGCCGCTGCTGGCGCGGGGCCTGACCGTCGCCGGCATCGAGGGGTCACCGGAGATGGTGGCCGGGCTGCGGGCCAAACCGGGCGGCGACCGGATCGAGGTCGCTCTCGGCGACTTCGCGCAGACCCGGGTGCCCGGCGAGTACGCCCTGGTCGTGCTGGCCTTCAACACCGTCTTCGCGCTGCCGGACCAGGCCGCGCAGGTGGCCTGCTTCCGCAACGCCGCCGCCCACCTGCGCCCCGGCGGCCGGTTCGTGGTCGAGGCGTGGATGCCCGACCCGGGCGCGTTCCGGGCCGGGTCCGCGCTGCGCCCGGTGCGGGTCGCCGAGGACGAGGTGCTGCTGGAGGCGGCCGTGCTGCACCCGGCCGAGCAGCGGATGACCACCACGAAGATCCGGCTCACCGACGGCGGCGTACGGCTGCTGCCGGCCAACCACCGCTACGCCTGGCCGGCCGAGCTGGACCTGATGGCCGAGCTGGCCGGGATGGTCCGGGAACACCGCTGGGCGGGCTGGGCCGCCGAACCGTTCACCGACGACAGCCGGGAGCACGTCTCGGTCTGGCGGCGGCCGGAGGCGGCGTGAGCGCCCCGACCCGCCCGGCCGGCGGGGCCACCGGCGACGACCCCGCCCGCCCGGTCGCCTCGCCCACGGCGAACGGATCGACCGGACCGACCGGGTCGACCGGACCGACCGGATCGACCGGACCGACCGGATCGACCGGACCGACCGGGTCGGCCGCCACCGGCGGCGCCGTCGACCGCGCCACGCCCGGCCGCGCCCGGTCCGCCGGCGACCGGCCGCGCTGGCTCCCGGTGTCGTACGTGCTGCCGCTGCGCTGGGCCGACGACGCCGGCCTGGCCGAGCTGACCGACTACCTGCGCTGGCTGGCCACCCGGGTCGAGGTGACCGTGGTGGACGGGTCCGCCCCGGAGGTCTTCGCCCGGCACGCGCACACCTGGCGCGGGCTGCTCCGGCACGTGCCCCCGGATCCGGCGCTGCGCGGCGTCAACGGCAAGGTCGTCGGGGTGCTCACCGGCGTCCGGACGGCCCGGCACGAGCACGTGGTGATCGCCGACGACGACGTCCGCTACGACGAGGCCGGGCTGCGCGCGGTGCACCGGCTGCTGCACCGGGTGGATCTGGTCCGCCCGCAGAACTACTTCGACCCGCTGCCCTGGCACGCGTACTGGGACACCGGGCGGACGCTGCTGAACCGGGCGCTCGGCGCGGACTACCCGGGCACCCTCGCCGTACGCCGGAGCACCTTCCTCGGCATGGGCGGCTACGACCCGGACGTGCTCTTCGAGAACCTGGAGCTGATCCGCACGGTGCGCGCGTACGGGGGCACCGAGGCCGCCCCGGCCGGGCTGTACGTCCGCCGGCTGCCGCCGGGCACCGCGCACTTCCGTGGGCAGCGGGTCCGCCAGGCGTACGACGACCTGGCCCAGCCGGCGCGGCTGCTCACCTCGCTCGCGGTCCTGCCGGCGCTGGCGGCGGCGACCCTGGCCCGGCGACCGGGCCTGCTACTCGGCGCGGCGGCGACCACCGTGGGGCTGGCCGAGGTGGGCCGGCGGCGGGCCGGCGGCGCGGCTGTCTTCCCGCCGGCCACCGCCCTGGCGGCGCCGCTGTGGCTGCTGGAGCGGGGCGTCTGCGCCTGGCTGGCGGTCGGCCGGCGGGTCCTGTTCGGCGGCGTCCGCTACGCCGGCACCCGCGTCCGCCACGCCGCGCACTCCGAACGCGCGCTCCGCCGCCGCCTCCACTGACCCGCGATCTCGCACCTTCCGCCCGGGCGAACCGGTGGCAGTGCCGCACGGGCTGGGCCCGGTGCGCGAGATCGCGAGGGTCGGGGCGCACACGACAGCTCGCGGCCACTGGCCGGCGGTGCCGGGTAGTGGCCGCGAGCTGCGGTGTACGGTGACCGACCGGTCAGTACCGCACCTGGTCGCGGGAGTGCTGCGCCTGGTCCTTCACGTCCTGCGCGGCGGACTTCGTGTCGTCCTTCACGGCGTGCACGGCGTCCTGCGCGGTGGACTTCACCGACTCGGTCGCCTGCTGCGCCGGCTCGCGCAACTCCTGCTTCAGCTCACCGGCCACCTCGGTCAGCTTCTCCTTGACCACTCCGGTGTGCTCGCCGGCCTTCTCCTTGACCTGGCTGGCCACCTGCTGCTCGCGGCGGGTGGCCGGGATCAGCGACGAGGCCAGCCAGCCGACGCCGAACGCGATCAGGCCGGCGGCCAGCGGGTTGCCCTCGGACTTCTCCCGGATCACCTGCGGCGCCCGCTGCGCGGCGTCGCCGACGGTCGAGGCCGCCGACTGGGCCTTGTCGCTGACCGTGTGGGCCGCCGACGAGGCCCGGTCGCCCACCGAGTGGGCGGCGTGGCCGGTGCCGTGGCCCAGGTCCGAAGCGGTTCCCATCACCTTGTCCCTCACATTCTGCAGCGCGGTACGGACCCGCTGCTTGCGGTCGTCGACGATGCGGCTCGGGCTGACCTTGTACGCCAGCGCGTCCACGTCGGAGCTCAGGTTGCTGCGGGTGGCCTCGATCTCCCGGCGGATCTGGGCGGGGTCGGTGCTCATCGGGTGACCTCCTGCGGGTGGGGCTTGAGCGCGTCGGGGATCCGCTGCACGCTGTCGTTGGTCTGCTTGAGGCCGCGGATCCGCTCCGCGTTCTTCTTCGCCATGGAGTAGAGGACGGCGGCGATCGCGCCCCAGATGACGGCCACGATCAACGCCGCCCAGCCGGCGTCCATCACGTTGGACAGCCCGGCCCACAGGGCCAGCGAGAGGAACAGCGCCACCATGTAGCCGCCGAAGCCGGCGCCGCCGAAGAAGCCGGCGGCCTTGCCCGCCTTCTTGCCCTCCTGGCGGATCTCCGCCTTGGCCAGCTCCACCTCCTGACGCATCAGAGTGGACAGGTCGGTGGTGACCTGGCGCATCAGCTCGCCGATCGAGCTGCCCCGGACCTCGTCCGCGGTGTGCGGCGCACCCGCGGGGGGCTGGTAACCGGAGTCCAGTCCGGACCCCTGCGTCGGCATGCTCATGCCGCCGCCTCCCTTCGGATGACTCGGCTCACGGACGGGTGGTTCCGCTGGACGGCACGCCCGGCAGCGGGTCGGTCTGGTTCACCGGCGGCAGCGGCTGGCCGGTGCCGCCGGCCGGGTCGGCGTAGCTGGTGGTGGTGCCGGTGTCCGGGCGGGCGGCCGGCGCCGGGTCGAGGTAGCCGCCCGGCGGCACGGCGTCCGGGACCGCGCGGGGGGCCGGCGGGGTGGGGATGACCGCGGTCTGGTCCGGGTCGTAGCCGGCGTCCGAGCCGTACGCCCGGTGGCTGCCGCCCTGGCCGTCGCCGGTGGCGGCGATGTTCTTGGTCAGCCGACCGGCGAGCACGCCGAGCACGGCCGCGCCGACCAGGAAGGTGCCCGGGTTGCGGCGGGCGTAGTCGCGCACCTCGGCCAGGATGTCGCCGGGCTCGCGCGCCTCCAGCCAGCCGGCCACCCCGTGCACCCGGTCGGCGGCCTGGCGGGCGAGTTCGCTCACCGGGCCGGCCTGCCCACCCTGCTCGGCCATCGTCCGCATCTCGTCGGCGAGCGAGCGGAGCCCGCCGGCGGCGCGGCGCTGCTGCTCGCTGGTCTGGCTGGCGAGCTGGCTGCGGGCCTCGCCGTACAGGTTGCGGGCCTGCCGGGCCGCCTCGCGGCCGACCTCGGTGCCCTGTTCCTTGGCGGTCTGCGCGACCGCGCCGCCGGCCTGCTTGGCCTCCGACCCGACCTGGCGGGCCTGGTCGCGGACGCCGCCGCCGTTCGTCGACTCCTGCCCGTACGTGGCAGACGTGGGTGACAGATCGTAAGTCATGATGTCCCTTCCGCTCGGAAAGTCGTCGCGGTGTGCTGGGGGAACGCGCCGGCCGTCCGACCGGCGCGCAAATTCACCTACCCTGCGTCGCCGGGTCCATACCTGATTCGCCATTTCTCTGCGGAGCCGTCCGCGCAGGGTTACAAAATGGAGGATCGTCGGGTTGGGGTGACGTCGCCGATACGGACTGTCACGAGCGTTCCTCGCGACCGGCGCCGCGGAGACTCCGCGGATCCACGGAGGTGACATCGATGGCGCGTGACGCACGCGGTGGCGCGGTCGCGGGGCGGAAGTCAGCGGTCCAACTCGCCGCGCTGGCCGCGGCCGGGGTCTTCACCCTGATCGGGGTGCTCGGCTTCATCCCCGGCATCACCACCGGCTACGACGAGATGAACTTCGCCGGGCACCACTCCGAGGCCAAGCTGCTCGGTCTGTTCCAGGTGTCGATCCTGCACAACATCCTGCACCTGGGTTTCGGCCTGCTCGGCCTGCTGATGGCCCGCAGCGTCGCCGGGGCCCGGATCTTTCTGGCCGGCGGCGGCGCGCTCTACCTCGGGCTCTGGCTCTACGGCTTCGTCATCAACCGGGAGAGCGCGGCGAACTTCATCCCGCTCAACGACGCCGTCAACTGGCTGCACCTGGTGCTCGGCTTCGGCATGCTCGCCCTCGGCCTGCTGCTGTCCAACCAACTCGGCACCGGCAGCCGGCTGGACACCCCGTTCGACCGCCCCTGACCGGCGGCGCCGCCGTACCCGGGGGGTTACCGGAGGGTCGGCGGAGTTTGCCGGCTGGTCCGGTGGGGCAACGGAGAGTCACAGGATCTCCGACGAGGAGGCGACGATGCCCCGCTGGCTGCGTGACAACGCACTGAGCGTGTCGATGTTCGGCGCGTTCGGAGTCTTCCTGGTGCTGCAGAGCGTGTTCGGCTGGCAGACCCACAACCAGGAACTGGCCGAGTACGGGGCGCCCCAGGTGAGCTGGCTGGCATACCTGAGCAGCGGGCACTTCCTGGAGGCGGTCTTCGAGAACTGGGAGTCGGAGTTCCTCCAGATGGGCGGCTACGTGCTGCTCACCGCGTACCTGGTGCAGCGCGGGTCGGCGGAGTCGAAGCCGCTGGAGCAGACCGACCGGCCCGAGGACGACGAGCGGCGGGCCAAGCCGGAGTCCCCCTGGCCGGTACACGCCGGCGGGCTGCCCCTGGTGGTCTACCGCAACAGCCTCTCCATCGCGCTGCTGCTGATCTTCGCCGGCTCGTTCCTCGGCCACCTGTTCGCCGGCACCGCCGAGTACAACCAGCAGCAGGCGCTGCAGAGCGGCGCCCCGCCGGTCGGCGTCTGGGAGTTCCTGGGCACCAGCGACTTCTGGTTCCAGTCCATGCAGAACTGGCAGAGCGAGTTCCTCGCCGTCGGCACCCTGATCGTGCTGAGCATCTTCCTGCGCCAGCACGCCTCGCCGGAGTCCAAGCCGGTCACCGTCGAGCACGCGCACACCGGCGACTGACCGGCCGTCCGGCCGCCGGTGGCCGGCGGCGGGGGGACCGGCGCGCCGTCAGGCCGGCACGCGCAGCCGCTTGGCGAAGCAGACGCTGTACGGGTTGTCGACGTACTCGCCGTAGACCGGGATCGGCTGGTAGCCGCTGGAGGTGTAGAGGCCGATGGCCGCCGGCAGGTAACTGCCGGTCTCCAGGCAGACCGTCTCGTGCCCCTGCCGGAAGGCCAGTTCCTCGAGCGCGACGAGCAACTGTCGGGCGATCCCCCGCCCCCGGTACGCGGGCCGCACGTACATCCGCTTGAGCTCACCGGTGCCGGCGTCCAGTGCCTGGATCCCGCCGCAGGCCACCGCGCGCCCGTCGACGACCACCGCCAGGTAGCGGATGTCGCTGTGGGTCACGGTGGCCTGCCCGTCCAGCCCGCCGTCGGCCTCGCGCAACTCGCGCTGCTGGGCCGCGACCAGGGCGGCGATCTCCGGATCGGTGGCGGGACGTGACTCGATCAGCATCACGCCACGTTACGACGCGCGGATTTCGCCCAGGTTTCCGGCGGGCGGCCTGGTCACGGAGCGCAACCAGCTATTCGGCGTCGGCCTCCACCGCCGGCTCGCCGGCCGCCACGTCGCCGGCCTCGATCTCGTCGGCCGGCCGCTGCCGGCGGGCCTTGCGGGCCGCCAACCGCTCCGCCGCCGGGGCCCGGGTCGACTTCTCCTCCAGCCGCACGTCGGTGCCCCGGTTGCCGGGGATGAAGTCGACGCCGGCGTAGAGGGTGGGCTGCCAGTCGAACTCCCGGTCGCCGATGCGGACCAGGTCGCCGGCCTCGGCACCGGCCTTGGCGAGCTTCTCCTCGACACCCAGCCGGGCCAGCCGGTCGGCGAGGTAGCCGACCGCCTCGTCGTTGTCGAAGTTCGTCTGCCGTACCCAGCGCTCCGGCCGTACGCCGCGCACCACCCAGGCGCCGTCCGGCGCCGGCTCGATGGTGAACCCGGCGTCGTCCACCGCGGTCGGGCGGATCACGATGCGGGTCGGCTCGGCCGGCGGGGCCGCCTGGCGCGCCGCCTCCACCAGTTCCGCCATCGCGTAGGTGAGCTCCTTGAGCCCCTCCCGGGTGGCCGCGGAGACCTCGAACACCCGCAGGCCCCGCGCCTCCAGGTCGGGGCGGACGATCTCGGCGAGGTCGCGGCCGTCCGGCACGTCGACCTTGTTCAGCGCGACCAGCCGGGGCCGATCGGCCAACCCGCCGTACTCGGCCAGCTCGGCCTCGATGGTGTCGATGTCGGCGAGCGGGTCCCGCCCCGGCTCCAGGGTCGCCGTGTCGATTACGTGCACCAGCACCGCGCACCGCTCGACGTGCCGGAGGAACTCCAGCCCGAGCCCCTTGCCGGTGGCCGCGCCCGGGATCAGACCCGGCACGTCCGCGACGGTGAAGGTGTGGTTGTCGACCCGGACCACGCCGAGGTTGGGCACCAGGGTGGTGAACGGGTAGTCGGCGATCTTCGGCTTGGCGGCGGAGATCACCGAGATCAGCGACGACTTGCCGGCCGACGGGAAGCCGACCAGACCGACGTCGGCCACGCTCTTCAGCTCCAGCACCACGTCGAGGTGCTCGCCGGGCTCGCCCAGTTCGGCGAAGCCGGGTGCCTTGCGGCGGGCGTTGGCCAGCGCGGCGTTGCCCCGCCCGCCGCGCCCGCCCCGGGCCACCTCGAAGGTGGTGCCGGCGCCGACCATGTCGGCCAGCACGGTGCCGTCGAGCGTCTGCACCACGGTGCCGTTGGGCACCTTGAGCACCAGGTCGCCGCCGTTGGCGCCGTCCCGGTTCGAACCGGCCCCGCCCTTGCCGTTCGGCGCCTTGACGTGCGGGCGGAAGTGGAAGTCGAGCAGCGTGTGCACCTGCGGGTCGACCACCAGCGACACGCTGCCGCCGTGCCCGCCGTTGCCGCCGTCGGGGCCACCGAACGGCTTGAACTTCTCCCGGTGAATCGAGACACAGCCGTGCCCGCCGTCGCCGGCCTGCAGGTGCAGGACGACCCGGTCAACGAACGTCGTCACGACGCCAATCCTTCCAGCGAGGCACGTCCCCGCACGAGAAACGGCGAAGCGGGCCGGGACACCAGGTCCGCGGCCCGCTTCGACCGAACAACTACTGCTGCGGCACGATGCTGACGGTCTTGCGACCGCGCTTGGTGCCGAACTGCACCGAACCGGCGGCCAGCGCGAAGAGCGTGTCGTCACCGCCGCGGCCGACCAGGTCACCGGGGTGGAACTTGGTGCCACGCTGCCGGACGAGGATCTCGCCGGCGCTGACGACCTGACCACCGAAGCGCTTCACGCCGAGCCGCTGGGCCGCGGAGTCACGGCCGTTACGCGAGCTGGACGCACCCTTTTTGTGAGCCATTGGAGGACGACCTACTTCCCGCTGGAGATGCCGGTCACCTTGACCTGGGTCAGCGGCTGGCGGTGACCCTGGCGCTTGTGGTAGCCGGTCTTGTTCTTGAACTTGTGGATCCGGATCTTCGGGCCCTTGGTGTGCGCGGCGATCTCGCCGGACACCTCGACCTTGGCAAGCTTCGCCGCGTCGGTCACCAGGTCGTCACCGTCGACGAGGAGCACCGCGGCGAGCTTCACCGCGTCGCCGGGGGCACCGGCGAGCTTCTCGACCTCGATCACGTCGCCCTCGGCGACCTTGTACTGCTTGCCGCCGGTCTTGACGATCGCGTACATCGGAGGCGGACTCCCTGTCGTTGAGGCTGCTGGCGGTAGTCCCCGCGGCGGCTCGCCGGGTAGCAGTGGCACGGCGGCGTGGGCACGCGGGAACTCGGCACACCAAAGTGCGCCGCAGGCAAGCGTACGCCATGCCTGGCCGGACGCCCAAACCGGGCCGGCCGGTCAGCGGCCGCACACCTGGTCGAGGCGCTGCTGGAGCCGGTCGAGCTCGGTCTCGTCGATCGCGTCGAGGTCGGTGCCCAGCGCCGCCACCTCGCCGGCCAGATCGGCCAGCAGGGTCTTGAGCTGGGGATCCGCGGCCCGCTCCGCCTGCTGCCGCAGGGCCGTCCGCCAGCCGGTGAGGGCGGCCTCGGCCCGTCGGCGGGCGGTTTCCGCCGTCGCGGTGTCGTTCGCCCCGATGGCGGCGAGCATCCTGCCCACCTCCTCGACGTACGTGGTCACCGCGGTGGCGCCGGCCTGCCGCGCGGCGGCGCACGCCCCGGTGGCGTCGCCGCCGGCCGCCCCGCTCGCCACCGGGCCGGACGTCAGGGCGCCCGCCGACGCGGCCGGGGTGACCGGGCCGACCGCCGTGCGGTCGGCGGCGCAACCCGCCGGTACGAGCAGGGCGGTGGCGACCACCGTGATGGCGAGCAGACGGCGCATGCTTCTCCTCCGGTCCCGGGGGCGAACCGGTCCCGGCCCCACGGGCCGGACGGCAGAGCCCCTCCCACCGGACATTGCCGGGGAAGGGGCCCTGTCAAACCCGAGGCTGGTCAGCCGGTCACGGCCGGGTACGCCGTCGGGCGCCGCCACGGCGCGACCGGCGCCGCCCGGTGCCGCCCTCCGACTCCTCGGCGTCGGCCTCGGCGAGCGCGTCCGGGTCGTCCGGCGCGGCCAACCGGGCCGACTCGCCCTGCTGGCTGTCGGACACCTCCGGTGCGGCGGCGGTGTCCGTCTCGTAGCGGGACAGGTCGTAGCCCATGGTGTCGTGGTAGTCGGCGTCCGTCGTCGTGGTGGCGGTGTCGGTGTCGGTCACCTCGACCACGGTCCGCTCGGCCGGCGCGCCCTTGCGGGCCCGCCGCCGGGACGTCCCGCCGGTCGCCTCCGGGGCGGCGACCGCCGAGGCGACCGCCTTGACCTTCTCCCCCGCCCCGGCGCCGCGCGGCTTCTCCGGCACCGGCTCGGTGTGAATGATCACGCCGCGGCCCTTGCAGCACTCGCAGGTCTCGCTGAACGCCTCCAGCAGGCCGGCGCCGATCCGCTTGCGGGTCATCTGCACCAGGCCCAGCGAGGTGATCTCGGTGACTTGGTGCTTGGTGCGGTCCCGGCCCAGGCACTCGGTCAGCCGGCGCAGCACCAGCTCCCGGTTCGACTCCAGCACCATGTCGATGAAGTCGATCACCACGATGCCGCCGATGTCGCGCAGCCGCAGCTGGCGGACGATCTCCTCGGCGGCCTCCAGGTTGTTCCGGGTGACCGTCTCCTCCAGGTTGCCGCCGGCGCCGGTGTACTTGCCGGTGTTCACGTCGACCACGGTCATCGCCTCGGTCCGGTCGATCACCAGGTGACCGCCGGAGGGCAGGAAGACCTTGCGGTCGAGCCCCTTGAGGATCTGCTCGTCGATCCGGTACTCGGCGAAGACGTCGGTGGTGCCGACGTGCCGGCGCAGCCGGGCCACCAGGTCGGGCGAGACGTGTGACAGGTACGACTCGACCATGTCGTACGCCTCGTCGCCCTCCATGACCAGCTCGCGGAAGTCCTCGTTGAACAGGTCCCGGACCACCCGGATGACCAGGTCCGGCTCCTCGTAGAGCAGCACCGGGGCGCCACCGGAGGCCGCCTTGGCCTGGATGTCCTCCCACTGCGCCTGGAGCCGCTTCACGTCGCGGGCCAACTCGTCCTCGCTGGCGCCCTCGGCGGCGGTCCGCACGATCACGCCCGCGCCGTCCGGCACCAGCTTCTTCAGCACGTCCCGCAGCCGCTTGCGCTCGTTGTCCGGCAGCTTCCGGCTGATCCCGGAGGCATTGCCGTTGGGCACGTAGACCAGGTGCCGGCCGGAGAGCGCGATGTGGCTGGTCAGCCGGGCGCCCTTGTGCCCGATCGGGTCCTTGGTGACCTGCACCAGCACCGAGTCGCCGGACTTCAGCGCCTGCTCGATCGAGCGGGCCCGCCCCTCCAGGCCGGTGGCGTCCCAGTTGACCTCGCCGGCGTAGAGCACCGCGTTGCGGCCGCGGCCGACGTCGACGAAGGCCGCCTCCATGCTCGGCAGGACGTTCTGCACCTTGCCCAGGTAGACGTTGCCGGCCATCGTGCCGGACGAGTTGCGGGTGACGTAGTGCTCGACCAGCACGCCGTCCTCGAGGACGGCGATCTGGGTACGGTCACCGCGCTGGCGCACCGCCATCACCCGGTCCACCGCCTCCCGGCGGGCCAGGAACTCCGACTCGCTGAGGATCGGCGGGCGGGTCCGGCGCTGTTCGCGGCCGTCCCGGCGGCGCTGCCGCTTGGCCTCCAGCCGGGTCGAGCCGGAGACGCCCTGCACCTCGTCGACGGTCCGCCGGGGCTCGCGGATCTTGACGACGGTCGGCACGCCGTCGTCGGCGGCCCCCTCGGTGTCCCCGGCACCCCGGCGACGCCGGCGACGCCGGCGGCGGGTCAGCCCCTCGCCGCCCTCGGCCTCCTCTTCCTCGGCCTCCTCCGCCTCAGCCTCCTCGGCCTCGGCCCGGATGGCCTCCTCGGCCTCCTCGTCCTCGGCGTCCTCGACACCGCCCTTGCCACGGCCCCGGCCACGGCGACCCCGGCGGCGCCGGCGGCGGGCGGCCGCGGCCTCCTCCTCGTCCTCCTCGGCGGCCTCTTCGGCTTCCTCGGGCTCCTCGGTCGGCTCCTCCTCGATCTCCACCGCCTCGACCGGCTCGGCCTCGCGGCGACCCCGCCGACGCCGGCGGGACGGCTCGGCCGCCTCCTCGGCGGGCTCCTCGACCGGCGCCGGCGGGACGACCCGGGCGACCGGGAGTTCCTCCGGCTGCGGTGCCATGAACAGGACGGTGGGCGCGGAGAGCGCGGCCCGCCGGCGGCGGGTCCGGGGCTCCGGCTCGACGACCTCGGGCTCGACGGCCTCCGGCGCTTCGCGCTCGGCCTCCTCGTCCTCGGGCGGGCTGACCGCCACGCCCGGCGGGACCTCACCGGAGCGGGGCTCGGCCCCGCTGTCGGACGCCGGCGCGGCGGCGCCGAAGTCGGTTCCGGCCGCCGGCCCGGTCTCCGGGGCGGCTTCGGCCGGTGCGACGCCAGCGGGCTCGGCGGCCGGGGCGGCGCCCTCGGCCGGCGTCTCCGCGGCCGGCTCGGCCGCCGCGGGGGCGGCCTTCCGCCGCCGGGTACGGGTGGCCTTGACCGGCGGCGCGGCCTCGGCGGCGGACGCCTCCGTCACCTCGGTCGGCTGCTCCTCGGCCGCCTTCGCGGTGGTGGCCTTGCGCCGGCGACGTGGGGTCTTCGGCGCGGCGTCGAGGTCGCCGGAGATCGGAGCGAGGACCTCGGCCTCCGGGGCCTCCCCGCTGCCCGGGGTCGGCGCGCTGGACGCCTCGACCGGCGCCTCGACCTGCTCGGGCTGGTTCAGCGGGGCGGCCCGCCGCCGGGTGGCCCGCCGCCGGGTCGGCGCGGCCGGAGCCTCGCCCTCGGGCCCCGCGAGCGGGGCGCTTCCGACGGCACTGCCGTCGAGGGTGTTGCTGTTGTCGGCGGTCTCGCCGGCCGGCTGTGCACCGGTCCGTTCGCCGCCCTCGGGCTCGTTCTCGAGCATGGACGTTCTCCAGTTCTGGCCGCCCCGGGCGCGGGTGAGCGCTGCCACGCAGGGTTGCCGCAAAGGTGTTTCCGCCGGGCGCGCGAGTCGTGCGACCGGCGAAGTCTGCCTGCCTGGGCGCTGACCGTCGGTCAGTGCCCGCCGATGGTTGCCCCGTCGCGGTCCGCTTCCAACGGATCCGCGATCGCACCCTGCGCGGTCAGCGTGCCCTGAGCCAGCCGGATAACCCTCGGCGGAACCGGCGGCTCCAGGGCGGCCACCACGCGGAGGCCGGAAAGGACGTCATCGGGTCGTACGGAGGGGGTGACCTGCCGCACGACCAGTTCGAGTATCGCACACGGTACGCCCAACGCCCCGGAAGGCGTCTCCGTCGGCGCGACGGCATCGATGGAGATGACTGCCGCCCGGGCGTCGAAGGTGCGCCGGCCCTGCTTGGTCATCCGCTCCACCAGCACCTCGTCGGCGGCGGTGAAAGCGGACACCGCGGTCGCCAGCACGCGCGGGTCGACCTCGGGCAGCTCGATCCGCCAGTGGGACGCCTCGATCCGGTCGGCCAGGCTGCCGCCGGTGGCCACCACGGCCTCCAGCACGTCGAGGCCGGGCGAGAGCGCGGCGTCCAGGGCGGCGCGCAGCTGCGCCGGGTCGACCTGCTCGCGCAGTCCGATCTCCAGGTACTCGGCCTCGCTCGCCACGCCGGTCGGCGCCGCGCTGGCGTACGAGATCTTGGGGTGCGGGGTGAAGCCCTGGGAGAAGGCGACGGGCACCCCGGCCCGGCGCAGCGCCCGCTCGAACGCACGGGCGAAGTCCCGGTGCGAGGTGAACCGCAGCGGTCCGCGCTTGGCGTACCGGATCCGGACGCGCTGGACGACCGGCGCCTGCCCGCCCTCCGGCTGTGGTCTCTTGCTGATCGTCGTGCTCCTCGTTCGGTCAGTGCTCGTTGATCATGAAGTTATTGTCGACGACACGCGGTGGCGGTGACAACAACTTCATGATCAACCGAGTGGGCCGCGGGCGCGGGGTGGGTTACTGCGGGGTGGGGAGTTTGAGGCCGTTGATGGGGGTCAGGGGGAGGAGTTTCTTGCCCGTTGGGCCGATCTGGATCTCGGTGTCCATGGCGGGGCAGACGCCGCAGTCGAAGCACGGGGTCCACCGGCAGTCGTCCTGCTCGTACTCCGAGAGCGAGTCCTGCCAGTCCTGCCAGAGCCAGTCCTTGTCCAGCCCGGAGTCCAGGTGGTCCCAGGGCAGGACCTCCAGCTCGTCGCGCTCCCGGGTGGTGTACCAGTCGAGGTCCACCCCGAACGCGGGCAGCACCTCGGCGGCGGCGTCCACCCAGCGCTGGTAGGAGAAGTGCTCGCTCCAACCGTCGAACCGGCCGCCGTTCTCCCACACCTTGCGGATCACCGCGCCGACCCGCCGGTCACCCCGGCTGAGCAGGCCCTCGATCAGCGACGGCTCGCCGTCGTGGTAGCGGAAGCCGATCGCCCGGCCCAGCGAACGGTCGGCGTTGATCGCCTGCTTGAGCAGCTTGAGCCGGGCGTCGATGACCTCCGGCCGCTCCATCGCCGCCCACTGGAACGGGGTGTGCGGCTTCGGTACGAACCCGCCGATCGAGACGGTGCAGCGGATGTCCTTGGAGCCGGTGGCCGCCCGGCCCGCCCGGATCACCTCGTGCGCCATGTCGGCGATCTCGAGGACGTCCTCGTCGGTCTCGGTGGGCAGGCCGCACATGAAGTAGAGCTTCACCTGCCGCCAGCCGTTGGTGTACGCGGTGACCACCGTGCGGATCAGGTCGTCCTTCGACACCATCTTGTTGATGACCTTGCGGATCCGCTCCGACCCGCCCTCGGGGGCGAAGGTCAGGCCGGTCCGCCGGCCGTTGCGGGACAGCTCCTGTGCCAGGTCGATGTTGAACGCGTCCACCCGGGTGGACGGCAGCGACAGCGAGACGTTGGTGCCCGCGTACTGCTCGGCCAGGCCGGAGCACATGTCGCCGATCTCGGAGTGGTCGGCCGACGACAGCGACAGCAGGCCCACCTCGTGGAAGCCGGAGAACTCCAGCCCCTGCTGCACCATCTGCCCCACCGTGGTGATGGAACGCTCGCGGACCGGCCGGGTGATCATGCCGGCCTGGCAGAACCGGCAGCCCCGGGTGCAACCCCGGAAGATCTCCACCGCATACCGCTCGTGCACCGTCTCGGCCAGCGGCACGAGCGGCTTCTTCGGGTACGGCCAGGCGTCCAGGTCCATCGTCGTGCGCTTGTGCACCCGGAACGGCACGTCCGCCCGGTTCGGCACGACCCGCTGGATCCGGCCGTCCGGCAGGTAGTCGACGTCGTAGAAACGCGGTACGTAGACGCTCTCCGTGCGGGCCAGCCGCAGCAGCAGCTCGTCGCGCCCGCCCGGGCTGCCCTCGGCCTTCCACTCCCGGACGATCGCGGTGATCTCCAGCACCGCCTCCTCGCCGTCGCCGAGCACGGCGGCGTCGACGAAGTCGGCGATCGGCTCCGGGTTGAAGGCGGCGTGCCCGCCGGCCACGATCACCGGGTCGGCGTCGGTGCGGTCGGCGGCGAGCAGCGGGATGCCGGCCAGGTCGATCGCGGTGAGCAGGTTGGTGTAGCCCAGCTCGGTGGAGAAGGAGAGGCCGAACACGTCGAAGTCACGCACCGAGCGGTGCGCGTCGACGGTGAACTGCGGCACGCCGTGCGTGCGCATCAGCCGCTCCAGGTCCGGCCAGACCGCGTACGTCCGCTCGGCGAGCACGTCGGGCTGCTCGTTGAGCACCTCGTAGAGGATCTGCACGCCCTGGTTGGGCAGGCCCACCTCGTACGCGTCGGGGTACATCAGCGCCCAGCGCACGGTCGCCGCGGCCCAGTCCTTGACCACCGCACCCAGCTCGCCACCGACGTACTGGATGGGCTTGGTCACCTGGGGCAGCAGCGGCTCCAGCCGGGGCCAGACGGATTCGCCCGCGACGGGGCGCGGGGTGGTGGACGGGACGCTCATGATGCCCAAGGGTACGCGGCCCGGCGGCGGTGACCGCGTGCACGCCACCAGCTCGTGTCCGGACGGCATGCTCACCCGCCGTCGACCCGGGTCACCGGCGCTGGTGGTGGGCGGATCGACGGCGGTGGCGCAGCGGTACTAACCTCGGATCGGCGCGAGAGGAGATTGCCGCGATGCCGCAGCCGCAGCCGGGAGCCGACCGGCCGGCCGACGGGAGCCCCCCGGACCAGCACCCGGACCGGGATCCGGCGGTCAGCGAGGAGCGGACCCTCTCCCCCGTACCGCCGGTCGAGCCGCCCCGCACCGGCCCGGAGGGCACCCCGACGCTGCCCACCGACCCGCCCGGCCCGGCCCCGGAGGCGGGCACGCCACCGGCCGGCGCACCCACGGCGACCGCGAGCGACCCGCCGCCGGCCGACCTCCGCACGCCTCCCGCCGACCAGGCCGGCACCGACCCGGAGCCCGCGACCGCGGACGAACCGGAGCAACCCGCCCCGCACCCGACCCCCGCCGACCAGCCCGGCACCGACCCGGAGGCCGCGACCGCGGACGAACCGGAGCAACCCGCCCCGCACCCGACCCCCGCCGACCAGCCCGGCACCGACCCGGAGGCCGCGACCGTCGACGAACCGGAGCAACCCGCTCCGCACCCGACCCCCGCCGACCAGCCCGGCGCGGACCCGCGGAACGTCGACGCGGACGAGACGCCCGCCCCGACTCCCGGCACGGTCCCGGCGCCGGACCTCGGGCCGCAGGGCACCCGGCGGTTGCCGGCCGGCGAGCCGGACGCCGCGCCCGCGCCCCGGTGGAGCGGTTCCGCGCCGGTCCCGCCCCCGCCGCCGCGCCGGCGGGCCTGGGGCGAGTCGGCCGAGCCGACCCCCGTGCCGCCGGCCCCGCCCGAGCCGCCCGAGCACCGGCCGCCGGTCGACCCGTGGGCGGGCGCGGACACCGGGGGTTGGGAGCTGCCGTCGGTCGAGCTGCCCACGTTGCCGCCGACGCTGCCCTACCCGGCGCCACCGCCGACCCGGCCGTACTCCGGACCGCCCGCGCCGCCACCCGCCGGCCCGGTCTCGCCGCCGCCCGCGCCGCTGCCGCCACCGCCGGCCTCCCGGCCGGCCCCACCACCGGCCCCGGTCACCCGACCGGCCCCACCACCGGCCTTCGTCGCCCGGCCACCGGCCCCGCCGCCGGCGGCCCCGGTCCGGCCGCCCCGGCAGCGGCGCGGGAAGCAGACCCCGCCGCCGGTGGCGCCGCCGCCCGGCTGGCAGGCCCCCAGGGGGTACGTCCCGGTCGCCGTCCGCAAACGTCGCCGCTGGCCCTGGCTGCTGCTGCTCACCCTGGCCTGCTGCTGCGGCTGCCCGGCCTACTACGGCATGCCGATCGCCGCGCAGTACCCGGCCAAGGCGGCGCTGCCGGCCGCGGTGGACGACCTGCGGCTACGCGACGACAGCCGGTCGGAGCAGACCGCCCGGCAGCTGGAGACCGAGGTACGCAAGGCGCACTGGCTGGCCGAGGAGACCTTCGCCGGCGTCTACGCCACCGGGGACGGCAAGCGGGTCACCGTGTTCGGCGGCACCGGCTTCCGGTTCACCCCGGAGGCGGACGCCGAGAAGGAGTTGGACCGGCTCACCGCGCAGTACCGGCTCGGCGAGGCGCAGGTGGTCGAGACCGGGGTGCGCGGCCGGCACGGGCGCTGCGCGGTCGGCCGGGACGGCGGCACGGACGTGGTGGTCTGCACCTCGGCCGACCACGGCAGCATCGCCACCGCAGTGTTCACCCGGCTCTCCGTCGACGACAGCGCCCGCCTGCTCGACCGGATGCGCACGCAGATCGTGACGGCGGACCAGAACTGAGCCGATTGGCTGAGATTCCCTCGTCCTCATTTATGAATAAACCGGCCATAATCGGGGCATGTCGCGGCGTTGGCTCTTCGCCGACCAGCTGGGGCCGCACTTCCTCGACCACCGCCACCAACCGGTCCTGCTGATCGAGTCGAAGGCGGTCTTCCGCCGGCGCGCGTACCACCGGCAGAAGGCCCACCTGGTGCTGTCCGCGCTGCGCCACCGCGCCGCCGAGCTGGGCGACCAGGCGATCTTCCTGCGCACCGAGACGTACCGGCAGGCGCTGCGCGGGGTCCGCGAGCCACTGGAGGTGTGCCACCCCACCTCCCGGGCCGCGCTGGCGTTCGTCCGGAGTCTGGACCGGGTCACCGTGCTGCCGCCCCGGGGTTTCGTCACTGCGGTCGACGACTTCGCCGAGTGGGCGGACGGCCGCCGGGGCGCCCTGCGGATGGAGGCGTTCTACCGGTTCGCCCGGGAGCACCACGGGGTGCTGGTCGACGGCGGCGAGCCGGTCGGCGGGCGGTGGAGCGTGGCCCCGGAGAACCGGGAGCCACCACCGAAGGGCGCCCGCCGGCTCGACCTGCCGCCCCCGCCGATGCCGACGGAGGACGACATCGACGCCGAGGTCCGGGCCGACCTGGACCGGTGGGAGCGGGAGGGCGTCCGGTTCGTCGGGCGGGACGGACCGCGCCGGTTCCCGGCCACCACCCGGGAGGCGACGGCCCGGCTGCGGCACTTCCTCCGACACCGGCTGGCCCACTTCGGCCGGTACGCCGACGCCATGCTCGCCGACGACCCGTGGATGGCGCACAGCGCGCTGTCGTCCTCGTTCAACCTCGGCCTGCTCGACCCGGTGCAGGCGGTGCGCGCCGCCGAACGGGCCTACCGCCGGAACGGCGCCCCGCTGGCCGGCGTGGAGGGCTTCATCCGCCAGGTGCTGGGCTGGCGCGACTACGTGTGGAACCTGTACTGGTACTTCGGCCACGGCCACCCCGGCCGTGACGAGCTGGCCGGCCGCCGGTCGGTGCCGGACTGGTTCCGCGACCTGGACGCCGACGCGGTACGGGCGCGCTGCCTGTCGGACGTCCTCGGTGACCTGCGGGAGCACGGCTGGGTGCAGCACGTCCCCCGGCTGCTGGTGCTCGGCAACTACGCCGTGCAACGCGGCTGGCGCGCCGCCGAGCTGGTCGACCTCTTCCACCGCGGCTTCGTCGACGGCTACGCCTGGGCGATGCCGGTGAACGTGCTCGGTATGAGCCGGTACGCCGACCTGGACCGCAAGCCGTACGTGGCCGGCGGCGCATACATCAATCGGATGAGCGACTACTGCGGCGGCTGCCGGTACGACCCGCGCCAGCGCCTCGGCGCGGACGCCTGCCCGTTCACCGCCGGCTACTGGGCCCTGCTGGCCCGCGACCGCAACCGGCTCCCGCCCAACGCCCGGATGGCCCGGCAGCTGGCCCAGCTCGACCGGCTGCCCGACGTCGACCAGGTGCTCGACCAGGAGAGACGCCGCGGCGACCAGCCGCCGTGACCGGACCAGGCGGGCCGGGCCGAGGCCGGACCGGGATCGGACCGGGGCTAGGCAGCGGCCGGGCGGGGATCAGCAGCGGCCGGGCCGGCCGTCGTCAGACCGGGGTGTCGCCGGGGGTGGCCGGGTGCGCCCGCGGCGGGGCGTACCGCGACACGTACTCCTGGCCGGTGAGCTTCTGGATCTCGCTCATCACCTCGTCGGTCATCGCCCGCAGCGACGTCCGGTCGTCCGGCCGGCCGGTGAAGTCCAGCGGCTTGCCGAACCGGATGGTGATGTCCGCCGGCAGCAGCCGGGGCATCCGGGCGCCGATCGGCTGGACCTTCTCGGTGCCGATGGTGCCGACCGGGATCACCGGCACCTGCGCGGCGACCGCCAGCCGGGCCACCCCGGTGCGCCCGCGGTAGAGCCGGCCGTCCGGCGACCGGGTCCCCTCCGGGTAGACCACCACCAGGTCACCGCCCTTGAGCGCGGGGATCGCCGCGTCGAACGCCGACAGCGCCGCCCGCCCGCCGGCCCGCTCGACCGGGATCGCGCCGAGGCCGGTGAGCACCGCCTTGCTGAACCAGCCGCGCAGCCCGGTGCCCTTGAAGTAGTCCGACTTTGCCCAGAACGCCAGGTGCCGGGGCACCACCGTGCCCAGCAGCAGCTCGTCGGCGACCGACAGGTGGTTGGCGGCGAAGATCGCCCCGCCGGTCGGCGGGATGTGCTCCAGCCCCTCCACGGTGGGACGCCAGGCCAACCGGAGCGCGGGCGCCACGGTGAGCTTGCCGATGGTGTAGAGCAGGGGCACGGATCCTCCGGCGGTCGGGCTGGTCGGGCGCTGTCACCGTAGCGGACGTCCCCCGGACACCCCGCGCGGGTGGCGGGCGGTCCGCGGGCTGGTCCGGGTGGGCGGCGAAGGGCCGGAAGGGGCCCCTCCGCAGCGCGAACGCGACGGAAGAACCCCCTCCGGCCGGCTCACCCGATTCTCATACCCGGCGAACGGCGACCGTCACCCGATCGCCCTCACCGACCTCGCCGGTGAACCCCTCGACGCCCTCCACGACGTCGACCTGGTCGGCCAGCACCTCGCGGGCCACGAAGTCCGCGAACCCGGCCACCGCCGCGCGCACCTCCTCGGACGCCGACAGCGCCACCACGATCCGGTCCGAGACGTCCAGGTCGGCGTCCCGGCGGGCCTGCTGCACGACCCGCACCACGTCCCGGGCCAGCCCTTCGGCGGCCAGTTCCGGGGTGACCTCGGTGTCCAGCACGACCACGCCCTCGCCGCCGGGCAGCGGCGCGGAGTGCTCGGCGTCGGCGGCGACCAGGCGCAGCTCGTACTCGCCCTCGGCGAGGGTGACCCCGGCGGCGACCGGGGCGCCGTCGACCAGCTCCCACTCCCCCGCCTTGACCGCCTTGATGACCTGCTGCACCTGCTTGCCGACCCGCGGCCCGAGCGCCCGGGGCACCACGGTCAGCACCTGCTGGCAGTACGCGGACACCTCGTCGGTGAACTCCACCGCCTTGACGTTGACCTCGTCGGCGACCAGGTCGGCGAACGGCCGCAGCTGCTCCGCCGCCGGGGAGGCGACGGTCAGCCGGGACAGCGGCAGCCGGACCCGCAGGCCCTTCGCCTTGCGCAGCGACAGCGCCGCCGAGGCGACCGCCCGGGTGTCGTCCATCGCCGCCACCAGGTCGTGGTCGGCCGGGAACCCGGTGGCGTCCGGCCAGTCGGTCAGGTGCACCGACCGCTCGCCGGTGAGCCCGCGCCAGATCTCCTCGGCGGTCAGCGGCGCCAGCGGCGCCACCACCCGGCAGAGCGTCTCCAGCACCGTCCACAGGGTGTCGAACGCGTTGTGGTCACCGGCCCAGAAGCGGTCCCGGGAACGGCGCACGTACCAGTTGGTCAGCGCGTCCAGGTAGGACCGCACGGTGGCGCAGGCGCCGGAGATGTCGTACGCGTCCAGCTGCGCCTGGACCGTGTCGACCAGCTCCCGGGTCTTCGCCAGCACGTACCGGTCGAGCAGGTGGCTGCTGTCGGTCCGACGGCGCGCCTGGTACCCGTCCGCGTTGGCATAGAGCGAGAAGAAGTACCAGACGTTCCACAGCGGCAGCAGCACCTGACGCACCGCGTCCCGGATGCCCGCCTCGGTGACCGCCATGTCGCCGCCGCGCAGCACCGGCGAGGACATCAGCATCCAGCGCATCGCGTCCGACCCGTACGAGTCGAAGACGTGGTAGACGTCCGGGTAGTTGCGCAGGCTCTTGGACATCTTGCGCCCGTCGGAGCCGAGCAGGATGCCGTGGCTGAGGCAGTTGCGGAACGCGGGCCGGTCGAACAGCGCGGTGGCCAGCACGTGCATGGTGTAGAACCAACCGCGGGTCTGTCCGATGTACTCGACGATGAAGTCGCCCGGGTAGTGGTGCTCGAACCAGTCGCGGTTCTCGAACGGGTAGTGCACCTGGGCGAACGGCATCGAGCCGGACTCGAACCAGCAGTCCAGCACCTCCGGCACCCGGCGCATCATCGACTTGCCGGTCGGGTCGTCCGGGTTGGGGCGGACCAGCTCGTCCACCGCCGGCCGGTGCAGGTCGGTCAGGCGTACGCCGAAGTCCTGCTCGATCTGCTCCAGCGAGCCGTAGACGTCCACCCGCGGGTAGTTCGGGTCGTCGGACTTCCACACCGGGATCGGCGAGCCCCAGAACCGGTTCCGGCTGATCGACCAGTCCCGGGCGTTGGCCAGCCACTTGCCGAACGAGCCGTCCTTGATGTGCCCCGGCGTCCAGTTGATCTGCTGGTTCAGCTCGACCATCCGGTCCTTGAACCTGGTGACCGCGACGAACCACGACGACACCGCCTTGTAGACCAGCGGGGTGTCGCAGCGCCAGCAGTGCGGGTAGGAGTGGGTGTAGGTGTCCTGCTTGAGCACCACCCCCCGCTCCTTGAGCTCCCGGATCACCGGCTTGTTCACGTCGAAGACCTGCTCGCCCTGGTACGGCGGGACCAGCGCGGTGAACCGGGTGTGGTCGTCCACCGTGACGACGGTCGGGATGCCGGCGGCGTTGCAGGCGTTCTGGTCCTCCTCACCGAACGCCGGGGCCAGGTGCACGATCCCGGTGCCGTCCTCGGTGGTGACGAAGTCCGCGCCGAGCACCTGGTACGCGTTCGGGCCGGCCTGCTCGACGAGGAAGTCGTAGAGCGGGGTGTACCGGCGCCCGACCAGGTCCGCGCCGCGCACCGTGCCGACCTGCTGGTACCCCTCCAGCTCCTTGGCGTACGCGCCGAGCCGGGCGGCGCCGACCAGGTAGCGGTCGCCGTCGCGCTCCAGCACCGCGTACTCGATGTCCGGGCCGACGGCGAGCGCCAGGTTGGACGGCAGCGTCCACGGCGTGGTGGTCCAGACGCCCAGCCGCACCGGACCGCGCACCAGCTCCGGCGCGGACTCGTCCGGGGTCAGCGCGAACCACACCGACAGGGTGGGGTCGTGCCGGTCCTTGTAGACGTCGTCCATCCGGGTCTCGGTGTTCGACAACGGCGTCTCGCAGCGCCAGCAGTACGCCAGCACCCGGAAGCCCTCGTAGACCAGACCCTTGTCGTGCAGGGTCTTGAAGGCCCACATGACGCTTTCCATGTAGTCCAGGTCGAGGGTCTTGTAGTCGTTGGCGAAGTCGACCCAGCGGGCCTGTCGGGTGACGTACCGCTCCCAGTCCTGGGTGAACTCCAGCACCGAGGTGCGGCAGGCCTCGTTGAACCGGGCCACGCCGAGGTCGAGGATCTCCGCCTTGCTGGTGATGCCGAGCTGCTTCTCGGCGACCACCTCGGCGGGCAGGCCGTGGCAGTCCCAGCCGAAGCGCCGCTCCACGTGCTTGCCGCGCATGGTCTGGTAGCGCGGCACCACGTCCTTGACGTAGCCGGTGAACAGGTGGCCGTAGTGCGGCAGGCCGTTGGCGAACGGCGGGCCGTCGTAGAAGACGTACTCGTTCTTGCCGTCGGTGCCGGCGGGACGGGCCTCGACACTGGCCTCGAAGGTCTTGTCGGCCGTCCAGTGCTCCAGCACCCGGCGCTCGACCGCGGGCAGGTCCGGGCTCGCCGGCACGCCGGCGGCGGTCGGGTCGTGCAACGGATAGGCCATCGGGGGTCGCTCTCCTCAGCAGCTCACGCGTCGTGTGGGTCTGCGAGGACGAGCCGTTCCGGTACGCCTGTCGGCGCCCCGGGTGGGCCCGCGGTACCACCCCGCTTGGCGGTCAGGATCGACCGCCCGCTCGTTGGCCGGCTGTGACGGGCCGGACCCGTCCGGTTCTACTGGGCCGGTCACCCGGCTGTTCTTCCGGAGGCTCGCCGGTGATGGCCGGGTCATCGCCTTACGGTCGCCAAGAATACTCGACCCCCGGCACCCCGCGCCCGTGACTATTCCCCATCCCGGGTCCCGCCGGCCCCCCGCGTGGCGCGCCCGGCATGACCGGGATCACAGGCCCGACCGTCACGCCGCGCCCCCGCCGCGTCGTCGTGTCGGTGTCACACCACCGACCAGGGAGGTTCGTCATGCAGCGGATGGATGCGGCCGAGGTGGCGCCGGAGGCGTACCACGCCGTGCTGGGGCTGGAGAAGTACGTCCGGGCCAACGTCGAGCACACCGTGCTGGAGCTGGTCAAGATCCGGGCCTCGATGTTGAACGGCTGCTCGTTCTGCGTCGACATGCACACCCGGGACGCCCTCGACTCAGGCGAGTCGACCCGCCGGCTGTTCGCGGTGGCCGCGTGGCGGGAGGCGCCGTTCTTCACCGAGCGGGAGCGCACCGCGCTCGCCCTCACCGACGCGGTCACCCGGCTCGGCGAGCACGGCGTGCCGGACGACGTCTGGGACGCCGCGGCGAAGGTGTGGTCGGAGCGGGAACTGGCCGACCTGGTCATGGCGATCGCCACAATCAACGTGTGGAACCGGATCGCCGTGACCACCCGGAAGCAGCCCCCGCTGACCGTGTGACCACGCTCGCAGCGCAGCAGGCGGCCGGTGCGCTCGAGGCGCACCGGCCGATGCTGCTCGGCCTCGCCTACCGCCTGCTCGGCAGCCGGCACGACGCGGAGGACGTGCTTCAGGACGCCTACCTGCGGTGGCTGGCCGTCGACCGGGCGGCAGTGGCCGAGCCGCGCCGGTACCTGTCCCGGGTGGTCACCCGACTGGCCCTGGACCGGCTCCGGGCCCGGCAGGCCGCCCGGGAGGCGTACGTCGGCCCGTGGCTGCCCGAGCCGGTGCCGACCGCGCCCTCGCCGTTCGGGCCGCTGGACCGCGCCGAGCAGCGCGACACGCTGGCCACCGCGCTGCTGCACCTGCTGGAGCGGCTCAGCCCGCCGGAGCGGGCGGTCTACGTCCTGCACACCGCCTTCGAGCTGCCGTACGCCGAGATCGCGGAGATCCTGGACCGGTCGCCGGCCGACTGCCGGCAGCTGCACCACCGCGCGGTGGCCCGGATCGGGCAGGACCGGCGCCGGTTCACCGTCGACCGGGCCGAGCAGGAACGGCTGCTGGACGCCTTCCTCGCCGCCGCCCGCGACGGCGACCTGGCGGCGCTGACCGGGCTGGTCGCCGCGGACGCCACCGCCTGGACCGACGGCGGCGGGCGGGTGAAGGCGGCCCGCAACCCGGTCACCGGCGCGGATCGGATCGCCCGCTTCTTCGCCGGCATCTACGGCGGCGTCCCGTTCTCGGTACGCCGGCTGGAACTCAACGGCCAGCCGGCCGCGCTGGTCGTCCGCCCCGACGGCAGCCGGTACGCGCTCACCGTGGCCGCCGCCGGCGGCCGGATCACCGGGCTCTACGTGGTGGGGAACCCGGACAAGCTCCCGGCCCGCACCGACTGAGCCCGGAGCCCGCCCGGCCCGGCGCCGCCGACCATCCCGGTCGCGTCCCGGTTCCCGGCCCGGGCCGGGCCGGTCAGGTCGGCCGCCGGGCGCCGCGCCGGACGCGGTGACGCGTCAGCCCAGCTCGCGTCAGCCCAGCTCGCGTCAGCCCAGCTCGGGGAACCAGAGCGCGATCTCCCGCTTGGCGCTGTCCGGGGAGTCGGAGGCGTGCACCAGGTTCTCCCGGTTGGACAGCGAGAAGTCGCCGCGGATGGTGCCGGCGGCCGCCTTGCGCCCGTCGGTCGCGCCGACCAGCCCGCGCACCACGTCGATGACCTGGTCGCCGGAGAGCACCAGGGCGACCAGCGGGCCGCCGGTCATGAAGTCCTTCAGCGGCGGGTAGAACGGCTTGTCGACGTGCTCGGCGTAGTGCTCGTCGGCCAGCGCGGCGTCCATCGTCCGGGTCACCATCGCGTCGATCCGCAGCCCCTTGCGCTCGAAGCGGGAGATGACCTCGCCGACCAGCCCGCGGCGCACCGCGTCCGGCTTGATCAGTACGAGGGTGCGCTCATCCGGGCTGCTGCTGGACACGCTGGGTTCCTCCTGTGCGCGCAAGACCGTCCTGCTGGGTACGGTCAGCCTAGCGACCCGGTCCCGGCGCCGGCGCGGCGGCCGGTCTTTCCCCCGGCCACCGGTCCGGCCTAGCCTGGCCCTTGACCCCCGGGAGGTCCACAGTGGCGAATGGCGGGAACCGACCCATCGCGCCGGTACGCAAGCTGATCGCCGCGGTGCTCGGCACCGTGGCCACCTTCGTGATCCTCTTCGGCCTCGGCATGACCAGCTGGGCGATCGTGGCGCTCGGGGTGGCCCTGCTGGTGCTGGCCATCGCGCTGGCCACGGTACGCGGCGGCGGGCGCACCTGGGTGGTCGGCGTCGGGCACGTGCACAGCGCCTCCGAGCCACCCACCCAGTACGCCTTCGGCCGCTGCGAGCTGCAACTGGTGATCGACGCCCCGGGCCTGCCACCGCGCTCCAAGAAGATCATCGAGCCGCGGGTGCCGGTGGCCAAGTGGCCCTCGCTCGGCCAGACCCTGCCGATCCGGGTGGCGCTGGACGACCAGCGACACGTCCGGGTCCTCTGGGACGAGGTGCCCACCCACAGCGAGACCGCCGAGGCGGTCGCCGACCTCCCGCCCGAGTACGCCGGCGCCGAGCCGGTGGAGGAGGTGCTGATCCAGCAGGAGGCCCCACCGTGGGCCGACCGGGCCCCCGAGGACGACCTGCGCGACGACCCGCGCGACCCGCTCGGGCCGGACCCGCTGGTCGACGAGCTCGGCCCGCCCGCCGACGAGCGCGAGCCGGTGCGGATGCACCAACGCCCCGGCGGCCCGGTGGTGCTGGAGGGCACCGTGGTGGAGCAGTCGACGGAGAGCGGCACCCTGCCCCGCCGGGCCACCCCGGCCCCGCGCCCGCCCGCCGAGGAGCGGTTCGAATCGCCGGCGGCGGAGCCGCTCGACCCGATCGACCTGCCGCTGGACGACCCGCTGCCGCCGCCCCGGCCGCGCGCCGAGGCGGTCACCCCGGAGGAACTGGACGAGGCGATCTTCGGTTTCGACCCGGACGCCGCGCCGGCCGACCCGGCCGCGCCGATCAGCGGGGTGGGGCTCACCCTGCTGGTCACCGACCTGTCCCGCTCGCTGGCGTTCTACCGGGACGTGCTCGGCTTCACCGAGGTCGACCGGGGCAGCGGCAACGCCGTGCTCGCCTCCGGCGCGACCCGCCTGGTGCTGCGCGAGAACACCGAGGCGGCGGCGGTGAACCGGCGGGTGGTGCACGTCAACCTCGAGGTCGACGACATCCAGGCCGCGTACGACCGGATGCGCGACTCCGGCGTGCGGTTCACCTACGCGCCGAGGGTGGTCAACCGGGGCAGCAGGCTGGAGGTGTGGGCGGCCGCCTTCCGCGACCCGGACGGCCACGGCATCGCGCTGACCCAGTGGCGGGAACGCGCCGAGGCCTGACCCCCGGCCGACCGGGCCGGGCCGCGCTCAGCCGAGGATGACCCGGCGCACGTGCAGGGCGTACGCCCAGACCAGGGCGAAGATGACGCCCAGCGCGAACAGCGACCAGTGCAGCAGGCCGGCCAGCATCAGCAACCCCTGCAGGGCGGTGCCCGCGTGCCAGGCCCACGGTCGGCGCATCATGCCGGCCAGCACCACCGCCGCCACGGCCAGCGCCACCACCGCGCCGATCGCGGTGCCGCTCAGGTCGCCGCCGACCACCCGGATCGGCTGGATGGCGAGCAGCAGCACCAACGCCTCCAGGCTCAGCGTGCCGGCGCCCAGGCCGCGTACCGCCCGCTCCGGGTTCCGCAGCCCCGACCGCCGCGGTCCGCCCGCGGCGGGGCCGTCCGGGGCCTCGGCGCCGGCCGGCTCGCCCGCGGCGTCCGCCCGCGGGTGCTCCGGGCCGGTCATCGCTTCAGCAGCCGGCGGGCGTCGGCCACGGTCACCACCGAACCCGTGATCAGTACGCCGACCCCGCTCAGCTCGCCCGGCACGTCCTCCTCGGCCAGCGCCACCGCCGCCTCGATCGCGTCCGGCATCTCCTCGGCCACCTCCACCCGGTCCGGGCCGAACACCTCGGCGGCCAGCGCGGCCAACTCCCGGGCCGGCATCGCCCGCGGCGAGCTGTTCCGGGTCACCACCACCTGGTCGACCACCGGCTCCAGCAGCTCCAGCAGGCTGGCCGCGTCCTTGTCGGCGAGCACGCCGAGCACCGCGACCAGCTTGCTGAACGCGAACTCCTCCTGCAGCGCGGTGACCGTGGCGGCCATGCCCTGCGGGTTGTGCGCCCCGTCGAGCAGGATCGTCGGCGCGCTGCGGACCCGCTCCAGCCGCCCCGGCGAACTGGCCGCCGCGAACCCCTCGCGGACCGTCTCCACGTCCAACTGCCGCCGCGCGCCGGCACCGAGGAACGCCTCGACGGCGGCGAGCGCCACCGCCGCGTTCTGCGCCTGGTGGGCGCCGTGCAACGGGACGAACACCTCCTCGTAGACGCCGCCCAGGCCCTGCAGGGTGAGCACCTGGCCGCCGACGGCGACCGCCCGGCGGAGCACCCCGAACTCGGAGCCCTCGCGGGCGATGGTCGCGCCCACCTCGGCGCAGCGCTCCAGGATCGGGCGGGCCGCTTCCTCCTCCTGCGCCGCCGAGATGACCGTCGCGCCCTTGTGGATGATGCCGGCCTTGTGCAGGGCGATGTCCTCGACCGTGTCGCCGAGCCACTCCGTGTGGTCCAGCCCGATCGGCGTGATCACCGCGACCCCGGCCTGGATCACGTTCGTCGAGTCCTCGGCGCCGCCGAGACCCACCTCGACCACCGCCACGTCCACCGGAGCGTCGGCGAAGGTGGCGAACGCCAGCGCGGTGGTCATGTCGAAGTAGGTCAGCGGCTCGGCCGACCGCTCGTCCACCAGCCGGGCCAGCGGCTCGACCTCCCGGTAAGTCGCGGTGAACCGCTCCTCGCTCACCGGCTCGCCATCCAGGCTGATCCGCTCCCGGACGGTCTCCAGGTGCGGGCTGGTGTAGCGACCGGTGTGCAGCCCGAACGCCCGCAACAGCGAATCGATCATGCGGGCCGTGGAGGTCTTGCCGTTGGTCCCGGTCAGGTGGATCGCCGGGTAGGCCCGCTGGGGGTCGCCGAGCAGGTCGAGCACGGACTGGATCCGGTCCAGCTCGAAGACCATCCGGGTGAAGCCGCGGCCGGCCAGCTCGGCCTCGACCTCGGCGAACGAGTCATGATCGGTCACGAGGGCAGCGCCTCCAGAGCCGCGTCGATCCGGGCCAGGTCGGCCTCGGCCACCGCGAGCCGGTCACGGATCTTGGCTACCACGGGCTCCGGCGCCTTGCCGACGAACGCCGGGTTGTCCAGCTTGGCCCGGGCCTGCGCGGCCTCCTTCTCGGCCGCCGCGCGGTCCTTGGTGAGTCGCGCCCGCTCGGCGGCCACGTCGATGGAGCCCCGGGTGTCCAGGGCGACGTTCACCGAGCCGGGCATGGCCAGCGTGGCGCTGGCCTGGAAGTCGTCACCGGCCGCGTCCAGCCGGGCCAGCGACCGGATCAGCGGCTCGTGCGCCGCGATCCCGGCGGCGGCCAGGCCGTCGAGTCGGGCGGCGACCCGCTGGGTGGGGCGCAGGCCCTGGTCGGAACGGAACCGGCGGACCTCGGTGACCACCCGCTGCAGGGTGCCGACCTCGGCCTCGGCGGCGTCGTCGAGCAGCGCCCGGTCGGCGGTCGGCCAGGCGGCGGTCATCACCGTCTCGCCGCCGGTCAGGGCGAGCCACAGCTCCTCGGTGACGAACGGGATGACCGGGTGCAGCAGCCGCAGCAGCTGGTCCAGCACGTGCCCGAGCACCCGGCGGGTGGCCTCGGCGGCCGGTCCCCCCTCGGCCAGCACCGGCTTGCTCAGCTCGACGTACCAGTCGCAGACGTCGTCCCAGGCGAAGTGGTACAGCAGGTCGCAGACCTTCGCGAACTCGTACGCCTCGAACTGCTCGTCGACCTCGGCGGTGACGTGCGCCAGCCGGGACAGGATCCACCGGTCGACCGTCGACAACGCCTCGGCGGCCGGCAGCGGCCCCCCGGTGTGCGCGCCGTTCAGCAGCGCGAACCGGGTGGCGTTCCAGAGCTTGTTGCAGAAGTTGCGGGAGCCCTGGCACCACTCCTCGCTGACCGGCACGTCCTGGCCGGGGTTGGCGCCCCGGGCCAGGGTGAACCGGGTGGCGTCGGCGCCGAACCGGTCGATCCAGTCCAACGGGTCGACCACGTTGCCGAACGACTTCGACATCTTCTTGCCGTGCTCGTCGCGGACCATGCCGTGCAGCGCCACCACGTCGAACGGCTGCACGCCGTCCATCGCGTAGAGGCCGAACATCATCATCCGGGCGACCCAGAAGAAGAGGATGTCGTAGCCGGTGACCAGCACGCTGGTCGGGTAGAACTTGGCCAGGTCCGGGGTTCGCTCCGGCCAGCCCAGGGTGGAGAACGGCCACAGGCCGCTGGAGAACCAGGTGTCCAGGACGTCCTCGTCCTGCCGCCAGCCCTCGCCGCTCGGCGGCTCCTCGTCCGGGCCGACGCACACGATCTCGCCGTTCGGGCCGTACCAGACCGGGATGCGGTGGCCCCACCAGAGCTGGCGGGAGATGCACCAGTCGTGCATGTTGTCGACCCAGGCGAAGTAGCGCTTGGCCAGCTCGGCCGGCTCGATCTTCACCCGGCCGTCGCGGACCGCGTCGCCGGCGGCCTGGGCGAGCGGCCCGGTGTTCACGAACCACTGCAGCGACAGCCGCGGCTCGACGGTGGTCTTGCACCGCGAGCAGTGCCCCACCGCGTGCAGGTACGGCCGCTTCTCCGCGACGATCAGGCCCTGCTCGCGCAGCGCGGCGACGATCGCCGGGCGCGCCTCGTACCGGTCCAGGCCCTCGAACGGGCCGGGCGCGGTGATGATGCCCCGCTCGTCCATGATCGTCAGGGCGGGCAGGTCGTGCCGCTGGCCGATCTCGAAGTCGTTCGGGTCGTGCGCCGGGGTCACCTTGACCATGCCGGTGCCGAAGCTCGGGTCGACGTGCTCGTCGGCGACGATCGGGATCCGCCGGTCGGTGAGCGGCAGCGCCACCTCCGTGCCGATCAGGTGCCGGTACCGCTCGTCCTCCGGGTGCACTGCGACAGCGGTGTCGCCGAGCATCGTCTCGGCCCGGGTGGTGGCCACCACGACCTCGTCGCTGTAGCGGATCGAGATGAGCTCGCCCTCGTCGTCGGTGTGCTCCACCTCGATGTCGGAGAGCGCGGTGAGGCAACGCGGGCACCAGTTGATGATCCGGTTCGCCCGGTAGATCAGCCCGTCGTCGAAGAGCTTCTTGAACATGGTCTGCACGGCCCGGGACAGGCCCTCGTCCATGGTGAAGCGCTCGCGGTCCCAGTCGACGGCGTCGCCGAGGCGGCGCATCTGGCCGAGGATCGCGCCGCCGGACTCGGCCTTCCACTGCCAGACCCGCTCGACGAACTTCTCCCGGCCCAGGTCGTGCCGGGACAGCCCCTCGGTGGCGAGCTGCCGCTCCACCAGGTTCTGGGTGGCGATGCCGGCGTGGTCCATGCCGGGCAGCCAGAGCGCCTCGTAGCCCTGCATGCGCTTGCGCCGGGTGAGGGCGTCCATCAGCGTGTGCTCGAACGCGTGGCCCATGTGCAGCGAGCCGGTGACGTTCGGCGGCGGGATGACGATGGTGAACGGGGGCTTGTCGCTCTCCGCCGACGCCCGGAAGTGGCCGGCGGCTACCCACTGCTCGTACCGTCGCTGCTCTACCTCGCCCGGCTGGTACTGGCCGGCCAGGGTCGGGGCGTCGGGGCGTCGGGCATCCAGTCTCTCGGTCACCCTGAAAGTCTACGGAGCGCTTCCGCGGACCTGACGTGCGCCACCGGTGCTTCGCGTACGGTGTCGGCTATGTCCGACGCACATCTCACCGAGCGCCCGGTCGACGACGGGCGGGAGCCCATCGACCTGACCGAGGAGCCCATCCAGCTGAGCAACCGGGACCAGGAGGCGACCGCCGAACGGCGGCCCCGGTCCCGGCGCCGGCAGGTGCTGCTCGCGGCGCTGCTCGTCGCCGGCCTGGCCGGCGCCGGTGCGCTGAGCACGGCCGGCTGGCGGGTGGCCCAGCAGAAGGACACCGACCTGGCCACGCCGGAGCGGGTGGCCGGCCTGACCCGGGACGACAGCGAGCGGGCCCGCAGCACCGCCGACTACCTGCGCAGCGGCTTCGCCGCCGACATCGACCTGGACCGCAGCTTCGGCACCGTCTACCGGGACCCCGCCGACGAGCGGAAGTCGGTGCTCATCTTCGGTGGCACCACGCTGCTCTGGCAGCCGGAGCGCGACCTGGACACCCTCTTCCGCCTGATGTCGGACGAGACCGGCAAGGTGACCGGGCTGCGCGAGGTGCCGGCGGGCCGGTTCGGGGGCGTGATGAAGTGCGGCAGCACCAGCGGCGAGGGTGGCGACTTCGCCATCTGCGGCTGGGCCGACCACGGCAGCGTGGTGATGGCGATGTTCCCGGGCCGCCCGGTCGACCAGTCCGGCGAGCTGCTCCGCAACATCCGCGACGAGGTCCAGACCCGCGACTGACGCGCCTCTCCGTGGCTGGTCCTGCCTGGGTTCGCGTCGGGGTGGTTGCGGTGGGGCGTGGCGTCGTCGCTTGCGGCCGTGGTCGGTTGCGGGCTTGGGCGCGGTTCACCCGGCGGCTCGGCGGCCGTGGGTGGTTGCGGTTGGGGGTATGGCCCGCCGTGCCCGGCTCCGGGCGGTCAGGCTTGATCCCTGCGCCGGGCACGGCGGGCCACACCCTCGTCGTGGTCCCGGTCCGCGGGAACTTGCGGGTGGCAGATGGGTGCGTGCGCGCCCGAGCCCGGCTGGGTGAGGGGTTTCCACCGACCGGTGTTCGCCGGTTCGGGTCAATTTGACCGGTGACGTGACCGTGACAGCTGCCACCGGGTGAGGCCGCGCCATCGTCCCGCTACGACAGGTTCGGTCGCCGGCACCCCCCCCTGGGCCGCGGTTCCGCCGGGCAGCGCTGGCGCCCCGCACACGTCCAGCACAGCGAGGGGCAGCCGTCCAGCTTGGCTGCCGCCTGGTCGTCAAGGGCGTGTGGGTCGGTGGTTGATCCGGCGACGCTCGTGCGTCCGGCGGCTGTCGTTGGTGTTGGCGGGCCCGGGGCTGACAGCGCCTTTGTTCATCTGAGTAGCGCCTTGTTCATGCGATCGGCCCCCTTGTTGGTTTCGGGAGGCTGTTGCTGGCGGGCGGGCGGTGACCAGGATCGGGGTGTGGCCCCGCCGTGACCGGCGCAGGGATCAAGCCTGACCGCCCGGAGCCGGTCACGGCGGGGCCACACCCCCAACCGCAACCAGACCAAAAGCTGGCGGAGCCAAAAATAGGGTGGAATGCATTCAGGGCCACCCCTCGTGGGGTGGCCCTGAATGGAAGATTGTCCGGCGGTGTCCTACTCTCCCACACCCTCACGAGTGCAGTACCATCGGCGCTGGAGGGCTTAGCTTCCGGGTTCGGAATGTGACCGGGCGTTTCCCCTCCGCCATGACCGCCGTAACTCTATCAACATATCAAACAACACCACACAGTGGTCTGTTGTTCGTTTGCTGTGAGTTGCACAGTGGACGCGTAGCAGCTTAGTAGTCAAGTCCTCGGCCTATTAGTACCGGTCAACTGAACCCGTTACCGGGCTTACATTTCCGGCCTATCAACCCAGTCGTCTAGCTGGGGGCCTTACCCACCCAATGGGTGGTGGGATACCTCATCTTGAAGCGAGCTTCCCGCTTAGATGCTTTCAGCGGTTATCCCTTCCGAACGTAGCTAACCAGCCGTGCCCCTGGCGGGACAACTGGCACACCAGAGGTTCGTCCGTCCCGGTCCTCTCGTACTAGGGACAGCCCTTCTCAAGTATCCTACGCGCACGGCGGATAGGGACCGAACTGTCTCACGACGTTCTAAACCCAGCTCGCGTACCGCTTTAATGGGCGAACAGCCCAACCCTTGGGACCTGCTACAGCCCCAGGATGCGACGAGCCGACATCGAGGTGCCAAACCATCCCGTCGATATGGACTCTTGGGGAAGATCAGCCTGTTATCCCCGGGGTACCTTTTATCCGTTGAGCGACACCGCTTCCACACGCAAGTGCCGGATCACTAGTCCCGACTTTCGTCCCTGCTCGACCTGTCAGTCTCACAGTCAAGCTCCCTTGTGTACTTGCACTCAACACCTGATTGCCAACCAGGCTGAGGGAACCTTTGGGCGCCTCCGTTACCCTTTAGGAGGCAACCGCCCCAGTTAAACTACCCACCAGACACTGTCCCTGAACCGGATCACGGTCCGAAGTTAGATACCCAAATCAACCAGAGTGGTATTTCAAGATTGCCTCCACCCATACTGGCGTATGGACTTCACCGGCTCCCACCTATCCTACACAAGCTAATTCGGATACCAATGTCAAGCTATAGTAAAGGTCCCGGGGTCTTTCCGTCCTGCCGCGCGTAACGAGCATCTTTACTCGTAATGCAATTTCGCCGGGCCTGTGGTTGAGACAGTGGGGAAGTCGTTACGCCATTCGTGCAGGTCGGAACTTACCCGACAAGGAATTTCGCTACCTTAGGATGGTTATAGTTACCACCGCCGTTTACTGGCGCTTAAGTTCTCCGCTTCGCCCCGAAGAGCTAACAGGTCCCCTTAACGTTCCAGCACCGGGCAGGCGTCAGTCCATATACATCGAATTACTTCTTCGCATGGACCTGTGTTTTTAGTAAACAGTCGCTTCCCCCTGCTCTCTGCGGCCATACAACGCTCCACCCGCGCGGGGCTTCACGTCTCCGGCCCCCCTTCTCCCTAAGTTACGGGGGCAATTTGCCGAGTTCCTTAACCACAGTTCGCCCGATCGCCTCGGTATTCTCTACCTGACCACCTGTGTCGGTTTGGGGTACGGGCCGCTCAGAACTCGCTAGAGGCTTTTCTCGGCAGCATAGGATCACTGACTTCACCTGAATCGGCTCGGCATCACGTCTCAGCCTACATGTGCTGCGGATTTGCCTACAGCACGGCCTACACGCTTACCCCGGCACAACCACCGGCCGGGATCAGCTACCTTCCTGCGTCACCCCATCGCTTGACTACTACCCGCCAGGTTCCCACGCTCCCCAACATTGACCCGAAGGTCGCCGCCGGTTTGGGTGGTTAGCACAACGAGGTTCATCAGGGTCGCTCTTTCGCGGGTACGGGAATATCAACCCGTTGTCCATCGACTACGCCTCTCGGCCTCGCCTTAGGTCCCGACTCACCCAGGGCGGATTAGCCTGGCCCTGGAACCCTTGGTCATCCGGCGGAAGGGTTTCTCACCCTTCTTTCGCTACTCATGCCTGC